>CBDIBM010000001.1:0-7421 GCA_965277055.1 Gammaproteobacteria bacterium | reverse complement strand
AATATATTTCCTGCATGCATATCTGCATGAAAGAAATTATGCTTAAATACTTGTGTAAAAAATATTTTTACACCATTTTCAGCTAAGTGTTGCATACTAATACCTTGCTTTTGAATACTCTCTAAATCACCTATAGAAGTGCCATAAATACGCTCTTCTACAAGCATATGCTTGGTACTATACTCTTCATAGACTTTAGGGACATACAGCAGATCACTACCAGTGAAGTTGCGTTTTAAAATGCGCGCATTAGAAGCCTCTAGGAGCATATTCGGCTCATTACGAATAATAAACTCAAACTCTTTTACTACTTCCAGCGGACGCAAGCGCTTTAGTACGCTATGCATATTGGCAACTTTTGCTAAACGATATAATACTTTTAAGTCCCTTTGTATTTGTATTTCTACATCTGGTCGCACTACTTTTACTACTACTGACTCACCCGAATGGAGTGTGGCGGTATAAACCTGAGCAATAGAAGCAGCGGCAATAGGTGTTTCCGAGAAATCAGTAAATACATTACCAATAAAGTCACCTAACTCACGCTCAATAATTTCACGGGCACGAACGCTTGAAAATGGCTGACAATTATCCTGCAATCTGCTTAATTCTCTGCCGATATCTTCTGGTAGTAAATCTCTTCTGGTAGAAAGTACTTGTCCAAATTTTATAAAGATTACGCCTAACTCTTCTAGACTTCTGGAAATACACTCACCACGATCTAAATGCTTAGTGGAGCGAGTAAATAAGCCCAACAAAAATAATATAATACGTAAGGGAAATGCATACCATGGTAAGCGAATCAAGGTATGCAACTGATAGGTTGCAATAACCTTTAAAATACGCCAAATATACATACTATTTATATACTTTAGGTTGAATCAGTGTAGAGATGATGCGCTCTGTTAAGGAACCGTCTTTCATTTTTTGTTTAAGAGTATCAGCAGCATCTTGTACTTCATGTGGCAATATAGCTGATAGTCGCTTTTTAATAGTATTTTCTTTTAAGATATCAACAAATAATTGAGCAGTTTTTACCTCGCCATTTAAGACAATCGCATCACTACGAATTAATTCACCAATATCAGCACCTTCTAGTAACTGCCAAAAGGTATCAACGCCTACTGAAATAGCAACGTCTTGCTCTTTAGCTTCATCAAAGATAAATACTTGTTCAGCATTGATATAAAAAGTGAGTGACTTTTTTAGTGGAGTAATAGAAAGACTAATTGTCTTTTCATGTAGTGGGCTGATATCAATCAGCCCATCCTGAGCTAGTTTGTTAATAATTTTTTCTAGTAGGATTTCAGTCATTGGTCAGTATACAAAGAAAGTATAAAAAACTATATAGGGATACATACACTAATTTCCACTATTTTGTTGCTTTATGCATTGCAACAATGCCCCCAGAAAGATTATGATATTCACAAAAGTTAAACCCAGCGTCCATCACCATTTGCTTGAGAGTATCTTGATCAGGGTGTTTACGAATAGACTCAGCCAAGTACTGATAACTTGCTTCATCATTGGCAATGAATTTGCCCAATTTTGGCAAAATATTAAACGAGTATCCGTCATAGAGTTGTTGTAGTATAGTACTTTCTAGTTTAGAGAACTCTAAAATAATCAAGGTTCCTTCTGGCTTTAGCACTCGGGCAAATTCTGCTAGTGCTTGGTCTTTATGTGTCACATTTCTTAGACCAAAGGCAATTGAGACGATATCAAAAGTATTATCAGCGAAACATAAGTGCTCGGCATTGGACTGAATGACTTCAATATCGCTATATCCATGGTCAATATTATTATCTCGACCAACACGCAACATTGCATTATTAATATCAGAAAGAATAACCTTGCCTTTCTCCCCCACTCGATCTCTAAATTGACGAGCTAAGTCACCAGTGCCCCCTGCTATATCTAACACTATATCACCAGTTTTTACCGAACTATGAGTAATTGCATAGCGCTTCCATAACCGGTGGATACCCAGTGACATTGCATCATTCATGATGTCATATTTGGATGCTACGCTATCAAAAACTCCTTTAACTAAGCCTTGTTTTTGCTCAGTAGGTACATCTGTAAAACCGAAATGTGTGGTGTCGCTCACGAAGTTGGATAGTGTCTAGACTCATATCCAGTGTATATTTGTGTTGGTCTAAATATTTTATTTTCAGATACTTGCTCACTCCAATGTGCCACCCAACCCGCACTTCGAGCAATAGCAAAAATAGGAGTAAAAAATTGACGATGAATGTGGAAAATTTCTGAATACAAAATTCCAGAATAAAAATCTACATTAGGATATACACCTTTATGAGCTAGGAGTTCTTCACACACACGCTCAACTTCAAGAGCAATTTCAAACCTTTTGGATAGAGTAACGTTGTGTTTGTTTACATAATCCATAATCATAGATTGTAATATCGTAGCTCTTGGATCTTTGGTAGAATACTCTCGGTGACCCATACCATAAATCAATTTTTTATTCGCTAATCGGTCTTCAATAAATGGGCGTACATTTGCTACACTGCCTATTTTATCAAGCATATTAAGCACATCTTCATTAGCACCGCCATGTAAACTTCCCGCCAAGGTACCTACTGCCGCAGAAATAGAAGCAAATGGATTAGCAAGTGTAGAGGCAGTTACCATGGCAGAAAAGGTACTGGCATTAATAGTATGTTCCGCATGTAAAATTAAACATGCATCAAATAATTTGATAATATCGGGATTAGGTTGCTCACCAAAACACATATATAAGAAATTTTCCGCATACCCCATCTCAGAACTCGGCGGAATAGGATCATAACCACTAGATATTCGAGACCACATGGCAACCAAAGTACTCATATTAGAGATGATTTTCAATAGTGCACTCTGAGTATATTTCGAATACAAATCATCTGCACCTGCATCTGGATAAAAAGTAGCCATAGAGGCAATAGTCGTTTGCAATACATCCATTGGGTGTCCATGACTCGGAATAGACCACATCATAGTACGAATATTACGTTTTACTTCATAGCGTTTTTTTAGAGTGTCGGTAAATGCTTGTAACTCCTCTGAAGTGGGTAACTCTCCATATTGCAGTAACATAGCAACCTCTTCAAAGGAAGAGTGTGCAACTAATTCTTGGATAGAATAGCCTCTATATGCTAAGATTCCATTAGGACCATCAATTGATGATATTGCACTTTTGGTAGCAGGAACTCCTGCTAATCCGGGTATATATTCCATTTTTTTTAGTCCATATTATGTATTAATTCATCGCCAAACTCAGAACAACTTAGTAATGTTGCTCCCTCCATGAGGCGCTCCAAATCATATGTTACCGTTTTATTGCTAATAGTTGTTTCCATACTATGAATTATTAAATCAGCAGCTTCCACCCAGCCAAGATGTCTGAGCATCATTTCTGCACTTAAAATCACCGAACCTGGATTTACTTTATTTTGCCCAGCATACTTTGGAGCAGTGCCATGAGTTGCTTCAAATACTGCTAATTCATCAGAAAGGTTTGCCCCTGGAGCAATACCAATGCCTCCTACTTGTGCAGCTAATGCGTCAGATATATAGTCACCATTTAGGTTCAGCGTAGCAATCACAGAATACTCAGCAGGACGCAATAAAATTTGTTGTAAAAATGCATCTGCTATGGCATCTTTAATGATAATTGACTCTCCCGTATTTGGGTTCTTTATTTCGCACCATGGACCACCATCAATTTCTACAGCGCCATATTCTTCTTTGGCAAGTTCATAACCCCAATCTCTAAATGCACCCTCAGTCCATTTCATAATATTGCCCTTATGCACCAAAGTTACCGAAGGTTTGTTATTGGTAATAGCATATTCAATAGCTCCGCGAAAAAGTCTCTTAGTTCCATCTTTTGAAACAGGTTTAATACCTATACCAGAAGTCTCAGGAAATCTAATTTTAGTAACGCCTAATTCGTTAGTTAAAAAGTCGATCAATTTTTGAGCTTCATCTGTACCAGATTTATATTCAATACCTGCATAAATATCTTCTGAGTTCTCTCTAAAAATTACCATATCAATCAACTCTGGTTGTTTTACTGGTGAAGGAGTTCCTTTAAAATAACGAACGGGGCGTAGGCAGGTATATAAATCAAGTTCTTGACGAATCGCCACATTGAGTGAGCGCATGCCACCACCTACTGGAGTTGTTAATGGCCCCTTAATAGCCACTTTATATTGTGAAATAAAGTCTAATGTCTCTTGAGGGAGGTACTCACCATA
This sequence comes from Gammaproteobacteria bacterium, assembly GCA_965277055.1. Classification (GTDB taxonomy): domain Bacteria; phylum Pseudomonadota; class Gammaproteobacteria; order PS1; family Pseudothioglobaceae; genus CBDCHC01. The sequence continues at coordinate 3,159 of CBDIBM010000001.1, read as the reverse complement.
TACTGCATTTGCTTTTTCACCCGCATAAATCTCACACCACTGTATTTGTCTACTCCCACCATAGGCTTTACTGACTGCATGATCTACTACTTTTTTCATGACGGGAGAGACATCTAAGCCAATTCCATCACCTTCAATATAGCCTATGATAGGCATATCACCAACTTGAATCACATTATCAATATATGAAATAGTATCCCCTTCTGGGAGTGAAATATTGTTAAAACTCATATGGTTCCTATAAAAAGTAATAATAGGAACATTATACTTTAAAAATCAATTTTTGTTAATTGGTATTCCCAGGATTTCTTGATAACTCGCACAGGAATATATTGATATTTTGGACTCAAAAATACTTCAATATCGTTGTTATTTGTCAGGACAATAACTGAAAGATTTTCAAGTGTATTATTGATAGTCAGAGATATGTCTCTCTCTTCTTTTACCTCAAATACTTGAGTTTTAAGCTTCTTTCCATCTGCAACTTGATATTCTAATGCTCTATTTGCTTGATAATCATGCCCTAATGCTAAAAAAATACTCAAGACATCTAGGGCTCTCTTCTGAGGAATCCATTTTTTGGTATCTGTTTTGACTGAGTCATTCGAAAAAGAAAGACTAACGTCTTGTGTGATAGAGCCATCTTTTGATTCTTTGATTTGATATGAAATGGTGAAAGCTCTGGAGTAACCCTAAATGATGATATAACAGATAACTGATAATCAAAAAACAGTTTGACAAACCCTGAAGTCTGCGTAGCTGCTGTATAGGTATATATTTCTCCTTCCTTAGTAAGTGTGCGTACCTCATTACCCAAAGCAACACCGTTATTAGAGATGTCATAGCTAAGAGTATGTAGGGGTAATGATGCATATATATTTACCCCAATAATAAGAGTAAATAAGGTCACGAATGCACGATAACTCATATTCAGCTGCGTTCAAGAAAGAGGCGAATAGCAGCAGGATACAGCTTGTGCTCTAATATAAGTACTCTACTCGCTAGACTTTCGGGGGTATCAGTAGGCAAAATATCTAGCGAATCTTGTAAAATAATTTCACCACTATCCAGTTCTGAAGATACCATATGTACTGTTGCACCATGTGTTGACTCACCAGCATCAAGTGCGCGTTTATGAGTATGTAATCCTTTAAATTTAGGAAGTAACGATGGATGAATATTGAGCATTTTGCCCGCATATTTATCAACAAATGTATGAGTCAAAATCCGCATAAACCCTGCTAAAACAATTACATCTGGTTGTGTGTTATCAATCGTTTGCATGAGTAGTTGTTCAAATTCTTCTCTGGTTTTTCCCTTGCTTTCTATAAGTGCTGTAGGAATACCCGCATCCATTGCTCTCACTAATCCATATGCACCTGCAACGTTACTAACCACCAGAGTGATTTCCACCCCAATCTCTGTGGCATGAGTGATAATAGAAGCAAGATTCGAGCCATTACCAGATATTAATACAACAACTCGTTTCATAATTCAATACGCCCAAGTAACTCCCCAGCACAATTTTGCTCAGCGATTTTGATGGTTTTTCCTTGACAAATGCATGAAAGTTGCAAGCTGGTTATCTGAGCATGCACTTTAAATATCGCATTGTGATCTTGACCTATCATTTCTTCTACTGTGTATTCTGGTAGGCTGAGTTTATGCTTTTGTAAGAGTTCTTGCAAAGTACTTTTGTTATCTTTAAGCCTCGTATGCTCAGAAATATCCTGTAGTCGGTTCGCATATAGAGTCAAAATAACTTCTTTGGTCTTAGTGAATCCCGCATCTAAAAATACTGCTCCAATAACTGCTTCAAAAGTATTTTCAAGTATGGTAGGATTATGCTTACCATTAGATTTACGCTCACCACTTCCCAGTATGAGAAAGTTTGGTAAATTGAGTTCTTTTGCCAATTCACACAGAGTAGCACCCCGCACTAGTGATGATTTCATTCGGGTAAGCATTCCTTCAGGTGAGGTAGAAAAATGCTGATATAGATATTCAGAAATAACTACACCTAAAATACTATCGCCCAAAAACTCAAGTCGTTCGTTATGTTCTTTACTATGGCTTTTATGAGTGAGTGCCCTGGTGAGTAATTCAGGATTACTAAATGTGTGTGTAATTAAACGCTCTAATTCTACCATTATGGGATAATACTCTATTCTTTTAAGCACCTTATTTTAATATGTTTTGGCAAGAAGATAATAAAGATGAAAGTTATGTTGTTCCAGATGATGTTATGGATCTTTCATTTAATATCAGCAGTCCATTACTCCCGATTGATAATATTTTTTTATTAAGTACCGCTTTACTTAAAGAACTTCCGTGGCTTAGTGAAGTATCCTCATCACTTCTAGATATTAGCGTAGCCGACGGCAATGGTTGGCAACAAAATAAAGCAGGATTGTTCTACCCCTCAAGACGCTCTAAGTTTACTATTCGCCTCCCTAAAGAACGCATTCAAGATGCCCAGAGCATTATTGGTATGACCCTCATATTAGGGGAATATACAGTAGATATCTTAAAAGCTACCACACCTAAAAAACTCAGTGATAGCTCTATTTTATTTGCCAAAACAGTGCCTACTACTACCTCTAGCGAAGAAGAATTTCTCACAGAATGTGCTCAAATATTAGTCAGTAAAGATATTACTCCAAAAAAACTTATGGCGGGGTTAGAACGCACTATTACTACTGATGAGGGAGCAATAGTAACACGCTCACTTATGGTTGCAGATTTGACAAAATCACAGTCAGTACATCTGCAAGAAACAGGGCTTGGGATGAATACTCTCTTAGGCTTTGGGGTATTTGTGCCACAAAAAGGGATAGATACTGTAGAGGCAGTATAACTAGGTAATACCCTTTTGACTATGTGTGCGCTCCTGATATTCTAAATACACCCAGACTACTGCTACTAGACATAATGCTAACCCCACTCTTATATATAAAATAGCCCAAATATCTGCATTAAATAACGCATATAACAAGGTTTCTTCAATTAATGCATGAGCAATTAATAAAAAACTCAGAAGCAATATTTTGGTTTTGTGCGCAATAGTATTTACTTCGCTCAATAAAACTGCAGCCCCATAGGTAATACCAATCAACCCTCCTACACCTAAAGAAGATAAGTATACGTGCTTATCCATAA
>OZ255703.1:610000-1580950 GCA_965277055.1 Gammaproteobacteria bacterium | reverse complement strand
ATATCTAACACTATATCACCAGTTTTTACCGAACTATGAGTAATTGCATAGCGCTTCCATAACCGGTGGATACCCAGTGACATTGCATCATTCATGATGTCATATTTGGATGCTACGCTATCAAAAACTCCTTTAACTAAGCCTTGTTTTTGCTCAGTAGGTACATCTGTAAAACCGAAATGTGTGGTGTCGCTCACGAAGTTGGATAGTGTCTAGACTCATATCCAGTGTATATTTGTGTTGGTCTAAATATTTTATTTTCAGATACTTGCTCACTCCAATGTGCCACCCAACCCGCACTTCGAGCAATAGCAAAAATAGGAGTAAAAAATTGACGATGAATGTGGAAAATTTCTGAATACAAAATTCCAGAATAAAAATCTACATTAGGATATACACCTTTATGAGCTAGGAGTTCTTCACACACACGCTCAACTTCAAGAGCAATTTCAAACCTTTTGGATAGAGTAACGTTGTGTTTGTTTACATAATCCATAATCATAGATTGTAATATCGTAGCTCTTGGATCTTTGGTAGAATACTCTCGGTGACCCATACCATAAATCAATTTTTTATTCGCTAATCGGTCTTCAATAAATGGGCGTACATTTGCTACACTGCCTATTTTATCAAGCATATTAAGCACATCTTCATTAGCACCGCCATGTAAACTTCCCGCCAAGGTACCTACTGCCGCAGAAATAGAAGCAAATGGATTAGCAAGTGTAGAGGCAGTTACCATGGCAGAAAAGGTACTGGCATTAATAGTATGTTCCGCATGTAAAATTAAACATGCATCAAATAATTTGATAATATCGGGATTAGGTTGCTCACCAAAACACATATATAAGAAATTTTCCGCATACCCCATCTCAGAACTCGGCGGAATAGGATCATAACCACTAGATATTCGAGACCACATGGCAACCAAAGTACTCATATTAGAGATGATTTTCAATAGTGCACTCTGAGTATATTTCGAATACAAATCATCTGCACCTGCATCTGGATAAAAAGTAGCCATAGAGGCAATAGTCGTTTGCAATACATCCATTGGGTGTCCATGACTCGGAATAGACCACATCATAGTACGAATATTACGTTTTACTTCATAGCGTTTTTTTAGAGTGTCGGTAAATGCTTGTAACTCCTCTGAAGTGGGTAACTCTCCATATTGCAGTAACATAGCAACCTCTTCAAAGGAAGAGTGTGCAACTAATTCTTGGATAGAATAGCCTCTATATGCTAAGATTCCATTAGGACCATCAATTGATGATATTGCACTTTTGGTAGCAGGAACTCCTGCTAATCCGGGTATATATTCCATTTTTTTTAGTCCATATTATGTATTAATTCATCGCCAAACTCAGAACAACTTAGTAATGTTGCTCCCTCCATGAGGCGCTCCAAATCATATGTTACCGTTTTATTGCTAATAGTTGTTTCCATACTATGAATTATTAAATCAGCAGCTTCCACCCAGCCAAGATGTCTGAGCATCATTTCTGCACTTAAAATCACCGAACCTGGATTTACTTTATTTTGCCCAGCATACTTTGGAGCAGTGCCATGAGTTGCTTCAAATACTGCTAATTCATCAGAAAGGTTTGCCCCTGGAGCAATACCAATGCCTCCTACTTGTGCAGCTAATGCGTCAGATATATAGTCACCATTTAGGTTCAGCGTAGCAATCACAGAATACTCAGCAGGACGCAATAAAATTTGTTGTAAAAATGCATCTGCTATGGCATCTTTAATGATAATTGACTCTCCCGTATTTGGGTTCTTTATTTCGCACCATGGACCACCATCAATTTCTACAGCGCCATATTCTTCTTTGGCAAGTTCATAACCCCAATCTCTAAATGCACCCTCAGTCCATTTCATAATATTGCCCTTATGCACCAAAGTTACCGAAGGTTTGTTATTGGTAATAGCATATTCAATAGCTCCGCGAAAAAGTCTCTTAGTTCCATCTTTTGAAACAGGTTTAATACCTATACCAGAAGTCTCAGGAAATCTAATTTTAGTAACGCCTAATTCGTTAGTTAAAAAGTCGATCAATTTTTGAGCTTCATCTGTACCAGATTTATATTCAATACCTGCATAAATATCTTCTGAGTTCTCTCTAAAAATTACCATATCAATCAACTCTGGTTGTTTTACTGGTGAAGGAGTTCCTTTAAAATAACGAACGGGGCGTAGGCAGGTATATAAATCAAGTTCTTGACGAATCGCCACATTGAGTGAGCGCATGCCACCACCTACTGGAGTTGTTAATGGCCCCTTAATAGCCACTTTATATTGTGAAATAAAGTCTAATGTCTCTTGAGGGAGGTACTCACCATATACTGCATTTGCTTTTTCACCCGCATAAATCTCACACCACTGTATTTGTCTACTCCCACCATAGGCTTTACTGACTGCATGATCTACTACTTTTTTCATGACGGGAGAGACATCTAAGCCAATTCCATCACCTTCAATATAGCCTATGATAGGCATATCACCAACTTGAATCACATTATCAATATATGAAATAGTATCCCCTTCTGGGAGTGAAATATTGTTAAAACTCATATGGTTCCTATAAAAAGTAATAATAGGAACATTATACTTTAAAAATCAATTTTTGTTAATTGGTATTCCCAGGATTTCTTGATAACTCGCACAGGAATATATTGATATTTTGGACTCAAAAATACTTCAATATCGTTGTTATTTGTCAGGACAATAACTGAAAGATTTTCAAGTGTATTATTGATAGTCAGAGATATGTCTCTCTCTTCTTTTACCTCAAATACTTGAGTTTTAAGCTTCTTTCCATCTGCAACTTGATATTCTAATGCTCTATTTGCTTGATAATCATGCCCTAATGCTAAAAAAATACTCAAGACATCTAGGGCTCTCTTCTGAGGAATCCATTTTTTGGTATCTGTTTTGACTGAGTCATTCGAAAAAGAAAGACTAACGTCTTGTGTGATAGAGCCATCTTTTGATTCTTTGATTTGATATGAAATGGGTGAAAGCTCTGGAGTAACCCTAAATGATGATATAACAGATAACTGATAATCAAAAAACAGTTTGACAAACCCTGAAGTCTGCGTAGCTGCTGTATAGGTATATATTTCTCCTTCCTTAGTAAGTGTGCGTACCTCATTACCCAAAGCAACACCGTTATTAGAGATGTCATAGCTAAGAGTATGTAGGGGTAATGATGCATATATATTTACCCCAATAATAAGAGTAAATAAGGTCACGAATGCACGATAACTCATATTCAGCTGCGTTCAAGAAAGAGGCGAATAGCAGCAGGATACAGCTTGTGCTCTAATATAAGTACTCTACTCGCTAGACTTTCGGGGGTATCAGTAGGCAAAATATCTAGCGAATCTTGTAAAATAATTTCACCACTATCCAGTTCTGAAGATACCATATGTACTGTTGCACCATGTGTTGACTCACCAGCATCAAGTGCGCGTTTATGAGTATGTAATCCTTTAAATTTAGGAAGTAACGATGGATGAATATTGAGCATTTTGCCCGCATATTTATCAACAAATGTATGAGTCAAAATCCGCATAAACCCTGCTAAAACAATTACATCTGGTTGTGTGTTATCAATCGTTTGCATGAGTAGTTGTTCAAATTCTTCTCTGGTTTTTCCCTTGCTTTCTATAAGTGCTGTAGGAATACCCGCATCCATTGCTCTCACTAATCCATATGCACCTGCAACGTTACTAACCACCAGAGTGATTTCCACCCCAATCTCTGTGGCATGAGTGATAATAGAAGCAAGATTCGAGCCATTACCAGATATTAATACAACAACTCGTTTCATAATTCAATACGCCCAAGTAACTCCCCAGCACAATTTTGCTCAGCGATTTTGATGGTTTTTCCTTGACAAATGCATGAAAGTTGCAAGCTGGTTATCTGAGCATGCACTTTAAATATCGCATTGTGATCTTGACCTATCATTTCTTCTACTGTGTATTCTGGTAGGCTGAGTTTATGCTTTTGTAAGAGTTCTTGCAAAGTACTTTTGTTATCTTTAAGCCTCGTATGCTCAGAAATATCCTGTAGTCGGTTCGCATATAGAGTCAAAATAACTTCTTTGGTCTTAGTGAATCCCGCATCTAAAAATACTGCTCCAATAACTGCTTCAAAAGTATTTTCAAGTATGGTAGGATTATGCTTACCATTAGATTTACGCTCACCACTTCCCAGTATGAGAAAGTTTGGTAAATTGAGTTCTTTTGCCAATTCACACAGAGTAGCACCCCGCACTAGTGATGATTTCATTCGGGTAAGCATTCCTTCAGGTGAGGTAGAAAAATGCTGATATAGATATTCAGAAATAACTACACCTAAAATACTATCGCCCAAAAACTCAAGTCGTTCGTTATGTTCTTTACTATGGCTTTTATGAGTGAGTGCCCTGGTGAGTAATTCAGGATTACTAAATGTGTGTGTAATTAAACGCTCTAATTCTACCATTATGGGATAATACTCTATTCTTTTAAGCACCTTATTTTAATATGTTTTGGCAAGAAGATAATAAAGATGAAAGTTATGTTGTTCCAGATGATGTTATGGATCTTTCATTTAATATCAGCAGTCCATTACTCCCGATTGATAATATTTTTTTATTAAGTACCGCTTTACTTAAAGAACTTCCGTGGCTTAGTGAAGTATCCTCATCACTTCTAGATATTAGCGTAGCCGACGGCAATGGTTGGCAACAAAATAAAGCAGGATTGTTCTACCCCTCAAGACGCTCTAAGTTTACTATTCGCCTCCCTAAAGAACGCATTCAAGATGCCCAGAGCATTATTGGTATGACCCTCATATTAGGGGAATATACAGTAGATATCTTAAAAGCTACCACACCTAAAAAACTCAGTGATAGCTCTATTTTATTTGCCAAAACAGTGCCTACTACTACCTCTAGCGAAGAAGAATTTCTCACAGAATGTGCTCAAATATTAGTCAGTAAAGATATTACTCCAAAAAAACTTATGGCGGGGTTAGAACGCACTATTACTACTGATGAGGGAGCAATAGTAACACGCTCACTTATGGTTGCAGATTTGACAAAATCACAGTCAGTACATCTGCAAGAAACAGGGCTTGGGATGAATACTCTCTTAGGCTTTGGGGTATTTGTGCCACAAAAAGGGATAGATACTGTAGAGGCAGTATAACTAGGTAATACCCTTTTGACTATGTGTGCGCTCCTGATATTCTAAATACACCCAGACTACTGCTACTAGACATAATGCTAACCCCACTCTTATATATAAAATAGCCCAAATATCTGCATTAAATAACGCATATAACAAGGTTTCTTCAATTAATGCATGAGCAATTAATAAAAAACTCAGAAGCAATATTTTGGTTTTGTGCGCAATAGTATTTACTTCGCTCAATAAAACTGCAGCCCCATAGGTAATACCAATCAACCCTCCTACACCTAAAGAAGATAAGTATACGTGCTTATCCATAAGCCTGCGTACAGTAGGTATCTTTTTTAATAACTCAAAACCAATCATAATAGCCAAGACCAGTACTACCACTTTAATAGCTAAAATACTTGCATTCACTAATGAATTCAAAATATATACATCAAATGAAGTAGCCTCATTAACAACTGCTGCAACCACCGCTAAATCAATAGGAGTCACCATAGCAGCGATATATGCGCCTATATATGCTAAGACAAAACGTATCGTGAAATGGTGCCATAACTTAACCCCGAGTTTTTTTAGAATTGCCCCTTCTAGCGGTAATGAATGACAAATAGAAACAAATACTCCAATAATAGTCCATTCATATCCAGATAGATTAAACGTTGCCGCTACTGCTATAGCAGCATAAATATTAAGAAATACTCCACTTGCTAGAGCTAATGCCACCCCTGATGGTAAGCTAAGTGAAGCAGTAATTGGCTCAAATATTGGAGCAATAAAAGCAATTACCCCAAAATAGTGAAGTACATCACTAAGGATGCTAAAGGGAATTACCAACTTTAAAATAAACAAAGTGGCATCAAAAGACTTTTTGAATATCACTGCACAATAAAAATGAATAAGTAAAGTTTATTTTACACTTATGATATTATTATAATCTCCCATACACTCATCTTGATCATGAGAATATAATGTGCAAGTTATACTCAAATAATTATATGACACATAGTAAATCTTAAATGATCTACTCTTGCCTAAGATTGATATATAATGGTGGTTTTCAAAACGTAATTTTTAGTTTATGTATCAATCTTTATATTTACTGATAATAGCAATACTACTATCATCGTGTGCCAACTCATTATTATCTACAAAATTAGATTATCCAGTTAACAAAAACAATAATACTATTTGTCCTTTAATACCAGCAGATAAAAAAGGAGTAGTTAAATCACCTCCTGGATGTTTTGATTATTATGTATTTTCACAATTTTGGCTCAATGAATTATGTATTAATGACAAAGTGTACAACTCTTTGAAACCATCTACTAAAATCGCATGTCAAAATTTAAACCAAACCTCTACTGCTAGTATGTTAGCCCCTCATGGATTATGGCCGGACTTTAATAACGGTACAGTATATCCTGCATTTTGTAGCCGTGAGCCACTTGACCTTTCCAGTCTTCCTTCGCCATTAGTGCAACAATTAGATATGTTGTATACTGGGGTTACACCAAACTTATTATCTCATGAATGGTTAAAACATGGCACATGTTCTGGCAAAAATCAGCAACAATATTTTTCAAGTATTATTCAGTTAAATGCAAATATTAATTTACAAAATTTTATTAAAAATAATGTAGGAAAGGCTGTTGGTTATCACGATTTCACTTCCATATTAGGTGGTGATATTAATCACTATGTATTAATATGCAGTAAATATCCAATGGATAATAAGCAGTATATTTCAGAAATTCGTCAATTCTTTGATAAAAATCTAAACCCAATTCCCAAAGCCTCTTATCAATCGGATCGACCTACATGTAGCATGGATAACCCAATATATATTAGGAAACCTGCTGAATTTATAGATATAAAATCATATAAACGACAGTTTGCCAATAAAAAAGCCATGAATATTGGTTTTGATATTGATGATACAATATGGTTTTCTAGTGCACCATTCTTCAATGCAACAAACGAATATGGGCACAATTTTCCTGCAGAATTTTGGGAAACAATGAACACTTCTTTAGATAAATATAGTATCCCAAAAACAATTGCCCAACAATTACTAACATTTCACAAAGAGCGTAATGATACTATTTATTTCATAACGGCTAGACCCAAAACTAACAGTGAAACTGTTACTAACCGAATTATTAATACTTTCAATTTAGCTAAGAATATCAATAAGGTTATATTTACTGGTAATAGTGATAAAAGTAAAGAAATTAAACAACACAATATAGCATATTATTACGGAGATGCTGATACTGATATGACATCAGCAATACAAGCTGGTGCAATACCTGTAAGAATACAAAGAAATATTGCTTCAACCGCATCTAGTGGTGCTAACAACGGGTATTTTAGCGAAATTGTAATTCTTGATTCAACACACTAGTTAAGCATATATTGCTCTTTGTTATTGGCTATAAGTTATTAGTTTAATTATACTTCTTAATATTTAACAAAGGTGAATTTAACTCATAAGTACAAAACTCTTATCTAAAAAATAGTTCTTACCAGTTAACTCAGTATACGTCTAATTTATTTCGCAAATTTATCTTTTAAGACAGGGTACAACAATACAATAAAACTAATCGCCCATAATATTTGACTGATGGTAGATTCAAAGAAAATAGTATAACTACCATCGCTATACACCAAAGCTCTTCTAAAGTTTGTCTCTATAAGACTTCCTAATACTACCCCTAAAATAAGAGGGGCTAATGGAAATCCTGTTCTTCTCATAATCCAGCCAATCACACCAAAAATCATCATAAGCACAATATCAAAGGCACTTCCACTAGTAGTATATACACCAATAATGCTTAATAAGGCAATTAAAGGCATAAGTATCCATTTAGGAGTGTGCAAAATAGATGCAAATACTCGCACAAGCGGTAAGTTTAAGAAAATAAGAAATAAATTACCGATAAACATAGAAGCAGCTAACCCCCAAAATATATCAGCATTACTAACTAGCAAGGTTGGTCCTGGGGTAACTCCCAAACTTGTTAAGCCTCCTAGCATCACTGCAGTAGTTTCACTGCCCGGCACGCCTAAAATGAGTAGTGGAATAAAAGAACCAACAGCAGAAGCATTATTTGCAGCTTCGGGTGCAGCAACTCCTCTAATATCGCCTTTGCCAAATGTGTTTTTCTTTAACAAGTTTTTTTCGCTAGAGTAGGCTAAAAAGCTAGCAATAGTTGCTCCTGCTCCTGGTAGAATCCCAACTATAAAGCCACTAACCAAACTTCTTAACATAGTCATCATTGAGCGTCTTAAATCATGTAAACTCACCATAACTTTTGAAATTTTTTCTTTAGATTTATTCATAGAATCAGTAGAATAAATCATATCTAAGAGTTCACTAATAGCGAAAAAACCAATAACCACTACCACAAAATCAATGCCATCATATAGGTGCTGACTTTGATAGGAAAGTCTCGCTGTTCCGGTTAATGGATCAATGCCAATAGAAGCAATAACCAACCCTATAAACGCAGAAATCATTGTTTTAAATATGCCATTATCACTAAATGTTGCTAATGCTAAAAACGCAAACAACATTAATATACTGTATTCTGCAGGACCAAAATCAATAGCAATTTCTGCTAATGGTGGTGCAAAAAATATAAGAAAAAAAATTGATAGCACTCCTCCCACAAATGATGCAATAGCAGACATTGCCAATGCTTCTCCTCCTCTACCTTGTTTGGCTAGAGCATTACCATCAATTGCAGTAACTGCGGATGCAGAAGTTCCTGGAATGTTTAATAAGATACTAGAAATTGAGTTACCATATTGAGCGCCATAAAAAATCCCTGCAAATAAAATAAGAGCAGATTCAGGAGGAAGTCCGAGTACATATACAATAGGAAATAAAATCGCTATAGCATTAACAGGACCTATTCCTGGTAGCATACCAATAATTGTGCCAAAAAACACTCCTAGAAATACTAATAATATATTTTGTGCAGTTAATGCTACACTAAAGCCATCAATTAATAATTGTAAAGATTCCATGTGTTATAAAATTCCATCCGGTAAAGAAATACCTAATAATAAATCAAAAACAATATAACAACATATAGTCATTACAATAGAAGAAAGTATGGCAAGTAATAATCTTGCATTAAATAAGAGTGATACGAGAGTTATAAGTATAGGGGTGGATATAAAAAAACCAAGTGAAGGCAATGCATAAGCATATAGCACAACAACTAATATAAATGGAATACGTTGCCACCACTCCATCAATTTGGGAAACGCTCCAACAAACTGAGAAGGCAAAACTAGTAATAGCAAAGATAAGGTTATTAAGGCAAGTGCTACACCTTTTACCCACCATGCAGAACCTATAGGATCGCTAAAAAAATCATCTTGAATACCAAAGCCAAGATAAAAATATACAGCGGATAAAATCAGCACTACTAGAGCATAGTGCTGATCTGACTTGAGTTGCTTCACAGGATTATTTCATAAAGCCAAGCTCTTGTGATAGTTCTTTTACAATTGTTACTTGCTCTCTAACAAAGTTTTCAAAGTCAGCACCAAATGAGGCAAATGGAGCTAGTCCATTTTTTTCTCGTAAATCTTGCCATTCTTTTGATTGTGCAACGCTGAGTATATTGCCAACCCATTGGCTGTATGCTGCATTAGATATACCTCCTGGTGCATAAAAACCACGCCAGTTTGCTCCAATTACATCTAACCCTTGTTCTTTGGCAGTTTTTGTATCGCCCAAACGTTCTACTCTTTCAGGAGACAACACTGCCAATATTCTAATATTTCCTGCGTCCAAATTGCTTAATACTTCAGAAGTATCACCAGTAAATGCATCAGCACGACCACTAATAACTTCAAGCATAGCTTTAGCACCATTATCAAAGGCTATATAATTAATTTTTCTTAAGTTCTTCATACCATACTTATTGGCTAAGATAAGCACTTTAAGATGATCCCAACCACCAGCAGAACTCCCACCTACAAAACGAACTTTTTTATTGTTATTAGTAGCAGCAAGTAAGTCATTAATATTTTGGTAAGGTGAGTTTTTTGCAACGGCAATAACACCATAATCTGCACCTAACGCACCAAGCCAACGCACATCATCAGCATTAAATCCAGCATATACATTTTGACCAAGTCTCGCAGCAGTTGCCATACTGGCAGCAACGATAAGATTTTCCTCTCCTTTTCTTTTTGTAACTACATGTGAAAATGCTTTACCACCACCAGCACCAGACATATTTGTTACTTCAATACTCCCATCAACAAGTTGCAAATCGCTCATCACTTGAGCTGCAGGAACTCTACAAGTAAAATCCCAGCCTCCACCAGCACCTGCGGGTGCTATACACTCAACATTTGATATAGGTGTTGCATGAGAATTTAGCATTGCTAAACCAGTAATCACTATAAGAATTATTTTTTTCATATTTTCCCCTTAAAATAAAATAACAATCCATTGATAAAAATTCAGACAAATTTTGATTGTCAAATCCATGTTACACTACTTTTTACAACAATCAATTGTTTGTATGAACACAATATATTTTGCACCTCGGCTTAAATTATATCATAGCTTATACTCAAGAAAATTGCCCCTGAGCATAGTACGGTTTTTCTTTATTATATCAAACAAGCCAATAAGTATTTACAGCTAATGCTTAAAAAGAATGAAGTGAAGGAGTTTTGACAAGCATTAGGACACGTAGCAAAAGTAAAATGCATGAGCAAAATAGCTAAAGATACAGGACTGAGCAAAGAGAGTTTAAGTTTATATAACACCCTATCCCTCGCAATATAACAATCCAGATAACAATCCAGCCTTTAGGTTGAATTGTTATATTGTAGCTAGAGTGATATGAAGTCCCGAACAAAGTTTGGATGAACGCAGTGAACAATACCAGTATAAACCCCACACTTAAAACCTACCATTGTAATCTGTAAAATAGCTTAAATACCAACATGGTTAATATAATGTGGTTCAAAAGAGACTTGCGCACCTATGATAATGTTGCTTTTAAGAGTAGTGCAATATCTGGTGAGGTGCTACCACTATATATTATTGAGCCCACTCTGTGGCAACAACCAGTCATGAGTGCTCGTCAATATGCGTTTTTACTGGAGTGTTTAGCTGAACTCGCACAAGAATTAAATGCCCTTGGACAACCACTGATTATCAAAGTGGGTGAAGCCAAAGAAGTATTTAGTCAAATTCATCATAGTCTTGGCATCAAAGGAGTATGGTCACATCAAGAAACATGGACTCACTGGACTTATAAACGAGACTTAGAAATGAAACAATGGTTTCAACACCATAATATAAAGTGGTATGAACCAGTGCAAAATGGCGTGATTCGAGGTTCATACTCACGCGATGGTTGGGCGAAACAATGGAATACCCTAATGAGTACTCCTCTAACCCCTAAGCCAAATATTACTTCAGCAGTATATTATCAAACAGACGTATTGCCTTGTGCATCAGAACTTGGGCTCATCATCGACCCCTGCCCCTCTAGACAAACGGGTGGGAGAACCCATGGATTAGCACTTCTTAGGAGTTTTTTATATGAGCGCGGGGAGTATTACTCCAAAGAGATGTCTTCACCTAATACTGCATTTGAGAGTTGTTCTCGTTTGTCACCCTATCTTGCATTTGGTAACTTATCACTCAAGGAAGTATATCAAGCCACCAAACAACGAGCGACAGAAGTACGTGCAACTGCCTCAAAAGGTAAGTGGCTAGGAGCATTACGTTCGTTTAATGGCAGATTACACTGGCATTGTCACTTTATCCAAAAATTAGAGGATGAACCTCAGATTGAATATAGCAATATGCATCCACTCTATGATGGGATGCGTGAAGAAAATAATCCTGAATTTCTTCACGCATGGCAAACGGGTAATACTGGTTATCCTATGGTAGATGCCGCTATGAGAGCACTCATTGCTAATGGATGGATAAACTTTCGCATGCGAGCAATGCTGGTGAGTTTTGCCACCTACCATTTATGGTTAGATTGGCAGGTAGTATCCAAACACTTAGCGAGGTTATTTGTAGACTATGAGCCGGGGATTCATTATTCACAAATACAAATGCAAGCAGGAACTACTGGTATTAATAGCATTCGTATTTACAACCCCATCAAGCAAAGTATAGACCACGACCCTAACGGAACATTTATCAAGCAATATATTCCCCAACTCAGTGTAGTACCTGAGAAATTTATCCATACCCCTTGGGAATATACTCTTGAATCTTTAGAGTATCCTCACCCTATTGTTGATGAAGTCACTGCAAGAAAAGAAGCAGCAAGTAAAATTTTTGCTATCCGCAAACTAGATAGTCATAAAACCACAGCTAAACATATACTTGAAACACACGGCAGGAGAAAGAAAAAAAATAAAACGAACTCGCAATAAAAAGCCTCAAACTACTACAAAGAGTAACGTACAATCTCAAAATTCTCAACTTTCCTTACCCTTTACATGAATAGTTTACGTCTTATTATGGGAGATCAACTCTCTCATACTCTCCCCACCCTTCATGACTATACAGAAGGTGATATGATAGTAATGTGTGAGGTGATGAATGAAGTGCGATACGCTAACCATCATAAGAAAAAACTCATTTTCATATTTTCTGCAATGCGTCATTTTTGCCAAGAGCTAAAAAGTAAGGGGTATTCAGTAATATACATACCTCTAGACACCTTGCAAAAACGTACATTTTTAGATGAAGTACGAGCTGTACTAAGCACACATGATTTCTCAAAAGTAGTACTAACTGCTCCGAGTGAATACCGTTTATACGCAGAGTGCCTCCAATGGCAGGAGCAACTTGAAGTCATAGTGGAGATATTAGAAGATAATAGATTTTTAAGTACACCTGCTGATTTTGCACAGTGGGCTCAAGGAAAAAAGTCACTCATTATGGAGTACTTTTATCGCATGATGCGCAAAAAATACCATATCCTCATGCGGGGTAATACCCCAGAAGGCGGACAATGGAACTATGATAAGTCTAATAGAGTTTCACCAAATACTTCACTCACTCCTCCTGTTCCTACAGAGTTTACGCCTGATACTATTACTCGAGATGTGATCACCATGGTAGAGAGGGAACTTCCAGAACACTTTGGAGAGAGTGCTGGGTTTCATTTTGCCACTTCACGCTCTGAGGCATTACAAGTCTTACATCAATTTATAGCAGAGCGTCTATGTCTATTTGGTACATATCAAGATGCTATGATACAAGATGAAGCATGGATGTATCATGGACATATTGGTATGTATTTAAATATTGGGTTATTAACTCCGTTAGAATGCATTCAACAAGTAGAAGCAGCGTATCATGCCCAAAAAGTGCCGATAGAATCCGCAGAAGGATTTATTCGACAAATTTTGGGCTGGCGTGAATTTATTAGAGGTATTTATTGGTACCATATGCCAGAATACAAAACACAAAATTACTTACAAGCAACTGCCACACTTCCAAAGATGTATTGGGACGGCGATACACCAATGAATTGTCTCAAGCAGTGTATCAACGAAACCAAGTCTAATGCCTATGCCCATCATATCCAACGCTTAATGGTACTTGGTAATTTTGCCCTGCTTACTGGAGTTGCCCCAAAAGAACTTAATCATTGGTTTTTAAGTGTATATATTGATGCCTATGAGTGGGTCGAATTACCTAACGTAAGTGGCATGGTGTTATTCGCTGATGGGGGCTTTGTAGCTACAAAGCCCTATGCTTCAGGTGGAGCATATATTAACCGCATGTCCAACTACTGTAAAGAATGTCCATACAATGTAAAAGAAAAAATAGGAGAGACTGCATGTCCATTTAATTATCTGTATTGCCATTTTTTAGCAACTCATGAAGAATATTTCAAATCTAATAATCGCTTGAAGATAATGTATAGCAATTATCATAAAATGTCAACCGCACAAAAACAAGCAATTACTGAGAGTAGTACGAAGTTTTTATCGACGTTATTTTCTCACTAATTACGCTAAAATATACACATGAACACACATACAGACACACTCACTATAGCTGGTAAAGAGTATCACTCTCGCTTACTTGTTGGCTCAGGGAAGTACGATAGCCTTACTCAAACTCATGATGCAACCGTAGCTGCCGAGGCAGAAATCATCACGGTAGCAATCCGCAGAACAAACATCGGACAACATACTAATGAACCTAGTCTATTAGAAGTGATTGATCCAAGCAAATGGACTATTCTCCCGAACACTGCTGGATGCTATACTGCAGATGAAGCAGTGCGTACCTGTAAACTGGCACGCGAACTATTGGGAGGAAATCATAATCTAGTAAAACTAGAAGTACTCGGGGATAGCACCACACTCTATCCTAATATGGTAGAAACCATTGAGGCTGCTAAGGTATTAGTAGCTGATAACTTTGAGGTGATGGTCTATACCAATGACGACCCGATAGCTGCTAAAATGTTAGAAGATATTGGTTGTGTAGCAATTATGCCTCTGGGTTCTCTGATTGGTTCTGGTCGTGGTATTTCTAATCCAGCAAATATTAGTATTATTAAAGAGCAGGCAAATGTTCCAGTGCTTGTTGATGCAGGAATCGGCAGTGCATCAGATGCAGCACTTGCTATGGAAATTGGTGTTGATGCAGTGTTGGTAAACTCAGCTATTGCACTTGCTCAGAACCCAATTCAAATGGCTTTAGCTATGAAACATGCAGTTATTGCTGGCAGACAAAGCTATCTAGCAAAACGTATGGAGAAAAAACTTTATGCCAGTGCTTCTTCTCCAATGAGTAATTTAATTAGTTAGTAAATATTACGGGCGAATATATGCATACCCTTGTTGTTGTAGTTTCATAATTCTATCTACACCAGCGTTTACTACATTTACTCCTTCGGTCAACATTGGCGTTTTACCAGTTTTTTTGGTTACTTTTTTCATAGTATTACCACAAGCACTAAATGTAATATTTTGCATAGCCATACTTTCTACTCTATCAGTCTGTGAACTTTTGGCAGTAAGCAAACTCAGACCAGGGCCATAAGCCACAATTTCAATATCTACGTTATCAGGTCCATATAACTTTTGCAAATTAGCTGCGTTATTTAGGGCAATTGTTTGAGTTTGTTTATCATTGGTACTCACTTGAATGACCACCGCATTTTTAGCAAAACTTACTAATGCAAATAACATTAACACAGTTGTAGCGATTATTTTCATAATGTTTTCCTTAGTAATAAAACTATTACTTTATAGTTTTTATTTTATAATGCAACACTATTAGCAAATAGTGATATGTTGCGATGTAAAAGGTTTAGCATGAGAAATAGCAGTAGCTCATTATATGTATTAATGTTAGTTGCAAATTTTATCTACAATATTAACCTATCTAATAAATTTATTGATTTATAATACTATTTGATAATATTTTTAGTTACTTTATTGTGATGGATAACATCTTATTTATAGGTCTGGGCACTATGGGCTACCATATGGCGGGTCATCTTTCTCAGAACACAAATCTCAAGTTAAGTGCGTACAACCGTACACTTAATACCGCCGAGCAATGGCAAAAAGAATTTAACATTCCTATCCTAGACACACTTGATGCCAAAGTAGCTGAATATGATATTGTGATACTCTGCGTAGGTCGTGATGAAGATGTGCGGGAAATAATCACCAATGATGATTTTGGGCTTATGACTCACTTACAACCAGGTGGTATTATCATCGATCATACCACTACTTCATATGACCTTGCTATAGAAATGCATACTACCTTAGCAGAAAATAATATTCACTTTATAGATGCTCCAGTGAGTGGCGGTGAGGCAGGAGCTATAAACGGAGTACTGTCTATTATGGCTGGTGGTGATAAAGAAGTGCTTAAAAAAGTATCACCCTATATAGATTCCTATAGTCAGGCTATAACTCATATTGGCAGTAGTGGCTATGGACAACTAGCAAAAATGGTGAATCAAATATGTATTACTGGAATTTTACAAGGTCTGAGTGAGGGGTTGTTATTCGCTGAGAAGCATAATCTTGATATTCAAGCCCTACAAGAGGCGATTTCAGGGGGTGCTGCGGGTTCTTGGCAAATGAGTAATAGACTACAAACCATGCATCAACGTGAGTTTGACTTTGGATTTATGCTGAAATGGATGGTTAAAGATATGGGCTATGCACTCTCACAGGCTAAAACGCACGACCTTCATCTTAAAACCGCAACAGAGGTATTAGTAGCGTATGAACGCTTATGTGCCTTAGGGCATGAAACTAAAGATACTTCAGCGTTACTTTTAAATGTGGAGTCAACTAAATAAATTGTAAGTCTCGTACGATTTTTTTATTAATCAAATGTTCATCAATAATACGCTGAATATCTTCTATACTAGTAAATTTATACCATATATTATCAGGGTACACGACTGCAAGCGGACCAAATTCACACCGACCCAAGCAACGTGATTCAGTCACTCCTAGTTTACCTTTGCCGAGTTTATTTGCTTCACGCAATGAGTCTTTTGCGTACCGATAGCACTCTTTACTCAGCTCATTATGCCCACATGAGGTCTTACCATTTGGACGAGAATTGGTGCAAAAAAAGATATGTTTATTATAAAAGTGCATCTGAAAGTATGAGAGTTTGCTCTCTATCTGGACCAGTAGATAAGATATCCACACTGACCCCAGAAAGCTGTTCTATTTTCTGAATATAGTGTTGTGCTTCTAGTGGGAGGTTGGCTACTGATGTTGTACCTACCGTTGAAGTCTGCCAACCTTTAAGACTTATGTAATTTGGTTCTACTCGGTCATAATCTTCAATACATCTTGGTAATTCAGTCGTTTCCACTCCGTCTAAGTTATAAGATGTACATATCTTAATTTCACTTAAAGTGTCTAATACATCAAGTTTAGTCAGACAGATACCAGTAACACCGTTAATTTTTAGTGAATGATTGAGTAGTACCATATCAAGGTAGCCACACCTACGTTGGCGACCTGTAGTTGCCCCAAATTCATGCCCTTTTACCCCAAGTTCTTTACCAACAGCATTCCCCGTGTCAGTTGCTATGTCATATACTAACTCAGTTGGAAATGGGCCACTACCTACCCGAGTGGTGTATGCTTTAGTGATACCGAGTACATAATCCACATCACCAATACCCACGCCTGCACCCGTAAATACCCCACCAGAGGTAGTATTAGAAGATGTGACAAATGGATAAGTGCCTTGATCGATGTCTAAGAGTGTGCCCTGTGCACCTTCAAATAAAAGTTGCTTCCCTTGTGCTAAGGCATGATGAATCGCTTGAGTAGAATTCACTACCATTGGGGCGATGTTTTCACCCAGTGCGAGTGCTTCTTGGAGTACATGTTTAAAATCCAGAGGTTCTTGCTTATAATAGTGTGTCAGGCTAAAGTTATGGTATTCCATCACTTCTTGTAACTTTTCTGCAAATCGCTTAGGGTGTGATAAGTCACCTACGCGAATCCCTCTTCGGGCTACTTTATCTTCGTAACAAGGACCAATACCATTTTTAGTTGTTCCTATCAGATTTTTCCCACGTTTAGCCTCTCTTGCTTCATCTAAAGCAATATGATAAGGAAATATCAAAGGACAAGCATCACTAATATGAAGACGTGAACGTACATCAATTCCTGCTGACTCTAGCTCGGTAATTTCCTTCACTAATGCTGGCATAGAAAGCACGACCCCATGGGCTATAATGCAACTAATATGCTCACGTAAAATCCCAGATGGAATCAGGTGAAGCACCGTTTTTTTACCATTGACTACTAGGGTGTGTCCTGCATTATGTCCGCCTTGAAAGCGGACTACTGCATCAGTTTGTTCAGTCAATAAATCAACAATTTTCCCTTTGCCTTCATCACCCCACTGAGTGCCAATTACAATAATATTTTTAGCCATGAAATAAGTAGTTAATGCTGTAATAAAAACTGTAAATCAAATGAAAATCCAGTACCACATCTACCTGCATCAGAGATAAATCTACCGCCACGGGCAATTGCTTTAGGGTACTTTTGCGAATATGCTGAGAATATCAGTCCTGTATGATAATCATAGGTTTTGGTGTCTGTTGGGTCAATAATGACTTCTACTCCTTGAATACTGTCTTCAAGGGTTTGCATTGAACATAGCTCAGCACTGAGCTTGTTGAGACTAAACCCAGAAATATCTCCTGATATAATATAATCTATCAGTGCTTTTGAGCATTGATGTTTATCAATAAATAAGCGTAAATCAGGAAGTGATTTTGCGGCAAATATTTCTTTTAATTCTCCAGCATGTGCCGTGAGTTCTAACTCGGTTACTATCGCATTGAATACTGCAATATTCCCGAGCACTAGGGTAATATCAGAAATACCAAGATGACTCAGTGAACGTATCATAAGCTCAATCACTTCAATATCAGCACTAAGTTCTGGTTCGCCATAAATTTCTGCACCCACTTGAAGTGGCGAGCGTGATGAATAAAAATCATCTGGTTGCGACTTAACAATATTTTGCGCATAGCAGTATTTTTGTACGCCCAAAGATGTACTATCAATATTACTTACTTGAGGCGTAAGATCATCAATGATTTCTAAATCATTTTGTGACAAACTATCGCTAAATTTAAAACTGGTGGTACTTGAAGCAAAATTAATAATCGGACAAGTAACAAGTTCAAACCCCGTTTGGGTATATAAATCCACCAAACTCCCTCGCATAGTGTTTAATTCATGAGCGAGTTCACCAGTGAGTGGATAAAATCCACTCGGTGTTTTGGTACTACTCATTTAGTTTTGTGGGTTAAAGGTATTAAAAAACTTCGTACTCGGGTCTAAGACTAAAATATCATCTTTATTGGTAAATGATTTTCTATAGGACTCTAATGAGCGATAAAACTGATAAAATTCCGCATTTTGGCTATATGCAGTCGCATAGTTATTAGCCGATACGGCATCACCCTCACCACGAATTTTTTCAGAATCTCTATAGGCATCAGAGACAATTATCGTGCGTTGCTTGTCTGCATCTGCTCTGATTTTTTCTGCTTCTTCTCGCCCTTGTGAGCGATGCTCTTTTGCTTCTCTTTCACGCTCGGAACGCATCCTATTAAATACAGAATTTGAAATATCTTGCGGGAAATCCACACGCTTAATACGTACATCAACAATTTCAATGCCGAAGTCATTTGCACTCTTTTGCACCAAATCTTTAATAGCTTGCATGATTTCATTACGCTCACCTGAGACTACTTCTGCAATAGTGCGTTTTGCAAATTGATCTTTAAGCTCAGAAGTAGATATTTGTGAAAGACGATTATTTGCTCGTAAAATATCACCACCTGTAGATTTATAAAATTCTACCGGATCAGTAATGCGCCACTTGATATAGGAATCAACATTTAAGTTTTTCTTTTCACCTGTTAAGAATCTATCTGGTGCTTCATCTAAGGTTTGGATACGTTTATCAAAAAATACGATATTATTAACAAATGGCATCTTAAACTTTAACCCAGGGGCTTTTTCTACTGCCACAACCTCACCGAGACGGAGTTTGATGGCAATTTCTTTTTCGTTTAAAACATATAAACTTTGACTGGCAACAATAACCAGTGCAGCAATAATTATGGCGACTAATTTCATTATTTCACCTCTCTATTTCTGAGTAAATTTCGTAAGTTTGGGTTACTTTTTTGGGTGTTACTTCCATCTTCAGTGGCTTGTTGGGTATTTACCAAATCTCGGGTAGTAGTGCGATTATTAATGAGTTTATCTAATGGTAAATACATCATGGAGTTACTATCCCCGCCAATAACTACTTTAGAAGTATTAGCAAATACTTCCTCCATTGCTTCACGGTAGAGACGCTCCTTGGTTACTTCAGGAGCCTTCTCATATTCTTGTAAGATTTGTAAAAATCTAAATGACTCACCCTCAGATTTTGCCACAATCTGAGACTTATAAGCATTAGCTTCTTCGATAATACGTGCTGCTTGACCACGAGCTTGTGGTAAGATTTCATTTGCATAAGCCTGGGCTTGGTTAATGAAACGTTCTTTATCTGTTTTTGCTTTAGTTACATCAGAATATGCTTCTTGCACTTGATCAGGTGCTTGAGCGGAACTAAAATTTACGTTAATTATATTCAGACCAACTCTATAGTCATCTAAAAGATCTTGTGTTTTTTCTTTTACAAAAGGTGAAATATCACTTCTATTCTCAGAAAGAATATAGTCAATATTTTGCTTACCAATAATCTCACGAATCGCACTATTGGCCGCTTGATCAAGCGTACGCTCAGGGTCTAATACATTAAATAAATAATCTTTAGCATTTAAGATATTGTATTGAATTTTAAAACCCACATCTACAATATTGCCATCTTTAGTCAGCATTAGTGACTCTGCTGGAATTTTACGTGAGAATTTTTGCCCATTAGCACCGAGTACTTCACGATAGCCAATCTCACGGGTACGATTTTGAGAAATATCTACAATTTGCACGCTCTCAATAGGGTAAGGCAAATGCCAGTGAATACCTTCACGAGTTTCGGTGGTAAACTCACCAAAACGGGTAACTACTCCGCGCTCTGCAGGCTCAATAATATAAAAGCCAAATAGCAACCAGATTACTAGTAGGATAGCAATAATATATTTTATCTTGCCATTAAATGATGGAAATTTATCACCAATTACGCTGGCATTATCAGAATTATTGAAATTATTATCTCCACCGGAGTTATTAGAATTGCCACTTGGTTTTCTACCGCCAAATAGCCCACTCACTTTTTGCTTGAGTTCGTCAATAACTTGATCTAAGTCTGGTGGTGTTTGGTTATTCCCTGAGTTATTACCCCAAGGATTATTTTGATTACTCATAGATTGTTAATCGTGCGTATGTTAAAAAATTCATTTTACCTAAAGGGAACTACAGAACACATAAACTTACCCTTAGAAATCTTACTTGATACGAAGTAGATAATGTCTATATGATATTTTTCAAGCCAAAATTAAAAAGAGCTCAGCCCTTGAGATGAAATATCTGCTCCCATCTCACGCTCTAAGACTACAAATGCAACTGCATAATGACTTTCATCACTTAAAGTCAAGTGCGCTTTTTTAATCCCAAGCTCAATCAATTTTAGGCGTAATTTCTCACTAGGAATGATAAATGGCTTGCCCGCCTCATCATTCTTAATCATAATATCAACAAAAGATACCACAGCCCCTATGCCTGTACCCAGAGCTTTGGCAAAAGCTTCTTTAGCTGCAAATCGCTTCGCTAAAAATTTTGGGTTTGCCCCTCTATTTTCAAATAAATCACGCTCGTGCTCGGTTAAAATTCTACGAGCAAATGCATCTTTATTTTTGGCAATAATTTGTTCTATGCGATTAATTTCAACAATATCTGTGCCGACACCGTAAATCATATAACTCCTCTACTAATGACTAATATTCATCGCATCAATACGGGCTTTATAAATGAGTGCTTTCATTTCTTGTACCGCAGCTTTTAGCCCAACAAAAATACTTCTGGCAATAATAGAATGACCAATATTTAACTCCACTACATGAGGAATTTGGGCAATATCATAAGTATTGTCTAAGGTAAGCCCATGTCCTGCATTTACCTGCAAGCCTAAAGAGTGGGCAAATGCAACTCCGTTAGCAATATCTTCTAAGTTCTGCATTCCATTGGCATAATGTCCAGTATGAATTTCTACTACCTCAGCACCACAAGTTTTAGCTGCTTCAATTTGTGCAGGGTCAGTATCTACAAAAAAAGATGTAGTGATATGTTTAGCCTTCATTTCATTACAGAGCTCTGTAAGAAAGGCGATGTTTGATAGTACATCAAGCCCACCTTCTGTAGTGAGTTCTTGACGTTTCTCGGGGACGATGCATACATCTTCAGGAATCACCGTTGATGCAATTTTGAGCATATCTTCTGTAGCAGCCATTTCTAAATTCATTTTAGTGGTGAGTTGTTTGCGCAATGAATATACATCTTCATCAGTGATGTGACGACGGTCTTCTCGTAAGTGCAAGGTAATACTATCTGCCCCTGCATCTTCACAAGCCAATGCACCTAGAACGACATCAGGGTAATT
This sequence comes from Gammaproteobacteria bacterium, assembly GCA_965277055.1. GTDB lineage: Bacteria > Pseudomonadota > Gammaproteobacteria > PS1 > Pseudothioglobaceae > CBDCHC01. The sequence goes on along the minus strand of OZ255703.1, from coordinate 1,558,600 downwards.
TACTTTTCGTGCTTGACGAATAGTAGCAATATGGTCGATATTTACTCCCAAATAAATGCTCATAAAGAATAATATGTAAAACGATCAATTTTAAATTAAAATACCCCATTTACTTACAGATTATTACAATGGTAAGCACGACAACTCCAGTATGTGATTTTGGACAAAAAGCTCCAGATTTTTCTCTCCAAGCAACTAATGGAAATATATATAGCCTTAATGAACTTGCAGGAAATAAAGGCTTATTGGTTATGTTTATCTGTAATCATTGTCCGTATGTAAAATCTGTCTTAGATAAAATTATCAGAGATACTCTAGAGCTTAAAAGTTTAGGAGTAAATTCTGTAGCAATTATGAGCAATGACCCAGCTGAATACGAAGAAGACAGCTTTGAAAATATGAAAAAAATTGCTCTAGAGAAATCATTTCCATTTCCGTATTTATTAGACGAAACACAAGAAATCGCCAAGGCCTACGGAGCAGTATGCACTCCCGACTTTTTTGGCTATAATGCTGATTTACAACTCCAATATCGTGGTCGTTTGGACGAATCTCACAAACAAAGTATTATCGGAGCTAATCGTGATTTATTTATGGCGATGAGTGATATTGCCGAAACAGGGCATGGTCCAGCAGAACAAATTCCTTCTATGGGGTGCTCTATCAAGTGGAAGGCATAAGTAGCCTACAGCCCATACAATAGCTCTATATTACTGAGCAATGACACAGAGGCGGTTTCTGTACGTAATATTCTTTTACCTAATGATAATGGAGCAAACCCTTTATCGGTTAGTGTTCTCATTTCTACGGGCGTCAATCCCCCTTCAGGACCAATCACTCCAGTAATGGACTCAGGTTCTTTATATCCTGATTTATGAGTATAATCTAACAACGTAAAACTAGCTAATGGGTCTAATACATAGCGTACACTCTGGGTATCAATAATTAAGTCTTCAATTTGCTGTATTTCACCAATATATGGCACAATTGCCCTACCTGATTGCTCTGCTGCATTTACTGCTATTTCTTGCCAATGTTCTCGTTTTTTTGATGCTTTCGCTGGTGTTAGCTTGACAATAACACGCTGTGACATAATAGGAATAATTGCACTCACTCCCAGTTCAGTAGCTTTTTGTACGACATAATCCATCTTATCACTTTTGGCAATTGCTTGAACGAGTGTTGTGTGAATCTTCGGCTCACGATTATTGACTCGGGTACTAGTAATAGTAGCTATTATAGTATTTTTGTGTTTGGCAAGTGTTGCCAGATACTCAAGCCCATCACCATTAAACAAGATGATATTCGCCTCAGGAGAACGTAATACTTTTTTCAAATAGTGCTGATTACGACTACTCAGTATAACACTTCCTGAACTAAAACTATCCTCTTGATAAAGTCGTATCTCGCGCATAAAAATTTGTAAAATATTTTTATGGAAAATTTTACTCATAAATCGGTATTGTTAGAGGAAAGTATCCACTCCTTAATGATACAACCTGAGGGAATTTATTTTGACCTCACTTTTGGTCGCGGAGGGCACTCTGATCAAATCCTCACTCAATTAACCACGGGTCAATTAATTGCATTTGATAAAGATCCCGAAGCAATTGAATATGGCAAAACACGCCTTTGTGCATCACAATTTACATTAGTACATAGTGATTTTTCTAAAGTCTATAGCTACGCATTAGATCACCATCTCTGTGGCAAGATAGATGGCATTCTCCTAGATTTAGGTGTGTCCTCCCCACAATTAGACGATAAATCTCGGGGATTTAGTTTTATGCAAGAGGCATATCTTGATATGCGTATGGATACCTCACAGGGTATAGACGCCAAAACATGGCTAGAACAAACTAGTGAAGCAGAGATTGCACATGTGCTCTACACCTATGGTGAAGAAAAAAAATCTCGTGTGATTGCCAAAAAAATAAAAGAATTTCAAGCTCATACGCCACTCGAAACAACCAAACAACTCAGTGATATTGTAGAAAGTGTGGTTCATAGTAAGAACAAACATCCAGCTACTAGAACCTTTCAAGCTATTCGGATTGCTGTGAATAATGAACTGGAGGCACTTGAGCAGTTGCTAGGTGATGTTGCCGCACTTCTCAAGCCCTCTGGGGTACTAAGTATTATTACCTTTCATTCATTGGAAGATCGGATTGTAAAGCAATATTTTCAAACTGCCTCTACTGCGCCCTATGTGTCTAAATATTTGCCTCCTGCTGAATTTACCCCGACATTTTCACAAGTAAAAAAAATTAAGCCAAGTGCTTTAGAGATAGCGCATAACCCTCGCTCTCGCAGTGCTCTACTCAGATATGGTGTACGATGCTAAGATATTTTAATCTCATCCTCATCATGATTATTATAGTATTGGGAATATATCTTATACACCATAATTATCAAAGTTATTATTACCACTTTCAAACTATGAAACTTATGGATGAGTATTATCTGAATGCAAAAATTAATGCACAACTGCATCTGAAAGTCACCCATAGCAAAAGTAATATACATGTGAAAAAAATGGGGATAGAAACATTAGAAATGAGTCCACCAAAACGCATCCGCACACTTGATTAATATGAGGAGCGCAACACAACACTTCTTACATAGACACCAGTGGCTATTTGTACTATTAGGGATTATATTAGTTGTTATTTTCTTTCAATTATTAAGTATTATCCATACTTCTGCAATTGAGAGCAAAGGCATTAAACAAACGCATAAAACCATTAAATTTACTGCTGACCGAGGTGAAATATTTGATCGACATGGTAGCACTATCGCTGGTAATATTATTACCAATACACTGATTATTAATCCACAAAATATATATCTTCCTGGCACCAATAATGTTGAAAGTGTATGGAAACTCAGCCCAGCATATCAGAAAAAGAAAAATACTTCTTTAACACATCTCATTCGTACTGGAAAATTTGATACCCTCTGATATTGCTCCATTTAATATATTAGAGTATATTGACTCTCATATTCCTATTGACCACCTTGCACTCGCTAAAAAAATACAAACCTATCAGGAACAATGTAGTAATACTGGCGTATGTGATAGGTACCATGTACTTGCTAAAAAGCTTAATCTTCTGAGTGACGAAGTGGCTGCTATTAATGCACTTAAACAAGAAAAATTTTTAGTGTGTAGTAAGGTTAAAGTAGTTCTTTCAAAATTTAATACATTCAAAAAGCTATTTGTAGATATTCCAGTGAAGTATCGTACTTCATGCAAAAAAGTAAAAGATAATGCCTTACATTTTGAGCATCATGCAAAACGTATTTATCCATTTTCACCTAGTACCACGCCCAGTATTGGTGCACTTAATTACAAGCATCAAGGAGTCTATGGCTTAGAGTCTACTTATGAACAATATTTACAGCACACCAAACGCAACAGTTTCATCCAAAAAACACCTCGCTCGCATACGAATTATTATGATGTCAGTTTAGAGAATACCTTAGAGCAACAAGATTTACAGCTTACGCTTGATAATACGGTGCAGTTTTATTTGTATGATGCTATTGCTGATGCGGTTGAAAAATTTAAGGCACAAAGTGGCTCAGGCATCATTATCAACCCTAGTGGGGAAATACTAGCTATGGTGAGCTACCCTACTAATGATGTTAATTTGGGAATTAGTGGTACTAGTACCTTTTATTTAAATCGAGTTCTTACTGATAATTTAGAAATTGCTTCTACGATTAAACCACTGATTACTTTGGCATTATTAGAGCAAGAGTTGATTACTTTAGATGAAATTATTTCATTCACCAGAGACGAAACAACAGAGCAACGCACTCACTATGACGCACTAAGTGTCACGCAAATTATCGAAAAGTCATATACCCCGGGAAGTACTAAAATAACTAGCCGTATGGATGATGCAACTCTACATCATTACCTCACTGAATTTGGTTTTAACCAAGGGATTAATGTCTTACCTAATATTGAGAATACTGGATATTTACAAGATCTATACTCATGGAATAATAGCTCACGAAAAACATTGGGGTATGGCTATGGGATGAGTGCAACACTTGCCCAACTAGCAAGAGCGTACACAATATTTGCTAACAATGGCGCAGTATCAAACCTCACACTTCTGCCACAATCTGAGCAATCAAGTCATCAAGTAGTACGTAGCGAGAGTGTAGCTCAAATGCTCCCTGTACTTGAGCGTGTAGTGACTCATGGAACTGGTAAAAAAGCTAGACTTGATTTTCACAGTGCGCTTGGTAAAACAGGTAGTGCACGTTTATTAATTGATGGCTCATATACTAAAAATAGAACCAATGCTTTCTTTGTGGGGATGGCTCCTGTTGAAGATATACGCTACATTATGGCAGTTGTTATTAACGACCCTATTAGCGACATCTCAAGAGAAGGTGGACATGTGAGTGCCCCAATTTTTAAGCAAGTAATGGATAATATTTTAGAGTAACACTCTTTAGTATTCAGATACAAAAAAAGCACCATAATGGTGCTTTTTTATAAAACCGAAGTTCTAATTATTTAGCTTCTGGAGTAGCAGGTGCAACTGGAGCAGTCATTGGGTAGTTATTATTATTTACTCTACCAGCAGCTTGACCATCAGCATAGCCTTTAGCATACGCATCTGCACGACCTTTAGCATATCCGTCCATACGACCTTTAGTATATGCATCAAATTGACCTTTAGCATAACCCTCAGAAAAACCTTTAGCAGCAGCAGAACTAGCACCAGAAGATTTGTTGTTAGTTTTATTTTTGTTGTTAAAGTGGAAACCAAAGTCGTTATCGTTATCGGTAAGATTATCCATATTAAACGGCCCAAAGCTTGAATCACCTGAGAAAGGACCAAATTTGTTATCACCTGAGAAAGGACCGAAGTTTCTAGCACCTTCGAATGGGCCGAAGTTTGAACCACCATCAAACGGACCAAAGTTTGAACCACCATCAAATGGACCAAAGTTATTACCACTTGAGAAAGGACCAAAGTTATCAAAACCATTGTTGTTACCATAGTATGGTTGGTAGTAAGGGTTGTATTGGTTAGCGAAAACTGAACCAGTGATTACCAATGCAGCAATTGCAATAAGTTTTTTCATAATGTTCTCCGAAAAGTTTGTGTTATATAAATACACCAAAATAAAAATACAGAAAAAAGTAATACCGCATATTTTGGATAAATAAAATTATACCGTAAAAAATAAAAAAGGGGGGCAAAATATTAGAAAATTATAATATATTAATATATAAGTTATTTCATAAGTTTATCTTTGCTATATTTTACAACTCTAGACATATTCTCTGCGATAAGTAGAGATATAATACGCATTTATGGGGAATATAGCGTGCCTAATACTACTTCAGTAGTAGCTCCTGTGACGCTGGGTATATTAGCAGGTAGGTCATTCATATGTAGTTTAGCAAAGTATGCAAAGGCGATAGCCTCAAGATAATCCACAGGTGATCCAAGTATCTGCGTAGTTTGAATCTCGCATGTTGGCAATAATGCAGTAATGCGCTCTAACATATACCTATTATGTACTCCACCACCACATACATATACCTGTTTAGTAGTAATTTGCTCAGATATAGTTTGGGCAGTCAATTCACTCAAGGTGCACACTATATCTTCTGAAGTATACTGAGTTAACTCAAAACGCTCCAACCATTCTAGATTAAAGTATTCTATCCCAGTGCTTTTTGGAGCAGTTATCTTAAAGTATGCATCATCTAGCATTTGAGCTAGTAACTGGGGAATCACTTTACCACTTCTAGCAATCTCTCCATTATGATCAAATGGCTTGTGATATTGCTGTTCTACATAATTATTAAGCAAGGTATTACCTGGTCCACTATCAAAGCCAATAATGCCATTATCATCAACTATTGTAATATTCGCAATCCCACCAATATTTACTATACTCGCCTGAGTGAGTCCTGCTTGCTGTAAAAGATATTGATGATACTTCGGGGTCAGCGGTGCTCCCTCCCCGCCAGTAATAATATCTCTCGCTCTAAAATCATTAATAGTAGTAATACCAGTATGATACGCAATATATGCTCCACTACCTAGTTGTACCGAAGCAACTCTGGGGTTGTGATACACTGTTTGTCCGTGAATACCAATAGCGATAATAGTCTCAATGGTTACTTCCGCCTGTGCAATCAACTGCTGTATTGCTGTGAGATATAGTTCGTTTAACTCGCATTCAATATAGGTAATTTCAGGGTATGAAGTAGTATCTGCAAGTGCAGTAATACGCACACGTAAATCCGCTGAGTATTCTACTGCATATGTAGCAACTAAGTGATGATTGGCAAAATCATATAGTACTGCATCAACGCCGTCAAGACTGGTGCCAGACATCACACCAATATATAATTCAGGAGTTGAAGAGTTACCTCTTACCATGACAATGCTTATATTTTTTACCAGAACCACAAGGGCACGGTTCATTTCTCCCTACTTTTGGTACTACTTGTTCAACGGGTTGAGTTTGTTTGTTGGTAGTTTGCTGTGAGGCGTTAGAGCGATGTTGTCTTACTTCTTCTTGAGAAGTGTTTTGATTTACTTGCACGGTGGATAACACCTTAACAATTTCAGCGTTAATAGTCGTAATTAATGTTTCAAACATATAATACGATTCTTCTTTGTATTCTTGTACTGGATTTTTTTGTGCATGAGCGCGCAATCCAATACTAGAACGCAAATAATCCATACTTGCCAAATGCTCTTTCCAGTTGTTATCTACGATTTGTAGCATTACAGCTTTCTCAAAGTGACGCAACTGCTCACTTCCTACAAGCTCTTCTTTATAAGCATAAATCTTAGTAAATCCCTCTAAAATGCGCTCACTAATTTCTGCTATTTCAGCACCCTCTTCTATCCAAGTGGCAATTGGTACTTCGACCAAATACTCAGACTTAATAACATTTTCAAGTCCAGAAATATCCCACTTTTCCTCACTCACAGAAGTATCTAAGTAGCTATACACCAAACTAGAAATTTTCTCTTGGCGCATAGCAACAAACTTATCATATACGGTATCGGTAGAAATAAGTTCATCACGCCATGCATAAATTACTTTGCGCTGATCATTTGCTACATTGTCATATTCTAACAGTTGCTTACGCGAATCATAGTTCATACCTTCTACTTTACGTTGGGCATTTTCAATAGAGCGGTTAATCATTGAATGCTCAATCATTTCCCCTTCTTTCATACCCAGCATCTTCATCATATTTGCCATACGTTCACTGGCAAAAATACGCATCAAGTTATCTTCTAAACTCAAGTAAAAGCGTGTAGACCCCACATCACCTTGACGCCCTGAGCGACCACGTAGTTGATTATCTACCCTTCTTGATTCATTACGTTCAGTACCAATAATATGAAGCCCTCCAGCAGCAAGGACCTCTTCATGTAGTGTTTGCCATTTAGGGTCTTGTTTGCCTTTGGTTGTCTCTGGTTTACCACCTAGTACAATATCTGTACCACGTCCTGCCATATTGGTAGCAATGGTAACAGCACTAGGAGCACCTGCGTAGGCTACAATTTGTGCTTCTTTTTCGTGTTGCTTAGCATTTAATACATTGTGTTTGATTTTTTCCTTGGTCAGAAGTGTAGAAATAATTTCACTACTTTCAATACTTGCAGTACCTACGAGTACAGGTTGTTTAATCTGTTGGGCACGTTTAATATCTTCAATAATTGCAGTATATTTTTCCTGCATAGTCATGTAAATCTGATCAGATAAATCGTTACGCTTAGAAGGGGTATTTGGTGGGATGACCACGACTTCTAGGTTATAAATATCTAATAGTTCCTCAGCCTCAGTATCTGCAGTACCAGTCATTCCAGCGAGTTTGTCATACATCCTAAAGAAATTTTGGAAAGTGATAGAAGCCAGAGTTTGATTTTCTGCTTTAATGCTCACCCCTTCTTTTGCTTCTATAGCTTGGTGTAGCCCATCACTCCAACGTCTGCCAGACATTTTTCGCCCAGTAAACTCATCAATAATAACTACTTCATTATTTTCTACAATGTAATTTACATTATTTTCAAATAAAAAATGTGCCTTAAGCGAAGAGGTTAAGTTTTGCATCAGAATAATATGCGAAGGATCGTATAAGCTCTCGCCTTCTTTTAGTACCCCATATTTAGCAAGTAATTCTTCTGCTTTTTTATGGCCATTATCTGTGAGTAAAATTTGTTTATGCTTTTCATCTTTGGTGAAGTCTCCCTCGGTAACGACTTCCTTTTCTTTACCTTCACCTTCTTCAATTTGCTCTGTAAAAGTTCCAATAAACTTATTGATAATCAAATAGTTTTCAGAATTATCATCACTGGGACCTGAGATAATCAGTGGAGTTCTCGCTTCATCAATCAAAATTGAATCCACTTCATCAATAATAGCAAATGCAAGTTTTTTTTGTTTTTTCTGAGATAACTCAAATACCATGTTATCACGTAGGTAATCAAAGCCAAGTTCATTATTCGTGCCATAAGTAATGTCAGCATCATAGGCTTTATGCTTATCTTCATACTTCATATCTGAGGTGATAATGCCAGTAGTCAGCCCTAAAAACTCATATAATTGGCTCATTTGTGCACCATCACGTGCTGCCAAGTAATCATTAACTGTAACGATGTGTACACCATTACCGCTGAGTGCATTGAGATATGCAGGCAAGGTTGCAACTAGGGTTTTACCCTCACCAGTGCCCATTTCAGCAATTTTGCCATTATGTAGTGCAATACCACCAATAAGTTGCACATCATAATGACGAAGGTTCAAGGTTCTGGTACTTGCTTCACGCACAGTGGCAAATGCTTGTGGTAGAATATCATCTAAGGTGCTTCCTGCTGCAAGTAAATCTTTGAAATACTGTGTTTTTTGAGTAAGTTCGTGATCACTAAGCGATGCGAATTCTTCAGTGTAGGCATTAATGCTCTGTATTTGTTTAGTGTAGTCCTTTAACACTCGGTCATTACGACTTCCGACAATTTTGGTCACAATTTTTTTGAACATGTAATCTCTACAAAATAAAACCTAAATATTATATCAAAATTAGTAGTACTCATGGATGATACGCTAATAGAGAATATATGCTCATCAACACATATTTTCAAGCGACAAGTCACGATATTTTGATAAAATTGATTTTTTAATTGTGCATATTGCTATGAGATTAATTTTCACTACTTGGTTAGTATGTTTGAGTGTATTGGTGCTTTCATCTTGCAGCCTCTTTCAAGAAGTAGAAGTAGATGAATACAAAGGTCTTTCACCTAAAGACTTATATGAACGTGCACAAAATGAAGCCTCAAATTTAGAAACTGATAACTCAGTCAAAACCTTAGGGCAAATTCTAGCACGGTACCCTACTTCTAAATATGCTCTACAAGCAAAAATTGAAATCCCATATGTGCTCTACAAAGCAGGACGTCACAATGCTTCGCTTGCAAGCATTGAAGAATTTATTCGCTTACATCCTACCCACCCTTCTGTTGATTATGCTTACTACCTACGTGGGGTAGTATCGGCGGATAAATCTAAATCGTTATTTGATGAGCTAAACTTAACTGATAGAGCATCACGCGATATTGATAGTGTTGAAGATGCATTAAGATATTACATCCAGTTAATCGAAAAATTCCCGAATAGCAAATACACGAATGAAGCAAAAACAGACATTATTCGTCTCAAAAATATTCTAGCTCGTAATGAACTGAGTATTGCAATCTTTTATACCAATAAAGAAGCATATATTTCGGCAGTCAACCGCTGTAAATATATTATTGAAAACTACGATAATACCCCAAGTGTGCCAGCTGCACTTCACCTAATGGTTCATAACTATACATTACTCGGACAAACAGACCTTGCAAATGATGCTCAGCGTGTGCTTAATGCTTCTTATCCAAAGTACACCCCTCACTACACGCTAGATTGAAAACACTAGAACAGCAATTTATCCTCAAAATGTCGCTCATTATGATGATAAGGATGCTTGGACTCTTTATGATTTTGCCTGTGTTTGCAGTCTTAGGCTACGAATACCAATATGCTAATGAATTTTTAATTGGTGTAGCAGTTGGTATTTATGGGCTCACTCAAGGACTCTTGCAAATTCCCTTTGGCTATTTGTCTGACAAATATGGCAGAACCCCACTCTTACTAATTGGGCTTGTACTATTTGCAGTAGGGAGCTTTATGAGTGCCATGAGTGATCATATGTATGTGGTGATTATGGGCAGATTTATCGCAGGTATGGGGGCAATTGCAAGTGTTATTATGGCATTTGTCACCGATGTTATTCCTGATGAACGGCGAGCTAAAACCTATGCGTTTTTTGGCTTACTAGTTGGAGTTGCATTTATGCTTGCTATGATTATAAGTCCGATTATTGCTGATAATGTTGGCCTATCTGGTGTGTTTTATTTAATTGGTGTGCTAGCATTAATTGCACTTGGTCTCGTGCTCAGCTTAGATAATACCCCATCAACAATGCAATATACATTATCAACTCAGACAATATTATCGCTTCTTACTCCTAGACTTGTGAGTTTTGATATGAGCATTTTTAGTCTGCATTTTGTCTTAACCTCACTCTTTATTATTGCCCCTACTCTACTTACTCAGGATGTTGCTCTGAGTTATTTATTGATGTTCGTGATTTCATTTATCTTAATGCTCCCGGGCGTTATCATTGCACAAAAATATGCACAATTTAAACGCATTATGCAGTTTGCCATTATCACGATGGTAGCAAGTCAATATCTGTTGATTGGTACTTCATCTCATCTATTACTCATAGTATTCTTGACTCTATTTTTTATTGGTTTTAACTTAATTGAGGCTTTAACCCCAACCCTAGTAGCCAAAGACATAGAACAGCATCATAAGGGCAAACGCGGATTAGTGATGGGAATATATACCACTTCACAGTTTTTTGGTGGGTTTTTTGGTGGTATAATCGCTGGTAGTATTGCATATTTTTTTGGTGCAAACAATATTTTTATCGCCAACATCATTGTGATGGGAATTTGGCTTATTATCATTAGTAGGAGAAGTATATGGCAGGAATTAACAAAGTAATTTTAGTGGGGCGCTTAGGTCAAGATATCGAACTTAAATACACCAGTTCAAATGATGCAGTAGCAAACTTAAGCCTTGCAACGAGCGAGAACTGGACAGATAGACAAGGACAACGCCAAGAAAAAACCGAGTGGCACCGTGTGGTGTTATTTGGTAAATTAGCAGAAATTGCCAACCAATACCTCAGTAAAGGCTCACAAGTATATATTGAGGGCAAACTGCAAACACGCAAATACCAAGACAAGCAAGGTATGGAGCGTTATACTACAGAAGTAGTAGTAAGTGGCTACGGCGGTAGTATGCAAATGCTTGATAGCAAAGGTAATGCTGGACAATCTGGAATGAATAATACACCAAGTGCATCACCCGCTGATTCCGCGGACATGGGAAGTACTGTGACACCTGTCACTGATGTGAGTAGTTTTAATGATGATGATATTCCGTTTTAGGAATATCTAAATATCTATTAGATAATCTGCTCTATCACAGAGGAATTGAGGGTTTTAATGGTGTCCAATGAAATATTTTTAGGGCACACTTCAGCACAGTGTTTGTGATTAGAGCAACTGCCAAAGCCATTTTCATCCATAGCACCAAGCATAGCATTTACTCTACTGGTATTTTCTACTTGCCCTTGTGGTAAATGGTTAAGATGTGTGACTTTTGCAGCTAAAAATAAGGTTGCTGAAGAGTTTGGACAAACAGCAATACATGCTCCACAACCAATACACGCTGCAGCAGCAAATGCCACGTCAGCATCTTCTTTAGCTACCAGCATACTGCTCGCATCTGGTGCATTACCTGTACCTACACTGACATATCCACCAGCTCTAATAATACTATCCATGGCAGTGCGATCTACAACTAAGTCTTTGACAACAGGCATGGCACTTGAACGAAATGGTTCAATCCATAGCTCAGTTTCCTCTTTATATTCGCGCATATACAACTGACAGGTAGTGGTCAGCTCTTGCTTCCCGTGAGGATGACCATTTATGACCAACCCGCATGAACCACAAATGCCTTCACGGCAATCAAAATCAAAAGCAATGCTTTCCTCACCTGCAGCAATAAGTTGCTCATTAAGCACATCAAGCATTTCTAAAAAAGAATCATCTGCACTAATATTACTCAGTTGATAGGTCTTAAATGCTCCATTAGGTGCACCTTGTGCTTGACGCCAAATATGTAAGATAAAGTCCATTATTTATAATTCCTTTCTGTAGGTTCTACAAATTCAAAGTTTAGTATTTCTTTATGTAATATTGCCTCAGCATCATCACGATATTCCCATGCTGATACAAAAGAATACTCTTGGTCATTACGTTTTGCCTCTCCGCCTTCACTAAGATGTTCATCTCTCGCATGACAACCACATGACTCCTCTCTATGCAAAGCATCCTGGCACATCAAGCGACCTAATGCAATAAAATCAGCTACTCTCCCCGCATGTTCTAAAGTTTGATTAATATCTTCATCGGCACCAGTCACTTTAATAGTCTGCCAAAATTCTTCTTCTAAGGCATCAATATCTGTGATAGCCTGTGATAGTCCAGCAGCATTACGCGCCAGACCGCACTCATCCCAGATAATTTGTCCAATTTTTTTATGAAAGTAACTTGGACTGTGTGTTGGGTTTGGGCTATGCATCAGTCTAGCAATTTTGGCTTGTGCTCTTTCTAGGGCAGAAACCACAGGTTCACTATCTGCACTTAATATCTCAGTGTTTTGAGTGGCTAAATAATTAGTCACCGTGTGCGGGGCGACAAAATACCCATCAGCAAGACCTTGCATCAGAGCAGATGCCCCGAGACGATTCGCACCATGGTCTGAAAAGTTTGCCTCGCCTATAGCAAATAAGCCGTTTATTGAGGTCATAAGATTATAATCTACCCAGAGTCCACCCATGGTGTAATGAATAGCAGGGTAAATTTTCATTGGTGTTTCATACGGATTATCACCACTAATACGCTGATACATATCAAATAAATTACCGTATTTTTCTGCAATATAGTCTTTTCCTAGTCTATTAATAGCGGCAGAAAAATCTAAATATACGCCATCTCTTCTACCCTCTACTAGTTGACCTACACCGTGTCCAAGGTCACACATTTTCTTCACTGCACGTGAAGCAATATCTCGTGGTACCAAATTCGCAAATGCTGGGTACATACGCTCCAAGAAATAATCTCTATCTTCTTCTGGAATATCACTTGGGTCTTTAGTCACATCTGCTATATTTGCAGGTACCCAAATACGCCCATCATTTCTAAGGGACTCACTCATCAGTGTAAGTTTAGACTGTGCATGGGAACTTTTCGGAATACAGGTCGGGTGCACCTGAGCGAAACTCGGATTAGCAAATAATGCCCCATGTTGATGTGCACGGAAAATAGCCGAGGTATTACAACCCTTAGCATTAGTAGATAAATAATATACATTACCATAGCCACCAGTAGCTAGCACTACACAATGAGCAGTATGCGAACTCAATTCACCAGTAATAAGATTTCTTGCTACAATGCCTTTTGCTTGACCTTGGTCCATAATGACTTCTAGCATTTCACATTTAGAATGGTGGGTAATTGTCCCTGCTTGAATTTGTCTACTCATTGCTTGATATGCACCAAGCAGTAATTGCTGACCCGTTTGTCCTTTCGCATAAAAGGTACGAGATACTTGTGCTCCGCCAAATGATCTATTAGCAAGAAGCCCACTATATTCTCTAGCAAAAGGCACACCTTGAGCGACCGCTTGGTCAATAATACTACCACTAATTTCTGCTAGTCTATACACATTAGATTCTCTGGCTCTAAAATCTCCACCTTTAATCGTATCATAAAACAAGCGCCAGACGCTATCAGCATCATTTTGATAGTTTTTCGTAGAGTTTATCCCGCCTTGCGCTGCAATAGAATGTGCTCTTCTTGGAGAGTCTTGGTAACAAAATGTTTCTACCTTATATCCCATTTCGCCTAATGAGGCAGAAAGTGATGCCCCAGCAAGTCCAGTACCTACGACAATAATTTTGTAATTATGGCGATTCTGTGGAGCAATGCGTTTTAAGGCAAATTGGTGCTGCTGCCAACGATCTTTGAGTTCGCCCTGTGGTACTTGATTGTGTGGAATAGAATTACTCATTTTAATAGGTGAAATAACTATACAAAGGAATGCTTATAAACCCTGAACCAATAACCATGAGTACAAGTATTACAGGGGCTTTAGTCCTTCTCGCAAACGTTTGGCTAACATTATGCAGACCGTGTTGTATATGAAAAAGAATGGTAATAGTAGCAATTATATAACCTGCAACCATCAATTCATTTTGAAATAATATATTGATTCCATTATATGCATCTGCTAGATTAATATTCCACATTTGGATAATATGCACAATGAGAAAAACAACCACCAAAGAAACTCCAGCCCATGGAATAACCCGTGGAATCGCTTTAGGATAAGGTTTATGATATTTAGGCTGTTTGCCGATATTTTGCAGTTGTTTAGTAGCAGCTACCACAATATGATAAGCTAGAGACAATACCAACAGAGTAGGTACAATAAAACGCCAAAATATTCCAGCATTAAACCACTCATATACAGCATTAAATACTGGATCTCCGAGAAAATAACTTAAACTACTCACAGAATGAATAGCTAAATATAGCATCCACAGCACACCAATAAGTGCCATATAGAATTTACGTTTGACGTTTGAATTAACTACAGTGTTCAAATGAAATTTAGGAATAAAATTTTAATGGATGAAATTATAATATTTTCATCAAAAGAATACCCACGAATATTATACTAATTTCAAATAGTGAATATTTACTTTATCATTAGAAATAATAGTGCAAAGTTATAGAAGCACTATCTTTTTGATTATTTAATAATGTATCTTCTGCATCTGCATTAAATACTGCCACATCAAACTCGATTTTAGTACTCTCCTCTATTCTGCTACTCATAGAAAGTGTAGTAATCATAGAAGAATAATCTCTGTCATATATCAGTGAGATAATACCTTCAGTCCCACTTTCATTTGCAAAATCAAATCTACTGCCAAGCATAATATCATTTTGATAAATGGTATTTGAGAAGTCACTACGCATTAACTCCAGTATGGCACTTATTTCAATATCAGTCACAAAAATGTATTCTAACCCTACATTGGCTAGATATGCATGAGTATTATTACTCTCTCTACTTGCATATTCAAGTTTGTATAAGGTGGTTTCTGTAGTATATTGTGCATCTATCCCATATTGAGTAATAGCGGGGTATTGAGCATCAAATATATTATTGCCCTGAGAAATTAAGAATGGTTCTCTGCTTGTGCCATGAACATAACTCAGTCCAAGATCAATTGCATCAATGGTAGTTGCATAGCGCAATCCATACGTTGGATTATTTTGTTCCTCATGGTGTGAGCGAATTTGCATGCCTGAAACTGACTCTATATCAAGATATTGTTGCTCATCAAACCGAGGAAGTATATAGCCACTCAACGTACTCTCTGCAAAAAAATAACTACCAGAAAGCATCAGTTCACCATGTTTATCTTTGCCATCATAGCCTGTGAGTATATTCTTACGATTTAATATATCAACAGGGTTGTACGTCTCACTTACTCCCCAGAAAATCGTATCATAACCTAAACTTATCCCATATTTATCAGCTTCATACTGAAGTTTAAATTCTCGTGGGTTAAGGTGCGAGGTGTCATCACGATGAGTAAAAAACTCAGTATCTATCATCAAATACCAAGAATCATCTATATCAAGCGTATCTTTAAAGATAAAACTGATACTTTGTTCTGCCGAAGCATTGTTAAAGGCAGTATTGTTTAGAGTTACTTGTTGCTCTGCTAGCACAGAGAAGCTATACAGAACACCGAAAACAAATACACTGGTGCGCATTAGCGAAGTCTTTTGAGTTTAGAAGATTTAAAGTCATTATCGGTAAGTCCAGTGTTAAACGCATATCCTTCAAAATTTAGAATTGTTTTTTTACCATTTTGATGATTAGTCATGGTTAGCGTACCTGCTCGCCAATATTTACCCAAGTATTGCTGATAGTCACTCATCACTAAGGTTTTTAGTAACGCATCCTTACGATCATAATATTCAATTTTTACAGGAATATAACGCTCTTTATCAATATAAGCAATTTGTTTGGTATAACCACTAAATTTATATTTTGGTACTCGTTGAGTCACAAATACTGCAGTCTCTCCAACTACATCATCGCGTAAATAGGTGTGGGCAAATTTCTCAACCTCTTGAGAGGAAATATCTTCATAAGCAAATTCACTCCCCATGAACGGACCAGATTTATTACGTGAAGAGATTCGCTTTACCCGCTTTAATGCAGGCAAATACAGCCACTGCTCATCAGCATCAAGCCTATGAGAAAACGTGAGCATTGCCGTCCCTTTAACATCACGTGGAGACTCAAAGAGACTTAAAGATTTATCACCATCATCAAGCACTTCTAATGTTTTACTTTTAATTTCTCTAGTGGATTCACGACCTTTGCGGTCAATAAGCGTCATATTCATGGTGACAGAGGAATCCATCCAACCTGTATCTCTAGCATCAACTTCAGTAGCAATTGCTAGCCCTTTTGCGGGGTCATCTGCAAACGCAAACGAACTAAAAACAAGTATAAAAAAAGTGAAAAGTTTAATCATGATTGCTCCTTAGGTTGGTGATTAGCATAGAGTTTTAATAAGACTGCTGGTAAGAGCAGTAAGTCCATAACTAAGGCGATAATAATAATATACGTAGTTAATTCGCCCATAGCAGAATTAATTTTAAACACAGAATACATCAATACCATAAATCCAGCACTCAGGGCAATACTAGAAACTACGAGTGCATTTCCTACATGTTCAAAGGCGTATCGCACACTATCTTTAGCATTTTTGCCGAGTTTTTTCAAAGCATGATTAAACTGTGCCAAAAAGTGTACCGTGTCATCAACAATAATTCCAAGAGTAATAGAGGATACCACCGAAAGTGCCATAGTAATAGTGCCATCAGTGAGTGACCATAAGCCAAATGCCATAGCGGCAGGAATCAGATTAGGAATAAAAGAGATAAGTCCAATTTTTACTGAGCCCAAGAAAAATATTAATAATAATGAAATTCCAATTAAAGTAATCACAGTACCTACCAACATTGCATTCACATTGCGTTTACCAATATGTGCAAACATAATAGAGGGCGAAGCACCTTCGGTGTGAATTTGTGGCGTATGCTCTAATAACCAAGCGTCTATTTTTTCACTGAGAGTAATATAGCCCTTAGAGCTGGTATTTTTCAAATTAACAGAAACTCTGATTGCTGATTTATCAGTATTAATCTGATTATTTAAATCAAGTCCATACGGCAAACTCATTTCATACAGTAATAAATACTGTGCACTCAAATCTCGATGCTCTGGTAGAGTGTAATACGACTCATCATCACCATGCATGTTTTTATTTAGGCGTTTGACAATATCTGTAAGTGTGCTTACATTATTCACCTCAGGTAAAGTACGTACCCATGAGACGAATTTATCTACATCTTGTAAAAATGCTGGATTATTAATACCATTTTCTTCTTTACTCTCAAACGAATAATCAATAGAACCAATACCTGTGAGGTACGCATCTACCTTATCAGCATCTGTTCTAAATTCTACTCGTTCATCAAAATATTCAACAAAATTATCATCAATTTCATTCTGCGGAATTAAACTAATTAGCACGATTGCTACTGCTCCAGAGGTGACGAGCACTTTGTTCGTGTGAGCAATAACAAACTCACCTACAAGACTTACCGTAGAAGAGGAAAATGTATGTTTTTTTATACGAATAGGCATCACCATAATCCAACTTGGCAACCAAATACTGATCAAAAATAACGAAAACAATGTACCAATAGCTGCTATATTACCCAAATCATGAAAAGGTGGTACTTCAGAAAAATTTAAGCCTAAAAACCCTAATGCAGTAGTAATACTTGCAATAAAAACCGCTTTTATATTACTATTATAACTCTGTATTAACGCCTCTTCTTTATTCATGCCGCTACGCATATATTTAATAAAAGTTAGCATTATATGTACAGAGCTTGCTACACTAATAGTAAGAATAATTACTGGAATTGAAGTCATTGGTGGAGTAATCGGCATGCCGAGATATCCTGCTACCCCCATTGACACTACAATAGTAAATACCATTAAAAAAGTTGCCCCTAGTACTGTCAAAAAACTACGTAAAAGTACCATCAGCAAAACAAATACAATTAAAAATGATAAAGGCACTAGAGTTTGTATATCTCCTTGTCCTGCTTCTGGAAATGCATTATTTAGCATAATCAAACCAGATAAAAAAACTTCAAACTGAGGATATTCTGCTTGAATAGTGCTACGCAAATCACGCACAAAAGCAACTGCTTGGGCTTGTGCAATAGTAGCCTGTGCTTCATTTCGAGGAAGTTCTAGAGTGATATTAATAGCAGTAGTGTCTCTTTTTGAAGTAATCAAGCGGTTATTTAAGAGTACTTCACCAACAGCAATAGCACTAATCCTCTCAACATCAAGCTCTGCGAGCTCACTATCTACAAGATCGCCTACAACCATATCATCATCAGTGGAAACACTATATTGATAATTAGCTATTGAATCTACTCTGGAAGAATATGGCGTTTGCCATGATTCTTCGGTAAGAGCGATAATTGCTCTAAGATTTTGCTCAGTAAATATGCCATTCTTTGTATCACGAAGCCCAATGACAATACTATCAGTTTTGTTATAGGTGTCTTGTAAGTTATCAAATGCTAGGAGTTGAGGATTATCATCAGCAAAAAACATATGATAATCATTACCAAAAGCTAAGTATTTTGTACCATTGGCTAACAGAAAAACAAGAATAATAGGTGCGAATAACCCAAGATACTTATATTTAATAATAGAACGGATCATATTTCAAAGCCATTTAATAGATGCACTATTATAACCTAAATATTTATCTATCCATATAAGGTAATACGGGTAAAAAATAAAGTTCGCCTTATGAAATAATTAGCGAGAAATAATTTCTGGACCCATTAAAGTATTAGGAATATATGTTGAAATCTCAGGAACAAATGTCACAAGCATCAAAAATCCAAGCATAAGAATAAGCCATGGAAAAGTTGCTTTAATAACTTCAAGAATAGGCATTTTAGTAATGCTAGAAGTGACAAAAAGATTTAACCCCACAGGTGGTGTGAGCATACCAATTTCCATATTAACCACCATAATAATGCCTAAATGTATTGGATCAATACCAAGTTCAATCGCAATAGGAAATAAAATAGGTGCCATAATGAGAAGCACTGCAGAGGGCTCCATGAAATTCCCAGCAATGAGCAGAACTACATTCACCAAAAGCAAGAACCCCCATACTGGTAATCCAAAATCAATAATAGCCTCTGCTATAGCGTGAGGGATACGTTCATTAGTTAATACAAATGCAAATAGCATTGCACAAGAAATAATAAACATGAGCATCACAGAAGTTACTCCTGCTTCTTTAATAACACTTGATATTTTTTTAAGTGGAATATCTCGGTAAACAAATACACCTAAAATAAAAGCATATACTGCGGCTACTGCGGCTGCTTCGGTAGGGGTAAAAATACCACCATAAATCCCACCCATAATAATAATAATAAGGAATAATCCACCAAAAGCATCAAGAGCAGATTTAGCTAATGCTTTAAATCCTTGAAATGGTACATTTGGATATTTCTTATAGGACGCAACTATAAAAATGGCAATCATCATCACAATCCCAATAATAAGTCCTGGAATTATCCCGGCTAAAAACATGCGTCCAACTGATACATCAGTCGCAGCAGCATAAACCACCATCACAATAGAGGGTGGGATTAAAATCCCCATGGTACCAGCACTACTAATCACTCCTGCGGCAAATTTTTGTGGATACCCCTGAGCAACCATTGCACCAATTACAATAGAGCCGATAGCAACTACTGTCGCCGGAGAAGAACCAGAGACAGCAGCGAACATCATGCAAGCAAATACACTTGCCATAGGAAGCCCACCACGCAACCAACCAATAGAATTTGTGGCAAATGCCACTAAACGCTTGGCAGAACCTCCTTTTGTTAAAAAACTAGAAGCAAGCACAAAAAAAGGAATTGCGAGCAACGTATAATGTTGCATAGTTTGGAAAATATGAGAAGATAGAGATGCTATTGTCTCATTACCAAATAAAATGATGATGCTTACGCTAGAAAATCCCAAAGCAAAAGCAACAGGAACGCCAATGGCCATGAGACCAAATAATAAGAAAAAAAGTAGTGCGATTTCCATAGATTATTGTTTAGTGTGAGTATGTTGAAAACTCATAGTAGTATGAGTATTTTTGATTACACCAATTAATACTTCAATAAGTCGGACAAACATCAAACCAAATCCAATAGGCAGAACAATTTTTCCCTTCCATTCTGCAATTGGCATATCTTCCATTTCAACATCAATAATATAGAGGAGTTCTACATAGTTATATGCTCCAATAAACATAATAATTACAAATATCATGCACATCAAAATAGCAAATATAGTGCATAATTTTGCAGTAGAAGGACTAAAGGTGTCAACAAGTGCAGTCACTGCGATATGCGAACCTGTTTTGATGAGATATGATGCTCCAACCAGGACCATCCAAGCAAAAAAATAGGTTGTTAATTCAAGAGCCCAAACTGCTCCTGAATTAAAGACATAACGCGCAATAACCTGACTAAAAGTAACAATAGTCATGGCACTCAGACACAGAATAATAACATATTCTTCTAATTTGGTAAGTATATTACTCATAGTAGCACTAGCGAATTAACTTCACAAGAAATTTTTAACTGGTTAATTTTTTGCGTTACAAGCTTGTACTGCAGCAATATTATCACGACCTACTTGATCAGCAAATTTATCCCATACTGGTTTCATTGCTTCTACCCACTTTTGTTGATTAGCTGTAGATAAGAAGTGTACATTGGTTTTACCAGAATTAATGACATATTCCATATCTTCTGCCGCTGCATCAAGAGCCAGAGTAACTACTTGTTTTGTTACTTCTGCAATAATTGCTTCTAATTCTGTGCGAATATCATTAGGTAATGAATTCCAAAATCTCTCAGAAGTCACAAGTGCATACTCAAGTACACCATGATTTGATACTGTGGTATCACTTTGTACTTCAAAGAATTTTTTTGTTCTAATATTGGACCATGTATTTTCTTGGCCATCAATTACTCCAGCAGAAAGAGCACCGTATACTTCGGAAAATGCCATTTTTTGTGGGTTTGCTTCTACAGCTTCAAATTGAGCTTTAAGTACATCAGAAGTCATAATTCTAAATTTATTACCTGCTGCATCTTTTGGCTCAAGTAATGGATTATTAGCAGATATTTGCTTCATACCATTAAGCCAATACCCCAAACCTTTAATCCCTTTAGAACTTGCAGCATCCAATAATAACTGTCCTTTAGCTGACTCAGTAAAGCAATTTAATGATTGTGCATTCTTAAATAAGAATGGCAAATCAAAGAGTGCCCATTTATCGGTAAATTTAGAGAATTTAGAAAGTGATGGTGCTGCTAAATGTACATCTCCAAGCAATAATGCTTTTAATACATCATTATCATTATATAACTGTGAGCTTGGATATACTTCAACTTTTACTTTACCAGCAAGACGCTCTTCTACCATTTTCTTGAACAGCATTGCACCCTTACCTTTTGGTGTTTTTTCGGTAGTTACATGCGAAAATTTAAGTACAATTTCTTCTGCCGACACTGTAAATGAAGTGCTAAATAGTAATATAGATCCGACAAAAGCAAGTACAGCATGTTTCACATTATATTTCATTATATTCTCCTAGGTTGTAAAAATGTTTTCACATTATACATATAACATAGAAAACATACAATAAAAATATGTCTATTTTAATACGTTGTTCCTATGGTGTTGTGTAGGGCACTTTTGATAGTAGGATGTTGGAAGACATATTTTGCATTAAGCAATCTGGATGGAACAAGGTGTTGACTACTCAGTAGCACCTCATTTGCTCCTTCACCAAACAATATATGCAACACCTTTCTTGGCATATGCATACGAATCTTACGGCGTATGGTGCTCGCAAGAGTATCCATAAATTGCTTATTGGTAATAATTTCTGGAGCAACTACATTATATACTCCGCTCTCATTTTCTTTAATAAGATGAACAATCACCTTAACGACATCATCGATATGCACCCACGGCATAGCCATAGCACCATCCCCGAAGTATGCACCCATACCAAATTTCACACTGGGCAAGGTTTTGGTCAGCATCCCACCATTACCTATGACCACTCCTAAACGCATAATACAAGTGCGCACTCCTTGTGCTGTAATCCGTTGTGCCTCTGCTTCCCAAGACTGGCATAACTCTGCTGCAAAGCCACTGCCCTGAGTGCCCTCTTCTCCTACTGGAGTAAGTTGTTCACCATAAATCCCAACAGCTGATGCAGAAATACACACCTGAGGTTTCACTTGTATACGAGCTATATAATCACTTAGTGCCCGAGTAGTATCTATGCGACTATTAATTAGCTGTTGCTTATAGCTATCAGACCAGCGTTTATCAAATATTCCTCTGCCTGCAAGATTAATAATTACATCTACAGTATCAGAAAATGTTGCTAACTCATCAATACAGCGTACGTTGTTTATACCCTGAGCACTAAAGTACCTTTCGGCTCTGTATATATTCCTAGTGAATACTATGAGTTCATCATGTGCTAAAGATTTACATACATTAGTCCCGATAAACCCTGTACCACCAGTAATTAAATATTTCATATTTGCCTACTTAAAGTTAAATGGAAGTTTGCCATTACTCCCTAAAGGCATATTGCCCATACCACCCATAGCTTTTTGAAGTTCAGCTAAATCAGGAGTACTCCCTGCTGATGGATTGCCTGTGCCCCCCATGTCTCCCATATCTGGCATCCCACCACCAAATTGGCTCATCATTTTTTTCATCTTAGAGCCAGACATTTTCTTCATCATTTTTTGCATTTTTTCCAGTTGCTTAATGAGTTTATTCACATCTTGAATTGTAGTACCAGAACCTTTGGCGATACGTTGCTTGCGAGAACCTTTGTTTAATAAGTTTACATATACACGCTCTTTTTTAGTCATAGAGTTGATAATAGCTATCATTTTTTGAGGCGGGGCTTCGCCTATAGCTTTATTTTTCACACTCTCAGGAATTTTGCTCATACCAGGAATTTTGCCCATAATAGCTTCCATGCCACCCATTTGTTCCATTTGCTCTAATTGCGTTTTCATATCATTAAAGTCAAATTTACCTCTAGACATTTTGGCAGCAGTTTGCACTGCTTTTTTCTTATCAACTTTAGCTTCAATTTCTTCAATTAAGGAGAGAATATCACCCATCCCCAAAATACGAGAAACTAATCTGTCGGGGTGAAATACTTCAAGTGCATCAGTTTTTTCACCACTTCCTAAAAACTTAATAGGCTTACCAGTAATCTGTTTTACTGAAAGTGCCGCACCACCTCTGGCGTCACCATCAATTTTGGTTAGAATAACACCAGTTAGAGGAATTGCTTCGCCAAATGCTTTAGCGGTATGGGCAGCATCTTGCCCAGTCATACTATCTACTACAAAGAGCGTTTCAATCGGTGAGGTTTTATTATGTAAGCGACTAATCTCATCCATCATCTCACTATCAAGAGTAGTGCGACCTGCGGTATCGACTAATAGTACGTCATAAAATTGCTTGCGAGCAAATTCTTTAGCCTTTGTAACAATTTGCTCTGGTGCTTGATCTATAGTAGAAGGAAAAAATTCACACCCTACTAACTCACTCAAAACTTTAAGTTGCTCAATAGCTGAGGGTCTATACACATCAGCAGATACGACTACTACTTTTTTCTTGTGTTGTTCTATTAGGTATTTTGCTAATTTTGCAATAGTAGTAGTCTTACCTGCACCTTGCAGACCTGCAAGCATAATCACTGCTGGTGGGGAAGTCTTTAAATTAAGCTCCTGTGCTTGCTCACCAATAGTATGAGTTAGCTCTGTTTGTACAAGTTTAATAAATTCTTGTTTGGGGTTTAATCCAGAGGCAACTTTAAGCCCTAGTGCTTTTTGTTCGGTAGTTTTTAAAAATTCCTTAATGACAGGAAAGGCAACATCAGCCTCTAATAAAGACTTTCTGACTTCTTTTAATGCTTCTTTAATGTTTTTCTCACTCAGTTTGGCATTACCACTGAGTGCTTTAAAACTATTAGTGAGTCTATTCGTTAAATTATCAAACATTTTTAATACAAATTTTCTATAATCTATTATTATACAATTTCAAGACTTTCTTACTCCTTTATGTTTTTGTTATTTCTCCCACATGTGTTTTCCTTGATTACTACCATTATAATTTTTGCAGGAGTACTAGATATCTATAATGCCCATATTATCCTCTCTGTAGTTAGTTATGGTATGTTATTTGCTGCATTTATTCTAAGCTATATGATGAGTTACCAAATTAAGCAATTGCGTTCGCATAACCTCAGCGTTATCACTCATTTTCCTGCGTTAGAAACAAGTGAAAAAGTATTATTTGGTACTATTTATCTTGGTTTTGCACTACTAAGTGTTGCGATTGTGAATGGTTTAGACGTCGTTGAGGATTTATTTTCTCAACAACTTGTGCACAAAACAGTATTTGCTCTTATTTCTTGGGTGGTGCTGTTAGGACTTATTATACTCCGTTTGGTGACAGGGCTAAGCGATAAAAGAGCTATTACTAGTGTGCAAATATCATTTATTCTACTGATTATAGGATATTTTGGCACAAAAATAGCTTTAGAAATACTGCGCTAAATTTACAAAAAACTCTCTAATTTTTCTTCAGCTAGAGTTTGTAGCTGTATATAAAATTTCAATTCACGTACTAAATTACGCATTATTTCAAATTGTTCAGCCTCATAAGATTCATGAATGTTCCCCATATGGCTAATGATTTTAGTTTTAACACTTGCTAAATAATCCTCAAGGTCGGATTCATCGCTAAGTGACTCAAGTTGTTCTTGGAGTTCTATTTGCTCAATTAAAAATGCTGGTTGCATCTGCGTGTCATATTCATCAAATGCGTTGATGTTATGAAGACTC
The DNA here is from genome assembly GCA_965277055.1 of Gammaproteobacteria bacterium. Lineage (GTDB taxonomy): Bacteria > Pseudomonadota > Gammaproteobacteria > PS1 > Pseudothioglobaceae > CBDCHC01. The sequence goes on along the minus strand of OZ255703.1, from coordinate 1,533,248 downwards.
AGCATATATGCACCTCGCTCTACAGGGTGCTTTAAGGTCTTATAGGCAGTATTAAGATAGGCGGTAAATTCTAGTGCTTGCATGGTATGTTGCTCATCATCTGCAAAGTTATCTGGGTGATGCTCTGCAATGAGTGCAGTATACGCAGTATTTAGCTGTGCTAGTGACAACGTAAAAGAAAATGGTAAATCAAATACTGAAAAATAGGTTTCGTTGTCAGTGGATAGTGGGGTAGTCACTCAGGGTTATACAGTGAAACTCTCACCACAGCCACACTTTGCTTTAGCATTAGGATTATTAAATTCAAAGCCTTCATTAAGCCCTTCTTTGACATAATCTACCTCAGTACCATCAAGGTAAATGAGTGACTTTTTATCCACAACAACTTTTACCCCGTTGTACTCAAAAATTTCATCTTCTGGCTGTACTTCATCCACAAACTCAATGTTATACCCGAGTCCAGAGCAACCTGTTGTTTGTACACTAAGCCTAATACCTACGCCTCTCCCACGGTTGGTGAGAAAGCTAGATACTCTATCATGTGCGACTGTTGTGAGTGTAATCATGAGTTGAATTAATTTTTACTTTGATAATCTTCAATTGCTGCTTTAATTGCATCTTCAGCAAGTACTGAACAATGTATTTTTACTGGCGGAAGTTCAAGCTCTTCGGCAATTTCGGTGTTTTTAATTTCTTTAGCTTCATCAAGTGTTTTACCCTTAACCCACTCAGTAAGTAAAGAACTAGAAGCAATTGCAGAACCACATCCATAGGTTTTGAATTTTGCATCACTAATCACACCATCGGCACCTACTTCAATTTGTAAACGCATTACATCACCGCACGCAGGTGCACCGACCATACCTGTACCTACTGTTTTAGCATCTTTGTCCATTACTCCCACGTTTCTTGGGTTTTCGTAATGATCCATTACTTTGTTGCCATATGCCATAAGTTACTCCTTTTCGTATTGTAATAAATAAAAATATATATTACTTTCTTAATTATTAATGTGCAGCCCACTTCACCTGTGATAAGTCCACACCATCTTTATACATATCCCAAAGTGGGGATAACTCTCGTAATTTCTGTACTTTTTCACGCACTAATTCAATCGTATCATCTACATCTTTCTCTGTAGTAAAGCGTCCAATAGTAAAACGAATTGAAGAGTGAGCAAGTTCATCATTAAGCCCAATAGCACGCAGAACATACGATGGCTCTAAGCTCGCTGAAGTACACGCAGAACCAGAAGATACCGCAACATTACTAATTGCCATCATGAGTGATTCACCTTCGATATAGTTAAAACTAATATTTAAATTACCTGCAATACGTTTATCTGTAGAACCATTAATATAGACTTCTTCCATATCAGCAAAACCTGCTTCTAAGCGTTTTCTCAGAGTAAGAATACGCTCATTGTCTGTATGCATTTCTTGCCCTGCAATCTCAAATGCCTTACCCATACCTACAATTTGGTGAGTAGCAAGTGTACCACTACGCATCCCGCGTTCATGCCCGCCACCATGTATTTGTGCCTCTAAGCGCACTCTTGGTTTGCGACGTACATATAACGCACCAATACCTTTAGGGCCGTAAATTTTATGTGCAGAAAAACTCATTAAATCAACTGGTAACGTGCTTAAATCAATATCAATCTTACCTACACTTTGGGCTGCATCGACATGGAAAAACACCCCTTTTTCACGGCAAATAGTACCAATTGCTTCAAGATCTTGCACCACGCCAATTTCGTTATTTACATGCATAATGGAGACGAGTATTGTCTCAGGACGAATAGTGTTTTTCAATACTTCAAGGTCTAATAGTCCATCAGAATTAGGATCAAGATAATCTACTTCACACCCTTTTTCTTCTAAATATCTGCAAGTATCAAGTACTGCCTTATGCTCTGTTTTCAGGGTAACAATATGATTTCCTTTTTCTTTATAAAAACCTGCAATACCCTTAATCGCTAAATTATTACTTTCAGTTGCACCAGAAGTCCATACGATTTCTCTATGGTCTGCATTGACAAGAGTAGCTACTTGTTCGCGTGCGATTGAAACAGCTTGTTCTGCTTGCCAACCGTAATAATGAGAACGAGATGCAGGATTGCCAAAATCGTTATCCATAGTAAGATGTTGAATCATCTCATCAGCAACACGCTTATCAACTGGTGTTGTTGCTGAGTAATCCATATAAATGGGTTTATTTTCCATTAGCTAATTCCTTAAATCGTAATCTATTTAGTGTTTGCTATTATACTCTTTGATAACATCACCAAGCGTCTTATGGCTTAGGAATTCCCGTATTTGTGATGAGACTTCACACCACAAATTATGTGAAATACACTCGCGGCCACTATGACAATTTGCAAGCCCTTGACAACGACGTAAATCAATATTTTCATCTACTGCTTCAATAATTTCACTAATGCTAATATCATTTGCGTCTTGGTTGATTAAATAGCCGCCACCGGGCCCACGAATACTTTTTACTAAGCCACTTTTTCTAAGCTTAGCAAAGAGTTGCTCTAAATATGATAATGAAATATTTTGCCTACCAGAAATAACATCCAGGGTTACTGGTGTTTTGCTTGAAGTGGTTGCTAAATCAAGCATTGCGGTAATTGCGTATCTGCCTTTAGTTGTGAGTTGCATAATATATCCTCAAAATAAATGTTATAAAGTTAAAGTTATGTATCTTATAAATACAGTTCCCTATTTTAAATTACCCAACTAAATTAGTCAAGTATTATCTATATAGTGATACTCTATTGCAAAATCAATAATATAATCAATAAATAATTTTAAATTATTGTTATTTATATTATTTTTTTGTAAATATATACTGTGATGCGTGAGATAAATATGTACCCATATAAAATATACTAGTATAATTTGTGATTTTATAAGGCATAAATAAGAACATATGGCAGAGGTTAATAGTTTATGGGGCGGTCGGTTTTCAGAGGCAACTGATGAATTCGTGCAGTTATTTAATGCATCGGTGTCTTTTGATCAGTTATTGGCCCCGTATGATATTCAGGGCTCTATTGCTCATGCGACTATGCTTGGCGAATGTGGTATTATCACCCAAAAAGAAACAAGTACAATCTGCCAAGGACTAGAGCAAGTCCTTGCTGAAATACAAAAAGGTGAATTTAACTGGTCGATCGCCCGAGAAGATGTACATATGAATATTGAGCATCGCTTGGTAGAACTCATTGGCGATGTGGGTAAAAAACTCCACACCGGTAGAAGTAGAAATGACCAAGTAGCAACTGATATTCGCCTGTACGTACGTGAGCAGATCCAGCTCATCAATGCAGAAATTCAAACACTACAAACTGCATTATTAGACCTCGCAAGTAAGCACACTGCTACCATTATGCCTGGATTTACTCACCTGCAAGCAGCTCAGGTGGTGAGTTTTGGGCATCATTTGATGGCATACTATGAAATGCTAGAGCGAGATAAAGCCCGCCTCATTGACTGTAATAAACGGGTGAATGTCTTGCCATTAGGTTCTGCGGCGTTAGCAGGTACCACCTATCCCATAGATAGAGAAATCACTAAACAGCTTTTAGGCTTTGCAGAAATATCACAAAACTCACTAGATGGAGTGAGCGATCGTGACTTTGCAATTGAGTTGTTATCTGCATGTTCGATATTAATGATGCATCTTTCCCGCTTTAGTGAAGAAATTATTATTTGGTCATCTGCGCAATTTGACTTTGTGGAACTCAGTGATAGTTTTTCTACAGGATCCTCTATCATGCCACAAAAGAAAAATCCAGATATGCCAGAACTCGTACGTGGCAAAACTGGTAGAGTGTATGGTAACTTAATGTCTATGCTGACTATTATGAAAGCACAACCACTGGCATATAACAAAGATAACCAAGAAGACAAAGAAGGAATTTTTGATAGTGTAAATACTACGCTGAACTCACTCAAAATATTTAGTGGGATGATGAAACATATCACCATCAAAACTGAAAATATGCAAGAGAGTGCGATAAAAGGCTATACTACCGCTACTGACCTCGCAGATTACTTGGTGAAAAAAGGAGTGGCATTTAGAGACTCGCACGAGATTGTTGGGAGTGCCGTTGCCTATGCTATTAGTCAAGACAAAGATCTCTCTGAGCTATCACTTGCTGAGTTACAGCAGTTTAGTGCAGATATCTCTGAAGATATTTTTAGCGTACTCACACTTGAAGGCTCGCTAAATGCTAGAGACCACTTAGGCGGTACTGCGAGTGCACAAGTACAATACCAAATAGACTCTAAGAAATAATTATGCGTATTGGCTTTGCAGGTACGCCTGAGTTTTCCGCACATATCTTAAAACACTTAGTAGCACAAGGGGTTGAAATCGCCTTAGTCATCACTGGTGAAGATAAAAAAATAGGCAGAGGTAAAGTGCTCACTCCTAACCCAGTCAAAACCTTCGCAGATAAAACAGGGCTTACCACCTACCAGCCAGTTACGCTAAAAACTCCTAAGGCAGTGGAATATATTCAATCATATCAGCTTGATGTACTTATTGTGGTAGCCTATGGACAGATACTTACTACAGAAGTACTCACTATCCCCACCTATGGCTGCCTGAATATCCATACCTCACTTCTACCCCGTTGGCGTGGTGCTGCTCCTATTCAGCGGGCAATTGAGGCAGGTGATACTGTTACAGGGGTAAGCATTATGCAAATGGATGAAGGGCTAGATACTGGTGATGTACTCTATACCAAAACGTGTGACATTGCCCCTACGGAGACTACCCTCACACTCTATGAAAAGTTGATCACCCTCTCACAAGAGGCTATTAGCCATACGCTCACACACCTCACTACGTTAACTCCTATTCCACAACAAGGGGAAGCAATCTATGCACCCAAACTCACCAAAGCAGAAGGTAAAATAAATTGGGATGAGGATGCAAGTGCAATATATAATAAAATCAGAGCATTCAACCTCTACCCTATCGCACATACAACTATTAATGATGGTAAAGTATTGCGCATCATTGAAGCGGAGCTACTAGATACAGAGCTCACAGAAATCAGCCAAACCAAAACCAAGTGCATCATCCCAGCAAAAAGTGGAAGTATATCACTTAAAAAAGTACAGCTAGAAGGTAAGAAAGCAGTGGATATTCAAGATTTTAATAATGGAGTTAGATTATTAAATATTATCTAAACAAGTATATATATAAATTATCTGGGGTGGTGATATTTGCCATATCTGCTATATTTTCATCTTGGCTATGTTTTAAATTTGAGTTAGAGTACATATCTTTGGTGAATATTTTATTAAAGAATTTTGACCCTTCATTGTTTCAAAATATTATTCTTGGCATTATTGCAGTATTTATTCCTTTTTCTATTTCTCTAATTTCTGGCTTACTAACAAAAAATAAAGTTAAAAATTCCTCTTTTGATTATTAGCGCCAAGAAAAGTATTGAATGAGGAAATATTAAAAATAAAGAAATTTTTTATTATCTCTCTAGTAACTCTGTTTTCTCTTTCATTTTTTGATGGTGAATCAACTAACACTACTAAAGTTATTGTAATTTTTTTGATTTTTTTACCATTATATTTTTATTGGGATTTACTCAAACAGTTAATAATCTATTTTGAAAAAGGTAATTTGTCTTTTCAATTACAGTTCTTAAAACAATATCATATTCCTAATAATCCCAGATTGCAAAATGACTTTTATATGCAATCTATTGAATATTGGAAGGAAATATTTAACGAACCAAATAATAAAGATTATTTTCATAGGTACGTAGATATCTACTTTGAACATATAGAAAATGCTTTCAATAAAAACCGACATGATCTCGCTTGCACACTAATTCAAATACATAGTGAAAACATAGAAACCAACTATACAACATTGATTAAGAAAAGATTCATATATAAAGTTCTTGAATGGGATTTAATTTTAAATAGTCAATTAATTAAACACAGAGATAATATAGAGTTGTATTATGAGAAATATTGCATTAATGCGCCGTGTTATGAAGATATTAACCTTGATAATTTGATATTTAACATCACTCAACATATCCCAGAAAGGTCATATTTAATTTTTTCTGTATATATGGATATAGATACTTTTATTAAACGAAATTTCAAATCAGAACCAATTTCAAACCCAGTATTTTTAAGAAAATTAATTAAAAGCTATGTAGTAAGTATTTTTAAAAGCTATAATCTACGATTTGAGGCGAACTTTCAAAATAACCTAAAAGTCACAGTTAATAATTCTCAAAATAACCTCAACTCTCATATTTCCACATATATTGCTATTCAATTTCAAAAATCATTTGAAGATATAATATTTTCTAATGGCTCTGATAACGCAAATGGTTTACTTGATATGTTTTTTAGCAATATTGACAAGCAAATGCTTATAGATTTCTTTATTTCGTCTTCATCAAATAACCTTGAAGATGCAGTACAACATAAACAACAATTTTGGATAAATAATCATTACATGGAATTTGATGGTGAAAGAACGACAGAAGAGTTGCATAGTCTCTGTAGACAAGAAGAAGAAACTCTAGAACATAATACAATTGAGCTAATCACTAGATATTACTTAAATAGATCTAAACTAACAGCTATATTTGAAAGTGAATTATCTAAAACTGATTTACTTATTAAGCGAAATGGATCTGAATTAGATTATAAGTTGATGATAAATGAAAAAATAATTGCTAAATTAGTAAATATTATTAACGACTTAGGATCAGAAAATATATTAACTATTTGCAGTGAAACTGAGTATTTTGAGAAAAAACGAATAAGGTATATAAGATTATTCAGGTTACTTATTGAAAACCTAAAAAAACAACAACTTAATAATAAGCCCAGTTAGCGTAACTTGTAGCACAATCTTTATCCACTTCTCTCCTTTTACCACCGCAGTTTGTGAGCCGATATATCCGCCTATCATACTCCCTATACCTAGTGCAAGCCCTGCCTCAAGTAAGATACCTACTTCAGTGGAGAAGATATAAATAGCAATAAATGAATAACTAAGAGCAATAAATACCTTATACATATTAGTTCGTACGAGGTCAAATTTCATTACTTTATTAAGAATAGGCATCAGAATAAAGCCCACGCCAATTTGTATCATTCCACCCCAAAAACCAGCAAATATCATCAAGAAATGCCCAAGTAAAAGATTAGTGTGTTTACCTTCTGGATTATGGACTTTGGTCTCTGTTTTGATACTCACCGATAGAAGTACAGAGTATTGTGGTAAAGTAGAGCATCACGCCTATCAACTGTATCTTGGTATTGAAAATATAGATCATACTAAAACTAAAGCAAACTCACCACAAACTAATGGCATCTGTGAAAGATTCCACAAAACCATGAATATTACCTTTAGAAAACATATCTATGCTACACTAGAACAATTACAAATAGATGTGAATTAGTGGCTACTAGATTATAATACCAATAGACCCCATTCTGGGAAGTATTGCTATGGTAAAACACCTATGCAGACCTTTCAAGATGCAAAACCAATAATAGAGGATAAAGTTGTTGGCTACAATAGAGAGTTAACAGACAAAAGCGAGATTCACGTAAGTCTTGCTGTCAGTTAACTCGGTGGTGTCAGATGGAGCTTGAGTTTTACAATTTATACGAAATAACGTTCAAAAAATACTCTGTATAGTGGTAAATTCTGCAAGTATAGCTTCACCTTCGTGTTCAGGTAACACCTCAAATCCTGTCTGGATATCTTTTTGTGTTAAGAGCCTTTTATCTTGTTCGTCATATTTTTTGACCCAAGGCTTGATAAAATAGGTTTTTCCAGCTTCTAACTGAATATATAAGTTTTCTTCAAATTTCCAATCAAGGCGTACAATGTATTCGCCTTTAGGAATGATATATTTAGTAACTGTGCGGTTAGGTAATACACCAACTACTCGATTATTGATAATGACCTTAGGCTCTTTAAGTAACAATGCATCATCATCTCTAAAAATATATACTCGTGCATCAGAGACTGAGAAAAAGGAAGATTTAGTATATGGTACATGCTTAGTAGTATGGCATGAAACCAGCACAAAAGAAACCACACATAACAATATAATTTTCATATCAAATCCTCAAAAAATCTAACGATCAATCTCACCAAATACAATGTCCATAGTGCCAATCACCGTAACTACATCACTGAGCATATGTCCCTTAGTCATTTCTTGCATGGCTTGCAAATGAGCAAACCCAGCAGCCCGGATTTTTATTCTATAGGGCTTATTGGCTCCATCAGAGATTAAATAGATTCCAAATTCCCCTTTAGGGTGCTCAATAGGTATATATATTTCACCTTTAGGCAAGGAGTACCCTTCAGTGAATAACTTAAAATGCGAAATCATCGCTTCCATGTCGTTTTTCATTGCTGTACGACTTGGAGGAGTAATGCGGTGGTCATCACACATGACACTTCCTGGGTTTTGTTGTAACCAATCAACACATTGCTTTATAATGCGGTTTGATTGATTCATTTCTTCCATGCGTACGAGATAGCGGTCATAGCAGTCCCCAACAGTCCCAAGTGGGATGTCAAAATCAAGCTCATCATACACCGCATAGGGCTGTTGTTTACGTAAGTCCCAGTTAATACCACTTCCTCGAAGCATAGGACCGGTAAAGCCCATTTGAAATGCACGTTCTTTAGCAACAATGCCAATATTCACTAACCGCTGTTTCCAAATTCTATTTTCAGTTAATAAATCAGTATATTGCTTCAAACTATTATCAAATGTATTAGTAAAATCAGCAATATAATCAAGTAATGAGCCAGTTCTGTTGTAGTTTAATTCCTCAAGTTGCTCTGTTGAGCGTAATGAACTTTCAGTATATTGTGGCATTGCATCTGGTAAATCACGATATACCCCACCAACTCGGTAATAAGTCGCATGCATCCGCGAGCCACTGACTGCCTCATACATATCTATCAAGTTTTCTCGCTCTCTAAAAGCATATAAAAATACACTCATTGCCCCTACATCAAGAGCATGGGTGCCAAGCCACATGAGATGATTGAGTAGCCTCGTAATTTCATCAAACATCACGCGGATATACTTTGCGCGCTTAGGCACTTCAATATCCAACATTTTTTCTATCGCCATCACATAGGCATGTTCATTGCACATCATAGATACATAATCAAGTCTATCCATATAGCCAATAGATTGATTATAAGGTTTTGCTTCTGCAAGTTTTTCTGTTCCACGGTGCAATAAGCCAATATGTGGATCCGCACGTTCTACAGTTTCACCATTGATTTCTAATATCAGGCGTAATACACCATGAGCAGAGGGATGCTGTGGGCCAAAATTGAGGGTATAGTTACGTATTTCTGCCATACTTACTCCCTAATAACTCGTGGCACATTTTCTTGCATGGTAATGCTTACTGGCTCATACACTACTCTTTCAAGTTTTTCATCGTAACGCATTTCTACCTCACCTACGGTAGGGAAATCTTTACGTAGTGGGTGACCAATAAAGCCATAATCAGTCAAAATACGGCGTAAATCAGGGTGGTTGGCAAATAAAATACCAAACATATCAAATGCTTCTCTTTCATACCAATCCGCACAGTTCCAAATATCTCTGACACTATCGATCACCAAGTCATCTTCACTTAAGTAGCATCGTACTCTGAGTCGTTGATTATAAGTTACTGATAATAAATGATACACCACCGCAAAATCTTGTTGGTCTTGAGCAGGTGATATCTCTTGAGACGCTCGAGCACGGGTATATGCTGCACTTGAAGTGCTCCAGTTACTATGACCATATGCTCGGTAATCCACACCACATAAATCAATTAACATATTAAAACCATAAGATGAGTGAAGCTTTTGGGCAACGTTTGTGATGTCAGCTTTAGCAATAGTGAGAATATATTCACCATGCTCAGTAGTGAGTGAATCAAATTCTTCAGTGAGGCGTTCAATAATATCCATTATGTGCGCTCAATTACAGTGGGTTGTTTGATTTTGTTTTGTAATTGCATGATACCATATAACAAAGCCTCCGCTGTTGGTGGGCAACCTGGTACATAAATATCTACTGGGACAATGCGATCGCACCCACGCACTACAGAATATGAATAATGATAATACCCACCACCATTAGCACAACTCCCCATAGAAATTACATATTTAGGGTCTGGCATTTGGTCATACACCTTACGTAAGGCAGGAGCCATTTTATTGGTTAGAGTGCCTGCCACAATCATTAAATCACTTTGGCGGGGACTTGGGCGAAAAACAATACCAAATCTATCTAAATCGTAGCGGGAAGAACCAGCCTCCATCATTTCTACCGCACAACATGCGAGTCCAAAAGTCATTGGCCAGAGGCTACCAGTGCGTGCCCAATTCACCATACTTTCTAAAGTAGTTGTCATAAACCCTTGTTTTACCACACTATCTATTACATCTTCTTCGTGGAGAATAGGTTTGGGCAGAATATTATTATGTATCATCCTATAATTATACAAAAAACCCACTAAGATTGGGCAGTAAATAACCTAAGGACGGAATTTTTTTGCAGGAATACTCGCCTTAAAACATGGTTGTTTAGAGTATTTGTCTAACTCCACTTCTTGGCCTGCAAACAATTCAGCATTGGTAATATGATGAATTGAGTGTGCATTATCCTCTAGGCTAGTCATATTTTCTAGAGTTGCACTATCACTCGTTCGACTCATGGTGTGCCACTGGGTAAGTAATCTAGCGTTAGTGGTGATATTGGTATAGGTTCTATCCTGTTTTGGGTCAATCTTTACTGGTTCTTCACGTACCCGAATTTGCGGACTCCAAGAAGTATCAATATTCATTTCTTGCCATATTTCATCTGCGGACTGATAAGTAAAGCCCTCTAGGTCTAATTCTTGAGCGACTAAACAGATAATTTCCCAGTCAGCTTTCGACTCTTTAGCTGGTGGAATAAAGGCATTTTGTTTTAAGTATCTACGCTCACTATTTTTTTGATGTCCTATTTTTTCACCCCAAGAGCTGACTGGTAAGACAATATCTGCATCTTTAGCAGTGAGTGTATACTTATAGTCTGAAACAATAAGAGTATCAATTTTGCGATAATTAATCATAGAGTGTTTTGGATTGGTCGCCATTACCCACAATACTTTTATTTGCTCTGTAGAGAAAAATTCAGTGGCACTCAAGTCATCACTTTTAATACCTATTTCACGACCGCCCATTGCATTAGGTTGACCAGTCAGCGAAAGTACCCCACATCCTGGTTTATTAATATTCCCAGTCTCAATATGTTTATTAATAAGTGCATTGACTTTGTTCGTGGCATCAAATGATTGAGTAATCCCTTGAGAATAAATACTCAGCACCTTGCCGGTAAACCAGTCATACTGCTCCAAGTTTTCAATAATATCTAAATCTTTAGCAGTCTCTACCTGAATAAAAATATCTGATTGGCGAGAAGTATCTGTTTCCCGTACATCCACACACACTACAAAAGCATTAGATTTTTTAATATGATTAAATACAATAGGGTGACAATTAGCAGTGTTGCTACCAAAAATAATAATAGTATCAGCATGATAAATATCAGTATAGCTTACTGGTACGATATCAGCTCCATATGCACGGTTATTAGCAGCTACTGTAGAATACATACACAGTCTTGAATTACTTTCTATATTTTTTATGCCATATGCATCTACAAATTTTCTCGCCACGTACAAATCTTCCATCAGCATTTGCCCTGAAAGATACAGTGCTATTTCATCTTTAGGAGTAGTTTCAAAACGATGTGCAATAGTGGTAATCGCCTCTTGCCATGAACGAGTTTGATTAGCAATAACTGGAGTGGTTATCCTACTAGGCTGCAAACCAATTGTTTCAAGCAGTGTTTGCCCCTTGATACATAACATGCCTTTGTTTACAGGTGATTCCCTATCTCCTTGTAATGATAGCTGACTCCCTGCCCTACTGACAATAATTTCGCACCCAACCCCACAATATGGACAAGCCGTTTTAACATCCATGTATACTCCTATGCTAATACGCCTAAATCATGATTAACTACCTCCCAAGGGTTTTGCCACTGAGATGGCAATTTACTTGCCCAGTGGGCAATTTTCTCTGAAGTATCTAGTTGGGATTGAATATAGTCAAGTCCAACACGCTCTTCAAAATGCATCACACGCTCTAGATAATTTGCTTCCATGCGATATAACTGAGTAAATGCTTTTAAATACTCAATAACTTCAGCCTCAGTTTCAAAAAATCTATCTTTTAAGCATGGCTTGGTTCGAATCCCACATGCACCAGCAACATGAACTTCATATCCTTTTTCTGTACAGATGATACCAAAATCTTTAATCGTTGCTTCTGCGCAATTACGCGGACAACCACTGACTCCCATTTTAAATTTATGAGGCATAAATAAAGACCATACGGCATCTTCCATTTTTTCAGCTAACCCCATAGAATCTTGAGTGCCCATCATGCAGTGCTCAGTACCTACGCAGGATTTACAAGTTCTAGTAGCTTTACCATAAGCAAATCCAGATTTCATTCCGGCATCAGTAATTTCTTGCCACATTGGAACAAGTTGTTCTTTAGTCACTCCTAATAAATCCACACGTTGCCCGCCCGTGAGTTTAACTGTAGGAACCTCATATTTAACTGCAATATCTGCCAGAGCTTTAAGCTCATCTGAAGTGGTAAGCCCTGCTTTCATTTGTGGCACAATAGAATATGTACCGTCTTTTTGTAGATTTGCATGCATCATTTCATTATGTGGTCTGCTTAGACTATCATGTTGATATAATTCATTAAATTGTGAGTACAAATAATAATTAATAGCATTACCACATTTTTCACACCCACAAGTAAACCCTAACTCTTCACGTACTTCGTCTACAGTTTTAACTAAGGTTAATTTACGCACATATTCTCTTACTTCACTAGAAGAAAGTTCTGTACAGTCACATAATGTTTCTTTTGCCTCAATCTCAATACCAGAACTAAAAGCAAAAATTTGCTCCGCCAATGAACCACAACCCCCACAGCCAGTGCCACAGCCGGTTTTTTCTTGCACTGCTTTAAAGGTATCGCACCCAGAAGCTATTGCATTAACAATATCACCTTTGGTTACCCCCATACAGCCACATACTTGTTCATCTTTGCTCATGGTATCTACGCCTTTAGCGCCAGCTGAGGCAGCATCTATGGAAATATCTCCAAATAATAGTGTTTCTCGCATATCGCTAATATCAACCGCTTCATTAATGAGTTTTTCATAGAATAATCCATCGGTAGAATCACCAAATAATACGGCACCCACTAATTTATCATCTCTAATAGAAAGACGCTTTCTTTTATTCATCTTGTGATCATAGGAGCAAAGAACTTCATCAGAATCATTTTTAAAATCACCGGCTGAAAATACATCTAAGCCAGAAATTTTGAGTCTCGTTGCTAAATTTGAGCCTGAATAATAATGCTGTCCTACTTCTGCCAACTGTTCAGCACATACTCTTGCTTGTTCATACAATGGAGCAACCAATCCATAGGTACTCCCACGGTGTTTTATACACTCACCTACGGAAAATACGCTGGGATCAGAAGTCATCATCACATCACTCACTACAATACCTCTATCGCATAATAACCCACTTTCTTTAGCAAGTAAATCATTTGGTACTATGCCCACCGACATGACCACTAAATCACAACTTAGTAAGGTACCGTCAGTAAATTCTAAATGAGAAGCTTTGCCTTCACCGACAATTTGCGTAGTTATTGCCTCTAGTTTGAACTGTATACCTTTTGCTTCTAATGACTGCTGAAGCAACTCACCCGAGCGTTTATCTAGTTGCATATTCATAATAGAATCTGAGTTATTAATTACAGTAACTTCATACCCCATTTCATTGAGACCATTAGCCGCCTCTAGACCTAATAATCCTGCGCCAATTACTGCTACCTTCTTACCTTTCTGATAAAAGGTGCGCATCCGCTCTACATCATAAATATCTCTAAAAGAAATGACATTTTTTAATTCTTTGCCTTCAAGTGGCAAGATAAACGGATAAGAGCCAGTGCAAATAACAAGTCGGTCGTAATATACTACTTCTCCATCCTTAAGAATGAGCGACTTATTTGCTCGGTTAATGCTATCTACTGTGGTACTGATTAATAGGTTAATATTGTTTTGCACAAAATATTCCTCAGTATGTGTCACAATATCATTAAAACTTTTTTCTCCTGCCAGCACTGGCGAGAGCATAATACGATTATACGGAAGGTGTTTTTCACTTCCAATCATAGTGATTTGGTAGAGTGTAGGGTTAATGTTTAATAACTCATCTACAACTTTCATGGCAGACATACCCGTGCCAATAACGACTAATTGTTTCATTTATGCTCCAAAAAAATAAATAACGAAAAATTTGATAATTCTCTAGGCAGCATTGCAACAAAAAAGGCGTTTAGAAAATATGCACATAATGTCTATATTTCCTAAACGCCTTTGTATTTGGTAGTACTCTTCGTTGAGTAGATGGGTCTATTATACGCCGTAAAATATATAAAATCAAGGGAATTATATACCTAAATCCGCAAACTAAATTTTTAATTGGGTATGTCCTACTCTAGAAAAAACTAGTGAGGATTTTCTTCTAGTTGTGTCTTATCGCTTCTTTGAACTAAAGAAAACTTGGTCTCACGTTCTTCTTTTGAAGGTTTTTTATTTTCGTATTGACTAGGTTGCTTTGGCTTAAATAATACTTGATGTATTGATTGTTTAAAATCTTTATTCATCGGTTATAGTTGATTTATAAAATCCAAAAGGAATTCCTCTAATACCTCAAAGTCATTTCTTAATTGAGTGCCTGTAACTTCAGCCTTTTTGCCTGAATGTTTAGCAGAATTTCCTCTAGCGTGAATATCTTTAATAACTATACGTAAATCATTCCGTTTGCTTTTCTCGGTATAAAATTCATTAATTTTATTATTGTAATATGATTCAAAACTAGTGCCATCATATTTGCCATCGTACGAAGCAAGAGATTCTAAAAATGCCCAGGCTCCAACATAACTTAATACACCATGTTCTTTTAATGAAATTCCGCAAAGAGATTTGTATAATGTATCTAGCTTGGTATTTCTTAAGCGCTTTAGTTTAGTAACAATATTGTTTGAGATTAAAATTTTATTGTGATTAATTTTATTACTGTCTTTAGTGCCAGTTGCAAGGTTGGGGTTAATAATTTCATCATCAATATTATCATCAGACTCCTCTATAATTTCGTCAGTGGGACTTTCTGATCTAGGGTTGGGTTTAGGGATAACTCTATAATTAGAAGCCTGAGATTTTAAATCAGGGCTGGCAGTTAATATGTTTTCTATTTGTGCATAAACCGCACTTAAATCTTCATCAAAACCTGTTTTTTGATAATTAACAATAAATTCATCTAAATGTATTTCGCCATAAATTCTTTGAGCCCCATATTTATTTTTTGTGCCTGTGATTTTTTTTGGCAAGTTTGGAGCAACAGTTGTTCCTTCAATAACTCTATTATTTCTAAATAACCTAATTCCAGGTTGCCCATATTTTCCTGGATTCATTATTCTTATGAAGCCACTTACTTTCTTTCTATTTAATTCAAAATTAATATCTTTTTCCCATTTTATGGGTGAAGAATTTTCATCTTTAATTTGATTTTTGTTATTATATTCTTTTGCGCTCAATGTATTATTTGGATGAGTAAATAACATTTTTGAGTTTGGGTTAATAGTCAACCCATCAATATCAAAACTTAAATTAAGAAATGTGAATTTGTAAAATATTTCATGTAAATAAGGCAAAATTTTATCTTTGTAAAAGTCAATATCATCGTTTCTAATGTGATTATGAATGGTAATTTTGGTGTAATGCTCATTTGAATCATCTTGAGATAATAAAGCTTCTGCAATATTATCTTCTTTAATTAATAGTGATTGCAAATCAAAATCTAAAGTAAATTTTTGATTATCTCCTAAGGCAGAACTCTCCAAACTCCAATTATCAGAAAACCATATTGCAGAAGCTTTTAATCCTATTCCATATACTGATAAGCTATCATTTGAATGTTGCTCTTTGGCTCCAAGCTTCATAACTTTTTGTAAAGTTTCTAATTTAATCCCACCAGCATTATCTAATATTTGAATAGATTTTTTAAACGTGTCAAAACTGATTTTAACTTTAAGTTCAAAAGTACCCGAAGCTTCCAATAAATATTGATTTTCAAGGTAAGATTGTAATGAGTTATCTATAAATTCAGCCAATGCTGACTCTTCTCCATAGGGCTGTCTTTGTAATATCTTATAAAGCACCATATCAGGTGAAACATCTATATTCATAAATCTTTACTACATTTTGATTTTAATGTAAGTTATTATAAGCAATTTTTTTAACAACATGACTATTAACAGCATTGCCTAAAGCCTTAAAAGCGATAGAGGGGTTACTTGGTAGATGTTCTAATTTTTCAAGTCCTTGTAAAGCTGCAGCCTCATTAATTGTGATATATCGTTTTAAATGACCAATAATTGGAGTTTGTGTTGTAGTCATTGATGTAAGAGAAGGCATTGAATCTGTCTTTGATATTCTTATACCTGATGGTCTAAATTGAATAGTGTGTTGCCAAATATCTTTATGATTTTTACTACCTCTCCATTCAAGTTTGTACCAACTTTGATTTTGCTGCTTAAAATCTTCAATAGTGGTGTCTAAAAAATCTTTATTTACGGAATAAACTGTTCTTGAATGTTGCAACGATTTATAGAGCCAATTAGGAATTTTTTTATTTACTATATAATGAGGTAATAATTGATAAACCTCTTTCCAAGTTTTGCATTTATGTAATGACTGACCCCATGCACCTTTGTATTTTCTTATTTCTTTTAACGAAACCTCATCTAACTTATCAAGTGGGTAGGTAGCTCCAAACTCAGATGCTACTATAGAGTGACTTGTGATGAGTTCATTGTCAATATTATTGAGAATCTTTTGCCACAAGTTAAGCACGTTTTCTTTAGATTTTTCTAGAACTCTAGTGTTTTTGTTATCTTTATAATTTTCAAAAAAAAGTTCAATTTGATTTGTATATTCTTCTTTTTTTGGGAATAGTATTTGTTTATTCAATGACTTTTTACTTGCAACAATAAAGACTCGCTTTCTATTCTGTGGAATATTAAAGTCTTTAGGGGAAAATACTTCATAATCGAATTGATAGCCTAACTTTATTAAATTACTTTTAATATATTGCCAAAACTTTCCATTATCAATAGTGATAATATTAGGCACATTCTCAAGCATAATATAATTTGGCTTGTGATATTTTGCAATTCTTAACACATCATCTATTAATTTACCAGATGTAGGACATTTTTCTCCCTTTTTCTTTCCTGCGATAGAAAATGGTTGACACGGGAACCCAGCGCATAAAACATCATGTTTTGGTATATCTGACTCTCTTACTTTGGTGATATCTCCGTGAGGTCTTAATCCATAATTATTGAAATATACTTCTTGAAGCTCTTCATCTATTTCTGAGGCAAAGACACATTTCATGCCTATTTCAGATAAAGCAGTATGAAATCCAGAAAGTCCTGCAAATAAATCTATAAATGTATTTTGTTTCATATTACTCCTTATTAGCGATTGAATTTAGGTTTGAGATAATATTAGATAAGGGTTTTTCCATCTCTGGGTTATCTAAAAGAAATTTACTAATTTGTCTTTCAATATTTGAAGGAATATTGTTGGCGCCCTGATGTTCTTGATTAGAGATAAATGAAATCACTTGCCTGATGGGCTTTGTATATCTTTTGCACTTCCCATTAATAACATATGAAATTTTTGATTGCTGTATTCCAACTTTTTTTGCAAGCTCGTTTTGACTTATTGCATTATCATCAATGTAATCAATAATGATTTTTCGTGCTCTATGTATATCCATATATTATCTGTAATTATCTATTATTATTATTTTAATAGATAATTACAGATAATGTAAGATAATAAAAAATGCGAATAAATCGCATCTTTTAAAATTACTTAGTTAAACTCTCATAACTCAGCCTCTTACCACCTATACTATTAGCAAGTGATTTCATGCGGTCAATAGTGTCTATCTGGCAATTGCCCTCATTGAGTCTATAGGTAAATTCATTAATGTATTTAGAAAGATACTTTTTAGAGAAGTGATGAAACGTACCGTTGTATCCTCTTTTTAATACTGCCCAGACACTCTCAATACTATTGGTAGAATCCATGCCATTCACAAACTCACTTATAGAGTGGTTAACTACTAACTTCTCATAGTTGGAGATAGGTTTATAAAACCTTGCTTCGTCTGTAGCAAGAATAGTGCGAGGCTCTACATTAGTATCAATATAATGTTGGATATTTTCACTATTTACATTATCAAAGACTTTAGCCTTAACTTTACCATCACATTCTTTCATACCAACTACAGCAGTCTTAGTTTTAGTGCTTCTGCCTTGTGTACCTTTAGTGCGTTTAGATATGTGCTTATTTTTCTCTTTACCACCAATATAGGTTTCATCTATTTCTACAATACCTTCTAATTTGAAATTAGTACCATCACAAGCATTACGTATGCGTTGCGCCATAAACCATGCTGTCTTTTGTGTAATACCCAATTCTTTACTTAATTGTAGGCTTGAGATACCTTTTCTAGCAGTCATAAATAAGTAGATGGCAACAAGCCAAATTCTCGCTTCTATCTTAGAGCCATGCATGATGGTATTAGTCTTGACGGTAAAGTGCTTTCTGCAAGATTTACACCAATATGTATGCTTTTTAGATTTAGCTTCAGAGATATTATGTGTAGTGCCACAGTGACTACAGACAGGCTTATCATCCCAACGCTCTTGCTCAAGCCATGCTACAGCCTTATCTTCTGTGTCAAAGAGTTTTAATACTTCGAGAATACTAAGGGTTTTGGCAGTTCTTTTTACTTGCATGATTATAATTACTTTGTTATTTGCGGATTGTATACCACTTTAGAGAAAAGAACTCAAGTATGTTTTGCGGATTTAGGTATATAATTCCCAAAATCAATATTAAATAATCTAATATTGTTTTCAATACTATGTATAATTGAATTAAGGTGTCAACGTTGACATTTTTCTTTAGGTGTTCCTTTCACAACACTTATCTTGATAAAACGAAGTATCAAACCGTAATCAAAGAAGATTTCTTTATTTATTTTTAACTTAATAAGG
Source organism: Gammaproteobacteria bacterium (assembly GCA_965277055.1). GTDB lineage: Bacteria > Pseudomonadota > Gammaproteobacteria > PS1 > Pseudothioglobaceae > CBDCHC01. The sequence goes on along the minus strand of OZ255703.1, from coordinate 1,513,913 downwards.
AAATTATATGTTTCACACAATTAAAAAAATGACATTAGCAGCAAGTGTTGCATTAGTGATGTCGGGTACTGTATATGCTGAAGTTGGGTATGCAGAAAAAGAAGAACTTAAGTTTGGCTTTATCAAACTTACTGACATGGCTCCTCTAGCAATTGCCTATGAAAAAGGCTATTTTGAAGATGAGGGCTTATACGTAACATTAGAAGCTCAAGCAAACTGGAAAGTATTACTTGACGGGGTAATTTCAGGATCTTTAGATGGTGCGCATATGTTAGCTGGTCAACCCTTGGCAGCAACTATTGGCTATGGTACTAAAGCAGATATTATCACTCCAATATCAATGGACTTAAATGGTAATGCGATTACTGTATCCAATGATATTTGGGCGCAAATGAAGCAAAATGTGCCTACTGACAGCTCTGGTAAAACTATCCACCCAATTAATGCAAGTAGTTTAAAACCGGTAGTTGATGACTTTAAAGAATCAGGTAAACCATTTAAAATGGGTATGGTATTTCCAGTCTCTACCCATAACTATGAGCTCAGATACTGGCTCGCTGCTGGAGGATTGCACCCGGGGTATTACGCTCCAGAAACAGGTGACACATCTGGCACAATTGATGCAGATGTGTTATTATCAGTCACTCCACCACCACAAATGCCGGCTACTATGGAAGCAGGAACAATCTATGGCTATTGTGTAGGGGAACCATGGAACCAACAAGCAGTATTTAAAGGTATTGGAGTGCCAGTAATTTCTGATAATGGTATCTGGAAAGATAACCCTGAAAAAGTGTTTGGTATGCGTGAAGATTTTTATAGCAAAAACCCTAATACTACGATTAGAATTGTCAAAGCAATGCTCAGGGCAGCAAAATGGCTAGATGAAAATGATAATGCTAATAGAATGGAAGCGGTGAAAATTTTATCTAAACCAAACTATGTTGGTGCAGATGAAAAAGTAATTGCAAACTCTATGACTGGGTTCTTTGAATATGAAAAAGGTGATAAGCGGGATGAGCCTGATTTCAATATTTTCTTTAGAAAGAATGCAACCTATCCATATTACTCTGATGCAACATGGTATCTCACACAAATGCGCCGTTGGGGACAAATCAGTGAAAGTAAATCAGATAGCTGGTATGCTGAAATAGCGAAAAAAGTATATCGCCCCGATATCTATGAAATCGCTGCTAAAGAACTTATTGCAGAGGGATATATGAAGGCAAGTGATTTCCCGAATTTCTCTACTGAAACTGGCTATAAACCACCACAAACAGAGTTTATTGATAATATCGCATTTGATGGTACACAGCCAAACGAATATCTCGCAAAATTCTCTATCGGCATTAAATAATCCCTTAGGTATCACAGGGGCAGCTCTGCCCCTGTATTTCTTATTTACTACAGCGATGTATTATGTTTAAAAATATCCAAAAACTACAACAAAGTGTATTGTTAGCACTTATAGGTATTGTTTCTTTCTTGTTTTTTTGGCATGCAGTAGCCCAAAATATTACCACTTCACTTGGAACCTTTCCGGGTCCTTTAGCGGTATATTCTCAACTCAATAATCTTGTTGATGAACATCATACAGAAAGTATTAAGGAACAAAAATTTTACGAGAGACAAGAAAAAAGAAATGCCAAACGTTTAGAAAAAGATCCAACCTATGTGCCAAAAATTCGCCCATATACTGGAGCTCCTACTTTTATTGATCAGGTTTTTACCTCGTTAAAAACTGTGATGACTGCCTTTATATTGGGCTCATTAATAGCAATACCCATAGGCATAATTATTGGTATTTCAGAAAAAATGTACAATGCAGTGAATCCGCTTATCCAGATCTTTAAACCAGTCTCACCACTTGCGTGGTTGCCACTGGTTACTATTGTTATTAGTGCGGTATATACCAGTAGTGACCCTATGTTTGAAAAATCATTTATCATAGCAACTATTACCGTTATTCTGAGCTCTATATGGCCAACGATTATCAATACTGCAGTAGGAGTTACAGGAGTAAGTAAAGATTTACTCAATGTTTCTTTTGTCCTAAGACTTAATCTATTTACACATATTACTAAAGTAGTCATTCCTGCTTCGCTACCGATGATTTTTGCTGGACTCAGAGTATCTATTGGTATTGCATGGATGGTATTAATTGCCGCTGAAATGCTTTCACAAAGCCCGGGACTTGGTAAGTTTGTTTGGGATGAATTTCAAAATGGTAGCTCGCAGTCCATGGCACGTATAATGTCTGCGGTGATCGTCATTGGCTTGATTGGTTTTGTTTTGGACCGAGTGATATTATTTTTACAACAACAATTATCTTGGAATAAAGATAGTAACTTGCGTTAAGGAGAGCACATGACACATGTAGAAATTAGCCATGTAGATATGGAATTTAATACTGGTGGTACTATATTTAAAGCACTAGATGATGTAACCCTCAAAATAAATAAAGGAGAGTTTATCTCCATTATTGGTCACTCAGGCTGTGGTAAATCGACGGTTCTTAATATTATTGCTGGTATTTTGAACGCCACTAAAGGCGGGGTACTTTTAAACAATAAGCATGTAACTACTCCAGGACCTGAACGTGCATTTGTATTTCAAAACCATTCGCTGATGCCATGGCTTTCAGTATATGACAATGTAGCACTTGCTGTAAATCAAGTATTTAGCAAATCTAAAACAAAAGCCGAGAAACGTGAGTGGATTATGCATAACTTAGAATTGGTGAATATGGCACATGCGGCAGATAAACTTCCGAGTGAAATCTCTGGTGGCATGAAACAACGTGTAGGTATTGCGAGAGCCTTATCTATGGAGCCCGAAGTATTATTATTAGACGAACCTTTTGGCGCGCTAGATGCGTTGACACGAGCTAATTTGCAAGAGAGTGTAATGGAAATTCAGATGAAACTTGGCAATACAATGATTATGGTCACTCATGATAGTGATGAAGCGGTTTTGCTTTCAGATAAGATTGTGATGATGACCAATGGTCCAGCAGCAACAATTGGCAAAATTGTAGATGTGAATTTACCGCGTCCGCGAGATAGAGTAGAAGCTGCAAAAACTGATGAATACAATAGATGCAGAAGTGAGTTACTAGAGTTTCTATATAACGACCACTCGCAAGAAACCAAGGCGTCATAGTAACCATTTTCTCAGGTACTTAAGTAATATTGTTCTCCTTATTTGTATTATCTTTCAGTACCCATTGATACTCTTTCATAATAGTGTGAGAGAGTATCAATGAGAGAATGATAGAAGCGCTAAATAAATATAGTCCTATATGAGTGCTTACAGAAGCCATGCTCCCTACTTTAAATACTACAACAAATATAGCAATTACAAATACTTCTGCCATTGACCACTTGCCTATATGTTGCAATTGACTCACGAGTCTTAATTGCTCCTCTAGAGTAGTACGAAGCAAAACATACCTCCCCATAAGATAGTATTTATACAGAGGTAAGACAATACTAAATAATATCAAAATAATCGCTAGTAATATCTCATAATTAACTATGAGTTGATACACGCCACCCACAATAGAAAACTGATGTTCAAATATCCAAAATGTTTGCATACTAAACATGGGTAATAAAATTCCCAATAGAAAACTAAAAAGAGAAAGTATCAGCAGAGTGATAGGCATAATGGGAATGTAGATTGTAGGTTATTCCCAATCGAGTGCGCCCTTTTTCCATTCAAAGATAAATCCTGCTACCAGTATGCCTAAAAAGACACTCATAGAGGCAAAGCCAAACCAACCTAAAGAGTCTTGGACTACTGCCCAAGGAAATACAAATGCCACTTCTAAATCAAATAAGATAAATAAAATAGCTACTAAATAATAACGCACATTAAAGTACATACGTGAATCATCAAAAGCTGGGAAGCCACATTCAAACTGAGAATTTTTAGCTTCATTAGGTTTTTTAGGAGAGGCAAGATAACCCAGAAGCATCGGGCCAAAACCAAACAATATACCTAAGAAAATAAAAATGAGAATAGGAAGATAATTTTCAATCATTATATTATTTTATAGCAAATCTTGTATAAATACCATGGTTCATTAGAGGATACCTCCTAAAGTATACAGTACTACCAGCGAGGCAATGACCGTAATAATCAAACTTTTAGAATATATTGCTATCAAGATTGCAACAATGGAGGTTAAAAACGTTGGAGTTAAGAAATAACTCTCATAACTTCGTAAAATAATATCTGGCAAGACCACCACGGCAATACTGGCCGCTGGTAAAAACTCCAGACTTTCTTTTAGCCATGAAGGATAATATCTACTCGGGATAATCATCGGAAATACCCGAGAAATATAGGTTACTACCATCATTAAGATAATTACGAGAAGTAGTTCTTCTTCTTGCATACTACTCCTATACTACTTGCGACAATGGTTGCTATAAAAATATTAGCATAACTTGGGTACAATACTTGCAATATAATCATAAGCACCACAGCAATGCCAGTGATTATTAACTTTAGCTTAGTATTAATAAGCAATGTCAGTACGTACATCATCATTGCCGTGATACCATACTCAAGGTTTAATGTATCCAAATCTCCCAAATACTCATACAATAGTGCGCCAATGACACTCCCTACAATCCACGAAATATGGCACCACATATTAAAATATATAAAGTAGCGATAGCCAAACTCATGATTATTCGTTTGAAAAGCAAAACTTTCATCAGTAATTTGAAAAGCATAGAGTGGTCTAAACCATCTATTAAGTCCTTTATTATCAAATACATTAGTCATGTACATAGACATGAGCAGATATCTAAGGTTCACTAAAAAAATAGTGAGAACAATGGTAACCAGTGATGCACTTTGAGAAAACAACACTAAGAAGATAAACTGCCCCGTACCTGCATATACTAATAATGAGATGAGAGCAATAAACCACAGAGACAAGCCCAACTCTACTGCAGTAATACCAAAAATCGCAGATACTAATATATACCCAAGCATAATTGGGTAAGCATTTTTAAAGGCACAAAACAGCTCGTTTACTTGAGTAGTCAAATTAATGACAAAAAAAGAAATAGCATTTTACTGTAACGAATCTACCCCATAGGAATAAAGCGAGCTTCAGATTCAATGCGCTTTATCCACTGCTTAATATATGGATACTCTGCAAGGTTAAAGCCCCCTTCTGCTGCTTTATGCGTATAAGCAAATAATGAAATATCAGCAATACTTAACGCCCCACCGACAAAATAATTGTGATGCGCTAAGTGCTCATTCATAATCATAAGTGCATTATTGCCGCCAATTTGCTTTGCTTCAAATTCTGCACGTTTATCCTCTGGGAGTCCCAAGTAGAGTTGAATAAAGCGTGCTACTGCAATATACGGCTCATGACTATATTGTTCAAAATACTGCCAAGAAAGCACCTGAGTCTGATGCACTATATCTTCGGGAAATAGACTACTCCCCTGGGCTAAATAATACAAAATAGCATTTGATTCTCTAAGAATAGTCCCATCATCCAAGGCTACAATGGGAATTTGCCCCACGGAAGAGCGGGCTAAAAACTCAGGTGTTTTGGTATCTCCAGCCAAAATATCTATTGCTATATATTCATAGGAAATGTCTAATAAAGCACATGTAAGTTGTACCTTATAACAATTTCCAGAACGCACATCGCCAAATAATTTCATCATATAAATTTCATAATAATTCTTAGTTATCACGGTGTGATTATTTCATATTAATGATGTATTTTTCGATAAAAAACCTTATAGGTATTGACAAAAATACTTATGCGAGTAAAAAACCAACTATAAGATATTTTTATATTTTATACAATTGCTAGATGTTCTCTTTCATCTAGTTTTTTATTTTAATCGGAGAATAGATAATGAAAAAAGTTATGCTTATGGCTTTAGGTGTTACTGCTCTTGCACTTAATGCAAATGCGGGCACACTTGAAGATGTTCAAGATAAAGGGTTTTTAACTTGTGGTGTTTCTACGGGGTTAGCAGGTTTTTCTACTCCAGACAATAGTGGTAACTGGTCTGGAATTGATGTAGATGTCTGCAGAGCAGTAGCTGCTGCGACTTTAGGTAATGCATCTAAAGTGAAATATGTACCACTTACCGCAAAAGAAAGATTTACCGCACTACAAAGTAAAGAAATCGACATGCTTTCAAGAAATACTACATGGACGCACACTCGTGATACTTCACTTGGTCTAAACTTTGCTGGGGTAAACTATTATGATGGTCAAGGTTTTATGGTGCAAAAAAGTCTCGGTATAAACAATGTCAAGGAACTTGATGGTGCTTCATTTTGTATTCAAGCTGGTACTACCACTGAGTTAAACCTTTCAGATTATTTCCGTTCTAATGGCATGGAATTTAAATCAATTACCTATGATACTTCTGCACAAACCAAAGAAGGGTTTGCCAAAGGTCGTTGTGATGCACTTACTTCAGATGTATCTCAATTAGCGGCAATTAGATCAACACTTAAAAATCCTAATTCAGCACAAATTCTAGGTGATGTTATTTCTAAAGAACCATTAGGTCCTGTAGTGCGTCAAGGTGATGATAATTGGTTTAATATTGTTAAATGGTCATTAAATGCAATGATTGAAGCAGAAGAGCTTGGTGTTACTTCAGCTACTATTGATGCGCCATCAGATAACCCAGGTGTACAAAGACTTCAGGGTAAATTAGGTAAACTCAATGAGCACCTCGGTCTTAATAAAAAATGGGCGTATAATATTGTGAAGCAAGTAGGTAACTACGGCGAAGCATTTGAGCGCAATATTACTCCATTAGGCTTACCAAGAGGTGTAAACCAATTATGGATCAAAGGTGGTATTCTTTACGCTCCAGCGTTTAGATAATCTCTGTATAGCTAGTCTTCGGACTAGCTATTTTTTGATTTCTTTTTATATTTTTTGTGACTAAATTTAAGACACTACTATACAACAACGAAGTACGCGCAATTTTCTTTCAAGTACTCGTTGTGGTTATTATTACTACGGTACTATTTTTAGGAGTTTCTAACCTTAATAGCAATATTGCCGCACAAGGAATTAATAGTGGTTTTGACTTTTTATCTGATGAATCTGGATTTGAAGTTAATGACACCTTCTTCTTGGAATACTCCTCTTCTTCTACTAATTTACAAGCGTTTTTAGTAGGCATTGTAAATACACTTGTGGTTGCGGTAGTTGGCATCTTTTTCGCTACACTTATTGGGCTTATTATTGGCATCGCTCGCCTATCAAGCAACTATCTTATTCGCAAACTCGCAACTATTTATATCGAAAGTTTACGTAATGTGCCAATTCTTCTGCAAATTTTATTTTGGTATGCGATTGCTCTAAATTCTTTTCCCGGTCCTCGCAATAGTCTCAACTTTAGCGATGCTATTTTTGTAAACTCTAGAGGTCTTTATCTCCCTAGCCCAATTATGGAAAGTGGCTTTTATTTTGTACTTGCTGCGTTAGTCCTGGGTATTATTGGCTATATTATTATCAAACGACGAGCTCGGAAAAAACTTGATGAAACTGGGATAGTTACCAATACTCTGCCTTATTTCTTTGGCTTAATTTTTATTATTCCGTTCATTGTATATTTTATCAGTGGTGCACAATTTGATTATCCTGCACTAAAAGGATTTAACTTCAAAGGTGGGATTGATTTATCCTTAGAATTTTTTACCCTCACATTTGCTTTGAGTCTTTACACTGCAACCTATATTGCAGAAGCTATTAGAAGTGGAATAGAAGCAGTAGATAAAGGACAAAAAGAAGCTGCGAGTGCACTAGGACTCAAGCAGTCTGATGCACTACGTCTTGTGATACTACCTCAAGCATTGCGTGTTGCGATTCCGCCTATTATTAACCAATATTTAAATCTAACTAAAAATTCATCACTCGCTACAGCGGTAGGATATTCTGAGATATTTACCATTTTTGTCGGCACGGTAAATAATGTTACAGGACAAATCATTGAAATTATCTTACTTACGATGTTGGTATATCTCACTATATCATTGACTATCTCTCTGGTGCTCAACATTTTTAATAAAAAAATGCAAATAAAGGGGCGATAAGATGGCAGTATTCGAGATTAAAGAACGCAAACACCCGCCTAAAAGCCAAGTGGGGATTATTTCTTGGTTAAAAGATAACTTGTTTTCTTCAAGTTCTAATATCCTCTTAACTATTGTAGCATTGTATATTATCTATCTCATAGTGCCACCTATGATTTCTTGGATTATTCTTGATGCAAACTTCAATATGAGTAGTACCAACGAACAATGTGGCAGAGATGGGGCATGTTGGGCATTTATTGGACAAAATATTAACCAACTCATTTATGGGTTCTACCCAGAAGAAGAACGCTGGAGAGTAAATCTCACATTTTTACTGATTCCACTCATTATCTTTGCCATAAAGTTACTCAAAACATCCAAATATAAAAATCACGTTATTATTAGTAGTATTGTATTGTACCCTGTGGTTGCGTTTTACTTACTCACTGGTGGGTTTGGTCTAGAAATAGTGACCACTGACAAATGGGGCGGGCTGATGCTTACACTGGTCATTGCCACTGTAGGTATTGTGGCTTCTTTCCCAATTGGTGTGTTATTTGCCTTAGGTAGGCAATCAAATCTTCGTATTATTCGCTTTATTTCCGTACTCTATATTGAGTTTATTAGAGGTGTGCCACTTCTGACTATCTTATTTTTTGCATCAGTAATATTACCTTTATTTTTTACATCTGGTATAGATATGGATAAGCTCTTACGGGCACTAATTGGTATCACCTTATTCCAAGCAGCGTATATTGCTGAAGTGGTACGCGGTGGCTTACAAGCTATTCCTAAGGGGCAATACGAAGCAGCTGATGCATTAGGGCTGAGTTATTGGCAAAAGATTAATCTCATCATCTTACCCCAAGCACTCAAGATATCTATTCCTAATATTACTGGTTCGTTTATTTCCTTATTTAAAGATACGACTCTCGTACTTATTATCGGTTTATTTGACGTACTTGAAACTGCCAGAGTAGCTGCCCAACAAGCTACAGCAGAGGTCAATTGGCTCGGACGTGAGCCAGAAGGATATGTATTTGTAGCCTTGATTATTTGGATCATTTTGTATTGGATGTCCAGATATTCAACACATCTAGAACATAAATTAAACACAAATCACCGATAAGGATTACATTAGAAATGAGTGAAAATATAATTGAAATTAAAAACTTAAATAAATGGTATGGCGACTTTCATGTGCTCAATGACATTAACTTAAATGTTAAAAAAGGTGAGATTATCGTGATTTGCGGTCCTTCGGGGAGCGGTAAATCAACACTTATTCGTTGTATAAATTTCTTAGAAAAATTTCAAGAAGGCACCATTAATGTAGATGGTACCTTTTTAAGTGATGATGTTAAAAAAATTAGACAAGTACGTACTAAAACGTCTATGGTGTTTCAACACTTTAACCTCTTTCCGCACCTCTCTATCCTTAATAATCTTAACCTCTCCCCTACTTGGGTACATGGCAAAAATAAAAAAGATGCGACCAAAACTGCTCTTGAGTATTTAGAGCGAGTAAATATTGGCGATCAAGCACATAAATTTCCCAATCAACTCAGTGGCGGACAACAACAACGTGTGGCAATTGCTCGCTCCTTATGTACTGAGCCAGAGATTATGCTCTTTGATGAACCTACTTCCGCACTTGATCCTGAAATGATTGCTGAAGTACTTGATGTGATGGTCGAACTAGCTAACGAAGGAATGACTATGCTGTGTGTTACTCATGAAATGGGTTTTGCAAAAAAAGTAGCAGATAGAGTGATCTTTATGGACGCAGGTCAAATCGTCGAAGAAAATACACCAGAGGAGTTTTTTGAACACCCTGAATCAGATAGACTGCAACTTTTCCTGAGTCAAATTCTTGATAAATAGCTTTTTATTTTTTTGTTAGGCTATCTCTTTGGTGCATTAGCCACTTTCATTTGGGCAGGTAACTTTGTAATTGCCACCGTTATTGTAGGAGATATTAGTCCTGCAACATTTACCTTTTGGCGATGGTTAGTCGCCTTGTGTATTTTTTCATTATTTTTTACAAAACCATTTGGCAACATAAAGCACTATTATGGCAATATATCATATTTTTTAATCTTGCGGGGTTTTTTGGCGTAGGCATCTTTCATAATCTAGTCTACTTAAGCGGTGTATATACTAATACCATTAATATTTCTCTGATTGCGACCCTCTCTCCTCTGTTTGTGTTTTTAATTAATAAATTTCATTTACGTGAGTCTATAAATATATCAGAGATTACTGGTTTTATATTGGCTTTTTGTGGTCTTTTTATTCTCATTACTGGTGGTAATATTACCTCTTTAACTACTAATATTGGAGATATTATTATGTTTTTGGCAGCCATAATGTTTGCCTTATACAATATTATCGTAAGCAAGAAACCTACCGATATTCCTCAACTTATTATGGTCTTTGCAGTATTGCTATTTGGTACATTGTATACCATTCCTTTTTACCTATATGAGATAGTGACACACCAATCAACTTTTAATTTTACCTTAGAAAATAACTTAGTCATTTTATACACAGCATTCTTTGCCTCCATACTTTCTTATTTTCTATGGAATTATGCTATTGAATTAATTAACTCTACACGGACTACTATTATGTATTTTTTAGTTCCTATATTTAGCACTCTATTGATGTTTGTCTTATTTAATGAGGTAATTACACTATGGCAACTATTAAGTATGGGGTGCATTTTTATAGGAATGTTGTTAGTACTCAATGTTAGGCGATACAATTTATAAGTGATAGCCGTGACATAGGGCTCCTGCAAGCGCATCAGCCGCATCGGTTTGTGGAGTACTACTGAGCTTAAGGATTTCAGTTACCATATATCCTAATTGATTTTTACTAGCATGTCCTTTGCCTACAATGACTTTTTTGATTTGGTTTGGGCTGTATTCTACTACTGGTACATCATACATGCACGCCGCTGCAATAATCGCTCCTCTAGCATGCCCAAGTTTAATTGCAGCATCAGGGTTAGGTCTGTCAGGGCGCATAAATGCTCGTTCAAGTACAATTACATCAGGAGTATGATCTGAGATAATTTCTCGCAACCCATTAAAGATAATGGCAATTTTACCAACCAATTCACCTTGAGTACGAATGCATCCACTTGTCACGTATTGAAATTGCATTCCGTGTTTGATAATAATTCCAAAACCTGCAGTATTAATACCAGGATCTACCCCTAAAATTTTCATTAGAATTACCTAATATTAAATATGATAAAATTTTGATTTTACTAAATGATTAAACATTATGGCAGTTATTGAATTAAATGAAAGTAATTTTGAATCAACTATCAATGAAAACGATATAGTAATTGTTGATTTTTGGGCGCCGTGGTGTGGTCCATGTAAAGGCTTTGCTCCTACTTTTGAAGAAGTATCTAATGCTACCGATGGCGTAGTATTTGCTAAAGTAAATACAGAAGACGAAGGAGCACTTGCTGCAAACTTTCAAATTCGCTCTATTCCAACCCTTATGATTTTTAGAGAACAAATCGCTATTTTCTCGCAAGCTGGTGCTTTAGGAAAATCTGATTTAGAAACTATTCTAACCAAAGCTAAAGAGCTAGAAATGGATAAAGTCAGAGAAGAAATCGCTAAAAATTCTTAAACTTTGTGAATTAAATGAGGTTCACTCATCATCTATGTCTTGTAGTTCTGACACACTTATCCCTAGCAGTGAAGCTCTCGCTTTTCTGCTAGACAAAGCCACAACTCTCCCTACTTCGCAGAGTATTTCGATTAGTGATGCCTTAGATAAAGTGCTCGCTAAAGATATTTCTGCCAGAGTCAATGTGCCTGAATTTGCCAATTCAGCGATGGATGGTTATGCAGTGTGTATTACCCAAGAAATGAAGCCTCCATATACCTTTGAAATCACAGATAGAATCACTGCCGGCACTTGTGGTAACCCACTAAGTGAAGGTCATGCAGCACGTATTTTTACTGGTGCACCAGTTCCAGAACATACGTACGCAGTGATTGCCCAAGAAGAGTGCGAACGTATAGACAACACCATTGAAGTCTATAAACCTATTGAGTACTTAGAAAATATTCGCCCCAAAGCGAATGATATTAGGACGGGAGATATTATATTAGAGCGTGGCAAGCGACTTACTCCTGCAGATATCGCACTCATTGCCTCAGTAGGTATGGATACTATTAGTGTATATACACCCATAACTATTGGAGTGTGTTTTAGTGGTGATGAGCTTTTAGAGCCACACGAAACACTTGCACCAGGAAAAATTTTTAACTCTAACCAATATGCACTCATATCAATGCTTAGTCGCTTAGGGGTAAATATTATTAACCTTGGTATTATTGAAGATACCTTGGGTGCTACACAAGAAGCACTCGCCTCACTGGCTAAACAATGTGACGTCATTATCACTACAGGCGGAGTCTCTGTGGGAGAAGAAGACCACCTTAAAACTGCCGTTGCATCCATGGGTTCTATTGACTTATGGAGTGTCAAAATGAAGCCTGGTAAACCCTTGGCTTATGGGAGTATTAATCTTGATGCTGATACGCATTGTCATTTTATTGGCTTACCAGGTAATCCTGTCTCTGCGATTGCTACCTTTTCACTCTTTATCAAGCCATTAGTTAAAAAACTCATGGGTATGACTGAGTATCACAATATTTCATATCCAGTGCAAATTGATTACTCTTGGCGTAAGCAATTTAGACGTGAATTTGTCCGTGTGCGCATTAACTACGAGACTATACCACCAACAGTCAGTAAGTATCACAAACAAGGATCTGATGTATTAATGAGTACGAGTTGGGCAGATGGTTTTGCAGAAATGACTGATGAAACAGCATTTTCTATTGGTGACAGAGTACAATTCTATCCTATCTGGCAATAATATCTTATGAATAATTCTTCTGATTTACAATTCTCTCATATCAATACTGATGGGAATGCAACCATGGTTGATGTAGATGATAAGCAAACTACTACCAGAATTGCCACCGCTCGCTCTAAAATTTTAATGCAGTCACAAACCTTAATACTATTAAAAAGTGGTAATATGCCTAAGGGAGATGTACTTTCTGTAGCGCGTATTGCAGGAATTATGGCAGCGAAAAAGACTGCAGACCTCATTCCCATGTGTCATCAACTCAATCTTTCTAAAGTGAGTGTTGAGTTTACTATAGAGTCTGATGGAATTGCCATTGAAGCACTGGCAAAACTCAGTGGCAAAACAGGAGTAGAGATGGAAGCCCTCACAGCTGCTAGCGTGAGTGCTTTAACCATTTATGACATGTGTAAAGCAGTAGATAAGCAGATGACTATTACCAATACCATGCTGGTACAAAAATCTGGCGGTAAGACAGATATTGATCATAAATAAGATGTTAGTAGATTCATTTGGCAGAACTATCAACTATATCCGCTTATCTGTTACTGAACATTGTAATTATAAGTGCACCTATTGCCGTGAAGAAGACCACCAAATTTTCTCTAAAAAAGAAGAAATCTTAAGCTATGAAGAAATTGGGCGCATTATTGCTATTTTCGCCACATTAGGAGTACACAAAGTACGTCTCACCGGTGGTGAGCCCTTATTACGAAAGGATATTGACCTACTCGCTCAAACGCTACACAACATAAAGGGTATTACCCAAATTCCAATATCTACGAATGCTCATTTACTTGATATTTGGGCACAAAAGCTTTATGACAACGGAGTGCATACTGCTAATATTTCTCTTGATAGTATAGAGCCTGACAAGTTTTATCGTATCACTAGAGGTGGTGATGTCACAAAAGTTATACGTAGTATCAAAATAGCTCAGTCCATTGGAATGAAGGTGAAGCTTAATATGGTCGTTATGGCAGGAATGAATACTGATGAAATCATTTCCATGTTTGAATTTGCACGCTCACATAACTTAGAACTGCGCTATATTGAAACCATGCCCATTGGATCTGCTGGAGTTAAAGCAACTACACGCCATTATACTAAAAAAGATATCCTTGCTGAAATAGCTGCTACCTATGGAAACATTACTCCTGTGGGTAGCACTGCTTTTGCTGGTCCAGCATCACTTTATACGTTGGGCAAGTATCGTTTTGGTGTGATTAGTGCGATAAGTGATGAATTTTGCAGTAGTTGTAACCGAGTACGCATCACTACTAAAGGCAAACTAATTTTATGCTTAGGACAAGAAAATGCAGTCGATTTAAAAGCCTTAATTGATGCCAATACGAGCGATGATGGTATCAAACAAGCAATTATCCATGCCATCAATAAAAAACCAGAAAAACACTTTTTTAACTCTGATTTGACCAATATCGATACACGACAAATGGTTGAAATTGGTGGATAACACTACTTAACAGCTTTACAAAAAATGCTTATACGATATTTTGCTTCTCTTAAAGAACATATTGGTAAGGAATCCGAAGAAATTAGTGGATGCACTACCTTATCAGCACTCATTACCCAACTTGAATCACGCTACGGCGTGTTTGATAGTAATATTATTATTGCAGTTAATCTTGTTGTTACGCGTGATACCACTATCACACTTAAAGATAGTGACGAAATTGCATTCTACCCACCAGTAACTGGAGGTTAATTGGCTTACTTTTAAAGTATTACTTCAGTTTTGCTAAGAGCTCTGCTTCGGTCTCAACGTGATTAGGGTCAGGTAAGCAGCAATCAACTGGGCACACTTCAGCACACTGCGGAGTATCAAAATGTCCTTTGCATTCGGTGCATTTATCTGGGTCAATCTCATAAATCTCTTCACCCATATAAATTGCATCATTAGGGCACTCTGGCTCACATACATCGCAATTAATACATTCATCAGTGATAAATAAAGACATTTAGGCTACACCTGTTTAAAATAACATATTTTACCATTTAATAGTATTTTATTGACTGATATGCCACTAATAAACCCATGGAAAGAATACAGAAATTAATTGCAACTAGCACCCAATACTCCAGAAGAGCCGCTGAAGAGCTGATTAAAGAGGGAAGAGTAAGTATCAATAACAAACGTGCTATACTCGGTGAAAAGGCGAGCAAATCTGATATTATTAGTATTAACGGCAAAGCGATTGATACCTCAAGATATCAAGAAGATCAAGTAAAAGTCTTACTGATGAATAAGAAAAGCGGAGTAGTCTGCTCTAAAAAAGATGATAAATACAGGCCACTTATATTTGACTACCTCCCTACTACCTCGAAATGGTTCATGGTAGGTCGGTTAGATATTAATACTTCAGGGCTCATTCTCTTTACAAACTCTGGCGACTTAGCACATACACTCATGCATCCATCATCAAATATTGACCGAGAATATTTAGTGCGTGTGTTGGGCGAGATTACCCCAAAACATATACAAACTCTAAAATTAGGAGTGCAACTTGAAGATGGTAAGGCATCATTTAAAAAGGTAGAATTTACTGGCGGAGAAGGAAGTAATAGCTGGTATAAAGTAGTATTAAATGAGGGTAGAAACCGCGAAGTGCGCCGTATGTGGGAGCACTTAGGGTTTCAAGTTTCACGCTTAATGCGTATACGTTTTGGTGAGCTTACACTTCCTAAAACACTCAAAGCGAATGAATATTTTGAGCTTAAACCAAAGCAAGTAGCTCATTTATTACAATTAATACCAAAAAAATAATCTTATTTAAAAAAAATTCGTTATGCGTGCAGAGAATTTTTCACTATATCTACTTGCATTTTTTCCACACATACGCTCATCACTTCTGCAGTCAGTGCATCTTGAATTATAACTCACGGTTTTAGTGTGGTCAACAATAGAACCTAGGGTAGTATAAATTTGAAACTCTGGGTGGTTACAATCAAGTAATGGGTCATACCGATTACCATTTATCACCACATGCTTACAATCTTTACAAGAAATTTCATAGCTTTTTGATAGGTGCAATTCTAAATCTAAATCTAACATATTGGACTCCGTAAATAGTCACTATGGCTAAACGCCATAGTGACAATACATCTATTAAATCGCTGCTACACTAATAGTAACATTCGCAAAATAGTTACCAGAAGTTTGTGTTGCCGCATAGGCATCTGGAGTTACAGTCATTACTGAATTTGCTTTATCAAGTGCAATAGCAAAGTCAACAGTAGCACCACTGTCTGCTTCAATCAGCGTGCCACTTGTTGGTGCACTGAGTGTGTAGTCAGTGTTAGCTACTACAGTAAATGGTGCATTTTTAGCGACAGTCATATCACCTAAGTCTAAGTTCTCTGCATCAAATGAGATTGATACTGCTTTAGCAATGCTACCAATGATATTAATACTATCTGAAGTATCAGCAAAAGCGTTTACTGCAAGAGTAGAACCTGCAATTAAAGTTAAAAGTTGTTTTTTCATAATGTGTTCCTATTATTTAAGTTAAAGTTAAAAATTAAGTAATATCTCTTCTTAGCAAACTAACTATAGAACCTGTAGTTATTTTGTTTGGAAGATGTGGCAAATGATACCGTTGGAACAAATGATATGAAATACGCATAATAGCGTAAATGTTATGGTGATAGAGAAAATACGATGAATAGCGTAGTACGTTATTTTAGTATGATCGTAGAGTGGATACTCATATACACATTTGACTGCTTATCATGTTTGGACTTCAGCCAAATTAACGAAGCGCGAAAATGCTATTATAAGCCCAATTATTTACTCAATAGTAATACTTGGGAAGGCAGCTACATCTTTATCTTGTAAACTCAATTTTGCAGCGGTATTACGAGCAATAGTTTTATAAATCTCGGCTACACGACTTTCTGGATCTTTCATTACTGTTGGCATCCCGTTATCCACATTTACACGAATATCTTTCTCAAGAGGTAAAGCACCTAAGAAATTAGCCCCAGCTTCTTTTGCCATTGCTTCGCCGCCACCAACACCAAAGATTTCTTCTTCGTGCCCACACTGAGAACAAATATGTACACTCATATTTTCAACAATACCAAGAATTGGAATGTTTACCTTCTCAAACATTTTGAGACCTTTTTTCGCATCAATAAGAGCGATATCTTGCGGAGTGGTTACAATAACAGAGCCACTCACTGGGATTTTTTGACTCATAGTTAATTGAATGTCTCCAGTTCCTGGTGGCAAGTCAATAATCATATAGTCAATTTTACGCCATAGTGTGTCACGAAGCATTTGCTCTAATGCTTGAGTCACCATAGGACCGCGCCAAATCATTGGAGATTCTTCATCTACTAAATACCCAATAGACATAGTTTGCATCCCGTGTCCCAAGATTGGTAATAACTTGCCCTCGCCAGTTGTTTCTGGTTTTGACTTTGGTAAGCCAAGCATTCTTGGTTGACTTGGTCCATAAATATCAGCATCAAGAAGAGCAACTTTTGCCCCTTCTGCTTGCAATGCTAACGCTAAGTTAACCGCAGTAGTAGATTTACCCACCCCACCTTTACCAGATGCTATGGCAATAATATTTTTCACCTCAGCAATTTTATCTACACCTGCTTGGGTGGTATAAGTATTGATTTTAGTTTGAATATCAATAGTTGCGCTTGGAATACATGCAGTAATTTGCGCTTTTAATTCATCATGATAACTCGCTGCCGGATAATTAAGCACCAATGTAATAGCATTACCATCAATAGATTCTACTACCTGATCGAGCGTGAGACCAGTATGGATATCTGTAATTTGGGCTAATTGACTTTTAATTTCTTCAGCATTCATAATATCACGATAAAACAAATAAACCGTGTATTTTAATATTTTTCACTCATGGTATCACTATAAATTGTGTGCCTTGAACGCTTTATACAACTTTCTAGACTCTAATATTGTAGAACCTAAAAGTTGTTGTAAGCGCAATTTATTCAACTCTTTATAATACTTGATTCCCTCTGGTGAGGGTATTTTCTCTTTAGCATAACAAAGTATATCTGCCCCTTTTACACCTTGTTCGCTAGGAATAAAGCCATCATCCTGTATATATAGATAGTACTGCCTTAAAGAAATAGCTCGTCCTTGATGGTCGGCAGTAAAGTCAATTCCATAGCCTAACTCTGCTAATAACGTACTCTCAAATAAACGCAGAATATATTGATTATGCATTGCATCATTACTTAAGTGTTCTAAGACATAATAGTATATCTTACATAATGAAATAGGACCATTAGGCACTAATTTCATAATGAGTTCATTCACATAACTCAACAGCAATAGCATTTCACCATTATATTCACGAAAATAATCATGTATTTCATAGGTTTGCAGTCGCTTTAGTTCTCCAGTTCCAGTTAGAATAACACGTAAACGAGTATGCGATTGAAGCGGGGTTTTGCTGTTTTTGCTCCATTTAGCAATAACTCGAATTTTGCCATATTCATCAGTGAGCATATCTACCAGTTCAGAGTTATTTTGATACGCACGTTTATGGAGTATAAACCCAATAATTGAATTTTTTACCATCTAAGTATAGCCAAATTCTATCAAATCACGGTTATTATCAGTCCAATTTTCTTTAGTTTTTACCCATAAATTCAAGTAGACTTTGCTATCTAAAAAGCCTTCTATGGTTTTTCGGGCATCAGTACTTATTTTTTTCAGCATTGCCCCATTCTTGCCAATTAGAATAGTTTTTTGCGAATGTTTGACAATGTAAATTGTAGCATATATATACTGAATATCATTTTTGACATAACTTCTATCAATGGTCACGGTAGTATTATATGGAATTTCATTTGCCAAATTTCGCATCAATTTCTCTCTGATAAATTCAGCAAACATAAATCGCTCATTATGTGTAGTAATATATTCAGGGGAAAACAATGCCTCACCCTGAGGAAGCGCGGAGATAATGAGTTGTTTTACTTTTTTAATATCTTTAGCATCATAACAACTTAAAGGGACTAATTCACCACTGGGTAAGAGGTCTTGTAAAGTTTGTAAGATAGTAATAAGTTTTGATTTATCAGCAACCCGGTCAATTTTATTTACAAAAATAAAGACCTTTGTCTCAGAGTGTTTAAGTGTTTCTAATACTTTTTCATCTTCCTTGGTAAATCGGTCGGCTTCTACCACCCAAATAATAATATCCACCCCTTCTACTGAAGAGCTCGCAGCCCTATTCATATAAGTATTGAGCGCTTTAGTTTCTCCCAGATGCATCCCTGGGGTATCTAACAATACCATTTGATAGGTCTGTGTAGTATCTATGAGTTGTATTTTATGTCTCGTTGTTTGCGCCTTATGTGAAGTAATCACCACTTTTTGACCCATCAACTCATTACTAAGCGTTGATTTACCCACATTGGGTCTGCCAATAATAGCAATATAGCCAAATTTAAATGCAGTGTCTGACATTCTTAACTGAGAATAACCTGATTAGTCCCATCGACAATTTCCCCGATGAGCCACGCATGTTCCCCACTCTCTACTAACGAATGAATAGTCTTATCAGTATCTTCAGGACTAACTATTACTACCATACCTACTCCACAATTTAATACACGGTATAGTTCATTTGTGTCTATATTACCAACATCTTTAAGAGCGGTAAATACTTCTTGCATTTGCCAAGAAGCAGTATTAATTTGAGCATCTACTCCTGTAGCAAGTATCCGTGGAATATTTTCTAATAGTCCGCCACCAGTAATATGTGCTATCCCTTTGACACTAACTGATTTAAATAATTGCAATAAAGACTGTACATAAATGCGCGTAGGAGTCAGTAATTGTTGTTTGTATGCATCTAACTCATTGGTGGCAGAGAGTATTTTACGAATTAAAGAGTAACCATTAGAATGTGGACCACTAGAGCCTAGGGCAATAATCTGATCTCCGCTCTGAATGGTTGTACCATCAATAATATTATTTTTTTCAACAATACCAACACTAAACCCTGCTAAATCATATTCGCCTGTACTGTACATACCGGGCATTTCAGCTGTTTCCCCACCAATTAAAGCACATCCTGACTGCACACAACCTTTGGCAATACCTTTAATCACTTGAGTAGCTACTTTGGTATCTAATTCTGAAGTTGCATAATAATCTAAAAAGAATAGTGGTTTGGCACCAGTTACCACAATATCATTGACACACATAGCTACTAAATCTATCCCAATCGTATCATGAATCCCAAGCTCTAATGCAAGTTTAAGTTTTGTACCTACTCCATCAGTACCAGAAATCAACACTGGATTAGTATATCCGCTAGGTAATTCAAAGCCACCACCAAAACCACCCAAGCCACCAAGCACTCCCGGGATTTGAGTGCATTTTGCAAAAGGCTTAATCTGTTCTACTAGGGTATTTCCCTTTTCAATATCTACTCCAGCCTCTTTATATGTTAATCCTGACACTATTCTTCCTTGCATGCAAAATAAAAAATGTGATAAAGACATTAATAAATATCTTTATAATACGCATAACCCAGTTATCATTGGTTTATCATCTTGGTGCTATTTTAACCCTAATTCTAGATATTATGGTTATACTACTAGGTTGTATATTAGGGTTGTAACCACTATGCAAGAAATTATTCCATTTTCGCTTACCAAAACACCTACCAAATTAGGGTTTGTGAAAGGCGATAATGCCCATATACTCTATCAACTTGATATACTACTGGAAACACGTAGTGGTAATATGTTTATCTATGGCCCTACCTATGGAAAAACTCATATTATGCAGGCATATACCCTACATGCTCTTGAACTAAACCTCAATGCACTCTATATAAACTTAAAGCATAGCTCCCCTATTCTAGAGAACTTAATCGAACTATCACTAGATATTATCTTCATTGATAACCTTGAATTTGCCTCTATGGATATGCAGCAATACCTCTTTGATTTATATAATCAAGATGTATGTATTGTGCTCAGTTCTCATTCAGATAATAATACACTGACTTTATTTAAAGATTTAAATACTCGTATCAATAAATCTATCAAACTTGAGATGAGTGAACTCAGTGACGAGGAAAAAAAAATCATATTACTACAATATATCAAAGAACATTCTCTTGCTATTAAAGAAAAACATATTGAATATTTATTTACGAATTTCTCTAGAGATTTGAAAAAACTCATGCAAACTATTCAATATATTAATACCCAAGCACTCATTCACAAAGCAAAAATTACCACTAGTTTCATTAAAAGAACAGTGATAGAATAGTTCTATCGTAGAATTTTAGTATTTGCCTGTGTTTTGACTGCTAGACCTTTATCGATAAGTGAGTTTTGACTTTACTCATCTAGCTTGATTATTTGGTACTGATATTGTGTATAATTACTAGTATGTACTTTTATGCTTTCGCAATCCTATTTGCCCTTACCATGGCTTGGCTAGCTGCCCCAATCTTGGTAATTCCTGTACTTATCGCTCTATGGTTTGTACACCATATTATTGGTGTGGTACTGTCTTTAGTACTCTCTTAGAGAATACACATTGATGTAACAATGATTGCTTCTATAGTTATTCTTATCATTTTTACCTTTATTGGTTTGGTAATAGCAAAAGTCTTTAAAAAGACTAAAAACTCTACATATTGCTCGCTTAGTACTGCTGAAATACTTTGCCAAACAACCTTTCCTGACTCATTAGTTCACTTATGGATTATAAAAATACACTAAATTTACCTCATACAGATTTCCAAATGAAAGGAAATCTTGCTACTAAAGAACCCACCATTGCTAAAAAATGGGAATACGAGCATCTCTATGAACATATTCAAACAGAAACTAAGCATAAACCAAAGTTTATCTTACATGATGGCCCTCCTTATGCAAATGGAGATATTCATATTGGTCATGCGGTCAATAAAGTATTAAAAGATATTATTGTTAAATCCAAAACCTTAGCAGGATTTAATGCTCCGTATGTCCCAGGATGGGATTGCCACGGCTTACCAATTGAGCTTAATGTTGAAAAGAAAAAAGGTAAGGTTGGTCACAAAATTGATGCCAAAACCTTTAGAGAAGCTTGCAGAACCTATGCTGATAATCAAATTAGTGGACAAATGGCTGATTTTAAGCGCCTCGGAGTATTGGGAGACTATAAACATCCTTATCAAACTAAAGCCTTTGCGTACGAAGCAAATATTGTACGTGCATTAGCCAAAATGATTGCTAATGGGCATTTAGTTAAAGGTTATAAGCCCGTACATTGGTGCTGTGACTGCCAATCTTCACTAGCTGAAGCAGAGGTAGAATATCAGGACAAAGAAAGTGATGCAGTAGATGTTGCTTTTGCTTTTACTGGCGATATATTTGGAGACAAACAAGTCTCTGCTGTTATCTGGACTACTACGCCATGGACGCTACCTGCCAATGAAGGAGTTGCAGTTCATCCTGAGATTACCTATACTTTACTTGAAAAATCTGGTGCATATTACTTAGTAGCACAAAATCTAGCAAATACTCTTGCTGAGAAATATGCAGCAGTAGTTACCAATGAAACCATTTTAGGAAACGAACTTGAGCACGCCAACGTCAAGCACCCGTTTTACAATAAAGAAGTGCCTATTGTCCTAGGGGATCATGTAGGTGATGACTCAGGAACAGGTTTAGTACACACTGCCCCTGCACATGGTCAAGAAGACTTTGAAGTAGGACTAAAGTATGATTTACCTGTAACCAACCCTGTAGGTGGGAATGGAGTATATCTAGAATCAACTGAGTTTTTTGCGGGATTATTTGTTTTAAAAGCTAATGATGCCATTATTACTAAACTCATCGAAACCCAAAGTCTCTTGCATCATCAAAAATTCAACCATTCCTATGCCCACTGCTGGAGACATAAAACACCAGTTATTTACCGTGCGACTCCACAATGGTTTATTTCTATGGATAAAAAATCATTAAGAACAAAAGCTCTTGAAGAAATTAAACAAGTAGATTGGGTACCAAATTGGGGCGAAGAGCGTATTAAATTGATGATTGAAAATAGACCTGATTGGTGCATTTCCAGACAGCGTTTTTGGGGTAGTCCTATTCCACTCTTTATCCATAAAGAAACTGGCGAATTACATCCAAAAACTGATACCCTCCTTGAGGAAATTGCCAAACAAATTGAAGAAGGTAGTATTGATGCGTGGTTTGATAAAGATAATACTCACTTTGGGGTGAGTGATGACTATGAAAAAATGACTGATACACTTGATGTATGGTTTGACTCTGGAGTGTCATTTTTTTCAGTGCTTGCTGCAAGAGATGATTTAACATATCCCGCAGACTTATATCTAGAAGGCTCTGATCAACATCGTGGTTGGTTTCAATCTTCGCTGCTATCAAGTGTAGCAACACATGGCATAGCACCATACAAACAGGTACTTACTCACGGTTTTACAGTAGATGGCGAAGGTAAAAAAATGAGTAAATCTGTGGGTAATGTGATGAGTCCGCAAAAAGTAGCTAATTCACTCGGAGCAGATATTTTGCGCTTATGGATTGCTTCTACTGATTACACAGGTGAAATGAGTGTTTCTGATGAAATCTTAAAACGCAGTGCAGACACCTATAGACGCTTACGAAACACCATTCGTTTTATGCTTGCCAATATGGCTGAGTTTGAGCCAAGTACTGACCTTGTAGAGTTAGATGATATGCTTGACCTAGATAAATGGATAGTTAGTCAAATGAGTGCACTTGAGATAGAAATTATGAAGGAATATGAAAGCTATAACTTTCATAATATTATCAAGTCATTAGTGAACTTTGCGACTAATGAATTAGGTGGATTCTATCTTGATGTCATTAAAGATAGACAATATACCACCATGACAAACTCCCATGCAAGACGCTCTGCACAAACAGCACTATATCACCTCACTCACTGTATGGTACGCTTATTAAGCCCAGTACTTTCATTTACCGCAGAAGAAGTATGGCAATATGTGCCGGGTAATACAGGGAGTATTTTCACACAAGAATTTTTACGCCTTAATTATTCGTTTGATTCAGAAGCAATTGAAACTGCTCGTGAATTATCTAAGGATATTAAAGCCCAAATGGAATCAATGCGTGCAACCAAAGAGATTGGCTCTAACTTAGATTGCGAAGTGGATATTTATGCACCTACAAAAATATATGAAACACTCGCTACCTTTGGTGATGAGTTGCGTTTTATCTTCATTACATCTGATGCACGTCTTCACCGTGCAGATGAACTGGCTATTAAAGTTAAAAAAAGCACTCATAAAAAATGTGTGCGTTGTTGGCATAAGCGTGAAGATATTGGCACAGACCCCGATCATCCAGAAATTTGCACCCGATGTGTAGAAAATATTACTGGTGAAGGAGAGGTAAGAAAATTTTGCTAATAAATAATACCCTATTATGCTAAAAAGCTTTTTTGGTACCAAAAAATGGGCGCTCTGGGCATGGGGTGGAATAATTTTTTTATTCGGGGTTATTTGGCTCAATGTTTGGGTAACTGTTCAGCTCAATGATTGGTATAGTGAGTTTTACGATATTTTACAAAAGGCTAATGATATTGAAGCATTCTGGCAATCATTTATTAAAGCTTTAACTATTGTTATTCCTTTTATCTTTATTGCAGTGCTCGCTTCATACTTTGCAAATCATTTCGCATTTAGATGGCGCCAAGCAATGAACGAATATTAT
The DNA here is from genome assembly GCA_965277055.1 of Gammaproteobacteria bacterium. Classification (GTDB taxonomy): domain Bacteria; phylum Pseudomonadota; class Gammaproteobacteria; order PS1; family Pseudothioglobaceae; genus CBDCHC01. The sequence goes on along the minus strand of OZ255703.1, from coordinate 1,489,159 downwards.
CTTCCTTTGTGGGAAAATAACCCTAAAAGTATAGAAGGAGCCTCCCAACGGATACAAGAAGACACATATAAATTTGCTAAAATTTTTCAAAGCCTAGGAATTGGGTTATTTAAAGCTATTTTAACACTTATAGCATTTATTCCTATTTTATGGGATTTATCAAGCAAAATTTCACTACCAATTATTAGTGATATTCAAGGCTCTTTAGTCTGGATTGCTCTTATTACTTCTCTTGGAGGTATTTTGGTGTCTTATATTGTTGGAATTAAACTTCCAGGACTAGAGTACAATAACCAAAAAGTAGAAGCAGCCTATAGAAAACAACTCGTACTCTCAGAAGATGATAAAAAATATGCGGATGTGCCTACTATCTTTGAATTATTCCTTGGGTTAAGGTTTAACTATTTTAGGATCTTTAATCATTATTCGTATTTTTCATTATGGAGTAATTTATACACTCAAATAGTTTGGATTATTCCATACGTAATTATGGCACCTTCGTTATTTACTGGAGTAATTACGTTAGGAGTATTAGTCCAAACTCGCAATGCATTTGACAAAGTCAATGACAGTTTTTCATATTTAATTGATAGATGGACAGATATTACAGAGTTTATGTCAGTAATTAAAAGATTAAAAGAGTTTGAAAAACATTTATTACAGCATGCTACACATTGATACCCACACTCAAACCCTTACAATGAATCAGCACTCTTACCCAGTGAGTACTTCTCAGTATGGGTTAGGCGAAGAACATAATTCCTACAAAACTCCACGTGGCAAATTCATTATCTGTGAAAAAATCGGTGAACAAGCACCAATTTACACCATATTTAACGGCAGAATACCAATAGGTGTTTGGGATACGCTTCCCACTCCTGAGGATCTAATATTAAGCCGCATCCTCTGGCTAGAAGGTGTAGAAACTCATAATGCTAATACTAAAGAACGCTATATCTACCTTCATGGAACCAATGAAGAACATTTATTAGGTTCTCCTGCATCTATAGGCTGTATTCGCATGAGTAATACAGATATTATAAAGCTCTTTAATTTAGTAAAATGTGGTGATAGTGTTACTATAGAATAATCCTCTTCATGCTCAAAACCATTGCTAATAGCTACCTCGACAAACGCATTCTTGCTATTTTTCTTAATGGCATTGCATCTGGGTTTCCATGGGTGATTATCGGCTCTGCCATGACCTTATGGCTTAAAGATGCAGGACTGACCCGCACTGCTATTGGCTTTTTTGGTTCTATCTTTTTTGTTTATTCTATTAATTTTTTATGGGCTCCTCTCATAGATAAAATCAAACTCCCAATATTACACACTCTAGGCAAACGAAAAAGTTGGTTACTCTTACTCCAAGGGTTATTATTTATTTTCACGCTACTCGTATTTTTTACCGATCCTACGGTGAGTATTATTTGGGTTTCATTAGTTGCATTTGCTATTGCCTTATGTTCTGCTACTCAAGATATAGTGATTGATGCTTACCGCATTGATATTATTGAGCAAATGGAAGATAACAAAATCGCAGCAGGGAGTGCAGCAGCAACTGCTGGCTGGTGGGTAGGATTTGGTTTTTTAGGGGCTATTGCCCTTTATATTGCCGACGCCACTTCATGGCAAAACACTTTCTTAATTCTCAGTTTGTTCTTTGTGCTTTTTATGCTTCATACTTATTTTATGACCAAGGAGCATACTAAAGAAACAACAGAGAAGTTAATAACTCCTGTGATTGACATGTTTATATTACCTATTCTGGACTTTTTTAAACGCTTTGGTTGGCTTGCCTTGTCTTTGGTGTTTTTCATCATGTTTTTTAAAATTGGTGAAGCATTTTTAGGCAAAATGTCTCTCGTGTTTTACACCGAAATTGGCTTTAGCAAAACCGATATTGCCAATTATCAAAAACTCTTTGGCTCAGCAGTAACCATTACGTTTTCTATTCTTGCCAGTTTTGTCAGTATCAAATATGGTCTTATTCGCGGCTTAATGATTGGCGGAGTGGCAATGGCGATAACCAACCTACTCTATAGTTATCTGGCAGTTATTGGAGCAAATGCTAATGTACTAATGATTACTCTCTTTTTAGATAATTTCACTAGTGCATTTTCTACAGTTGCTTTTGTTGCCTTTATTTCTTCACTAGTCAATAAAGCTTACTCTGCTACCCAATATGCAGCACTTGCTTCCCTTGGTAATTTAGGCAAAATATTACTTGCTAGTACTAGCGGGTTATTGGTGGATGGCTTGGGCGGAAACTGGGCAATATTTTTTGTTCTCACTGCTTTGATGGTAATACCAAGCCTACTCGTTCTCAGCTTTGCAGCACATAAAATTAAACGTATTATAGGGTGCTAATGTTAGGCAGATTAATGATTAGTCTTGAAGGCACTTCGTTATCTAGTGAAGAAGAGGAGTTTTTAGCTAATGAAAACGTGGGTGGGGTGATTTTATTTACACGTAATTATGAGTCTCTACCCCAACTTAAAGCACTTACTAAAAGCATAAAAACCATTCATCCTGAGCTACTCATCGCCGTAGATCATGAAGGAGGTAGAGTATGGCGATTTACACAGGGGTTTACCACCATTCCACCCATGAAAACACTTGGCGACACCTTTAATACAAACCCAGAACAAGCACTGGATAATGCGTATGGATATGGCGCCACTATCGCCCGTGAACTGCGTAGCTGTGGTATTGATTTTTCATTTACCCCAGTACTTGATATTGACTATGCGCATAGCATAGTTATCGGTGATAGAGCCTTTAGCAATGATGCTAAGATCATTAGTAAGCTCGCAAATAAGCTGATGCATGGACTTAAAGCAGGTGGCATGATAAACGTTGGGAAACACTTTCCTGGGCATGGGTATGCGAAAGCTGATAGCCATTTAGCACTCCCAGTGGATACTCGCACACTCTCACAAATGCAAAAAGACATACTCCCCTACCAGTTATTATACAATGAGCTTGATGCTATTATGACTGCGCATATTTTATACCCAGAATTTGATGAGCATATTGCTACTTTTTCTCAGAAATGGCTCACCTATCTGCGTGAAGATATTGGTTTTAAGGGCATAATATTTAGCGATGATTTATCTATGATGGGTGCTAAAATAATCCCTGATGTTTGTAGTCGTATTCATACTGCTATTATAGCTGGGTGTGACATGATACTTCTATGTAATGATATAGAGTCAATCAAGCAAGCACTACAGTCTGACTACCCAAAGCATCATAGCTTACACACACTACAAGGAAGTAATCCATGAGTATAGAAACTCCAGATATTAACCAGAGAGAAGTAAAAATGCTCTCTGCCATGCGCAAAACATTAATTGAAATTGTGAAAGACACAATGACTAAACCTGGAATGCGTCACCCACTTGAAGAATCTACACGCAATATGATTACTGATTGTTTAAATATGATTTCCCAGCGTCAAGTAGAAATTGAAAAAGAAACAGGGCAATATCATAATATGAAGCCAAAATTTTCTGATGAAACCACGCAACAAACCTTTAGTGTAGAAGACTTAAAGAAAACTCTCAAATAATATGTTGTGATTGATATCTCTACAGTACGTTGGCATCAAATTGATGATACACTCCCTAGTCTTATCTCACAAGCGTTACCCAATTCAGTAAAGCATTGGGTGCTTGATTCTGATTCACTTACAGCAAAATTAAGAGCAGTGTATCCAGCGTTTAATGTAGAGCTTATTACTAACGAACCAGAAAATGCATCTGAGGAAGTAGCCGATATCCTCGGCACTTTGGAGGTATATAGACGAGAAGTCTATTTGTGCTCAAATAAAACGCGGTTAGTATATGCAGTCTCATTTATTCCTAAAGCCTGTCATGAATTACTTGAACTCGGTAACACACCCTTAGGAGAGGTATTATTTAATTCTGCTACCAGAAAAAGTATAGAACTCTCTCTAACCAAAAATACCCCCGGAAGGCGTTCAATATTTCAATATAAGTCTCACCGCATTATCGTATGCGAATTTTTTATTACTCCTCTGCGTAATCAGTCATGACTAATCATCATTCACTTAGAGATAAACTATTTAACTCCCCTACTGATTTAGTAGATTGGACTTTTGATGAGGCAGTAACCAAAGTATTTGACGATATGGTAGTGAGAAGTGTGCCAGGGTATAGACATATGATAGAAATGATTGCACTCCTGAGTAATCACTACGCTTTAGCTCAAACGAATGTCTATGATTTAGGGTGCTCTACAGGAGTATCCTCCCGGGCACTCGCAACCTCAAAAGCAGATATTCATATCCATGCTGTGGATAACTCCCCCTCAATGATAGAGATGGCTCAGCAAAATCTAAATGATATTACCAATATTACTTATCATACTGCAAATATTGAAGATATTACCATTGTCAATGCTTCTATTGTGGTGCTTAATCTCACGCTACAATTTATCAACCCAGAACAACGCACTCAAGTACTACAAAGTATCACTAATGGCATGGTAAGTGGGGGAATAATCATACTCAGTGAAAAAATACAGCATCATGACCCAACTTTGGAAGAACTTCATATTGCCTTTAAACGCAGTAATGGCTACTCAGAGCTAGAGATCGCAAATAAACGCCAAATGTTGGAAAATAGTCTGATTACTGAGAGTTTAGAAACACATCTTGAACGCCTAGCACATGTAGGCTTAGAGGCAAGAGAGCTCAGTAGGTATTTAAACTTCTCACTATTAGTAGGAACGAAAAACTAAGGTTAAATTAAATTTTTACCGTCAAATAATGTAATTTCTAAGGCATTGGTATCAACACCCTCAACACAACCTAAATTTACCCGAAAACTTCCTGGCATGCGCAAGGTTTCATGAAAAGGATAAATACCACAAGATGAACAAAAATAATGCTTAGCAACTTTAGTATCAAATTGATATATATTCAGATGCTCTTTACCACTCACCTGCAAATCGTTTGCGGAAATAACGAAGTCAGACATTGTTGCTCCTTTTTTCTCGCAGATAGAACAATTACATACTAATCCAGAAGTAATATGCTCTGATTTAAATGAAAATTTTACCTTGCCACAATGACAACTTCCAGAATACGTTTTCATAAAGGTATTGTAACCTAATTACAACTCTGATGTAAGTGTTAAGATGTACTCTTTAATTTCATCACGCACTCTAGTGTAGTGACTCATTGCTTCTTCTTCATCTTTAGCAGTTTTTGCTAAAAACGGAGGATCATCAAAACCCCTATGCAAGACTGTAGCATTGCCCTTGAAAATTGGGCAGGTTTCATGGGCATTACCACAAACGGTAATCACATAATCAAATACCACGCCCTGTGCTTCAATTTCATCAGGGGTTTTGCTATGATGGTGCGAAATATCTATGCCAATTTGTGCCATTGCTGCTACCGCATTGGGGTTGAGCCCATGTGTTTTAATACCCGCAGAGTACACATTAAAAATGTCACCCTTAAATTCACGGCAAAGCCCCTCTGCCATCTGACTTCTGCACGAGTTGCCTGTACACAGAAACAATATATTTTTTTTCATAGTGTGTAATCAAAAATAACCAAATTAGTCCTTACAGCAATCCTCACCTTGTATGAGTTTACAGGTAGGAACTGCTAATATCATACCTAAAATCGGTGCACCAATATACAACCATATATGTTCAAGTTCCATACCTACCAATGCTGGAGCAAATGAGCGAGCTGGGTTCATAGATGCTCCAGTGAGAGGTCCAAAAATAAGTGCCTCAATCAATATCGTAGCACCAATTGCTACCCCTGCCATAATGCCTGTTTCTTTATGACCCGTAGCAACATTTAAAATCACAAACATAAGAGTAAATGAAGCAAGTACTTCTACAATAAATGAAGGCAGGATACCAATTTTCGGGAGAGTTTGTCCAAAGGTTTCTGCTTGTGGCAGTATCACTGAAAGTAAAAGTATAGCTAGCGTTGCCCCTAATACTTGACACGTGATATACATGCTTGCTACTTTCGGCTGAAGTTTTTTAGCAAAAACAAAGGCAATGCTTACCGCAGGATTCATATGCGCCCCAGAAACACTACCAAGAGAATAAATCATAATCATCACAATCAGACCAAAAGTAACTGCAATACCAATATTACCAATATCACTAGGATAGAGCTCATTAATCATAATAGCACCACAGCCAAACAGCACCATAAAAAAGGTACCAAAAATTTCAGCAAGATAGATGTTATTTTTCATGAGCTTACCGAGTGAGGTCTGCACTACCTATATATTCGTTAAATGCTTTGCAATAGACGGTTACTGATTTAATCTCATCAAAAGTATAGTCACTAGAAATAGCATAAAAAGATGCTCCAGAACCTTTGATTAACTTACCTAACTCTATCGGTTTGCTTGCATCAAACTCTGTTTCATCATTGATGTCTGCCTCAGTAGTAGAGATATATACATGATAATCAGGACCTGGGCTAGACATAAAATTTTCAGCAAGTTGGATATAAAGCGTATTGTCTTTCTCTACTATATATGCTTCACCACTTGCATTGTGCAAGAAATCTTGCCCCTTTGCGCTTTCATCAAACACCCCAATGCGAAGAGCGGATTTACGAGGTTCGGGGATAATGTATTCATCAGCAGCAAAACGACTGACAATGTCATCAAAATGCCCAGTAATCACATCAAAAAACGCATGTACTTGGTATGAAGAAATAGTAAGTCCAGTAACGATTAGTGCTTTGATAAGAGTGTATTTCATAGTAATGTACGATAATGTGCAATTAAAACCAAATTATAATACAATTCCCTGCTAGAGCGTTCATAATTTACAAACTGTAATACTGATGTAACATTATTTTCTTGCACGTTTACGTTCGTTCTCGGTTAAGAGTTTTTTACGAATACGAATATTATTTGGCGTGACTTCTACCAACTCATCATCATCAATAAACTCAATGGCTTTTTCGAGGTCTAGTTTAATCCGTGGTACCAGCGTTACCGCTTCATCAGTACCGGCTGCACGTATGTTAGTGAGTTGTTTACCTTTTAAGGTATTGATCACCAAATCATTATCACGCGAGTGAATACCAACAATCATCCCTTCATATACTTCAGTACCATGCTCAATAAAGAATTTTCCTGATTTTTGCAAGTTAAAGATTGCGTATGCTACTGCTTTACCTTGATTCATAGAAATCAGTGAGCCATTGATACGTTTGCCAATTTCACCTTCTTTTTTCGGTTTATATTCATCAAAAATTGAGTACATCAGTCCCGTACCTGCGGTTGCAGTTAAAAACTCTGTTCTAAAACCAATCAGCCCTCTACTTGGGATGCTAAATTCTAAACGCACACGTGCATTTTCATCAGGTACCATGTTCAGTAAGTCAGCTTTACGCTCACCTAATTTTTCCATAATAATTCCTTGATGATTTGACTCAATATCAACAATCAAGTTTTCAAATGGCTCTTGGATGACACCATCAATTTCTTTGAAAATTACATTTGGTCGCCCAACTGCAAGCTCAAAACCCTCTCGGCGCATAGTTTCAATAAGCACTGAAAGATGAAGTTCACCACGCCCAGAAACTAAAAATTCTGCTGGGTCTTCTGTATCTTCCACTCTCAAAGCTACGTTATAAATCAACTCTTTATCTAGGCGGTCACGAATATTTCTACTGGTAATAAACTTACCATCAAGTCCTGCAAATGGTGAATCATTGACTCTAAATATCATTGATAACGTTGGCTCATCAATAGATAACGCAGGAAGTGCCTCTACGGCATTCACATCACAAATAGTATCAGAAATTCCAATATCTTCAATCCCCGTAATAGCTACAATATCTCCTGCTGTTGCTGCATCAATATCATGTCTCTCTAGTCCTTTAAAGCCTAATAGCCCACTAATTTTTGCATTGCGACTATTGCCTTCTCTATCTATTACAGTAACGGTTTGGTTTTTCTTAATCACGCCTCTATTTACCCGACCAATACCAATACTCCCGACAAATGAAGAGTAATCCAGTGAAATAATTTGCATACGTGTCGCTCCATTTGGGTCTTCTTTTGGCACGGGCACTTTTTCCACAATTGCTTCAAATAATGGGGTCATATCCCCCTCTCTCACATCTTCTTCAAGTGAAGCATACCCATTAATACCTGATGCATAAATAATTGGAAAATCAAGTTGCTCATCAGTAGCACCCAACTCATCAAACAAGTCAAATACTTTATCAATCACCCAGTCAATACGAGCAGCGGGTTTATCTATTTTATTAATAACTACTATCGGATTTAGCCCATTTTCAAACGCTTTTCCGGTTACAAAACGTGTTTGTGGCATGGGACCTTCCTGAGCATCTACTAAGAGAAGTACACTATCTACCATAGAAAGTATCCGCTCAACCTCACCACCAAAATCCGCATGTCCTGGGGTATCTACGATGTTAATGCGATAGTTATTCCAAGTAATTGCTGTATTTTTACTACTAATGGTAATGCCGCGTTCTTTTTCAATATCACCACTATCCATCATTCTATCCGAGACTTCAAATCGCTCATCAAAAGTATTTGACTGAGAAAGAAGCTTATCTACAAGTGTGGTTTTACCGTGATCAACGTGTGCGATAATGGCGATATTGCGAAGATGTTCCATGAAAAGAGAAATAAAAAATAAAGGTGCGTATTTTACGCTAACTATTGGGGTAACTAGCAGGTGTACATTATGAAATACTAATTTAGCTATTACAGGGTAATAGCAGTAACCGAAAGTGGTCTGTTTAAGTGATGGGGAATATGGTGTTCGTTATGAAATAATACTGGTGCAAGTGCTTTAAGCATATCTTCATATACTGCTTTTTTGAAGTCAATCACTTCCTCTACAGGTTGCCAATAATCTACCCATTGCCAGTCATCAAACTCAATTTCATCACATCCTGATAAATGTATAGCACTATCAGAGCTCGTGAGCCTGAGTAAATACCACACTTGCTTTTGTCCAACAAACTTAGATGCATGAGGTTTGTAATGTGGTAACTCATATCTGAGCCACTTAGGAGTTTTAGCAATGAGAGAAACATCACTAGCAGTCAGCCCTACTTCCTCAAAAAGTTCGCGGTATAGAGCATCTAGCTCAGTTTCTTCCTCGTTGATACCCCCTTGAGGAAGTTGCCAAGCGTTCTCACCAACACGCTTGGCTAATAATACTTGATTGAGATGATTTACTACAACGATACCAACATTAGCACGGTATCCGTCAGCATCAATCATTAGTCGCCGTTATTCATCCCCAAGATTTGGAGTAAGAATAAGAAAATATTAAGAATACCAACAAATAAGCCAATAGTTACTGCTACATAGTTGGTTTCACCATTTCTGACAATTTGTGAAGTATAGAACAAAATAAGTGCTGCACCCATCAGCGCAAAAATACCTGAAATAGCAAGTGAGAATGCTGGTATTTGAATAAATAAACTGGCAATAATACCCACCACACCTACAACTAAACCAGCAATAATAAAACCACTTAAAAAGCTAAAGTCTTTTTTGCTCATAATGCTATATGCTGAAAGTGCAGCAAAAATAGCAGCAGTAGCCACAAATGCTTGCATTACAATAGCAGGACCGCCAGGCATAGAAAGATAAAAACCAATGCTTGGGCCAATACCAAAACCAATTAACCCAGCGTAGATAAATGATGACATCACACCTTTTGCGTTGGATTGTAAGTCTCTCATACCAAACCAGCTATAAGCAATTGCACCAATAAATGCAACTAAACTTAGTACTGGCATATTTACCATCATGCCCACAAAACCAGTAACACCTGCGAATAAAAAGTTCATTGCCAGAAGTTTATAAGTATCAGATAAAGTTTTATTGATAGCTACAGAACGAGTGTTGGAATTTACGTATTGCATAGTTTCTCCTAAAAAAATAACATAAATATAATACTAGTAAATTTTAGCATATTAAAATATAATTTCACTTTATTATCTCCCATCAATATTATGGATGTTTCCCAGTTTGAAAAGTATCAACAGCAAGGATTTACCAATATCCCAGTTTATAAAGAATTGATACTAGACACTGAAACTGCGCTCGGTTTATACCTTAAACTGGCTAATACCGAATACTCATATTTATTTGAGTCGGTCGAAGGCGGAGAACAATGGGGTAGATATTCTATCATTGGGCTTTCAAGCGATACCGTTATTAAGGTAGTGAATGATGAACTCTATATTAATGAGATCATCCAACATGCAAACAATAATCCATTAGATGTGATAGAGCAGTATTTAGGCACATTTACCACGCCAAAACTTTCTGAACTTGGTGATTTTTCTGGCGGCTTAGTTGGCTATTTTGGCTATGAAACTATTAAATATATTGAACCGCGTATCAAGGGTAATAAGGCTGATTTGATTGGGGTACCTGATATTTTATTAATGCTATCTAAAGATATTGTAGTATTTGATAATCTCACTCATAAAGTATTTATCATAACGCATATTAACCCTGCTACCCAGCATTATAAAGATGCACTAGACAAAATAGCAGAAATTGAACAAAGTATTCAAGCAGTCATCCCTAGTAGCACTACTACCCCTCACACACATCCATTCGTTTCACATACAGGTGAAGAGAAATATCGTGAGTATGTTGCTACTATCAAGAAATATATCACCAGTGGCGACTGTATGCAGGTGGTGCCTGCACATACTATGAGTAGCCCTTATGAGAATGACCCGTTTGAATTGTATCGCATTCTGCGGATTTTAAACCCTTCACCATATATGTACTATCTTAACCTTGGTGATTTTCAAGTCGTTGGATCTTCACCAGAGATTTTAGCAAAGGTGGATAAATATCAAACAGCCACAGTAAAACCAATCGCAGGTACGCGCCCAAGAGGTGCTACGCCACAAGAAGATGAAGCACTCAAAGAAGAATTATTAGCTGATGCTAAAGAAATAGCTGAGCATCTTATGCTCATTGATTTAGGACGTAATGATCTCGGAAGAATCGCTCAAACAGGAAGTGTAGAAGTGATTAAAAATATGGTGATAGAAAAATATTCTCATGTCATGCATATTGTTTCTACTGTAGAATGCAAAATAAAAGATGAACTCACGCCAATGGATGTATTAAAAGCTACCTTCCCTGCTGGGACATTGAGTGGTGCTCCTAAAGTACGTGCAATGCAAATCATCGAAGAACTAGAAGATTATAAACGCGGGGTATATGGCGGTGCAGTTGGCTACCTTGGGTTTAATAATACCATGGATACCGCTATTGCTATTCGCACCGCTATTATAAAAGACAATACTATTTATGCCCAAGCAGGTGCAGGAATTGTGTATGACTCTGTACCAACCAAAGAATGGGAAGAAACTCTGCATAAAGCTGGGGCAATTATTTCTGCATGTAACTCATTATGAATCAATTATTTACTTTTACACTCTCAGTACTTTTCTTTGGTGGATTTATAGCCTCAGTGTCGCACGCAAATGTTGCAAATAATGCAAATAAAGCAGCACTGGCTCTTAACTTAGAGTCATTCGCCCAAACACTTAAGCAAAATCACCCACAGTTTCGCGAATTAGCCCTAGAGGCAAAAAACGCTGAACTCAGAGAGCGCATCACTAACCCATTTGGCTATACCTATAATTCGAGTATAAACACCGCTTCTGAAGAACTCACCAATGGCATTACTGTGACCAATTCAGATGGGAGTACTACTAATGCATCTCACACACTAAACCATACTCAAGCAGGTAGATATAATTCTTCTTTGCAACTGACTCATGCTATTCCACTGATGCGCAATAAAGATGGAATAAATGCTCTCTTAAATACCGACCTTGCACGTATTGATAGTGAAATTACAGAACTTCGAAACAAGCAAACATTACACACCCTCATCACCACCGAGCAACAACAACTCATTGAGCTCACCTATCAGTACGAAAAACTTAATGTGCTCAACGAGCGTAATACGCTAGATACCAAGCAACTGCGACTCATAACTGATAAATATAATGAAAATCTAGTAGATAAAACTGATGTACTCTTGCAACAAGGCACACTTGCTACTAATAAACTAGACCTCACCTCCACTAAAGAAACAATTACCAAACTCACTAATGCAATACACACACTCTTAGGGATTCAGTCATTTACCTTAGCTACTGACCTGTTTGACTATAGCACTACTTTGCCTGAGTTGCCAAAGATGGATCAACTACTATCACAACAAATCAATGAGCTAAATATCCAGAAAAAACAACGTGAACTCTCCTCACTCAAAAACCAAGAGGAACGCTCGGTAAATATGATACTCGGTGCTGAATTTACTGGCGAAGATGCAGGGCCTTTATCCGCAATAATCCGCCCTTCTAGTGATTTTGGTATTGGGTTAGAGGTATCCTTTCCTATTAACAGCGATACCGAATATCTAAAAACTAAAAGCAAGCAACAGGAAATAGCTATCATCAAACAACAAATGGCTACTGAGTCACGCAATAGAATGCGCAGTTTACAAAACTTACGTAATGATTTAACAACTACACTCCAACTCATTGAGATTGCCAAAGAACAAATCAATATTAACGAACAAAGTGTCAGGGAATATCAGGCATTATATGAAAATAATAATACAGAATTTGACTTTGTATTAAGTGCCAATACCAAGCTTGTAAATTCTCGCTTACGCTATATTGAGTATATTAAAAACTATCATACTTTAATGCTACAGTATCAAGCTGCTGTGCTATAAGTATATTGCTATAATTATAGTGAAATGATTAGCTACACTATTGACCTCTCAGAGTGCAAACATAACACCTACTTAGTATATCTGAATATTCCACTAACAACACTTACCACTAATAGTACGGTAGAGTTATACATGCCCACATGGATTGAGGGTAGTTACAAAATCAGAGATTTTGCTAGACAAGTCTATAACCTTGAGAGCAATGCTCCCTATCGCCAAATAGCAAATAATCGCTTTGTATTTGATATAATCACGCAACAAGATTCACTTCGTATTAGCTATAAAGTCTATGCATTTGAGAAGACAGTGCGCACCGCTTATTTAGATGATGAAGTGGGGTTTTGTAATCCTTCGAATATCTTATTTACCATGAGAGGAGGTGAGTCTGTGGCTACTACGCTGAAGATTCATAACTATCATTTTAAGGTTCATACTACTCTTTCATGCCAAAACGGGGTATATAGTGCTTCTGGGTATCAAGCACTGATTGACTACCCGCTATTATTTGCTAAGGATTCTACTACTTTGCCATTTGATATATACACCATTCCTCATAAGATGGTGCTGGTGGGACACACTGATACTAACACCAGCAAACTCACAAAACACTTAAAAAAAATATGTAGCTATCATAATGATTTTTTTGGCTACTTTCCCGCGAATGCATATCAGTTTTTAACCCTTTGTACTCATGACGGATATGGTGGGCTAGAACATCATAATTCCACCGCACTCATTACTCCGAGAAAAGATATGCAAAATGATTCTATGAGTACAGAATATATACGGTTTTTATCTCTGTGCTCTCATGAATATTTTCATACTTGGTGGGTCAAAACACTCAAACCTAAAGCCTTTCATACTTTAGATAATGAACATCAGGTAGATACATCTGAGTTGTGGATATTTGAGGGTATTACCTCCTATTATGATGACCTCTCACTCGTGAAAGCAGGGGTTACTTCTGCCAAAGAATACCTTGCTACTCTTGAGGCGAATATTAACAAATGGCATAAAAACACAGGCAAGAAGTATCAGTCATTACAAGATGCAAGCAAGAATGCTTGGACTCATTTATACCAAACCGATGAGTCATTTATTCACAAGCACGCTAACTACTATAACGGTGGCAGCGTGGCGTTTTTCGTGCTTGATGCATTACTGCGAAGTGTCTCAGGTCATACACTTTCACTCGATGGCTTTATCTTAAATCTGTATGAGCAGTACGTACCCATAGGTATCACCAGTGATGACTTTGCACGGGAACTTGAAAAGTACATCAGTGAATATGATGTCCCAATAGAGCTTAAAGAATTTTACTCACGCTACATCATTGGAGTAACGCCCTTACCACTTGATACTGCATATCATGCTCTGGGTATTATTGCCACAACTAAAGAGCCTAAAGCAAGTCTTGGGGCAACTATCAAGGATGGCGTAGTGAAAAGCATTTGGGCAGATTCTACCTTCTATGATGCAAGCGTATATGTGGGTGATAGTATTATCAGCATTGATGAGGTAGCCTATGCTTCGTTTGATGTGAATAACTACAAGATTGGTGATGAGGCCATGATTACAGTGCATAGAGATGACAAAGAGCACCGAGTGAAGGTAACTATCCAGCCTATGCCCTACCCTGAAGTGATGCTAACATACAGCAAAGACACATACGCCAAACAACAGAGAAATAAGTGGTTAGCAGCTACAATTACTAAATTTAGGGACTGAGATATGCTAAAAAAATTATGCAAAATTAGCATAAATTTCAATACTGTGCATATATTTTATGCAAAATTAGCATAAATTTAAAAAAACTAATTTCTATTGCTCAGAGAAATACACCCGAATATCTCCAAAGTGTGGATATATTTGTAATAGCTCAGTAAGCGTAGTGTGAATATTTACTGTAGTATTTTCTGTGCTGATACACGCTAGGCTTAGGTAAAAATCTACTTCAATTTTGCCATTTAGATAGTGCAGTTTGATGTCAATAATATCTTTATCACACTTACATTTTGCTTCAAAGAGTGCAGTATTTATCTGCCCTAATGCTTCGGCTCTATTAGGGAAATCTTGGTAGATTCTGGCAGTTTCATCATCTTCTGGGTCAATGTGTATCATCACTTCACTAAGGTTGGGGTTAGCTGATTTAGCTACGTGTTCTACCGTAAGAGCAATACTATGTCCCTCACTTACTGTGAGGCGTGGTTCTACTTGTACATGAATATCTGAGATGATATTCCCACCAATACGCCGTGTACGTAACTCGTGTAAATCTACCACGCCACTTACTGCCATAATTGCTGTACGTAACTCATTCACCTCTTTAGGGTCAATAGCAGTTTCTACCAACTCACTCACCGACTCGGATACCAATTCCCATGAAATATGGAAAATCATAAATGACACCAAAATAGCAGCTATCTTATCAAGCATTGGGTAGCCATTGAGTGCACCAATCAGCCCCACCAACACCACTATAGAAGTTAATGCATCAAGTCGGTGATGCCACGCATTCGCAATTATCATTTTAGAGTTTGTCCGTTTACCAACCCGTAAGGTCAGCCAATACATGGCTTCCTTACTTACTATAGACAATACACTCACTGCGAGTAATAACTTACTATAGGTAATATTCGCAGGCTCATTAAAATGCACAATAGCATCAAACATAATACCAAGCCCCACACCTACCAAGATAACCCCGAGCCCAAGTGTTGCCATTGTCTCAAATTTTTGGTGCCCATACGGGTGCTCGGCATCTGGGGCTTTGTGTGAGTGCGAAGCTACCCAAAACACCAGCCCATCAGAGATTAGGTCTGATAATGAATGCACCCCATCTGCCACAATAGCAGCCGACCCGCCTAACGTACCAAAAATGATTTTAACTAAGGCTAATAGGAAGTTAACAATACCACCGATAACCGTTACTTTTTGTGCTTCATTTAACATATGAAATGACTAAAATAATAATTTTTCAATTTATTTTAGATGATAAATTACTTTAGACCCGAAATTTTGGGGTTATCATCCTATACTCCTTCGCTTGCACCGCACCCTGATGTGGTAAAGTTAGATGCGATGGAGTCGCCCTTTCCACTGAGCACTGAGTTGCGCACCAAGTGGCTAGAGCTACTCAGTGACACCGCACTTAACCGCTACCCGGGAAGCCATACTGAGTTACATAGAGTAATCCGAACACTCATGGGTATGGACGTAAGTGCACCAATACTTCTGGGTAATGGCAGTGATGAACTCATTCAGTTGATTATGCTCGGACTACAAAAAGATACCGAGATAGTGAGCTTTGCTCCGAGCTTTGTGATGTATCAAATTATTGCGAAGTGGTGTAATCTACCATTTACGGCGTTGCCACTACAAGCTGATTATACTATAGATATGGAGGCTACACTTACGCATATTGATAATGACACTCCGCAAGTGCTATTCATTGCCTACCCGAATAACCCTACGGGTAATGCCTTTGCCAGTAGTGATTTACAGCGTATTTTAGAGACCAATACACTCGTAGTGATTGATGAAGCCTATTATGCTTATGCAAGTGATAGTTTTATCAATAGAGTAGCACATTATGACAACCTGATTGTTCTGCGCACAATTTCTAAAATTGGTTTTGCAGGGGTACGCCTTGGGATGATGACTGCCAATACTCAATTAGTTCATGAATGTAATAAACTACGGATGCCATATAACGTAAATATCTTAACTATGAAGTCTTGTGAGTTATTACTCGCCCATCAGGCTGAGATTGAAGATAATGCACAAATCATCATCCATAACCGCACGCAACTCGTTAAATCACTGACAACTCTGAACATTATTACCGTATATCCTACGGATGCGAATTTTATTTTATTTGCCTTAACCACGCCAAATGCAACTGAGGATGCCAAACGCTTGTATGAATATTTAGGTGCACATGATGTGCTTGTAAAATATATGGGTAAGATGATCCCGAATGCACTGAGAGTTACCGTGGGATTAGAAGCCGAAAATACTCGTTTTATGGCAGTGCTCAAACAATTCGTAACCGAGCAGATTATTGGTGAAGAATTATGAGCACAACGGTCACTACTCCTGTATCAACACAGACAAACCCATATTTTAAAATCATTAAAAATGGGCTGTGGACTAATAATCAAGCCTTAGTCGCTATGCTTGGCTTGTGCCCTTTGCTTGCAGTGAGTAACACTACTATTAATAGTCTAGGGCTTGCAATTGCTACTGCCTTTGTATTAGTGTTTTCTAACTTAATAGTGTCTTTATTTCGTTCATTTATTAGAGATGAGATTCGCTTACCAGTGTTTGTGCTTATTATTGCATCTCTGGTTACTATTGTTGAGGTAGTATTACAAGCGATGTTTTATGACTTATATTTAATTTTGGGGATATTTGTTCCTTTGATTGTCACAAACTGTGCCATTCTCGGTAGAGCAGAAGCCTATGCTTCTAAGCATTCCTACCCTAAGGCTACTCTAGATGGTCTCAGTATGGGCGTGGGCTTTGGACTAGTGCTGGTGGTGCTGGGCTCTATCAGGGAACTCCTGAGTCAAGGCACTCTTCTTGATGGTAGTGAGTTGTTATTTAATGCTGACTTTAGCATTCAACTCATTGAGTGGAATATTCTTATTTTTGCCTCTCCAGCAGGTGCGTTTATGGTCTTAGGGCTGATGATTTCCCTTAAGCAATATTTTCAGCATAAACAATGACCGTAGGCGAGTATTTGGGTGGTGATGCCCCAGATATCAAAGAGTTATTGTGTCTCACTTTAGGTACTTCTACCGCTTGGTTATTTGCTCATACTGAATATACATTATCAGACGAAGAGATTACTATGCTCAATACGTGTATTACCAAACGCAAGGATAATGTACCTCTTGCATACTTGCAAGGCTCTAAGGGGTTTTATCACTTAGATTTTATAGTTACTCGAGATACTCTAGTGCCTAGAAATGAGACTGAGCAAATCATCGATATTATCAAGGAACTTAATTTACCTTCTGCCCAGATCTTAGATATGGGTACTGGTAGTGGTGTAATTGCGATTACGCTCAAGTCATTATTCCCCGAGTATGAAATTACTGCTTGTGATATCAGTCAAGATACTTTGAATATCACTAAAAAAAATGCTCATATGCACAACGTACAGATTAATTGTATTCAGAGTAATTGGTTTGAAAATATTAGTAGTTATTATGATATTATTATTTCTAATCCGCCGTATATTGACCCCGCATCAGAATATATGCTCGCACTTAAACACGAGCCCGCACTAGCACTGGTAAGTGGCAATCCAGGTGAGTATGGCATGAAAGATATTACTCATATCATTAATCACGCACCGAAATATTTAGCTTCTGGTGGCTATTTACTGTTAGAGCATGGCTTTGATCAGCGTGAGTATATATTACCTCTGCTCGCTGAATTTACCAAAGTGCAAGTGTTTGATGATGTAAACGGAGTACCTAGAAATATTCTAGCGCAACTATGAACACCATGATTGCCAATGCTCATGTGCATCTTGACTTTACCAAGGATGATTATCCTCTCGCAGTCGTGCCAAGCATTGGCACATCAAATTGGCATAAGGTCATGCACTATCAGTACTATGCTCTAGGCATTCACCCGTGGCAAGTGGCGTTAAGTGATAGCAGTGATTTATCCCGCCTGAGTACCCTCATACAAGAAACTTCACCCGTAGCCATTGGTGAGTGCGGACTTGATTATGCAATTGATACCAATAGAGAAACCCAACAACTTTTTTTCGAACATCAACTTAGGCTTGCACAGCAATACGACTTACCTATAGTCATTCATAGTGTCAAAAGCATTGATATAGTAACACATATCCTAAAAAAATATGCAGTAACTGCACAATTTCATGGCTTTAGTGGCTCATATCAGCAAGGGATGAAACTACTAGAACACGGACATTATCTAAGCATAGGTGTATATCAAAAATCCAGTGGGTTGAAGCAACTCATTAACAAAATGCCTATAGAGCAACTATTGGTAGAAACTGATGAACATCACTCTGATAGACTTGCAGAAGTTATTAGTGAGATAGCACATCTACGTGAAATGCAGACTGTAGAGGTAATAGCTAAAACGAATGAGAATTTTAGCAGGTTGTTTACCCCTACTGAATCTTAGTGTAGTTGGTGTTAGCAAGTACAAAATATTTTTCTAAAGCCTGGGCATCGCCTCTACTGAGCATTTCTTGAACGCGCTTTAACTCAGCAATTACTAAAGATAAGTCATCCTGAATATGCTGATTATTATCAATAACAATATCAGACCACATTTTAGGATTGCTCGCGGCAATACGGGCAAAGTCCTTGAGTCCGCCACCCGTATATTGGTACGATTGCTCACAAGTAGACATCATATTAATATAGGCAAATGCTACTAAGTGAGGTACATGTGAAGTAAGTGAGAAGATGCTATCATGCTCATCAGCACTCATTTGTTCAACAATAGCACCACACGCTTGCCAAAGTTCACACACCTTATTGAGCGTTTCATGATGATTATACTCTGTAGGGCAAATAATGAGTTTCTTACCCTGAAATAACTCAGCCTCTGCAACATCACTTCCAGAAGATTCCTTCCCTGCGATAGGATGACATGGAATAAAGTATGAGTATTCTCCGAGCACCGACTCTACTTCATCAATAACTTTGAGCTTAGTGCTACCAACATCTATGATGATTTGAGTGCTCAAATAGTCTTTTATTTTCTGTGCTACTTGCGGTATCGCTTGTACAGGAGTTGCAATAACAATTAACTCTGCATTAACTACTATGCTGTAATCAGTCGTATAAGAATCAATACACCCATTGTGTTGAGCATTCTCTAGTGAAGACTCAGAAGAACCCAGACCAATAATATGTGCTTTAGGATAAAGTGACTTGAGTTTCAATCCTAAAGATCCACCAAGCAACCCTACGCCAATAATGCAAATAGTCTGATACATTACAGCACAGCCATAGGATAAGAGCCTAATACCTTCATCCCTACCGCATGCTCTGCAATAGTCTCTAGCACTGCTTTAGAAGTAGTATCTGTTTTGTGCCCAGCAAAATCTAAATAAAATAAATACTGCCATTTATTAGCATTTGGATCTGGGTAACTATCCAACTTTAATAAGTTAATACCATGAGTTTTAAACGGCGTAAGAATATCATAGAGCGTACCTGACTTATGTGCGGTAGTAATGAGTACCGTGGTTTTATCCTTACCACTGGCGGGCACTACCTCATTTCCTATGACTAAAAAGCGAGTAGTATTATTTTCATCATCTTGAATATTACTGTGCAAAATTTCTAGTTGATAAATTTCAGCAGCATTTTTTGAAGCAATAGCTGCAATGGAGTTATCATGAGTTGCTAACTCGGCTGCTTTGGCGTTGGATGAAACTTCTTTAAGTGCTATATTAGGGTATTTCGCACGTAAAAACTCACGACACTGCCCAAGAGCCTGAGAATGCGCAGCAATAGTGGTAATATTGCTACTTCGTGAGTTTGCTAATAGTTGGTGCTGAATACATATCTCTACCTCGCCACAAATATGGGCATTATAGCTATAGAGCTGCTTGATTGTTGTGGTGACGGTGCCATTATTTGAGTTTTCTATCGGTACCACACCATAACTAATATTTCCCTTAGATAACTCTAAAAACACTTCTTCAATGCTCCCTAGTGGTGAGCCATTCACAGCATTACCAAAGTGTTTATATACTGCTTCTTCACTCCAAGTGCCAATAGGTCCGAGATAGCCAATAGTCATGGGCTGCTCAAGTGCTAAGCAACTAGAAATAATCTGGCGAAAGATATATGCCATATCGCTATCTTTAAGCAAAGAGTCGTTGGTTTCTATGACTTTTCTGAGGATTTGTGCTTCACGCTCTGGGCGGTAAAAGTGAGTATCCCCGATACTTTGTTTATACTTGCCCACTTCATGAGCAACTTGTGCACGCTGTTTGATACGTTCATAAATTTCAGTGTCAAGAGCATCTATTTGTTCGCGGAGTTTATTTAAGTCATCCATGATGATTATCCATGTGTTCGTTCAAATTCTTTCATAAAGTCAATCAGTGCCAATACACCTTCATATGGCATAGCATTATAGATACTTGCTCGCATTCCACCAACACTTTTATGCCCCTTGAGTGCCAGTAAATTATTATTATAACTTTCTTCAAGAAAGGTCGCATTCAAATTATCACTTGCTAGGATAAATGGCACATTCATTTGTGAGCGATACCTTTTCTCAACGGGGTTTGAGTACATACTAGAGGCATCTATATAGTCATATAAAGCCTGTGCTTTTTTGGTATTTTCGCTATAAATATGCTCTATTCCTTGATGCTCTAACCACTGAAATACTTTATATGCACTATACCATGCAAACGTCACTGGAGTGTTAAACATAGAATCGCTTTGTGCATACGTAGAGTAGTTGAGTAGTTTTGGCGTCGTCTCTGGAGCGTGACCTATCAGGTCCTCCCTAATAATAACCACAGTTAACCCACTTGCCCCAATATTCTTTTGTGCTCCAGCATAAATTATGCCATATTTTGATATATCTACTGCTTTAGAGAGAATATTAGAAGACATATCACAGACTAACGGCATATCTACCTGTGGGATATAGTCAAACTCCAGACCTGCAATCGTTTCATTGGAACAATAGTGCAAGTATGAAGCATCTTCATTAATATTCCACGAAGCAAAGTCAGCAATAGTAGTAAAGTTATTATCTGTACTATCTGTCACAATATTCACATTACCATAGCGCTTGGCTTCTGCTATGGCTTTAGTACTCCAATGCCCCGTATTAGCGTAGTTCATCACTCCAGTGCTTAAATTTAACGGCACCATAGCGAATTGAAGTGCAGCACCACCGGCAGTAAATAAAATCTGATAGTTATGAGGGATATTCATCAGTGTACGTAAAGAAAACTGCATCCCATGATAAATATCCATAAACTCTTTACTGCGATGAGAAATTTCAATTATTCCTGCTTTGGCAGAAGAGTAGTCTAAAAATTCAGCTTGTATATTCTGCATTACTGCATGAGGAAGTGCAGTTGGTCCTGCACTAAAGTTGTAAATACTTTGCATATTATTACACAAACACAAAAGATAAAATTTTACTTTAACTCGTGAATATTAGATAAATTTTCAAAAGATATTTGTTTTGCTGTAGAAACAAAGTCTGCAATATAAGGTAATGTACTATCTATATTACGTACTGCAAGAAATAATGTTCGCCAAATACCTTTTTTGCCAAGTGGTCGCACGCATAATTTATTCTTTTGTTCGTCACTCAGTGCCCACTGTGGCATCGTGGCAACCCCTTGATTATCATGTATGAGTCTCATCATCATAAGTGGCAACTCTACAGTGCGAATTTTTTCTGGCACAACATTTGCAGGTGTCAAAAAATAATTAAACACATCAAGGCGATTTCTATTGACTGGATAGGTAAGTAAAGTTTGATGTTGCAAATCAGATGGACTAATACATTTTTTCTTAAAAAGAGAGTTTTGCTTTGCCATGACTAAGAGCATCTGATACTCAAAAATAGGAAAATATGTAAATTCTTTAGTCCGTTTCATATCACTAGTAACAACCATGTCTATTGCATAATTTTTAAGTGCTTCTAAAGGCTCAAAACTAAATGCCATAGAAAGATCAACATCCACACGAGGTTGTAAAATTTTAAATACATCTAAGGTAGGAATAAGCCAATCAAAGCATGCATGACACTCAATAGCGATATTAAGCCGAGCACTTTCAGTGTCTATAAGCTCGCTTTCTACGACAGTAACTTTATCCAAAATAGTATATGCTAAATCTAGTATTTTTTTACCTTTGAAGGTCAGTTGAATAGGCTCTGAATGGCGAATAAACACCTTACCGTCAATCAGATTTTCTAACTTTTTAATTTGATGTGAAAGCGCTGACTGGCTCATACACAAATGTTGTGCAGCCATAGAAACAGTACCAAAATCTACCAATGCTTTAACTAATTTTAAATGTGATAACTCTAACATTATTATATTTTTTAATAATTATTATTAATATTATAATAAATTTTAATACATTTAGTATTCTAAAATATGCAACTTCAGCCTCTGGAAGTGGGTGTAAATCCCACACTGTCCTCGCAACGGTGTTTCACCACCAAGGTCCTTCCTTGTAAATGATAAGTCCGATACATGCCGAATTTTTTAACCTCAGCCATTATTGGCTTACCAATTACGAAGGATAATTATGAACAAACTACTTCCAACAATAGCATTAGCAGGGATAAGCACGCTTGCATCTGCTGCTATTGGTCCATTGCCAATTTACCCTAATACTGAATTTAGAACCAATAATTCTATTATTGGTTCTATCTCCTCGGTATCAAGTTTTACCTATACAGATATATCTGCTAGTGGAGCAAATACAATAGCTAACTTTCTAAAAACTACTGGAGAAGTAACTGTTTTTGATGGAAATATACCTGCATATTTTATTCGCGGTGGAAACTCTAATCACACTTTAGTGTTACTTGATGGAGTAAAAATTAATAGTGCTGATTCTCTTAATGGAGCAATAGAATTTAATCTTAATACTCTTTCATTAAATGACATTGAAAAAATAGAAATTATTAAAGGAAATGCGTCTGTACTATATGGCTCTTCTGCAATTGCAGGGGTGATATCTATTACAACCAAGAAAGGTGGAGAAAATACGAGTAAAGTATCTATAAGTACTGGTTCAGATAATTTCAAAACTTCAAACATTACTACTAGTGCAGGCGATACTACTAACTATATCCGCTTCAATGCTAGTACTTATGAAACAGATGGTATTTCTGCTCGAAATACTAACACTGAAACTGATGGTCAAAAAACAACTAATGCAAATATTAAATTTGGCACAAAAATTAATAATAGTAATATTACATTAGGCTACTACACAGCTCATGATGAATTTGAATTTGATGATGGATTTGGTACCAACCATGATAGAAAAAGTGATATTTCACTTGATAAAGTAAGTCTTGATATTTTGACCAATCATACTTCAGATATTGAAACAAATTTTAAATATGCCAAAACAAATTCAGTAAAAAAAGATTTTACTAGTGGTGTACAAACTAACAACTCAGGTGACAAATATCAAACTGAATTATTTTCTTTTTTAAACGATATAAAAAATGAAACCTCTCTTATTACAACAGGTATTGAAAGACTTACTGATAATAATGTAAGTGAAAATATAAAACTTTCAAGTAATGATTTGTTTGTAAGTTTGCAACAACGTATTGCAGACTTTGATATTAATGTAGGGGTGCGATATATTAATCATGACAGGTTTGGTGACAAAACAATTTATAACCTAGGAAGTGGAACAGACCTTAATAATGGTATACGCATAACTGCATCTTACTCTACTGCTTTTCTTGCACCAACCCTGAAACAATTATTTGGTTGGGATTTTTCAGGAGTAAATGGAGGCGGAAATCTTGACTTACAACCAGAAACCTCAAAAAATATAAATTTTGGGATTGAGAAGTCTTTTAATTGGGGTGATTTATCAATATCACTATTTAAAAATAAAAGTAATAATGCTATTGATTGGGTAGGAGCAGGTTATGTTAATGTAAACAAACTTAAGACGCGTGGGATAGAATTAACATTATTAACCAGTATTCGGGGTTTTGATATAAATGCATCACATACGTATGTAAAAAGTACTGAAAATGATAGTGGCGAGCAAGCTCTGCGTCGTCCTAAAAATACGACAAATATTGGTATTAGTAGCCAGTTTAACAAGGTGTTTGCTAAACTAAACATTACTAAAAAATCTTCAAGTAATGACACTGGAAATAGAGTACTGGATGGATATACCTTACTTGATATTCATTCTCGTTACACTTTAGATAAAAATACTTCTATTAAACTAAATATTAACAATATTACAAATAAAGAGTATCAAACTGCTAATACCTATAACCAACTAGGCAGAACATTTGAGGTAGGTCTTGACTACATATTTTAAGCGTACACTACTTTCGTGGAGTAGCGGTAAAGATAGTGCATATGCTTTACACTTATTACAGCAAAACCCTAGTATTAATGTGCTAGGGTTGTTTACCACTGTCAATGAACGTTTTGATCGTGTAGCAATGCATTCTACGAGAGTAAAGTTATTAAAACAGCAAGCAAAAGAAATAAACTTGCCACTAGAAATTATTTACCTTCCGTATCCGTGTTCGAATGAACAATATGAAGAGATTATGGAATGTTTTATTGATTCCTTGATTGAAAATTCCATTGAGGCAATAGCTTTTGGTGATATATTTTTAGAAGATATTAAAGAATACAGGATAAGGCAAATGCAAGGTACTGAAATTGAGACATTATTTCCTTGTTGGGGCATAAATAGTACAATATTATCTCAACGTATTATAAATAGTGGTATTAAAGCAAAATTAGTGTGTATTGACCCAAAGCAATTAGATCAAAAATTTGCAGGCATGGAGTATAGTAAAGAGTTTGTGTCAAACTTACCCAATAAAATTGACCCTTGCGGAGAAAATGGTGAATTTCATTCATTTGTTTATGATGCTCCATTTTTCACAAACCCAATTGATATAGTACAAGGAGAAACCATAGAGCGTGAAGGGTTTATTTATACAGATTATAATTTTTCAATTTGATAAAATGATGCTATGAACTATCCTCTTCTCATTCTTAGTTTGGTACTTATCGCCCTTACCCGCTCTCATAGTGGGTTTATGGGGCATTTGCCTGATTTCACTCTGCCGTTATTAATCTTGAGTGGCGTATGGCATCTGCGAATTAATGCAGTAGTGATTATTATCGCTAGTGTGTTAGTTGATAACTACGCTATTTTGCATCAGGGAGTATCTGCACATTGTATTACTCCTGCATATAGCGTATTACTCGCAAGTTATTACCTTACCTATCACCTTGCAAAATACCTCAATACATCATTCGTAAAAGATGGGGGATTAGCGATTGCTATCATCTACGGGCAATGGTTCATGGCTACAGTAAGCTATTATTTCTTTGTGACCAAACCGTGGAGTGAGTTTCCAGCCTATGCACTCACGTGGGTCTGGGCGGAGACTACCCCTACGCTCATTATTACTGGAGTGATATTAGTAGGTGTATATGCCCGTAAACGTATGCTAAAGTATGCCTAATGCTTCAAAGTCTAATGCCCATGCAACTCGTATGCAGGCAAAAAAGAAACACATCGATAAACGCATAGAAGAAGCCAATACACAGCAATCAGTAATAGTACTCCTAACAGGCAATGGCAAAGGCAAAAGCTCCTCCGCCCTTGGGATGATTGCTAGAAGCCTCGGCTGGGGGCAACGTGTCGTATGGGTGAGCTTCTTAAAAGGAGCAATAGAAACAGGCGAAAAACGTTTCTTTGCAAACACCCCTAACCTCACTTACATAGAAATGCCCAGTGGCTTTACTTGGGATAGCCAAAATAAAGAGGAAGATACCCAAAAAGCCAAGGCTACGTGGGCAGAGGCAAAGCCGTATTTACAAGATGAGAGCATTGACATCATCATCTTTGATGAACTCACCTATATGCTCAATTATGACTATTTAGATATAGAAATTCTAGAAAGCATCAAACACCGCACTCTAGAGCAAAGTATCATCATCACAGGTAGAGCTGCTAATGTAGAACTCCACGAACTCGCAGATACCGTGAGTGAAGTCAAAGATATTAAACATGCGTTTAATGACAACATCACTGCCAGAAAGGGTGTGGATTATTGATTTTTTAAGATATATTAGAATGTAACCTCATTTCTAATATTATGATAAAGATTATCAAATAATTCAATAATATCCTCATTATCAGAAATATTTTGCATTTGACTATCTAAATCAGCATACGATAAAGAGAAAAATTCATTAAACAACCTCTCACCTCTATAAATATTTTGATATTCAGGAATATAAATATTACCCTTCATTTTTTTATTAGTTAAATAGAATAGTATTGGCTTGAATTTATTAATATCATAAATTTTAAGAATGTTACAAATACCAATATATGACTTTATAAATTTTCTATTAATATCTGCATATTTACCAGTATCATGATCATCGTTATATTTCACTTCTAAATAGAAATATTGATTGAGTTCATCACTAAAAAGAATATCAATATCATGCTTAATATTTATTTCTTTAGTGTTATTTTTCTCTTCAAATACAATACACTTTTTAAGCAAGGCATTAAAATTTTTACTAAGTTGTCTTTCGTCATAATTATTATTTTGACAATTAGTTATAAAGTTATCAATCCATATTTCACTTTGTTCAGTAATTGATAATTTAATACTTCTTTTGCCAGAATACTCTTCAAAAATAGTTAATGCTTTTTCATTTTCTACAATTACATGAAGTAGCTTTTCAATAAAATTACCAAATTGAATATTCATAGATTGCAATAACCCTCCAAATATTCTATATCTAATTGGAATAAAATGTGTTTTGACTTTGTGTATGTTCTTTAATTTATTAATTTTCTCAATACTATTGGTATTTTCAATAATCCTTCTAACTGATTCTTTGATAAAACTATGAGTATTATTTGACATGCTGTAATCTATATTCTTTTCTTTTTTCATCAATAAGTTTACTTTGTCCATTCTGTTCATAACACCAATATACCCAACCATTACAACTTTCTTTATCCTGAATTTTAGCTCCTATTTGATGTATTGATCCGCTACCAATGCCATTTTGAATGGATCCATCTTGTAATATTGTAGCAAAGTGCTTTTTATTCTTAGTAAATAAAATATCTCCAACCTTGAAATAATTTTTCTTAACTAATTCTTGCATACTTACTCTTTCCATTTTTTCCTTAGATGGTTCTATAAGTTGCCAATGCTTATAATCATTAATCTTAATATTAGACAATCTTTTTTTAGAAATTTCAATATAACTCTGTTCTTTTTCAATTCCGATTGCACGTCTATTAAGTTTTTTAGCAACCGCACAAGTGGTACCACTTCCTGAAAATGGATCAAGTACAATATCATTCTCTTTAGTGCTAGATAAAATGACTCTTTTTAAGAGTTCTTCAGGCTTTTGAGTAGAGTGAGCCTTTTTACCTTTGTCATTTTTTATTCTCTCATTACCAGTACATAAAGGAATTTGCCAAACAGAAGTCATTTGTTTTCCTCCATTTAATTGCTTCATTACTTGGTGATTAAATATGTATTTTTTTTGATTTTCTGATTTTTTAGCCCATATTAAAGTTTCTGTAGCATTGGTAAATCGCACACCACGAAAATTAGGCATTGGGTTAGTTTTATACCATTGAACATCATTTAAAATCCAAAAACCTAAGTCCATCATTATTTTTCCAACTCTAAATATATTATGATATGAACCAATAACCCATATGGTAGCATTATCATTCATAACATTTCTACATTCATTGAGCCATTTTCTTGTAAATTTATCATACTCATCAATAGAAGAAAACTTATCCCATTCATCATTTACACCATCAACTTTAGTTTGATTAGGTCTATATAATTCATTTTTTAATTGCAAATTATATGGCGGATCAGCAAAAATGAGGTCTATTGATTTTCTTGGTATTTTCTGAAGAACTTCAATACAATCACCCTGATAAATTCTATATTTTTCTTCAATTAGATCATTATCAGTAAATTTTAATTTAGTGGCATTCATAGAAAAATAAAAGAAAAAACAAGTTCAATTATAAAATAAATTAACAAGTATTTTGAGAGTTTTGCAGAGCATACAAATACAAAAGAGTTTATGTATATAAATGACTACGTATTTTTTGCAGTACAATACCACAAAAACTAAACAGACATGTTAATTCATCACAGGGCTCGGCTTAGTGGTATCAATCCCATATTTCTTTACTACTTCTGTAAATACTTTCTTCTCTACCGTGCCTTCATCAATCAGTGTTTTTACCGCCATCAGAGCAATATAGCGGGCATCAATCTCAAAGAAGTCACGCAGCGCTTCACGCGTATCACTACGTCCAAAGCCATCTGTGCCTAATGTTTCATATCTGGTTGGGATGTACTTACGCACACTCTCAGGGTAATTACGCATATAGTCCGTGGCAGCTACTGTTGGGATAGCGTTATCTAGTACTCTAGTGATATATGGAGTATTACTCGTGTTGTTAAATAGGTTATCTCTATCTATATTCTGTGCTTCACGTAAAAGCTCGTTAAAGCTGGTAACAGAATACACATTTGCTTTAATGCCAAAGTCTGTTTCTAACATATCTTTCGCTTTTAATACTTCAGTAAGGATGACCCCGCTGCCGAGTAAATTAAGTTGGGCGTCAGTGGTGTCTTCTAATTGATAGATACCTTTAATAATACCCTCTTCTACTCCATCAGTTTCTGGCATTGCTCGGTGGGTGTAGCCCTCGTTCATGATGGTGATGTAATAGAAATAGTTGAGGTGTTGCCCATACATTTTATCCATACCATCACGGATAATCACTGCAAGCTCATAGCCAAATGTGGGGTCATATGTTTTACAATTCGGGATAGTATTTGCCACAATATGTGACTCCCCGTCTTGGTGCTGTAAGCCCTCACCAGAAAGTGGAGTTCTACCAGAGGTACCACCAAGTAAGAAACCTTTCGCCTGCATATCTCCCGCAGCCCACGCAAAGTCACCAATACGCTGGAAACCAAATTTAGAATAATAAATATAAAACGGAATCATCGTTTTGTTATGCGTTGCATACGCAGTTGCTGCTGCTATCCAGTCACTCACTGCACCTGCTTCGGTAATTCCTTCTTGCAACACTTGTCCGCCCATATCTTCTTTATACCACATGACTTTATCATGATCTTCTGGCTCGTATAATTGCCCAGATGATGAGTAAATACCCAGACTTCTAAATAAGCCTTCCATACCGAAGGTACGTGCTTCATCAGGGACGATTGGCACGATTCTATCTTTAATTTCTTTATTGCGAGTGAGCAGTGTCATAATCCGCACAAACATCTGCGTAGTAGATACTTCCTTATCACCGCTACCAATAAGTACTTGCTGAAAATCTCCAAGTGCTGGAATATTAATATTCTCATACTCAAACTTACGCACTGGTAAGTACCCACCGAGTTTTTCTCTTCTTGCGTGCAGGTATTTCATCTCTTCACTATCTGCACTTGGGGTATAAAACTCTAGGTTTTGCGCTTGTTCTTCAGTAACTGGTACATTAAATCGTTTAGCAAAACTTTTTATGTGTTCAGTCGCAAGTTTCTTTTGCGAGTGCGTAGTCATTTTCCCTTCACCTGCTTCGCCCATACCATAGCCTTTTACTGTTTTTGCGAGAATAACTGTTGGTTGCCCCGTATGCTCAGTAGCTCTTTTATATGCTTGGAATACTTTAATATTATCATGTCCTCCTCGTTTGAGTGCGTAGATTTCATCATCAGAGAGGTGTTCTACCATTTTTAACAGTTCGGGGTATTTGCCAAAAAAATGTTCACGAACATATGCACCATCTTTCGCTTTATATGCTTGATATTCACCGTCTACTACTTCACTCATACGTTGTTTTAAGAGCCCTTTGGTGTCTTTTGCGAGTAAGTCATCCCAGCTTGAGCCCCAAATCACTTTAATTACATTCCAGTTCGCACCTCTAAACATTGATTCAAGCTCTTGGATAATCTTACCATTGCCACGTACCGGTCCATCTAAACGTTGGAGGTTACAGTTAATAACAAATATCAAGTTATCTAATTTTTCTCGCCCAGCAAGAGAAATAGCCCCTAGAGATTCTGGTTCATCGGTTTCCCCATCACCCAAATATGCCCAGACTTTTCGTTTATCAGTTTGTTTGATGCCTCTATGATGAAGATACTTCATAAATCGTGCTTGGTAAATTGCCATGATTGGCCCTAAGCCCATAGATACTGTAGGAAATTGCCAAAATTCTGGCATAAGATACGGGTGCGGATAAGAAGAAAGCCCCTTACCTGCCGACTCTTGTCTAAAGTTCTCCATTTGTTCTTTAGTGATACGCCCTTCTAAATAGGCACGGGAATAAATCCCCGGGGAAATATGGCCTTGGAAAAATATCAAGTCAGCACCTTGGTCGGCATCTGGCCCACGGTAAAAGTGATTAAATCCTACTTCGTACAATGTCGCACTAGAAGCAAATGAAGCAATATGACCGCCGAGTTCACTCGCTTTATAGTTGGCTTTTACTACCATAATCATTGCATTCCAGCGAATAATAGCAAGTACTCTGTCTTCTATATCTTGAGAAATATCTGTAGCGACTTCTTTATCTTTGGCAATCGTATTCAGATAGGGTGTGTTTACTCCAGTTGGTAAACTCATTTCTTCCTTATGTGCAATGTCAATGAGTTGATTTAAGATAAATTCTGCTCTATCTTCGCCTTCTATCAGGGCTACCGAACGAAATGCATCTAGCCATTCTTTAGTTTCTATAGGATCAATGTCCACAGTTTGTGGTTGTGGGTTTGCTGCGAGTGAGTGCGGAGTTGGTGTGCTCATAAATATCCTCGTATGAAAAAAATAATTGTGAAATATTTGTAAAATGTCACAGCAAGATTATACAATAAACTTATGAAATCGCATACGCATAAAAAACGCTTTGGGCAGAATTTCCTCATCAATACTGAGATTATTGAGCATATCATCGCAAGTATTGCTCCCAAGTCTGATGACACTTTGGTAGAAATTGGCACCGGTACTGGTGCACTCACCTATCCATTACTTGAGCGTCTTAATACACTGCATATTGTAGAAATAGATACTGAGCTCATAAATTTCTGGCAACAGCAAGCCATAGCTAACTTATACATTCATCACATGGATGTACTGAAGTTTAATATCAGCTCACTTGGGAATAATGTACGTATTGTGGGAAACCTACCCTATAATATTTCTAGTCCTATTTTGTTTCATATGGTGAACCACCGAACACATATTACTGATATGGTATTTATGCTACAAAAAGAAGTAGCCGAGCGCATAGTAGCAGAGCCAACGACCAAGGTGTATGGGCGTTTAAGTGTGATGATACAGGCATATTTTGAGAGTGAACTCTTGTTTGATGTACCTAATACTGCATTTGAACCCGTGCCTAAAGTGACTAGTAGTATTATTTATCTACGCCCCAAACACAATACTTTACCAAAATATTTTACCGAAGTAGTTAAACACGCCTTTCGCATGAAGCGTAAAACATTAGGAAACAACCTAAAAGATATCTTGCCTAAAACACATTCAACTATTGATATGAGCAAACGTGCAGAAAACTGCTCTGTAGATGACTTTATCCAACTCGCAAAAGAATATGAAACATACTTATCTGTTTGGTGATATTCAGGGCTGCTTTGATGGACTGATGAAGTTATTAGAGCATATTGCTCCTAATAGTGAGGATAGACTTGTGTTTTTAGGAGACGTGATTAACCGAGGAGGTCAGTCAAAAAAAGTGCTGGATTTCATCATTGATAATAACCACCAAATGATTTTAGGGAATCATGATTTTCATTTGCTTGCATGTTATTTTGGCATTCGTAAGCCGACCAAACACGATACCTTTGGTGATATATTATCAAGCCCAAATGTAAGTAAATATATAGAGTATTTACTCAGTACTCCTGTAGTGATGCATGAAGATAGTAACTACTTTGTTCACGCAGGGATTCCAAGTGTACTTACTCATAATGAAGTGCTAAAGCTCAGTAGTGGTATTAGTTACGAACTCAGTCACAACCCCAAGGAATTTTTAGAGGCAATGTATGAGGAAGGACATACTTCATATAATGCAAATAGCTTGTACTATGAACGTCTGAGATACACGGTGAATGCCACAATGCGTATGCGGTACGTGACTGCTGATAATCAGCTAAATTTTGATTATAAAGGAGATGTTACTTCTGCACCAGAAGGCATAACTCCGTGGTTTAAAAACAATCCTCATCTTGTGAAATCTAACATTTATTTTGGTCATTGGTCAACGCTCACTAACCCCAATATACCACACTTATACCCACTAGATGGAGGATATATTTGGGGCGGGGAGTTAAAAGCCCTGAGGCTAGGTGATAATAAGGTATTTAGTATAAAATAATATGTACTTTAACATTTACTTTCAACTGTTACAATAACTCTGAATTACTTATGGAACTCTCAGCATTTACTTCTTTTACGTGGACTTTTTTAGGTTTTACTGCTCTTTGGCTTATTACTACTCTATGGCTAAATGTTAGACAACGCTCTGCTGCCAAGCATAATGTTGATAATATTCCTCCCGAACTCAGTGAAGTCATTACTACTGATGATGCTAAAAAAGCATCTGCCTATGCACAGAAAAAACTGAGTCTACACTCTATCGGAGCAATACTCTCTATCATAGTATTATTAATGTGGACGCTTATAGGAGGGTTAGAGGTATTAAGCACTACCCTAGATGCATGGTTGCCCAATATAGGAGCAGTGGTTATGGGAGTAGTGGTGATTATTTCCTTTAGCATTATTTCTAGTATTATTGATTTACCCCTTGGGCTGTATCGTACCTTTGGGATTGAAGCACAATTTGGTTTTAATAATACTACGCTGAAAACTTATATCAGTGATATTATCAAGTCTGCTATTGTGGGCTTGATTATTGGTGTGCCATTACTCTTAGCATTACTCTACATTATGGAGCAAATGGGTGCATTATGGTGGCTCTGGGCATGGTTGCTGATTAGTGGCTTTAGTTTGTTAATGTTGGCAATTTATCCTAAGTTTATTGCTCCGTTATTTAACACTTTTGAGCCATTAGAAAATACCGAGCTTGCCCAGAAAATCAATACGTTATTAACCCAAGCAGGGTTTAAGAGTAATGGGCTGTATATTATGGATGGTTCTAAACGCTCTTCTCATGGTAACGCCTACTTTACTGGCTTTGGGGCAAATAAACGCATTGTATTTTTTGATACCTTATTAAAAGGAATGAATGATAACGAGGTATTAGCAGTGCTCGCACACGAACTCGGGCACTTTCATCATAAACATATTATCAAGCAACTCAGCATTTCCTTTGCTACTACCTTTGTGGGTTTATATGTACTGGGTGTACTGATTCAAATGCCAGAATTTTTTACCTCACTCGGAGTGACGAACTCTGCGTATCACACCAACCACATAGGCTTGATTTTATTTATGATGATTGTGCCGATTTTTACCTTCTTTATCACCCCGCTGATGAATCTTGCTTCTAGAACACATGAATATGAGGCAGATGCCTTTGCAGTAAAACATACGAATGGGGCAGATCTCATTACTGCACTAACAAAACTCTACAGAGATAACGCAGCAATTACTGTGCCTGATTCGGTATATTCTACCTTTTATGATTCTCATCCGAATGCAGTACTTCGGATTGCTCATATTAACGCACAACATGCCAAGAGCTAAGAAGTACACTAGGGGCTCGCATCAGCAAGGATTCACCCTCATGGAGGTCTTGATTGCCTTATTTATTGCTTCTGTGAGTTTGGTAGGCTTACTTGCATATACCCAAAATGCAATTACTAGTTTGAGCGACCGTCAGCAAAGCACACTAGCAAATATCGTTGTGAATAATGTAGCTATAGAAACGCGTCTAAGTAACCGTCCAAGCATCGGTAAACAAGACGAAGAATATAACTTTGCTAATCGCTCTTGGCCGTATCAACTGGAAACGACTCAGGTAGAGCTACTTGATGTCACCAAAACAGTCATATCAGTATATGATACTAAAGATAAGAAAAATGCTAAAGAACCGAGTGCAACCATAGAATTGTACTTACCTACGGTAAATATTGAGAAAAAATGATAGCATGAATAGTTCTGGCAAATGCACTCAGTCTGGCTTTACTCTTATTGAGTTAATTGTAGCAGTAGCGATTTTATCTATTATTGGGATTGCAAGTTATAGCTCACTGATTAAAAATACTGAAGTAACTAAGAGTTATGAAGCAAGTGCTAAGATTCTTACAGAGCTTCAGCAGTTTTCACTGATGGTTGATAGAGACTTTGCGCATCTACTACAAAAAGACGCCACGTTGAGTGACAACACCATCTCTTTTATTAGCGAGCAAGAAGATACTATTGTATATATTAGCTATGAATTTACCGATACTATCAACAGAACGACAACATATCTAGGCTCAACTGAAAAATATACTCAAACTCTGATAAGGGATATAAAAAAACCAAGTGTGAAGGTTGTAGATAGCACTTCAAATAAACTTGTTACAAGCTGGAGTAATAAAAATAGAGGCTACCTGAAAGCAGTAGAAATTAAATTTACCCACCCACAATATGGCGAACTCACTAAACTCGCTCTGATTACCGAATAGCTCATGTACACTCATTCCTTACATGCTCAATCAGGTGTTGCTATTATTACCGTGGTGTTTATTGTCGCTCTTATTTCAACTTCTGCCCTGTTACTTGGTAAAAAGCAATTAGAGCTTGGTAAGACGAACGCGTTATTAACTCAACAAAATAGAGTATATAACTATGTACACTCAGCAAAATCTATCGTAGCTTCACTCTTACTCGCAGATGAAAACCAGTCCTACGATGGGGAAGATGAAGATTGGTATGAACAGGCAAATGCTTTTCTTAGTGCAGGTATTCCTCTAGATGAACGTACTGTAGTGTCTGGCTCATTAGAATCGTTGGATAAATATTTAAACATTAATAACTTTATTAAAATCAATCAAGGACAAGTACAAATTCGCACAAATCCAAATTTTAACACCTGTTTATTTTCTTTGGCTACCAGTGAAAAAATAGGCATCACTCCAATTAATGGTGATATTCTTGAATATTTAAACAATAAAACTCCTAAACAAAAACTTATAAGTGTTTCTGAACTCAAGCAGATATCTGCGATTGATCTAGAAAATTATTATAAAATTAAACCCTATTTATTTGCACTCGATGAAGTTGTCAAAATTAACGTAAATATGGCAGATAAAGAAGTTATTGCCTGCTTGCATGATAGGCTAAATGAGTTTAGTGCCGAAGAAATAATAGCAAATAGGCCTATTACATCATTCACTGAAGCAAAAAAAATATTTCAAAATGCCGTGGGGATGGCTACAGAGCAAGAGGCAAGTGAGTACTTTAATGGGTTGATTGCTATTAAGAGTACTTATTTTTTACTAAATCTTAAGATTACCTCAGGAGGAACTACCTTTCATGCAAAGGTAATATTAAAGCGGGATAATAAAAAAATTACCACAGAATATCAAACCATAGAATACAGGATATAATGAGTACATGAATATTGTGAATTGGACCAGAGAGGGCTTAGCTGTAGTAGAGTCTACTAAAGATGTGATTATCAAAATTGATGATACTCTACTCTCTGCACATACGACTACTCTCCCACCTGGGAGTAGCCTTAATATTAAAAAAGCATTGTCATTTGCTTTAGAAGATAGCTTATTAACTGACATTGATGACTTAGAGTTTTTTTACAAAAAACACAACAAGAATTATGATGTCGTGGTGGTAGAAAAATCATTACTTGCTGATATTAAACAAACTATTAAAGAGCAAAAACTTTCTGTGAAAGGGGTATATCCTAATTTTATGTTTGTGCCACTGGCTGAAGAAGGAATACACTATTTTGATGAGGGAGATTATATTACCTACCGAGATAGTAAGTGTAGAGGTGGGAGTCTACATAAAGAATTATTCTTTGACATGTATGGCAGTACCGCAACGCGTATAGAAGAATTATCTAAAGATTTTATGCTGTTAAATCTGATTCAATTAGATGTTTCGGAGTTTATGCAAAAACATCTCAAACCTTGGACTTCGGTACTAGTATTATGTGGTATCTCCTTGGTGCTATATACCTATTCTATTGCTATTTCGAATATAGCACTAGAAAAAGAAGTGCAATTGATACAAGCACAAAATACCCAGCTCTTTGGGCAAATATTCCCAGATGAACAGCGTATTGTAGATATAGGCTTACAAACTGAGAGTCGGCTCAAAAGTTTTAATGCACAGCGTAATCTTAGAAGCGAGGATTTGCTCAGTAGCCTAGAACAAGCTACCCTACCAAAGTCTTTACAATCAATTACTTATGATGGTACATTACAGGTGAACGTAAAATGAATATCACCCCGATCCAAAAACTTCTACTCGTTGGTTTTATAATACTTTTATTAACAATAATCGCCTATGTGTTAGGTCTTAAACCTATTTATGATACGCAGCACTCGCTTACTATGACGCTTGCCAAAGAACAACGCATTCAAAAGCAACTGCAACAAGCAAAGGCAGAAATTGGCAATCAAAAAATTTACCCTTCCCTTTCAGCAGATAACGCACTGAAACAGGTTGCTACTCTCATTGGGGTAAGATACAATGCTACTATTGGCTCTGAGGGCATAAATGTTCGTATCACTAAGCAAAATTTCGATAGGTTACAACGTGGGCTCTATACCCTTAAACAACGTCATGGAATTGTAGTAACCAATGCCACCATTACCCGAGTAGCAAGCGGATTAGTAGATGCTACCTTGTTATTTACTCACCCTTGATGAATTACTCTTATGATTAAGTATATTGGTTTATTTATAGTTAGCTTGCTTGGTTTTTTAGTCTATTTGGCACCTGCAACCATTCTTCAAGACTACGCCCCTGAGATTACCCTATCTGGCAAAGTGATTAATGGCACAGCAAAACATCCGACCTATGGCACTATTTCATGGCAGTTTAACCCGAGCTATTTACTCAGTGGCCATCTCGCAGCGGATGTCACACTAAATGACAAAGGCACAGAGTTATCAGGGGTGGCAATGGTTTCCGTCATGGGCACACCTAAACTGCGAGATGGTGCTGGAGTACTTGAACTTAGTTATATTAAAAAGTTTTACACTGCCCTGCCACAATTTGCGAGCACTAAGATAGTTATTACCAAACTTGATGCTGACTTACTTGACCAAAATATGCCGCTTCGTAACATGCTAGATGCCAATATTAGCTTTAATGATACGGCTGTTATGGGGGAACAAATTGGTGCCTATAATGCAGACCTATTATTGCAAGGAGAGCGTTTGTCTATAGCACTGAATAGTACAGAGGATAGTGCATTTAAGGTAGCAATCAACGCTACCAATGAAGGGAGTTTTGTGAATGCTAAAGGCACGATTAGTGGTAATACTCCTGAAGCCACAACGCTATTACAATCTCTAAATATAGCTAACGATATTAACTATCGTTATAATTTAGATACTCTGCAGTAAACGCTCTATGTGATACGGCGGATGGAGTATCTCTACATTCTCCATTGAACGGAGCCAAGTACGTTGTTTTTTTGCCAACTGCCTCGTTGCGATAATTCCTCGTTCAATCGCCTCATCTAAACTCAACTCACCGCGTAAATACTGATATATTTGTCTGTAGCCCACGCACCTTAGAGCAGGATCTTGCTCTGTAAGTTGGTAAGTATCTACCAATCTCTCTACTTCGGCTACGAAGCCTGCTGCTATCATATGCCTAAACCGAAGAGCAATGCGTTCATTTAGCACTTCTTTTTCTGGCAAGAGAGCAAATTTATGAAGAATATAGCCCTCTAGTGGTGAATATTTATTACCTTGTAAGCCACTCAGCGTGGTACCTGTAAGATAGTACACTTCTAAGGCTCTTGAGATGCGCTGAGTATCATGAGCATGAATCCGCTCGGCACTCATCATATCTACTTTTTGTAGCTCTTCATAGGCACATGCCAACCCTTTGGTGTGAATAAGTGTATTCACCCACTCTCTACTCTCGGTAGTGGACTGCGGAATATCAGATAACCCATGCTCTAGTGCATGAAAATAAAATGACGTACCTCCTACGAGTACTGGTAAGCGTTGCTTTTTATGACTATGCTGAATACACTCTAACGCATGCTGGCAAAAGTGCTTGACCGTATACTCTTCATTGGGATGCACCACATCGACAATCTGATGCGGATATTTTGCTAAGATGCTCTCATCAGGTTTGGCAGTGCCAATATTCATACCCTTATATACTAAAGCAGAATCTACACTAATAATGTCAATCTCAGTGTACTCTGATAATGCTATGGCAATATCTGTTTTTCC
This sequence comes from Gammaproteobacteria bacterium, assembly GCA_965277055.1. Taxonomy (GTDB): domain Bacteria; phylum Pseudomonadota; class Gammaproteobacteria; order PS1; family Pseudothioglobaceae; genus CBDCHC01. Next base: position 1,450,141 of record OZ255703.1, on the reverse strand, counting down.
AGAAGCAGTAGGACCCATGATACATAATACATTGGGTGCACTAAGATTTGACGACTGCATCAGCGCTCTTTACTAGCAGTAAACTCTAGCTTGGGGTGACGCTCCATAGTAAGGTCTAAGTTAATTGTACTATTCGCCAAATAACAATATCCTCCATAGCTATCTAGAGCAACCCCCCCAGTGGTATTTTTTAATGTATCAATATCCTTATCAGCCCCCTTAACCCAGCGCATAGCACCAATGGTAATAGCCTCAAACTCACATTCTACATTGTATTCGTGTTTTAACCTATGCTTAGTAACATCAAATTGCAGCACTCCTACTGCACCTAATATTTGATCGGTATTGGCAAGTGGTCTAAAGACTTGTACTACCCCTTCTTCAGATAATTGATCAAGTCCTTTTTGGAGCGCCTTGGCTTTTAATGGATCTTTTAATACGGCGCGCTTAAATAACTCAGGGGCAAAATTAGGAATACCCTTAAAATGTAACTTCTCACCACTGGTAAAGGTATCTCCAATGGCGATTCCGCCATGATTAAAAATACCAATAACATCCCCCGCTACTGCTTCAGTGGTGATATTTCTATCATTAGATAAAAAGGTAATTGCATTTGAGATTTTTATTTGCTTGCCAGTTGCGACTTGGTGTACTTTTATTCCTTTTTGATATTCGCCGCTGACAATGCGCATAAATGCTAATCGATCATGGTGTTTTGGGTCCATATTTGCCTGTATCTTAAATACAAAGCCACTAAAAGCATCTTCTTCTGGGCTCACTTCTCGGGTGTGAGTTGGCATAGTGCGTGGCGGTGGAGCATAGGAAATAAAGCCATCAAGTAAATTTTCCACACCAAAATTATTAATCGCCGAACCAAAAAATACCGGGGTTTGCTTACCACTTAAAAAATCTTCAGTACTAAACTCATTGGTAAGTTCTTTAATCAGTTCTATTTCTTCAAGTATATTTATATAATCCTCGGCAATATCTTTTAGATTTTCAATCCCTTGTATAACCTTAGTTTCACCTATTTTACTATTGTTACCTTGTTCAAATAAGTATATCGTATCTTCTAATAAATGCACTACACCTTTAAATTCGGCTCCCATGCCAATAGGATAAGTAATCGGTACACAAGAAATCCCTAGAGTAGACTCTACCTCATCAAGCAACTCAAGTACTGGTTTGCCCACTCGGTCTAATTTATTAATAAACGTAATAATCGGCGTATCTCTAAGCCTACATACTTTCATGAGTTTTTTAGTTCTATCTTCTACTCCTTTGGCAACATCAATCACCATGAGAGCAGAATCTACCGCACTTAATGTGCGATAAGTATCTTCTGAAAAGTCCTCGTGCCCCGGGGTATCTAGTAAATTTACTACATGATTATCATATTCAAACTGCATCACACTAGAAGCAACTGAAATCCCCCGTTCTTGCTCTACTGCTAAAAAGTCACTTTTTGCATGAGTATTTGATTTACGAGCCTTCACACTACCCGCAACTTTAATAGCACCACTAAAGAGTAAGAGCTTTTCAGTAATAGTAGTTTTACCCGCATCAGGGTGGGAAATAATCGCAAAAGTACGGCGTTTAGCAATCTCTGAATTCACGAGAACAATAGATATATTAAAGCAGATATTTTATATTACAAACAAATGACTGACTTCAATCTTAAAGTATAAGTATTATGCTTTATAATATAATTTTACTATTTAGTGTGTAATACTCATGAAAGAACAATACTTAGCTCACGTAGCAGAACGTAAAGCACAGGGTCTCCCTCCTCTAGCATTAGACGAAACTCAAGTAAAAGCGGTTATTGACGGTCTGAGTGCAAATGAAGATATAAAATTTAATCTTGAATTATTAGTACATAGGACTCCTGCTGGTGTTGATAAGGCAGCATTTATCAAAGCAGCATTTCTCACAGCAATTGCTAAAGGTGAAGAAACATGTGAGGTTATTTCTAAACAATATGCAGTAGAACTTCTCGGTACTATGTTAGGGGGATATAATGTTAATGCTCTGGTAGAACTCCTTGATTATAGTGATGTGGCTATGTATTGCGTGGATGCTCTGAGTAATACTCTACTTATTTATGATGCCTATACGCTTGTTCAAGAAAAAGCGGCACATAATACACATGCTAAACAAATCATTGACAACTGGGCAAATGCTACTTGGTTTACTAATAAACCCGAAATTCCATCAGCGATTAACCTCATCGTATTTAAAGTAGATGGTGAGACTAATACCGATGATCTCTCTCCAGCAACCGAAGCCTTTTCCCGTCCTGATATTCCACTGCATGCTCAGAGTATGCTGGTGAAAAAAATGGACAATCCATTAGAAACCATTGCTGAGTTAAAAACCAAAGGTGATGTAGTATTTGTAGGTGACGTCGTAGGCACAGGATCTTCTCGTAAATCTGCGATTAACTCTATTTTGTGGCATATTGGCAAAGATATTCCGCACATTCCTAATAAGAAAACTGCGGGCTTTATCTTAGGGAATAAAATTGCCCCGATTTTCTTTAACACTGCAGAAGACTCTGGCGTCTTACCAATCGAATGCGATGTTTCACAAATGCACACAGGTGATGAAATCACAATTAAGCCTTACGAAGGTGTAGTTACTAAAAATGGTGAGACTATTGCTAGTTTTGAGACTAAGCCTATTACTATTTTGGATGAAGTACGTGCTGGTGGGAGAATCAACCTCATCATTGGTAGAGCTCTCACAGATAAAGCAAGAGAAGATCTCGGTCTAGCACCAACAGATATTTTTGTTCGCCCAGGAAGTGACACTTCAGCTGCAGTTGGCTATTCATTAGCACAAAAAATTGTTGGAAAAGCATGTGGGGTTACTGGTGTAACACCTGGTACGTATTGTGAGCCACGTATGAGTAGTGTAGGCTCCCAAGACACCACGGGTGCTATGACTCGTGATGAGCTCAAAGAATTAGCCTGCTTAGGCTTTAGTGCGGACTTAGTGATGCAAAGCTTTTGCCACACTGCGGCATACCCAAAACCAATAGATATTGAGCTCCAACATACTCTACCAGATTTCTTTGAATCTCGTGGAGGAGTAGCACTTAAACCAGGAGATGGAGTGATTCACTCATGGTTAAACCGCATGTTATTACCAGATATGGTAGGTACTGGTGGGGACTCACATACCCGTTTTCCTCTAGGGATGAGCTTTCCTGCAGGCTCGGGATTAGTAGCATTTGCAGCTTCGCTTGGGGTGTTACCACTGGATATGCCACAATCTGTTCTTGTACGCTTTAGTGGTGAAATGAATGAAGGCATTACTCTTCGTGATTTAGTCAATGCAATTCCGTATTATGCAATCAAACAAGGCTTATTAACTGTAGAAAAGCAAAATAAAATCAATATCTTCTCAGGTAGAATTTTAGAAATTGAAGGGTTAGAACACCTCACGGTAGAACAAGCATTTGAGCTTTCTGATGCATCAGCGGAACGTAGTGCTGCAGCATGTACTATTAATCTGAGTGAAGATAGTGTGGGTGCATATTTAAAATCTAATATTTCACTATTAAGTGCCATGGTAGAGAGTGATTATGATGATAAAGCTACACTTAATAAGCGTATTGATGCTATGCAAAAATGGCTAGATAACCCTACCTTATTACGTGCAGATGATAATGCTCAATATGAAGCAATCATCGAAATTGATATGAGTGAAATTCATGAGCCGATTCTAGCCTGTCCAAATGACCCAGATGATGTGAAGTATTTAAGTGATATTGGTAATGTAGATATTGATGAAGTATTTATCGGCTCTTGTATGACTAATATTGGTCACTTTAGAGCCGCAACACGCATTTTAGCGAATGAAACTTCTTTACCTACAGAACTTTGGATTGCCCCACCAACCAAAATGGATGAAGCACAGTTGAAGTTTGAAGGGAGTTATAAAGTGTTTGAAAATCTCACAGAGCACACTGAAACACCGGGGTGTTCACTCTGTATGGGTAACCAAGCGAGAGTTAAAGATCACGCTACTGTGGTTTCCACTTCTACCCGTAACTTTCCAAATAGACTAGGGAATGAAGCAAATGTATATCTCGCATCAGCAGAACTTGCTGCTATTAGTGCTAAACTCGGACGCCTACCTTCTAAGGAAGAATATTTAAAATATATGGATACTATTGATGAATCAGTATATCAATACCTGAGTTTTGATAAATTGGATGATACAAGAATCCAAATCAAAACAGTGGTATAAGCTAAATATAACAGCCACATAATAAAAAACCACCCAAATGGGTGGTTTTTTTATGAATAGTTTTTTTATGAGTGTTTTTATCGTTTGAAATAAAAACTATCTCTTAAATGCTGCATAACGTGAATTAAATTTCTCAACACGACCTGCAGTATCTACAATCTTTTGTTTACCAGTATAAAACGGATGACAACTCGAACACACCTCAACATGCATCTCATCTTTAGCAGTAGTAGACTTTGTTTCAAAAGTATTACCACAACTACATACTACTTTTACCGTATGATAACTTGGATGAATATCGCTTTTCATAATTTGTATTAGAAAGGAAAACCAGTAATTATACAATAAAGTGCTTGCTAGACAAAGATTTTTGACACAATATCTAGTAGTGTGCTAGGTAAGATACTGACTGCAACAATAATGATAATATTTACAATCAATAGCAGCTTGATGCTAAGTGCATCTTTGCTACAGAGCCTATTCTCGGCTGCGGGGTCAAAATACAATGCCTTCACCACATTGAGATAAAAATACGCAGCAATCACTGAAAATACCACCATAAAGACTGCTAAATAATAATACCCACCCGCAACCACTTCGTTAATCACTGCAAGCTTACCCCAAAATCCAATAAACGGCGGAATACCAGCGAATGAAAAGAGCACTATAAGTAAGAAAAATGCACTCAAAGCGTCGTATTTATTGAGTCCAGCGAGTTCAGAAATATTCGCAATATCATAGTCTTTTGAACTCAAGAGTAATAATACACCAAATGTTGCAATCGCAGTAATAGCGTACGTAATGGTGAAAAATACTCCACTACTATAGCCTTCATTTGTACCGAGTGCAAAACTAATCACGATAAAACCAACATTCGCAATAGTAGAATACGCCAGCATCCGCTTAATATTTTTCTGTACAAGTGCAACCAAGGTACCTAACGTAATAGAGAGTATGCCAATAATGATTAAAAACTCATACCAATATGCATAGCCACTCATCAGTCCTTCAATTAACATACGATACAATAACGCAAGAGCTGCAATTTTAGGTACGCTGGTCAAAAACATCGTAGTAGAAAGCGATGCACCATGATACACATCGGGCACCCAGTTATGAAATGGCACTGCACCCAACTTGAACGACACGCCGATAATAATAAAAACCACAGCAAAACTCAAAAGGGCTTGATTTTGCTCAAATGGCAACACAGCAATATCACTAATCATCAGTGTTCCCGTCGCACCATACACCAAACTAATACCGTATAACAAAATACCCGAAGAAATCGCCCCAAGCACAAAGTACTTCAGCCCTGCTTCAACCGAAGAGCCACCTATTCGGTGAGTAGCAATAAGTGAATACATAGCCAATGAGAGAATTTCCAGACCAAGATATAAAGTGAGCATACTACTCCCTGAAATCATAATCATCATCCCCAAGGTACTGAACAATAAAAGCGTCATGTGTTCACGAACATACCGCCCTTTTAGGAGTAAATATTCTTTGGTATATGCCAAAATCAATACCATAAAGGCAATGACAAAAGATTTCACAATGACACTGAAGTTATCAACCACAAATGCACCGCTTAATATGAATTCACTAGAGCCATATAAACTAATGGAAAATATCAGCGTAATTAATAAAAGTGCTTGCGTGCCATAATAACTCACAAGATCATATTTTTTTGGCAGAAATAAATCAACAATCAAAATCTTGATTGTCCCAAAAGTCAATATAAGCTCGGGCAATATATAATAGAGTTGTTGAATATCAAATGTTGGCATGGTTATAACTTGGATACAAGTGCGAGTTCTAAAATGTGAGCAGTACTCACACTAATAACTTCAATTAGTGGGTAAGGATAAATACCAATTGCTAAAATAATCAGCGCAATAACAGTAAATATGCTAAATTCTCTCAGACTTAAATCAGGCAATGTTGCTACTTCTTCATTCGTAATTTCACCCCAAAACACCCGTTTCACCATGATTAAGGTATAGCCTGCAGTGATAATAATTGTTAAGGCAGCCAAAATGGCATAGTAGATATTAAAACTCATAGCAGATAAGACAATCATAAATTCACCTACAAAGCTTGACGTAATAGGTAGTCCTGCATTAGCCATGGCAAAAAAGACCACAAATGCGGTAAATTTCGGCATAATCTTAGCAATCCCACCGTAATATCCAATATCTCGAGAATGCGTTCGATCATATAAGAAGCCAATAGTTAAAAACATCGCAGCAGATACAACACCATGGGAAATCATTTGTACCATAGCACCTTGCAACCCAAGCAGAGCACTCACATCAGAATGTGCATAGGCTGCAAATATTGCAAAAATCCCAAAGGTCACAAACCCCATGTGCGATACTGAAGAGTAGGCGATTAATTTCTTCATATCTCGCTGTGTTAAGGCAATATAGCCGATATATAATACTGCGATTAGAGACAATATAAGTAATATTTCGGCAAATTCACGGGCAGCATCAGGAACAATAGGCAAAGAGAAACGAATAAAGCCATAGCCCCCCATTTTCAACATAATCGCTGCCAAAATAATAGAACCTCCAGTAGGTGCTTGCACATGCGCCGTAGGGAGCCATGTATGGAATGGCACCACAGGTATCTTAATGGCAAATGCCAAAAAGAGTGCCCAGAAGATATAGGACTGCTCAACCATAGTGAGCGGCAATGCGTACATTTCTAAAATACCAAAACTCCCTTGTTTTTGCGCCATATAAATGACTGCAATCAACATAAAAACTGAACCCAAGAAAGTGTATAAGAAAAATTTAAGCGAGGCATATACCCGTTTTTCTCCGCCCCAAATACCAATCACAAGTAACATTGGAATTAGCGATGCTTCCCAAAACAGATAAAACAAAATACTATCAAGAGATGCAAAAACTCCAATAATAATACCTTCCATCGCCAAAAAAGTTGCCATATAGTGTGCTACACGTTTATTAACCACACCCCAGCTCGCACTAATAAGTAAAAGAGTAGATAATGCAGTCAAGAGAATAAGAGGCATAGAGATGCCATCTACCCCCAGATGGTAATAAATATTATAACTACTCACCCATGCATATTTCTCTACAAACTGCATCTGATGAGTAGTAGTATCAAAGTGGTACCACAAACTTAGAGCTAAGATAAAGGTAATAACTGCAGAACCAAAGGCAATAGTGCGCACCAAGGTTGGGCGATTATTGCCTGCAATTAATACCAAAATCGAAAAGAGCGCAGGCATCCAAATAAGTAAAGAGAGTAAATAATTCATCATGATAATAACACCCATGAAAGCATAACAACGAGCCCTAATATCATAAAGAATCCATAATGATATACATAGCCTGTTTGCACTGTTTTGAAGACTCTGCCAACTAATCGTGAAATTGAAGAAGTGCCATCAACTAAGAGCTTATCGATAATTATCGAATCAAATAAGGCAAACATCTTAGACAGAAGAAAAGAAAGTTTTACCACTATAAGATTAATAAGTACATCAATATAATATAAGCGACTCAGTAAGGTGTGAATAATGCGTAATTTACTTGCAATTACTGCTGAATATGCTGGGCGTACTAAAAATACCAGTATCGCTATAATGATTCCGAGTAGCATCGCATAAAATGGTTTAGTCTCAACCGCATGAAGTGCCATACCTGCAATACCTAAAAAGTGTGAAGAGAGTTCAGCCATCACTGGTTGGATGTTCATAATTGAATTACCAAATACATCATGCACCACTATTGGTTTCACCATTATCATTCCGGCTATCAATGAACATACTGCCAAAATAACTAATGGAATAGTAATACTTAACGGGGATTCCGTAGCATGTTCATATACGTGCGTATCTCGCGGTTTGCCCAAAAACACTAATATCAATAAGCGTACGCTATACAATGTGGTGATAAACACCCCAGTAACTAATACATAATACATGATTTCAGCATAAGCAAGATCAGAGTATTTAGCCGCTTCAATAATGAGTTCTTTAGAATAAAAACCAGAAAATCCCGGAAACCCGATAATAGCAAGGGTGGCAATAACAAAAGTGATAAATGTAAGAGGTAATTTTTTATAGAGCCCACCCATTTTCATGATGTTTTGCTCGTGATGTAGAGCGACAATCACCGACCCCGCACCCAAAAAGAGTAATGCTTTAAAAAATGCGTGAGTAAATAAATGAAAAATAGCAATTTGGTAGGCACTTAACCCTAACGCCACTGTCATATAGCCTAATTGAGAAATGGTAGAATAGGCAATGACTTTTTTAATATCAGTCTGCACCAACCCTATGAGACCCATAAATAGGGCAGTAATACCACCAATAATCATAATCACCAGTAGTGCTATCGTACTTAGTTCGTACAATGGAGATAACCGTGACACCATAAAAATACCAGCAGTAACCATGGTAGCAGCGTGAATGAGGGCAGAAATAGGCGTAGGTCCTTCCATGGACCCTGGAAGCCAAATATGTAGTGGAAATTGTGCTGATTTACCCATTGCACCCACAAATAGTAATAAGGCCACCAGAGTAATAGCATCTATTCCCACAATTTGATACCCACTAACCAATTCTAGAGCGTTAAATACCTGAACATAATCAAGACTACCAGTAAATACATAGACTAATGCTATCCCAAGCAAAAATCCAAAGTCTCCTACTCTATTTACCACAAATGCTTTCAGTGCTGCAGAAGCCGCAGGAGCTTTCGTGTAATAAAAACCAATCAGTAAATATGAAACCAGCCCAACTGCTTCCCAACCGAAAAATAATTGCATAAAGTTATTACTCATTACGAGCATGAGCATAGCAAAGGTAAATAATGAGATATAACTAAAAAACAATCTAAACTGTGCCTCACCTTTCATATAACCAATACTATATATATGAACTAATAAGGAGATAAACGTCACGATGAACATCATCACTGCGGTAAGCTCGTCAATGAGAATGCCAATATGTAAACTAAAGTTACCAACACTCAGCCAAGTATAGAGATTGGCATTAATGCTTTCATATTGCCAAAAAATTTGTTCTGCAAATACCTGTGCACTTAATACAAAAGAAATTGCCACGCCAGTAATTGCTACTAAGGCAGAAAATGAATTACCTAAAATCTTGCCAGCAAATGCGACAATTGCAGAACCAACTAGAGGAGCGAGAATAATCAGAAGATATTGTTCCATGCTATCCTTTCAGTGAGCTAATAACGTCCACACTAATAGATTTTTTATCTCTAAATAATAATGTGAGAATACTTAGACCAATAGCGACCTCCGCAGCAGCAACAGTAAGAATAAAAAACACAAAAATCTGCCCTGCAGGATCAGCGAGATAATATGAAAAAGCAATAAAGTTCGTATTAACTGCCACCAAGATGAGCTCAACACACATCAAAATAGTAATAATATTGGTTCTATTGATAAAAATGCCCATCACTCCTATTGCAAAGATAATGCCACTTAAAATCAAAAAATGCATTAAAGTAATCATGGTGATTCCTCCTTGCTTGAGTTCTTATTATAATGAACAATACGTAAGCGAGATTTAGCAGTCGTTTGCACTTGTTCATCGATATCTTGTTTATAGGTATTCGTCATTTCTCGGTTTACCAGAGTAATTGCCGCTACAATTGCGACTAATAAAATAACTGCTGCTAATTCAAATGCTAATACATACTCAGTATATAACAATGTAGCGAGTTCAGTGATATTGCTATATCCTGGGGATTGAACCGGTTGCTCCATATCAAAATATGGAAGAGTAAACACCATAATCATTTGAATGACTACTGCTGCTGCAACAAAAATACCTAGTGGTAGGTACCCAGCAAACTTTGCTCTCATGGTTGATTTGTCAATGTTCAGCATTTTGATAACAAATAAGAATAGCACCATCACCGCACCAATATATACCAAAATAAGGATGATTGCTAAAAATTCAGCCTCTAATAAAATCCACATAGAAGCAAAAGAGAAAAATGCCCAAACTAAAAATAAAGCTGCTCTAGCAGCGTTTCTAGCAAATACAGTTAATAGTGCTGCTAAAATAGACCATGAGGCAAAAGAATAAAATAATACAGTAGTCCAGTCTAGATTCATTTGTATTTCCTATCGGCTAATTTTTGATTAGTGATACGCTCTTTATGCTTTTCACCAATTTGTAATAATTGTGTTTTAGTCAATACACTTCCCTCTCGACTATCAAAAGCGTACTCAAACATTTGAGTCTCTACTATCGCATCTACGGGGCATGCTTCTTCGCAAAAACCACAGAATATACATTTGAACAAGTCAATATCATAACGCGTAGTTCTGCGTGTGTCATCTGCTCTTTGTTCACTCTCAATAGTAATTGCACTCGCAGGGCACACTGCCTCACATAACTTACAGGCAATGCAACGCTCTTCACCATTATCATATTTCATTAATGCATGAATACCACGAAATCTAGGAGAGATTGGAGTTTTTTCCTCAGGATATTGTACTGTTACCCCATCTTTTATCATTTCTTTAGCAGTAATACCCATTCCTTTTCGCATTTCTGTAAGGGTAAAGGCACGATACCATGAAGTTAATGTTTTAAACAAACCACACTCCTATATTAAGATTATCAAGTAAGGCAACAACAAAAATCCAAACAATGGTAATTGGCAAAAATACCTTCCAACTTAAGCGCATGATTTGATCATAGCGAAACCGAGGGAATGTTGCCCGAATCCACAAATATAAAAACAAGAACACAGATACTTTTAGTGCTAACCAGAAAAACCCAGGTATGACATCTAATGCGGGATGAGGTGGGAGCCAACCACCAAAAAATAATAACACAGCCAGCACACTCATCAAAATCATATTCATGTACTCTGCCAAAAAGAAAACAGCATATGTCATACCTGAATATTCTACATGCGTGCCCCCAACAATCTCACTTTCTCCTTCTACCACATCAAATGGCGCACGGTTTGTTTCTACTAATGCAGAAATAAAAAATACAATCAGCATCGGAAAAAGCGGAATAGCAAACCAATGATATGCACTTCCTGATTGTGCTTCAACAATACTCACTAAATCAACACTAGATGCCAACATCACTACAGGAATTAACGCAAAGCCGATGACAATTTCATAAGAAACGAGCAATGAAGCACTACGCACTGCCCCAAGTAATGGATATTTAGAATTAGATGCCCAACCCGCCAAAATAATACCATACACTCCAATAGAGCCAATAGCTAATACATATAACAATGAAACATCAATACGCGTAATATAAGTTTCTGCCGAAAGTGGAACGACCGCCCAAACAGCAATTGCTGGAGCAATGGCAAGCACTGGAGCTAAAAAATATAAATATAAATTCGCCTTAGTTGGGAAGATGATTTCTTTGACTACTAATTTTAAGAAATCAGCAAATGGTTGTAACAGGCCTTTAGGTCCTACTCTGTTGGGACCTAAGCGCCCCTGCATATAGCCGATAACTTTGCGTTCTGCATAGGTCATATAAGCTACCAAAATCAAAAGAGGAATAATAATAAATAACCCCTGAATGACTATTACTAGCGCAAGAGCAATACTCTCGGGCAAGAATGTTTGTAGAAATTCTCCGAAACTATCCCACATAATAGCCCTTATGTTGCAATCTGCGCATCAGAATATCAGTATGACGCACATAAGGATCAATAGCTATTAACGATTGCTCTGAGGAATCCCAAGAAGCATGTGTTGAGACAAATTTCAACTCACCCGGTTGTGGCACTTCTAGTGTGCCATGCATTAATGAATATGAAACATCAAGATGAGAAGTAATTCCAAACTCTGCAAGTTCTAATGAGTCTGCTAACACCTTAATAACTTTCCATGCTTCTTTAGCTTCACCCGGAGGTGTGACTACCTGATTAGCGTGTTGGATAGTGTTATTAATGTTAATAAATGTCCCAGGCGTTTCATATAATCCAGCTACTGGCAACACCACATCAGCCACTTCTTCATTACCTGCAAATACATCTAAACTTACTACAAATGTAGCATTTTGTATGCGCTCTTGTAATGCCATAGGCAAATGAGTATAGGTAATATTATGCAAAATACACACATCTATATCCGTACTCTCATCAAGAAGTGTAGTACTGCTAAATTCAGTGCTAAGAATACTGCCGATATTTCCTGATACCGACACATTTAAAATATGAGGATGCGTAGATAATGATGAGTGTAATGCACCAATATCAGATTCCGTGTGCACATCTGAGGTGATGATGACTAAAGTCTGATCATCTATATCTACTGACTCAAGTGCCGCGAGATACCCAAACTCAGTAGAGTCAATAAAGGTAAAAGGATATGGTGCTTCGCTCTGAGTAGGAGCAATAATGCTCATATTACTACCTGTGTCATTGGCTTTTTTCACCAAACTATGTATCACTGGTTCACTGATGTCTAGCACATTCCCTAAAATAACAATATGCTTAAAAGATCCAATATCAGCAGTAGTGACAGTAGATGGCAAATAAGCATACTTATGCCCTTTTTGGAAAATACTTTCTGTATGCTCACTGCCTAGCTCAGTTGCCAGTTGCTTTAAGAGTGAAAGTTCTTCATAGGTGCTACTTGGGTCACTAAATACTGCTAAGGCATAGCCTTTATTATTAGTCACTACATTATTTTTAATGCCTTTGGTTGCATGCTCTAGAGCAGCTTCCCAAGAAGCTTCTCGTGTTTCTCCAGAAATAGTAATTAATGGATGCAACACACGTTGTTCACTTTGTAATGAGAGATAGGAGAAACGATCTCTATCACTAATCCAACTCATATTTACCTCAGGATTTTCTCGGCTACTCACCCGATATACCTGATTGTTATAGATTTGAATATTAAGATTAGAGCCCAGCGTATCATGTCTGGCAATACTTTCATGGTTAGTCATTTGCCACGAGCGAATGCTATAGCGATACGGCTTAGAAGTCAGAGCGCCTACTGGACAAATATCAATCATATTGCCAGAAAGTTCACTATCAATAGTAGTTTCTAAAAAGGCACTAATTTTCATATGCTCACCGCGACCAGTTGCTCCGAGCTCAGTAAGTCCTGCAACTTCAGAGCCAAAACGCACACAACGCATGCAATGAATGCAACGAGTTAAATCAGTTTGGATGAAATCACCAATATTCTCGTCAACAACGACGCGCTTAGGTTCATGATAGAATGTTTTGTTAGAACCATAAGCAATAGCAACATCTTGCAGTTCGCACTCACCTCCTTGGTCACAAATTGGGCAATCAAGGGGGTGATTAATGAGTAGCAACTCCATCACAGATTGTTGTGCTGCTTGTACTTTAGGGCTTTTAGTATGTATTACTAATCCATCAGTAGCAGTAAGCGTACATGATGGCTGGAGTTTAGGGCTTCCCTCTACCTCTACTAAGCACATTCTGCAATTAGCAGCGACAGTGAGTTCTTTGTGATAACAAAAACGTGGAATAGGAGTGGCATGAGCATCGCAAATATCTATAATACGCTCACCTGCATCTACTGCTAATTCCTTGTTGTCAATCGTTATATGAACCATGTTTTATCTTATGAATGCTCGGTAACAATACTTTTACCATGTTTGATATAGTACTCAAACTCATGACCAAAGTGAGCTAAAAAACTTTGTACTGGAAGTACTGCAGCATCTGCAAGAGCGCAAATAGTATGGCCCATCATTTTATCACCAACAGAGTTTAGTAATTCTAAGTCTTCAATCTGACCTTGACCTGCCATAATGCGAGACAAGATACGATATAGCCAACCCGTACCTTCTCGGCAAGGAGTGCATTGCCCACAACTCTCATCATAATAAAAATGTGCTAAGCGAGTGAGTACTTTGACCATGCAAGTAGTGTCATTCATGATAATAATACCACCCGTACCCAGCATAGAACCTGCCCGCTCCACCCCATCATAGTCAAGAGTCATTTCCATTGCAGATTGTGCTGTAAGTACTGGCGTAGAAGACCCACCAGGAATCACCGCCTTTAACGCACCGCCAGATACTCCGCCTGCAAGTTCAAGAATATCTTTAAATGGCGTGCCCATAGGGAGTTCAAAATTTCCAGGATTGTGTACATGCCCTGACACACAAAATAGTTTTTCTCCACCAGAATTTTCCACTCCGAGGTCCTTAAACCACTGGCCGCCTTTGGCTAAAATACTTGGTACTGAAGCGTAGGTTTCTGTATTATTAATCAATGTTGGTTTACCATACAATCCAACATTTGCGGGAAAAGGTGGTTTATAGCGCGGTTGACCTTTTTTACCTTCTAGAGATTCTAATAATGCAGTCTCTTCCCCACAAATGTATGCTCCAGAACCTATATGCGTATATAAATCAAAATCTATGGTACTGCCAAATAGTGCTTTACCTAAATAGCCTTTGGCGTATGCTTCCTGCAAGGCAACTTCAAATTTTTCAATAGGCTCACTAAATTCACCACGCACGTAATTGTAGCCCACAGTTGCACCCACCACAAAGCCAGCAATAGCCATACCTTCAATAACTGCGTGCGGATTATAGCGCAAAATATCTCGGTCTTTACAAGTACCCGGCTCACCCTCATCGGAATTACATACCACATATTTTTGCCCAGAGGTATTTGGCATAAAACTCCATTTGAGTCCAGAAGGAAATCCCGCACCCCCACGGCCTCTCAAGTTAGAAGTTTTGAGTTCGTTTATAATATCTTCTCTACTATACTTACCATTAACAATATCTTGAAGTGCCTGATAGCCTCCAGAGGCTTCATAAGTAGCTAAAGATTCAGGTGACTTATGGTCTTGGTTTATGAAACAGACTGCATTCATAAATTCTCCAAAATAATATCTAACTTGTCAGTATCAAGATATTCGTAATAAGTATCACCAATTTGCATCATAGGTGCCCCCGTACATGCCCCTAAACATTCTACTTTTTTCAATTGAAATTTACCATCGCTGGTTACTTCTCCTACTTTAATATTGAGTTTTTGTTCAAGATAAGCAATAAGTTCATCGCTCCCACGCAACATACAAGAAATATTATGACAAAAACGAATTTGATGCGTGTGTGGTGTACCTTCTACATTATAGTTTTCGTAAAAAGTTGCAACTTCTAGGGCAGAAATAGTAGGAACTCCGAGATGTTCTGCTACTGCTTTAATGTGATCATGAGTAAGTACATTATGATTATCTTCTTGAGCATAGCGCAACGCCTGCATCAGAGCAGACTGAGCCCCTTCTTTGGGATAACGAAGTACCCAAGCATCAATTTTGTCTGTAACCAATTTATTTAGTTGCATAGAAGATATGTCATGTAAATTTAAATTTTAACGTATTTTTTCCACGATAATACTGATTATATCCCCATTTTCCATAGATAAATGCGATGATTGTGCATATTACACCACGCAGAAATATCATGCGTAACTCCTTGTATCTATAGCAAGAATTTTCACTTGCTCCATGTGCTCCATGTGCTCAATATACTCACCTCGTCTGATTACAAGAAGCGGGCAAAGTAATTTGGTAACATCTAATGCTTTCATAATCGCTCTATGATTGTAGTGGTATCCAGTCTTTATTGGTTAAGTAATGTGAATATAATCGCTCTTCATCTGGTGTTTGTGCGCTACGCATATAAGAAAATGATACCTGCGGAGGCATGCTCATCAAAATAGACTCAGTACGCCCGCCACTTTGTAACCCAAAAATAGTACCGCGGTCATATACAAGGTTAAATTCTACATACCGCCCTCTGCGGTAAAGCTGAAAGTCTTTATGCTCCTGTGTGTACTCAGTATCTTTTCGTTTGTACACAATTGGCAGATACGCTGGTACAAAGCTATTTCCTACTGCTTGTAAAAAATCAAAACATGTAGAAAAAGACTCACCTGATACATCATCAAAAAATATCCCTCCAATACCTCGCGGTTCATCACGGTGCTTGAGATAAAAATATTCATCGCACCAATGCTTATACCGAGCATATGCATCTGGCTGAAAGCTATCACAGGCTTGTTTTGCCTGACTATGCCAATGAACACAATCTTCATCAAAACCAAAATACGGAGTTAAATCATAGCCTCCACCAAACCACCATATGGGTTCATCAGTATTATCACCTGCAACAAAGAAACGTACATTCATATGCGCTGTGGGCACAAAAGGGTTATGTGGATGAATCACCAAGGACACTCCTATCGCACTCCATGGCTTACCACTGAGCTCTGGGCGGTTGGCAGTAGCTGATGCGGGCAAGCTATCACCACTTACATAGGAAAAATTTACTCCTGCTCGTTCAAACACAGTGCCATCACTCAGTACACATGTTTTGCCATAACCACTCATTTTCGCTGATGTGGGTTTAGTCCATTCATCTATAAAGAATGAGTGTGCATCCACTTCACAAAGTGCATTCATAATGTGCTCTTGTAATGAGCGTAGATATGATTCAACTTGAGTTATCATTGTATTAGTATAAACATGCTAAAGTGATAGGTGTATTTTAATAGGTATTGACCTACTCTAGAGTATTATAACTGTGCTACTGATTTCATTGCCTGAGTAATGCTCACCAGTTCTTCATCTGTAGTAATATATGGTGGCATAGTATATAACAACTTACCAAATGGTCTGAGCCACACGCCGTGTTCTAGTAGTGTCTGTTGCACTTTTTCCAGATCAAGCGGTGTATGAAATTCCATCACTCCAACTGCACCAAATACTCGAATATCTGAAATATTAGGGTGCGTAAATGTGAGTAATTCACGGGATAATATGTGCTCTATATGTTGGACTTTTGATAGTGTATTAGGATCGGCAATCATAGTTAATGAAGCACTCGCAGCACTACATGCTAATGGGTTTGCCATAAAGGTAGGTCCATGCATGAGTACTCCTACTTCATCACTTATCTTGGCAGAAGTAATACATGCTGCTAGAGACATCATGCCCCCTGTCAGTGCTTTACCCACACACATAATATCAGGTACTATATCAGCATATTCGCAGGCAAATAATTTACCCGTTCTCCCAAATCCTGTAGCTATTTCATCTGTAATACAGAGTATATCATGTGCACTGCAAAGCTTTTGAATCTGGGAAAGAATATTTGGATGATATATATTCATCCCGCCTGCACCTTGAAGTATAGGCTCTACAATACACCCTGCAATATCATCATGTTGCCCTAATATGCGCTCAAAGGCAGTAATCACTTCATCAGCATTATGCATAGTTGGGCGTGGAAGAAATAACTGCTGGGCAAGCACCCCTTGAAACAACTGATGCATGCCTTTTTCTGGATCGCACACACTCATAGCACCAAAGGTATCACCGTGATATCCACCTCTAAGGGTGACAAATTTGGTTCTATTACGCCCTTTATTACGCTGATATTGCAAAGTCATTTTGAGTGCTACTTCTACAGAAACAGAGCCACTATCTGCATAAAACACTTTATCAAGTCCATTAGGAGTGAGTGCAATTAAGTGCTCGGTAAGAGTGATAGCAGGCTGGTGAGTAAGCCCACCAAACATTACATGAGAAAAGCTATCTATTTGCTGATGCATTGCTGCATTTAATTGAGGATGATTATAGCCAAAAATAGTACTCCACCACGAACTCATGCCATCAATAACTCTAGTGTTATCAATAGTAAGATATACTCCCTCGGCACTCGTGACCATATGGTGCGGATACCGAGCGGGAAGCGAAGTATAGGGATGCCAAATATGGTGTGTGTCTATAGTATGCATATGTTAGAGACTGAGGTGATGTTCAATATTTTGCGGGTGCACAATGCGTTTTAACTTACCAATATGTGCATAAGTATTATCCCCATGGAAATCAGACCCTTTAGAAAACAATAGCTTATGAGCATGCCCCAAACTCATTACTTGGTTAATTTGATTATCTTGACTTCTGGCGGTAATAGTTTCTAGTGCATCACCCCCTGCCTCGGCAAATGAGCGTACTAAAACTCTTAGTGCTGCTTTAGATATTTTATACCGCAGTGGGTGTGCAAGAATCGCAAGTCCTCCTGCAGCATGTATCCAGTCAATCACTTCTGTCATAGATGCCCATTGTATCTTGGTGCTTGCTACGTTATTACCTAAGTATGTATTAAATACTTCACTCATATTAGCACATATTTTTTGATCAATCAACATTCTCGCAAAATGGGTTCTGGTAATCATATCTTCTTTAGCGTATTCCTTTACTTTGGTACGTACATGAGTTACACCTTTACTTTCTAAAAACTGTGCAATGTTTTCAGCACGTACTCTTCGCAATGCTTGATGATGCGCTAGTCCTTCTGTTAACAGAGTATTTGATATATCAATATTAAGAGCAACAATATGAATAGTAATATCTTCATATAACGCAGAAATTTCTGCAGCATGCACCAGATGCACTCCTAGTTCAGTAGCAGCCTGACTCGCCTCAGGGAGTCCATTCACTGTATCATGGTCGGTAAGTGCAAATAACTCACACCCTGCCTCATACGCCTTTGTTATTACTTCTCTGGGTGAGTAAATACCATCAGAGAAAGTGCTATGAGTATGAAAATCTACAATCATAATTCATAGATTCCTAAAGACAAATCAAGCGCTCGTACATGCTTGGTAAGCGAACCGATGGAGATAAAATCAACTCCCGTTTCTGCATATGCCACAATAGACTGCTCATCAATATTCCCACTCGCTTCTAGTGGGGTGGTTGCCATACCTACAGCTCTTTGCAACATTTCAAGACTAAAATTATCACATAATATACGTGTAACTCCAAGTGTATCTACTTCTTGAAGTTGTGCTAACGTTTCTACTTCTACGATAATATCTGTTTTTGGATAAACATTTCTTGCTTGATTAACAAGTTTTGCAATACCTTCACCACAAATATGATTTTCTTTAAGCATAATTGCATCATATAACCCCATGCGATGATTGACTCCACCACCTGCTACCACAGCAGCTTTTTGCCATTTACGTAACCCAGGTATAGTTTTACGAGTATCTAAAATTTGGGTTTTCGTGTGCTTAATACGTTCAACATATACCCGTGTTTGAGTGGCAGTACCTGATAGAGTTTGTAGGAAATTTAGAATTGTACGTTCTTTGGTAAGAATTTCCGTATTTAGCCCAACGAGTGTGGCAATTACTGTATTTGGCTCTACCACTTCTCCATCTGCAACATGCCAAATACCTTTCGTATCTGTTAGGCACTCTTTGGCAAGTTCTGAACCAAAAAACACACCAGACTCTCTAGAGATAATTTGTGCACGTACTTGCCGTGGTGTTACAAATTCAGTAGATTTATCGCCCGTGCCAATATCTTCTTGTAGTGCTAGACTAACGATATCCATTTATAAGTGAATATCACCAATAATATCATCAACATGCTCCAGCCCTATAGAAAGCCGTATCATACCCTGTGTAATACCAGATGCTACTTGCTCTTCTGGGCTCAACCGTCCATGAGTAGTAGTTGCAGGATGAGTAATTGTGGATTTTGCATCACCAAAATTTGCAGTAATAGAGAATAGCTTAGTTGCATTAATCACTGCAAATGCGCGCTCGCGAGAACCTAAGTCAATAGTCAGTACCCCACCATAGCCTCGCTGTTGAGTGGTTGCAAGTGCATGAAAAGGATGCGAAGACAACCCAAGGTATTGCACTGGCACCCCAAGATTATCAAAATGCTGAGCAAATAGTTCTGCATTGTGGCAATGTGCATCCATGCGTATTGCTAATGTTTCTAAGCCTTTTAACCCAATCCAAGCATTAAATGGGCTCGCCACTAGACCTGTAGAA
This sequence comes from Gammaproteobacteria bacterium, assembly GCA_965277055.1. GTDB lineage: Bacteria > Pseudomonadota > Gammaproteobacteria > PS1 > Pseudothioglobaceae > CBDCHC01. Next base: position 1,430,024 of record OZ255703.1, on the reverse strand, counting down.
CGCATAAATGAAGCAATAGGCTCCATTACTTCGCTCTTTGCGACCACCGCTCCCATTAGCGTGCGTCCTTGACCATCAATATATTTAGTAGCAGAATGAATAACAATATCTGCACCCAAATCAAGCGGGGTTTGCAAATACGGCGTAAGCATACAATTATCTACCGCTAGCCAAATATCATGCTGATGGGCAATATCACTTAGGGCTTTAATATCTACTAATTCTGCAAGGGGATTGGAAGGCGTTTCAAGTAAGAACATTTTGGTATTGGACTGCACTGCATCTTGCCACTGCGATACATCACTGAGATTAACCCAAGTAATTTCAATACCATAGCGTACAATAAAATTATTTAACAGTACTACAGTCGTACCAAACATACTGCGGGATGCTACTAAATGATCCCCGCGTTGTAAGAGTGCCATAATAGCAGCAAAATTCGCAGCCATCCCAGTAGTAGTGACTACCGCCGAATCGCCGTGTTCTAGTCTTGCTAGCTTACGCGCAAAGGCATCAATTGTAGGATTGGTAAATCTGGAGTAAATATTGTTTTCAGTTTCCCCAGCAAATGACTGCATAGCCTCCTCGGCAGAGTCAAAGACAAAACTTGAGGTGGTAAAAATTGCTTCAGTATGCTCATTAAAGTTTGAGCGTTCATAACCAAAGCGGATAGCGTCTGTTTCAAATGACATAATAGTAATAGTTGGTTAATGTTAAATGAGATTTAACTCACTGTCTTTTTCAATTTTTTTATGTTTATCTAAGCGTTTTGCCTCTAGTTCATATAGGTAAGACTCATCAATATCACCAGTGATGTAGTCACCATCAAAACAAGAAGTATCAAAATTCATAATACTGGGATTTTCTTCTTTGGTGGCTAGAATTAAATCATCTAATTCTTGATAAATAAGTCTATCCGCACCAATTGCTTCACACGTTTCTTCTAGAGTTTTGCCATTGGCTACAAATTCCTTCGGACTTGCCATATCAATCCCATAAACATTTGGGTACAAAATAGCAGGTGCAGCCGATGCAAATAACACTCGTTTCGCTCCAGCATCACGCACCATTTGCACAATTTGCTTAGAGGTAGTACCACGTACAATAGAATCATCTACTAGCAATACTATTTTATCTTTAAATTCTCGTTCTATTGCACTGAGTTTCTGACGCACTGATTTTTTGCGTTGTTTTTGCCCAGGCATAATAAAGGTCCGGGCAATATATCTGTTTTTAATCAACCCTTCTCGGTATTTAATGCCTAAGGTATTTGCCAACTCTAAGGCAGAAGTACGTGAAGTATCTGGAATAGGCACTACTACATCAATATCTTCATCGTGCCATTGTTTTGAAATATTATGAGCTAAATACTCACCCATACGCAGACGAGTGTTATACACTGAAATCTTATCAATTGTTGAATCTGGTCTAGCAAAATATACATATTCAAAAATACATGGGTTTAGCGAAGTTTTCTCAGCACACATTTGAAATACTACCGTACCATCTTCTTTAATAATGACTGCTTCACCTGGGGCAATATCACGAATCACTTCATACCCTAGAGCTGTGAGTGCGACACTTTCAGAGGCCAACATATAGTCACTCCCTTCCACTTTAGTTTTCTTACCCAAAATAAGTGGTCTGATTCCATGTGGGTCTCTAAAACCAAAAATACCAAAGTTAGCAATAACTCCTACATTTGCATACGCTCCTTTGATGCGTGCATTGACATTAGTAATGGCTTTAAATAAATACTCCTCAGTTACACTTGTCACTTTTTCTTTATACAACTCTGCAGCAAGCACATTTAATAATACTTCTGAATCTGACTTCGTATTAATATGTCTGCGATTATTCGCAAAGAGCTCTGCTGTAAGTGCTTTGGTATTGGTTAAATTACCATTATGGGCAAAGGCAATACCATAAGGAGAATTTGCATAAAAAGGCTGTGCTTCAGCAACACTAGAAGAACCTGCGGTAGGGTAACGCACATGACCAATACCCATTGAGCCTTTAAGAGCTGTGATATGTCTAGTATGAAATACATTGCGCACCAGCCCATTGCTTTTACGCATAAAAAACTTCCCTGCACCAAAAGTGGTAATACCTGCAGCATCTTGCCCTCTATGCTGAAGAATACTGAGGGCATCATAAATATACACCGCACAGTCTTTAGCTCTGGTTGAGAGAATTCCAACTACGCCACACATATACTACTTATCCTGTTATGATTGCAAAAATGCCAAATACTCAACCATAATAGGATATACATTTTGTGAAATAATATTGAGTTCAGCAGTTATAGCGCTCATTTGCTCAGGGACTATAGCATCAGCAAATCCGAGCCCACGTGCAAACATAAAGATAATAATGCTCACCATGCAGGCTTGTAATACACCAATAACACTGCCTCCCGCACTATTAGAAAAACTATTAATACTTTTGGCATTTAAAATATCATCAAGAGGTTGTAATGCTTTAATAAGTGGGCATGGTCTGTCAATACCTACCTTGACATTAAGAAGAGTCATGAGCACATAACTAATAGCAATAAGCACTGCTAACACAATTACAAAACTCACCGTAAATCGTAAGACATCATTCACTAACAAATTCACCAGTAAAGAGCCGGAGTGAACATCTAAGGCAATATACCAACTGAGCGAAACAATCACTGTATACCCAATAAGCATTGCCAGAAACCTATTAAACGGGCATGGTCCGTGCAGAACAGCAATTTTCTCTAAGGTTTTGTAAATAAAGTATTTCACTGCATAAACGAGTGCAATAAGTGCCATAAAACCAACAAAATAAGCAGAAGATGCATTAGTGATAAAATTTTGCACTGCAAGTAAATCAGTGAGAGGTTGATGCAGTGCTACTGCGAGCACTAAAGCTACAAATAACCACAGCCCGTGAATAATTATTTTTGCCCCACCAATAATAAAGCCTCTAATGACAAAAAATACCAGTAGTGCTAAGAACAGATAATCAAATAAAGATAAGACACTAAAGAATTGGGCTAATGATTGTAAAAAGGACTCAAAGTATTGAGCAACATTAATGTCACCTATCATAATGTACGTGTTATATAATGAATGCTAATTATAGTCTATTACAGACAAAATTGCACTAATTGTTACAAAGGAACCAAAGACAATAATAGTTTCTGGGTCATTACTTATTGCGTGTTTGACCACTTGATGTGCGCTATCACACTGAGTGATGTGTTCAGCTGATATTTTCTCATGCGTTAATAACTCTCTTGCAAGCACTGTGGGTGCTAATGCCCGTGGGTGAACTAAATCAAAGAGATACCAATGACTAATATTATGTTCAATCGCACTTATCATAGCGTGATAGTCTTTATCTGCCATAACACCAAAGATAGCAACGGCGTGTTTTGGGATAATTTGGGCAAGTTGTGCTACTGCCATAGGGTTGTGTGCTGTGTCTATGATAAATGTCGTATCTTGATACTTTATATATTGCGCTCTTGCAGTTAAGGTTGTTTTACTGAGTGCATCTTGTACTGTCTGCCTGTCATATAACACATCTAATATTTCACACACCAACCTCACTGCTTTACTGGCCAATGCTGCATTTGCTTGCTGCCACTTTCCTGGGAGTTGGAGTTTGGTATCAAGTGCATCTTCTATATGCACTTTAGCATGTATATCCCTAGCACATGTGAGGACCTGCGGGTGAATACCATGAGGGAGAATTACTGGATGATGCGAGCGCATGACCCCTGATTTTTCTCTAGAAATTTCTGCTAAGGTATCACCTAAATATTCAGTATGATCAAGACCAATACTCGTGATTATACTGATGTCATTCTCTAAAATATTCGTACTATCTAAACGTCCACCAAGCCCCACTTCCATGAGTGCTACTGTCACCTTTAATTGTTCAAATAATACAATAGCAGCAAGTGTGCAAAATTCAAAATAACTTAAACTAATATCACCTCTTGCTTGTTCTACCTGTGCTAAGGCATCAATAATCATTGCATCACTAGCATCTGCATCATTTATTTTAAACCGTTCATTAAAAAAATGTATGTGCGGAGAAGAAAACCATCCATGCGAAATACCCAGTGATTCTAGTCCTCGATGGATAAATGCCCCTGTAGAGCCTTTACCATTAGTACCTGCAATACTAATAGTGATAAAAGATACCCCACTGGGATACAAACGCTCATACACAGCACGCACACGGTCTAACCCCATATCAATCTCTGATGAATGCACACATTCAATATAGTCTAGACATTCTCTTAGAGTTTTCGTAGTAAAATTTTGCATTTCTTTATTATGATTATTTCTTGAATACTGCAGAGCAACTCTACGATCTACTTTTCCCATACATGCAAGAAGGGAGTATTGTATATAGAGATTTTAGTCTCATCGTACAGCATCAGGATGAATTTATCACACTTCATACCAATCAAGAGTTGGTTGCATGTGCAGGGCTACGCAAACATGCAAGTTGCTGTGAAATCTATGCCTTTGCTGTGGCACAGAATTATCATGGACAGGGGTTTGGTACACAGTTATTACAAAAAATTCAAACATATAGCTCCTATCCTCTCGTTGCCCTTTCAAAGTTTCAGGGAGAATGGTTTTTAAGCCATGGATTTCGTGAAGCTACAACCAATGAACTCCCTAAAGAAATTAAATATAACTATACTCGCTCTCCGCGAATATTTATGATGGAAGAATAAGTATGCAATTACACTCACGCTTTCGCGGGTTTTTACCTGTAGTAATAGATTTAGAAACGGGAGGGTTTAATGAGCATACCAACCCTATTTTAGAACTATGTGCAGTGTTTTTAGCATATAAGGATGGTGTATTAGTTCCTAAGTCTGCACCCATTCATCTGCATGTGGAGCCATTTGTTGGCTGTAAGATTAATCAAAAATCACTGGAATTTACCGGCATTCAACTCAATTCTGCACTCAGAAATGCAAAAGCAGAATCAGAGGTATTAACACTTCTTTTTCACGCCATTGAATTAGAGCTTAGCAAGTCAAAATGTTCTAGAGCAATTTTAGTGGGGCATAATGCATTTTTTGATTTAAGTTTTATTAAAGCAGCTGCTCACAGGTGTCAATTAAAATCACCACTGCATAGTTTTTCTACTCTTGATACTTTATCTTTAGGTGCCTTAATATATGGGGAAACCGTACTCAGCACTCTCATGAGCAAAGCAGAAATCGACTTTGATGATAAACAAGCTCATAGTGCACTGTATGACGCTCAAAAAACTGCTGAGTTATTTTGCAAAATGATTACCAACCATGACGCATTGTCTTAGGTGCCACAAAATGTTTGAGTCACTCGTTCACTTTCAAAGGGCATTCTAGTGAAGTCGTTATTAATGTAATCCTCAGAATATGGCAACTGTAACTGGGCTAATAATTCGTAAAAGAGAGAAAAGTCTCCAGTATTTGCCCGAGTAATAGTATCTTCAATCACATGATTACGCGGAATTAGATACGGATTTATTTGTTGCATTTGTTTCTGATAATCCTCACTTCTAAATAGACACCACTCTTTTATCCAGTTATGTAGGTCCGCATGAGCAGCATATTTAGCACGTAGTTGCTCACTAGTTAAATGAGTGAGATGAACAAAGAAGTTTGTATAATCAATATGATATCTCTGTAGTAGGGAAAGTAAGGTATCAATTGTAGTAGTATTATAGGCAATGGCTAATTTGTTACACATCAAGGTGTAATACTGGTGCCAAAATTGTTTATGAGTATCTGCTAAAATTGCTTCAAAGTCACTTACCACAGATTGTTTATCTGTAAATTGAGTAATAATACAATTTGCCAGTGATGTGAGATTCCACAGACCAATATTGATTTGATTATTAAATGCATATCTGCCACCCCGATCAATAGAGCTAAATACTTTATCAGATTGATATTCATCTAAAAAAGCACATGGACCATAATCTATAGTCTCGCCCACAATACTCATATTATCAGTATTCATCACCCCATGAATAAATCCTATGCTTTGCCATTGAGCAATTAAATTCGCCTGTCTTTGACAAATATGTCTAAACAAGTCTAAGTATTCCCCAGACTGAACACTAGAATAGTAATGCATAATCAGATAATCAAGCAACACAGTTATCGCATCATGCTTACCAATACTTAAAAAATACTCAAAGGTTCCCACCCGCATAAAACTTCCTGAAATACGGGTAAGCACTGCTGCTGGTAATTGTTGTTCGCGCAATACTATATCATCACTGGTGGTCAATGCCAAGGATAATGTGGTAGGAATGCCGAGTGCTCTGAAATATTCACTGACCAAATACTCACGCATTGCTGGTCCTAGTGCGAGCATACCATCACCCCCTCGAGAATATGGAGTACGTCCCGAACCTTTTAATGAGACCTCAAATAATGCTCCTGTACTATCACGCATATTGCCCAAGCTCACCGCCCTACCATCCCCTAGTCTGGGATTAAATGAACCAAATTGATGCCCCGCATAAACTAATGCATATGGGTGAGAATCAGGGGTCAGCGAGGTACCAGAACAACGTAAGGCTAATTCTTCATCACTACACTGCATACCAAAAGATGAGATTAAATTATTGTTTTTTATGAGTAATTTAGGATTTATTTTACGCTCAGGTGAGTATTCGGTGTAGAATGTATCACCTAAATTATAAAATTCATTTGTGAGGTTCATACGAGTAGTATGTAAATATTGCTATTATATCCTTACACGTCCCCATAAACTACGATAAAAGTTAGAAATATGAGTGCATATACCAATAGTATTTAGCAATCAAATAATGAGTTATAACCTATTTATCATAGTCATATCAGGTAAAATAAGAATTAAATTTTATTGGGTAACGCAGTGATAAAAGGTAGTTATTTACCCGTGGTATAGATATTGTTATGAAAGATACAAAAATTCTCATTATTCTTGATGGCTTTGGGCATAGTACCTCGGTTGAGCATAATGCTGTGTTGCAAGCAAATACGCCCACCATAGATGCTCTTATGTCTGATAACCCACATACTTTTATCCATACTTCTGGTGAAAAAGTAGGGCTTATTGATGGACAAATGGGCAATAGTGAAGTAGGACATCTGAACATTGGTGCAGGTCGTGTAGTCAAACAAGACCTACTTAGAATCAATGATGATATTACATCAGGAATCTTTTTTCATAATGCCGTGCTCAAAAACCAACTTGAGTATATCAAAACTCATAATAAAGTCTTACATATTTTAGGATTGATTTCTGATGGCGGAGTGCATTCGCACAATAGCCATATCTATGCAATGTTAGAAATGGCAAAACAATATGAAATAGAACAAGTCTATATTCATGCCTTTACTGATGGTAGGGATACCCCACCTAATAGCGCATTGGGCTACATCGCTGAACTTGAGGAATGCATTCAATCTATTGGTGTTGGTAAGATTCTTACTATTAGTGGTCGCTATTATGCCATGGACCGTGATAACCGTTGGGAGCGGATTGAAAAGGCATATAATGCCATAGTGCACAGTACTAGCCCTCATGAATATAGCAGTGCCTTGGAGTGCATTCAAGCTTCTTATGATAATGGCGTATATGATGAATTTATTGAGCCTAGTATTATTGGATCAGTTCATCCTATTCAAAAAGGCGATGGCATAATATGCATGAATTTTCGCTCGGATAGAGCAAGACAACTTACCACAAGCTTATCAGAATCCGACTTTGCCAAATTTAACAGAGGAGATTATCAGCCCTTGCAAGTGGTCACTATGACTGAATACAAAAAAGGCTTAGATGTACACGTAGCCTACCCAAGCATGAAACTCAACAATGTACTTGGTAAATACTTATCAAATATTGGTAAAACACAGCTCAGAATTGCCGAAACGGAAAAATATGCACATGTCACCTTTTTCTTTAATGGTGGTATTGAAGAACCATTTGCTCATGAAGAACGTATTTTAATTCCTTCACCTGATGTAGCTACCTATGACTTACAACCAGAAATGAATGCACATACTCTGACTGATACTCTAGTAGAAAAGATTAATAGCGGTCAATACGATCTCATCGTTTGTAACTATGCAAATACCGATATGGTCGGTCATACTGGTAAATTAGATGCAGCTATTATTGCAGTAGAAACTATTGATGCCTGTATTGCCAGATTACAACACGTTGTGACCCAAAATAACTTTGAAATGCTTATTACCGCAGACCACGGCAACGTAGAAAAAATGTGGGATACCAATAGAGATACCCCTTATACTGCTCATACGAGTAACTTAGTTCCACTAATGTACGTAGGTACTCATAACCGTACGTTTTCTAATATTACTTCAGGCGCACTCAAAGATCTCGCCCCTACGCTATTAGCTATGATGAATATTGAACAACCTCCTGAAATGACTGGTGAGAGTTTACTTGCTTAACCTTATGATAATTAAACGACTACGACAAATTCTTATTGCTGCTTTGGTCACATATCTCGGGTATATGACCAGTGTGATTATTTGGCAATACTACACTCCAGTATCAGAACAAGTAGATACTGCAATATCCACACAAGCTTCATCTAATAATCAACTACCTAAAGGATTATTTGGTGTCGAGGCTAAAGCACCAGCTCCTAAGCCAACCTATCAAAAGGTCAAAAAAACCAATCTTGATGTTACTCTCATTGGCATCATAAAAAAATCCACCCCCTTGGCAATTATTAAATTTGCAAATAAGCAGGTCGAAATTTATGGCATTAATGACAGCATTAGAGGTATAGCTGTGGTTAAAGCAATTGAAAATGACTTTGTTATTATTAATTATAATGGCAAGGATGAAAAACTTGTCATAGAGCGACCTATTGACCCTGCTATCCTCGGCAAATTAGTAGATGCAAGTAATAAAAAAATACAAGTTTCGCCTAAGTCTAAACCTACGCCTGAGCCTAGTGCTCCAAAACCAGTGGCAATTTCTAACTCAGAAAAACAAACACTAAAGCGTTATTTACAGCGAGCACGAATAAACCCTATGAGTTTACTAGGAGTTATTCGCGTAGAACCTTTCTTTTCAAATGGAGCGTTAATTGGTTTTAAAGTGTTCCCTGGTAGAGAAGTAGCATTATTTAACACGATTGGGTTAAAATCAGGGGATATTGTCACTGAGATTAATGGCGTCAAACTTGATAAACTCTCAAGTGCTATTAAAATAGGGAAAGACCTTGCCAAAGAAACAGAATTCAACGTAAGTATAGAGCGTAATGGACAAATGCAAAATATTTACTTTTCCCTTAACTAACAATATTATATGAACACACTTTCAAAGCTAGTATTTACTTTACTTATGATATTTGTCTTTAATGCACAGGCATTAATGCTTAATCTCAAAAACACAGATATCAAAACCTTTATTAACACAGTAGCCATGGCTACTGGGAAAAACTTTTTAGTGGATCCAAGAGTGAAAGGAGTGGTAAACATTATTGGCAATAAAGAAATTAGTGATGAAGAACTGTATAACATTTTCCTAACAGTGCTCAAAGCCTACGGCTACGTTGTGATTGAGGGTGAGAGTATATCACGTATTGTGCCAAAAAACCTAACCAAAGCCGAATCAGCCTTTGTATCAAGTACTGCTAATGATGCAATTATTACCAAGGTTATTAACATGAATAATAATCTTGATGGTAAAACCTTTATTCCATTAGTGAGACCACTGATGTCTCCGCATGGCTTAATTTCCTTCCATGATAAAAGTAAAAATATCATTATCATTGATACTGCATCTAATATTAAGCGTTTAGAAAGTATTATTTTTGAGCTGGATAAACCCATTGATGACGACTTTGAGTTTATTACTCTAAAGCATGCACTAGCAAACAACATCTCTACTATCATCAAAACTCTCATGGGTGATAAAGCACCAGCAGTGACGATTAATAAAAACACCAATCAGTTAATTATTGGCGGTACTGAGCGCGAAAAACTTCGCGTACGCTTACTTGTTCATGAACTTGACAAAGAAACTGCAGAAACAGGTTCTACAGCCATCATCTATTTAAAAAATGCTTCTGCCAAAGATATTTTACCAATCTTACAAAATATCTCTAACTTTACCACTAGTGAAAAAACTGAGAAAGGAGAAACTGTAGTTAAAAGTAATATTCAGGCAGATGAAGCGACCAATTCTATTATTGTGACTGGGGATAATGAAACCAAACAAATGGTGAAAAGCATTATTGAAAAACTTGATGTCCGCCGGGCACAAGTATTGATTGAAGCCATCATCGCTGAAGTACGCACCTCAGATTCTGAGCGTCTTGGTATTGAGTGGATTGCTAATGAAAATAACCTTATAGGATTTTCTAATCTTGGTGGAGCGATTGGTGCTAGCATTAGCGCTGCTGGATCCGGTAGTGGAGCAAGTGCACTAGCAACCGCATTATCTGGTACAGGAATTAACGTTGGTGCAGGTAATTATAATGCAGATTCCCGTCAAGGATTTGCAGCAATTATTAGTGCGTTAAGTGGCGCTGGAAATACTAATATTCTCTCTGCTCCATCTGTACTAACTTTAGACAACCAAGAAGCAGAAATTATAGTTGGTGAAGAAGTGCCATTTATTACCAACAGCCAACTTACTAGTGATGGAAATCCATTTCAAAATATTGAACGTGAAGATGTAGGGCTCAAACTCACTGTTACACCACAAATTAATAATGGCGATTCTATTAAGCTAGAAATTGCTCAGGAGAATTCTAATGTATCTGCATCTTCTGCTGCATCAGATGTGATTACTTCTAAACGTAGTATTAAAACTACGGTAATTGTAGAAGATGGAAAAATATTAGTGCTTGGCGGTCTCATGGATGATTCGATAGTTACTCAAAAAACTAAAGTGCCACTCCTTGGCGATATTCCAATTCTTGGTACCTTATTCTCTTATGATATTGAAAGCACAGAAAAACGAAATCTTATGGTATTTATTCGCCCGACTATTTTAAAAGATGAAATACTCGCTGAAGAATTAAGCATGGAAAAATATCAAACGATTAAAGCCAGACAACTCTTGCAAAATGAAAATTTTGATATTGATAAATTATTAGCTGAATAATATGTCAACAACTCTTACATTGCCGCCAGTACCTTTTGCATTTGCCAAAGAATATAAAGTGTTGTTGGTTAATGACTCTACTATAGAGTACTCTGAATCATTAACACCCTCAATTATTGCAGAGATTCATCGTAAATATCATGATGTGCAATTTATTCGAGTAGACCCTGTTGAGCTACAAAAAAAGATTCAAAAATTTTATGAAAATCGTTCCAATACTTCACTAGATAATTATCAAACTGATAATGATGATGACCTTACCAGTATTGCAGAAGATATTAACAAACCTATTGAACTCCTTGATAGCGATGATGATGCACCTATAATCACCTTACTCAATGCAATATTTGCAGAAGCGATTCTTTCTGAAGCATCAGATATTCATATTGAGTCCTATGAAGATAGAATGCGCATTCGGTTTCGCATTAATGGTACCCTCAGGCAAGTATTAGAGCCCAATCCTAAAGTAGCCCCACTCATTATTTCACGTATTAAAGTGATGGCAAAATTAGATATTGCCGAAAAACGCCTACCTCAAGATGGGCGTATCGCCATTACTCTAGGCGGAAGAGCAGTAGATATGCGTATTTCTACCATCCCTTCAGCTAATGGTGAAAAAGTGGTGCTTCGGCTGTTAGACAAAGGCATTGGACGATTAGATCTTTCTGGACTCGGTATTCATCCAAGTATTCATTCAACCTTAGAAGAACTTATCACTAAACCAAATGGTATTATTCTGGTCACCGGTCCGACTGGCTCTGGTAAGACTACCACACTCTATGCAGCTCTTGGTGAACTCAACGACAGCGAGCGAAATATCATGACCGTTGAAGACCCGATTGAATATCACATTGATGGCATTAACCAAACAGGAATTAACACTAAAGTAGATATGACCTTTGCTAAAGGGTTAAAAGCCATTTTACGCCAAGACCCAGATATTATCATGGTGGGGGAAATTCGCGATAGTGAAACCGCTAGCATTGCAGTACAAGCTTCTCTTACTGGTCACTTAGTACTTTCTACTCTACATACCAATAGTGCTATTGGTGCTATTACCCGTATGCAAGATATGGGAGTAGAGCCATTTTTACTTGCTTCTAGTTTAAGTGGGGTGCTCGCACAACGACTCATGCGCGAACTTTGTGATTGTAAAACTGCAACGATTACTGATGAAGCACAAATGGCTAAATTATCATTAACAAATAGCGAGACCATTTATCAACCAAACGGCTGTGAGCACTGTGGGTATAGTGGGTATAATGGTAGAGTGGGGCTGTATGAGCTCATTACCCTTGATGAAGGAGCAAAATCCCTCATTCACAAAGATGCAAGCGAGCATGAACTCATTAGTTACTTTAATGGTAAATTTTATTCACTTGAAGCACAAGCACGTGACTTGGTGCTTTCTGGGGTCACAAGCCTTGATGAAATGGTGCGTGTAGTTCATATTGCCTAATCATGGTTTTTGAATACATAGCATTTGACGCGAGTGGGGCAAAAACAAAAAGCACAATAAACGCTGACAGTGCTAAAGAAGCTAGAAGACTCCTAAGAGAGCGAGGGCTACAAATTTCTGCGATTAATCAAGTCAAAGAAAAATCTACTTCATCATTATTTGCAGTAAGTCTAACACCAGCTGATATGGTGAGTTTTACCAGACAACTTTCCTCACTTATTGGTGCCAGTGTGCCTATAGATGAATCACTCAATACTATCAAACAAGATACCAGTAACAAACGCTTAAATAAAATAGTATCCTTGGTTCACTCTGGAGTGATTTCAGGAATGCCTCTGCATCAAGCAATGAGTGAAACCAATGCCTTTGATGAATACGTTATTGCCAGCATTCAATCTGGAGAGAAGGGGTCAAACCTCACTACCGTATTAGAACGCCTCAGTACCGAAGTAGAAAAACAATACGAATTTAAGAAAAAAATTAGTGCTGCTACAACCTACCCTATAATTATCTCAGTCGTATCACTGCTGATTATTTTTGCCTTACTAACCTATGTAGTCCCGCAAATCACCGAAGTATTTACCCAACTAGAGCAAGAACTCCCGCCTATCACACTAACAGTAATTAGCATTAGTGAGTTTTTACAAGAATACACCTTTAGTCTCATTATTGGAATTATTGCCTGTATTATCCTGATTAATATATTATTTCGCTCTCCTACCATTAAAGAAGGTTGGCAACGTATTGTGGTCAAAATACCAGTCCTTGGCAGACTCACATTGCTAACCAATTCTACCCGCTTTGCCCGTACACTTTCTATTTTGCATGCAAGTAATACGCCCATGATAGAAGCACTCACCTATAGCGCTAATGTGGTGAAATTTCTGCCAATGAAATCAGCAATTACTAAAGCAACAACCAAAGTCAAAGAAGGTTCTAGTATTTATGGTGCACTCAAACAATACCACTCATTACCACAAATGATGCTGTATATGATAGCCAGTGGGGAAAAATCTTCACAACTCTCTAGTATGCTAGATAAAGCCGCAGATAGCGGAGAGTATGAGGTAGATAATACGATTAAGAAAATATTAAGCTCATTTGAACCACTGATGATGTTATTTATGGGTGGGATTGTACTTGTGATAGTGCTATCAATATTGCTCCCAATCTTGCAAATTAACGACGCCATTTCCTAAATAAGCGTCATCTTTTTTATGTTTGCTGTGTTGTGTTTCTAAAAACACTCAATCACGTACTACTCATACGCTCAATCGTATTTTTATCACACGCCTGGCAAACACATAAAAATATTCGCTTCTTAACAAAGAGGTAATTTACGAGTATTTGTTCTTTAGGCAAGGCGAACAAAGAATTTACGAAGAGAGTTTGCGAATTGCAAATGACCAAGGAAATTATGCAGTTTAACAAAGCATAAACCAAAAAGACGAAGTAAATTTAGTTGTGTTCGCTCACTTGATTGATCGTATATTTTGGAATCTCAATTTCCAAATCGATATCCCCAACAATAGCTTGACAAGAAAGGCGTGAATTCATTTTCAGCCCCCATGCTTTATCCAAAAGATCGTCTTCGATTTCATCACTTTCTGGTAACTCGTTAAATCCTTTGTGAATATAAATGTGACAAGTGGTACATGCATTACTCATTTCACAGGCGTGCTCAATATCTATGCCATTTTCTAAGAGGGCATGACAAATACTTTGCCCAGGTTCAGCAAATATCTCAGTAGTTTGGGGAACAAGTTCGTGGTGCGGGTGTACGGTAATTTTTGGCATAGGTACTCCTTAATTGCTAAATTCAGTAATATTATGATCTTTCATGGCAGAGGTAACAGCAAGATTCATGCGTCTAGCAACAAAAAATTCGCTAGTTTTTTCTAGCGATGCTCTCGTAGTTTTTATCAGCTCTTCATCACCAGACTCTAATACGCTCATGAGCTCTTGTTGAGCAGCGGTAATAGGTGCAAGCTCTTCAGTAGTTAGTAAATGCATGTCTTGTGCCAATGCTGATTCTAATGCCTCTAATGAGCGCTGGGCATCTAGTATTGCTTCATTGAGTTGTCTTTTTTCAATATCACTACTCGCATGAATAATACTCTCTTTTAACATTGCTTCTACTTCAGAGTCTTTGAGTCCAAAAGAAGGTTGGATTTCAATTTCAGAGACTACTCCAGTACTAGTTTCTTCACCTGTTACCGTTAATAAGCCATCACTATCAACATTAAAGGTGACTTTAATACGTGCGCTCCCTGCAACCATAGGCGGAATGCCTGTAAGTGAAAATTTCGCAAGTGAGCGACAATCTTCCACTAATTCACGCTCGCCTTGCACAATATGTAAACTCATGGCAGTTTGCCCATCTTTGTAGGTAGTAAATTCCTGTACTCTAGTAATAGGAATAGTAGTATTACGGTGAATTACTTTTTCATTTAACCCACCCATAGTTTCAATCCCTAGTGATAATGGGATAACATCAAGTAATACTGCATTATTAATTGATTTATTACCTGCTAAGGTATGAGCTAAGATGCTTGCACCAATTGCTACCACTTCATCTGGATTAATATCATCTTTTACTGCTTTACCAAATAACTCTGATACCGCATCTTTCACTATCGGCATACGGGTAGAACCACCCACCATAATTACTTCTTTTATTTCTAGGGGAGTCAACTGAGCATCACGCAATACCCGCTTAATAATGCGTAATGTTTGCTTCACTAATGGCTCGGCTAAGTGCACAAATTGCTTTTTAGTAATGGTATAGCTAATATTTTCTATAGTAATAGTATCTTGCTCCTCAAGAGTTAATGCTTCTTTGGCTTGTTTGCTCGCTATTCTAAGTTGCTGCTTGGTGTGTTCAGTTGCCCCAAATTCTGGATGTTTGGTGATAGCATCTTCATAAATTAGTGCATCAAAGTCGTCACCACCCAAGCGAGCATCTCCGCCTGTTGCAAGCACTTTAAACACCCCTTCGGCAAACTCAAGCACCGAAACATCAAACGTACCCCCACCTAAGTCATAGACTACAAATATACCCTTCTCACCAGAGTCTAACCCATATGCTAACGCTGCAGCTGTAGGTTCGTTAATCAGGCGTAATACATTAAGCCCACTGAGACCTGCTGCTTGCTTTGTGGTATTACGCTGAGCATCATTAAAATATGCAGGTACGGTAATCACACATCCTACTAAATCACCACCAAGATTAGCCTCTGCAATCATTTTCAGCTCAGTTAAAATCAAACTAGACACCTCTAGCGGAGTAATATGCCCAAGCGTAGTTTGCAATACGATATCATCACCACTAGCAAATGAATACGGAAATTCTTCTTTTACTATATCATCGCTACCCAACCCAATAAAGCGCTTTACTGAACTAATAGTATCACTTGGCGTAGTAGCTAAGTGTTCTATTGCAGGAGTACCCACTACTGGGGAATCACCACCTAAATACACTACAGACGGGGTAATGCTTTGATTATGAGCATTACGCAGAATTTTCGGCAGCCCACTCATAACACTTGCTACGAGTGAATTTGTAGTGCCTAGGTCAATCCCTACTGCAAGCTTATGCTGATGCGGTTCGCTTTTTTCTCCTGGTTCTAAAATTTGTAATAATGCCACAAGATGTACACAAAATATAATGGATAAAATTTTACTCTAATTTACCACTGCTTCACCCAGTTTGAATGGGAGAATAGCAAGGTTATTGCTTACGCATAATGGCATCTATCAGAGAATATGGTAAGATACGTAATAACCAGCGCATAACCTTAGTCGGTAAAGTAATACTATAATATCGCTTTGGTGATTTACCTAGCGCATGAATCACCGCTTTTGTCACCGCACTTGGGGGAAGAGTCCACTTGTTATTGCTTGTTTGACTTTCAAGTCTGCCTAGTGTTTGTTCATATAGCTGGCTATATCTACTCTCTTTAGTATTAATATGTTGTTTAAATCGTGCGAGAGCATTTGCCCGAAACGCTGTCTGTATAGGTCCGGGCTGAATCACAGCAATCTTTAAGTTGGTATCTTCAAGTTCTAAACGAAGCGTAGCAGCTAACCCCTCTAAGGCAAACTTAGAACTATTATATGCTCCACGCATCGGGGCTGCCACAAAGCCAAGTATAGAGCTAATATATATCATTCGCCCCTGCTCATGAGCAAGTAAGGCAGGGAGTAGCCTAGTAGTCAATTCATGCGTGCCAAATACATTCGTCTCAAATTGCTGTGTTAGCACTTCACGAGAAATATCCATGAGTGCTCCAGGTTGCCCATATGCACCGTTATGAATGAGTCCTAGCAGTTTCGCATGCTTTGCTAAAATCTGCTTAGTAGCAGTGTGGATGGAGTCACTGGAGCTCAGATCTAGTTGATAACACTCAATATGTGCATCAATATAAAATTGCATGTCTTTTTCTTGGCGTACTGTGGCAATGACCTGATAACCGTTTTCAGATAAAGTGAGTGCAATATCACGACCAATTCCAGTTGCACAACCAGTAATAACAATAGGACTATGATTCATCTGCTTAGTGAGTGAGACTATTGCTCATGGATGCGCATCTCTTTACTGCATTTATCCAGTGTTGCATTGATGAGTTTAAACGAACCCTCTGCACCAATACTCTCAGCTAAATTTAAGCATTCGTTAATGACTACTTTATATGGAGTTTGCAAGGTATATTTGAGTTCA
This sequence comes from Gammaproteobacteria bacterium, assembly GCA_965277055.1. Lineage (GTDB taxonomy): Bacteria > Pseudomonadota > Gammaproteobacteria > PS1 > Pseudothioglobaceae > CBDCHC01. The sequence goes on along the minus strand of OZ255703.1, from coordinate 1,412,710 downwards.
TAAATACCTAAGTATAATATCGCACGTTCAACAGGAGCTATCTCTAAGTTATACGCATCAATAATCAAATCAAGCTCAGCCAAATGAGTAGTAATCCCCTCAAATAATTCAGTAAAAAATCCTTTAGAAATTTTCCCTTCTTTTTTCTCTATAAATTGGTCATGCAATAACTCTAAGTTATCGCCCGTAAGTTGCCACTGATAGAGTGCTTGGGTGATAAATAAACGAGAGCGTTGTTTAGGCGTAAGAATAGTCATTACGATAATGACTCAGCAAATAATAACGAATCTAATAATGCAATTGTCGCTTCCTCGCCTTTGTTGCCTTTATACCCCCCTGCTCTGCCTATAGCTTGTTCCATATTGTTGGTGGTAAGTACTCCAAAACTAATGGGCTTGTTATGCGCCACACTAATAGAACGCACCCCATTTGCACACTCATTACAAACAAAATCAAAGTGCGGAGTTTCACCCTGAATGACTGCCCCTAGGGTGATAATACCATCATATTGAGTAATGAGTTGCTCGCACATAAACGGAATCTCAAATGCTCCTGGAGCATATAACACATCATAATTCTCTACTTGATACTCAGCTAATACTTCTTTAGATTTTGTGAGCAAATTTTCGACAATTTCCTCATAAAAATTCGCTGCAATAATAGCTATTTTTTTATGTTGTAACGGGGTTTTATCCGCATCTGCAAAACGATATATCATAATTGAATATAAGAGTTAATAGAAAGCCCAAAGCCTTTAAAGGTATTTGGTTTATACGTATTTGGTTTGTTAATCAGGTTCATACTCGTAATGCCTAAATCAGCTAAGATTTGTGCTCCAATACCATAGGTTTTATAGTCATCTTTGGCTGAAGTTTCCTTACGCAATAGGACAAATACTCCTGAATATTGATTAATATATTGTAATACGTTGCTAATATTATGCGATGTTTGTTTACCGAGCATGTCATCTACTAAATTTTCCACATGTACCCGCACATTGGTATGCTCACTAATTTCTCCGCTTTGTAAGACAATATGTTCAGAGCCATAAATTGAGTCTATATAGGTGATTTTGGTAAAGCTACCATACATAGACTCAAACTCTTGTGTCGCTACTTTCTCAATGGTTTGCTCATTGCTCAAGCGGTAGCTAATCAAGTCTTCAATCGTGCCCCACTTGATACCGTGCGTATCAGCAAAGGCTTCAATATCATCACGACGTGCCATTGTGCCATCTTCATTTAAAATTTCTACAATGACTGATGCAGGTTCAAGTGCACACAGCCCTGCTAAATCACAGCCTGCTTCGGTGTGCCCTGCTCTAATAAGCACTCCGCCTTCTCTAGCCATAAGTGGAAAAATATGCCCTGGAGAGACAATATCTTCTTTAGTCGCATCAGCATTCACAGCAGCCAAAATAGTCGTTGCACGATCGCTCGCAGAAATCCCTGTAGTCACCCCCTTGCTCGCCTCAATAGATAAGGTAAAGTTGGTACTCTGAGTATCACCATTACGACTGACCATGAGCGGTAAGTCAAGAATATCACATTTGTTTTTAGTAAGTGTAAGACAAATTAACCCACGCCCATGTGTTGCCATAAAATTAATGGCTTCTGGGGTGACTTTTTCTGCAGCAAGAATGAGATCTCCTTCATTTTCACGGTCTTCATCATCTAATAAGATGACCATTTTTCCAGCTTTGAAATCTGCTAAGAGTTCAGTAATAGGTGATTTATTCAATGTTGTGCCTGTATTAATTTTTCCAGATGACGGGCAATCAGATCAATTTCTACATTTACCTGTGCACCCTGTGAAAGATCTTGTAAATTAGTAGATTTTAAAGTATGCGGGATAATATTTAACGCAAAAATACTATCAGATATGGCATTTATGGTAAGACTCACACCATTAATAGTGATACTCCCTTTTTTCACAATATATTTATCAAACTCACTCGGGATTTCAATTTCTAAGTGCCAATTATCACCAATTTCGTCTATCTTCACCACTGTGCCCAAGGTGTCTACATGTCCACTTACGAGGTGTCCATGAATGCCCTTGCCTAGCGTAAGTGTGTGTTCAAGGTTGAGTATATCACCAACTTTACCACTGCCAAAGGTAGTAAGTCGCATGGTTTCCTTGGATACATCCACCGTAAACTGCTCACTCGTAAAGGATATCACAGTTAAGCACACACCATTTACACTAATGCTATCACCAATGGTGGTAGTATGTAAAAAATCACTTACAGAAATAGTTAATTGACACCCACCTGAAGTAGGTGTAATATTTAAAATAGTACCTGTGGTTTCGATAATACCGCTAAACATATGAGTGAGTTGTGCCTTATTGAGAGTTGGAAGAGTTGGAAATATTCATGTTATCCTCTAGAGTTTTACAGTAACTCACCCCAAATAAGATAATAATCCAGCTCAAATACACCCATAAAATAAACAACAACACAAATGCAAATGCCCCGTAAATAATCTTATACATAGGGAAGTATTGAATATATATGAGCATGATAGACTTCACTACCTCTAGTAAGAAGGCAGCTAATAGACCAGCTTTTAATGCGACTAAAAACCGCGGGGAACGCGTAGGAATAAAAAAGTACATCAGTGCCAGCCCCATAGTTGCCAACAAAATAGGCAAGGCAGCAATAAATAAACCGCCCATAGGCACAAATACAAACAGTTCTTGCTTACTAATGTAAGAAGTAATAAATAAGGAAAACGCCAATAATAGCGGACCAACTAGCAAGGTAATAAGGTAAATAACTATGCCCTTTGCTACGTGGCGTTTTTTAGCACTATTATAAATCCTATTAATCTTACTATCAAGGCTATAAAATAACAGCACCGCAGCAATGAATAAAAAGAAAATACTAGAGCCACTAATTCCCTTAGCACTATCTAAAAAAGTGCGAATATATTCCACAGCAATATCGTAATTTTGTGGCAATAGTTGCTCAAATAAAAATGTTTCCAAATGTCCCTGAAGCTGGGCAAAGTACGGTGAAATAGAAAATACCCCAAAGGCAATAGTCAATATTGGAATAGTCGCAAAAATAGTAGAAAAAGATAATACCGCAGCAGCATCTAAGCCATCAACTTTTATAAAGTGTTTAATTGCGGATTTGATATTAAGCATTCTTATAGTTTGTTGTATAGCCACATTGACTGCATTTTATTGTTTTCTGCTTGACAATGAATGGAGCCACAGCAAAAAAAGTTACAAGTATAGAAAATAAGATTGCACTCCTAGTTCTTTTGAGGCTTGTATCATTACTAAAGCAATTTCGACATTCAGTTGAATCAATTGCAGCAGATTCTTGTAGTAGCTTATATGCACTTTTTACTAATGAAGAAGGGACGGTAATTTTAACACCTCCTACTGCGAATAACATTCCAGGATCAGTCAAAGCAATATTCCAATCAATGATGATTACGGGAATATTTTGAGCTTCTAATTGTCCTTTAGCGATGTATGCATCCATAGGATTATAATAGGAAGCAATAATTTCAAACATTGATAATGTAATAAAATGCTTATATAGTGAAATTTGTATTTATGCTAAATTTGCATAAATTCTCCAAAAACACCCCATATTTATGCAAATTTAGCATAATTTTCCCATATTTACTTGGTAGTTATGGAGTATTTACTCATTACTATCAGCACTTTCTGCGAGTATTGCTTGTGCTTTTGTAGCATATTCACTCGGTACTTGTAGGCGTGAGCCACCAGCCACATGCCCGTATACGGCATTCATATGCTCATCAGTCACCACCGCGGGAATACCCACACTTTCAAGCTGTGCTCTCGCTACATGAGCATCAAGTGGGGTGTAATAGGTTGCGATAGTTTGGAGCATAATATAATAAATGTTTAGTAACTAAAAAGATTATCGTAGATTTAGAATCATTTGCCATAAGCCCTTATAACAAATTAACAAGTATTTTAAGAATTTTGCAAGGCGCGTAATTTAAATTCACAGGGAGCATATATGCAATATGTGACCAAGAATTTTAATTAGGCAACACCGCAAAAACTTAAAAGACGAAGTTAATTTCCAAGATAGTCCTCGTAATTACCGTGGTAGAACACCACATCATCCTCTTTGAGTTCTATCACCTTAGTTGAAAGACTAGAGACAAATTCTCTATCATGAGAGACAAAAAGCAAGGTGCCTTCAAAGTTTTCAAGGGCTAAGTTTAGTGCCTCAATGCTTTCCATGTCAAGGTGGTTAGTGGGTTCATCCATTACCAGAACGTTATAATTCCCCAGCATTAAGCGCCCAAACATCATGCGCCCTTTTTCCCCGCCAGAGAGTTTGGTAACTGATTTTTCCACTGCTGCTTTATTAAATAGCATTTTGCCCAGTACACTACGCATCTCTTGCATGTCTTGCTCGCTGGTTTTAAACTGTGCCATCCAATCTAGTACGGTCATATCCGTTTCAAACTCATGTGAGTTATCCTGTGCATAGTAACCAATACTTGCGTTTTCACTCCACTTCACTTTACCGCTATCTGCTGCTACGTTACCAACAAGAGTTTCTAGAAGTGTAGTTTTGCCAATACCATTTGCCCCGATAATTGCTACACGATCACCTGCTTCAATCATAAAGCTGATGTCTTTTAGTACGTGGTTATCATCAAATGATTTGTTTACACCATTTACTTCTAGTGCAGTTCTAAAGAGTTCTTTATCTTGTTGGAATACAATATATGGATTCACCCGTGAAGAGGGTTTAATATCTGCTAGTTCTATTTTGTCTATTTGCTTAAGGCGTGCAGTAGCTTGCTTTGATTTTGATGCATTGGCAGAAAAGCGAGAAACAAAGTGTTTGAGTTCTTTGATTTTTTCTTCTTTTTTAGCATTATCCGACTGCATTTTTTCACGTATTGCGGTTGATGCAATCATAAACTCATCATAGTTCCCCGGGAATACATTTATCGCTCCATAATCTAAATCTGCCATGTGAGTACATACGGTATTCAGAAAGTGTCTATCATGCGAAATAACAATAATAGTTGATTTACGCTCTTGTAAAATTCCTTCTAGCCAGCGAATAGAGTTAATGTCTAAGTTATTCGTAGGCTCGTCAAGTAAGAGTATATCTGGGTCTGAAAAGAGTGCTTGAGCTAAGAGTACACGTAACTTCCAACCTGGGGCAATTTCACTCATGAGTTTATAATGCTCACTTTCTGGAATATCTAAACCCAGTAATAGTTCACCTGCATTAGGCTCAGCAGAATAGCCGTCCATTTCAGCAAATTCCATTTCTAGTTCTGCAACTTTAATGCCGTCTTCTTCGGTCATATCTGCGCCCTTCATATAAAGTGCATCTTTAGCATTTTTCACTTCCCACAGTGCCTTATGTCCCATGATGACGGTATCAATGAGTTTATGCTCATCAAAGGCAAATTGGTCTTGCGATAATATCCCAAGGCGCTCTCCCTCGCCAATAGTTACCGAACCATTGGTAGGCTTGAGTGTACCAGTCATAATTTTCATAAATGTAGATTTACCTGCCCCATTTGCACCAATAAGTCCATATTTATTACCATTAGAAAATTTAATAGAAATATTTTCAAATAGGGGTTTTTCACCAAATTGCATGGTGATATTACTAGTAGAAATCATGAAGTATGTGGATGTAAATTATTAAAAATAAAACCAAGTGCAATAGCACTATAGTAAATAGTAAGTACTTTGATGACTAAGATCAGCACTCCAGAGCCAATAATGGTCGCAATCATCAGGAGTATTATTGGAATAATGAATTGTAAGATGGCAATATTAAGTCGGTCAATAAATTGCAAACTTGAGATATTTGACAGCCCAGTAGAAATACTAACAAATTTCAATAAGATATGCGCAATCAACATAAAGACAATAGGCTCGACAAATGGAATCTGAATAAAGGAGACACTAATAATAATAAGTTGCACAAAAAAGAAATATGGTAACAATCTAAACACCAACACTGGTGGTACAATACCAAAGCGGTGGGTACTTTGAACTCCTAAAGAAGTTAAACGATATAAACTAATATTTAAGCATAGCATCCCATAAAAAAATAACAGTGCATAGAGCAAAAAACTCGGTGCAAGTTGCAACCCTTGAATATCTTCTAATGTTTTGACTTGTGGGATAATTTCTACAAAGGCAAAAATAAAGGGCAGACTAATTAATATTGGAAAAATAGATACTTCCAATATTTTTTGGATTTGCGTAAAAAATAAAGCAAAGGTCGCTAAGACAATTTTGATAATTGGGATTCTAATCATTAACTATATTTACCTCTAAGGTGAGTTTTTGTCCTGGTTGTAGTGCCTTGTTGATATCTAAATTATTGCTAGAAGCTATCTCACGCGAAGTAAGTTTAAACTTCTTAGCAATACTCCAAAACGAATCTCCGCTTTTTACGGTGTATGTCAGTGTACGAGTAATATTAGGGCGTAATTTCGTTGTTTTTACTAGAGTAGACATTTTAGTAGGTTTTGTTTTATATATTGCAAGTTTATCGCCAATTTGCACTATCGTTGAAGAAGGGAGTTTATTCCATTTGACAATATTTTTTACACTCACTCCATATTTCATAGAAATATCCCATAAAGATTCACCCTTTTTAATAGTGTGAACCACTTTTTCACTATGCTCACTGAGGCGAATATCTTCTTGATAATCAAGTGATTTAGTATAAAAACTCGTGGCTTTTTGAGCAGTAGGAATCAAAATGTAATCCCCAATAACAATAGTATTAGATGCTAACTCATTAATCACTTTAATAGCACTCGTACTTACCCGGTACTCGCTAGCTAACTTACTTAAGCTATCTCCAGAGCGTACTTTATGACGAATCCAATCAATACGTTTACTAGTGGGATATGCTCCGAGTGCTGTTCTAAACTGACTGATTACTTCCACTGGTAATAATAAATTATAATTTTCTGGAGTAGCAAAGCGGTTCAGTGCTGGGTTGAGTTCATAAATTTCATCAGGAGTAAGACCAGTAAACTCACTAATTAGAGAAATATCTAATTGTCCTTTCAAAAAAACAGAAGTAAGTACTTCTTCATCATATACCGGGGTAATAACTTGTCCATATTTTTCAGGGTGTTTAATAAGGGTGGCAACTGCAAGTAGTCGTGGTAAATACCCTCTGGTTTCGTCAGGGAGTTTGATATGCCAAAAGTCTGTTTTGCGCCCTAAGCGTTTATTTTTAGCAATAGCACGTTGTACCCTGCCGGGACCAGAATTATAAGAAGCAATAGCTAACTGCCAATCACCAAATAAAGTATATAAATTTTGTAAATATTGCAATGCTGCTCTGGTGGACTTCACAATATCACGGCGTTCATCTACCCAAAAATCTTGGCGTAATCCATACAACTTCCCAGTAGAGCCGATAAATTGCCACAACCCAGAAGCCGTACCATGAGAATAAGAGAAGGGATAATATGCACTTTCTACAATAGGCAATAAGGCCAACTCATAGGGTAAATTACGCTTTTTTACTTCATCAAGTACGATTTTTAAGTAGGGCTGGGCACGCTTCGTTACTCGGGTAAGATAATCAGGGTTTTCTTTAAACCATTTAATATGCCAAAACAGTCCATTATCCTTTTCATAGCCTGTGAGGGAATGATTATTACTAATCTCTTCCCATAGGTTAGTCGTACTAGAGTTTGCACTCACACTCCCAAATAAACAACCCCAGAGCATCAGAGTAAGAGTAGCGTATTTCATAGTCTTATTTGCTACCACCCATACATTTAGGTGACATTGGCTTGGTGGTTTTCTTATGCCATTCGCTTGGGGTGTAGGTATGCATTGCTAATGCATGAATGTGCGTAAGCTCTTCTCTAAAAAGTTCATTGATACTGCGGTGCCTGTTTAACAGAGACATACCCTCAAATTTTTCACTTACTACAATAATTTTAAAATGAGATTCTGTTCTATCTCCTGAGTGATTATGTGATTCATTAACCACCTCCAAATAACTCGGGGCAAAGGTCAAAGTTAGCATTTCTTCTAGGTGCTGTTGCATCATCGGTATTAGTTAGTTATAGTGTTAAATTCAAAACTATCATTATAAAAGTTTTGTTTAGAAAGCCCATGTTCACTACATGCAGTAGCTACTGCCTCCACCATAACTGGTGGTCCGCAGGTATATACTGCATAATTGCCAAAGTCTGTAATATCTTCAAGTAATGCCGAATGCACATAGCCTGTGCGACCTTTCCAGTCCGCACTTGGTTGGGAAAGTACTGGAATATACGTAATATTTTCACTCCCTGCAAGGGTAGTGAAGTCAAAATAAATATCTCCCATGTCTCTCACGCCCCAATATAAAGTGATATTTCTTGGGTCATCATTGGCTTTTAATTCTTCCAAAATCGCTTTTACTGGAGCGAGCCCAGTACCCCCTGCAACTAATATAATATCTTTATCATTGGTGTTTCTGAGATAAAAGTCACCTTTAGGACCTGTAACCTCTACTTGCTCACCAACAGGCAAATGTTGGGCTAAAAAGGTGGTAAATTCTCCTCCAGCAATCACACGGATATGAAACTCTAAGGTATTACTCCCAGATTGATTGGCAATAGAAAATGCCCTAGGCTCAAAGGTATGCTCAGCAGAACTATAGCCAATATCTACATACTGTCCAGAAAGATACTTTACAGCAGTTTCTGTGGTGAGTACGAGTTTTACTACATCATGATTAAGCATCACCACCTCAGTGATTTGTGCAGCAAAGGTAGATACTCGTACCTCTGGAACGAGTTCATCAATATTAATTTCTAAATCAGAATCAGCGAAGCACTGACATAATAACGCAAAGTCTGCAAGCTCATCTTCACGAATCCCTGGTGGAATATCTCCTTTGTAATGTATTTTCCCTCCAGCAATATGCGCTTTACAACGTCCACAAAAACCGTTTCTACAGCCATATGGGTAATTCAACCCCGCATCAAGCGCTGCTTGCAATACCGTAGTATCACTAACAGTAAATGTATTACCAGACTTTAAATTTGTTACTTGATGAGTCATAAATGAGTGTGCATCTAAATCTTAATTTTATCAATAATACTGCTCTAGTACCCTTAATTTAGTTACTGTTTGAAGTATATATTATGGGCGAATATGTCCATCTCCGAGAACAATAAATTTTTGTGAGGTAAGTCCTGCCAAACCTACTGGACCTCTGGCGTGAAATTTATCAGTTGAAATGCCAATTTCCGCCCCAAGTCCGTATTCAAACCCATCTGCAAAGCCCGTAGAAGCATTAATCATCACTGAAGAAGAATCTACTGCACTTAAAAAGATTCTGCCCTTAGTCACACTTTCACAGACAATGCTCTCAGTGTGACCAGAACCATAAGTGTTGATATGTACAATAGCTTCCTCCATAGAATCAACCATTTTGATTGATAAGATTGCATCAAGATATTCTGTAGACCAGTCAGCTTCAGTTGCAGGAATAATCCGCTCATCAAGTGCTACCATGCGCTCACACCCTCTGAGTTCTACGCCTTTTTGAATATATTTTTCTATCAGCTCACTCACCGCATCAGTAGCAAAATCTGCATGAATTAGTAACGTTTCCATAGCGTTACACACCCCATACCTTCTGGTTTTGGCGTTATAGGCTATATCAATTGCTTTTTTCTTATCTGCTAATTCATCAATATATGTATGACATACTCCATCAAGATGTTTAATGACTGGTACTTTAGCACTATCTTTAATCGCTTGTACGAGCCCTTTACCCCCTCTGGGGATTACTACATCAATGTAGTCTTCATTAGACACTAATTCTGAGACCAATGCTCTATTGGTATCTGTAATGAGTTGTACTGCATTACTATCAAGTCCAGTATCAATGAGACTCTGAGCAATACACGTATGCAAGGCAATATTAGAATGTAGAGCTTCCTTGCCACCACGCAAAATAGTGACATTACCACTCTTTAAGCATAAGGCGGCTGCATCAATGGTGACATTAGGGCGTGATTCGTAAATAATGCCCACCACCCCAAGAGGTACGCGCATTTTGCCTACCTGAATGCCACTTGGCATATATTCTAGTTCCGTAATCTCACCTACTGGATCACGTAAGGCAATAATTTGGTTAAGACTAGTAATAATACCTGCAATTCTCTCTTCATTTAACATCAGTCTATCAAGTAATGAATCAGCAAGATTGCGCTCATGACCTAAAGCAATATCTTTAGCATTTGCTGCCAAAATTGTATTAGTATTCGCAGTAATGTGAGAAATAAGATGTGTTAATACACTATTTTTTTGCTCTGTAGTCGCAGTGGTCATTACTGCTTTTGCTTGTTTAGCTGCCCTTGCAAACTCGTGTAATTTATTCATTGATGTATCCAATTAGGTTGATAAAGAAACTAATATGTCTAGTGCTTTGTGCTGCACAACAAGAGTATCTCGCCCTTTTATGCTTCGCTCTACGCGCCCAAGTAATACTAATAATTGTTGTATTTTAGAGAGTGTATTTCTTGCTAAAGCTGATTTTATAATATTTATCTTACTTTTCCAAACTCTCTGATTTGCGATGGCTTTGTCAAGTCCGTTGTGCTTTGCCTCTATGTAAATCGCTGCCAATTGGTTAAGTTGGATATATAATACATTTACCAAATGACTGTATTCAAAATTTCCCTGATGATATATTTCACATACCAATGCAGTATTGCCCATGAGCGCTGAATCCACTAAATTATAAATACCATATTTTGAGTTATTACTGAGTTGCTTGAGCAGTTGCTCATCATTAACATCGCCCAACTCATCGTACATAAGCTCTATTTTTTGCAGTTCATTATAGGCACTGAGTAAATTATACGCATTCGCCTCAGCAATAGCATTAGCTACCTGTGATGTCAGGACAATACCCATAGTTTGGGCAGTACGGGTTATCCAGCTCGACATCATTCTAGGCTCAATGGTAGCATGCTCGATGAGCAGAGATTGCTGAGCAAGCTCAGTAAACCACTTGGTTTTTTGCTGTTGCCAAGTGAGTTCGCCAAAAATCATGATAAGTACAACTCCCTTGCGCTGATGTGCAAGTAACGTTTTAATACCATTAATAACTTTAGTAGCAGTACTAGAAATACGTAGTTCAATTATTTTATGCGGACTAAATAACGACACATTATTACATTCATCAAGTACCGGCTGAATACTCGTATTCGCCGCAATATCAAACGGGACCTTATAGTCATAAGAATGGTTTTTAAGATGCTGGTAAAGTGTGGTCAGTGAAGTATCAATTAGTAGCGATTCTACCCCAAATAACCCATAGATCGTATGAGTTGCATCTAGTGATTGTGGTAATACCTCACTACTGATGCGCATGCACGATAGCAATGAGCTGGCTCACAAGCTCCTCAGTCATAGCAGCATATGCCTCTTGTTCTTGTGTAGTTCTAGAACTAGTTTGCGCTGTGTTGATAAACTTTTGACTGGTAAGTGTATGAGTAATAGGTGTGTGTCCACCATTTTTCATACTAAACTCAACTGTTACTACTAATCTATGAATACTCACCTTGTCTGAGCGGTAGGCTTCTTCGAATTTTTCTTGACTAACTTGTGAAATAGTAACCGTTGTCTCTGAATTAATAGCCGGATTTAGCTTTGCTTGAACTAATGCATTAAAATCACCAAATGGACCACTAATACCAAAATTGGTTGTAGTCGGAGTAGTTAACGATTTTTTAGTAAAACCACAACTGGTCAATGTCCCTAAAACCAAAAATAACAGTACAATACCCTTGAAATTATGCATTCCTCTTACTATATATGAGTGATAATCAAAGTATTTTATGCTAAAAATATTAGCACTTATGGTATATTTTCTTTTTTAAAAGGCGTGGGTAAACATGTTTAAAAATTTGTTGTTATGGGTCGTAATTGGAGTAGGAATTTATTCACTGGTCAATAATTTTGATACTAAGCAAACTAATGAAATGAGCTATTCTGACTTCATTAGCAGTGTCAAAACTGGTCAAGTAGCTACCGTGAAAATTGCTGGTAAACAAATCACTGGTACTACCACTAATGGTGTTGAGTTTTCTACTTATAATCCTGGAGATTTAGGTCTTATGGGTGACTTACTCGATAACAACGTAGCAGTTAATTCTACTCCACCAGAAAAATCTAGTCTCATGCGTGACTTATTAATTTCTATTGCTCCAATGCTGCTTTTGATTGGCATTATTTTGTATTCTATGAAAGGGCTAGGTGGTGGCATGCCGGGGGGGAATCCAATGAGCTTTGGCAAATCTAAAGCACGCCTGATTGATAAAGAAAGTGAAGGTAAAAAAACCTTCGAAGACGTGGCTGGTGTGGAAGAGGCAAAAGAAGAAGTCAAAGAAGTAGTGGACTTTCTAAGAGATCCGATGAAATTTACCAAACTCGGCGGAAGCATCCCCAAAGGGATTTTAATGGTTGGCCCTCCAGGAACTGGCAAAACCTTACTCGCTAAAGCCATTGCTGGTGAGGCTAATGTACCATTTTTCTTTATTTCGGGTTCTGACTTTGTAGAAATGTTTGTGGGCGTAGGTGCTTCTCGTGTACGTGACATGTTTAATGAAGCTAAGAAAAAAGCACCATGCATTATCTTTATTGATGAAATTGATGCTGTAGGACGCCAACGTGGGGCAGGCATGGGTGGTGGACACGATGAGCGAGAGCAAACACTAAACCAAATTCTAGTAGAAATGGATGGTTTTGAGGGCAACTCAGGGGTGATTATCATCGCTGCTACGAACCGTCCTGATGTGTTAGATAAAGCATTATTACGCCCTGGGCGTTTTGATCGTCAAGTGGTCGTTGGCTTACCTGACTTACCTGGGCGTGAAGCTATTTTAAAAGTACATATGCGCAAACTCCCTATTGCAAAAAATGTGAAACCACTCGATATTGCCAGAGGTACTCCTGGGTTCTCTGGAGCTGATTTAGCAAACTTATGTAATGAAGCAGCACTAATGGCAGCACGTGAAAGTAAAGAAATTGTGGGCATGAAAGAGTTTGAAAGTGCAAAAGACAAAATCATGATGGGGAGTGAGCGTAAAAGCATGGTGATGGATGAAAAAGAAAAAGAACTCACCGCCTACCATGAAGCAGGACATGCAATTGTTGGGCGACTCGTACCAGAACATGACCCAGTATATAAAGTAACTATCATCCCTAGAGGTAGAGCACTCGGTGTTACTATGTTCTTACCTGAAAAAGATAGCTATAGTGTCTCTAAAACGAAACTAAACTCACAAATATCATCATTATTTGGTGGTCGGATTGCTGAAGAGCTGATTTACGGCGGTGATGCTGTCACTACTGGGGCAAGTAATGATATTGAACGCGCTACTGAAATTGCTCATAAAATGGTGAAGCAATGGGGTATGAGTGAAACCCTTGGGGCAATTGCTTATGGAGAAGAAGAAGGTGAAGTTTTTTTAGGACGTCAAACCACTAAAAACAATCAAATTAGTGAAGCAACTTCGCAACTCGTAGATAAAGAAATCAAAGAGCTGATTGATAAAAACTATGCTCGTGCACGTACTATCTTAGAAGAAAATCGTGATATTTTAGACAATATGGCAGCTGCACTCATCAAATTTGAAACAATAGATGAGGGGCAAATTGATAACCTGATGAACCGTATTGATATTGGTGATGCTCAGGAAATTACTGATTCTGATGAAATGAGTGAAGAGATTGGTCGAGGCTCTCCTGAAAATACTCCAAAAGAACCACCTGTGTATACGGACAACACCACAGGTAGAATCCTGAAAAAATTTGTCTAACAACCAGTGAAGCACATTGATATTATGGGGGTACTTAATATCACCCCAGATTCATTTAGTGATGGTGGTAAGTTTTTAGATACTCATATTGCTTCTAAGCATGCGATGGCCATGCTTAACGATGGAGCAACAATTATTGATATTGGCGGAGAATCTTCCAGGCCTTATGCTCAAACAGTTTCTCTAGAAGAAGAATTAGAGCGTGTAGTACCTGTTATTCGCGCTCTAAAAAATAGCCAACCTGATGTATGTATATCTATAGATACCTATAAACCCGAAGTAATGTCTAAGGTACTAACACACGGGGTGTCTATGATTAATGATATTTATGGGTTTCGCACTTGTGAATCACTTGCAGTAGTGGCAGAGCATTCCTGTGATATTTGTGTCATGCATATGCAAGGTACTCCACAAACCATGCAAGATAACCCCACATATGCCAATGTAGTAGACGAACTCAAACTCTTTTTTGAAACAAAACTCGAAGAATTTGCACGATACCATATTGACTCCAACAGAGTAATTATTGATCCAGGGTTTGGCTTTGGTAAAAGCTATGAACATAATATTGAAATCATTCAGCGTCTTGAAGAATTTACCACCTTTGGTACTAAACTCTTGATTGGAATCTCTAACAAATCAATATTTGATAAAATACTAGGTGGGAGAGAGGTTTCTGGCAGGGTTGCAGCCTCCACAGCATTTAATCAACTCGCCATCCAAAAAGGAGCAGATATTATTCGCACGCATAATCCTAAAGAAACTTCTGATATGATAGCAGTGCTTAAGCACACACAGGTAATACAATAATGTTAGATATTCCTTTTGGTACTGACGGTATTCGCGGTGAAGTAGGTATACATCCTATTACTTCTGAAGCATTTATGCGTTTAGGGTATGCAGTCGGTACGATGCTCAAAGATAGGTTTGAACACCCGAGTGTCATTATCGGCAAGGATACCCGACTATCTGGCTATATGCTTGAGTCTAGTCTGCAATCAGGATTACTTGCTAGTGGTACAGATGTCGGTCTATTAGGGCCAATGCCCACACCAGCTATTGCCTACCTGACTAAAACCTATTATGCCTCAGCAGGAGGTATTATTAGTGCTTCTCATAATACTTGGAGTGATAATGGCGTGAAGTTTTTCTCGCATCTTGGTACCAAATTTAGTGAGACTGAGCAAGAGCAAATCACAAAAATATTGCAGCAAGATATTAAAGTCGATGGCAAAAAAATTGGCAAAGCTGTGCGTCACACTCAGGCGATTGGGCGATATATTGAATTTTGCAAAGCATCATTTAATCGAGCATTGCATTTAAACTCTCTTACCATTGTGGTTGATACCGCACATGGTGCAACCTACCATATTGCTTCTGCAGTATTTAAAGAACTAGGAGCAAAGGTTATCACGATTAATGATAAACCAAATGGCATGAACATCAACCATAACTGTGGCTCAACTGCTCCAGAAAAGCTTGCGAAAGTAGTGCTAGAACAACAAGCAGATATTGGCATTGCCTTTGATGGTGATGGAGATCGGGTAATTCTAGTAGATCATAAAGGTAATGTGATTGATGGGGATGAAATTTTATATATTATTGCTAAATATTACAAAGAACAACACCGCCTAACAAATGATGTAGTGATAGGTACACAAATGACTAATATTGGGATTCGTAATGCACTTATGACTAATGGCATGAGTTTTATAGAAGCAAAAGTAGGAGATAGATTCGTCCTAGAGGAAATGCACAAAAATAATGCTGTGCTGGGTGGGGAAGGATCAGGTCACATAATTTGTAGCGAACATACTTCTACAGGTGATGGCATTATTGCTGCCCTGCAAATATTAGAAGTAATGCGTAGTTATGATGAGTCATTACATGCAATTAGCAAGCAAGTAACCAAGTATCCTCAATTACTCAACAATGTCAAAATATCACCTGAATTTATCCTAGAAGATTCTGCTATCATGGCGTGCAAACATGATCTTGAACTAGCATTTGCTGGTAAAGGCAGAGTGTTAATTCGTAAATCTGGTACAGAATCGCTCCTTCGGGTTATGGTTGAGCATATTGACCTAGCAACTGCTAAAAAAAGTATGCGTACCCTGTTAGATACTCTGTAATACTATAAAGAAAAGAGGTTCTTAAACCGAGATATTTGAGGCTGCTCTGCCTCAATAGTAACTGGAGCTATTTTTGAAATAATCCATTTAGGCAGTGGTGGTGTTTCACTACTACCACACGATTTACCCACATTATCAGGATGAAATATTTTCACAATAGTAGGTGCTTGTATTGAGTCAGTATACACAATCCCACAATAGCGCTGGGTATGCTTAGTGGCTATAATATCTTTAATAGTAGTAACTCGCATGGTAAATTCTACTGCCTCACAAGGAGCCTTTGGCACTGGAGCATCTAAATCATAGATAAACCAGTCAGTAGGATGTGCTAACAAGTAAGAAAGCAAAGTGTCACACACATCCAAATCCATAATGCCCTCAAACCGCCCCTGCAATACAGTTTCTAAATAGTTCTTATCTTCCATTATATTGTGAATGCTATTATTCTTCTGAGCGTAACTGAGTCAGTTTTTCTACTTGCTCTTCTAGCTTACGAATACGGTCATTAGTAGGGTCGTCGTCACTACTTACCCCATAGGCATCAAACCGTGCATGTTTAGTTTTAGAAAGTGCCCTACCAGGAACCCCTACTACTGTTTCATCTCTAGACACATCTTTCACCACTACTGCATTAGAGCCAATACGAGCACCTTCTTCAAGAGTAATAGGACCCAAAATTTTAGCCCCAGCACCAATGACCACATTGTTCTTTAGTGTAGGGTGTCGCTTTCCTTTTTGCCAAGTAGTACCACCCAGAGTAACTCCGTGATAAATAGTACAATCATCACCAATAACCGCGTCTTCACCAATCACAACACCCATACCGTGGTCAATAAAAAATCGTTCACCAATTTGTGCTCCAGGGTGAATTTCAATTCCAGTAATAAACCGAGCAAAACTAGAAATAAACCGTGCCAACCATTTTAATTTTTTTTGCCATAACCAATGAGACAATCGGTGTATGAGTATTGCTTGTACTCCTGCATAACAGGTAATAATTTCAAACTTAGTGCGAGCAGCAGGATCTCGGTCAAATACACTGTCTAAATCTTTAAAAAAACTCATGATTAATCTTTAAATTTATTGTTTGCATAATCAAATGTTTGCCTAAACCTTTTGTAACTCCATAAATATTGCTCAGGATATTGTGTCACTAAATCAACAATTACATTTTGCATACTTTGTACGCTATCTTCTATTGTATCAGCATAAATATCTTTTTTAGTTACTACCAACTTATAGCCATTAGGAATACGTAGTGCATAGGTTAACAATACATCGGTTTCGTATTTTAATGCGAGTTTACACAGCAAAGTAGTAGTATTGGTAGGGATACCCATAAAGGAAGTGCGTACAGACCCACCACTTGAATGATGATCTGGCAAAATTCCTACCAGTTCGTTTTGTCTTAGTGCTGAAGTAAGCTGCTTAATCCCTTCTCTATTTGTAGCATGAAGATATAGTTGTTGTTGATTTCTATACTTAAATATCAATTGTTCAACTTTAGGATTTTTTATTTTTTTATATAAAACATGTATTGGGCGAATCAGAGAAATAACTCTCCCTGTGATTTCAAATCCACCAAAATGTGGAATAAGTAATATAGTAGGTTTTTGAGTATTTAAGAGCTCTAATCCCTCGCTTTCAAGAATATATTTTTGATTATCACTAAAACTTCTTTGCCAAATAAAACAATTTTCCAGACTATATTTAGCAATTTCAATTAAGGCCTGTTTAACAAGTGTTTTTCTGCGAGTTGGTGATAAATGAGGAAAACATAGGTTAATATTTTGCTCAGTTACTCGGCGCCGACTCGGAACTAGCCAGAGAAAATTACCAATTACTATCCCCGCACCTCTTATAATTCTCAATGGAAAGAGTGCAATACATCCACACAATACTTTCAGAAATATCATCATTTAACTACTCATAAGTAAATTAATTTCTCTACGCTCAAGATTAACACTAGCTATCACTACCTGCACTTGGTCACCAAGTTTATAACTTTTTGTACCATTTCTTAAGTGCAATGAAATGGTTGTAGCATCATAGATGTAATATCCTGCTAAGGATTCTATTTTTACCAAGCCATCTACTAATAATTCATTAAGTTCAACAAATAAGCCAAAACCCATTACCCCAGAAATAGTACCAGTATATTCCTGTCCTACCTTGGTCATCATATATTCGCATTTTAACCAACGCTCACTATCTCGTGAAGCATCGTCAGCACGACGTTCAGTCATAGAAATATGCTGACCAATTTCTCCCAGAGATTCAATATGGTACTGAGAATTTTGCAAAATATATTTAATAGCACGATGGGTTATCAGGTCAGCATAACGACGAATCGGAGAAGTAAAATGCGTATAGTTTTCAAATGCCAAGCCAAAATGATAGGGAATATCGGGAGTATAAATCGCTTGACTCATAGAACGCAACATTAGAGTCTTGATGACATTATTCTCTGGTTTGTGTTTTGCTGCTTTAAGCACTTTAGCAAAATCTTTTGCTGTAGGATCACTGCCCCCGCCGAGTTCTAGGCCAAAGGTTTTTAGAAATGTGCGAGTGGTCATGAGTTTTTCACCATCTGGTTTGGGGTGCGAACGATATAAAAATTTTGCCCCGTGTTCGGTGAGAAAATCACCTGCAGATTTATTGGCAATCAACATGCATTCTTCAATCAACTTATGGCTTTTTCCACGCTGATAAGGTGCAATTTTTTCAATTTTGCCATTATCATTAAATACTATTTTGCTTTCTAAACGCTCAAATTCAATCAATCCTAACTTTTGGCGGTTGAGTTTTAATAATTTATATACTTGATAGAGTGTATCAATATTCTTTGTAACTTCACTACTGCCAAGGTTGGTATCACCTGCAAAATAATCATTCACCTGAGAATACGTTAGGCGTTTGTGAGAGCAAATATAGCCATTTTCAAATTGATAGGAAGTCACCTCCCCGAATGCATTAATATGCATACTACAGACTAAAGCAAGTCGCGTAACCCTCTCATTTAATGAGCATAAGCCATTTGAAAGTTTTTTTGGGAGCATTGGCACTACAAAACGAGGAAAATATACTGAGTTTCCACGGTCTTTGGCACACTCATCAAGTGCAGTATTTGGGGTAACATAATGCCCAACATCAGCAATGGCTACTTTTAACGCATACCCATCACCCTCTTCCTGAGCATATACTGCATCATCAAAGTCTCTTGAGTCATCACCATCAATAGTAACAAAACTATACCTAGTAAAATCTGTTCGTCCCTTAAGATCCCTTGTAGTCACTTCATCAGCAATAGCATTTAATTCGGTCATTACTTGCTCATCAAAAATATGTGGGATATCATAGCGGAGTAAGGCTGATTTGATTTCTAAATCAATATCACCAAATGAACCAATTTTAGTAGTAATACGGCCTAAAGCCAATGAATTTGCGGTTGGGTTTTTAATAATATCAATTAACACCATGTCGTTATCAACATAGTTATTTGCTGAAGCATCAATTGCCACGTGGTGACTGATACATTTATCATCAATAATTGCTTTAGCGCCTGATGTGCTTACCTCTAGCCTACCTACTAAATTAGTCTGCAAAGTCAATACCTCCACAATTTCTGCATCAAACTTATCATTTAATAAGCGCACTCGCACCTCATCACCATGAAAACAGAGTTGCATTTGCTGAGTGTTTAAACGTAAATCTTTGCCTCCCTTGTCCAGCTTAACAAAACCAAATCCTTTAGGGTTTGCAATAATTGTCCCTTTTAGGAGTCCTCTATTAGAAAATTTTCGATATACGCCGTTTTTTGATAAACTCAATTCTTGATCCCGAACCATAGCGCGGAGTCGTTTTTTTAAGGGTTTACTCTGAGACTCTGAAATATCTAAGGCATGAACTAGTTGTCTAAAACTTTGCTGTTCTTTAAGCACCAATGAGAGAATTAACTCTCTTGAAGGAATGGGATGTTCATATTTTTCTGCTTCACGTTCAAAGTGTGGGTCTTTTATCATTTCAGACTGATCGAGAGCTAGAAACAAAGGCATTAAAAAGTGGGTGTCCTTCGCGTGGGTTTGAAGTAAATTCTGGGTGAAATTGTGTAGCAATAAAAAATGGATGCTCTGGGTGTTCAATCGTTTCGACTAAGTTTCCACCTTTTGAGGTACCAGAAATTACTAGTCCTGCATCCTTTAGCGCATCAACATAAGTACTATTAACTTCATAGCGGTGACGATGACGCTCAAATACAGATTCAGTTTGGTAAATAGCACGCATTTTAGTATCAGGCTTGGTAATGCATTCTTGCTCACCAAGACGCATAGTACCTCCGAGGTTTGAACTATCGGAACGAGTTTGTATCACTCCTTCCTCATCAAGCCACTGGGTAATAAGCGCAATCACTGGATGAGAAGTTTGCATGCTAAATTCAGTACTATATGCATCTGTTAAGCCCATTACATTTCTAGCAAATTCAATAACCGCAACTTGCAGTCCTAAGCAAATTCCTAAATACGGGATATTGTGTGTTCTGGCGTACTCTACAGCTTTTATTTTGCCCTCTATGCCTCTATTGCCAAACCCACCAGGTACCAAAATTCCATCAGCATCTATAATGCTACTAAAGTCGCCACCTTCTAGAGTCTCACTGTCAATGTAGCGAATATGCACTTTAGTAAGAGTATGAATGCCTGCATGAATCAATGCTTCATTTAATGATTTATAACTCTCTGTTAAATCAGTATATTTACCTACCATAGCAATAGTTACTTCTTTTTTAGGAGTGTTTAATCGCTCAATCACAATTTGCCATTTTGATAAGTCAGCTGCAGGACATGTGAGTCCTAATTTTTCCACTACCTTGTCATCTAAGCCTTGAGCATGAAAATCCATGGGTATTTGGTAAATACTTTCGACATCCAAAGAAGTAAACACAGAAGAAGTGTCTACACTGGTAAAGAGTGCAATTTTATCTTTTTCTAATGGTGGTAGCGGTTGTTCACTGCGACAAATGAGGATATCAGGTTGAATCCCAATACTTCTGAGTTCTTTCACTGAATGTTGCGTAGGTTTTGTTTTTAATTCACCTGCTACTGTAATATATGGTAGTAATGTCAAATGAATAAATAACGTATTTTGACTTCCTACTTCCAATCTCAGTTGACGGATAGCCTCCATAAATGGTAATGACTCAATGTCACCAACGGTACCACCAATTTCCACCAGTGCCATATCATAGCCCTGAGCACCCTGCTGAATAAGTGATTTAATCTCCCCTGTAATATGCGGAATAACCTGCACGGTAGCACCAAGATAATCTCCTCTGCGTTCACGCTCAATCACATTTTCATACACTCTACCTGCAGTGAAGTTATTTTTCTTGGTGAGTTTGGTAGAAATAAATCGTTCATAATGCCCCAAATCAAGGTCAGTTTCTGCGCCATCTCTGGTAACAAACACTTCCCCATGTTGAGTAGGGCTCATAGTACCTGGGTCAATATTGATATAAGGGTCGAGTTTAAGCATGGTGAGAGAGATACCACGTGACTCCAAGATTGCACCGAGTGCACTACTGGCAATTCCCTTACCGAGAGAGGAAACCACCCCTCCAGTAATAAAAATATACTTAGTCATAAACTCATATGATTTGAAAGTCATATGATACCGTATTAACGTGTTTGGTTTTAGTAAAAAATTCCGATTAAAGTGGATACAAGGTTATGCTAAAGAACAATAACGCTATTTCAACACCGAAGTAATTACTAATCCTTAATATAAACAAATGCACAAATACATAACTCATGCTCAAACTACAGTAACTACCACAGGTAATAGTGAATTACCTCGTTTCAAATTCTCAGAGCAACTTTTGTTGGTTAATACTACCTGATTTGAAAGCTTTTTCAAATGTTTGGCATTCAGGATTTTTCTGAGTCTATGTACTTAATAAGTCAATAATCTTGTGAACTCATTCTTCTTTAAAGTCATCAAAACTCATTTATTTAGGCAGATATTTCAAAGATTATGAAGATAGATAAACACCCATTTTGCCCAGATATATACTAAAATACTAGGTTTACATGTAACGTCTATGATGTATGAATGCCCATAGTTCACGGATGTTTATGCTTCACCGATTAAAGCTATGGATAAGTTTAATATTTGTAGATCTTTAATATTTGTAGATCATGGCTTTGTCAGAACGATGTACCACAATTTCTATCCGCTCTTTGAAAGTAAATATCTTTTTCGTCGCCCTGTCCCTCATCAAATGCGTACCTACCAACAACCATACCATGTTACAACCATCGTAAATTTGCATAGACCTAATATGTTCATATCATTTTTAGATTGGGTGAAGCACCATTTTAATGGTGAAGTTGTAGCACAATCCCTTCATCATGCTGCTACTGCTGATATTATTACTGATACATTTATACGTAGCGAATAGCCTATGAATCTCTATCTCAGACTCTTAGAATACATTAAGCCTTACTGGCGTATTGCGGTGGTGGCAATTATCGCTATGATTATAACTGCCGCCATGGAGCCACTACTTCCTGCACTTATGGAGCCCTTAATTGATGGCAGTCTTATAGAAAAAGATCCTGATAAACTTCTCACTGTTCCATTATTGTTACTACTAGTATTTGTTATTCGAGGAGCATTTACTTATGTCACTGGAGTTGCAAGTCAGTGGGTGGCACAAAAAGCCATTTTAGACATTAGAATCAAATTATTTAAGCGGTTAAATCAACTTCCTTTAAGTACGTATCACTCCATTGGCTCTGGGGCACTTATTTCTAAATTAACTTTTGATGTACCACAAGTAGCTGGTTCGTTAAGTAATGCTTGGATTATTCTGGTGCGAGACTCATTTATGGTACTCGGACTATTAGGATATATGCTCTATGCATCATGGGAATTAACTATTGTCATGTTTATCACCACACCTTTTTTTAGTATTGTTATTTTTAAAGTCTCGAAAATGCTAAGAAAATCAAATATTCTTGTGCAAGACAATATGGGTAATATGACAAATATTATTGAAGAAAGTCTCAATCTTAGCAAAGAAATTAAAATTTATAATACCTATGCTATAGAGGAAGAGAAATTCAACACGAGTGCTAAAAAAATCTTTAAGCAACTCATGCGCATTACTCAAATTAACTCAGCAAATGTACCTATTATCCAAAGTATTACCGCTATTGCCATGGTAATTGTACTGTATGTTGCTAGTATTATGACCGTTAAGGATGTGCTGACGCCGGGACAATTTATTGCATTTATTGGCGCAATGTCATTGCTTTTTAGTCCTATTCGTCGCCTTGCTGCAGTCAATGCAGACCTCCAAAAAGGTATGGCAGCGGCCAAAAGTATTTTTGACTTACTTGATGAGGAAATTGAACAAGAAATAGGTACGCAAACACTCACTCAAATTAAAGGAGATATTTATTTTAAGAATGTTACTTTTAGCTACGACAAAGAGCCAGTACTGAGTGATTTTTCATTGCATATCAAAAAAAATCAAACCACTGCCCTAGTTGGATTTTCTGGCAGCGGTAAAACCACAATTACTCAGTTGATTAATAACTTCTACACCATAGATTCGGGCGAGATTATTCTTGATTCTACTAATATTAATCATCTTACTTTGGTTAATTTACGTAAGCATATCGCTCTAGTAAGCCAAGATGTCAACTTATTTGATGATTCTATATACAATAATGTTGCCTACGGGGATATTGAGCATGCAACACAAGAGCAGGTGATTAACGCCCTTAAATCTGTCCATGCATATGATTTTGTTATGAAACTCCCAGAAGGTATTCATACCCATATTGGTAAGAATGGTTCCAAACTTTCAGGGGGGCAAAAACAGCGTATTTCACTTGCTCGTGCATTCGTGAAAAATGCCAAAATTCTGATTTTAGATGAATCCACTTCTGCACTAGATAGCACTTCTGAAAAATACATCCAATCAGCAATTAGCACACTTACTCAAACTACCAAAATTATCATTGCTCATCGCTTGAGTACCATTCTTAACGCTGATACTATTATTGTCATGAATAAGGGTAAAATCGTAGAACAAGGTAATCATGCTGAACTTATAGCCAAAAGTGGGGTATATACTGAACTCTACAACAAACAATTAAAAGAATAATATGAGTATTGAACTCCTCTCCCCTGCGGGTAGCTTAAAAAATATGCGTTATGCTTTTCGCTACGGAGCAGATGCCGTGTATGCTGGGCAACCAAGATATTCTCTAAGAGTACGTAATAATGAATTTACTTTACCTAATTTAGCCATTGGTATTCATGAAGCACATACACTCGGTAAAAAATTCTTTGTAGCTTCTAATATTATTCCGCATAATGCCAAAATCAATACCTATAGAGAAGATATTAAAAAAGTAGTAGCTCTGAAACCAGATGCGCTGATTATGGCAGACCCAGGGCTGATTATGATGGTACGTGAAGCTCACCCAGATCAGGATATTCACCTCTCAGTACAAGCAAATGCGATTAACTATATGGCTGTGAAATTTTGGCATAGCATTGGACTAAAACGCGTAATTCTCTCACGTGAATTATCTCTTGATGAAGTAAAAATGATTCGTCAAGAATGCCCAGAAATAGAACTTGAAGTATTTGTCCATGGGGCACTATGTATCGCCTACTCTGGCAGATGTTTACTTTCTGGCTACTTTAACCACCGTGACCCAAATCAAGGCAGCTGCACCAACTCATGCAGGTGGAAGTATGATGTAAAAAAAGCAGAAGAAACCATAGAGGGTGATATTAAACCCAAAGAAGATGATGAAGATCAAGTAGTACTCTTAGAGGAAGAAGGCAGAAAAGGCGAACTCATGCCTGCTTATGAAGATGAACATGGTACTTATATCATGAACTCTAAAGATTTACGTGCAGTAGAGCATGTGCACACCCTGATTGATATTGGAGTAGATTCCTTAAAAATTGAAGGACGCACCAAATCACACTACTATGCAGCCCGCACAGCTTCGGTGTATAAGTCAGCGATTAATGATGCATTAGCAGGTAAAGAACTCAACCCTGATGCCTTCGGTATTTTAGAAAATCTGGCTAACCGTGGATATACTGACGGCTTTTATCGTAGACACCAGCCAGAAGAATTACAAACCTATTTTGATAACTACTCCCGCTCGCATAAACAACAAGTAGTAGGAGAAATCTTACAATACGAAGAGGGAAAGGCTCTGATAGAAGCAAAAAATAAATTCTCAGTAGGAGATAGTATTGAAGTAATTTTGCCCAGTGGCTGTTTTACCACTACGGTAGAGTCTATGATAAATGAATATCATGAACCACTAGAAGTAGCAAAAGGTAGTGGTTATACGGTATGGATTCCACTTGATTTGAGTAAAGTGAGCTCAGAAGAACTTGTGTATGGATTTATTGCCCGTAATTTCCCTGAGAAAATTCAGATAAAAACCAAAAATTTACTCAAAGAAGAGAACGAAAAAATTCGTCGCCCTGCGTGGTAAAGTAAAAATTTACCTCCCTACCTCATCATCAGCAACTGCTGAATGCGCGCCATCACAAAATGGTAAATTACCACTTTTTTTGCACTGGCATAAGTAAGCAGTGCCAGTAAGTTGGGCTGTAAAAACTTGTGGGCTCATATCACTACCATTATGAGAGCCATCACAAAAAGGCTGATTGATAGATTTACCACAGGTACAAAAATAATATTCTCTGCCCTCTTCTAAATCAACTGCAACTGGTTTATTATCAAAAACTACTGCGCTCATATGTACTCCTTATAAAAATATTGACATCAACTCTGCACCATAGTACCGAGTTGCTCTCCTGTTAAAATCCGTGATAATGTATTGGTGTCTTCCAACATGCTAAACACACAAATAGGGATAGTATGCTCCCGACACAAACTAAATGCTGCAGTGTCCATGACTTGTAAGTTTTTGTTAATCGCTTCATCATAACTCAGCGTATGGTATTTATGAGCAGTGCTATCTTTTTTTGGGTCAGTGGTATAAATACCATCTACATTGGTTGCTTTACAGATGAGGTCTGCACCTACTTCAATCCCTCTAAGTGCTGCTGCACTATCAGTAGTAAAACACGGGCTTCCCGTACCTGCTGAAAACACCACTACTTTTTTCTGCTCAAGATATGCTCTAGCAGTTTGCATACTAAATTCTTCAGTGATTCCACCGCCAATACCAACTGCAGAAAGCGATACTGCATCAATCCCGTGTTGCTTACATGCGTCAACAATAGCTAATGCATTAATCACTGTAGCCAACATCCCCATATGATCACCAGTAATAGGGTCTAATCCTTGTTCTTTTAGTGCTTTACCACGGAAAATATTTCCCCCACCAATCACGATAGCAAGCTCAGTAGTTACTCGTACACTCTTAATGATTTCAACGACTTGCCCCAAAATATTCGGGGATATAAGCTGTTCACCTTCAGCGAGTGCCTCACCGCTTAATTTTAAAATAATTCGTTTATACATCTAAATAATTATACTTGCCAATCCTAAAAACGCCACAAACCCGACAATATCGGTAATAGTGGTCAATACCACCCCACCTGCAAGAGCTGGGTCTATACGCAGTTTATCTAATATTAGTGGCAATGCAGCACCAAATAACCCTGCAGTAACTAAATTCACCACTACAGCCACACCAATAATACTACTCAATAACTCATCACCAAACCACAAATAGGTCACAAGTGCAATCACCAGCGCCCAAAATATACCATTAATCAGCCCTAGTAGGACTTCTTTATTAAGTAATTTATCAAAGTTTAGTCTACTAACATTGCCAGTAGCTATTCCTCGAGTCATCAAAATCAGGCTCTGTGTCCCAGCGATACCGCCCATGCTTGCCACAATAGGCATGAGCACTGCTAAGGCAATAGTTTGCTCTAACGTAGCAGAAAAAAGCCCAATAAAAAATACTGCAATGAGTACGGTTACGAGATTAATACCCAGCCACAGAGAGCGATTTTTAGCACTTTTAAATATTGGAGAAAATAACTCTTCATCGGTAATACCCGCTGATTTTTTCACAGATTCCTCAGCGTCTTTACGAATAATATCTACCACATCATCAATAGTAATCCGTCCGATCACTTTAGATTGTTCATCTACCACAGGTGCTGAAATCAAATCTCTGCGTTCAAAAATTTCTACTACATCGCTAGTAGGCAAGGTGGCAATAATAGGTGAAATAGTATCATCAGAGATAATATCACTAATCATCGTATCATCGTCATAACTAATGAGTGCATTAATAAACACCACACCTTGATACGTATAATCAGGTCCTACTACAAATACCTTATCCATATCCCTTGAAAGCGTACCCAACAGGCGTAAATACCGTACCACAGTTCTTACCGTGACATTGCTACGAATGGTAATAATATCTGTATTCATCAATCCACCAGCAGTATCTGCGTCATAAGATAATACTTGGCGCAAGTTTTCGCGGTGCTTAGTATCAAGTGTGAGGAGTAAGTTGTGCAATGCTTCACTGGGAATCAATGGCACAATATCTGCTAAGTCATCAGTATCTAGTTGCTCAATGGCTAATACTATTTCAGTGGTAGGCATATTTTGCAGAAGTTCAGACTGGAGTTCACTACTCATATTCGCCAGAATATCTCCTTTTGTTGCAGGATCAATACTCTGCCAAAGATTGGTTCGGTCAGTCTTTGCCGTAGCTGCCAAAATCTGGGCGATTTCCGCAGGATGGTACTGGGCTAATTTGGCACAACTTTCTTCTAATTGTTCAGATTGCAGAGTGACCTCAAACTCCGCTAAAGTTTGCTCTAAGTTAAATTCTTGCACGCTAGTGTGTTATCTGTGGGCTTGTATTTTTTCTTTATGTTTTAATACTTGATGATCAAGTTTATTAATCATTCTATCCATAGCATTATACAAATCACTATCTTCTGCTTTGGCAAATACATCATGACCACTCATATGTAAACTCGCTTCCGCTTTATGGGTATTTTTTTCTACTTCTAGAATCACGTTAATATCTATGACTTTGTCAAAATGCTTAGTGATTTTAGCAATTTTTTCTTCTAAGTGTTCGGTAATACCCGGGGTAAGGTCGAGATGGTGAGTCGTGATATTTAAGTGCATAAGCATACTCCTTTTGATAAGTAAAATAAATAATTCTCACCTTCATTATATCAAAAAAAATTCTGCGAGTTACACCTAAAAAAGCAAACAATCACAATAATTACTTACCCACAGGATATGATTGCAAATAATTTTATTTCAGGGTATAATCATATATTTTATAAGTTTTAAACGGAGGTTCATCATGGATGCAGTAAGCCCAGAAAATAATGAACTAAGCGCAAAAAGAATTGAATTACAAAATGCGTTTAAAGAATACAACGAGCAAAATGGTTTTTCATACGAAGATTGGATTAATCCACCAAGTGGTCATTTTTATGAGTCTTACAAAAACGATTTAAATGCTATTAACGAAAAAATGGCTCCACCGTTACAATATCAAAAATAATTTTTTGAGTAACTAATAAAGCCCCTTTTTTGGGGTTTTTTTTATTTTATGGAAAACGCAAAATACCTTACACCTAATTACGCACAATTGCCTGTGACTTTTGTGAAGGGCAAGGGTGCCTATCTCTATGATGATAAGGGTATAGAGTATCTTGATGCTCTTTCAGGTGTGGCAGTAATGAGCCTTGGACATTCTCACCCAGAATTAGTGAATGCTATTTGTGAGCAAGCACACACACTCATGCACACCTCAAATTGGTACAATATCAAATCCCAGCAAGACCTTGCAGCACGATTATGTGCATTATCTGGTTTGGATATGGCATTTTTTTGTAACTCTGGGGCAGAGGCAAATGAAACTGCCATAAAAGCAACCCGCCTCTTTGCTAAAACTAAAGATATTACTCAGCCAGTAATACTCACTGCATGTAAAAGTTTTCACGGGCGTACCATGGCAACTCTTAGTGCTACCGGTAATCCAAAAGTCAAAAAAGGCTTTGCTCCGTTAGTGGGTGACTTTGAGACTGTTATCTATAATGACATCAATGAAATTACCCGTCATACTACCAACCCAAATGTTGTAGCAGTGATGCTTGAGCCTGTGCTTGGTGAGGCAGGTGTGGTAGTGCCTGATGAGTCATATCTCACAGAGGTACGCCAGATATGTGATGAACAAGGCTGGCTACTTATAGCCGATGAAGTGCAAACAGGAATTGCCCGTACTGGGGCAATGTTTGCCTATGAGCATAGTAATATTACTCCTGACATTTTGACTCTTGCGAAAGGGCTTGGTTCTGGATTTCCGATTGGCGCATGCATATTTAACGCTGAGATAGGTGCCCTTCTTAGTGGTGGCACACACGGTACTACCTTTGGTGGTAACCACTTAGCCACAACAACTGCTCTAAAAGTTCTTGATATTATAGAACAAGACAATATCATCACCCATGTACAAACAATTAGTGCATATTTTAAACGTCGGTTAGCTAAAATAGATGATGAAAAAATTAAAGAGATTCGCATAAAGGGGTTGATGATTGGGATAGAGTTACATATTAACCCTGCCCCACTCCTTTTACGGGCACTTGATAACCGATTACTTATCAATATTACTGGTAATTCTATTCGGTTATTGCCACCACTTATTATCACTACCCAAGAAGTCGATAAGATTGTAGATACACTTAACGAACTCATCCATAACTTATGAACATACAACACTTTATTAACATCAGTGAATACTCACGTGAGACCCTGCTAAAAATTATCCACAAAGGCATTGCTCTCAAAGAGCAATGCAAAAATGGAATCTATCAAAATAGTCTTAGTCATAAAACATTGGCAATGATTTTTGATAAAGCATCTACTCGCACCAGAGTATCGTTTG
Source organism: Gammaproteobacteria bacterium (assembly GCA_965277055.1). Taxonomy (GTDB): domain Bacteria; phylum Pseudomonadota; class Gammaproteobacteria; order PS1; family Pseudothioglobaceae; genus CBDCHC01. The sequence goes on along the minus strand of OZ255703.1, from coordinate 1,382,785 downwards.
AAGTGGGCATGAGCCAGTTAGGTGGTCGTGCATTGTTTTTATCAAACAACGACACACAACTCGGCAGAGGTGAAACTATTGAAGATAGTAGCAAGGTGATTTCATCTATGGTGGATATTATTATGCTGAGAATTTCTAACCACTCAGATATGGAAACCTTTGCTCAATATTCTACCAAACCAGTGATTAATGCACTTTCTGATGAGTCACATCCGTGTCAGTTATTAGCAGATATGATGACTATCGTAGAGCACGGTAAATCATTAGATGACCTCACTATCGCCTGGATTGGAGATGGTAATAACATGGCAAATACCTATGCGCAAGCAGCAAATATTTTGGGTTTTAATTTGCATATCTCATCCCCTAAGGGATATGTTATTGATAGTAAATATCTTAATGATAACGTCACTCTCTTCACCTCACCAAGTGAAGCAGTAACAGGGGTTGATATTATCAGCACTGATGTATTCACCTCCATGGGACAAGAAGCCGATCGAGTGAAGCGACTAGCTGCATTCAAAGACTTTGAAGTCAATAGCGCACTCACCAGTCACGCAAAAGATGATTATTTATTTATGCATTGCTTACCTGCCCACCGCGGGGAAGAAGTGAGTGCTGAAGTTATGGATGGCAAACATAGTGTAGTATTTGACCAAGCAGAAAATAGACTCCATGCCCAAAAGGCATTATTGTTGTATTTAACCAATAATCTCTAAGTTTGTTGAATACAACCAACTGAGTTTACAATTAATAGACTCAAGTTAAAAAACCCACCTCAGAAACACAGAGGTATTAAAAAAGGCGTAAGTGCTTTCGCACTAACGCCTTAATTAATAACTTAACTTTAACTTTTAACTTTTTTAACTGGAAAGCGAACCAGATATAAGTATTATGTTAACAGAAGTCTGAAACATATACTCATGTATGGCTCCTCAACCTGGGCTCGAACCAGGGACCTGCGGATTAACAGTCCGATGCTCTACCAACTGAGCTATTGAGGAATATAAGCGAGTAATTTTATCCGTTATTGAGGCACCAGTCAAGACTATCTATAGGTGTTTACGGATATTTTGTTCAATAACCCACACATCGTGATAATTTATAGAAATTTGAGTATTATTCCCCTTGTGGTGCAGCACGAGCGAAGGAAAGCTATTCACCGCTAATTCATTTACGATAGTTAATTCACACTCAAGTAACTCATTATTACAAAGATCTTGATTAAATTTCTCTTCGTTTAATCCAAGAAGCGGTGCGAGTGCTTGTAAAACAATAAAATCACTAGGATTTTTTGCCTCTTGGTAATACCAATGTTGTAGTATTTCATAGGCTTTTGCTTCCAGATTAGGCTGTTGCATTCTTACAGCGATCATTGCCCTACAGGCTGGATAAGTAGAACGCATAGGAGTGTTTTTCTCCCAAAAGTCATAATTAAACCTAATGTTGGAAATAGTTTCAATTTTTCGCCATTGCGATATAACATAGTTCCTCATTGACTCAGACATTGGCTCAGTGGTATCTGGGGCTAACCCACCCAGTGTATAGCGAATAGTAAGTTCTTGAAATAGTCTCTCTCGTAACTTCTGCCATATTGGGGTAAAGCAGTAACACCATGAGCACATCGGGTCATATACATAATACAAGATTGGCATATCTGATGAGGTATTCATCACTTGATTATACGCCGATAACCAAAGAATTATCAGCACAATCCTGTAAAATTACGTGCTTATTATTTTTCACTATCCATTTTCACTACCCATTATGCGCAAAATTCTCGTGACTTCTGCCCTTCCGTATGCCAACGGTGAGATTCATATCGGGCATTTGGTGGAATATGTGCAAACAGATATTTGGGTGCGTTTTCATAAAATGATGGGTAATACGTGCTATTATATTTGCAGTGATGATGCACATGGCACCCCAATTATGCTCAAAGCAAAAGAGTTAGACATTTCGCCGGAGGAACTCATTGCCCAGGTAAAAGTCAGACACGAGCAAGACTTCAAAGACTTTGGTGTGGCATTTGATCATTATCACTCTACTCATAGCCCTGAGAATGAATTATTTGCTCAGAAAATATACCATATGCTCAACAACAAAGGCTATATTAGACAACAAACCATTTCAGGGGCGTATGACGAACAAGAGCAAATGTTCTTACCCGATAGATTTATCAAAGGCGAGTGCCCTAAGTGCGGCGCCCTTGATCAATACGGGGACAACTGCGAGAAATGCTCAACCACCTTCAATAGCCCACTGGAGCTAAAAAACCCTTATTCGGTATTATCCAACACCACTCCGAGCACCAGAGATAGCGTGCATTATTTCTTTGATGTACCTGCATTTACTACCGAGCTAGAAACGTGGTGTAATAAGCACATCCCAAGCGAGATGAAAAACAAGCTTGATGAGTGGTTTGGTTCTGGGCTCAAGATGTGGGATATTTCACGAGATGCACCATATTTTGGCTTTCAAATCCCTGATACCGAGGATAAATTTTTTTATGTATGGCTTGATGCCCCGATTGGTTATATTGCTAGTTTTAAATACTTTTGTGAACATAATGGTGTAGACTTTGATGAGTTCTGGCAGATAGATAGCGAAGCGGAACTGTACCACTTCATTGGTAAAGATATTATTAACTTCCATGCACTCTTTTGGCCTGCGATGCTTATGGGGAGCGATATGCGTACACCTACTGCGATTTATACTCATGGGTTCCTTACGGTAAACGGCGAGAAAATGTCTAAATCCCGTGGTACCTTCATCACTGCCAGAGACTACCTTGAGCACCTAAACCCAGAAGCTCTGAGATATTATTACGCCTATAAACTCAGTAATAAAACCCAAGATATAGACCTCAACCTTGAAGACTTTAAAGCGAGATTTAATAGTGACATCATTGGTAAGGTAGTCAATATCGCCTCACGTACCGCTGGGTTTATTGTGAAAAAATTTGATAAAACCTTATCGGCTTATGTTGCGGATACTGATATGTATAACGACTTTATCACCAAAGGAGAATTGATTAAAAAGCTCTATGAAGCACGAGAATATAGCAAAGCCATGCGAGAGATTATGACCCTCGCAGACATAGCGAATGAATATATTGCTACCAAAGAACCATGGGTACTAATAAAAGATGACGCAAATAAAGCCGAAGTACATGATATTGCATCATTAAGTATTAACCTGTTTAGAGTGATTATTACCTACCTCAGCCCGGTATTGCCAGAGATCTCTCAAAAATCACAAGAGTTTTTAAACCTAGAGCGGTTAAACTTTGAAGATTTAAAGCACCCACTTACTAAACATACTATTAACAAATTCAAGCCATTAGCCAGTAGAATAGAAGATGCGCAGCTCACTGCGCTCACTAGCTAACAATTCGGAGAGTTGTCTGAGTGGTCGAAAGAGCACGCCTGGAACGCGTGTAAGCAGCAATGCTTCGTGGGTTCGAATCCCACACTCTCCACCATTAATTCTACCCATCCCTACCACACTAGGTTAGTTAAATAACATAGCCTACACAGTTGGAGTTTGTGGCGTTTGTAAAATTTGATTTCATATCCATAGGCGATAGATGAACTGTCAGTATTTCTCTTTGTTGAAACACTTGTTAGTTGTTTGGTTAAATTGTTGATTGCTTCATAATCAATAACCCTACTAATACTACAAAATAGTGGCCTTAGAAATATCTTCAGCTGCTTGTTTTAATATAGGGAGAAATGTATTTAGTATATCATCTTTAGGGGTGCGTAATGTGTGAGTAGAGATATTAAGTGCAGCTTTTATTACCTTATATTTGTTTTTTATTGGTACTGCAAGACCAGCTAAACCATACTCTAACTCATTTATTACTAATGAATAGCCATTTGTTCGTACATTATTTATATTGTTCATTAATTCGGAAACACCCCAAATAGTTTCATTGGTATAAGCTCTTCTGGTCTGTTTCTTGAGATATGCTTCTAATGTTGCATTATCCATACCACTTAAATGAACTCTACCATGTGAAGAGACCCAAGCGGGCAATCTAGAACCGATTCCAAGAGTAATACTCATAACTTTATTTGCTGGGACTCTAGCAATATATACTGAACTGTCTCCATCTAGTACGGTGATAGAACATGCCTCTCCTGTTAATTCTGATACTTTGACCATATGAGGATAAGCAAGTTCCCAAATGTCAACAGATGCAAGATAGCTAAATCCCAGTTCAAGAACTTTGGGGGTGAGTGACCATAGCCTATATTGATTCTCTGTAGCATACTGTAGTGATTGCAAGGTAAGTAGCACTCTTCTAACAGTTGCTCTATTGAGGTTGGTTTTTTGAGCAATTTGTGCAATAGACATAGTAGAAGGATTTTCTTTACCAAAAGAAGTTATAACTAGCAATCCCCGTTCAAGAGTTTGTAGAATATTGTGGTTTTGTTGTTTCATAATAGCATTTGTATCTATATTAAAAAGGGTCAAGATAACTTGAGAAGCTCTTTTCTAAAAACTTCTAGCAAAATCTTATAAATATTTTGTCCTTTATGATTAAGCCTAAACTCATATTCTTTAAGATGTAACGCAAAGTTATTTTTATCCATTCCTTCACATTTTACTAGTTAATTTGTTCATATATCGCACAAAAATTTAAATAATGTAAAAAAAATATAGATATTAGGGAAATTTATTGTTATAATTGTTCGTAATATAAACTAATGTTCAATATATGAACAAAAATTTATTTTTTAAATAGCATGTGTTGTAAAAATTTAAATGTAACTTTAACAATAGGAATAACAAGATGAGTAAATACAAAACAGTCTTTGGTGCGATTAATAATTTTAATAGTGGTGGCATTATTGCAATCGATGATGACCCTAAAAATTATGTATTTTCTAATGTATACGATGTAGCTGCCAAATCTAAGCCATATCAGCGTGTTGCAGTAGCGAAAAATTTTGAATATCTTATTGAGGCTATGCGAGCCGAAGGTACATCTGATTGGTATACAGCAGCGCATGATGAATTTGCACTTAATATGGATAATCGTGAAGTTGTAATAGAATTTATTAAGTTAGATAATCCAAATGGAATACTTGACCCTGAGTCAGAAGGTGCTCATAAATTAATCTCTGAGCCTGCTGGTAGAAAAATGGGGTGGGTGAAATTAAATCGTGGACATATGTCGTTGTTACCAGTAGGTAGTGCATATCGTTTTCTTGCACAAAAACCTAGTTGTGTATTATTGCAAACAATTCATGGTCCTGAGACGGTTGAAAAATGGGCTGATATTTGTCATGTCAAATCAATGTCTGCGTAGATATAGATAGGACAAATATATCATACACTAGGAATTAATATTTTAAATGGATAATAACATGGAATATACATTACAAACACACATCTCTTTAGGCGACAATCCAAATAAGTTTGGCTATCTAGTATTTGAAGCAGGTAGTTTTACCTTTACTCGTGATGAATATTTTGCTCATATTACTTGGCCTAATGGTCAACATACTTTGGCTATTGATGTTTTTATGAGAGCATTAATGCGTGATGTTGCTTGGGGATTCTTTTATGGCACAGTTAATTTTGACAGCGTATTTGGCACTACTAATTATTATGGTGAGGTTGAAATGTTTGCTGGCAAGACTAATGAAGCATATACTTCTGTAGGTAGGGATTTTACAGAGCGTTTTAAATCTGACGATTTAATGTCGGTGTTTAGTGCTATGGTTAGTAATTGGGTAAATGAAGGATATGATCCATTTTCAGCACCAATGGAAACCGGAGTGCCATGGGGCGATAATAATGGTAATAATGATAGCGCTGTAGGCAGACAAAGAGTGACTGCTAAAAGAATGGTAGGTCTGCCAGGTGATACTCCAATACGTACTGATGACAATGGTTATCCTGTAAATCGTATGTTTGCCGATGTTGAACAAGACGAACCAGAGGTGCATGCCGAAGAGGGTTTTGAAAATGAAATTTCAGCATATAATTTGTTTGCATACTTATCACGCTCAGATGTTACATGGAATCCTTCGGTGTGTTCAGTGTTACATGAATCATTATTTTGTCCAACTTCAGAAGAATTTATTCTTCCTATTGATCATGGCAATGACAGATGCGAATGGTTTTGTCAGTTATCTGATGAAATTATTTGGGATATTAAAGATGGTGCTACAGGTAGAAATCGTGCTAAAGTTATTATGCGTGCAGGAGATATTGCTTGTATGCCTGCAGATATTCGCCATCAGGGATTTTCTAACAAGCGATCTATGCTACTTGTCTGGGAAAATGGCAGTCCAAAAATTCCAGATATGATTAAAAACGGTGAAGCTCCAATAGTTGCTGTTAAATTTTAGGTTAGAGAATAATGCAAAATAAATTGCTTATAGATGGAAAATGGCAAGATGCTATTTCAGGGAATACTTTGGATATTGTTAATCCATATAACTCAGAAATTATTACTCAAGTTGCTGAGGCGGGGATAGAGGATGTTGATAAGGCAGTAGCTGCTGCAAAATCAGCATTTATTCATTGGTCAAGTATAGCTGCCCATGAACGTGGAGCATTGTTACTCAAACTTGCTGATAAAATTGAAGAACATGCTATAGAGCTTGCTCAGCTTGAAGCCCTAGATACTGGGCACCCTATTAATGACTGTATTCGTCTTGATGTGCCACGAACAGTGTTGTGTTTTAGATACTTTGGCGGTATGGCAGATAAGCTACAAGGAGATGTTATTCCAGTAGATGCTGGATTTCTAAATTATGTCAAGCGAGAGCCTATTGGTGTTGTAGGGCAAATTGTGCCGTGGAATTTCCCACTAATGTTTACTAGTTGGAAAATGGCTCCAGCTCTAGCTGCTGGTAATTGTATTGTTCTTAAACCAACAGAGTTAGCGCCATTATCTACATTGCGCATTGGTGAACTTATGCTTGAAGTGGGTTTTCCACCAGGGGTAGTAAATATTGTGCCAGGTTACGGCCATACTGCTGGTCAGCATTTAGCAGAACATTATGATGTAGGCAAGATTGCATTTACTGGTTCAACTGCTATTGGTCGTAAAATTGTTGAAGCATCAACTACAAATCTTAAAAAAATCCAATTAGAGCTTGGAGGTAAAGGTCCTAATATTGTATTTGAAGATGCAATAATTCCAAAAGCAGTTGGCGGTTCTGCCTTTGCTATTTTTCATAACCAAGGCCAAGCATGTATTGCTGGTTCTCGTTTGATTTTGCATGAAGCCATTGCTGATGAATTTTTAACTAAATTTATAAGTTTAGCTAAATCTATTCGTTTAGGTAACCCAAAAGATACTAATACCGAGATGGGTCCACTTACTTCTAAAGATCATTTAGAAAAAGTATTACATTATTGTCAATTAGCAAGAGATGAAGGTTCAGAAATTTTATGCGGGGGAAAACAGCCTGATGATGCAGATTTAGTAAGTGGTTATTTTATTGAGCCAACTGTAGTTCGCACCAAACCTGATTCTATTATCAATCAAGAAGAAGTATTTGGTCCATTTGTTTCGGTAACTACTTTTAAAACTGATGAAGAAGCATTAGCACTTGCTAACAATACCATCTATGGACTAGGCTCGGGTTTGTGGACCAATAACTTAACGAGGGCGCACAAGTTTGCCAGTGATATTAATGCAGGTATGGTTTGGATTAATAGCTATAAGCGTGTTCACCCTGCTTCTCCATTTGGTGGTATGGGTGAGTCAGGATATGGTAGAGAAATGGGTTTTGAGGTAATGCGTGAATATACTCAACCAAAATCTGTCTGGGTGAATATTGATGCAAATATTCCACCATTTTATACAAGGTAATACACATGGCAGAATATAATGAGCAAAATCTTACCGATGAAGTAATAAAGAGTTATAGTAAAACTGAATCAAAGAGATTTAATGAAATACTAGCATCTATTATTAAACATACTCACGCTATAGTTAGAGAGGTTAATCTTACTCATGAAGAATGGTTTAAAGTTATAGAGTTTTTGACTGCAACAGGTAAGAAATGTGATGATAAAAGGCAAGAATTTATTTTACTTTCTGATGTTTTAGGTATTTCAATGATGCTTGAAATGGTTAATAATCGTAATGATAAAAAGGGTACTGATTCCACAGTATTGGGCCCATTTCATACTAATAATGCTCCAGTGTTTGATAATAATTCTACTATTGCTCATAGTATCAATGGTGAGGTAGTGAACATCTCAGGTACTGTGAAAAATACTAATGGAAAGCCAATTAGTGGGGCTAAGATTGATGTGTGGCAAGCAGGACCTGACGGTATGTATGATGTACAAAAAAATGAGGACGTGAATCTTCGTGGTATATTAACTGCTAATGATCGTGGGGCTTTTAACTTTAACTCTATAATGCCAAAATATTATCCTGTACCTACTGATGGACCAGTAGGAGAGCTATTACACTCAGCTAAACGACACCCCTATCGCCCTGCCCACATTCATTTTTTGATTAATGCCCCTGGGTACAAAACTCTTACAACTCATTTATTTGTTAAAGGCGATAAATACATTGATAGTGATGCAGTATTCGCTGTTAGAGATAGTCTTATTGTTAATTTTAATAAAAATGATAAAGGAAATTGGTCTGTGTATTATGATTTTGTTTTGGAAGAAAACTAAATGACTCTTATAAATAATTTTATATATAGCGCTAATCCTGCTAGGGTATTGTTTGGTGAAGGAACTATTAACTCGCTTGCAGATGAGCTTAACCAACTCAATGCTAAAAATCCATTAATTATCTCAACACCTAACCAAAAAAAACTGGCTGAATTTGTTGCCTCTATATTAAATAATAATATTGCGGGGATGTATACCAATGCTACGATACATACTCCCACTGAGGTTACTAGTGATGCGTTGAAAATAGTACAAAAATTGAATGTTGATTGTATAGTTGCTATTGGTGGTGGCTCTACTATTGGTTTAGCTAAAGCATTAGCGTTAAGAACTGATATTAATCAAATTGCTATACCCACTACATATGCAGGATCTGAGATGACACCTATTATTGGTCAAACTGAGAATAGTATTAAAACTACACAAAAAACAAATAAAGTATTACCTGAGACAGTTATTTATGATGTTAATTTATCAATAAACTTACCTGTAAATATTTCTATAACTAGCGGAATTAATGCCCTTGCTCATGCTATTGAGGCAATATACGCAGAAAATAAAAATCCGATTATAAGCGCAATTTCTAAATTTGGCATTCAGGCATTGTTTTCTAGCTTGCCTAACATATATACGCACCCTAATGATAAAGAGGCAAGAAAAGAAGCATTATACGGAGCTTGGCTATGCTCTATTGCTCTGGGCTCAGCTGGAATGGCACTTCATCATAAAATTTGCCATACTCTTGGAGGAAGTTTTAATCTTCCCCATGCTCAAACTCATGCTATTATGCTACCCCACACTGCTGGGTTTAATTCATTGGTAGTATCTGAATTAGATGAAATTAGTTATGAATTAACAAATAAGCCTATGGGAGAAAGTTTGTTTGAATTAATAAATACATGTAAAGTTGTTTATAAATTAGAAGATATTGGCATGAAGAAGGAAGATATTGATAGTGCTTGTGATATAGCAATGACTAATTCTTATTATAATCCAAGAACTTTTAATAAAGAACAGTTACATGAACTACTGGCTAATGCCTTTGAAGGTAATATGACAAATTTAAAATTACAATAAGGATAAATATATGAATAATAAAATAACACACACAATATCTCGTAGAGACTTTTTGAAGTATTCTGGAGCAACGGCTATGGCTACTACAATGCCAGTTGGTCATATATTAGCAAATAATAGACCTATCAAATTAGGCTATGTAAGCCCAAGAACAGGGCCACTTGCAGCATTTGCTGAAGCCGATTCATTTATTATTAACCAATTTATTAAATCAAGTAATGGAGTAGTAAATATACGAGGTAAAAAATACCCTATTCAAATTGTTGTTAAAGATAGTCAATCTAACCCAAATCGTGCTGCTGAAGTTGCTAATGAACTTATAGTTTCAGATGAGATTGATATGATGCTTGTATCTTCAACACCAGAAACCACTAACCCAGTATCAACAGTATGTGAACTAGAAGAAATTCCATGTCTTTCAACAGTTGCTCCTTGGCAACCCTATGTTATAGGAAGACAAGAGAATCCTACAAAACCAGATACATGGAAGGGATTTAATTACACATATCATTTTTTCTGGGGATTAGAAGATATTATTTCAGTATTTACTAACATGTGGGGACAACTGGATACTAATAAATCAGTAGGTGGTCTATTCCCTAATGATGGTGATGGTAATGCTTGGGGCGATAAAGTGGTAGGATTCCCTCCTGTGCTAGATAAACTTGGCTATAGTATTACTGATACTGGACGCTATCAAAATCTAACTGATGATTTTTCAGCTCAAATTACAGCCTTTAAGAATAATGATGTGGAAATTGTAACAGGGGTACCTATTCCACCAGATTTCACAACTTTTTGGACACAAGCAAAACAAAAAAGATTTAAGCCAAAATGCGCATCTATTGGTAAGGCTTTGTTGTTCCCTCAGTCAGTTGAGGCTCTTGGGAATAATGGAAACAACCTTTCATCAGAGGTGTGGTGGTCTCCTACGCATCCTTTTACCTCAAGTATTACTAATCAATCATCTGCACAACTTGCCAACGCTTATCAACAAAGCACAAATAAGCAGTGGACTCAACCTATTGGTTTTGCTCATGCGTTATTTGAAATTGCAGTAGATGTATTAAAGCGCTCAGAAGATATACGAAATCCTGACGCTAATGTTAAGGCTATTCAAGAAACTAATCTTAATACTATTGTTGGTCCGATTAATTTCTCTGGTAAAGGACTTCCTCCTTTTGCTAAAAATATTTGTAAAACTCCTTTAGTAGGCGGACAATGGCGTCTTGACAAAAACAATAAATATGATTTGGTTATTACTGATAATCAAACGGCAACTAATATTCCTGTTGCTTCAAAAATGCAAATTATTAGCTAACTATGTTGAGGTTAAAAGGGATTAACAAGTCATTTGGTAATATTTGTGTCGCTCGTGACTTTGATTTACATGTGCCAAAAGGTCAAGCCTTAGGTGTTCTTGGACCTAATGGTGCAGGTAAATCTTCTCTTCTTAATCTTATCACTGGTATAGTAAAACCTGATTCAGGAGAAATATTACTTGAAGATAAAAATTTACAACAATACTCAATTGCAAATAGAGCAAAAAAAGGAATTAGTCGAGCATTTCAAATACCTAAGCCTTTTGGTGATATGAGTGTATTTGAAAATTTATTAGTTTCTGCTAATTATGCAGGAGGAATGCAGGATACTGAAGCCTATAGATATTGTGAGAACATATTATATGAGGTTGGTTTAATTCATAGTGCAAATATCTTAGCCAAAAATCTTACATTGTTAGACCGTAAAAAATTGGAAATGGCACGAGCTCTGAGTGCTAAACCCAAATTATTACTGCTTGATGAGATTGCTGGAGGTTTAACAGAACATGATTGTCATTCGCTTATTCCAACTATATTAGACATTAAGTCTCAAGGGGTCACAATTATTTGGATAGAGCATGTGATTAATGTGTTACTTGCTACAGTTGACAGAGTAGTTGTAGTTAATGGCGGAGATGTTATTGTAGACGATGTACCAGAAAAGATACTTGACAACACTAAAGTGCAAGAAATATATTTAGGAATCGCAATATGAGTTTACTATCTATCAATAATTTACAGGCTTATTATGGTGATTTTCAAGCTTTATTTGGTATCAATGCAGAGCTACAACAGGGAGAATGTGCTGCATTCGTAGGAGCTAATGGGGCAGGAAAGTCTACGCTTATGCATTGTATTACTGGATTAGTGAGCAAAAAAACTGGAAATATTACATTTATGGATAATGAGATTACCCATAATTCTGCCTTTAGTATTGCCAAACAAGGTATTGCCCTTGTTCCGGAAGGAAGAAAACTATTTAGTTCTCTAAGTGTGAAAGAAAATCTTCTCATTGGCGCATACACTAAATGCAGTGGCTATTGGAATTTAGATACAGTATATCAATTATTTCCTGTTTTAAAAGAGAAGAAAAATATGCCTATTCATTCTCTCTCAGGCGGACAACAACAAATGGTAGCTATAGCTCGTGCTTTAATGCTTAATCCTAAGTTATTATTATGTGATGAATTATCATTAGGATTGGCACCTGTTGTTATTAAAGACATTTATAACACATTAGAAAAAGTATTAGTGCAAGGAACTTCAGTCATTATTATTGAACAAGATATCGCTAAAGCTTTAGAGTTTTCAAATTACATTTATTGTATAAGTAAGGGGCGAGTTACTTTGCGTGATAATGCAGAGTCAATTAATCTTGACGATATTAAAAACGCATATTTTGGTATTAAGGAGGAGGCACATTGAATATTATTGATGCTATTATTCAAGGTATACTCTTAGGTGGGCTTTATGCGCTTTTTGCTACTGGACTTTCACTTATGTTTGGTATTATGCGCCTTGTAAATCTTGCTCATGGTGATATTATTATTTTAGGCGCATTTATTTTATTATTTTTCTCGCAAACTCTAGGACTTCCTATTATTCCATCAATTATTATTAGCATACCTGTGATGGCATTATTTGGTTATATATTACAAAAACATGTGCTTAATAGAGTTATGGGTGGAGATGTCTTACCTCCATTATTAATAACCTTTGGCTTATCTATTATTATTCAAAATATACTATTGTTACTGTTCTCTGCGGATAGTCAACGACTTATCTTAGGAGACTTAGAAGTTGCTTCTATTGTATTTTATAAAATTTCTATAGGGGTACTCCCTTTACTTAATTTTGTTTGTGCAATATTAGTTATTATCATTCTTAATTATATATTTTACAACACCTCTTTGGGTAGAGCTCTTAGAGCAGTTTCAAATGACCCAAGAACTGCAATGCTAATGGGAATTAATACAAAGCATCTCTTTGGTATTGCTATGGTAATAGCCATTATTGTTAGTGTTATTGCAGCATTTTTCTTGGGCGTAAGAGCGAATTTTGATCCATCTATAGGGCCAGCAAGATTATTATATGCTTTTGAAGCGGTAATTATTGGTGGGCTTGGTAGCCTATGGGGAACGTTAATTGGCGGGATGATTATTGGAGTTGCACAAACTATTGGGGCAGTAATTAATCCCGAATGGCAAATTCTCTCAGGACATATCGTATTTTTGATAATTATAATTTTTAAACCACGTGGATTATTTCCTCGTGTAACTCACTAGCGACTATGAATATTTCTTATTCTTCTAAAAATATTATATTAGTGGTTGTTGTTATTACTCTTTTTATGCTGCCATTTATTGCAGGAAGAGCTACATTACAAGATATGTTCTTTTTATTGACTATGCTGGCTCTTGCTCAATTTTGGAATCTTTTAGCAGGATATGCAGGATTAGTATCAGTAGGACAACAAGCATTTGTAGGTTTTGGTGCATATATGATGTTTGCATCTTCAGTATTTTTAGGGTTAAACCCTATATTTGCAATATTTTTTGCCGGTATCTTAGGAGTACTTATTGCAATTCCTAGTGCAAGCATTGTATTTCGTCTAAAAGGAGCATATTTTGCAATTGGAACATGGGTATTGGCTGAGTCGATGCGCTTAATGTTTTCCCAATTCAAATCATTAGGAGGAGGAACTGGTACTTCGCTATCAAAATCAATAATTAATGACACTTTTGGTATTCAGTTTGCAATGGAACTATTTGACTTTAGAAAAAGTTTTGCTAGAGATGCTGTATTTTATTGGCTAGCTTTAATTATTACCTTGGTAATAATATATTTTATCTGGAGATTACTTAAATCAAAGTATGGATTAGCTTTAACCGCAATTCGTGATAACGAAGAAGCAGCTACCTCAATAGGTATTGATAATGCAAAAATTAAACGTAATGTTTATTTAGTAGTGGCTTTTGGCACCGCTATTGTTGGGGCTCTTATTTACTTACAAAAAGGCAGACTCTCTCCTGATGCAGTTTTTTCTGTACAAGATTGGACTGCATATGTAATTTTTATAGTTGTGATTGGCGGAATTGGCAAACTTGAAGGACCAATTATTGGAGCAATTATTTTTTTCATACTTCAACAATTATTTGCTGATTATGGGGTAATATACCTTATTCTACTAGGCATATTAGCAGTAGTCACTATGATTTTCTTGCCAAAAGGATTTTGGTATATTATAAGTTTTAAAGGCAAATATTCACTATTTGATTTAACACGAAGTTTGTGTCACGATAGGAGTTAAAAATGTATTTTATTATTAGAGCAATAGATAAAAAAAATATATCTGATTTACGCCAAGAGGTAAGAGAAAGTCATAAGAAATACTTATATTCTGATCATAAAAATATAAAACTTGTGTATGCATCTCCTCTAGTTGATATGCATGATAACATGAATGGTACTTTTATCTTTATTGAATCAAATTCTTATGAGGAAGCCGAAGAGTTTTTTAAAAATGACCCTTATGTAAAAGCTGGAATATTTTCTGAACATAATATTCATGCATTATCTAGTAAGGCTCCTGAGGTTAATATTGGGATTAAAAATAATAATGAATAATACACCAAACTGGAATTATTGGAAATTACGACCTAACGCTCCAGCTGAGAATACTTACTTAGGAAGTTTTCAGGACATGAAAGATTCTGGCGCAAAGGAATTTGTATTTGGTAAGGGTAAATCTGCATTTTCTATGTTTGTAATATATTATCAAGATACAGTGTATGGATATTTAAATATTTGTCCACATTCAAGTTTACCTTTAAATTACAGAAAAGAAAGCTTTCTAAATAAAGACAAAACATATATTAGATGTACTATGCATTTTGCCGAGTTTGATATAGTAAGTGGATATTGTATTGCAGGAGCTGCAGAAAAATGTTATTTGGACCCTATTCCTATTCGTAAAGATAATGGAAACTTATATATTGACTCTACTATTTTAAAGGAGCGCATATGACCGAATTTTTAAGTCTAAAAGATGCAGTAAAAAAATATTTAAAGAATAATATGACTGTTGCACTTGAGGGATTTACTCACCTTATCCCTTTTGCAAGTGCACATGAGATTATAAGACAGCAATATAAAGAGTTAACTCTTATTCGTATGACACCTGATATAATTTACGATCAACTTATTGGTACAGGTTGTGCAAAAAAAGTTATTTTTTCATATGCAGGAAATCCAGGAGTTGGGCTACTTAGAAGAATGCGAGATAGCATTGAAAATGGATGGCCTCATAAAATTGATATTTCCGAACACTCCCATAGCGCAATGGCAAATGCCTATCATGCTGGTGCCTCTAAACTTCCTTTTGCATTATTAAAGGGATACTACGGAACTGATTTACCTAAGTTTAATTCTGAGATTAAATCAATTAAATGTCCTTTTACTGGCGAAGTACTTACTGCAATACCAGCTCTTAGACCTGATGTTACTTTTATTCATGCACAAAAAGCAGATATAAAGGGAAATGTGTTAATTGAAGGCATTGTTGGAATTCAAAAAGAAGCTGCTCTTGCAGCACAATATTGCATTGTAACTGTTGAGGAAGTAGTAGAAGAGCTTAATCATCATAAAAATTCAGTAATAATACCTTCATGGACAGTTAGTGCAATTTCTGTAGCCAGAGGAGGAGCACACCCTTCTTACACGCATGGCTACTATAAAAGAGATAACAAATTTTATTTGGAATGGGACAAAATTGCTGCAAATAGAGATGAGTTTATGCAGTGGATAGACACACATGTTATGAAGAAACCAGTAAATGATTTTG
The DNA here is from genome assembly GCA_965277055.1 of Gammaproteobacteria bacterium. Taxonomy (GTDB): domain Bacteria; phylum Pseudomonadota; class Gammaproteobacteria; order PS1; family Pseudothioglobaceae; genus CBDCHC01. The sequence goes on along the minus strand of OZ255703.1, from coordinate 1,366,873 downwards.
TGCATAAAGCAACTAAAAATTGAGAATGCTATGAATTTAAATTATACTAATGATGAAATTTTGACTATTGTTTCTGCAAGGCACCTATCTTCTAAAGATGTTTGCTTTGTGGGTATCGGTGCTCCATCAGCAGCATGTAATTTAGCCAGACTTACTCATGCTCCTGATATTACTCTTATTTATGAGTCAGGAACTATTGATACTAAGCCAGACATCCTGCCACTTTCCATAGGTGATGGAGAGTTATATGATCAATCTCTTATGACGGTATCAGTCATAGAAATATTTCAATATTGGTTACAAGGAGGACGTATTAATATTGGCTTTTTAGGAGCAGCACAATTAGATAAGTTTGGTAATATTAACACTACGGTAATTGGTGATTATAATAGCCCCAAAGTGAGACTACCTGGTGGTGGTGGAGCCCCTGAAATCGCAAGTCATGCTGGAGAAGTATATATTACTATGAAACAGTCTTTACGTGGAATGGTAGAAAAAATTGACTTTTTTACAAGTTTTGGTCATGGTAATGGTGGGGATGATAGGCAAAAACTAGGGTTAACTACTAAAGGGCCAACTCTTCTTATTACTGACCTAGCAATATATAGACCTGATTATCTTACCAAAGAATTTATAGTTACTGAAATGTATCCTGAAGTAACTAGAGAGCAAATTCAAGATACTTGTGGCTGGCAGGTAAGATTTGATGATAATGTCATTCAAACTGATCCTCCAACCCAAGAAGAATTAATGATTTTAAGAGACCTCAATCACCGTACTAAACAATCAAGAGAAGAGAAATAACAATGAATGAAGTATTTATATGTGATGCAATAAGAACCCCTATTGGAAGATATGCTGGCGGACTATCTTCTGTGCGACCAGATGATTTGGCGGCAATAGTATTAAAAGAATTACTTAATAGAACACCTACTCTTAATCCTGATGGAGTTGATGAAGTAGTGCTAGGATGCGCTAATCAGGCTGGTGAAGATAACAGAAATATTGCAAGAATGTCCTCTCTCCTTGCAGGTATTGCGCATAAAGTTCCTGCTATTACTATAAACAGACTATGTGCATCAGGAATGGATGCTATTAATATTGCTAGTAATTCTATTAAAGCGGGTAATGCAAATGTGCTTATTGCAGGAGGGGTAGAAAGTATGAGTCGCGCACCTTTAGTGTTAGCTAAATCTTCTACAGCATTTGCTAGAACTCAGGAAATTTATGACACAACTCTTGGTTGGCGATTTATTAATAAGCAATTTGATGTGTTATATGGTACTGACTCTATGCCTGAAACTGCAGAAAATGTTGCTAAGCGCTTTAATATAAGTAGAAAAGATCAAGATATTTTTGCTCATGCTTCACAGCAAAAAACCGCTCGTGCCATACAAAGTGGAAGATTGGCAAAAGAGATCTTTCCTCTTACCATTACTAGAAAAAAAGATACAGTTATTATTGATACTGATGAACACCCAAGAGCAAATACTACGCTAGAAAAATTAGCAAGTTTGCCTACCCTTTTTCGTGAAGATGGTAGTGTTACTGCTGGGAATGCTTCTGGAGTTAATGATGGTGCAGCAGTTTTGCTTCTCGCTTCTCATTTAGGAATTGATACATATAATCTTACGCCTAGAGCAAAAATCATTAGTTATGCATCTGTTGGAGTTGAGCCAAGCATTATGGGCATAGGCCCAGGCCCTGCAGCTATAGAAGCATTAAAAAAAGCAAATCTTAGTTTTGATGATTTGTCTGTAATTGAACTCAACGAAGCTTTTGCATCTCAGGTATTAGCATCTATTCGTCATTGGGGACTAGCAGATGATGATACTCGTATTAATCAGAATGGCGGGGCTATTGCACTAGGTCATCCATTAGGTATGTCAGGCGCTAGATTAGTACTCACCGCAACAGAGCAATTACACCAAGTGAATGGTACATACGCACTCTGCACTATGTGTGTGGGAGTGGGACAAGGTGTTGCTATGGTTATTCAAAAGATTTAGTGTGAATTATATATTAGGGTTCATATCATTTACCCTAAAGTTTTGTCCATAAAATAATGATAAATATTTTTTAGGAGGATGTAAAAATGAAAAACTACTTAAAAAACTACTTAAAAGTATTATTTTGTAGTATTGTAATGTTAACAACATTACATACAGGAACTGTTCTAGCAGAAACAAAACCAGCAATGGGTTGGTTAGTTGGAGATGTGGGTAATGGAGTAAATATAAGTGGTTGGGGTCAAGTAAGTTATACACAAATTGACAACGATTCAACTTCAGCTGAGCCTACAATACCACAGGCTTTTTTTAATAGAGAAGAAGGATTGACACTTAATCAAATTGGACTTGTTATTGAAAAGAAACCAAAAGGAAATGTTATTGGTCGTGTTGGACCTTTTCCAGGTCCTATGCCTAAAGAAAGTGATGTTGGTTTTAATTTGACTACCGTATATGGTAGTGATGCAAAATACTTTAGAACCTTGGGCTTTGATGATGAATTAAATGGCAATGAAGACCCAACTAAAGAGCACTTTATTACCGTTGCTCAAGCATTTTTAGACATCTATATGCCAGTACTTGGTGGTTCTAACTTAATGGTAGGGCTATTTCATACACCTTTGGCAAATGAGATTGGTTTTCCACTCCCAACACCTGCACCGGCAACATTTTTTACTCATCCATATAGTTTTATGCACGGTCCTGCTAAACATGCTGGTGTTCTTTTCTCTAGCAAATTACCAACTAAAGAAGGAGATCCTCTTTGGGGAACTGAAATAGGCTTAGTAAGGGGCTGGAACAATCTAGAAGACAGCAATGATGATCTTGATATTATTTTTAATTTACGCTGGAGAAGTCCTGATTTAAGCACATGGGTAGATTGGGAGAATATTTATGGTAATGGTGCCATAGATGGTAATCCTGTACATCAAACTGGCTCACCAATTCCAGCAATTGCTACAGATGATTTAACTCGTTATCTTACTTATCTTACTATATCTCATGCATTAGATAAAAAAAATAGAATAGCAGTAGAATTTACTCATGGCTCACAAGAAAAATCTTTAATCAATGGAAATGAAGATGGCAAGTGGAAAGGTGTAAATATAAATTGGCATCATCAATTACAAGGTGACTTAGCTACTAATGTTCGTTTAGAGCATTTTGATACTGATGGCGTTCATGCATTATTACCAAACGAAGGAAGTATTAATGCACTTACTGCGAACTTGTCTTATAATGCTAATCATGCATTAAGAATCCGTCCAGAAATTCGTTATGATAAGTTTAGTGGTACTGGTTCTCCATTTAATGGTGAAGATTCACAATTACTTGTTGCAGTAGATGCTATATTTACATTTTAGATAGTAAATTAAAAAAGGGTCAAGATAACTTGAGAGGCTAAAAAATAGTATAAACTATAAGACCGTTGCACGCCGAAAAACCTAAATAATCATTAACTATCAGTTATTTGTATCAATATAAAGACAATATTATGGTATAATGTTGTCTTTATATTCAATACTGTAATACCCCCATTTTCCAAACCACTCTAAACTAGAACCTTTCACTGCTTCGCAGTTAGTTTTGCCTTGTTGTTGTACTTTATCTTTTAGCACAGGAGGATAACCATTATTTGAAAAGTGTGGTCGTTCGTTATTGTAGTACCATAGCCATTTGGTTGCGAGGTCTTGTGCTTGTTCTAGTGAAGTGAATAGATGCATATTAAAGCACTCTTGCCTTACTGTTCTGTTAAAACGTTCTATGTAGGCATTTTGTGTTGGGTTACCTGGTTGGATATAGAGTAAGTGTATATCTTGGCTCTGCGCCCAGTATTTAAGTTTGTGACTAATGTACTCTGGTCCGTTATCGCATCTAAGTATTTTAGGTTTGCCTCGCTGGGGTATTACCTGAGTAAGAGCTCTAATGATTTTAGTTGTTGGCATTGAGTTACTGACTTCAAGTGCAAGTGCTTCTTTGTTGTAATCATCTATGATATTAAAACTTCGTATCTTAGTCCCATTAGTGAGACTATCGCTCATAAAGTCCATAGACCAGACTTCATTAGTCTGTGTTGGTATTGCTAAAGCATCAGGCTTATCTCGTTTGAGGCGTTTTCTTGGCTTAATACGTAATAGTTCTTTATAGATACGATATACTCGTTTATGGTTGTATGCATAGCCTTTAACATTACGGATATAGTAGTAACACATCTTAAAGCCCCAGCGTTTGTATTTTGTTGTAAGCTCTATTAACATCCTTGCAATGAGTTCATTATCATCACTACGCTTAGGCTGATAGTAATAGTAGTATTTGCTGATGCTATATATCTGACATACTGTAGTAATAGATATATTCTTTTTAGCGATGGTATTATGCGCCATCTGTTTCCTGACAGATGGCTTTAATACTTTCCCGCTAATGCTTCCTGTGCTATCTCGTATTTAAGCTGGGTATCTGCATACATCTTTTTAAGCCGTGCGTTTTCTTGTTCTAACTCTTTTAACTTAGAAACTACAGATACATCAGCATCACCATACTTGGCACGCCAGTTATAGAATGTAGCTGATGATATGCCGTGTTCACGGCATATATCAATAATGTGGGTACCTGCTCTTGCTTGCCGCAGTATAGATACTATTTGAGATTCGGTAAATCTTGATTTTTTCATTTGAAAACTCCTTTGTTGTTATTATAGAATTTTCTAGTTATGTGTGGAGTGGGTTTTAGGGAGGATTACACTCTCATTAGCAACCCTTTTTTAGTCGTTATAAGGTAACGAAATTAACCACAATTATTTTATGTATATTAGCTAACCCTTATCTATCAAGGATTATATTATTTTTAGGGTCTTGACGAATTGTTTAGTTCTAAGTATGTATTATGTCAAATTTGGTCGTAATAATTTTTCCGCTTGTGCTAGTGATATTCCTTTACGCTGTGCATAGCTGTCTACTTGTTCGTTATTGATTTTTGCTACCCCAAAATATTTGCTCTCTGGATGAGCAAAATAATAACCACTCACACTAGAAGCTGGAAGCATAGAGTAGCCACTGGTAAGGGTGCTACCGATAGTTTGCTCCACATCAAGTATTTGCCAAATGGTTTCTTTTTCGCTGTGTTCTGGGCAAGCAGGGTAGCCAGGTGCGGGGCGGATACCTGCATATTTTTCAGCAATGAGCTGCGCATTGTCTAGTGTTTCGTTACTATAGCCCCAATGTTTGGTGCGTACGTCATAATGCAGTGCTTCGGCTAAGGCTTCGGCAAATCTATCAGCTAAGGCTTTAACCATAATAGCATTATAATCATCATGTTGTGCTTCATATTCTTTAGCGAGTTCATCTGCGCCAAAAATGCTCACAGCAAACATCCCTAAATGGTCGTTTTCTGCGACAAAATCAGTCAGACAAAAGTTTGGTGTATTCCCTTTTTTGTCTAATTGTTGGCGTAGGAAATGAAGCGTTGTTTGCTGACAATCATGGGTAATAGTAATGTCTTCTTGGTGACTCTTCGCAGGAAAAATACCAAATACTGCCTTAGCAGTGAGTAATTTACCTTCAATGATTTCTCGTAGCATAGTCGTAGCGTCACTAAATAGCTGTATTGCTTCGGTGCCTACGACCTTATCAGTGAGTATCGCTGGGTACTTCCCATGTAAATCCCACGACTGGAAAAATGGCGTCCAGTCAATAAACTCACTGAGTGTTTGTAAGTCATAGTTTTGGATGTGTTGCACTCCAGTCAAATTTGGCGTGTAATCATTGCGCACATTGACTTGAGCACAACATGGGCACCCCGTTGTAGGGGTACTTGCTGCATCTAAATGACTAAAGTCCGCCACATATTTATTCGCTCTTGCTTCTTGCATAGAAAGTAGTTTGGTGTTTTTTTGTTGTCTACGCTTACGCACTTCTTCGTATTCATCATCTAATTTTTCTAGATAATTTGCCTTACGCTCACTGAGCAGTTCAGACACTACACCCACAGACTTCGATGCATCAGGTACATACACTACGCCTTTATCATACATCGGGGAGATTTTTACTGCGGTGTGGGCAATGCTGGTGGTTGCTCCGCCAATAAGCAATGGAATATCCATCCCACGTTTGCTCATTTCATCAGCGACATTAACCATTTCATCCAGTGATGGAGTAATCAGCCCCGAAAGCCCTATCACATCTACTTGCTCCTTGACAGCAGTATCTAAAATGGTTTCCATAGGCACCATAACACCCAGGTCAATTACTTGGTAATTATTACATCCAAGCACAACACCTACGATATTTTTCCCAATATCATGTACATCGCCTTTTACCGTTGCCATTAATACTTTCCCTTGGCTAGATGCTCCAGTATCTGATTTTTCTGCAAGCAAAAATGGCTCTAAATATGCTACTGATTTTTTCATTACTCTGGCAGACTTTACCACTTGAGGGAGAAACATTTTTCCTTCACCGAAGAGGTCACCGACAATACTCATGCCATCCATAAGCGGACCTTCTATTACATTAATTGGTGCGCCTAATGTATCTAATGCTTCCTGAGTATCTTCGTCAATAAACTCAGTAATGCCTTTTAAAAGTGCATATTCAAGACGTTTTTCAACTAATTCTTCTCGCCATGCTTGATTTACTTCTTCCTTAGCGGCTCCTGCTCCAGCATATTCTGGTGCTAAATCTACTAAACGATCACCTGCATCTGGGTCATGGTTTAATACTACATCTGTGACTGCTGTTTTGAGCTTTTCATTAATATCATCATATACTACGAGTTGTGAGGCATTGACAATACCCATGGTCATACCATTTCGAATGGCGTGATATAAAAATACCGAGTGAATAGCTTCACGTACTGGGTTATTCCCCCTAAAAGAGAATGACACATTAGATACCCCGCCCGAGATTTTGGCGTATGGTAAGGTCTCTTTGATTTCTTTAGTGGCTTCGATAAAGTCTAGCCCATAGTTATTATGCTCTTCTATACCGGTAGCAATAGCAAAAATATTCGGGTCAAAAATAATATCTTCAGCAGGCATACCAACCGTATCTATCAATATATGGTAAGCTCTGGTGCAAATTTCTACCTTTCTTTCTTTGGTATCTGCTTGCCCTGTTTCATCAAATGCCATAACAATTACCGCAGCCCCGTATAGCCTGCATAGCCTTGCTTGCTCTATAAATTTCTCTTCGCCTTCTTTTAAGGAAATAGAGTTGACAATTGGCTTGCCTTGAGTGCATTTCAGACCTGCTTCGATAATCTCCCACTTAGAGCTATCAATCATCAGTGGCACCCGAGAAATATCTGGCTCAGAAGCAATGAGGTTTAAAAAAGTAATCATGCTTGCCTTACCGTCAAGCATAGCTTCATCCATATTTACATCTACAATTTGTGCTCCACCTTCTACTTGCTCACGACAGACATCTAGTGCCTCTTCAAATTCTTCATTTAATATGAGTCGTTTAAATTTTGCACTTCCTGTGACATTTGCTCGTTCACCCACATTGACAAATAATGACTCTTCACCAATATTTAGTGGTTCAAGACCAGAAAGACGACATTCTTTACTAATTGTTGGGCGCTTTCTTGGAGGAAAACTAGAAACTGCATCATTAATCGCCAATATGTGCTCAGGAGTAGAGCCACAGCAGCCACCTAAAACATTCACCAGCCCCTCTTCTCCCCAAGACTGCACACTATTACTCATTTCTTCTGGGGTCATATCATATTCACCAAATTCATTTGGTAATCCTGCATTTGGATGTGCTGAAACATAACAAGTAGCAATACGTGATATTTCTTTCACATACTGCTTGAGTAAGTCAGGACCGAGCGCACAATTTAGCCCTATAATCAGAGGGTCAGCGTGCATCAGTGAGTTATAAAATGCTTCAGTCGTTTGCCCACTCAACGTACGCCCTGATGCATCAGTAATCGTACCAGAAATCATAATTGGCAGTTCAGTGCCTAACTCAGTAAAGACTTGTTTCACAGCAAAAATCGCAGCTTTTGCATTAAGCGTATCAAATATAGTTTCTATCAGAATAATATCAGCCCCACCTTCAATGAGCCCTTTAACACTGGCACTATAGTCATCTACTAATGCATCATAGGTAACACCACGTGCTGCTGGGTCATTGACATCTGGCGAGATAGAAAGTGTTTTAGAAGTAGGACCAATCACTCCAGCTACAAAGCGAGGCTTGTCAGGGGTAGAATACTGCGTAGCCACTTCTTTAGCGAGACGCGCACCCTCTACATTAAGCTCATATGCTATATCTTGCATTTGATAATCAGACATAGAAACCCGAGTAGCATTAAAAGTGTTGGTCTCGATAATATCTGCACCAATTTCTAAAAAGTCTGCATGAATAGACTTAATAAGTTCTGGTTGAGTGAGGGTGAGTAAGTCGTTATTACCTTTGATATTAAGATGATAGTCTTTAAAACGTTCACCACGATATTCTGCCTCACCGAGTTTATGACGCTGAATCATGGTGCCCATTGCCCCATCGAGAATTAAGATTTTCTCTTCTAATAGGTGTATGAGATGCTCTGTAGTATTCATATTATGACCAAAAATATAAGAGAACTATTTTACTCAAATACACACCCTATTACCCTACTATACCTAGGAAATATATAGTAATAAATGCTGATTACTACTCATTACTGGGCTAGTTCTTTCGTTAAGTGCGGATGAATAGTTTTGAGAATTTCTTTATAAATATGCTTATTCCCTGCCACCACATTACCTGTAGTGAAGTAGGCATCTCTTCCAGAGAAATCACCCACAAACCCACCCGCTTCGATGATAAGTAGCACCCCTGCTGCAATATCCCATTTATTTAGCCCAATTTCCCAAAAGCCATCCATACGGCCTGCTGCTACATAGGCGAGGTCAAGTGCGGCACTACCTGCACGGCGAATACCCGAAGTTTTAGGGTGCATTGCCTTAAAAGTGTCAAGATAGCAGTCTAAATGCTCAGGTGCCTTAAACGGAAAGCCAGTACCAATAAGAGTAGTGCTCATATCTGCATTGGTTGTGACCCGTATGCGTTTATTGTCTTTGTCACTTTCAATGAATGCACCCTTGCCTTTAGTCGCATAAAACACTTCATTTTTAAACGGGTCATATACTACGCCCTGAGTAAGTATGCCCTTTTCAAATAAGGCAATAGATACGCTATATTGTGGAAAGCCATGCAGATAATTAGTAGTACCATCTAGTGGGTCAATCACCCAAACTGAATCACTCTCTGCTCCGCTCATTTCGCCACTTTCTTCACCAAGAAAACTATGCCCCGGGAAGTAAATACGAATCTCGTTAATAATAGCCTCTTCGGCAAGTTTGTCGATTTCTGAAACAAAGTCAAATTCTTTTTTGTTCGTAACCGTGAGAGAGTCAAGTTGGTTATGATATTTCAAGATAATATCACCTGCTAGGTGTGCTGCTTTAATGGCAATTTTTACAGTGGGATGCATTTGGCTTCACAGAAAAATAGCCCTATTATACCGTATAGCTGTATATTGCAGACCTTTGCATTAGGATATAATTTGCCAAAAATGACTACAATTACTTTTTATTTTATTTTTATTTTTGCAATTAAAACAATTAGTTGCTACAAATAAAACCTTCTTAATAAAGACAATTCTATCTCATTTTTACCTAAAAGATATCCTAATGCAGAGGGTCTTTATTAAAATACTACTATGGATGCTATCAATACCACTCTCTTTAAAAATATCATCATCGTGATGGTACGCCCAACCGAGGCTGGCAATATTGGTGCCACCGCTAGAGCTATGAAAAATATGGGGCTTTCTGCCCTCAGACTCGTATCACCTAAAAACTTCCCCTCCAGTATTGCTACCGCTAGAGCGAGTAGTGCTGATGATATATTAACACGTACTGAGGTATTTGATGATCTAGGCGATGCGCTACAAGATGTGCACTTAGTCATAGGTGCAAGTGCCAGACAACGCAGCAACAAATGGGAGCAACAAGACGTAGTAGGCAGCTGTGAATACATAGGTGAAGTCATCAGAGATGGAGGCAAAGTAGCCGTACTCTTTGGCACAGAAAATTCAGGACTTAGTAACAAAGAGTTAGAATATGCTAACACCTTAATGACCATTCCAACCAATCCAGAGTATCCTTCGCTAAATGTAGCACAAGCAATTCAGGTATTTACCTATCAAAACCTCATCACTAATGGTATGACTAATAACAATAATACCCAGAGCTCTAGAGAAACTAAAACTCTTGCTCCGAGAGGGAGTATAGATCATTTTTACTTACACCTAGAGCAAGTACTAGATCACATCAACTACATAGAAGACACCCGTCCACGAGAACTGACCCTCAGCCGCATTAAAAAGATATTTAATAAAAGCAAGCTTACTACTGATGAGTTGGCTATCCTACGAGGGATTATGCATAATATTCAGCCATTTGAAAAATAATGTCATGCTTTTTATTGTGTTTTAAATCTAATCAATATCAACAGGAGAACAAAGCACCCAAGAATGTAATATAATCATTAAGACTATTTGTCCAAAGAAAAATTATGTAATATGTTTGTGAATTTATACGATAAATAATTAATAGTATGATGTATACAAAAAACACAGACGGGAATGAGTTATACCTGATGCTATAATGAGTGCAAAAAAAAACAGCAAAAAACCATAAAGTACAGTAAGATTATCAAATTAACGTAATCATCTTAACTTTAATCTATGACTAAGTAAGCGATTCTTTATAAAGTCAAGAAAAATAAGGTAATTATATGCTCATCAAAGATTTGCATTTTTTATGTATCGACATTTTATTTGAGGTAACCTATGAAACATAATGTATTTACTATATTGATACTTTTTAGTTTGTTTTTATCTAACTTTGCATTTGCTCAATCAGAAGAGCCATTGTGGCTTCGTTATACTACAATTTCCCCTGATGGTTCGGAAATAGCATTTACTTATAAAGGTAATGCTTATAAAGTCCCTGCAACAGGAGGTGATGCAACTATTTTGGTTTCTGGAGGAGACTATACTTCTCACTTGCAGTGGTCTCCTAATGGTGAAACAATTGCCATGTCAATCAAAAAATATAGTAACACTGATGTGTATACAATACCAGCAGATGGTGGCAATATTACACGTATGACATGGCATCAATTTCCAGATATTGTGCACGGTTTTTCTAAAGACAGCAATCAATTGATTATTTCTTCACATCAACTTAGTGATGAGAAATCAACTTTTTTTTCAGTAGTGGCGCACCCGCAGTTTCATCAGTTTTTTAGCATCCCTGTAGCAGGAGGAAAAATGAAACCATTCTTTCCTTATCCAGCATTGCAAGTATCACTGCATCAAGATAATTCAAAAATCGTATATGCAAACAAAGTAGGTATAGAACAAAAATATCGTAAACATCAAAAATCTGCGGCTTCGCCAGCTATTTATATATATGATATACACTCTCAGGAGTCAAAAAGAATAACGGATGAACGCGTGAGTGCCTTAAATCCCATATGGGCAAATACAGGATATGATATATATTATCTTAGTGAAAAGTCAGGGAGCTTTAACATATGGCACTACGACGCACAAACAGGAAACCATGAACAAATTACGACTCACTCCGACCACCCAGTTCGTCATTTAAGTATTGCTGCAAATACTGGTGACATGGTGTATTCATACAATGGACAAATATATCTTTTGAAAAATGGCACAAAAGAAAGCGTACGTGTGCAAGTCAATATTCGCCAGACAACGTTGCCGTTATACTTTCCAATGGTAGTTAATGATCTAACACAATTTGATGTTAATGCACAAACTCAAGAAGTGGTTATAGCCTCTTATGGTGATATATTCTTACTTGATGGAAATAATGGTAGCACTAAGCAGTTACTCAATACACCATATGAGGAACGAGATCCAGTATTTACTCCAGACGGTAAAAATATTATCTTCAGTGCTCAAAAAGAAAATGGAATGTGGGGTATTTATGCGTTATCAATACATCAGCCTACACAAGATAAAAGCATAGAACAATTTTCTTTGGCAGAACAACTGACCACTACCGCTCTTATTACTGGTAAATTTAATGCGACAAATCCTATAATATCACCTAATGGCGAAAAAATAGCATATTTATATAATCGTGATTCAATATTTGTGTATGACATAAAGAGTCAAAAATCACAACGCATTACCTCTCCTGAACACCATTATTCGTATTCCGATGGAGATTTGTCCTTTAGTTGGTCTCCTGATTCTGCATATATTTTAACCACTGTAATGCAGTCACTCAACTACACTGACATCTATGCCTTTCCAGTAACGAGTAATGCTAAAGAGCCACTTCGATTAACTTACAACGGAAGTAATAACTTATTACCTAAATGGCACCCAGATGGTAATTCTGTACTTTACGCATCTTCGGTTTTATCTAAGTACCAAGCAAATGGCACTCGAGAACAAAGTGATGTATTTCAACAATTTCTATCCCGTGCTGCATACCATGATACAAATTCCATTCAATCAGATAAAGAGAACAACAATAGCCTACGTATAGAAAGAGGTAAGATAAGCGATAATCAGCTTTTAAGACGAGTCACACAAAAATCAACTCATATATTGTTTTATGCACCTGTACTACAAGGTCAATCATTATTTACTGCAACTGTTGAAACACTTTTTGATGGATCACAAGTATTAAAGGGTCATTTGATTAACATGCAAGATGGATCGGCGAGTGAAGTTTTATCAATGCCCGTTGAACAAATTCCTTTGTTTAAAGTTATTGATAATGATGGGAGTGCTCTGATGTTTTTTGATGGAGTAAGTTTGAATATACTTGATTTTGCCTCAGGAGAATTGCACCCTTTGTCATTTAGTTTGAAGTTTACTTTGGATATCGCAGAACGAATTAAGGCTTCGTTTGATCAATTTTGGATATTCACTAAACAAAAAATATATGATCCCAAAATGGGCGGTGTTGATTGGGATAAATATGGGAATGCATATAGACGCTTTTTAAATCATGTTGATGATCCTGAAGATGTAGCAGATATTCTATCTGAGATGGTAGGTGAGTTAAACGTGTCTCATACTCGTTCCTCATATTCTGCCCCAGAAGTAATCAAACAAGGCTCGTCTTTAGGTTTAATTTATAATATGTATTATACAGGTGAAGGATATCAAGTAGCAGAAGTGCTTGAAGAAGGACCTTTTGATCGTGCTGATGTGCAACTACAAGCTGGAGATATTATTATCGCTATTGATAATGAAAAAATAAATAAAAATAGGGATATAAATCAATTACTTATAAATAAATTAGATACAACTGTAGCTGTTCGTGTTAAAAAAGCGAATACAGAGGAGACCTGGGTTGAATATATTGAACCTATTGAATCATTACATGAATACCCATTACTTCAGAAAAGATGGGTTAAAAAACGTAGAGACTATGTTGTCGAGAAGTCTAACGGAAAACTAGGATATGTTTTTATTCCTCAGATGGATGAAGCTTCATTTCAAAATGTTGTTGCTGAATCATTGGGTCGATTTAGGGATGCGGATGGATTAATAGTTGATGTGAGATTTAACCTTGGTGGGTTTCTTCATGACTCACTAGTCACATTTTTGACTGGCAAAAAATACATGTACTTTAAATCTAGAGCAAAAGGCAGTCGTAAGTTTTATGAAAGTTCTGCCCGTTGGAATGCTCCATCTGTTGTACTAGCGAATGCTGATAGCTATTCAGATGGTTCAGTATTCCCTAAGGCGTATCAAGATTTACAAATTGGTCAAGTTGTTGGTGAACCGATTCCTGGCACAGGTACGGCTGTTTGGTGGCGTGTTTCTAATATTATTCCTGGTCTCGAATATGGCATTCCTCAACTTCCAGCATTCAGTGAGATAGACGATAGTTACTATGAGAATCAAGAAATCATTCCTAATAAGTTATCTTATATAACACCTAAAGATGTGATTCAAGACAAAGATCCTCAACTTGATGCTGCAATTGAAGTATTATTGTCTGAGATTCGAAACAAGTAAAGTATTTGTCTAGATATCAAACTAAAGACTTATGTTTTAAACTGAGTGAGATAGCCAAGAAATATGCTAATTTTGCATATTTCTTGGCTAGGGAGAAATTATTTAGTTGTACTATTTCAGCATAACTGAGTTGAATGTATTAAATAAATGAATTTACTCGCTTCACAAACTCAGCAGGATTTTTGATTTGTCCGCCTTCGGCGAGTACTGCTTGGTCAAATAATACTTTTACTAGGTCCTCGTCCATATTGTCTTTGAGTCTAATCACCAGTTTATGTTCTGGATTAAGCTCAAGAATTGGCTTAGTTTCTGGCACATCTTGTCCGAGTGAGCGCATAATACGCTCCATATTGCCGCCCATATCATGCTCATCTGCTACAATACATGAAGCACTATCACTCAAGCGTGAAGAAATTTTTACATCTTTTACTTGGTTTTCTAGGATTTTCTTGACTTCTTCTAATACGCCATCATAACTTTTTACTACTTCCTCTTTGGCTTTTTTCTCTTCTTCTGTATCAAGGTTATCAATATCTCCTTTGGTGACTGACTTGAGTTTTTTACCTTCAAACTCTGTGAAGTTATTTACCAACCACTCATCTACTCTGTCAGTTAACAGCAGTACCTCTATATCTTTTTTCTTGAATAATTCTAAATGCGGTGAACCTTTAGCCGCTTCGTAGTTTTCTGCGGTGATATAGTAAATATCTTCTTGACTTTCACCCATATTGCTTACGTAGTCTGTAAGTGATACGCTTTGCTCAGAGCTACTTTTGCTAGTGGCAAAACGTAGAAGATTGGCAATTTTATCTTTATTGGCAAAGTCTTCTACAATACCTTCTTTCATTACCGGACCAAACTCGCTCCAGAACTTGGCATATTCTTCTGGCTTATTTTTTGCCATTTTTTCTAATTCTTTTAGGATGCGAGTCACACTGGCTTTCTTAATACTATCAATAACTTTACTTTCTTGTAAGATTTCCCGAGAGACATTAAGTGATAAATCAGCAGTATCAATCACCCCTCTAATAAATCTAAGATAGAGTGGCATAAGATCTTCGTTATCTTCCATAATAAATACCCGCTTCGCATAGAGTTTAATCCCACCTTTACGTTTAGGTTCATACATATCAAACGGAGCTTTGGTAGGGATAAAAAACAGCGAGGTATAATCTAATCTACCTTCTACTCGGTTATGAATAACTGAGAGCGGCGCTTCAAAATCATAGGTGCTATTTTTGTAAAATTCGTTGTATTCTTCAGTAGTGATTTCTGTTTTATCTCTCAGCCAAAATGCGGTCGCTTTGTTGACTGTTTCATACTCAATAGTTGTGTCATCTTCTCCTTCGCTTGGCTTGAGCATTTTGATTGGTACGGTAATATGGTCAGAGTATTTAGAAATAATGCTTTTAATGCGGTAGCCACTGGCAAAGTCTTTATGTTCTTTACGCAAGTGTAAAATGATTTTGGTACCAAAATCAGAAAGTTTGATAGGTTCCAGCGAGTATTCACCCTCGCCCTTTGAAACCCATTTAGAACCGTTTTCAGCTGCTTCTCCAGCCTTACGGGTATAGAGTTCCACTTTTTTTGCAACAATAAACGCAGAATAAAACCCAACCCCAAATTGCCCAATGAGATTTGAGTCTTTTACTTCATCTTTACCAAGGTTTTCTAAGAATTTTTTAGTCCCAGAGTTTGCAATAGTGCCAATATTTGCTACTACTTCCTCTGCATTCATACCAATACCTTCATCGGTAATAGTAATAGTTTTTTTATCTTCGTCGATGTCTATTTGAATGCCAAGTTCTGATTTACCTTCAAGTAATGCATCATTTTTTAACGACTCAAAACGTAGCTTGTCAATGGCATCAGAAGAATTAGAAATTAGCTCTCGTAAAAAAATCTCACTATTAGAATAGAGAGAATGAATCATTAAATGTAATAATTGCTTAGTTTCTGCCTGAAATTCATGAGTTTGTTTATTTGCCATCGCTAAAATCAAAAATAATAAAAGCCAATAACTATGGGTTAAAATGTAATTTTCAAGTATTTTTTTGGAGATATGCAGATTAATCAAATGCTGAGCCTGCAACTTGAGCTAAATAATAAAACTAATGGCTTTGTCTGGCTCAATGGCAAAACGAATGAAGGTCGGGTGATTAACTGGCACCGCTGTATCTATATGGAAGCGGTTGAGGCATTAGATAGTTTTAACTGGAAACACTGGAAAGATATTAACTCTCTTGATGATATGGATAACATCAAGGTCGAGCTCGTGGATATTTGGCATTTTATCATGAGTGAAATCATTCGCACAGGCTCACAAGAATTTGCCAAAAAATATACAGGTATTCCTACTGACTTTGACCGTGAAGAGTTGATAAACTCCCTAGAACGTATTATCAACTTAGCGAGTGACTATACAGAAATTACTGAAATCTGTGATGAATTTTTTAATGCTCTCTCTTATTGTGGCATGAGTGTAGATGAGTTATATAAACGCTACATTGTCAAAAATATTCTAAATACCTTCCGTCAAGACCACGGCTACAAGGACGGCACGTATCAAAAAATATGGGCTGGTAAAGAAGATAATGAAGTTGCCTTTGGTATGATGGAGCAAAATCCAAATATCAGCCCAAAAGCACTCTATGAACAGTTAGAGCGTGCGTATTCTGTATTATAATTAAGCATGGGAAACATTACTCTTACGGTGTGAATACTATAATTTAGTCAGTAAAATAATAGATATTAAAAAATATAAAATTAGCCTATGGACTATGATATTGTAATTATTGGTGGTGGCTGTGCAGGCTTATTGTTTGCTCGGTCTATGAGTGATACTTCGCTCAAAATATTATTAGTAGAAAAAAACCCACTTAACTATCTAAAGCACCCTACTCAAGATGGCAGGGAAACAGCGCTAACGTATACTTCAGTGCATATTTTACAAAAGCTTGGTGTCTGGGAGCATATTGATACAAATTATATTTCTCATATCCAAACAGCTAAAGTAATGGATGAAAGTACAACTAAAGTGCTAGACTTTAGTACAAATACTGATGACAAATTAGGACACCTAGTCTCTAACTTCAAAATCAGAGAAGCACTGTATCATGTGACCAAATTACAAGAAAATCTCACAATATGCCCTGATGAAGAAGTGATCAATATTGAATCTCAAAGCGAGCAAGTATTAGTCACAACTAAGACCCAAACCTACACTACTAAACTGATTGTATCAGCAGATAGTAAATTTTCTAATACGCGTCGCTTGACTGGCATTACTTCCAAAATGCATGACTACGGCAAAATGATGTTAGTTACTCATATGCAATTAGAGCATTCTCATAATCACGTGGCATTTGAACGCTTTGATTTTGATAAAACCATTGCTCTCTTGCCAATGCTTAATAACAAAGCGTCTTTTGTGCTTACTGCTACAGGTAAAGAAACAGCTGACTGGCTAAGCTATTCTGAAGTAGAGTTTGCAGAAAAAGTCAGCGAACTATTTAATCATGAGTTTGGTACTATGACTAAGGCAAGTGAAATCTATTCATATCCATTAATTGGCTTAATTGCCGATCATTTTTATAGCCCACGCGTAGCACTACTAGGTGATGCAACAGTAGGTATGCATCCGATCACCGCTCATGGGTTTAATCTCGGACTGAAAGGAGCGGATACTCTCTCACAACAAATTAAAGCAGCTCACAAGGTTGGTATAGACATTGGTAGCACCTATGTACTCAAACGCTATGAAGCCAAACATATGCCACTCGTAAAAGTCATGTACTATGGCACAAATATAGTGGTGAACCTCTTTGCCAGTGGAGACTCATATAAACCTCTGCGCAAATTAGCATTTGATATTGCAAGTCGAGCGACTCCTATTAAAAAAGCAATTACACACCACCTCACTAGTGTAGCACAGGTATAGTACATGAGTGAATATTTTGCTGACCTTAGAGTAGAATACCGCAATACTCCACTCACTAAATCTACTTTACACCCCAACCCTATTACCCAAAGTAATATTTGGTTAAATCAAGCTATTGAAGCTGGGGCACTAATGCCTAATGGAGTAAGTCTGGCAACCACTGATACTAATGAGGTGAGTGTACGCACTGTACTCATTAAAGATATTACGGATACTGGGTTTATTTTTTTTACAGATTACACCTCTAAAAAAGCTCAGCATATTTCTACGCACCAAAATGTAGGGCTACTCTTTAACTGGCTAGAACTCGATAGACAAATCAAAATTAGTGGGAAGTGCGAGCGTATTTCAAAGAAGGATAGCGAAGCATACTTCTACACACGTCCAAAAGAATCACAAATAGCTGCGTATGTCTCCCAACAGTCTCAGCAGGTGTCTTCCAGAGCAGTATTGGATGCAGAATACGAGGTTGCACAAAAAACATTTACCAATAAAAAAGTACCAATGCCTGATTGGGGTGGGTATCTTGTAGTGCCTAATGTGATAGAATTTTGGCAAGGAAATGCGGGGCGTTTACACGACACCATTCGCTATCAAAAAACTGACAATCATTGGAATACCGAGCGACTCTATCCTTAAAATAACATATTAATGAAACAAATTATTCACAATATTATTCCTATTTCTACTGACTACACTATCACCTCTGGTGAATTATCTGGGAAGGTGATACTGGTTACTGGAGCAAATAAAGGTTTTGGCAGAGCAATGACTCTAGACCTTGCTAAAGCAGGAGCAACAGTCATTATGCTCGGGCGTGACCTCGGAGGGCTCGAAGAAGTATATGATGAAGTAGTAGCACAGGGCTACATTGAACCGATGCTCTATCCGCTAGACCTTGAAGGCGCAGAACCACAACACTATGAAGAAATGCAACACCAAATTTTAAATACCTTTGGTAAACTTGATGGTATAGTACATAATGCAGGTATTCTGGGTACGATGATGACCTATGAGCAGTATGATATTAATATCTGGTATTCGGTAATGCAGATTAATGTCAATGCTCAATTTATGCTCACCCAGTTTATGATTCCTGCATTAACAAACTCTGATGATGCACGGATATTATTCCTTTCCTCAAGTGTGGGGCGTGTGGGCAGAGCATACTGGGGTGCATACTCTGTGAGTAAGTTTGCTACTGAAGGAATGGCAAAAAGTTTAAGTGAAGAGCTAGAGCACACAAATATTACAGTCAACACTCTTAACCCAAATAAAATGCGCACGCAAATGCGTCGTACTGCCTACCCCGCTGAAAATGCAGAAGACCTCCCCACACCTGAGGAAAAATCCCCTGCAATAGTATTTTTATTTAGTGCAGAAACCAAGCACTATAATGGTGAAATGCTAGAATTATAACTCATGCAAAAGGTTATATTTATTGATAGAGATGGAGTAATAAATCACGAAGTGGGGTATTTACATACTATAAGTGAATTTCGTTTTATTGATGGCGTATTTGACACATGTAGAGCACTTGCTAATAAAGGATTTAAACTCATTATTATTACTAATCAATCAGGCATTGGTAGAGGATATTACACCGAATACGCCTTTCATAAACTCACCCAATGGATGCTAGGACAATTTCGCCAAGAACATATTCTTATTAGCAATGTTATGTATTGCCCACACGCTCCAGATGCAGGGTGTGATTGTCGTAAGCCCAAACCAGGAATGCTTATGCAGGCGAGTCGACTTCATGGAATTAATATTACCAACTCATGGATGATAGGCGATAAGGAAGATGATATCCGCGCTGCCAATGCGTATGGAATGACTAATACTATTTTGTTAGAAAGTGGACATGCAATCAACAAAGAGCAATCAAATGCACGTTATATTCTGCCGTCAATTAAGGAAGTGAATGGAGTTATTTGACCGCAATCAAACCAATGCAGATAGCTCGCAAAAAGCACTGCTAATCTATTTAGATATATTTGGTCAGCATGATAATGGCGAGGAAGAATTTCTAGAACTCGTGCGCTCTACTGGAGTAGAAATTACTCAACTCATTCGCTTAAAAATTAACTCTATTAAAGCCGCTCATTTTATTGGTACTGGCAAGGTGGAAGAACTGGCAAAACTGGTAAAAGAACACCAGATTGATATGGTGATATTTAGTAGCGAACTCACCCCATCACAAGAGCGCAACCTTGAGCGAACAATAAAATCACAAGTACTTGATAGAGTGGGGTTGATTCTGGATATATTCTCACTACGTGCTCGCTCATTTGAAGGCAAGCTTCAGGTAGAACTCGCACAACTCAAGCATCTTTCAACTCGGCTTGTAAAAGGCTGGTCGCATTTAGAGCGCCAAAAAGGCGGTATTGGTCTGCGAGGCCCGGGAGAAACACAACTAGAAACAGATAGACGACTCGTAGGTAAACGCATCAAAACACTCAATGAAAAACTTGAAAAAGTGAGTAACCGCCGTGAGATTAGTAGAAAGTCTAGAAGTAAAAATGACGTACCAATGATCACGCTCGCAGGCTATACCAATGCAGGGAAATCAACTCTCTTTAACACCCTAACCCAAAGTACTATTTATGCTGATGACCGATTATTTGCTACCTTAGATGCAACTATTCGCCGGGTGATATTACCTGCTTCGGGAGTAGCAGTCATTGCTGATACAGTAGGGTTTATCAACGATCTTCCTACTGATTTAATTTCGGCGTTTAAATCCACATTAGAAGAAAGCACCAATGCCAACGTACTCTTGCATGTAGTAGATAGTACGGATATGCATCATCATAATAAAATCTCACAAGTAGATGCAATATTGGCAGATATCGGCGCACACGAAATTCCGAGTATTATCGTGATGAATAAAATTGACGCTCTTGAAAGTGTCATGCCACATATTGAACGAGATAATAATAATGAAATTACCAAAGTCTGGCTGAGTAGTAAAACAGCAGCAGGTATAGACCTCTTATATAGTGCAATGGCTGAAAAACTCAGTGGACTGATCACCAAAGAAACAATTATTATAGATGCAGTAAGTGCACATATTCGTAGTCAAATCTATGATGTGGGCTATATCAACACTGAAAAAATGGATGAGTTTGGACGCTGGATACTTGAAATTAGCGTAACCAAACACTATTTACATAAATTATTAAATACTAAAGGCGTGCAACTATGGCAGAATTAGAACAAGTGAGTGGAGATATCCAAGCAGAGCTTAGTTCACTTCCCCTTCTTCCTTTAAAAGGCGTAGTCGTATTTCCGCATATTGTAGTGTCGCTCGTTGTGGGCAGACAAGCATCAATTAATGCAATGCTCCAAGCACTTTCTAAAGATAAATACATCTTTCTCTCTAAGCAAAAATCTAATGATGATGACGAACTCAGACAAAACAATATTGAGGAAGTGGGAGTTGTGGCGCGCATTAATCAAATGACCCGCTTACCTGGTAATGAATACCGCATTTTGGCAGAGGGGTTATATAAAGGCAAGATTACCCAGCTTAACTCTATTGTGGACTCTGAAGGAGATTATTATCAAGTAGCATTTGATAAATTTAACCATATAGAAGATGCTAGCCTAAAAACCCAAGCACTTATGCGCTCAGTGGTGCATAAGTTTGATGACTTTATCAAACTCACTGACAAAATTCCTAATGAAATTACTAATATTATCAATGACTTAAAAGATGAAGAATCCATTGCTAATATTGTGATGGCAAATCTTGAATTTAGCATTGAGGAGCGTCAACGTTTCTTAGAAGAAACTAATATGCACAAAATTTTTGAAGATTTGTTAGTCGCCTTAAATAACGAAATTGAACTCGCCCAAACAGAGAAAAAAATCAATTCCAATGTGCGTAAACAAATGGATGAAAATCAACGTGATTATTATCTGAATGAAAAACTCAAATCCATCAAGAAGGAATTAGGTGCATTAGATGATGAAAATGACCTCGAAGAATTACGCACAGAAATAACCAAAGCCAAACTGCCAAAAGAGGCGCAAAAGAAAGTAAATCGAGAAATGAAAAAGTTAGAGCGCATGTCTTCTTCTTCCTCTGATTACTCTGTGATTCGCACGTATATTGAAACTTTAATTGAGCTTCCATGGCACACCAAAACCAAACTCAACAAAAACTTAGAAAAAGCAAAAAAAAGCCTAGATAAAGACCACTATGGGCTAGAAAAAGTTAAAGAACGCATTCTAGAGCACTTAGCTGTTAAAAACCGCATAGAAAATAACCAAGCAAATATCCTCTGTCTGATGGGTCCTCCGGGAGTAGGTAAAACTTCTCTAGGTAAATCAATTGCAAAAAGCCTTAACCGTAAGTATGTGCGTATGGCACTTGGCGGGGTGCGTGATGAAGCAGAGATACGTGGGCATAGACGTACCTACATCGGGGCAATACCAGGGACTATTATTAGTAAAATGGCAAAATCCGAAGTTACTAACCCACTCTTTCTCTTGGATGAACTAGATAAAATAGCCCACGACTTTAGAGGCGACCCTGCCTCTGCTCTCTTAGAGGTGCTAGACCCAGAACAAAACAAACACTTTAATGATCATTATCTAGAAGTAGATTATGACTTATCAAATGTAATGTTTGTCGCTACGGCAAATTCCCTAGACTTACCTGATGCATTGATTGACCGGATGGAAATTATCAACATTGAAGGTTATGTAGAAAGCGAAAAACTCAGCATTGCCAAAAAATACCTGATCCCTAAGCAACGTAAAAACCACGGGCTGAGTGCGGGTGATATCAGTTTTACCGATAGTGCAATTACCCATATTATTCGCCACTACACTCGTGAGGCTGGGGTGCGCGGGCTTGGGCGTACACTAGAAAAAATTATGCGCAAGGTAGTAAAAGCCCTTGCACTCAAAGAAGTAACTGGCAAGCAAACTATTACTGCCAAAAACTTAAAAGACTACCTCGGCGAAGAAGACTTCCGCTTTGGCTTAGCTGATAAAAAAGATCGTGTGGGGCAAGTTACAGGTCTGGCGTGGACTTCGGTAGGTGGTGACCTACTCACCATTGAAGCTACGAAGTACAGCGGTAAAGGCAACCTCAATTATACGGGCAACCTCAAAGACATCATGAAAGAGTCAATTCAAGTAGCCAAAAGTGTAGTGCGCTCACGCACGAGTTCACTCGGCATTGATGAGAAATTTAACGACTCACTAGACTTACACATTCACGTACCAGATGGTGCTACACCAAAAGACGGTCCAAGTGCGGGGGCAGCCATGACTACGGCATTAGTCTCTATCCTCACTGATAAAAAAGTAAAAGCCACCGTGGCAATGACTGGTGAGATTAACCTTAGAGGAGACATCACCCCTATTGGCGGACTTAAAGAAAAACTGCTTGCAGCACTTAGAGGTGGAATCAAAACCGTACTCATCCCTCATGAAAACACCAAAGAACTCTCAGAAGTACCAAATAATATTAAAGATAATCTTGAGATTATCAAGGTGAAAACCATTGATGAGGTGCTGAATATTGCGTTGGTTGATTAACTATAAGGAACAAATGCTCCTTTACGAAGGTATTAATATCATTGAAAAAGAAGACGATCCGAGCTCTCAAAGCGGAACTAAAATTATTTGGTATTGCATTGCTAAAACTTCCATTTGAATTCAGTCACTTAAGAATATTAAATCTTTGATTTATCACAGTATTAAGGAACAAAATAATCAAGAATACTGGAATAAATTACAAATAAAGTTTAGTGAGGAAAATTTGCGTGAATTGCAAAAGCAAATACAAGATACTCTAAATGAGAAGGTGAAGTCTACAATTGGTTACCACCAATTTATGTAATTATCTCCTGATGGCTTTGTTCATTTTTGTTTCGCCAAAAATGAACCAAAAAGGCGACCCTTATTGCGTATTGACTCGGCTATATTTTGTCAACTAAATGAAAGAAACTCGCAACATTGAGTTGCTCAAACAACTTTCATTTTACGCTGACTTCAATAAGTCTCGTTACAATACTTCATAAAATGGGCTAAGAACAACCTAAGTGTTAGACTAAACTCACTATCTGCTCTGGTGTAATATTTTTCATGCACTTATGATGCTCTAGTGGGCAAGTGCGTTTTTTACACGGCATACACTCTAGTGTTTCGCTGTGTTGCTTGACTACTTGTGTATTCGCATCCCACCCTACCGTGTCTGTATCATCAGTAGCGCCAAATAAGGCGATAGTCTTAATGCTAAAGCTACTAGCGATATGCATCGGTCCGCTATCACCAGTGATAAAGGTATCAAGCGTAGCAATGGTGTGAATTAACTCTTCTAAGCTGAGCGTACCTGCAAGGTTACATACATTGGTGTGGGTTACTTCATTATAAATATCACTGGCAATATCCACTTCTGCCTGACTACCAAAAATCAACACTTCATCAAACTGGGGTGCTACCTGATTAATCACCTCAGCAAATTGCTCGGGATAATACCGCTTGGCACTGCCATAGGTTGCCCCGGGGTTGATGCCTAATATTTTGCTTGCTTTGGTAGTAGGTGTTTTTGTATGAATATATAACCGCTCAGGCTCGGTATTTTTAAGGTGACTCGTAATAAACTGATGATAGCGGTGTACTTGGTGAAGTGGGGCGTTAGTGCGCTGATACTGTGCTTTGTGTGTTGCCTGTAAGTTAAATAACAGCCACTTACTCATCAGCGAAGAGCGAAAGGAAAATGCATAATCAAATTGCTCTAAGTCTTTTGCTACCTTACGAATATTTAAGAGTCTATTTCCTTCTCTGGTAGTATCACTAATATGTTTGGTTACATTGGGGTGGTGCTGATAGATACTGAGTGCCAAAGCAGAGCCAAAGAG
Organism: Gammaproteobacteria bacterium; assembly: GCA_965277055.1. Lineage (GTDB taxonomy): Bacteria > Pseudomonadota > Gammaproteobacteria > PS1 > Pseudothioglobaceae > CBDCHC01. Next base: position 1,341,971 of record OZ255703.1, on the reverse strand, counting down.
CGTAATAGTAGCATCAGGGTAGGTGCGTACTAGTGACTCAATAGTTGGGGTAGTCATCACGCTATCCCCAAGCCACGATGGCAACTCAACAAAAATATGCATGGGTACGTGAGGAGTTACTCAGTGTCTCGTTTGGCAATGGCTTTGATATGTTGAAATCCACGAGGGACTAATACCCCGCGAGAAGCCCGTTTACCGAGGTAAATTTCTAATTCGTGAGATTTGATAATAAACTTACGCTTGCCAGCATACACTACTAAGTCATCTGTTGGTAGGAGTGCGGTGATACTAATCACATGCTCACTATCTTTGAGTTTTGCTGGGATATTAATCAGCTTATTGCCCTTACCTTTGCCGAGGGTTGGTAGCTCATCTTGGTTAAATATTAACACTCTACCTGCATTGGTAGCAACTGCAATATATTCATTAGTAATAATTGTTACAATAGGTAAGAGACTTGCTCCCTTTGGCAAATTAATAATTTGTTTACCTGTTTTAGTTTTACTAATCAGGTTGGTATCTTGGGTGATAAACCCATATCCAGCAGTACTGGCTAAAATGATATTTACACCAATGGATACATGCATTTGAGTAATAGTCTGTGTGGTATCAAATTTACCACTTAGCGGTTCACCCGTACCTCTCGCATTTGGCATTTGTGAAATAGCCAAGCTAAAGCTCTTACCAGAAGTATCAATAAAATTACAGTCTTGATTACTCTTTGCGTTGAGGCTGGTTAAAAATCTATCACCAGATTTATAGTTGAGTGTGACTCCGTCAATATTATGCCCCTTAGCAGCACGCACCCAGCCTTTATGACTAAGAATCACAGTCACGCTTTCAGATGGGATAAGTGTTGCTTCATCAATAGAGTTACTGCTACTGACTTCTTTTAATGGAGATAACCGTTCATCACCAAAGTCTTTGATAATGCTTCTAAACTCTTTTTTCATAAGAGTTTTGAGTTTTTTATCATCTCCCAATAGTGCTTCTATTTCTGCTTTTTCTTGCTCTAGTTCGCTTTCCTCGCCTTTGATTTTCATTTCTTCAAGTTTAGCAAGGTGACGTAACCGCAATTCTAATATCGCCTCCGCCTGAATATCATCTAACGCAAAACGACTCATCAGCACTTCTTTAGGCTTGTCTTCCGTGCGGATAATATGAATCACTTCATCGATATTTAAAAAGGCAATACGTAACCCTTTTAAGATATGTAAGCGATGAATAATTTTTTCAAGGCGGTAGTTGAGTCGCTTGATAATGGTGGATTTTCTAAACTCTAGATAATTATGCAAAATATCTAAAAGCGACATCACCTGCGGATTACCTAAGAGGTTAATCGCATTCATATTTACCCGATAAGATTTTTCTAAGTCGGTATGTGCACATAAATACAACATTAGTGACTCAAAATCTGTTTTTTTGCTTTTAGTTGTGAGACGAATGCGTACGGGGTGTTTATGGTCAGACTCGTCCATAATATCCACTAGCATTGGCAATTTCTTTGCTCCCATGAGTTTGGCAATACTCGCAATAATCTTACTACCTGAAGCCTGATATGGCAATGCATTAATGATAATGTCCGTATCTTCTATCTCATAAGTGGCGCGCATTTTGATAGTGCCTACACCCTTGGTATAGGCATCTTTAATTTCTGCTTTAGTAGAGATAATATTCGCTGTTGTTGGATAATCGGGTGCAGGAATGATTTCCATCAGCTCATCAAGATTGGTAGAAGGCTTATCTAGTATCTTAATGCAGCCTTGTAATACTTCAGTAATATTATGCGGAGGAATATCTGTAGCCATACCTACCGCAATTCCTGATGCACCGTTTAATAATACATTAGGCACGCGTGCCGGGAGTTCTTTTGGCTCATTGAGTGTGCCATCAAAATTTGGGATGAAATTTACCGTACCAGAACCAATTTCAGTGAGTAGTAATTCAGCATATTTAGAAAGTTTACTTTCTGTATAACGCATAGCGGCAAATGACTTTGGATCATCAATTGCACCCCAATTTCCTTGTCCATCAATAAAGGGATAACGGTATGAAAATGGCTGCGCCATAAGCACCATTGCCTCATAACACGCACTATCACCATGCGGATGAAATTTACCCAGAACATCACCCACGGTACGCGCTGATTTTTTGTACTTAGCAGTATTTTTGAGACCTAATTCGCTCATTGCATAAATAATTCGGCGTTGTACTGGCTTCAGCCCATCACCTACAAAAGGCAATGCTCTATCTAAAATAACATACATCGAATAGTCTAAGTAAGACTTTTCAGCAAAGTCAGCTACGCTTAATTGTTCGTTTTCGAGCATAATACTTGTGTTAACTTGAATGAATCATAATTTTACTAAATATCCCTTGGCGAAGAGTTCTTTTGTCAGTGGATGACTGCCAGAAATACGTCGTGTATTACAAAAATGTATCATATCTTGTTGATATATATCATCATATAACACTTGTTCAGCATCTATATATACACTATGCTGACTATCATATACCACCTTGAGTGCGGGGTGAAGTCTATATTCATTGGCTTGATCCCATACGTGTTCTACTGTTTCTTGCCAAATTTCTCTATCACTAATACTGGTAGCGGTAAGAAATGCTAGTAGTTCATTTCTAGTAAGTATGTCTTGGCTATTAATATACGTATCAGGTACCCATGCGGATGTAGTAGGCGAGTGCCACTTTACATCAGGAAGGTAGCCCTCTAGCAAGGTAGTAGTATTTGCAAATTCTGCCATTTCTGTATACAAAAATGACCGATAGCCAAAAGAAAAGGTCATGCACTCATCATCCAGACTTTTCCCAAAATGCGCATATTTTGGTGGCACATACAGCACATCATATGGCTCTAAAATATGCGTTTCCTCTGGGGTAAACTCCTGCATAATTTTTAATGAAAAATCAGGATTATAATTTTGCTCAGTGCACCCTTTACTACTGAGCTGCCACTGCCTTCTACCACTATACTGAGCTAAAAACACATCATAATAATCAAAATGTGGTCCCACGCTCCCACCTGTAGTGGCATAACTTATCATTACATCATCAAAACGAAACCGCGGAATCATAGCAAATTCATCAGTGAGTACATGAATATCTGGAATATATCTATCTACTCCTTCTACAAGTAGTGTCCAGTTATTTTCTGGTAGCTCAGTATAGGTTTCTTCAGTAATATTTCTGATAATCTGCCAGTTTTGCTCATCATAATTCCCCGTAATAATTCGCGAAGATATGCCCTCCAAACTCATCCCTGCTAATTCTTCTGGGGTAATAATATTTGACTTCACAGTAAGTGCATTTTTCAAAACGACTGGGCGTTGCTGCCAATAGTGAGTAATAAATTCTTCAGGAGTGAGAGAATCAAAACGTATCATAACGCTACCATTGCTTTAATATTTGCCATACTTGCCCTAAGTACTCATGTATGGCTAAATTGCTAGTCTGTAAATGCACGATCCGTGGCTGAGCATACCACGGCAGAGTATTTGAGCGAAAATCAGCAGGTGCGGGAATCACTGATATATTATGCGTGGTAAATATGCGCATTGCTCTAGGCAAATGCAGTGCAGAACTCACTAAAATAACATGCTCTTCACCGGCTATGTTAGCCACAGTGAGTGCTTCTTCCACCGTATCTTTTTCAACTCCTTGGGTTAATATATCTCTAGCCTCTACCCCATAAGCGAGTGCAAATTTGCTTGCAACACTAGCATACGTTTGTTCTTCATGTAGCCTAGAATGCCCAGTAATAATGAGTTTAGGCTTAGGCTCAGGGTGGGCTTGATAAATACGAATAGCCTCTAACATTCGCTTAGTACCAGGGTTACTCAAACGACTAGATAGGGGGATATCTCCCTCAATTTGGCTACTACCTAAGACTGCAATATAACTTGCAGAGGTGTCTGGGGTGAGTTGATATAAAGGAGTAGTTTTCTCAATATTACGCGCTAAATTACTGGCAATGTAAGGATTGGCAAATAACAGAAATAGTAGAATTGCAACGAGTAAGCTGACTCTAGATAATATAATGCGTCCCAGCGATGATAAGAAGAGAGAGGCACATAAGAATAGTAAGATAAGCCCATAGGGTTTGAGTGCAAACCCTAGGACTTTTTTTAGGATAAATGCAAATTCATCCAAGTGGCTTATTTAACACTTTCTAAGAACTCAAGGAAACTACTCCATGATTTCGTATCGGCAGTTTCTCTATAACGCTTAGAACCAAATACCGTAAAAGCATGAGGTGCACCACTATAAGTAATCATTTCATGATCAACATTTGCACTCTCTAAGCGAGCAGCCAAGTCAGCAAATTGTGTCATTGGAATTGCAGTGTCTGCAGTACCGTGATAGACCATAATCGGTGCTGCAACATTGTCATAGTTTTGTCCTTTTGGTGTACTTAACCCGCCATGAAACGTAGCAAATCCTTTATAGTTTGCCCCTGATCTAGCACTTTCTAATACTACTGCACCACCAAAGCAATAACCCATTGCCACCGCATTAGTGCTATTTGCACCCGCTTTCTTAGCAGCAGCTAAACCAGCATCCATCAGCCCACGCATTTTTTCACGATCTTTGTACAATAAGCCTGTTTGGTGTTTTTTCTCAGAAGTCTGGGTTGGGCGTACACCTTTACCAAATAAATCTACCGCAAATACCGCATATCCTTGTTCTTTAAGCATTTCAGCGCGTTTTATTTCGTAACTGGTCAAACCATCCCAGTCATGCACCAATACTACTAGAGGAGCATTTCCATGTGCGATGTAATAGCCTTCATAGGTAGTACCGCCATAGGTGTACTCCACCATCTTGCCGGACATTTCATCATGATGATCGTCATGCATACCATGCTTATCTCCATGGTCGTGTCCGTGGTCATGACCATGACCATGCTCGCTTGCCTTATGCCCAGCAGCATGAATGCTTAGTGCCATACATGCACTGAGTAAAAATGTCATATATTTCATATCTTCTCCAAAAAATTAAGTGCCAACATCAGCCACAAAATTCTACCATATTAAAATCAAAGATAGAAAAAAATTCAGCATTAAATACCTCTAAGCAGTTCGTTAATACTTATTTTACCACGGGTTTTTTCATCTACTTGTTTCACAATTACCGCACAATATAATGAGTAGGTACCATCTGTACTCGGTAAATTACCAGAAACTACTACAGACCCTGCTGGAATCCGACCATACGTCACTTCACCTGTTTCGCGGTTGAAGATTTTGGTGGATTGTCCGATATACACCCCCATAGAAATCACACTGCCCTCTTCTACAATGACACCTTCTACTACTTCACTACGTGCGCCAATAAAACAATTATCTTCAATAATAGTAGGTCCAGCTTGGAGTGGCTCAAGCACTCCACCGATACCCACACCACCTGAGAGATGTACATTTTTACCAATTTGTGCACAACTACCCACAGTTGCCCAAGTATCTACCATCGTACCTTCGTCAACATAGGCACCAATATTTACATAGCTTGGCATCAGTACGGTATTCGGTGCAATATATGCGCCTCTTCTAGCAACTGCTGGAGGCACAATACGTACACCAGTTGCGTTAAGCTCTTCTTCGCTCATATCTGCAAATTTTGAAGGCACTTTATCATAAAAGTTGGTCCACCCTGCAGTTGGCATTTGGATATTATCATTAAGCCTAAAAGAAAGAAGTACTGCCTTTTTTAGCCATTGATTTACTGTCCAGTCGCCCACACCGTTTCTGCTTGCTACACGCTCTTGACCGCTATCAATTAAGTGAATTGCTTCATTTACCGCAGCAATCACTTCACTTGGAGCGCTATTAGGTGAATATTCTGCTCTGTGCTCAAATGCTTCTTCAATAATTTTTTGCATAGGACTCTCTAAAAATATAAAAGTTAAATTTTATAATACATTACTTAAAGAATACTTTTATTATGCGTATTTGTCGCATAATATCTAGTATCAGGCGAGTAAAATAGCACTATCTAGAGTGATATATCATGTCTGAAAAACAACTTATCCAAATATATAACGAAGGTGATGAATGGGTGCAAAACCTCGGGGAAAGCACTATTCATGCCAAGCGAATGTCTGGTAGATTTCGCCTAGTTAAATGGCTAAGTACTCTGATTTGGTTGCCATTTTTTGTCTTGCCGTATATTTCTTGGAATGGCACGCAGTCTATTTTATTTAATATTGATGAACGAACATTCTATATCTTCGGCATTACTATCTTACCCCAAGACATTTGGCTCCTTGCTATTACCTTATTATTTTTAGCAATTCTACTTGCCTTTATGACCACCATTCTTGGGCGCATGTTTTGTGGTTATTTATGTTTTCAAACAGTGTGGACCGATGTCTTTACCAAACTAGAAGAACTCTTTGAAGGCACCCCCATACAGCAACGTAAGCGAAATGCTACTGGCTGGAATATAGAAAAAATTTTACGAAAAAGTGGTAAGCACCTGTCATGGCTGATGATTGGTATCGTATCTGGGGTGACTTGGATGCTGTATTTTGGAGTGGAATGGAGTGATTTTTTCACAGGAGCAGCTTCTATTACCACATGGACCATCGCTATTGGTATTAGTATGGGAGCCTACATCTTTGCAGGATTTATGCGTGAGCAAACCTGTTTGTGGTTATGCCCATACGCCCGCATTCAAGGTACGATGATTGATAAACAAACCCTCCTACCTACGTATGATTACACCAGAGGTGAGCCAAGAGCAAAACTCAGTAAAACTCAGGAGCGAAATGGTGGTGATTGTATTGATTGCTACCAATGTTTAGCAGTATGTCCTACTGGGGTAGATATTAGAAAAGGGCAAGAATACGGCTGTATTACCTGTGGATTATGCATTGATGCCTGTGATAGTATCATGACTAAAATCGGCAAGCCTACAGGGCTGATTCGCTATATGTCCTATAACGAACTTGAACACATTCAAACTAATACTGCGATATATAAACGCCCTCGAGTGTTAGTATATGCATCTATTTTGATTCTTGCATTTGTGATGTTGATTGAGGGGCTGGTGTCTATTACCCCATTTGATGTACAAGTGAGACATGGGCGGTCGCCACTATTTGTGCAGCTTTCTGATGGCTCTATTCGCAATAAATATGAGCTCAAAATACTTAATAAGACCACTACACCAAAAACCATAAATATTAATATTAGAAGTGCTATTACTCCATTACAAGTAAAGGGTGATCTCAATGATATCACTATTAACCCTACTTCATCAATTTCGCAAATAATTTTTATCTCTGCATTTCAAGAACACATTGATGAAGATACTACTATTTACTTCAATGTGAGTGATGGAGAGACTACTACTACGTATCAGAGTACTTTTTTCAAGTAATTATGAAACAATCTTTTTTTAGAAATCCTATTATATTAATTGGCTTTATCTTATTTTTGGCATTAGTAGTGGGCACACTCTACCGCATTATGTTAGCCGTAAATACCCACCCAGGTCTGGTGAATGTTAATGCGTATAATGTTGGTACCCAATATCCAAAACACTTGGAAGCAACCAAAGCATTAGAAGCCAAAGGTTACAAGCTCAATATTAATAAAGAATCATATTTAAAGCAATTTAGAACGCATACCTACACTGCTAATCTCACTAAAAATGAAGTAGTGCTTGATAATGTAAAAATTACTGCGAATTTCTACCGCCAGTTAGAGCCTGAGTATGATTTCACGAGCGAGTTTACCAGTGGCACACTAAGTACTGCCCTGCCACGTAAAGGGAAATGGCTACTGGTGGTTAAGGCAGTGTATCAGGATAAAACACTCTATCAATTTCGTAACTTATATGTTAATGAGGAAGTCAACGAAGCAACAAGTGCTCAGTAATACGCCTTAGCGATCATCATCCCTAAAACGATACATATTAACGCCAAAATAATATTTGCCAGTAGTGAAGTCACTGCTAGAATATGCTCCCCACTCATATAGTACTGCACACTATCTAGTGAAATTGCTGATAATGTTGTGAGTGAACCACATAGTCCCACGAGTAATGCAAGCTTATATTCCTCACTTAGCCCACTTTGGCTAATCATCACTACAAACACCCCAGCAAGTAATGACCCGAGACTATTGGCAAGGAGTGTGCCATAAGCAAACTGAGTGTTAAACCCACTGACTAATAAGTAGCGTAGCACTGTTCCTAAAGTACCACCTAAAGCGACTAATGCGATATTCATAATCATGAATGCTCTCCTGTATGTGCTCTGTTAGTACGAAGCCTATGCAAAATATGTTGCAAGTCTTGCTCAAACCCTCTATTAGTAGGTTCATAATAGCTTTGCTCGCCTACTTCTTTAGGGAAATACTGCTGCGTATATTCTTCCCCACCCTCGAAGTTATGAGCATATTGATACCCCTCGCCCATCCCCATGGATTTAAGCAGCGTGGTAGGAGCATTACATAAGTGTGGTGGTACTGGGGAGCTATCTTCTTTGGTAGCAGCTAGTGCAGTATTAAATGCAGTGTAGAGTGCATTAGACTTTGGGGCAAGGGCTAAATAAACTAAAGCTTCTGCAATGGCTCTGAGCCCTTCTTTTTTTCCTACTCTATGATAAATATCCCATGCACTAAGGGTAACACTCAACGCCTGTGGGTCTGCTAAGCCTACATCTTCACTGGCAATAGCGAGTGCTCTTCTGGTAATAATTACTGGGTCTGCTCCGTGGTTAATCAGCCGAGCGTAATAATAGAGTGCTGCATCAGGGTGCGAACCACGTACTGACTTATGCAGGGCTGAGAGCAGATTATAATACACATCTCCCCCATTATCAAAGTGTGGAATCACACTACCTAAAAAGCTGGAAATATCATCTGGCTGGTGAACCTTAATAGATTCAATAGTGTTTAGTAACTTTCGCATATCTCCCCCAGCATGATGGATGATATTTGCTGCTACTTCAGTACTGACTTCTATATGAGCATGAACCACTGCAGCAAGTTCCTCACTGGTGAATGCCTTAAAGGTATAAACCGTACAGCGAGATAATAAGGCAGTATTTAGACTAAATGAAGGGTTTTCGGTAGTCGCACCAATGAGAATAATAGTGCCCTTTTCAATATGGGGTAGGAGTAAATCTTGCACCGACTTATTAAAATGATGAATTTCATCAATAAATACAATCGGGCTGGGGGCAAGTGGCAACTTGGCGGTACTAATGATTTCTCTAATGTCCTTAGTGCTCGCATCTACCGCAGATAACTCTATGCACTGCGTGTTTGCCTGCTCTGCGATAATTCTAGCGAGTGTGGTTTTGCCAGTGCCCGAAGGTCCCCAAAAAATCATAGAGGGAATATTCCCACTCTCTATAATCAGCCGTAAGGGCGCACCTTGCCCGACTAAATGGCTCTGCCCGATGTATGTATCTAAAGTATGAGGGCGTAACTGCTCGGCAAGTGGAATCATGACTCAAGCCTCTGAATGAGTAAGGCTCTAAACCCTTCTTCGCTAGGTAACTCTAAGGTAGCCTCACGCTGCACCTCGCCCCACATGGGGTGAGGAAAGTAGCTATCACTCTCAAACCGCGCCATAATGTGAATATGTACCTGCGGGAGCATATTGCCAAATGAGGCGATATTGATTTTGGTAGGTGCATAGTACTCAAGCATGGCTTTCTCGGTAATATCAATACACTCAAATAATGCTATTTTTTCTTCTCGTGTACACTCAGAGAGCTCTTTTACTACTCTATTTACAAATACCTTCACCCACGGTATTTCAGAAGTCTCTGGTTCTATTCTTAGGAGGTCATTGTGCCAAATAATCATTAATCAATATGATAAGTTGTAAGGGTATTGGTAGTATCTATAAGGATTGATTTTAGGTTATTTTTCTGGATAAACACCACTGCTTTTTCCCTTCCCATAGCAAGTAATGCAGTTGCATACGCATCAGCCATAGTAGCACTCGCATGAATCACGCTGACACTCATTAAGTTACTCACAGAGGGCTTACCCGTGAATGGGTCAAGAATATGCATAAACGATGCAGTACCAAACTCACGTACATTACGGTAGTCCCCGCTGGTGGCGATGGCTTCATTAGTAAGCATTATCGGGTATGGCGGGTGGTCTATTCGCTCAATACCAATACGCTTCGTGCCACCTACACGCACCTCACCACCTATTTCAACCACAAAGTCGGTACTACCTTTTTCTATCAATAAATCTGCTATAGCATCTACCCCATAACCCTTAGCTATTGCTGAGAAATTGAGCTGAGTGTTTTTTGCTTTGATTAAGGTGTTTCCCTCAAGAGTAATATGCTGATGCCCTGCATGACTCAGTAGCTCACTAATCTGCTTATCAGTAGGTTTACCCGTAACCTGTATCGCCCCAAACCCCCATGCATCAATCACACTACCCATAGTCACATCAAAGTACCCTGAAGTTTGGGTATGTATATCCTGTGAGAGCGTAAGTAACTCGCCAAACTCTGGGGAAATAGTGAGCGGAGTGTTTAGGGCGAGAGCATTTACTGTATTTACCTCACTATCCGCTTGCCAATTAGAAAAGAGTGCATTTACTGCTTGCAGCTCCGCATCAATCTCAGTCTGGGTGATTGCAATATCAGAAGTAATGCTATAAGTCGTACCCATGGTACTGCCTGAGATAGTATAAGGCTCTGAGCAACTGGTGAGGCTGTATACTAAGAATAAGGTGGTAAGTAATTTTGGTAGAGCTATTTTCAATTTGTGCTTAATAGCTGAGAGGTGATTAATACTTAGCTCAGTGATAGCTTTAGCCTACTGCTAGGGCTACTTGTTAGCCGCTGCTTTGATTGAAGTATGTAGTTCTCCATAATTAACCTTGCTTGGATTTAAGTTCTTCAAACTATTTAATGTAATGGTTTTCTGCACTCCAACAAACTGGTTTAGTGTGTTTGTAGGCAAAACATAGAATATCCATTGACCTAAATTTAGTGGATTGATGCTGAATTGATCTTTATGTTTTAAAAGACAAAACACATAAACATCAGCCTGCCTACGAACTTCGCTAGATAGTTCGTTTGTTTTAGAATCCCATCCTTGAGTTGGACGAATGCTGAATTGAATGGTTGAGTACTTCTTCTGCTCCCAACTTTGAATGTATGCACCAGATTTTACTTCTACCTTAATGCCTTCAGAAGTTTCTATATCAAAAGCATCCCATTCTGTTCTTATACCTGAATTTACGCCGACACATGATGCTACAATGTATTCAGCTAAGATGCCCCTCATAGCATTTCCGACAATATCGGAAGATGACCACTGCCAAAACGATAATAAGTTTATTGGTAATGATGAGCCATTAAATTCAAAAGGCTCGTCACCAGATTTTCTGGTTGTTTCAATTGCAGAAAGATTATCCATGTTTATTTGCAACTAACTACTTATTAATGCCATGATTATACAATAAACCAACCGTTGGACCATTGATTTAAACAAGTATTTTATTCATAGGCAAGGCGCACAAATAATGTATGAGGGAAATTTACAACTCGTAAATGAGCGAGTATATTATGCAGTGCAACACAGCATATGGATAAAAGACGCCGTTAAAAAATTTAAACAAGTATTTTGAGAGTTCTACAAGGCGTGTGAGAAAAATACGATTGAGCATACAAATAGTATGTGACCTAGTATTTTTTTGAAACACAACACAGTAGAAACTCAAAAGACGCAGCTTAAAAGTTTAAACGGTGTACATACCACCGTTAATGTGTAACGTTTGCGCAGTAATATACGCCCCGCTCTCCCCTGCCAAAAACAACACACCATCTGCAATATGCTGCGGAGTACCGAGTGTGCCCATAGGGATTTGACTGGCGAGTTTTTCTTTGTGTTCGTCGCTGAGTGCGTCGGTCATTGCTGTTTGGATAAATCCTGGGGCGATAGCATTTACGGTAATTCCGCGTGAGCCTACTTCACGAGCGAGTGATTTGGTAAAGCCCATAATCCCTGCTTTAGTAGCACTATAGTTGGTTTGCCCTGCGTTACCCATAGCACCTACTACCGATGCTACAGAGATGATGCGCCCTGCTTTTTTTTTCATCATACCACGTAGTACTGCCTTACTCATTTTGTACACACTACGTAGGTTGGTGTGAATCACATCATCCCATTCTTCATCACTCATACGCATGAGGAGGTTATCGCGAGTGATTCCTGCATTATTTACTAAGATATCTACTGCCCCAACTTCTTGCATAACCTTTGCGATGCTTTCATCATCAGTAACATTAAGTACCATACCTCTGCCCTTAATGCCATGTGCTTTCAAGTTTTCTGCAATGGCAGTTGCGCCTGTTTCACTGGTTGCTGTGCCGATCACAGTAGCCCCAGACTTACCAAGTGTGATTAATATAGCCTCGCCAATTCCACGAGATGCACCAGTAATAAGGGCAATTTTTCCATCTAGCATATTCTTCTCCTATTGTAATGTTGCTAAAGTAGCAGTGTCATATACTGCTATGGTTTGCAACTCTTTATGTATGCGTTTATTGAGTCCCGTCAGTACTTTACCCGGTCCTACTTCAATATACTGAGTAATGCCATCGTTACTCATGTTGGTAATTGTTTGTACCCACTGTACTGGGGTATAGAGTTGCTTTGCAAGATTAGCTTTGAGTGCCTCACTATCTGTGGTGCTTAAGCCATCTATGTTGTGTAAGAGTGGCACACTCGGTGTGTTAAATGATATATCACTCATATATGATAAAAACTCTTCACCCGCAGGCTTCATCAGTCTTGAGTGCGATGGGATAGATACGGGCAGTACCAGTGCGCGTTTTGCCCCCTTTTCTTTTAGTACCTCACACGCTTTCGCTACCTGGGCGGTATGTCCTGCAATTACTACTTGCCCTGAGGCATTAAAATTCACGGCTTCTACCACATCAGTATCAGTAGATAATTCACCACACACATCAGTCACAACATAGTCATCTAATCCTAAAATTGCTGCCATGCTCCCTACACCCTCTGGTACGCAGTCTTGCATAAGGGTAGCGCGTGTGTGTACAAGTTTCACTGTCTCAGCAAAGCTCACTACCTCTGCTGCTACCAGGGCTGCTAATTCACCGAGACTATGCCCCGCAACCACTTGGGCAGTAATATCAGTTTCAGTTTGGATGACTCTAAGAGTCATAATATTTGCCAACAGCATCGCTGGCTGAGTATAGATTGTTTTATTAAGCTTGGTTTCATCTTGGGTGATGATATCCCAGAGGTTATACCCCAAAGTGTCATTTGCCTCTTCAACTAGAGCGTGTGTAAGAGAAAACTGCGAATAAAACTCGCTCATCATACCGACTGACTGAGAGCCCTGGCCCGGAAATAAAAATGCTGTATGCATAGTGGTGCTGATAAAATATTTTTATTTTATCATATGTAATTTGCCAAACTAATAACTGACCATATCTACTAAAAGATTTTGTGTCTTTACACAGATAAACTTATTGTGTTATTTGCAAATAATTTAGGTGTCCGTTCTACAGTATAAATACCCCAATGTTTTTCTGGCTCCCACTCATCATCAGATCCTTTCCAAGGTTCATCAAAGGCTTCAAATAAAAATGTCAAAATACCTGCTTCATTACTCCAGTTTAGCAATTGGGTACAATATTCTTTCTGAAACAACTCTGATGCATTCCAAGGCTCTATACCTCTGCCATTGGAATGGGTAGTCCAGCCTGCCTCAGTAATAATGACAGGCATATTTGGGTAAAAATCAGCAACACTATAATAATTTTGTTTAGTGTACTCTAGTGCGCTTTCTACAGATTGATACTCCCACACAGGGTAAGTATGTATAGAAATAAAATCCAATTCCTCAACCAATGGCGTTAATTTATTCACCCATGGGACATAATTTTCGCAAAATGTAATAGGTTGAATAATATGCTGTCTTAAAATTCTTGCAAAACTAATAAGCCGTTCAACAGTTACAAGGTGATCACTCCAATCAACTGTACATTCATTACCTATTGACACTGCAAAAACAATATCCTCATACTTATTAGCAAGTAAAATTTGGCGCTCAATTTGAGCGTCATTTAGTTTTCTATTTTGTACAAGTACCTCTGTAGGATATGTAGCATCCCAAGGACAATTAGGATTAGACTCTTCAGCAGCAACATCAGCTCCAAGCATGACTTTAAAATTCAGTTTCTCTTTACGGATAACATCAAGCACTAAGTCTGCGTGCGTACTACAATCGTAAATACGTAAGTATTTCCATTCGCCTTCTAGTATTTGTAAATCTTCATAGATTTGACTATACGTCGGATATGTGCCATGTATAGGTGACTGATTCTTGCGATATCCAGAATAACAAATAGAACTTTCATAAGGTATTTCTAGATGGCTAAGTGCATTCATTTTTTCTCCAATATATTCTAATTATGATATTTTAAAACTCCATTTGCATCCCATAGTCCCCAATGAGCACCGACATCTCCCTCATCTCCTTGTTTCCACTTTTCATCAAAAGATGAAAAATAAAAGACTTCGATATTGTGTTGCTCAGCCCATTTATATATACTAATAAAGTAATTTAAAGCAGAGTCTTCACCAGGAGTAGCTGCGCCAAATGGCGTACCTTGGCTCGGCCATCCAGTTTCACTAATAATAACCTTTTTACCCTTGGCAATACTAATAGTATTGTAGTACATCTGTGACACATGTGCTACGGCACTCTCAAAAGGAGTGCTTTCCCAAAATGGATAACAATTAATGAGCAGCACATCGCATAATTCGGTAATTTCAGGATATTTTTCAAATAAAAAATACGCATCTACATAGCTCACAACTTGATTGGGCAATGCCGTTTTAACTTGAATAAGGTATTCCTCTAATTCAGTCACAGAAATATCCCCTCTTAAAAGTACTTCGTTACCAATTGAAAGAATGTCAGCATTACCTTGTCTAGCAATTTCAATAGCATTATCTATTTCTTCTTGATTTTTTTTCTTATCTTTACCTATATCTACACCAACAAGAGTATTGAGTCCCATATGTTTTGCTACACTTGGGCTGTGTTGATTGCCTCCAGTGCACGAAAACGTTCTAATCCACTGCGCATAAGGGGCAATAATTGACATTCGCTCTTGTATCTGTTGAAGGGATATTTCCATGGTCGGCTCTTGATTATCTAGATATGGACTGAAAGCTAACCCGTGAATTTTATTTTCTAAAATTTCCTTAAAAAAAGTAACTTTTTCTATATGAGAAAGTTCAGTAAAGATATCACTTAATGATAATCTATCTTCTTTTGGAGTGGAAAATCTTTGCTTATATTGAGTATTTAGATTAGTCTTAGAAATCGATAAAAAATACTCCTTATATCCTTTTGACATAATTTTTTTACATAAACTGATATATAGCAGTATATAGTATGCACTATATCATGTCAATTTTTCTTGAGCGTATAAAAAAAGCACCACTAGGGTGCTTTTAGGGAGTGCATAGAGATTATCTAATAGAAATATATTGTCTATTAAATTTACCCTTAGTCTCAAAAAATACCGTGCCTTCGCTGGTAGCAAATAAGGTATCGTCTTTACCACGACCTACGTTTTCACCTGCATGAAATTTAGTACCACGTTGACGTACTAAGATATTACCTGCTAATACTTTTTGACCACCAAATTTTTTAACACCTAATCGTTTCGATACACTATCGCGACCATTATTAGTACTACCACCTGCTTTTTTGTGTGCCATTGTTATCTCCTAAATCTATGCTATTATGCTTCTACAGCTTTAGTTGTTTCTTCTTTTTTTGCAGCAGCTTTTTTTGGTGCTGCTTTCATGCTGATTTTACCAATTTTAAGAGTAGTCATAAGCTGACGATGACCTTGACGTTTTATGTGGTGCTTACGACGCTTAAATTTGATAATGTGTACTTTCTTGTCTTTGTACTGTTTGATTACTTCTGCAGCAACCGTAGCTCCAGAAACCATAGGAGTACCGATTTTTACTTTATCACCACCTACCATAAGTACTTGGTCTAGTTTTACTTTAGCACCAATTTCTTCATCAAGCTTTTGTACTATTACCTCGTCACCTTCCTTAACACGGTATTGACTGCCACCAATTTTTACAACTGCGTACATGCGAATTTGTTATTTACTAAAAGGGGTAAATTATACAGTAGTTTATGGGATAATCATACTCTTTTTTTGACATAACTTGATATGATAACTCTGCATACCACCAAAGGAAATATTACCATTGAACTTGATGAAGTAAATGCGCCGATAAGTAGTAAGAATTTTTTAGATTATGCCCAAAATGGTTTCTTTGATGGATTGATTTTTCACCGTGTAATCAAGGGATTTATGATTCAAGGCGGGGGTATGAATGCTGATATGTCACAAAAACCAGGCAATGCACCCATTGAAAACGAAGCAAAAAATGGTCTCAAAAATGAAAAATACTCACTCGCAATGGCACGTACTATGGACCCACACTCTGCGAGTTCACAATTTTTTATTAATACCAATAACAACTCATTTCTTGATTATCCAGGACAAGATGGCTGGGGCTATGCGGTATTTGGTAAAGTAACTGATGGCTTTGATGTGGTAGATGCAATTGAGGCAGTAGCTACTGGCAACCAAGCGGGGCACGCAGATGTACCTACAAAAGCCATTATAATTGAATCAGTAAGTGTGGCTTCTGGGTATTAACTCTACCACTACTTTTAAATAAGAGTAACTCAAGACTATTATAGCCTCTAGTTATTTAATATTGCACGCAACATCCAAGCAGTTTTCTCGTGAATACGCATTCTGTCTGATACTAGTGCCAGAGTGGACTCATCAGAACCTGCATTAGCAAGCGCTAATACTTTGCGACATGTGCGCACAATTGTTTCATGGTTTTGAGTAAGAATGCCTACCATTTCCATCGCTTCTGGAATATCTTCTACTTCTTGAATATTACTTAGTGTAGCAAAAGATTTATATGTTCCCGGAGCAACAACACCAAGAGTACGAATGCGCTCTGCAATATCATCTACTGCTGTAGCTAACTCAGTATAATGCTCTTCAAACATTAAGTGAAGTTCTCTAAAATGGACACCTGTTACATTCCAATGGAAATTATGTGTTTGTAAATACAAGGTATAACTATCTGCCAATAATTCTTTTAGTCCAGTAGCAATTAATTCTCTGTCTTTGGTGGTAATACCAATATTTATAGTATTCATAATAATTTTTATAAATAAACTTATATTATAATTGTATTATTCAATAATATTATTTAAATAATTACCTATTTTATGACTGCGTGTTTCATCTCTGATTTACATCTACAAGGAGACCTTAGTACATTTAAAATATTTTGTGAAAATTATGCTCGTAACTATGAGCATATTTTCATTTTGGGTGATTTATTTGATACCTACTTAGGCGATGATTTAATTGATGATTACTATATTGATATTGTCAATATTATATCTACACTAAATTGCCATAGTAAGGTGTATGTGATGTATGGCAATAGAGACTTTCTCATGGGTGATGAATTTTGTAAACGCACACATAGTACACTTATTACTGAGCCATATGAATTTCATGATATTATACTGATGCACGGTGACAGTTTAGTGCGAGACGATTGGGGGTATCGAATATTTAAATTACTCATACGCAACCCATTAAGTATAGCATTATTAAAACTCTTACCTAAAAAACAACGCATACGTCTTGCTCATAACATTAAACAAAAAGCAAATAAATCAAAACGTACTAAACCATTAGATATTATGGATGTTAATAGCAATTACTGTGATAAAGTTATGCGAGCCTTTACAAGCAAACATCTCATTCATGGACATACCCATCGCCCCAAGATTCACCATAGAGAGCACTATACCAGATATGTGCTACCAAGCTGGGAATGCCATGAGGAAAATCAACCTGGTGGATTTGTATTTAATGGTGAGGAAATAACCCCAATAAGATTTCTAAAGTAGTGTTATAGTATCCGCTCAAGAAACATTTGTAGCCCAATAAGTGCAATACCAAAAGCAATAATTCTAGTAAGCCATATACGGATACGCTCACTTGGAATCATAAAGAATATGAGCATTATCACAATCACCACGACCACTTGAGCGAGTTCTACCCCAATGTTAAACCCAGCAAGTGAAACTAAAATATGTTTATCAATAAACTCTCGTAACATGAGAGCAAATCCTAATCCATGTAATAAGCCAAAGGCAAAAATCAACAACCCGTTATAACTACTACGCATGTGAAATATCAGCTTATCAAGTGCCATAATCACAATAGAAAGTGCAATAATCGGCTCAATAATTTCAGGACTTAGTGCTACAATATCATAGGTGGAAAGTCCTAAAGTGAGCGTATGGGCAAGCGTAAAACTACTCACATATAATAGTGCACGGTACATACTCATCACCCCAAGCACCATGGTAATCACAAACAAAATATGATCAAGCCCGAGTGGTATTACATGCTTAAACCCAATAGTAATAAATTGCAAAAATGTATCCCACCTACTTTGTGGCTGAAATTTTTGTAAATCAATTTGTATCGGTGTGCCAGCACTCAAGTACTGCCATGTTTGCCATGTGTATTCATCTTTTTCTACAAAGCGAAATCTAAATGCATTGTCCCCATAAATTTCATCAAACAGCCATGAGAGTTCTCCGATTTTATTATACGGCGCACGGTAGGTAATACGCGAAGCTCTAGGACGCTGGGTATACCCCACATCCTCTATGGCAATATTTGTTTGACTTAGTTCAAGTGAAACGCCATTAATACTGAGATCAATCCGCTCTAAAAAAGTTGGTTCAAATTCAGTAAATGTAGCCTTTAGTGCACTTGCGGAAAGTTTACGAAGCTCATCATATTCGCTAGCATTTGGTGCCTTGGTTGAGTCCCTATATTGGGTACCAATGCCGGTAATAAGCGCCTCAATATTGGTATGAAGCTCTAGTTCAATATGTTGTTCATAAATACTGACTTCAGCTAATGTTGGTTTAATTACGTCGGCATGTGCGAAAGAAATTAGACTCAATAACAATACATTTACAATAACTTTCATAATTTTTTAGCTTTTTTGGATTCTTTTAATGCGCTCTTCTAATGGGGGGTGTGTTGCGAATAATTCACTTTTCATGCCAAACATCATAGCATGGGCATATTCATTGGCATTCGGGTTTTTTACTTCGGTGGATTTGCCACCATTTTTCAGCACTTCAAATGCTTTAATGAGCCCATCTGGGTAGCGGGTAAATTGCACTGCAGAAGCATCTGCTAAAAATTCTCGTTGTCGACTCATAGCAGCTTGAAGTACGCGCCCCATCCACACAGTAAGTACCCCAATAATAGCTACCACTGCGGCAATAACAATTACTACTATCTTTGCTCGTGCGTCCATACGGTTATTATAGGCAGCAGAATAAAACATAAATCTAGCTAAGAAAAATAACGCTGTAAAGCCAAAGACAAATGCTGAAATTTGAATATTGAGTTTAATATCCTGATTGACAATATGTCCAATCTCATGAGCAATCACCCCTGAGAGTTCCTCACGGTTAAAGTGTTCCAAAGCACCTTCTGTCACTGCCACCACTGCCTCGTTCATCGTCTTACCCGCAGCAAAGGCGTTAATCCCCTCCTCTGGCACAATGTAAAAACTTGGGGTAGGAATACTTGCAGCAAGAGCTTGTTCGTGCACAATATTTAGTGCTTGTTGTTCTTTGAAGTTAGTAGTACTATCGCTAGTTATCAGCCTACCATGAAAGGCTTTGGCTACATCGTGTCCATTTGATTTTTGACTAAAGCCAAGCATTGTAGCAAACCCTTGGGCTGTAAATGCTACCGCTGAAAATGTAAGAGCATTACTCAGCCCGCCAGTAAACAAGTACTCTACACTGGCAATAAATTTATCAGAAAATCCGTATTGATTGTATTGTGGTTGATATAACTCAGCAAGTGAAAAACCAACCACCAATGTTGCCCCAATGAGAAATGAAGAAAGTCCCAAGAGCAGAAAATATAATAGCCAAATAATCAGGCTATTTTTTCGTGCCCGGTCTTGGTGCGCCCGAAAATCCATGAAACTTACTTAAATAAATCTTTAGGCGCTTCGTTAAGTTCTGCTAATGATTCAGTATATGCTAAATTAGCTGCGTCTTCTCTAAAACCAAATATCCCCGCAAACAATACATTTGGAAAACTTTGTTTGTACTCATTAAACTTTTGCACAAGATCATTATAGCCTTGGCGTGCAGCTGAAATGCGGTTTTCAGTCGTAACCATTTCTTCACTGAGTTGCATTAAGTTTTCATTAGCTTTTAAGTCAGGATAGTCTTCCATTTTGAGATTAAACCCACCCATTGCACTTTCAAGAGCAGTTTGCGATGCTGCTAAATTAGCCATAATATTTTTTTCACCAGGGTTGTTTGCTGCATCTTCAGTGGCCTGTAAAAGTCCAGCACGTGCCTCAGTAACCGCCATAAGTGTTTCTTTTTCGTGCTCCATGTAGGCTTTAGCACCATCTACTAAATTACCAATGAGATCAAGACGGCGTTTAAGTTGTACTGAGATTTGCTCAAAGCCATTTTGATATTGGGTTTGATACGAAACTAAAGTGTTATAAATTTTAACAATCCAGAATATGAGTACCACTACAATGAGTAATACGAGCCAATTTTGTGTGATAAATTCCATAATAACTCCTACAAATTAAGTTATAAACTAAATAAGGATTATTTTA
Source organism: Gammaproteobacteria bacterium (assembly GCA_965277055.1). GTDB lineage: Bacteria > Pseudomonadota > Gammaproteobacteria > PS1 > Pseudothioglobaceae > CBDCHC01. The sequence goes on along the minus strand of OZ255703.1, from coordinate 1,321,165 downwards.
ATAAATTCAAGTAGTAAAATAGTAATTATTTAGCACAAATACCAAGTTTTTGTAGTACCTCTGCACGTACTTTTTTGAGTAACTCATCATTATCTATTAAACTTTCACCGCACGAAGGAATCATTTCTTTTATTTTGTCTTGATGGGCATTAAACTCCCCTGCAAAACTCTTTTGAATAATTTCAATAGCAATCTGAGCAATAGTTGATGCTCCAGGGGACGCCCCTAGTAAGGTAGCAAATGAACCATCAGCAGAACTCACCACCTCAGTACCGAATTGCAAAGTTGCGCCAGTATCTGTTTGTTTAATAATTTGTACACGTTTACCTGCTTCTAGTAATTTCCAATCTTCATTACGTGCCTTAGGATAGTATTTTCTCAAGATATCCATCCTAGAGTTATGCGAATGCATGACTTCTTTTATTAAGTACTTAATTAATGAAAGATTTTTTACTCCCACCTTAAGCACTGTCAAAACATTATACACCTTGAGTGATTTTAATAAATCTAGTTTTGAGCTCTGCTTTAAAAACTGAGTGGTAGCCCCAGCAAATGGTCCAAATAATAGTACTTTCTTGCCATCAATATAGCGGGTATCTAAGTGCGGTACTGACATCGGAGGTGCATTAACTTCGGCTATACCATACACTTTAGCATTATGCTTCGCTACAATGCTCGGGTTTCTGCATAATAAAAATTGCCCACTAACTGGAAAGGCCGCATACTTTTTAGCCTCAGGGATGCGAGATTTTTGCAATAACTCAAGAGAAGCGCCACCAGCACCAACAAATATAAAATGAGTATCAATACGAGTATTGGAACGGGTTGAAGTATTGAGTGCGCTTATGCGCCAGCCAGTATTGACTTTTCTCACATTGGTTACTTTTGTATGAGTATGAATCTCAAAATTTGGGTTCTTTGCTAGGTGGTCGAGCATATCTCTGGTCAATTTACCATAATCAACATCAGTACCAATATCTACTTTAGTAGCGGCTACCAACTGATCAGAATCACGCCCATTAATGATTAATTTCGCCCACTGGGCAATTTCTGCCATATCTTCACTATAATTCATCTGGCTAAATTGCTCGTGTTCAGTCATGGCAAGGTGTCGCTTCTTTAGAAACTCAACATTATCCTGTCCCCACACAAAACTCATATGTGGCACTTGATGAATAAACTCATCAGTAATAATACCCTTATCTACTAAATATGCCCAAAATTGCAAGGAAATTTCGTATGCCTCGTTAATGTGCTGGGCTTTTTCTACGGTGACTTCTTTATTGTCCCCTGATGGAGTATAGTTTAGTTCGCAATATGCAGCATGTCCAGTACCTGCATTATTCCAACCCAAGGTACTCTCACCTGCGAGTTCTTCTTGTTGTTCAAACAAAATAATTTTTAATTTAGGATTTAGCTCATGCAAAATAGTAGCAAGGGTTGTACTGGCAATACCCGAACCCACTAATGCAACATCATATGTACTCATACCAATTATTTTACGAGGCAATAACTTACAAAGGAAGTTCTTACTGAGTGAATTTTCTGTTATGAAATAGTAGTGATACCTTCTTTAATAGCTTTGATAATCGCATATAACTTTTTTCCTGCAGTATTCACTGTAATATCAGCGACTTGTTCATATAACGCCTGACGTTTTTCCACAATATCACGAATCACTTGTTCTTTATCTTCTGCTTGGTTAATGAGCGGGCGAGATTTTGAGTAGCTACAACGCTCAACGAGCGTGCGAATATCTGCTTTGAGATAGACTACAAAAGAATCTTGCAAAATTTCTAAATTTTTTGGGATAGTAACAATGCCTCCACCAGTAGCAATCACGATATTCTGGATTTTCATGAGTTCCATGAGCATTTTTGTTTCACGCTCTCGAAAACCCTTTTCTCCTTCTATATCAAAGATATGTTCAATACTTACCCCTGTTTTGGATATAATTTCAAAATCACTATCAAAAAAATCTCGGTTTAAAACACAAGAAAGCCTACGCCCCACAGAAGTTTTACCACTGCCCATTGGTCCAATGAGCGTGATATTTTTATGTGTCATTGTTCTCGGGCTTATAGCGATATTCTACCCCACAATATGGGCATACTGCAACACCATTATGAAACTTTAAGGCAACGCGCGGATGTAGGTCTGTATTTTCTACCCCATGGGGCGGACAATATTTTGTCACTCCATCATCAACTAAATATATGTGTTGCATATGCTCGGTATGAAAGGTCTGTTTGTTCATATGTACTCGTATAGGTTAGTTACAGTATCCACTGGCAATCCAAGCTTGGTATTGCTGATTTCTCCCATATACCGAGTCAAAATACGTGCATTGAATTTCCTCAGTAATTGGACCACGTGAACCATTGCCAATGGATCTATTATCTAACTCACGAATAGGAGTTACCTCAGCAGCAGTACCGGTAAAAAAGGCTTCATCTGCACAATACACTTCGTCACGAGTGATGCGTTTTTCAATCACGGTATAGCCTAAATCCTGCGCAATTTGCCAGATACTATCACGGGTAATCCCTGCTAATGCAGAAGTTAAATCAGGTGTATAAATCACCCCATCACGAATAATAAAAATATTCTCACCACTGCCTTCAGCAACAAAACCATCTACATCAAGTAATAACGCTTCATCATACCCATCAGTAAGTGCTTCTTGAAGTGCCAGCATAGAGTTAATATAGTTACCATTTGCTTTGGCTTTAGTCATCGCAATATTTGGATGATGGCGAGTATAACTAGAGGTACGAATACGAATACCATTTTTTAAATTGTCTTCACCAAGATATGCACCCCACTCCCAAGCAGCAACTATTACATGTACTTTTAGGCTATCTGCGCGTAAGCCCATCCCCTCACTGCCGTAAAATACCATGGGGCGAATATATGCTGATGAAAGATTATTTTTTGCTACTGCTTGCTTTTGGGCATCATTAAGTTCTTCCTTAGTATATGGAATATCCATATGCAGAATTTTTGCTGAATTATAGAGCCTATCAGTATGTTCTGTGAGACGAAAAATAGCAGTTCCTTGAGCAGTTTCATACGCGCGCACACCCTCAAATACCCCTGCACCATAATGCAAGGTATGGGTGAGCACATGAGTTTTGGCATCGCGCCAATCTACCCATTCTCCGTCATACCAAATTAATCCATCTCTATCACTCATTGTGTTCATTATGTTCTCCGCTTTCGTGTTGCTCTCTAGGATTCTAATTCAAACGCTTCATGTAGTGCACGTACTGCAAGCTCTAAATATTTTTCATTGATAATCACTGAGATTTTAATTTCACTAGTGGAAATCATCTCAATGTTAATATTATTATCAAATAATACTTTAAACATTTTACTTGCTACTCCTGCATGCGAGCGCATCCCAGTGCCAACAATAGATATTTTGACTACCTTCTCATCAGTTTGTATACCAATTGCCCCTATTTCTGCTTGGGTAGTTTCCAAAATAGTCAGCGTATTTTCATAATTTTCACGGCTGACTGTAAAGGCAAAGTTAGTCAACCCTTCTCTTGCAGATACACTTTGCACAATCATATCTACTTCAATATTTGCCTCAGATATAGGGCTTAAAATCTTATAGGCAATACCAGAAATATCTGGCACGCCAATCAGGCTAAGTTTCGTTTCATCACGGGTAAATGCAATGCCAGAAATAACTTCTTTTTCCATAGCGGTATCCTTAATATTATCTTCGTGTGTAATTAATGTTCCCACTGGTTCATCTACCAGCGAAGAAAGTACGCGTAGCGGTACTTGATATTTAGCAGCAAATTCTACTGAGCGAATTTGTAATACTTTTGAGCCAAGAGAAGCCATTTCTAACATCTCTTCATAGCTAATAGCATCTATGCGTCTAGCACTTGGTTCTACTCGGGGGTCAGTAGTATATACGCCGTCCACATCAGTCAAAATTTGACACTCATCTGCTGCTAATGCCGCTGCTAAGGCAACTGCAGTAGTATCGCTCCCACCTCTGCCAAGTGTAGTGATATTTCCCATATTATCTACACCCTGAAAGCCAGCAACAACTACAACTTTGTTTTCTGCAAGGAGCTTAGTAATACAGTTTTTATCAATGTCTGTAATACGGGCTTTACCAAAATTGGCATCAGTACGAATGCAGGCTTGATTACCAGTCATAGAGATCGCATCACAACCAATGTCTTTAAGTGCCATTGATAATAATGAAATAGTAGTTTGCTCTCCAGTCGTGAGTAGCACATCAAGTTCACGCTTATTTGGTATTGCTTGCATCTGGTTCGCAAGTGCTACCAAACGATTAGTCTCTCCGCTCATAGCAGAGACACTCACTACTACATCATGCTCTTGATCTTTAAGAGCTTTGACTTTTTGTGCTACGTTTTTAATACGCTCAATACTTCCTACTGAAGTTCCGCCATACTTTTGTACAATTAAAGCCACTAATAGTTACACCTGAAATTGCATTATTTTAGCATTGGTGCGGTCAGAATAATAGTGTTTGCGTTCACCAATTTCGCCAAAACCTAGAGAAAAATACAGAGCTATAGCCTCGGTATTATCACTTCTTACCTCTAATACTACTTGCTTATATTCATTACATACTTTTTGTAGTAGGTGAGAAGCAATTCCTTGTCTGCGGTAAGAACGGTGCACACATAGGCGCAATACTTCTGCACCCTCTGTTACGGCAAATATTAACACCCCTACAAGAGTATTTTGGTCATACACTACGTAGCCATGAGTACTGGTTTGATAGTTGAGTAGACTCCATGCATAAGCATCATGCTCTAAGTCTAACCCATAGGCTAGCGCTGCATGCTCGGGCGTGTATACATGAGTAGAAAATTCAGACTGCAAGATTACAAAAAATATTGATAAGCAATATTATCCGTTTCATTATGAAAAATATAACCAATCTCACTAAGCACTGATTCAAGTGTCTCTTGCTCACTCGTTTGAAAGCCCACTAATACTCTGCCATACGCACTCCCATGGTTGCGATAATGAAAAAGCGATATATTAAACTGACCACTAATAGCTTGTAAAAACTTCAAGAGTGCTCCTTTGCGTTCAGGAAATTCAAAGCGATATAAAAGTTCACTCCCTGTTTCTGCTTTGCCACCAACCATATAGCGAATATGGGTTTTAGCAATAGCATTTTCACTTAAATCTATTACAGCAAATTGAGCAGAAAGTTTCGTTAAAATAGCCTGCTTCTGAGTTTCACCCTCTTTAAGCCCTACTCCTACAAATATTCGTGCACTACTATTTGAACTATAGCGGTAATTAAACTCAGTCACACTATATCCACTCAGTAAGGAGCAAAACTCTAAAAAACTCCCTGGACGTTCGTCGATGGTCGCAGCAAAAATAGCTTCACTTTTTTCACCAATATCTGCACGCTCAGAAATATAACGCAATCTGTCAAAATTCACATTTCCACCTGACAATAATGCCACCAAGTGTTGATTATGAACATTATGTTCGTGAGTGTATTTTTTTATGCCAGCAATACCTAGTGCACCCGCAGGTTCTGCAATAGCTCTGGTATCGTTATAAATATCTTTAATAGCCGCACAAATTTCATCATTGGTTACGGTAATGGTTTCATCAACCAACCCTTGTTGTAATAATTCAAAAGGAATCACACCTAACTGCTTTACTGCTACCCCATCAGCGAAGGTACCTACTTCTTCTAATATAACCCGTTTTTGTTGGGCTAATGAGGTGTGCAAGGTTGCTGAGTCTTCTGGCTCTACGCTAATAATTTTTATTTCTGGCTTGTACGTCTTGAGATAGCTCGCAACTCCGCTAATGAGTCCGCCACCACCCACACATAAAAATACCGCATCTATAGTATCTAGTTGCTCAAGTAATTCTTTACCTACTGTACCCTGCCCTGCAATAACTGCTTCATCATCATAAGGAGGAATAAAACTTAACTGATGTTGCTTTGCATATTCTAAAGCAAATGCATTCGCCTCATCAAATATCTCTCCATGCAAAATTACATTTGCCCCTAAATTTTTCACTGCTGCTACTTTAATATCAGGAGCATTATGTGTCATCACCACAGTTGCTGGAATGCCTAACTCCCGAGCAGAAATCGCTACACCTTGAGCATGATTGCCAGCTGATGCACAAATAATTCCTCGTTGCATAACTTCAGGTTTAAGAGAGCGAATCTTATGATAGGCGCCACGAATCTTAAACGACTTTACTGAGGTTTCATCTTCTCGTTTGAGGTAAATAGTATTGTCTAATTTTTGTGACAGCTCAGCCAGAGTTAAGATTCTGGTAGGTGTGCATACTTCATATACTGGTGATGCATTGGTACTTTTAACAATCTGTGCGATACGTTTATCCATAATAGTTTTGATGTAGTTCCTGTAAATATGCTACATTTACATATGTATGTTCAGTCGGTGTTCCTGCTAACACAGTAAACGCATGATTAGGCTCCCCAAGGTCGCTGAGTACGACTAATGCATCATCAAATGAATGAGTTGCAGTGTAACTATTAACAGTAATAATAGATTTTAATCCAGCATCAGTAGCAGCATGAATACCATTTTGACTATCTTCAAACGCAAGTGCTTCCTCTGGTTCCAGTCCCATATGCTCTAATGCAAGAGTGTAAATATCTCCCGCTGGTTTTTTATTGGGCACCATGTCTCCTGCTGCAATGATTTCAAAATGATCTAACCACTGCTTACCGATAGAGTGAGTAATAATTGCATCAACATTAGCAGGCGTTGTGGTAGTAGCAATAGCTAACTTAAGCCCAGCAGACTTTGCTTCTCTCAAGAGACGCTCAACCCCGGTTCTAAGTGGTAAGTCACCAGCAGAAATAATAGAAATAAAATTTTCTGTTTTTATAGCATGAACTATTTTGGCAAATTCCCCCACATTTTCTGCATAAGGTGTGACATCAAATTCCTCTAGATAATCAGTAATGTAGTGCTTTATCCGCTCTTTGCCACCAGTGACTTTTAATAACTCATGATAGAGTTCATTTGACCAATGCCAATCAAGCCCAATAGTTGCAAATGCTTGGTTAAATGCGGCTAAATGCGCGTCTCGTTCGGTGTTTGCTAACGTGCCGTCCACATCAAAAATTAAGGCTTGTAAACTCATAACATTAGGGAAAATAAAAATTTGCAATTTTAATATAAATTAGTAAAATCACTTGCATTTTTACATCCTCTATTATGGATATTTCTATTATGGATACAGCAGAAATCGAAGCAATAATCGACCAAAAATACCATCCAAAGACTGGTGAAGAATACATGAATGCCGAGCAACTAGAGCACTTTAAAGCCAAGCTCTACGCTTGGAAAGAGCAGCTTATTAATGAAGCACAGCATACTATTGGCACCATCAAAGAAAATGATAATCACGTAGCAGATATTAATGACCGTGCTACGCTTGAAGAAGAATTTGCACTTGAATTACGCACCCGTGATAGAGAACGTAAGTTAATCGCAAAAATTGATAAAAGTTTATATGAAATCGAAACAGGTGACTATGGCTACTGCCAAACCTGTGGTGCAGAAATTGGTGTTAACCGCCTCGATGCCCGCCCAACTGCAACAGAATGTATTGACTGCAAGACAATTTCCGAGCGTAAAGAGAGTTAATTATTTCCTCACCTATTCTCACCATTGATGGCGTAAGTGGGGTTGGTAAAGGCTCTACCAGTAGCCATATTGCCCAAACTCTAGGCTGGAACCTCCTTGATTCGGGAGCAATTTATCGCAGTATTGCTTATTCACTACAATGTGCTGATTTAATGTCACAACTTGGTGATAAATCGGTAATCATGGCTCATATTGAATCACTAGATATTGATTTTGCTGATGGCTGCATTTTGCTAAATAACCAAGATATCACTACTCAAGTGCGTACTGAAGAAATTGCCACTCTCACTTCTAAAATTGCGAGTATTTCATATATTCGCACTGCACTAAAAGCAAAACAACGTAGCTTTATTTCACCTAAAGGATTGGTTGCTGATGGGCGAGATATGGGTACGCGTATATTTCCCGAAGCACAATATAAAATCTTTTTAACTGCGAGTAGTGAGACCAGAGCTATGAGACGCGTAAAACAGTTGCACCCTAATATAGACTCAGGTAAAATTGAAAAGATTTACTCTGTGATACTCTCTCAGATAAAGCAAAGAGATGAGCGGGATAAAAACAATACCATACCAGCCAAAGATGCACTCATCATTGATAATACTGAGATGACTTTGAATGAAGTGGTATCGCGTATTCTAGGATACATGCAAGAGCCTCGGTAATCTTGTATTTTTAAATTTTCCCATAATGAATACTAAGTCAGGTGAATCTGTTCACTACTTAGTACTACCGTGTTAAATTATGGCTTTGTATACAATAAAATATGTCAGAAACATTCAGCGAACTCTTCGAAAATAGTGAAGAACAGCAAGTTAAAGTCGGAAGCATTATTCCTGGTTCCGTAGTTCAAATCGGAAGAGAAAAAATAGTTATCAACGTAGGTCTCAAATCAGAAGGCTTTGTAGATATTAATCAATTTAAAGATGCAAATGGCGAGCTGAGTATTAATGAAGGTGATATTGTAGAAGTAGAACTAGAATCTATAGATAACGGTCTCGGACATACACTTATTTCATACGAAAAAGCCCAACATACGAAAAAATGGCAAGAGCTTACTCTTGCGATGGAGAACAAAACTATTGTTACTGGTATCATCGGTGGTAGCATCAAGGGTGGTCTTGCAGTATCTATCGGTGTAGTTAAAGCATTTTTACCGGGTTCACTCATTGATGTACGCCCAGTAAGTGACTTTACGTATCTTGAGAATCAAGAAGCGGAGTTCATTGTCATCAAAATGGATAAAGCACGTAATAATATTGTAGTATCCAGAAAAGCAGTACTCCAAGAAGCAAATGCAGCTGACCGTGAAGCATTAGTAGACTCACTTGAAGTAGGTGGTGAAATTAAAGGTATCGTGAAAAATCTTGCTGACTATGGTGCATTTGTTGACTTAGGTGGTGTGGATGGCCTCCTACATAACTCAGACATTGCATGGGATAGAGTGAATCATCCTTCTGAGCGTCTGACTATTGGCGAAACATTAACTGTTAAAGTACTAAGCTTTGACAAAGAAAAAATGCGTGTTTCATTAGGCTTAAAACAAATGACTGCTAGCCCATGGGATGACTTAGCGTCTCGCTTACCAATTGGCAAGAAAGTATCTGGTGAAGTGAGTAATATTACTGACTATGGTGCATTTGTGAAGATTGAAGAAGGCGTAGAAGGTCTTGTTCATACGAGCGAGCTTGATTGGACAAATGCTAATGCAAGAGCTGCTAAACTGGTAAAACTCGGACAAAAAGTAGATGTAGTTATTTTAGATATTGATGAGAAAGCACACCGTATTTCTCTCAGTATGAAGCAAGCAGATGAAAACCCTTGGGAAGCATTTGACGCTCTTCATTCTAAAGGTGATAAACTTACAGTTGCAATTCGCTCAATCACTGACTTCGGTCTATTTGTAGGACTCCCAGGTGGTATTGACGGGCTTATCCACTTAGCTGATATTGCATGGGATAAACCAACGAGTGAAGAAATTGCCTCTACATACCAAAAAGGTCAAGAAATTGAAGTAGTAGTAATCAACGTTGACGCGGAAAAAGAACGTATTTCATTAGGTATCAAACAACTTAGTGATGATGAATTTGGCACATGGACCAATGAAAACCAAAAAGGTGCTATTGTAAAAGGTACCATAGCAGAAATTGATGCCAGAGGTGCAGTTATTACGCTTGCAGAAGAGGTCACTGGCTACTTAAAAGCGAGTGAAATTTCTGAAGACAAGGTAGAGGATGCATCACATCACTTCAATGTTGGTGATGAAGTAGAAGCTGTGGTAGTTCGCGTTGATAAGAAAAATAGAAGCATTGCACTCAGTATTAAAGCAAAAAATGCTGCTGAAGAAAAAGAAGCAATTTCTAACTACAACAATCAAGCACAAGAAAGCTCTGCAACAATGGGTGATTTATTCAAAGACGTAACCAAATAAGTCTCATGAAAAAAATACAACTTATAGAAAAAATCCAAAACAACGAAGAACTAGAGCTTAATAAAAATAGTTCTATGCAAGCGGTGAATTTGATTTTAGAAGACATCACTACTGCCATCACTTCTGGTGATGGCGTAGAGATTAGAGGATTTGGCTCATTTACCAAAAAACACATGGATGCACGCATTGGTATTAACCCGCGCACTGGTGAAAAAACGCACGTTGAAGCAAAAGATGTGCCGTTTTTTAAACCAGGAAAAGAGCTGAAATACCTGGTAAATAATAAGGACTAAATCTCTAAAAATCATTGACCAGATTAGCCTTTCACAGTATAATCTGACGTTTTTCGGGTCGTTAGCTCAGTTGGTAGAGCACCGGACTTTTAATCCGATGGTCGAGCGTTCGAATCGCTCACGACCCACCATTTTAAAACGTTGTTTTATATATGTTTTCACACATTAAACAACTATCACAACCATTTACATTTATCCTATATTTACTAATTCGTAAGGATTACGTAACATCAAAAATACTTTGATACATGAGGTTCTGTATTAAGGTATTTTTTAATATTACGGAGTAAATACAATGATAACAAGCAAACAAGCTAAAGAATATAGACTATCACTAGGTCTATCGCAAAATTTCATCACAAAAGCTACAGGGCTATCACGCCCCTACCTTTCAAACTTTGAAGCTGGTAAATTTGACCCAGATTTAGAATTTAAAGAAACGCTCGAGGCATTCTTCGTTAAACAAGGTATTCAAATTGATAATGTAGAACAACCAAAGAGTGATAATGATGATACTAAAAAAGTAGAGTATCAAGAAACTAAAGTGATTAAACCAATAAATGGCATTGTTCCTAATACTGATTTTATTTCTTATAATGAAGCGGTTAGCATCATGGGTGATATAGGACTGCTTAATAGTGATTTATTAGTCCTATCTGAAGAAAGCCTGCCTACAAAAGAAGTGGGCATACCTTTTCTTGAAAGTACAGTCATCGATCAAGAAGAGAGCCTAAAGATTATTAAAAATACTATATATCGTATTGTAATCCTCCCATTTTTAACACTCGTTAAAAATGGGAGGATTACAAATTCAAGTCATTATTAGATGGCAATTATATAATTTACGAATTAAAATAAGTTTAGCACAAAAATTGATTTTGTGTTTCTTATGGTAATACAAAGGTTTGTAAATGAATAGAATTGATAAAGTAGAAATTTGGGGTTTTTGGGGAAATCGTCATATAAAAATTAAATTATTTCAGTATGTTAATCTTTTTATTGGAGTGAATGGTTCAGGAAAAACAACAATTATTAATATCATTGCTTCTGCTTTGCAAGCTGACGTTGAAACACTTGTTAAAATGCCTTTTAGTAAAATACGATTAGATTTATCTGAGGTTAAGGGCAAAAGAAAACCTAGTATAGAAGTTGAAAAAATACAAGATGAGCCCTTATACGAAAATATTATTTATCGATTCAAAGATAAGGCATCAGACAAATATATAGATTACCCCCTTAATGAAATTGAAGGAAGAAAGCTATTACGCAAAACTAGAATTAATCGACATAGAGTAAGACATACAAGATTAAATCCTGAAATTTCGCGCAAATTAGAATCTACAATAAATATTAAATGGCTAACAATACATAGAACGAACATGATTCATTCCAGATATGATGAGGATGATTTTGAATCTTCTGTTGATCAAAAACTCGATGAACTTAATCGAAATCTTTCAAGATATTTTTCACGCATTTCTTCAAACATATCTGATGAAATTAGTAAATTTCAAAAAAATATTATTTCCTCTATGATAACTGAACAAGCTGAGACAACAATATTGACAGAAATAGAATCGTTTGATTTAGCTAAGGAAAAAACAGCACTTACAGATATTTTCCAAAAACTTCAAATAAGTAATAACTCAAAAAATAAACTTGATACGTATTTTAATGAGGTGGATAAAGCAAGAAAAAAATTGATGGACACAGGTCGTCTTAACTTGGATGATGTGATGATTTTGGGTAATTTGTACAGAAGTCATAAAGTAGTAGAAGAGTGGAATAAGTTATTAAATACCCAATCAAGAATGCTCGCTTCTCAGCGTAATTTTGTGGAAATTTTGAATAATCTTTTACAAAGAAAAACAATTAAAATTAGTCAATTGAACGAAATTATAGCAACAACGGATAGTGAAAAAGAGTTAAGCGTACATGATTTATCTTCTGGTGAAAAACAATTAGTTATCATTTTGGGAGAGGCACTATTACAGCAATCTCAAATTGCCGTATACATTACTGATGAGCCAGAATTATCTATGCATATCTCATGGCAAGAAAAATTAATAGAAAATGTTAAAAAATTAAACCCTAATGCTCAAATAATTTGTGCAACTCATTCTCCTGATGTAGTTGGTAATTTTTCATCAAATATATTTGATATGGAGAAAATAATAAATGAGTCTCTATAGAACTCAAAGTGGACTTTCAAGTGAGTATTTATTTTGGAATACTGATATTGTTGTCTATTTAGAAGGCGGAGAAAGCTTATCTAATAATGACATAAAGGAAGGAAAATATACAGAATGTTCTCCCGATATACATTATTGGCAGTCTCTTTTTGAAGTATACAAACCAAGTGTAAAGTGTAAGTTTAAGTCTATTGGCTCAAAAGAAAACGTTAAGGTTATTGCAGAAAATATTTCCCAAGGTGCTACCCATACAATAGCAGCAATGGATAGAGATTTTGACAACATTAACGAAGAGAAATTAGCAATCAATAATGTTATGTATACATATGGCTATAGCTGGGAAAATGATGCTTGGAATGAATATTCTATAATTGAATATTTGTACCAATTAATAGGTGCTTGTCGCACAACTCTCAACGATGAGGTGAGCTCCATCCATGAATTTTTTGAAAAATTATTTTTAGATTTGAAAACAGCCATATCAACTGATTTAGTTCTTATAAGTCGCCATAGCGAATCTTTTTTTGACCGTAAATCCTATCAAAAATATATTCAAATCAATAACGACAAATACCCTACTATTAACAATAATGAACTTAACAAATCTTTTGAGGAGGTAAAAGAAAAATTTGGCGATTCTATTATTCATGATTTGCCTACTGATAATATATCTTTATCAGATTGTTTTGGTCATTTGTTTGAATCATACGCTTATAGATTATTAAGTTATATATTAAAACTAAAGGATAAAAAAGCACAAAATATTCCAAAAGATTATGCAGTTACAGGTATTGTGAATAGTTTTTGTAAATTATTGCATACAAATGATAGTTTATCATATCTCAACAATCACTATAAAAATGAGTTTTCTAGAATCCTAATGTCTGATTCACACATATTATAAGATAATTGTGGTAGCACTTGTAATCCTCCCTATTGGTTCTAGAATAATTACTAGTAAGTTATAGGTTTACATAGAATTGTGACTAGTGGTAAAGTGTTCCTACAAAATTAACGTACCTTTTAGTGTAATGGTATTTTTCTTCACTGGTTAGATGGGTATATTGCTTTATAACTGCTCCTTTTTAATGTGATGATTCAATGGGATAAATGACACCCATTGAACTATCTTAAAGCGTTGCACTTATGATGTGAATTCGCGATATTTTAATAAAATTGAAAACTCAATGTATAATCGTAAGCAATGAATAGTTATGTTTTGGGAGGGAATTTATACTATCATGAAAGTAGATAGAATTGATCATTTGGTACTCACGGTTAAGGATATTGATGAAACAGTCAACTTCTATCATTCATTGATGGGTATGGAAAAAGTTGAGTTTGGAGAAGGACGAGTAGCCTTAATTTTTGGTGAACAAAAAATAAATCTTCATCAATTAGGAAGTGAGTTTGAACCAAAAGCACAAGTAGTGCAATCTGGATCGGCAGATCTATGCTTTATTATCAGTACCCCTATCCAAGAAGCGATTGAGGAGTTAGAAGCTCAAGACATTCTAATAATCGAGGGGCCAGTTGAAAGAACTGGAGCTGCAGGTAAAATCAACTCAGTGTATTTTAGAGATCCAGACGGCAATCTCATAGAGGTTTCAAATTATATAAACATATAACATGTAAACCTCAAAACTGGGGCTGTACCAAACGGCGAATTCAACTCATACGTTGTACTAGCTCAGATTAACCCTGACACACACTCAAATTAATGACTATTTTGAGAATTTTATGAGGCGAGCAAATAATTCATAATTGAGCGTACGGGTTGTACATGATTGCATGAATTATGTAGCACAACAAAATAAAATAGTTCTTAACGAGTATTTTTGGAATTCTACAAGGCGTGTCAGAAAAATGTGATTGAGCATACGTACAGTATGTGATTGAGCATTTTTTGCAACACAACACAGTAGAAAACAAAAAGACGAAATTTAGTTCTTAACGAGTATTTTTGGAATTCTACAAGGCGTGTCAGAAAAATGTGATTGAGCATACGTGCAGTATGTGATTGAACATTTTTTGCAACACAACACAGTAGAAAACAAAAAGACGAAGTTAAGTGGAGGCTGAGAGCGGAATCGAACCGCTGTAAAAGGCTTTGCAGGCCTCTGCATAACCACTTTGCTACTCAGCCAAGGGGTGGGTGAATTATTATATAAAAAAGGTTGGCATCGCCAACCCGTTTCTTTTATATGACTATAAATAATAATTCTTTTTGCAATTTGGAGCGGGAAACGAGGTTCGAACTCGCGACCTTCTCGTTGGCAACGAGACGCTCTACCAGCTGAGCTACTCCCGCAAAAGGGGTTAATTATAATGTATGTGCACTGTTTGTCAAGTATAATGCTCGCTTTGTCCGCAAATATTCTCCAATTGTTGCATGTTTAGTAAACAAGATATTCCAACTCTCAAGCAACCTATTCATCTTCCTTGTACTTTGGGAGAATATAAGTTTAATCTGACTACTAAATACGGTGTATTCTCACCTAAAAATATTGATGAAGGCACCCTATTATTACTCAAATATCTTGATATTTCTGCTGATGATGTAGTATTTGATTTGGGCTGTGGGTATGGCCCTATTGGGCTATATGCTGGGAAAACTGCTAAAGAAGTACACATGGTAGATAAAGACTTTATAGCAGTGGAGCTTAGTAATATCAACGCACAAAAACACGGGCTCACACACTGTAGGGCATATTTATCTGATGCATTTAGCGCAGTGCCAAAGGGGATGCGATTTAGCCAAGTAATTTCGAATATCCCTGCCAAAGTGGGACGAGAGCAACTCTCTATTATCTTGCATGATGCCTATGAGCATATGGAAGTGGGTAGCAGTATTACCTTTGTATCTATTAATGGTTTGCGGGAATTTCTTAAAACCAACTTTAAGGCAGTCTTTGGTAATTACACCAAAGTCAAACAAGGTGCAAAATATACGATTTCACGAGCAGTGAAGGAATAATTACCTGCACTCAATTATGCTAAATTTGCATAAATTGCAAGTAAATGTCGCTAAATATAGTGAATTTATGCTAATTTTGCATAAAAATAGAGCATGACTATCTTCACAACATTAGCATATAAGGTATTTAGTTTTTACAAATGCCTATGCTTTTAAATATCATAGAGGCAAAACAAACCCCAGTAACACCAACCATCAATGTGCCAACAGCAGGCACAAATACAAACCAATGCACAGTGTCAAAACCAGTAAGGTAGATACCTGCCCATATCAAAATAGAAATCATTAAAAAACTTAACCGTAACGAACATGCCATAAGAATATCTCCGAAGTGATAACAAAAAATCACAAAATGTAGTATATTATATTCTATCGTTTTGGGTGTGTAAGTTAAAAAAATACTGCAAAATATTAGTTAAATTTAGACAAATAAAAATAAAAAGCAGTTCATAATACATTGCTTTAGTTCATTAACTTACCATATGTTGAGCAATCAACAGGTTTACATACTTTGTTAATAACTGAACGTAACCCAGTTTTTGCATCAATATGGCGCGACCAAGTATAGGTATGAGGCACTTCTACTTTTTGACAATTATCGATGAGATCCCAATGTACGGGCGATCTTTGTTTTTTCTCTAAAAATTCATTAGCACAAACAAAATGATTATTGCAAAAGAAATTATCCTTTTTATTTGCAGGTGAGGGATGACCGCTAGTTAAGATTGTATGTTTAGTAGTATCAATATATTTTTGGGAGAATAATTGTGATTCTTGCCCCCATGCAAGAACAACACTTGGTTTAACATTTGTATTAATGTAATCAAATAATACTTTTATAAATGGCTCCCATGTACTTTGTTGTCTAATAGGGCCAGAAGGTATTGAGCAATTTTTATCACTGGATTTACACTCACTAAATGCAAAGGTAAGTGCAGAGTTCAATAATAATACACCAGAATCATATGCCCATTTACTAACATTACCATCTAGAACATCAACGCATACATTTTGATTTCTAGCCTCTAAGAGCATTCTTTGTATTGAAGCAACCAGATTAGAAGATCCTTCTATCGAAAAAGATAACCCTGTGGCTTCTGGTACGCGAGGATCAAGTCCTAAAATAATAGCCTTTACATCTTTTGGCTGAGTTGCATATAATGCTTCAAATACCAGACCAGGACTAGGTCCGAAAATAATATATTCTTTATTGGTATTATAAAAAGTATCCATATCATTAGATATTGATGTTATTATTTTTTGTGTTTCTTCCTTATTAAACAAGTCTTCCCAGCCGTTTGGAATGCATCGTTGTACTACACTTGCTAAAGATTCTTCGCCCCATTGTATTTTTGTTCTTTCTTCAAGAGAGCAAGAATCTTCTACAGTTGTTATGGGTGCAATAACATTTTGATTAACGGTATTATCTAGAGTACATCCTTGTAATACTATTACTACACAAAATAAGCATATTTTAGTTAAATATTTAAACATCACTTTTTCTATATTATCAAATTGGACTTTTAGATATATTAAAGGGTTTTAACGTGTTAAAACCCTTTATACATATGTTTAATTCTAACTTATGAACTATAATACATATCAAATTCTACAGGGTGAGGAGCACTTCTAAGTGCAATCACATCCTGCATTTTGAGTTCAATGTATGAATCAATCATATTATCAGTAAATACTCCACCTTGAGTTAAGAACTCACGATCAACATCAAGTGCATTAAGTGCTTCTTGAAGTGTGCCACATACTTTAGGAATATGTTTCTTCTCAGCTTCGGTAAGTTCGTATAAATCTTCATCAGAGGGCTTGCCTGGGTCAATTTTATTCTTGATACCATCAATACCTGCCATAAGCATCGCAGAGAATGCAAGATATGGATTTGCAGTAGCATCAGGGAAACGTACTTCAATTCTTCTTGCTTTGTCAGAAGATACAAATGGAATACGAATTGCAGCACTACGGTTTCTTGCAGAATATGCAAGCATTTCTGGTGCCTCAAACCCCGGTACAAGACGTTTATATGAGTTAGTAGAGGCATTGGTAAATGCATTTAACGCTCTTGCATGCTTGATAATACCACCAATATAATGCAGTGCTGTTTCGCTGAGATTGCCATAGCCATCACCTGCAAAGAGGTTTACCCCGTCTTTACTAATTGACTGATGCACATGCATACCATTACCATTATCAGCTGCAATTGGTTTTGGCATAAATGTAGCTGTTTTGCCGTAAAGGTTAGCAACATTGTGTATACAATATTTTAAGATTTGCGTTTCATCAGCTTTTTTCACTAGTGTATTAAATAACGCACCGATTTCACACTGCCCCGCAGTACCTACTTCATGGTGATGTACTTCTGTAGTAACGCCCATTTCTTCAATAGCAAGACTCATTTGTGCACGTAAATCATTTAATGAATCTACTGGTGGTACTGGAAAATACCCGCCCTTAATACGTGGACGGTGACCTTTATTACCACTTTCAAATTCAGTCATTGATTCCCAATCAGCTTCTTCTGATTTGATTTCATAAAATGCCTTACCTAAGCCAAACCCGGTATCCCATTTCACACTATCAAATACAAAAAACTCAGGCTCATTACCAAAGTATGCAGTATCAGCAATACCTGAATCTTGCAAATATGCTTCAGCACGTTTTGCGATAGAGCGTGGATCTTTCTCATAGCCAAGCATATCATTTGGTTCAATAATATCACAGGTAATATTTAAGGTTGTTTCTTCTGCAAATGGGTCAATTACTACAGTAGTAAAATCTGGTCGCAAAATCATATCTGATTCATTGATGTTTTTCCAACCTGCGATTGAAGATCCATCAAACATTTGACCTTCACTAAGCTTATCAGCATCAATAGTATGAGCAGGAACGCTCACGTGTTGTTCTTTACCTTTAGTATCGGTAAAACGAAAATCAACGAATCTTACTTCGTTGTCTGTAATCATTTGAAGTACGTCTTGTGCGGACATGTTTCATTCTCCTTGTATAGTTATTGTAGATCTGCGTCGTTGCAACCTACGCTTTACGCCGTTGTAAAACTGTGAATATAATTTTACTTGATTTAAGCTTTATTTTTTAAGATATTATCAACGATTTCCCGTACATCCTTGGCTAAGTCAGGATGTGACTGAATTCGCTCTAAAGCAGCTTGTTGCCATGCGTTATAAGGAGAAGTAAAGCGCACATAATGAGAAAATATAGCCGTAAGACGCGCAGCAATTTGTGGGTTTATACTACTTAGGCGAAGTATTATATCAGTATATAATTCGTAGCCTTCTTGAGTATGAAAGTGTGGATAATTCAAGGTAAAGCCACCAATAAGACTTCGTACTTTATTCGGCGTAGTGAAGTTGAAATCAGCATGTTCAATAAGTGCACGCATTTCTATGAGTGATGTCTGCGGATGACTCGCTATACTTTTAAACCACTTGTTAACCACTTGCTCATCACCCATAAATGTATTATAAAAAGAGCTAATTACTCTTGAGCGCTCAGTGCTCGCTAACAATACTTCAAAACTTGCGAGCCTATCAGTCATAGAAGAGGCGTGAAGATATTGCTCAGTAGCCTGAGTGTTATCACTTTTGGTAATGTATTCCAGTAGCATGTTTTTCAGTCTTCTGGCAATAATTGCAGGATTGGTAAATTCATATTCAATAGTGTGTAACTCATTATATAACCGAACTAACTCATCATAATACCGCAAGGCAATAGCACAAATCAGCTTCTCACGTTGAGTATGAATGTGAATAGGGTCAATAGTTTCTACTAAAGTAAAGAGGTATTTTTCACTTGGAATCTGCAGTAGTACGGTTAATGACTCATGAGATTCATCTCGGTGAAATAAGGTATCTAATGCTAAAAACACATGCGTATAGTCACTCCTGAGTATGGCGTCGGAATATATCGCAGTAATACAATCAAAGCGGACAAAATCATTGTCATCATGCGCTAGTAAAAATAATTTCTCTTCTGTAGTATGCGGGGTAGTAAGCTCAATAGGCGCTGAGAAGTTTCTATTCCATGAGAATGTATGCTTTGGATAATTATTTTGTAACGTGGTAACCTCATCTTTAAGCAAGAGAATATCGGAATCTACCTTATTACCAGAAGTATCAAATACCGCAAATTTTAGTGGTGTAATGCGTGCATCCGCTTGAGTAATAGTGATATGTGTGTCAGTATATTCTATAGTGATTTGATGCACTCCAGGAGTAGAATACCACAACATAAATTTAGCAATATCTAATGGATAATTTCCAACAATGCTCGTGACAAAATCTTCAATTTCTACTGCCATGCCATCATAGTTAGTAATATAGCGTTTAAACCCTTGTTGAAATAATTCTTCACCTAACATAGTATGAAGCATCCGCACAATCTCACTACCTTTTTCATAGACAGTCAACGTATAAAAGTTATCCATTACTTCATAATATTCAGGGCGTACTGGGTGAGCTAAATCAGACTTGTCTTCTAAAAATTGGTGCGTACGTAAAAATGCTACATCGTTAATTCGTTTCGTTGCTCTAAAGCGTAAATCACTACTAAATTCTTGATCTCTAAATACGGTAAGTCCCTCTTTTAGACTCAGCTCAAACCAACTTTTGCACGTTACTCTATTGCCCGTCCAGTTATGAAAATATTCATGCCCAATCACTGCTTCTATGTCTAGATAATTATCATCAGTTGCAGTTTCAGGATCTGCAAGCACATACGCAGAATTAAATATATTAAGTCCTTTGTTTTCCATCGCCCCCATATTAAAATCATCTACGGCTACAAGGTTATAGACTGACAAATCATACGAGAGATTAAATCGCTCTTCATCCCACTTAAAGGCATTTTCCAGTGAGCGCATAGCAAACTGTGTTTTATCTTGGTTGTGATATTCAGTCCAAATATTGAGTTCTACTTTTTTGCGTTGTTTGGTCGTAAAAGTGCTCATCGTCCGTGAGAGATTACCCACCACAAGAGCAAATAAATAGCATGGTTTTGGATGGGGGTCGTGCCACTTCGCATATTGTCTATGCTGGGCAATACATTCACCATTAGATAACAATGCATCAAAGTTTTTATGAGTGTTAATTTCTACTTCAAAGGTAGAAAGTATATCTGGGCGATCAAGATAATAAGTAATCCGACGAAAGCCATGTGCTTCACATTGCGTACAATAAATTGCATTAGATTTATACAGCCCGCTTAATTTAGTATTTTGCTCAGGATATATCTTAGTTGTTACCTCAAGGGTAAAGCTCTTTGGAATATTAAGTAGTGTAAGAGTAGTATCAGTACGTTCATATTCTGGAGTAAGATTATCCAGTGTAAGGTCTATGAGTTCTAAGTCTTCACCATCTAGCGTAAGTGAGGTAGCATTTGAAGAAGTATTTTTAAAAAAGAATATCTTAGAACGCACAATCGTATATTCTTCTTTAATGTCAAAATATAACTTTGTAGTGTTAATATAATAATCACTTGGTGCGTAGTCTGCTCGGTATATCTTGGGCATTGTTCTATTATACTCACTATAAGGTAAAGAGTAAGACTAACCCAAAAATAACTCGATACACCACAAATGGCAACATGCCAATGGTTTCAATCAGCTTAATAAATAATGCCAACACTAAAAGTGCACTGAAAAATGAAGCGCCAAATCCTACCACGAGTATCAACCAGTCTGTGCTCAAATCGGTAGATAATGCCTCAAACGAAAGAAATCCTAACGAGAGAATAATCACAGGAATAGATAGCAAAAAGCAAATTGCGTGAGTGTTTTAAGATGCAGTCCGAGTAATAGTCCTGCTGTAATGGTAATCCCACTACGAGATGTCCCCGGAATCAGCGCAAGTGCTTGAAACATACCAATGAAAATCATTTGTAGAAGACTAATATATTCACTATGATACCTTGCTCTGCTATGAAGATAACTTGCAAGATACAGAAACAACCCAAAGCCAATAGTAGCATATGCAATGACCTCAGTACTACGAAAATCAGTTTCTATCATATCTTTAAATAAAAACCCTGCCACTCCTACAGGAATAGTGCCTAGTAGCACCCCCCAGCCTAATTTTGCATAGTGATTGGTATTTGGGTTTTTGGTAAAAAAATGATACAAAATATTTGCAATGGTTTTTTGATAATATAGTATTACCCCGAGGAGTGTGCCCATATGCACTACTACATCAAATAACAGCCCTTGATCTGGTAGGTCGGTAAGTTTGGGGAGTAGAATAAGATGTGCAGAAGAAGAAATAGGCAAAAACTCAGTTATTCCCTGAATAATTCCTAATATCAACGCTTGATACCAATCCATTATTCTATGTCATGTGTATCAGTTGTTTAAATTCTTCCATCTCCACTAGTTTATGAAAGTGGGTCTCATCAGCGATTTTATCTTGTAGTGGATTAGAGATAGAAATTGCTGTGCGAATATCTGCTAATGCCTCATCAAAAATATTGAGTTCTGCCCGAGCACATGCACGCTGCCAATATGCCAATGCATAAGTACTATCAATTTCAATGGCCTGATTAGTAAGTTCTAATGCTAGCGCTGTTTGTTCTAGATCTAACAGCGTGTCTGCTTTGTATGTCAGTGCTTCAATATCATTATTTTTTAATTCTAAGATTTGATCATAAAGTTTCACTTTTTCACGATTACTTTTTTCTAAACCTGCCCGCATCCACAAAGAATGCACCACATTGGTTATAGATATTTCTTCTTGGTTGGCAATAATTTCTTCTGAGCGTGACTTGATTTTTTGCTCCATTTGACTCAAACGATCTTCATACTTTTGGGTGATATGATCTATTTTTTTATTAACAGCACTATCAATATTATTTTTGATATCACTTACTGAGCGCCATCCCAAAATAACAAATAATGAAGCAGCGACAGTAACAATATAAAAAATATTTGTTAGTGTGTTAGTTGCATACTCAATTGCTTTATCATTATTTTCTATACGAGCACTCGTAATTTTTTCATTTAATTCTATTCTGAGCTTCTGATTTTCGATGCGTAAATCACGCACTTCGTCAAGTACATAGCGCTCAACAAGAGGTTTTTTGTGAATTTCTGCGTTGGGTTCAGCGAAAGCAGAAATAGAAAACACCATAAGAGCAAGGGTAAAGAATAGTTTCATAGTCGCAACCTTAACAAGAATGGTTAAAGGGAAGAGAGCAGATTTTGCATCTCAAAACATTGTAATTTTATCTGTTTATTCTTTGTCAACACAAAGAATTTAAAACTTTCTCCCATATGCCCGGGCATAATGAGCATTTTTATTTCATCTAATAGTTTAAGACGCTCTTCTCCTTCTGCCCCGTTTAAAAATTCATGCACACCTAAACTTGCAAGTGCCATTGCTTGTGTGGCAAACCCTACTGGTTCAAGACCCACATTGCTACCTGCTTGAGCAATTCGCGAAAAATTTACCCATGCAGTAATATCTTTATGTCCAATATCAACAAAAGGATTATCATCTGCTGTATGGTTATAATAACATCGCAAGGTGCCCATAGTGCGTTCGGGATGGAAATATTGTTTCTGGGTATAGCCATAATCAATGAGCATAATCACAAATTCTCCATTAATATCAGCAAGTGAGCGTATCCATGCATCAGCTTGCATATTTACCTCAGTGGTGTAGCCATCTACTAAGTCAAATGTGCCCTCCATCAATACTTCATTACTCTGCTGATATACGAGCGTGTCATCATCAAGCCCTACTTTGAGTTCATACAAGGTTTTATCTTGCACCATCCCACGTTTGGTCGGCATAGCATCTAATACTTCATTCGCTAGTATCGTACCATGAAATTCACTAGGTAATGTATCTAGCCACACTACCCGCTCCATGAGGTGTGGCACCACTGCTTGTATATGCTTTTGCTGGGTGTGCTTGAGTGAGCTACTGAGTTCAAGGATGTAATACTTTTCTGGTAGAGCATTTTGACTATCCAAATAATAGAGTATTTGCGCAGCTAATACCCCCGAACCTGCACCAAACTCCAGTACATCACCCCCAATGTCTTTAAGCTGCCGAGCAAGTGCAAAACCGAACATATCTGATACTTCTGGAGCAGTAATAAAATCTCCACTTGCCCCAAGTATAGGAGCTTTAGAACGATAGTAACCATACTTCTGATGATACAAAGCGAGATGCATAAATTCATCAAAGCCAATACTGCCCTGTGAAACTATCTGCTTTTTAATAATTGCTTCTAACACAAAAGTCACTAAAATATAAAGATTAATATTATAAAGAACTTCATTGTGCAATTACCCCCGAAACTTCCTAAACTCCTCATTCGCCCTGTAGCAAGAGCAATAGCCGAACATAATATGATTAGGAACGGAGATAAAATTCTCCTTGCAGTCTCTGGTGGTAAGGATTCTTTAAGTTTGTTTCACCTATTACGCCACTTTCAAAAACATGCTCCCGTAGAGTTTGAACTAGCAACTATTACCATTGACCCGATGTTAGAGAACTTTCAGCCAAAAGTTTTAGTCGAGTACTTTAAGAGCTTTGGGGTGACACACCATTTTGCAGATTTCCCAATGATGGAATCTGCCAAACAAAGCATGAATGGGAATAGTTATTGTGCATTTTGTGCTCGCATTAAGCGTGGGCTAATGTATAAAACAGTAAGAGAGCATGGCTATACTACCCTTGCTCTAGGGCAACATCTTGATGATATTGCCGAAAGCTTGATGATGAGTATTTTTCATAATGGCAAACTGCATACCATGAAGGCAAATTACATCAATGACGCAGGTGATGTACGCATCATCCGCCCACTTATTTACACTCGTGAAGCGCAACTACGTGACTTTGCTAGTGCTGCTAATCTGCCAGTTATTCCTGATAGTTGCCCTGCTTGCTTTGACATGCCAACCCAAAGAGAATATTTTAAAGAGTGGCTACTTAATGAAGAGAAAAATAATAAAGCATTGTATAAGAATATTTTAAGTGCGGTTAAAACATTGATTTAATAACTTATTTATCATAAAATTCAGGCAACTTTGAAATAATTATCTCAATAACCAGAGAATAGATTGATATTATTTTAATATCATATATAATATCATATATGAAAATTGTAATTGATACTAATGTGATACTATCTGCATTATTTTCTAATCAAGGAACCTCGCACCAACTATTAAGATGGTTATTGAGTGAATACGATAATAATGGCAAAAAATATAATGTAGTATCAAATACATTGGCTATTGAGTATCAAGATGTCCTGAGTAGAAAAGTACATCTTGAACGTATTGGTATCGCTAAAGAAGACTTAATACGATTTATTGATGATATATGTTTACTTTCCCATCATCAAACTATTAACTTTATATGGCGTCCATTTTTAAAAGATGTTGCTGATGATATGTTGCTCGAAGTAGCTTTTAATGCAAGTGCAAACTTTATCATTACATATAATATCAAAGATTTTAAAAATGTAGAAAAATATTTTGGAATCAAAGTATTAAAGCCAAAAGAACTATTACACATAATTGGAGTACTTGTATGAATTATTCGTTACGCATCCCAGATTATTACAAAGACGAGATACAATCGTTAAAAGGTGATGTATCTATTAATCAATTTATTATTAATAGCGTTGCAGAAAAAATTTCGGCACTAAAAACCGAAGATTACCTCAAACAAAGAGCTGCAAAAGGTTCAATAACACATATGCAATCAGTTTTAGACTCAGTAAGTGATAACGAACCCGAGGAATTTGATATATTATAGTATCTAGAAGAAGATTAGTGCGGTGTTGTACTGCGCAAAATACTCAGTCACACACTATTTGTATGCTCCTATCGTATTTTATTAGTACGCCTTGCAAATTCCAAAAATACTCCCTAAATGTGAAGCTTTACATATGTATTTTTTGCTCAAAAGCATTAATAAATGCTGTTAATGTGGTATCAAGGGCTAAACTATAGTGCTACGCCAAGTGGCAGAACAGGTGTAACTGATAGTTTAGGGCAGTTTAACTATGTTGCTGGTGATACAATTACGTTTACCGTTGGTGGTACAAACTCAGCTGTAGTGTTGGGTGAAGCAGCAGGTACAAGCACTATTTTAGTGGAAGATATTGCCGATGGTGCAAGTGGTATTAAAACAGCTAAAATTGCTATTTTATTACAATCACTAGACGATGATAATGATGCTGATAATGGTATTAATGTCTCTGGTATTAACTTTGATGCTACCCAATCAGCTACGACTAAGGCAATATTAGACTCTATTTCAGAGTCAGGAACTCATACTTTTACTTTAGCGAATATTCAAAATTTTAAAGGTGCAACTACAGGTGTAGTATTAGTAACTAAAGCTTCAGCTACTGCACACCTTGTAGAAACAAAAAGAAATAAAGACAATGTTCGTATAGAAAATGGTAAATTAGTTTCAAAACTCACTCTTTTTGATGCAGATCAGTCAAGCAGTATTAAAGATATTATTTATGACGTTCAGAATGATTTGGTTGCAATTAATGAAACTGTTGTTGCTGTTTCAGTAGATGCCGCCTTTCAAGATTTTGAGATAATTGAACGTTATTAACTGAAACTGCTCTTGTGGCAATGGGATTATATACTCAGTTTGTAAATACAAGTGTAAATTCACCTAATAGTACTAAATTTAAAGTTTTTACAGAGTTAACTAATGTCAGTAGCTCTACTAATACTCTGAAAGTTGTAATATTTTCAGAATGTGAAGCAGATGTTAGTACTTCTTGTAATCAAGATGCTGACAAAGCCTTATATTTAGATATTAGTCAAGGTACTATAGCAGCATCTTCCACTGCAGCAACGGATATAGCTCCTAATAGTTCCACTAACTTATCCATTGAATTAGTGGGCAATGGTAGTGGTACACTCACTTTTATGATTAATGGTGTAGCAGTTACTCCTCAGCAGTTAGGGTTAGATAATCTTGACGGTAATGATACTTATGTTATAAATGATGTTGCCATTGATATAATGTCAGATGATGCTGGAACCGGAACTTTTATTACATCTTCATTTGATAACTTTAAGATTAATAATGAGTTAAAAGATGATTTTAATGACGGTTTAGATCCACTAGTATTTAAACTCCCACGGATAGAATACGATTACGATTAAGTTTATTCTATAAATAATACAACCATAGGCTTGTAAACAAGTCTATGGTTTTTTTATATGATTGATTCTATTGCCCATGCACAATATCTAGCAACCCAGTGGATATGGGTATATAATAATGAACGACCACATAGTGCAATTGGCGGTGTACCACCAAGGAAACTGCTAGAGGCTATTTAGAAATGGAATTCTATTTTTAACGAGTGTTAAAAATGGGGGGATTACACATTATTTCCAGCGTTTACTTTTGTTTCCCCATCAATTTCTACAGTCTCAATGGGACCTAGATTATTATCAATATAATAGTCGTAAGCCTCTTTAGATAATTCATCATTATTTAGATACATATGTTCTCCTCATTAGAAAAAATTAAGTTTATTATGTTCATCTAGTCTGATTTGTACTCTAGGATTAAAACACCGCATGATACTATCGCTAGATTTACGAAATGTGAATAAAGATTCTTTGGTGGAATTATGGTCAAAGAATATTCTTTTTCCTGTTGCATTATAATAGAAATCAATATAGGTAGATTCGTCATCTAATCTTCCAAAATATTCATCATCAATTTTTATAAAGTCATAAGGATTTCTAGGACATGCTATAATCCAATCAAAATTAGTTAATTCTCTAAGTTTTATATGTTCTTGTCCTGATGTTATAAATTCTTGTAACTTTTGATGAAAATATTTTTCCTCACTACTTTTAATCACGCCTTCTTGGTGCAAAAATTCTATTATAAAAAAAGTAAAAGTAAATAATAATATAAATGAAAATATTACCTTTAGTTTAATGGATATTTGTAAAATATTTTTCATACCTAAATCACTATACTTTATTGTAATTATGCTTTGGTGCATTCAAGTTTTTAATAACTGTCAAACATTATAGCCATTAATATTTAGTTTGTCGCCTATCAAAATTGCTAGTTTTTAATAAGAGGGATGTCTTCCTTGGTTTACATCATTAGCAACAGAGTTATAATCGTCAATTATATCTTGTAGATGATTTGCTCGTGAATTAACCCCTCCATATACTTTTTGCTCATATAATGAGCCATCACTATACGGGTCATATATTCTTGTAAAATGCCGATACCCATTAATCGGGCTAATGCCGTTATTCACCCAGTTGTTATATGCATCTTCTTTGGGCTTGTAGGTATTATTTATCCAGTCATTATTATTATTTACAATGCTTTGTGCATTTGCTAGCCAGCTTTGGTAGTTTGCTGCATAGGTGTTATGGCTCTCTACTACTGCTATATAGCCCTCTTCGCGCTGTACATAGTCTGTATGCCACTCTTGAAACTCGGTATTCCACGTATCATAGTTTTGTTGTGCGGTGTCTTTTTCTGACTCTGCTAGTTGAGTTTGGCTAGTAAGTGCTTCATATTCTGCTCGCCACGTGGTGTCTTCTTGTTGCCAGTTATCATATTCTGCTTTAAAGTCTTGATAGTTAGTGTAGTCTTCATGCCATTGTTGATAGCTACTTGCTTTATCAGTATATGCTGATTTAAAGAGGTTGATTTCTTGTTGGAGTGCTGCTAGTTCTTCTGGGGGAAGGTCTTGTTCTATAATAGCTTTGAGCTGGGCTTGGTAGTCTTGTAGTTTGGTGTAGTATTCATCGTTTTTGAGTTTGGCAATTTCGCCATTTACCGCAGAGTTTTCTAATTCTGAGTTAATCGCTTCATCTATCCAGTCTGGTGTATTGATAATAGCATCTTGTTCTGCTTGGGTTTTGGCGTCAATTAAGAGGTCATATAATTGCTCTGCTGTATACCCTATCCCAAAACCAACTGCTGTAATGGCAATGCCTTTGATGATTAAATACCCCGCTCCTATCAACCCAACACTTACTCCGAGTGCAATTGTCCCGCTTGCTACTACTGTCCCTAACACCCCACCAATAAATTCTACACTTTCTTTTACTGCACTATTACCATCATCTTGGTCACCGCCAACTGCGATGCCTATTTGTAATATACCACCAACATTCCCTTTGATATACACTATAGCTTTGATATGTGGCGGGGCATTCTTGATGGCTAAATCCATAAGATTATGCACCAGTGAGTTTGCAGTACTGGTAATCTCAATAATAGTATGATCTTCTGGATTTTCTACAGTATTAGTAGGTTGATTGGTATTGGTTGTCATGATTTGCTCCTTTGTTTTCTATATCTGGGACTTTGTTGAATGATCAAAAATACAGTGAAATTAACGACAATAGTAAAAAAAATCCAAGTGTAGCAGCAGAAAAGTGATAATAGTATCTGCCTGTTACTAAATGTTCTCTGTTTGCCATATCGCCACTAATAAGAAGAAAAAACTGTAATCCCCCCATTTTTAACACTCGTTAAAAATGGGGGGATTACACAGGTACAACAGGAAGAACGGCAGCAAATTTAAGTGGTGTTCATCGCAACACAGCAATAAGATTTTTTCACAAATTACGAGAGAAAGTTTAATGGAATACCTAAAGAGCAATTCCATTTACTCTTAAAAGAGTGTGAGTGGAGATTTAATATTGGCTCTCCTAGATTGTTATTTGAAGATTTGAAAAAGATATTAAAAGAGGATTATTAGGTATCAGCCCCATAAAAAATCACTCAAAAAAAACTCGCTGAGAAATTACACAAGCCCCAATCATTTGTGAGTAAATCAACACAAAAGAAAGGAAAAAGACGAAGTTAAATTTAGGCTACTTATTTCATAAGTTGGTACGGGATATATAGTGCTAAATCCTGCCAAAACCATAATAAACAAGCACTACATAGTAAAATAATAACAAATGGTAATGCACCTATAGCAACTTCTTGTAGAGAAGATTTACCTACACCTTGAATAATAAATAAATTCATTCCTACTGGCGGAGTAATCAGTGCGGTTTCAATCAAAATTACAAAGAAAATACCAAACCAAATTGGGTCAATATTAATATTAAGTATTGCAGGAAGTAGCACTGGTACCATAATAAGTAGCATTGATAAACTCTCTAAAAAGAATCCCATAAATAACAACACTAACCCAATTGCTAAAATGAATAATGTAGGGTCTGAAATGTGTTCTACTAACAATTGACTAATAGACTGTGGAATAAGATAAAGAGTAATTGCATATGAAAATACTTTTGCCCCAGCGACAATAATAAGCACCATAACAGTCATTCTCAACGATGCTTCAACTGCTTCTTTTAGTTTTTTTAAATTCATGCGCTTCATGGCAAATGTTATCAGCAACGCAAATACAAAGCCTAATCCTGCACTCTCAGAAGGAGTGGCTATGCCTGAATAAATAGAACCAAAAATACAAAAAACTAGTGCTAATGTAGGAAGCGCTTGTAATGATAATTTGCCTCGTTGTACCCAACTTGCAGGTTGGATATGTTGATGATGACCTGACACTATAGAATATATCATAGCATATATAATAAATACACTTACCAGAAATAGCCCTGGTCCTATTCCTGCAATAAATAGTTTAGGAATAGATGTTTCACTAATAATTCCATATAAGATAAGCGGAATTGAAGGCGGAATTAAAATTCCTAATGTACCTCCTGCAGCTAACATACCAAACACAAAGGAACGGTTATACCCACGTTTAATCATCTCAGGAATGGCAACAGTAGCAATAGTCGCTGCCGTCGCCACAGAAGAACCAGAAATAGCAGCAAACAATGCACAAGAAATAATGGTAGCCACGCCCAACCCACCTGGCCAGTGTCCTACCCAACTTTGCACAGCAGCATATAAATCTCGCCCTACTCCGCCTTTTAATAACACATTTGACATGAGTAAAAACATAGGCACTGCTAGTAACTCAAAACTATCCATAGCCCCATATAATCTCTGAGGAACAGCTATCAAAGGAAGCCCTTTAAAGGCGAGTAAGATAACACCTAATCCACCAAGTACAAAGGCAACGGGAATGCGTAATAATAACAGTGCTAATAATGCAACCAGAATTAAGATAACTTCCATTACTTAACTCATGTGATTGTTTGATTGCGAGGTATATCTGTAACCCAGATTCTCACCAGTTGTGCTACGCCTTGGAGCATCAGTAACCCACCACCAATCCAGACTGGTGCATGAGTAAACCATTTTGGCAATGCAAGATACGTGTCTGTTGTATGTCCTGCAAGGGTAGCCTTGAGCCACATTGCAAAACCATAATATACCGCGACACCCATAAATAACCACAACATCATCACAGATAACGTATCGACTATGCGTCTTTGTAAGGTATGTGGTGCTTTAAAAAATACGGTAATAGTAATCATACTTCCGTGCTTAAATACATATGAAGCACCGAGAAACACAACCCAGATTTGTAAGATACGGCTCATCTCATCTACCCAAATGGTGGGAGAGTTCAGCACATATCTCATAAAAATTTCAAAACTGATAAATAGCCCAATAGCCAACAAAGACCATCCACATACTTTACCTAAGTAATTAGTACACGTGTCTATAAGGCGTACATATACGTATATATATTTCATAATAAGTATATGAACACTATGCAGAAATAGGTATCAGTCTTATTCAGCTGATTGCACTGCTTGGACTACAGCAGCGCCAGTACTTCCAGTTTCTTTGACGAAGCGATTAACCACACCAGAGGTTGCCTCTCGCCACTTTGCACGTTCAGCCTCACTTAGCTCTACTACAGTCATCTTTTCTCTCATTTCACTCACAATGGCTTCTTCTTGGGCATAAATAGCATTACGTAATTTGCTTTCTACTTCTCGTGCTGCAGCATTAATAATGTTCTTATGTTTAGTAGAAAGACTCTCATATACATCATTATTCATCACAGCAATAAATTCAATTGCACTGTCATAGGTAAGCGTCATATGATCCATTACTTCTGACAATTTTCTAGACTTTACTGCAGAAGCACCTGTCATACCTACATCAACTGCACCTTGTTGATAAGCTAAAAATTGTTTAGAGCCGGACATCAGCGTAGGTGCACCGCCTAATGCTTGTACTGTCCAACCATGAACCTTGCCATAGGTACGCACTTTTTTACCTTTTAGGTCTGCAGGAGTTCTAATCGCAGAGCCGTTATTAAGATAAATATTACGACCAAATGCTTGCCACCATAATACTCGGTTGTTTGTTTCTTTTAAAATTGCACTATCAAGAATAGATCTCATTTTTGAGTTTGGAGCAACAGACGCCCGAATATGTTCTTCGCTAGAAAACATAAATGGAATAGATACTACATCTACCGAGGGTACAGAACCTGCAAATCTGCCTAAAAATGCCGAACCAGCTTCTACTGCACCAGAACCAACTGCACTTGGCACTTCTTTATCTTTAAATAATTGCGCTGAAGGAAAGAGTTGTACCTTAATTTCACCATCAGATTTTTCATCTACAATACGAGCAAAATCTTGCCAATTTTGTCCAAGTGAGTGGGTTTGGGGTAATTGTAGTGTTACTCTGATAGTAACATCTGCAAATGCAGGTATTCCGATAAGAAAAGAAATTACAAATGCAGTACTTATGAATAATTGTCTCATTATTTTCTCCAAATTTTATTCCAAATATAAGGCGGTAATAGTATACCAAAAAAATTAACTCTAACATTGAAATCAAATAAGCCTTATGTGATTGAGTCTTTTTAAGGACACAATACAACAGCAAACAAAAAGACGCAGTTAAATTTTGATGGGTTTGCCGTCTAAGGATACTTGATTATGTTTTTCAATATATTCTTGCACCCCTTTCTCACCTTTCTTGCTTGCCCATTCATTCATAGTTGGGCGATCACCTAAGTACTTATAAAACGGTACACCAAAACCACAGCTCTGATGTGTAAGCTCAATATCAAAGGCAAAAAGTTGTCTTGTGCCAATAGTGTCATCAAAAAGTGCTAAGGTTTGTTCATATTGTTCGTGTTCTTTACGGATTTCTACTGCTTTGCCATAGAGCCTAAGAATAAGAGGTTTTTCATCAAAACTACACCACATCATCGTCAGGCGTGGGTTGTATTGAGTATGTGCTGCGGTTTCATTGCCATTACCTGTTTTAAATAACATCACTAATAGATTGTTATCAATAATTCTAATACAGTCCCCACCTTTTGGTGAGATGTTTACTGTGGAATTATCATCGGCTGTGCCGATAAAAAAGATATGCTGCTTAGCTATGAAATCAATTTGTTTTTGTGTGAGTTCTGTGGTTTTAGCACCCATATATTATCTATATTTTTGTTCTAAAAATGCCTTGATGTCTGCTGATTCATACATCCATGTAATGCTTTCACCCTCAGTAATTTTCAAGCATGGTACTTGTATTTTACCACCCTTGGCTAAAAGTTCTGCTCTGTATGGGGTATCACCTTGTGCATCTCTAGTGATGATGTTGAGTCTCAGGCGTCTAATAGTTCTTCGGGTGATAATACAAAATGGGCAGGCAAAAAATTGATACAATTCATATTGCATAGTCTCCTCATCTACTCTTGTTTGTTCCTGTGATGAGCGTTTAACTTTACTCACTGGAATGATATATGCAATAAAAGCAATGATGTAGCCCAATCCATTTCTAAATATGTTAATCATAGTGTATGTTCCGTTTGTCTAAGTTGGTACGCAAGTAGTGTATTTTCTAAAAGAGTGGCAATAGTCATTGGTCCTACTCCGCCTGGTACTGGAGTAATATATGATGCATTTACAGATGCAGAGTGAAACTCCACATCACCTACAAGTGAACCATTAGCTAAACGGTTAATGCCAATATCTATCACCACCGCCCCTTGTTTTATCCAATCTCCTGAAATAAATTCTGGTTGACCAATGGCTACACATACCACATCTGCCGCTTGCACTTTTGCCTGTAAATCTGGAGTTTTTGAGTTACAAACTGTCACTGTTGCTCTGGCATTTATCAGTTCTAAAGCGAGCGGTCGCCCAACAATATTTGATGTTCCCAGCACTACGGCTGTTTTCCCTTCTAATTGGTAATTAATAGAGCGTAACAGTGTCATCACACCCTTAGGAGTACATGGTCTCAAATGCGGTCGGTTAGTAGCAAGTAAGCCCATATTGACTTCATGAAATCCATCTACATCCTTACTGGGATGAATAGCCATAATAACCTTAGTGCTATCAATGTGTTTTGGCAAGGGAAGTTGAACTAATATGCCATCAATTAAATTATCAGTATTCAGATTATCGATAATTTTTAATAACTCATCTTCAGGAGTATTTTCACTGAGTTCAATCTTCTGGGAATAAAAACCCACTTCCTTACACGCCTTCGCCTTATAATTTACATATACTAATGATGCTGGATCATCTCCTACTATCACTACTGCCAATCCGGGCTTACGTGAGAGCGATTGTACTTGTTTTGCTATCTTGCTTCGTAATTCTCCTGCAATTAATGTTCCATCAATTATTGCCACTCAATATACTCCTTACCTGTTCTAAATCATCCACGGTATCTACCCCGATACCACTATTTTTTTTTGCTTGCTCTATGTGAATACCATACCCTGATTCTAAAATTGACAGTTGCTCTAGTTTTTCAATCTTTTCATAGGTATTATGGCTAAATTCAGTATGAAAAAACTCTGCTCTATAGCCATAAATACCGATGTGTTTCTTATATATACCTAAGTCTGCTTCATCATCACGATAACACGGAATCACCGAACGCGAAAAATACATTGCCTCCTGTTTACTATTCACTACCACCTTTACATTATTGGCATTCATCACCTCAAACAACGTAGTGAATGGCTCATAGAGCGTAGCTATTAGAGCATCATGATGCTCAAATCCCTGAGCGAGTTGAGTGATGTTTTCACTGGGCATAAGAGGCTCATCCCCTTGTACATTGACAATAACTTCATCAGTAAACCCCCTAGCGTGCACCACTTCTTTTATTCGGCTAGTGCCTGAAGTGTGTGCGCTACTAGTGAGCACTGCATTCATGTTGTATTCCTCACACACCTGCATAATTTCAGAGCTATCAGCAGCAATAATCACTTCACGGGCATTACTGTGTAATGCACTTTGATAGGTATGATACAAGAGTGGCTTACCCGCAACATCTTGCAAGAGTTTACGCTCTAATCTACTAGATGCCAAGCGAGCAGGAATAATAACAATACAATTATTCAATGGGACGTGCCTCCTCAACAATCAGCACAGGAATACCATCTACTATTGGATATGAAAGATTACTTTCTTTGCATTCTAAGCGATCGCCTACTTGTTCTAACTTTCCCCTAGACTGGGGGCAAACGAGGGTGGCTAAGAGTTCTTCAGGAATTTGCATACGTTTGTACTAATATAGATAGTTCATTCAGTGGTGCTGCATCTATCTGCGTATGTACCTCAAGGTAATACAGCTGCTGACAATGAATATCTGCGGTAAATTCTTTATATTTTACCCAATCTTTAGCAGTGGTAATTATGACTGCTTGCTCGGGGATATTTAGGGCATTAATATCTTTCGCAGTAAACTGGTGATGATCAGGGTAAAAATGTGGGATATGCTCTATCCCAAGAGCCGTAAGTGTAGTAAAAAATCGCTCAGGGGAGGCAATTCCACATAGTGCATGAACCTCTTGTGAGCCAATACTTTCATAACTCACTTGCTCACCCGTACGAGCATCAATGAGTCCAGTGGGGTGCAGAGTACGCTGCTCTTTTGTAAGCACTATATCACCAGAATTTAGGCGTGATATTCCCTCTCGCAAGGGTCCCGCAGGGAGGAACCAGCCATTTCCAACCCCGCTATCCACAATGATTTCAATATCACGCGCTAGTGCATAGTGCTGTAAGCCATCATCACTAATGATAATATCTACTGCTTGCTCAAGTACTTGTACTGCCTCAACCTTATTACTACTCACGCTTACCAGTGCGCCCGTTTGCACATAAATCAACAGTGGCTCATCACCGCACTCACTTGCAGTAGTGTTGGTATCTACTATTACATGGTGAGTAGATGTTCTACCATAACCACGACTAATAACCCCTACCTTAAAGCCCTGAGCTTGTAAATACTGAGTAAGTGTAATTACCACAGGAGTTTTGCCACTTCCACCAGCGGTGATATTTCCGACAATTATGATAGGTTTTGTACTCTGATATTGCCCGAAAACCCCGAATTTATAAAGCAAAAATCTGATGCGTGAAGCAAGGTAAAATACCCATGATAATGGTAATAATAGGTAGTTAATAATTCCTCGTGAATTCAGATTCATATGCGCATTGAACATTTTATTTCTAATCGGTACTTACTTGCAAAAAAACAAGCAGGGACATCTCTAATTACCAAAGTAGCGATTCTCGGTCTTATTTTAGCAGTATGTATTTTGATTACCGTTCTTTCTGTGATGAATGGCTTTCACAAAGAACTCAGAATGCGTGTCTTAGACTCCATCTCTCATGGGTATATTACGAGTATTAATACCTTTGAGGATGCTGCTCTTGCTAAACAAACTATAGATGCTCACCCGAATGTACTCAGGAGTAATAGTTTCATTGAACGCTATGGGCTCATATCTTTTGGTGGCAATGCTGAAGGAATTTTAATTCGTGGTATTAATCCTGATGAACAACTCACCACCCATATTCTTGATGACTTAGAGCTCACTACTGCCCTAAGTGCGGACTCTATCATCATCGGTAAAGGCTTGGCAACGAGTTTATTTGCGAGTGTGGGAGATAAGATAACTATTCTCACCCCGAAACTCAATACCTCTATTTTTGGTACTACACCCCAAATCAAACGATTTACCATATCTGCAATCTTTGAAGGCGGAGTGAGTGAATATGATAATAATTTAGCATTTATCAATATGACTGATGCCAAAGCACTATTTAAAACTAGCGAAATAGATGGTATTCGCCTGCAATTAACAGATATGATGCAAGCAGAGCAAGTATTACGTGAGCTTAGTGTACAACTAGGCGGGAATTATTATGGGGTGAGTTGGCAAACCCAAAAACATAATTTCTTTACCGCTTTGCAACTCGAAAAACGCATGATTGCCATTGTGCTCTCGCTAATTGTAGCGATTGCAGTCTTTAATGTGGTGTCTATGATGATTATGCTGATTAAGGATAAAAAATACGATATTGCCATCTTAAGAACCTTTGGGTTTAATAAACGCCAAATTCAAAAAACAATGTTTTATTTAGGGGTAAAAATTGGGATATTTGCCATTATGATCGGGATGATACTGGGGCTGATATTAAGCTATTTTATTGCTGATGTTATGGATGCGATTGAAACTCTATTTCAAACTAAATTCTTCCCTGAAGATGTGTTTTATATTAGCTCATTCCCAAGTGAAATTATGCTTGGTGATGTGTTGCTTGTAATGAGTGTGAGCTTTGTTTTAGTGATACTTTCAAGCATCTACCCTGCACTGGTTAGTAGCAAGGCAAATATCAGCACAACTCTAAAGGAATTATAAGATGATTACCCTCACAAACTTGAGTAAACACTATAATGACTTAGTGGTCTTAAAAGACATTAATCTCAGCATTCACTCCGGGCAAAGTGTAGCTATTACTGGGCCATCGGGCAGTGGTAAATCTACTCTCTTAAACCTAATTGCTGGCATAGACACTGCAACCAAAGGCTCTATTACTGTGAAATCAACCGAATTAACCAGCCTCAGTGAGCCTCTGCTTGCACAGTTTCGTAGAGAACATATTGGCTTTGTGTTTCAGTTTCATCATTTATTAGCTGACTTTAACTTACTAGAAAATGTAGCAATGCCTCTGCTCATTACCGGTGTGAGTAAAAGTGTAGCATACAAAGAAGCAAAAACATTACTTGAACGTATTAACTTAGACCACCGCTCACATCATTTTATTAGCGAGCTTTCAGGTGGTGAGCGTCAACGCGGAGCGATTCTCAGAGCAGTGATAAGCAAGCCACAACTCATTATCGCAGATGAGCCAACAGGCAATCTTGATGAAGCAAATTCTGCCATTGCCTTAGAGTTGCTACTCAGTCTAGCCAAAGAAGTAGGGAGTACCATTATTATGGCAACCCATAATCAAGGAATTGCTGATAAACTAGACATACACTATTCACTTCATTCAGGAGTTTTATGCCAAGCATAACCAAAACAGCACTGATTACTGGAGCAAGCAAACGCATTGGGCGACACATTGCCAAAACCTTACATACTACGCATAATATTATTATTCATTATAATAACTCTAAGCAAAGTGCCCAAACACTGCATACAGAACTCACTAATATAAGACCCAACTCTGCCACACTGATTCAAGGCAACTTAAATGATTCACTTGCCATACATGATATGTGTGCACATATTACCTCACTAGATACACTTATTAACAATGCCTCAGTGTTTTATCCTACTACTATTGATGAAGTGTCTCCAAGTGAATTTGATACATTTATGCACACCAATGTACTCGCACCACTGATGCTCAGTCAAAAATTATTTCCATTATTAACAGCCTCAAAAGGCAATATTGTTAATATCGTGGATATTCATGCTCTTCGCCCGCTAAAAGATTATATTATTTATAATATTTCAAAATCTGGGATTTACATGCTTACTCAAACATTAGCAAAAGACTTAGCACCAAATGTGCGGGTGAACGGAGTGAGTCCGGGCTCAATTCTCTGGCCAGAAAATGATGCAGAGCTCAGTGAAGCAGACAAACGCAAAATGCTTAATAAAATTGCATTACAGCGCCAAGGCTCACCAGAAGATATTGCCAATGCTGTGAAGTTTTTTACAGAAAATGACTACCTCACTGGACAAATCATCAGTGTAGATGGCGGACGAACGTTGAACCAATAACTACTAACCCAATACTATAAGGAACTATATGCCCATGATTTCAACCAAACCTATTGTGACCAATGAACGACTCATTTTTGCTCTTGATGTACCAGAAGTAGCTGATGCGAAACAACTCGTAACTGAGTTGGCTGATAGTGTGATGTTTTATAAAATTGGCATGGAACTCCTGATGACTGGAGAATATTTTGATCTAATGGAATATCTGATCGCCAAAGATAAAAAAGTATTTGTAGATTTAAAGTTTTTTGACATTCCCAAAACAGTAGAGCGTACCATTGCCCGCCTATCAGGCTACGGGGCAACATTTGCCACCATTCATGGCAACCAGTCACTTATGGAAGCAGTAAATGAAGTAAAAGGTGAACTCAAAATCTTAGCAGTCACCGCCCTCACCTCACTGGATAGAGGCGACCTAGATGACTTAGGCTTTGCTTGTGATGTCAATGAGCTAGTAATTTCCAGAGCAAAGCGTGCCTTTGCAGCAGGGTGTGATGGCATCGTCTCATCAGGTTTAGAACTCCCAATGATTCGTGAGCATGTGAACCATAAACTTATTACCGTTACTCCGGGCATCCGCCCCGTAGATAACACGACTATAGATGACCAAACCCGCGTAGTAGATGTAGCCACGGCATTTAACACTGGGGCAGACTATATAGTAGTGGGCAGACCAATCCGAGATGCACAACACCCATATAAACAAGCAGTGGAAATTCAAGAAACTATTATGGGTATTTTTGATGCTTAGAGTCATACTCCCTCTCTTAATGAGTAGCATTGCCTATGCGACCACTTCTACTATAGCAGTAGAGCAAGACCACTCTACACAGCTCAAACAATTTATTGAAATTGAAACCCTTACACTAGAACAAAAGTTTAATTCTTCATTACAAGAAATTGAGCTAAAAATTAATACCCTAGAGCAAGATAAAAACTACCAAGAATTATTTATTACTCAATATGATGATAGAGTAAACACAGTGGATTGGTGGATGGCGTTTATTGGTATTGTATTGAGCATTTTGGGTATCTTGACTCCTATATTTGTCTTCAGTTATAAAAATAAAATTGATAAAAATATAAAGGAATATGAAAGAAAAATAGACCAAATGGTGCAAAAAGGACATGAAACCATTGAAAAAATTGAATTATCTTCTGAGTTAATAACTACTCCAGATACATTCAAAAAAGAAAAAACTTCTAACATTGAGCCTAA
The DNA here is from genome assembly GCA_965277055.1 of Gammaproteobacteria bacterium. Classification (GTDB taxonomy): domain Bacteria; phylum Pseudomonadota; class Gammaproteobacteria; order PS1; family Pseudothioglobaceae; genus CBDCHC01. The sequence continues at coordinate 1,281,385 of OZ255703.1, read as the reverse complement.
ATCCAAAATTGACGAGTTAGTTATTGCTGCATATGCATTAAACACTGTGCCGAGTAAAGCAATTAATTCATGGGAGGAAATATTAGCATATGCAATTACTCAGCAAGATAAAAAGGCGAAAGCACTTGCTTACTTTTATCTAGGGTATATGTATAATGAACTGCAACAATACTCTATAGCTATTCACTACTACACCAAAGCCATAGAGATTAAACCTGATTTTCATCAAGCATATTATAATCGTGGGGTTGCATATGCTGAGTTAGGGGAATATGATAGAGCAATAGCCGACTACACCACAGCCATAGAGATTACACCTGATTTTCATGAAGCATATTATAATCGTGGGAATGCATATGCTAAGTTAGAAGAATATGATCTAGCAATAGCGGACTATACCAAAGCCATAGAATTAAAGCCTGATGATCATGAGGCATATACTAATCGTGGGATTGTATATGGTAAGTTAGGGAAATATGATACAGCAATAGCGGACTATACCAAAGCCATAGAGATTACGCCTGATTTTCATGAGGCATATACTAATCGTGGGATTGCATATGCTAAGTTAGAAGAATATGATACAGCAATAGCGGACTACACCAAAGCCATAGAATTAAAGCCTGATGATCATGAAGCATATTATAATCGTGGGAATGCATATTATAATCTGGAGAAATATGATCTAGCAATAGCCGACTACACCACAGCCATAGAGTTAAAACCTGATTTTCATGAGGCATATACTAATCGTGGGGTTGCATATGCTGAGTTAGGGAAATATGAACAAGCCATAGCGGATATAGAACACACATGTAAGTTACGCCCAGAGCTAAAAACACCAGAGCGAGAACAATACTTACACTCCCTCAAAGAGCAACTCAGGAAGTCTAATGAATAAACTAATGCACTACTCTACCCATAAAACAACTCATGCGTAATACTATTATCGCTGTAGGATGCTCACTAATACTAGGGAATAGTATGGCGCAAGAGATTGTACTCAATGCCAATTATGACCATATTCGCTTTACGGATACTTCACTAAGTGAAGAATATCAAAACTATTTTGTAGCCTTGCAAACAGATATTCTGCTAAAAAATATTAATACTGCCAAAGAGCTAGGTGATGATGCAATTACTTCTCAGCTGTACCGAAAAGTTGCTGAGTTTTATTATAACTTGGGGCAGTATCAGCTCGCTATAGAGTATCTAGACAGTGCGTTACGCATCAATAGCACTAATGCTGATGCATTGTATTTGCGTGGGTTATGTTATTTTGAATTAGAGGATTATGCGTCTGCTTCTGCTGATTTTTCTCTAGCAGTGCAAATCAACCCTGAGTTGAAAGGTACGCATTTCCCAAATGGCATCGCTCGCTTTGAACTCGGTGATTATGCTGGGGCAATAACAGAATTTACTCAATATCTCACATTAAGAACTGATAATGAGATTGCGTATTTTTTCAAAGGCATCACTCACCTTAGACTCAAACAATATCCCCAGGCTATTGAGGCATTTAGTCAAGCAACTGTACTTAATCCTGAGTATGATCGGGCATACTTTTATCAGGCGGTAACCTATTCAGATATGAGAGACTTCACTACTGCTAAATATTATTACCAAAAGGCTATAGCGGCAGAAGCTGAGTATGAATTTGCCTATGTGAATTTTACCGAGCTTAATCTGATTTTAAATGAACCATTAAATGACTTCATCTATCAAACCTACAAACAAAAATTTGCACAATCTGAAAATATGATTTATGTAGCTATGTTGGAAATACTCTTTGCTATTGCTACCAACCAACCGTATGATTTGGCTCAGTGGCAAAAGGAGTATAGCACTACTAAAAATGATGAGTGGTCGTATGACTTAATTATGGATTGGATCAGTACCAAAGACTCTGCCACAAGAATTTTATTAAACGATGCAATAGAAGTGTTTAAAAGCCATCAGCCCAATGAGTAGTTGTACTCGCACCGAAATACTCATTGGCAAACAAGGCTTACTAAGCCTTGCGAATGCACATATTGCGGTATGTGGTTTGGGCGGTGTGGGTGGTATTTTGGCTGAGAGTCTAGTACGTGCAGGTATTGGTGAAATTACTATTATTGATTTTGACACGATTGAACTCAGTGATACTAATCGCCAGATTATCGCTCTGCATTCTACCTTAGGACGTGATAAGGTGTCTGTCTTAGCTAATAGATTAGCAGATATCAACCCTTCCACTACTATTCATGCAGTGACTAAATTTATTGATGCAGAATATATCCAAACTCTGGTAAATGGTGATTTTGATATTATCGCTGATTGTATTGATTCTATTCATTATAAAACGTTACTCATTCAAGCGTGTGAACACGCTACTATGCCTATTATTTCTGCTATGGGTGCAGGGGGTAAGTTAGATGCAACCGCAGTTACCATTAGCCGTATGGATAAAACCATAAACTGCCCATTAGCTCGTGTAGTGCGTAAGCGACTCAGAGAAATGCGAGTCAAACAAAATTTTCCTGTGGTGTATTCTAAAGAAGTAGGTAAAAAAGCACTGCCCCATAGTGAAGTAAAAGCCAATATTCATAAAGAAAGTGGCAGACCAAGAGCAACCAACGGGGCTATATCGTATATGCCAAATATCTTTGGGCTCATGATGTCTAGTTATATTATTAACCAATTATTAGCAGAGGATTAACTAAAATATAGGCTTATGGATAAAATTCAAGTAGTCATACTCGCAGCCGGCAAAGGCACTCGCATGTATTCCACCCTACCTAAAGTGCTACATACTCTGGGCGGGGTGAGTTTGCTTGAGCGCATTATCACCACTGCCAAAAAACTTACTGATGATATTAGTGTAATTTGTGGGTATGACGCAGATACCTTACAACAATCACTTGCCCATGAGCAAATTAACTGGATATACCAAGCCAAGCAGCTCGGGACAGGACATGCTGTGTCGTTAGCTCTCCCTCATCTTGATCAAAATAAAATAACGGTTATTTTATATGGTGATGTGCCACTTATTTCAATTGAAACTCTGGAAAATTTAGCCCAATATTCCTTTGGAATTTTGACTGCTAATGTTGCTAACCCTGTTGGGTATGGCAGGATTCTCAGAAATCAAGATTCTATTATTGGCATTGTAGAACAAAAAGATGCGTCAACTGAAGAACAAGCCATCACTGAAATCAACACTGGCATTATGGCTGTTCGGGGTGAGCTATTACATAAATACCTCCCTGAGCTCAGTGATGATAATGCACAAGGGGAGCTTTATCTTACAGATATTGTATCTCTAGCAAGTAGTGAAGGCGTGAACATTAAAGGAGTAGTAACTGATAATCACCTAGAAATCACTGGAGTTAATACCAAAGCACAGCTCGGCGAGCTGGAACGCGCATATCAAACATCACAAGCACAAGATTATATGAACCTTGGCTTACAGCTGTATGATTACCAGAGATTTGATGTAAGAGGCGAGCTTACATTTGGCATGAACTGTAGCATTGATGTAAATACGATTATAAATGGTATAGTCACTTTGGGAGATAACGTAACTATTGGGGCAAACTGCATAATTAGTAATACTACTATTGGTGATAATGTAGTGATTGAGCCTCACTCTATCATTGAACATGCAACGATTCATAACAATGTGAATATTGGTCCATTTGCCCGTATTCGCCCCCATACTACCTTACTTGATAACAGCAAAATAGGAAATTTTGTAGAAACGAAAAAATCCACCATCGGCACAGGCTCAAAGGTAAATCACCTCAGCTACATTGGAGACAGCACCATCGGCGAACAGGTAAATATCGGTGCAGGGACTATCACTTGCAACTATGACGGCGTACACAAACACCACACCACCATAGAAGACAGAGCATTTATCGGCTCTAACTCAGCATTAGTAGCCCCAGTAACAATAGGTAAAAATGCACTCGTAGGTGCGGGTTCAGTGATTACTAAAGACGTAAATGCAAACTCAGTAGCGGTGGCCAGAGGGAAGCAAAAAGAGCTGCCTAATAGAAAATAATATATAACAAAGAATTACCAATATAATATGAATACAACACAAAACACCAATCCATATTCTAGCATTGTTAATGTGCTTGTATATTTATTTCCCTTTGCCATTTTGCTAGTAAAAGAAAGCGAGGGGTTAATATTACTCATATTAAGCATGGTTGGGATATATGTTATCCTAAAAGAAAAAATTAACCCTCTTACTCATACAAATTTGAGACTTACCTCTTGGTTAACTTTGAGTTACTTTGGAGTGATTATTCTCTCTATCCTTATGTCAGACAAAAGTACCGAATTATTTGGATATGTTGACAGAAGTCTGCACTTTATATTTGCTCCGCTAATTGCAGTTGCACTGTTTAAAGCAACTATAGATATTAATAAACTCATACTTACAATGAAATTCAGTCTGATTGTGCTCGGAATGTACATTGGATACCAATATTTCACTATTGATTATAGTAATATAGATTGGGTTTTATCTAGGGGAATAACACCTATTATTATCCTATTAATGTTAAGTTTCACATGGGTAAATATAAAAAATGAAGAAAACCTCTCATTACTCCTAAGTATGTTAACAACGCTAATGACTATCAATGTTATTCTTATGGCCAATGGGAGGAGTGCGTTTATTGGGTTTATAGTAATTATGCTTATTTTTATATACTTTGAATATAAAACAAAAGAATCTAATTTTAAAAAGGTTGTATTGTTTGGTGTATCTTCGATTTTTTTTGCAATTATTGCATTAACAAACTATCATAAATTTACTGATAGACTTGAAATGGCAGTAGAAAACGTTACAAACTGGACTCAACAATCCGACTCTGGAAACATATCTAGCAGTGTGATTAGGCTAGAAATGTACAGGGGTGGTATACAGGCTTTTTTTGACAAACCTATATTTGGACACGGATACCGCAATACTACACAACCAGCTGACAAATATACCAACAAAAGCAATTTGCCACATTCAATCGCAAAATATAATTTTCTGCATAATACTATTATAGATGCTATAGTTTCTGGAGGAATTATTGGTCTCATCGCACTCTTGAGTTTATGGCTACTGCCATTCTTAAAGTTCTGGAAAGAAATGCTCAAAGGTAAAGATAATGCTTATTCTAAGATTGGAGTATTATTGATAACTGGATTTATCGTAATGAGTGCAACTAATTCTATGCTCGGTGGTGTCGCTCAGAACGCTTTTTTCATTTTCTTCTTAAGTTTGTCTTTAAGCCAGTTACATAAGAAAACTACTATTTAACATGTGTAGGTATTGAACTGCATTTGAAAAGATATAAATCTCTATTATCCTCACTAATAGTGTAAAGTGAATCCTGTGGCCAGTTAAATGGATCAGAGAATAAATGTATATCTCTATAGCTACCGGTAACAATATCACGATTCTTTACGCCTTCTCGGTGGCTGGTTGTTAAAATGTAAGAAATATTAGATTTTGACAAATTTTCTAAAAACAGATTAATATCTGCATAGCTCAAATGAAAGAGACAATCACGAACTAACATGAGATCAGCATCTGGTAGTGGATCTGAAGTAATATCTAAAGTAGAAAATGATATATTATCATTAGAATATCTTTGATTATTTTTACGTATTAACTCCTCCACAATATCGCCACCAATATATTGTATATGACGATGTTGCTTAAGCACACCTCTCATCCAATGAAAGTCACCACAAGGTGCATCTAAAAAAGTCTTTATTTGAAAGTTTTCAAAAATAATTGGCAAGTGATAACGTATGCTAGCGGTAGCCTCAAGAGTAGATCCGGTTCCGCTCACAGACTCTTTACTTGTCCAGAATCTATTCTTGTATATAAAATCAAATCTTTCTTGTGGAGTAGGCAAAGATAATAACCTATCTTCTAACTTTTTCTTTCGAGCTTTGCCACTAAATAATAATCTGAACATGAATACTATTTTCTCATTTTATTAATTTAATAAATTGATTCACTTGGTTTTCTAAAACAAATTGATGAGAGAGGGGATGCTGATAAAAAGATTGATTGCAATCGCATTCTGAAATTTTATCTGATAACATGTCTACATTCCCCACAGGAGCCAAGTTACCTTCTGGCAAAAGTTCTGAAGGGCCAGATGGACAATCAGTACTAATAACTACAATACCCAATGCCAATGCCTCAATAACTACTAAAGGGGCACCTTCATAATCAGAGGAAAGTACCATAAATTTAGCGTGTTTAATAAGCGGATAAGGATTAGCCTGAAATCCAACAAAGATTACTTTATTTATGATACCTAACTCAGTTGCAAGAACTTTCATACTGTCCTCAAGGGGTCCCTTACCAACTAGCACCAAGGGTGTACTTATACCGCTCTGAGCATATGCTTTTAATAAGATATCATGTCTTTTTTGTTTTTTAAATGAACCTACATGGACAATATAGTCAAAATACTCAGGTTTATATTCATTTGCTTGATTTTCTAGCCATTCTTTATCTACCGCATTATGGATACAATATATGGGAAATCTACTAGAGCAGATATTGTCAAAATCATCTTTAACACCTTGTGAAACACAGATAACAGGCTTTTTGGTATAAATACCTTTAAATCTAGTTAAATTTGAGTACTCTTTTGATGGTGTATTATGAACAACCAGAAAAGTATTTAGCTTGCTAAAACACATTACTAGGTCACTCGGCTCAAGATTTGAAAGTACTAAGTCCGGCTTGCCACAATTGTTACAAATAAATCTATCCAATAATGGTGCTAATATTCTGCCTCTAAGGATTTTTGGTATCCAGCGATAATATTGCCTAAAAAAATGTATCTTTATTTGTGATTGATAATTATGTTCTATGATGTTTTTTAATGTGAGTACAATATGTACCTTGTGTCCAGCATTAATAAGACCGTTTGCTAAATTAAGAACCACGCGCTCAGCTCCACCACCCTGCAAAGTTGGAATCATTAGTACTATAGTTTGGCATCGTGTCTTCATAAAATAATCATCGTAATCTTTTATATCCTTTAAATGGAATTAACCATACATATTTCAAAAAATCAGCAAATAACTTGTTTTTATTTCTAAATACAACATATTTAAACGTTCTTTTTTTCTTGATGAGTGCTTTCTCGGGCATAATAGTTGAGTTTCTAGAGAATTTGAGATTATTTTCTACAACCCAAGGCATGATACAATTTATACTTACCTTACATTCTCTTTTAAAATGTGACCAATTATCTGCATAAGTAGATATATTCCGATTGCAATCTATTAGTTTTTTTGCAGCTAGTTGGTTTATTACATAGCCAGCAGTACTAAGAGCCTGAACAACCTCTGCTTGATTATATTGATCATTAATTTTTTTCATGTTCTTGCTTAAATATGATATAGGTTTGGTCAGTAATGTAATGCGTGGTCTACTAGATTCATTATTCTTTTTCAAATAATTGAAAACTTCAGTAATATTATTTGTCAAAAAATCAATATCATCTTCAAGAATAATTGCTTGAGAAATATTTTCTTCAATTATTTTAGCATAGATAAATTGATGGCTCATGGCACAGCCTATTTCACCTAAAGACAACAGCCTCCCTATATTATTGATTGTTTGATGAGTATCAGTCATTTTTTCTAAGTCATTTGAGGATAGTGTCTTCCCGTTTACAGCTTCAATGAACTCAAAAGAAAGATTATGCTGACTTAATTTATGTTCCATGTATGTTTTTCTTTCACTACTTTGCTTTAAATTAATAATAAATATCGGTAAATCATGATACATACTTTTTCCTTATATTGATTAAAAATTAAGTGGCAATCATTCCCACCAATTAGTCTTATCTCTTGTATGGAGTTGTTTAAATCTAGCATAAACAGTATCGCATGTATTGATTCGTTTCCATATCTCTAAAAGAATACTGCCAACAATATCACCTTGATGAATTTTATCAATTCTATATCTCATATTGCGAAGAGTATCATCTGTACCGACTGCAAATGCTGAAGTACCATCAAATAATGCTATTCTTTCTTCATTTTGTAACCTATTAATTATCTCTACATTTAATATATTGTCTTGTGATTCATTGATTAACCGCTCAGTTTCAATTATTTTCAAGGTATTAATCAGTAAAGCACAACTTAGAGCTAATGCTTGAGTCTTCGGATTTGATGAGTAATCAGCAAATGTATCAGCAGCAGCAATAAGCCATCTAGTATTAAGATTTTTGATAAGGTGTTTCTGTTCCTGATTCCATAATTCTTCAAACAGAGTAAAGTAATATTTTTCTTTAAATTCTCTCCTAATCAGCACTATTAATTTTGCATGAGTAAGACATAATTCAGAGCTACCAATAAATTCTGAGCGCAAATTAGCACAGTGCTCCAGCACATCTTGGGCACTACCATGAGTATAGGTGATTTCATTGCCAGTAATTATTTGTGTTTTTTGATAATCAAAATCTATATTAATGAGTTCATCACCCACTACTGATGCTTGATTTCTTCGCTTATGTCTGCTTAGTGAAAACCATTTTTCAAATTTTGTTTTATTACGCTTCATTTTTTTTCTATCCAAAAACTACTGGCATCAATTGATATATAACGCCTTTCTGCACCACTTAATATGAGAGTCAATTGCCTCATGGCTAATATAAACTGAGATATGATTCTTTTTAATTTAAATTGCAATGGAATGCTTGGTTTTTTTTCGGTTCCTAGGACAGATTTTGAAGCATTTAAATAATGAATAGGCATACCATAATAATCAGAGTAATCAAGTTGCACAATTGGGGCGGGTTCAATTTGATAACCATTTAAATTGTGACAATTGGTAATATGAGCATCAGCTAATGCAACCCCAGATTGTTCTTTCTTTTGAATGAGTTTTTTTGCTCCACTCGGAAAAAGAATATAACCAGCAGCACCAGTTCTATCTTGATACAAGTGAAATAAATTATATTTATGATTGAGAGTTTTAAATGTTTTCGAAACAAATTTTTTTCTGCCTCTATTTTCCAAGTTAATATAATCAATATTTTTTAAACTAACACATTGTTCTAAAAGATGTGTAATATCATTAGAAAGTAGTGCATCATCTTCTAGAATTAGTGTCGGAGCATCTAGTTCTACAATTTTTTGCCAAACAGCATAATGAGAAAAAAAACACGCAAGTTCAGAAACTTTTAAAGGTCTTTGCCAGTCATGATAATGAGTACTAATGGTCTCAGGTTTTATAGCGTCTACAGAAATAGCGTTAAAAAATTCATGATTCAGCTGCAACGTCTGCATTTGTTGGTTTTGAAAATTTCTTCTATCTCTAGACGTTACTAAACTAATTATAATTAAATTCATCATTGTGAGTAATTTATGTAATAGCTTTTTTGTACTGGCTATACCTACTTTTCATACTTCTATTCCAGCGACGATAAATCATTTTTCTTGCTAAGTATGGAACATAATGACTAAATGGTATAAAGTTTCTTGACCCAAGTGCATCAACAATAACGAGTCTAAATTCTGATTCGCTAATTTTTTGCAAAACAATATTTTCAGGACTAACATCGACAAATACCACTCTATATTTTAGAAGGTATTTTTTTAAGTCACGCATTTGTAAAAAAATTTCGTATATTTATAAACAGCCTCCAAATAGGTCGTAACAATTCTCGTCGCAATTTTCCCAATAAATTAAGTTTTTTATGCTGTATTGTAGACCCTCCAACAGCTTGCGTTTGATGCGATACACATCCAGTTTCTAGGGACCATGTTTTTACACCATGAAGCCAAATCATTTGTCTAAGGGTATCAACTGGAGCGCAAAAATTACTTATTTTTTCTGAAAAACGTTTACAAGCTCCCTTGCTATATATGGCAGCCTGATTTTTTAATGGAGGGGTTTGGTATCTGACTAAATTAATTCCATTGATAGATTTTCTCTCCAGAGCATTAAACCCCTTCTTTCCAGATAAATCAATTACAATATTTTCATCTTCTAAATCCATCAAAGATGCCAAAGTAACATAAAAATTACTTAATAGTTCTACATCATCCTCCAAAACCAAACAGAACTCTGTATTTTGCTTACTCACAATATCCCAAGTATATTGCCATGACAATGCACAGCCAATTTCCCCGGCGTTTAGACTTGTATAATGCAATAATGAATATTTTGACTCTTGTTGGTATTTTTTTAACAATTTGGCATCTATTTTAGAACCGTCAATAGCGTCAATTCTTGCAAAATCCAATCCTAATTTTTTCAATTGACTTTGCATGTATACGAGCCTTTCTGGACTTCTTTCTAAGTTGATTACATAAATAGGTAGCATTATCACTTCCAGAAATCTAAAATCCAAGGGCTGGGTTGAATACGTCTATACCATTTGCCACTAATACCTTTAACTGCCTCAGGCGGATTGGGTAACCCATGAAATAATATAATTTTTGCACCAGTTGGAATCACAGGTGCTTGCCACCATGATTTTATCCATGAGGGACAACAACGGTATTTAAAGCTTGGCACCCATTCATCAGGCCAATATTGAAGCTTACCAAGTCCATGAATTTCTCGTGATAAATAAGCCTGTTCGTGACGCACTTCAGATTTAACTTTGTCAAAGTTTTGTTCAAAATACTCAAGAATTGAAGAAAATTTACCAATTTCAAATCTAAAAACTGAGGAATTTCCTTCTATTTTTTTTGGATTTTTTTTATCATGTGCAATCAAAAAATCTCCTTTAATGGTAAAAAATTCATCAATATTATCAACAATAACTACATCTAAATCTAAAAAAAGTGTGATGCCAGAAAGATCACCAAAACGCTCTCTAAATACAGTCAGTTTACGCCAACCTCGCTCAGGGATGTTATCAGGTAAATCTAGTTCTGGTAAAGCTTGAACTTCCACTTCTTTGCTAATACCAGTACTATCATCAGTAAAACATATAAAACGAAAATCTACTGATGTATTCCTACGTACCATATTAAACAAACGATTGACATACTCTGCAGGGAATTTATTTCCCCATTTCATACAAATAACATTGTACATATTGACTCACAACAAAAAATTACTAACACTCGCCAAAATAAGTACTATATTATAGTGTTATTTACAGATATTACGATAGATGATTGCAAGTCTTACTGGAGTGATTCGAGAAATTAATCCACCAGAACTTATTCTAGCAGTAGGAGATATTGCCTACGAGATGTTTTGCCCGCTTGGAGTATTTTATACTCACAAAGCTGGGGATATACTTACCCTTTATACCCACTTAAGTATTAAGGAAGATGCGCATACACTGTATGGCTTTAGCACTAAAGCAGATAAACAACTCTACCGCTCACTCATTAAGGTCAATGGGATTGGTCCTAAGGTAGGCTTAGCGATTTTATCGCACCTCAGCCCTACTGAACTCATGACCGCAATTGAACATGAAGATGATGTGCTTATTGCTAAAACTCCGGGTATTGGTAAAAAAACTGCACAAAAATTGATTTTGGAGTTGAAATCATCACTTTCTAAAATGTCCGCAAGCACTTCATCTGGGACCGTGTCAAAGGCTAAAGAAGCACTGAATTCACTAGGGTTTAGTGATAAGGAAATATCAAATATGACTGCAAATATTGACGCTTCTCTGTCTGTAGAAGAAGTAATTAAACAAGCGTTGCAGAATAAATAGTAATCTATGCTAAAGTATCAGCTCATTCGCTCACATAAGAAAAATTTAAGCTTGCATGTAAAGAATAATGCACTTATTGCCAGAGCACCCATGTGGATGCCACAATACGAAATTGAGCAATTTATCTCACAAAAACAACATTGGATAACCAAAAAACTTGCTGCTTCATCTCATGTGCCAATTGAGAGCATATTGTTAGGTGGGGTGCGCTATGGCTTTGCATATAGTAATGACACTCTCTCTTATGATGGAACTATGTTTACAGGTAAGATATGTGCTGAAACCATCCTAGCGTACTATAAGCACCACTTTGCTCCCATAATTAAAGAATTAGTACCCAAGATTAGTGATAAATATCATCTTTCTTATAACCAAGTACGAATAAAAAAATTAAAGAGTAGGTGGGGTAGTTGCAGTATGATTAATAATCTTAATTTTAATTATCTACTAGCGGCAGCTCCTAGTTCGGTCATTCGCGATGTGGTTATTCATGAATTGTGCCATACTAAATATAAAAATCACTCACCTGCATTTTGGCAACTCGTCTATGACATCAGCCCAGAGTACGACACCACCAAACTCTGGCTAAAAACTCACCAAACAGAAGTACTTAGTATATTAGATACTGCTCAGTATGATGCACGTTTAGCGTTAAGATAGTTTCTAATGCTTCATATTGAGCATGTTGTTCATTAAGGTGTGCAATACTACCCCAGTGTTGCTCTAAGTCATTCATCATCAAATACCACTTTATATGTTTTTTGGCAATATTTTTGGCAATATGTTCAGGATAAAAGGCATGAATATCTTTAATGTGTGCTAAGATTATCGCTACTTTATCAGCGAATGCCAACTCTGTAATGTTCCCTGTTTGTAAATATTCATTGATATATTGTAGTATCCAAGGCTGTCCGCATACTGCACGTCCAATCATCACACCATTTGCTCCAGTGTAGTCCAGTACTTCTTTTGCCTGCTGAGGAGTGGTAATATCACCATTTGCAATCACTGGAATATCTACTGAGTCTACCACTTGTTTAATTGCTCGGTAGTCCACCTCACCACTATATTTATCTGCTTTAGTTCTCCCGTGAATGGCAATCATTCGCACCCCTGCATCCTGTGCAATACGAGCAATCGTTGCTATATTGATATGCTTTTTATCTATCCCAATGCGTGTTTTAAGCGTAATAGGTACATCTACGTGTCGCACTACTTCAGAGAGCATTTTTGCCACTAATGACTCATTGGCTAAAAGGGCAGAACCAGCAAATTTTTTACACACTTTCTTAGCGGGGCAACCCATATTAATATCAATAATATCCGCCCCCAGTGCTCTCGCATGTAGTGCATACTCCACGGCTTCATTGGGGGTTGTAGCAGCAATCTGCATACTAATAATTCCCGGCTCACCTGAGAAATCTAAGCGTGTTTTTGATTTAAGTGTGTGCAGTAGTCTCTCTTTTAGTACGAGCATTTCACTCGTTGCCAGCCCCACACCAAACTGCTTAGCTAGGATGCGAAATGGTGTATCGCTAGTACCCGCCATAGGAGCAAGAAGCACAGGTGAAGAAATAACATGTTGCTCTATTTTAAACATAGGCAAAATTACATATTGTGCACAATTTGTAGTGCGTTGGTTATGCGTTCAATACTATGAATTTCTAATCCAGAAATTGATTTTTTCGGGGCGTTTTTCTTTGGAATAATCGCTCGGGTAAACCCTTGTTTTTTGGCTTCTAGCAAACGCTCCTGAGCATTAAACACTGGGCGTACTTCACCTGTAAGCCCGACTTCACCGAAGATAATCACTTCCTTAGAGATAATTATATCTCTTAGGCTAGAATAAATTGCTAAACACACCGCAAGATCACTTGCAGTTTCGGTGATTTTCAGCCCCCCTACTACATTAATAAACACATCCGTATCATGAGTAGCAAGCTCGCCATGCTTGCTTAGTATAGCGAGCATCAGCGTAAGTCTATTTTGCTCAAATCCTACTGCTACGCGCTTAGCACTTTGTCCTTTATTGTCTACTAGTGCTTGAATTTCCACTAGCATTGGCCGAGTTCCTTCATAAATAGAGGCAATCACCATTCCAGAACTTGCAGTTTCACTAGTTAAAAAAATACTACTTGGGTTTTTCACCTGTGCAAGCCCTTTATCCAGCATAGCAAATACACTCATTTCATTCACTGCACCAAAGCGGTTTTTTGCTGCTCGGATAATGCGGTATTTCCCTGCTGCATCTCCTTCAAAGTACAGTACAGTATCTACCATGTGCTCCAGCACTCTAGGTCCTGCGAGAGAGCCATCTTTGGTCACATGTCCAATCATAATCATAATAGTGCCCGTATGCTTAGCATATGTAGTAAGAATAGATGCACAATTACGCACCTGAGAAACAGAGCCATGCACTCCTGTGCTTTCATTGCTCATGACGGTCTGAATGGAATCTACCACCATCAATGTCGGCTGAATATCTTTTGCATGAGCAATAATCGTGTCAATATTATCGCCACTATACAGCAGTAAATCATTATCTATCCCTAAGCGATTTGCTCGGTTTTTAATCTGCCCGAGTGACTCTTCCCCAGTGACATACAACACTTTATGAGTAGTATGTACTAAAGATAAAATTTGTAATATGAGTGTAGATTTACCTATCCCTGGGTTCCCGCCAAGTAATATCACAGAACCCTCTACTAAGCCTCCGCCTAAGGTTTTATCAAACTCACTCATCCCTGAAGAAATACGTAGAGTATTATCCTCACTGATAGCGTCAAGGGTGGTGGGTTTTGTAACTTCTAGCGTATTGATTGCACTCGGCTTTGAGGTGTCTATAGTAAGTTCACTCAGACTATTCCACGCCCCACATGCCGTACATTGCCCCATCCATTTGGTATAAGACTCCCCACATTCGGAGCAGACATAAGAGGTTTTAATTTTGGGCATTGCAATTATATTTTCTTAGAAACAAATCATATTTTTCAGATATATCAATACATATTTGATTACAAAATTGTATTGAAAAAATTAATAATGCTTGGCGTTGTTTCATATATTATTGCAAAAGCATATACATAATATTATCAAATGCTACCTCTTTCTTCTCGCCATCTTTTCTATACGTATATTCCACAGAGTTATTATCCGCATGGGTATCACTAATCACGATGCGGTGCGGGATGCCAATTAGCTCACTATCTTTAAACTTAATACCAGGGCGTTCTTTTCTATCATCAAGCAGTACTTCCACCCCTTTACTAATAAAGTCTGCGTATAGTTCATCTGCCATTTGCTGTACTCTGCCAGATTTGTGATAGTTAATTGGCACAATAATCACCTGAAACGGCGCAATAGCCTCAGGCCAGATAATGCCGTGCTCGTCATGGTTTTGCTCAATAGCGGCTGCTATCACACGCGATACACCAATGCCATAACACCCCATTGACATAATTTGTTGCTTACCATGTTCGCCAATTACACCAGCATTCATCACTTTAGAATACACATCTCCGAGTTGGAAAATATGTCCTACTTCTATCCCGCGTTTAATGACTAACTTTCCCACTCCGCATGGTGAGGCATCCCCTTCTACTGCATTGCGAAGATCTGCTGTAGTACAGTTTAGTCCTGCCCAGTTTGCACCAGTATAGTGATAATCATCTTCATTTGCCCCACAAACAAAGTCAGCCATCTCATTTGCGCTATAGTCTACTACAATATCTATATCCAAGCCAATCGCACCAATAGAGCCTTTACACAGCCCAAGCGTAGTAAGTTCTGCATCTGTGGCAAAGCGAAACTCACCAAAAAGATTATGTGTTTTCACTTCATTAAGCTCATGATCTCCGCGTAAAAACAATGCTTTAAATCCATCATCAGTACTAATAATTAGTGCTTTAATCGTAGAAGTAATATCAATATTCAAATACTCCACCAGTTGAGCAATAGTGCGAATATCAGGCGTGTGTACTTTCGTGAGCTCAGATTTTCCTTTTGGTATAGTACCACTCGGGGCAAATGCTACCTTTTCAATATTGGCTGCATATTCTGAACTATCAGAAAAACAAATATCATCTTCCCCACTCTCTGCTAATACATGAAACTCCACCGAGTTTTCCCCACCAATAGAACCAGAGTCTGCTAAAACTGGGCGATAATCTAAGCCAATTCGTGAGAAAATCTTACAATATGCCTGATGCATATTAGCAAATTCCTCTGCCATACTTTTCTCACTAAGGTGAAAAGAGTAGGCATCTTTCATAATAAACTCACGCCCACGCATTAATCCAAAACGCGGGCGAATCTCATCACGGAATTTAGTTTGAATTTGGTATAAGTTCATCGGAAGTTGCTTATAACTCTTAATATATTGACGAGCAATATCTACAATCACTTCTTCATGTGTAGGTCCCAAACAAAAGTCACGCTCATGCCTATCTTGAAACCGTAAAAGTTCTTTACCATATTTTTCCCATCTACTACTTTCTTGCCATAAAGTTGCTGGCTGAGTGACTGGCATTAAGAGTTCTTGCGCCCCTGCATTATCCATTTCTTCTTTCACAATGCACTTGATTTTATCAAGCACCCGAAGTCCTAAAGGTAAATACGAATATAACCCTGACGCAAGTTTAGATATCATACCACTACGAATAAGGAGCTGATGAGAGACCACCTCAGCATCATTAGGAACTTCTTTTTGGGTCGGAATTAACAACTGGGAAAATTTCATATAAAATGTAAAACTATGTATATAAGCAATTGATTTTACCAAATGCCAGAAATTCAAACTCTAATAATTTGGGCGGTGCCTATTATTTTTGCCATTACCCTACATGAAGCAGCCCATGGCTACGTCGCCCTATTAAACGGTGATGGCTCTGCCAAAATGATGGGTAGAATTACTCTAAACCCGATTAAACATATTGATCCAGTGGGGACTATTATAGTACCTATGGTGATGTATTTTGCTTCTGGATTTGTGTTCGGTTGGGCAAAACCAGTACCAGTAAACTTTGATGCACTACGTAATAAGAAAATAGGGACTATTTTGGTGGCTTTAGCAGGTCCACTCGCCAACCTCTTAATGGCAATATTTTGGGCAGTGGTACTGATATTTGTTGGAAAAACCACCATTTACCCACTCATCACCATGGCAAGTATTGGAATCAGTATTAATCTTATACTCATGGTATTTAACCTTTTACCACTCTTACCATTAGATGGAGGAAGAGTTATTAATGAATTTTTACCCCCACATATTTCCACTATATATCAAAAAACAGAGGGCTATGGTATCTTTATCTTAGTAGGGTTTTTGCTACTTGGTGGCTATGAGTGGGTGATTGCTCCTATTGTGAGTAGTTTGTCTATAATATTGGTTGGATTTTAGGTGAGTTTTAGGTGATATTAGTCTTTGGTTGTGGGCTCACAGGGGGTTCTGTAACTCGTTTCTTAGCAAAACAACATCTCGCCTTTCATCTCGCTGACACGAGAACACACCCACCGCTTCAAAAAAACCATCCTGAACTTTGTACTACTACCTGCTATTTTGGTAATGAGGAAGATATTAATCTAGCTAATTACACTAGTATTATCTTAAGTCCAGGTATTCCGCTCTCTCATCCGCTTATCACCAAGGCTCACGCACGCGGTATTACAGTGCTCAGTGATATAGACCTGTGCTATCTATATTATCCTGAAAAGACCTATATTGGTATTACTGGTACCAATGGTAAATCTACTACTACTGATTTACTGACTCATATATTCACTCACAGCAAAATATCAGCAGTAGCTTGTGGCAATATTGGCGTGCCAATATTAGAGGTAGTAGAGTCACATGAAGTATGTGTGATTGAGCTTTCTAGTTATCAATTAGATATTACCCATTATATGCACTTACAATATGCGGTAGTGCTTAATATTACTCCAGATCACCTTGATAGGTATGCAGATTTTCACAACTATATTCGCTCAAAATTACATATCTATGACCTATGTCACACTGCTATTATTAACCCAAAGAATGACTACACGAGTCACATCAGCGGGGTGTCATTTGTCCCACAACAAGTAGCATCACCTTACTTGATTGGAGCGCATAACCAAGAAAATATCAGTGCTGCATTGACCATTGCTTATGAATACGGGATAGACAGAGAGGATATAACCACTGCTATAGCCATGTACAAAGGGCTACCCCACCGCATAGAATTTGTCACAACAATAAATGGTATTGATTTTTATAATGACTCCAAAGCAACCAATGCACAAGCAACCATCACTGCAATAGCTGCAATGAAGGAAAAATATCAAAATATCACATTGATACTCGGAGGAGCACCAAAAAATGAGGACTATACTCCACTATTTACCTGCATTAATCAGCGAGTATCTCAAGTCATTTTATTAGGTGAAAGTACCACATTATTTTATCCTCATCTTAGCTGTGCTAAACATCGTGTAGCCAATATGCAAGCAGCAGTGCGCTATGCCAAACAGCATGCCAATGAAGTAGTATTATTCTCTGCTGCATGTGCAAGTTTTGATGCTTATAACAACTTTGCAGAGCGTGGGAATAACTTTAAACAAATTGTTATAAATCAATAATATATATATATTTACTAATTTGTAATATTTTTGTAACAACTAACAATTATAATCTGAATTTTTAACCCCTCAATTATAATTATGAGTGATAATATTGATTTTGATAATGTTGTAGAAAATAACATTTCTCGTCGTGGCTTCTTAAAGTCATCTGTGGTGTTTGGCGCAGGTGCTTTTGTTGCTGCCTCTCCTCTGTCAACAGCAGTTGCTAGCTTCTGGAATAAGTCAAATACACTTAGCTTTACTCCTGTGGCAGCCAACGGGCTAGATACGATTACCATACCTAAAGGTTTTAATTGGCATGTCGTCGCCAGTTGGGGTGAGCCTATGTGGTCAAATGGTACTTGGTTTAACCATGAAACATCTGGTGATGCTGCCAGTCAAGCATTATCATTTGGTGACAACAATGATGGTATGGATGTGTTTATGGATGGCGATAAAACCATTATTGCAGTAAATAACGAATATACCAACCGTAGCATTATGTATCAAAATCGTGCAACAAAATTACCTGAAAATGCTGATGATGCACAAAAAGGTAAGAACGCACACGGTGTAAGCATTATGGAGCTTAAAAACAAAGATGGTAAATGGTCTATTGTTAAAGATTCAAAATACAATCGTAAAATCACAGCAGATAGCCCAATGGAACTTACAGGTCCAGCACGTGGGCACGATTTATTAAAAACAAGTGCCGACCCACTTGGAACTAAATCCCTTGGTACTTGGAACAACTGCGGTAATGGCAAAACACCATGGGGCACATATCTTGCATGTGAAGAAAACTTTAATGGTTATTTCTCAAGTAGTGATGAAAATATTGAAATTAGCCCAGAATTTAAACGTTACGGCATTAAAACCAAAGATTGGGGTTATGCATGGGGCAAATATGATGAGCGTTTTGATATTGCCAAAGAGCCAAATGAGCCAAACCGCGCTGGTTATATCGTAGAAATTGACCCACTTAACCCAGATTACACTCCGAAAAAACGCACAGCTCTTGGACGCTTCAAGCATGAAAATGCAGAAGTAGTAGTAGCAGATAATGGTAAGGTTGTAGTATATTTAGGTGATGATGAAAGAGGTGAATATATTTATAAATTTATCTCTAAAGGCACGTATAGTGAAGCTGGTGATAACTCTAATTTATTAGAAGATGGTGACTTATATGTGGCGAAATTCAATGATGATGGTTCAGGAACCTGGATTGCCCTTACAGAGCAATCAACAGGTATGTCAAAACCAGAAATCTGCATCCATACTCGTATGGCAGCATCAAAAGTAAATGCAACTACTATGGACCGTCCAGAATGGGTGGCAGCACATCCTGAAAAAGCAGAGGTGTATTGTGCTCTTACGAATAACAAAAACCGTGGCAAAAAACCAAATGCAGGTGGTGATGCTACTCCAGTGAACCAAGTCAACCCAAGAAAAGACAACAGATATGGTCAAATCGTTCGCTGGATGCCAAAAGGTGCAGACCATACTGCAACTGACTTTAGTTGGAATTTATTTGTCTTAGCAGGTAATCCAACGAATCAAGAAGGCTTAAACAAAGGATCTAGCAATATAACAGCTAAGAATATGTTTAACTCTCCTGATGGCATCAAGTTTGACACCAAAGGTGGCTTATGGATTCAAACGGATGGTAAATACTCAAACAAAGATAAATTTGAAGGTATGGGTAATAACCAAATGTTGCTAGGTGATACAAATACTGGTGAAATCAAACGCTTCTTAGTAGGTCCTAAAGAGTGTGAGATTACTGGTCTCACTTGGAGTGCAGATAAGAAAACCATGTTTATTGGTGTGCAACACCCTGGCGAAAAAGGTGATTCAACATTCCCAGGTGGTCCAGGCACCACTCCACGTTCAAGCATTGTGGCTATTAGTCGTGATGATAATGAAGAGATTGTATAGTTAGTCCCACCATTAGTATAAAAAGGCTGGATTATCCAGCCTTTTTATATTCCATAATTAAATATCGTACTACAATCATCTCTATGTACGAGCTTTGAGATGTATAATAACTTTGCCCAACGGGGCAATGATTTCATTCACTGCGTACACAACTTATGCTCACCAGAACACAACTAGACGACTACCTCAAAGAACTTTTACTACCAGAAAACTTTCAAGATTATTGCCCCAATGGCTTGCAAATTCAGGGCAAACAAGAAATTCAAAAAATTATTACAGGAGTAAGTGCCAACCAAGCATTTATTGCCCAAGCAATTGCTTGTGATGCTGATGCAATATTAGTACATCATGGGTTTTTCTGGAAAAATGAACCCCCACAAATCACGGGGTATAAACACAACCGCATTAAATCAATTTTATTAAGTGATATGAGCCTATTTGCCTATCATCTCCCCCTAGATGCTCATCCTACGTTAGGGAATAATATCCAACTCGCACAGATACTTGATATTAAACACCCAACACCAACTGATGACCCGATTATTTGGCGGGGAGAAGTAAATATGACTGCTACAGAATTTAGCGAACTCATCGCCCAAAACCTCCAGCGTACCCCGCAGTTATATGGTAATAAAGACTACATTAAGTCTATTGCATTTTGCACTGGTGGAGCGCAAAATTACCTCACTAAAGTCCTTGATTTGAGAGTAGATGCTTACCTAAGTGGTGAAGTGAGTGAGCAAACCCCTGCAATTGCCACTGAGAATAATATGCTCTATATCGCTGCTGGGCATCATGCAACTGAGTGCTATGGGGTACAAGCAGTAGGTGAACATATAGCCAACAAATTTAATATCGATCACCAGTTTATTAATATACATAACCCAGTATAATGCTTATGTATTTAATTTATAGGTAATTACTGCACAGGCTTTGTTAATAATTTGAAATTCAAATCAAATGGGAGTCGATACCCTTTAGGGTGAGCATATTGCTCTAAATCGAGCATTTGAGCATCATATTTTTCTTTTATTTCACGGTAAAGTTGAATAGTTTTGCTAAAGTACATAATTTCAGACAAAAGTGGATTCGTACATGTTCCATGTTTGCTCCATTCATGCTCCCAAAATAAAATATCCTTTCTACTATTAGAATGCCAATAAGTATGCAAATCTGTTATGATAGGTTGTATCGCCCCCTCATCAAATACACAGTCCTCGCAACAATTTTGAGGAAAAGACGTGGGGGAAATTTGTGGCCATAATCCATGAATTCCATAATATTTATCGTCAACATTAATCAAATCCTGCGTAGGCAGAAGATTTCGCTCAAAGAGCAAGGCTAAACTATAATACGTAACATCACTTGAATGATTTGATCTCATTTTTTATATTGAAAATATCTAAGGAAACAGAATTGGACAAAAACTACAATAATTTAATTATTATTAGTTGGTAAAATTAAATCTTTAATAACTGTCTTAATTATAACATGCGTAAAACGTACAATGTGGCAATAGTAGGTGCTACTGGTGCTGTTGGTGAAACTATCTTAAGTATCTTAGAGGAACGAAACTTCCCTATTGATACACTTTATCCGCTTGCTTCTAGTCGTAGTGCAGGAAATGTCATCACCTGTCAGGGTAAAAACTGGATAATTGAAGACCTTGCTGAATTTGACTTCACTAAAGCAGATATTGGCTTATTCTCCGCTGGTGGCTCGGTATCAGCAGAGTATGCCCCGAAAGCAGCAAGTGCAAAATGCGTAGTCGTAGATAACACTTCGCACTTTAGATATGATGAAGATATTCCACTAGTAGTACCTGAAGTAAATGCTGAGAAAATAGCAGAGTACACTAATAGATACATCGTCGCTAACCCAAATTGCTCTACTATTCAGATGTTAGTTGCCCTAAAACCTATTAAAGATAAGGTAGGCATTAGTCGCATCAATGTAGCAACCTATCAAGCAGTATCTGGCTCTGGCAAAAGTGCTATTAGCGAGCTCACCAACCAAACTATGAACTTACTCAATGGGCAAGGCGTGGAAACTAATGTCTATCCTAAACAAATTGCTTTTAACGTGCTCCCGCATATTGATGTATTCCAAGAAAATGGCTACACCAAGGAAGAGATGAAAATGGTCTGGGAGACTCAAAAAATATTTGGTGATAGTGACATAGTAGTTAACCCTACTGCAGTACGTGTACCAGTGGTGTATGGTCACTCTGAAGCAGTACACATTGAAACTAAAGAAAAAATTACTGCTGGGGAAGCAACTGCCCTGTTGGAATCTGCCCCTGGAGTAAAAGTGATAGACACTAGAAGCGATGGAGGCTATGCAACCCCGTTTACTGACTCAGCAACTAATGATGAAGTATTTGTGAGTCGCATTCGTGAAGATATTAGTCATGACCTTGGGCTCAACCTCTGGGTAGTAGGAGATAATATTCGTAAAGGTGCAGCGCTGAATACCGTACAAATTGCCGAAATTTTGATTGATAAATATATCTAACATACATTATCTAATATGGTCACAATAACCCGAGAAACCAAAGAAACTACCATCTCTCTTTCGCTAGAAGTCTATGGTACTGGTCAAAGCGATATTAACACTGGTGTGCCATTTTTAGACCACATGTTGGAGCAACTTGCCAAACATGGTTTAATGGATATAACAATCTCGTGTGATGGTGATACCCATATTGACGACCATCACAGCGTAGAAGATATTGGTATTTGCTTAGGCTTAGCACTAAGGGATGCAATGGGAGATAAAAAAGGACTCACTCGTTTTGGTTCATTTTATGCGCCACTTGATGAAGCACTCTCACGCGTAGTGATTGATCTCTCTGGTAGACCAACGCTCATGTTTAACATCCCATGGACACGGATGAACATTGGTAAGTTTGATGTAGAACTCATACGTGAATTTTTCCAAGCTGTAGCGAATAATGCACTCATTACTATCCATATTGATAACCTCAAAGGGGTAAATGCACACCACCAAGCGGAAAGTACCTTTAAGGCATTTGCTAGAAGCCTTCGAAGTGCCCTCACTATTGATGAGCGTATGGGTGATGCTACCCCGTCGTCAAAGGGTGTGCTCTAGGAATGCACATCGCAATTATCGACTATGATAGTGGCAATATTCACAGTGTACAAAAAGCACTAGAACATGTTGCACCTGATGCGCATATTAGTCATACCAGTAATTCTAGTGATATTGCTAATGCAGACAAAATAGTCTTCCCCGGGCAAGGAGCTATGGGCTCATGTATGACCAATCTTCGTGAGCGTAACCTGATAACAAGCATCACCAAAGCAGCACATGAAAAACCATTTTTAGGCATTTGCTTAGGTTTGCAACTCTTGTTTGATAAAAGTGAAGAACAAGACTCTACAGGGCTTGGTATCATCTCTGGAAATGTACGCAAAATACAACCACTCTCAGTTGAATATAAAATTCCTCATATGGGCTGGAACACTGTTTCGCAAACACAAGATCATCCCTTATGGCATAACATACCTAATCAAAGTTACTTCTATAGTGTGCATAGTTATATTGTGCATCCTACCAATACTCAGCTGATTAGTGGCACCAGTGAGTATGGGAGTGAGTTTTGTTGTAGCATTGCTAAGGACAATATCTTTGCTGTGCAATTTCACCCAGAAAAATCAGGTGATAATGGACTCCAACTCTTACAAAACTTCATACATTGGCAACCATAAGGTGCTATCAACGCCTAGCATCACCTAAGTAAAACTCAACTATTTATGCTAAATTTGCATAATTGAGCGACTATCAAAGAGAATTTATGCAAATTTAGCATAAATTATTTTGTGGTTATTATTGTGTCAACCAAACAATTACAAAGGGAATCGCAATGCCTAGGGCAATTAACGAATACATCTTGGCAATGAAATTTGAGGACTCTTTAGCAAACTCAAGTGTTTCTTTTTTTTCTTCTGGGGTCATATGCTTATGATATCAGAGCTAAAAGACACTTTAAATTCTGCGACTGAATTCATTAATTTATTATGGGGGTATGTAGTCATCATGTGCTCTTTTATATATTCAAAAGTATTAATCATGTGTAATTCATCAATAAAAGATATTTCAATATAATAATCAGTCATATCTTCAAAATTAGCCTTGTGAGTAATTTTTCGTATCTGTCCACCTTCAATTTTCTGACTTTTTTTAAGCTGTTCAATAAATTGTTGAGATTGACTAATAACTCTAGTTTTATCGCACTCTGCTTTTACTGAAAAATAAATATGATAGTAATACACAGCGATATATTATAAACAATGTAATTATAATACCATTAACAGAAATTACTATTAATACTCATTTAAAACTAAACTCACAACTATTTTAAGAGTATTATAGGGTGGGTAAATAGTGTATGATTGAGCATATTATCAGAATATTGAACACATTTTTATTTATTCTAGCTTGCAGAAAAAATACTTGTTAATGTCGTAAAATACTAAAAACACTTAACTAACATGAAACTCATACTATTTTCTTTTTTACTTTTTGCTTCTAGCCTTACTTATAGTTTAGAGTTACCTCATGTGGGTAATTTTCAAATTAAAAACATATCCGACAAGAATATTTTATATATACAACATACACATGATAAAGGTCATATATCAAATTCACTGATAAAACTTATTCAATATTATTTACTTAATGATACGGATAATTATCAAGTGGTATTTCCACAATTAAGTATTGAAAGTGATACTATTGATGGGCAATATTATGCGATTGGCTATACTGGAATCCCTCAAGAAACTACAGAAATAAAAACTACTACACTCAAGGGAGGCGTATTTGCATCATATGTTTATAAGGGTAATTATAAATATATTGGTAAAGCAATTAGAAGCACCTTTAAAAAAATATTACAAACTGATAATTATATTCCTGATGATAATGAGGAGATACGATTACTGTATTGGAATAGTGTTGATGATAATCTTCCTAAAGATTTGATTACCGAGATACAAATAAAAGTAAAACAGCGAAAATAATTCTTCAACATCACAGAACACAAAAAGACGATGCTAACTTCCTGCGATAGTCATAGAAGAAAGTAATACCGATCCCACCTTTATATTTTTACGCATATCTACATCATCCGCAATAGCAGTAATATTTTGATACATATCTTTTAAGTTGCCTGCAAT
This sequence comes from Gammaproteobacteria bacterium, assembly GCA_965277055.1. Classification (GTDB taxonomy): domain Bacteria; phylum Pseudomonadota; class Gammaproteobacteria; order PS1; family Pseudothioglobaceae; genus CBDCHC01. Next base: position 1,255,932 of record OZ255703.1, on the reverse strand, counting down.
GGTAATGCCTGATACGGGATAAGTAATCACGCCATTTTCTATCATAAAGCCACATACTCCTCTGGAATAATCCCCAGTGGTATAGTTCACCCCTTGCCCAAACATTTCATCTACTAAAATCCCTTTGTCAATGCCCCAAATGAGTTCATTAAATGTCTTGATTTCTGCCGAATCTACTCGCACATTACTCACCCCGCCTGCATTACCCGTAGTGGTCATCCCGAGTTTGTTAGCGGAATACTGACTTAACACGTAGCTTGCAACTCTGCCGTGGTCAATAAAAGTGCGTTTTGTTTTAACTACGCCATCAGAGTCAAAATATCTTGCACCAATGGTATGTGGGGTTAGTGGTGACTCGGTAATACTCATATGCTCTGGCAAAATAATACTATCTAAACTATCAAGTAAAAATGAAGATTTTTTATATTGCGCACGCCCACTCAGAGCAGAGAATATACTACCAATAAACGAGGCGGATACCGTATGATACAGTACCACGGGATATTTTCCTGAAGAAATGGTTTGTGGATTGAGTTTGCGCGTAGCAGTATCACCGCACTTGCTACCAATAATCTCAGGTGAGGTGAGTTCATTAATAGCAAGAGCATTATCATATTCATAGGCAGTTTGCATATTGCCTTTAGCATCACTAGCAATCACAGAAAGTGCCAATGAGTGTGAGCTTTTTTGCTGAGTAAGTAATATATCATGGGAATTGAAATAATACGAAGTACCATAAAATGAAGCAACTTCACAGCCTTCAGAATTAATCACTTGCTTGTGCGCTAATGCACCATTTTCACAGACTAACGCCCGTTTTATTCCTTCGCTACTAGTAAGATCATAGGGGTGATATAAGTCAAGCTCCACTTGCTGAGTGGGCATGAGCTCTTTAGGTGCTAAGGTGTTATATTCATCTACCGAGCTAAAAGTCGCTAAGGATACAACCTGCTCAATGGCTGAGGTAATGCCGTTCTGTGAGATATCTACTGTAGAAATACTGGCTGATTTTCCCTCATTAGTAATGGTAATATCAAGTCCTTGGTTTTCATATCTGGTGCTATTTTCCACCTCGCCCATACGTACTGAAAATGAAGTACCAATGCTGGTATGTGCATTGAGCTCAAAGCTATCTACTCCTTTAGTATGAAGTAATTCTGCGGTGCGAGTAATAGTATCTTTCATAAATTAATTGTGGTGATCGGTGTGATGATATGTGTGGTGGTGAGAATGCTCTGGTGCGTGAGTGTGATGCGCTGAATGTTCACTACCGTGGATAAATGACATACTTACAGACCAAATACCTAATACTACAATACTCATGCCAGCAAAACGTTTGGCAGTGGTGGTTTGTAAGATGCGCACCAAACTAAAGCCAAACCCAGCGATAGCCAATAGTGCAGGTAAGGTACCCAAGCCAAAAAATGCCATAATCAACATCCCCTCAAACAGGGTCACAGTCAAGGTAAGTGCAAGTGCAGAATACACGAGCCCGCAAGGAATACCACCCCAAAACAAACCAAATAATAATGCTTGCCGAACATTAGTAACGGGTAAAAACCGCTTAGAAAATTTACTCAGATGTTGCCACATGCCTTGCCCAAGGCGTTCAAAAATGCGAATAGTATTACTCACACCTAAAATAAAAAAACCAATTAGTATCATCAGCACCCCTGCAAGTACTCGCAATCCAATTTCAAATTCACTCATGACAACACTACTCGCAAGAGCATGAGAAAATCCAGCAAACACTCCTCCTAAGAGGATATACATGAGTATTCGACCAATGTTATAACTGAGCTGATAGAGTGCGAGTTTGGCAGTATTAGTACGCACAGATGCATCAAGATTAGCTGAAAGAACGCCCACTATAGCTCCGCACATCCCCAAACAATGTACACTGCCCATGAGTCCCATAATAAATGCACTGATATAAATGCTAGTCATTAAGTTCCATTTCTAGGAGAAGTACTCTTCTATCATTACTTTTTAGTACTTTAAACTGTAGTCCTTGAATACTAATACCCTCAAGTTGCTCAGGCATATAGCCAAATTCTTTGACAATGAGCCCTGCAATAGTTTCGGCATGAGTGCTATCAAATGCGGTAGAGAAATACTCATTAAACTCACTAATACTCGTTTCCCCTTTGATTAGGTAACGACCTTTATTGTAGTCAATAATATTATCAGTTTCAAAGTCGTGTTCATCAGCAATATCCCCAACGACTTGCTCAAGCACATCTTCTAGGGTTACTAGCCCAGATATTTCTCCGTATTCGTCAATTACAATCATCAAGTGAGAGCGTTTTTGCTGGAAAAATTCCATTAATGATTCTAGGCTTTTTTCCTCAGGAACTACAATAGTTTCCCGCATATAATCACGATAATCAAACTGGGTAGAATCAGTTTTAGCAGCTAAAAAGGCTAATAAGTCTTTAGCTAGAATAATACCACTGACTTTTTCATCAGCGTCCACTACCGGAAAACGGGAGTGCGCAGAGGTTACTGCAACATTAAGATATTCTTCAAATGATGCATCATCTTTAATCACCACCATTTTTGATTTAGGTATCATAATATCACGCACTCTAAGCTGAGATATTTGCAAGGTACCATTCATAATAGTATGCACATGAGAGTTAATAATATTTGCTTTATTTGCTTCTATGAGTAATTCTCTAAGTGCCACAATATCAGTGAGTTTGCGTTTGCCAAACAGGTTTGAAAATAATGAAATCATAGAAATAATATAAATAAAATATAAATTAAGTAATGCGAGATTGTTCTCGCTCTAAGGCTTTGCGTTTACGAACTTCTTTAGGGTCAGCGAGTAATGGTCGGTATATTTCAATTCGATCTTTCTCTCTGAGGGTATCTGTAAGTTTGGCAACTTTACCAAATATGCCAACACTTTGGCTCTGCAAATCAATTTCAGGATAACGAGCAAGTACCCCAGACTGAGTAATAACTTCTTCAATCGTACTGTGTTCTGCTACTTCAAATGCTTCTAAAAATGCCTCATCAGGCAGTGCATAGGCAACTTCAACAATCATTATAGTTCTAATAAATAGCTATTCGCCTCTTGAAAATTAAGCGTTCCCTCATAAATCGCTCTGCCAGTAATAGCACCCATGATATTCCTATGATGAGTAGCTTTTAGCATAGTAATATCATCCATATTAGTCACACCACCAGAGGCAATTACTGCAATAGTAGTAGCATCAGCAAGAGTTTGTGTTGCTTTTATATTTATCCCTTGCATCATACCGTCTCTAGCAATATCGGTATAAATAATACTATTTACTGCCAAGTGTTCAAACTCATGGGCTACATCAATCACGTGTTTATCTGTTTGTTCCGCCCAGCCCTTAGTGGCAATCAGCCCATCATTTGCATCTAGTCCTAAAATGATTTTTCCGGGATATGTCTTGCATAATTCAATCACAAAGTCCTTATCGTCAATCACACTAGTACCAACAATAAGATACTCCACGCCTACATCCAAATAGGCTTTTGCAGTTTCTAAGGTACGAATACCACCACCAATTTGCACTGGAATCTTACATTCTTTAGTAATACTCAAAATCGCCTCAGCATTTACTGGTTCACCGGCAAAGGCACCGTTTAAATCTACCAAATGCAAGCGCTGTGCTCCCTGTGATTCCCACTGTTTTGCCATATCAAGTGGACGCTCACCAAAGACGGTGCTATCATCCATAATGCCTTTTCGTAGGCGGACACACTTGCCGTCTTTTAAGTCAATAGCAGGGATTAAAATCATGCTTCCAAGGTATTAAAATTCATAAATAATTGCTCTAGTCTGTTATCCATACTGCCAATATCCTTGACGACAACTCCATGCTTAGCAAGTTCTGTAATAATTTCTGAAATACTTTGTTTCTTTGTTAGTGATACTTTAAGTGTATTGTCTGACAAAATAGTATATGCATCATTTAATACACCCTCACTAGGGGTAGTATCTACCTCTAGAGTGATAACCCGTGAATCTACCTGAGCAAGTAACTGACTCATAGATGTGTTAACCACTACCTCTCCAGCATCAATCATAGCAATATTTTTACAGAGTTTTTCTGCTTCTTCTAGATAGTGAGTAGTGAGAATAATCGTGGTTCCTGTGCTGTTGAGTTCTTTTAAAAACTCCCAAAGTGCTAAGCGAATTTCTACATCTACCCCTGCACTTGGCTCATCTAAAATCAAAATTTTAGGCTCATGCATCAGTGCTCTCGCTAGCATGAGTCGGCGTTTCATCCCCCCTGAGAGAGTTTTTGCCATGTTTTTCTTTTTATCAAGTAACTCCATGCGCTCTAATAAATATTCAGCTCGATTCATCGCTGTAGTGCGGTTAATACCGTAATAACCTGCTTGATTTACTAAAATTTCTACAATCGGCTCAAAGGGATTAAAGTTAAACTCCTGTGGCATCAAGCCAATGAGCCGCTTGACCCCATTCATATCTTGATTTTGGTCTATTCCGTGGGCAATAACAGAGCCAGAAGTTTTAGGTAGGAGTCCAGAAATAATATTAATAGTCGTAGTTTTACCTGCACCATTAGAACCTAATAACGCAAAAAAATCACCTTGCTCAATAGTTAGGTCTATACCTTTTAATGCAGTAAATGAGTTTGCATATGTTTTGGTTAAGGAGGAGAGTTCCAGAGCTGGAGTATTCATAGTTATTGTATTTTATGCCAAAATTCTACAGCAGATGTTAATTCTGCATTCACCTCTGAGCGAATACTTAAAAAATCAAACGCCATTCTAAACTCTTTTTGTCTTACTAATTCTTTGGCACTTTTTGGGCTACGGGTAGGAATGCGTTCTAATATATGTTGTAGTGCCCAAGTATTGGTAATTTTTTGCATGGCAAATTGTGGAATTTGCACTCGTTTATTTTGTTTATAGATAATTTCTTGCATAGCTTTTTCACTCGCTTTTTTCTTATTTTTGTGAGTTTTTGCTAATATCTTAAATTTTTGTTGATAACTCTCAAATAAAAATATTACAAACATAAATGCTGGTGAACTCGGCAACCCTTGCCTGAGTCGCTGTTCGGTATTTTTTAGTGCTGCTACAATACACTCACTTTCACAGGTATATGGAAATAACAACTCAAAAATCTCAAACTGCCTTAAAAGTTTATAATTCCTATAGGCTTCAGTACAACTAAAAAGCTTAATGCACTCTTCAAATAAACGCGCAGGTGGGATTTCAAGTAAGAGCTCTTTATGAGAAGCAATGGTGTTAATAATCTCAGGGTGCAACTCAAAATTGAGCTTAGACATAAACCGAATAGCACGTAGCATCCGCACAGGGTCTTGACTAAAGCGTTTAGACACATCGCCAATAGGACTAATACGCTTATGTTCTAAATCATCCAAACTACCATGCCAATCAATAATACGTTTTTGCACTACATCATAATACAGCGAATTAATCGTAAAATCTCGTCGATTTGCATCCGTATCAATTTCACCAAAGACATTATCTCGCCGTAACATACCTGTATTTTGCTCTACGCCTCTATAGGTTGAAATCTCAATAAATTCTTTCCTTGAAAGATATACGTGAACGATTTGAAAACGTCTGCCAATAATGCGGGCAAATTTAAAGAGTTTGACAATTTGCTCAGGGGTTGCATTAGTGACAATATCGTAATCTTTTGGGACTTTGTGTTGCAGAATATCTCTAATTGCCCCACCTACTAAATATGCTTCATAGTGATGCGAATGCAGTGTGTTGATAATAGATAGCGCATCTGGATGAACCTCTATATCACAATCAATATACTGCGGGGTAGTCACAACTATGGGTTTGGCAATTATAGGTGTACCGGATTGGGAGCAACCCACCCTTCTTTACGGTGTTCGACTACAATATCAGTATAAATACCACCGCGGACATTGAATATACTTGTGATACGCATAAATCTCGGGCTAATCGCAGCAACTAAATCATCAAGCATCGTATTAGTAATAGCCTCATGAAAAGCACCCTCATTTCTAAATGACCACATATACATCTTAAGTGACTTAAGTTCTACACATAGCTCATCTGCAATATAGTCAATTTTGATGGTTGCAAAATCAGGCTGCCCTGTTTTAGGGCATAGGCAAGTAAACTCAGGAATATCCATTTTGATAACAAAATCACGATCTTGCTTTGGGTTTGGAAAGGTGTCTAGTTCCTTACTCGGCAGATGCACTGAAGCACCTAAATAATTGTCCATAACTAGCTTGTGTAAAAGGATTAAATTATACTTTATTGCGTACTAGGTATTCCTCAATTCTATGAGGTACAAACTTCTCAATACTCCCGCCAAGGGTAAAAATTTCGCGTACTAAGGTAGAGGAAATATTCGCATATTGCTCTTTTGGGGTAATAAATACTGTTTCAATATCGACATCCAAATGCTTATTCATCCCTGCCAAGGCAAATTCATATTCAAAATCACTCACCGCACGAATCCCCCGCAAAATAATATTTGCATCTTGTTGTTTGACAAAATCTATCAATAACCCTTCAAAGGTCATTACTTCAATAATATCACCACTAGAGTCGATTTCTGCTAATACTTCTGTAGCGAGTGCTAGTCGCTCATCTAAACCCAAAAATGGTGTTTTACGTTTATTATTGGCTACTGCAACAATAATCTTATCAAAAATATTCGTACCTCGTTTAATAATATCGAGATGTCCAAAAGTAATAGGGTCAAATGAACCGGGACAGACTGCAATTTTTTTCATCATAATAAAGTAAATATAAAAATTACCAAATCCAAGGAATAAACCGTTTAGACTGCGTTTGGTAAAGTCCGTAGTCCCCAAACTTTTTTGCTAAATATACTTCCTCAGCACGTGATTTTAAATACAAAGTAACGACCAACACCCCATACATCACACCAGTAAATACCGTAGGATGAGTAAGCATTACTGCCAGAAAAAATACAAAAATACTCGTATACATAGGGTGACGAATATAGGAATATATGCCTGTAGTTATGAGCTGTGCATCATCCTTAGGGCGAGGCAATATTGCAATATTTCCGGGTTTCATATGCAACATGGCAATTAACCCAATCAACATGCCCACGCCTGCTAAAGCAATCAGTGGTATACTCAAAACAGTTGGGTTAACCTGAGCTAATAAGCCGATAAACATCGAAAACTGAATAATTACAAAAATCATAACAACTCTTTCCAATAGTCCTCTAGTATTTCTACTGTTTACTCCTTAGACATGGTAGTGAAACTCTGAGAATCTATCAATCCTAAACTTTATAATTTTGCCATACTATCTCGCACATTGAAGTCTATTTCCATAGTATAGATATCTTGTAGCTGTGTGATATCCTTGATACCACTGCTAACTGAGAAAATAATACCCGAATAACACTTCTGTACCTTCTTCTTCAAAATTATTATTAGCAATATAACTTATGGTACTTAAATTATTACCCAGATTATGAAAATAGAGTGCACCTGTACATACGCTGAGAAATTTATTATACTGATTAAATAAGTGAGTCACTTGCTCAATGATCATGGCTATAAGCCCGCCTAAGGCACTGATTACCGCAAAGAGGTTTACTAAAGCACTGAATGTACCAATAATTGCAAGCACACCAGAGTACTCACCTACCAATACGTGCAAGGTACAGTTTGTCTAATAATTTGAGTTTAGGGGTATGGGTAAAAAATAAGGTCTCAATGTCCTGCGTAGAAATATCCTTAAATAGCTTAATACTGATGGGTATGAAGTGTTCAGTGTTCATTGAGTAAAGCAGTAATAGTGGTTACAATATCCTCTCTATCCCATTCTAATGCACCTCGATAACCATACCGAACCTGTAATGTTTTATCGGTAATATAGTTGGATGGATATGCATACACATGCCATGCATTCGCATATTTACCTTCGGTGTCTAACAATGTGGTGAGCTCAAAAGGCACTTTTTTCTTAAATTTAACAATACGCTCTCTACTTTCGCCAATATTAATAGCCAAAATTTCAAAATCAGGGTGATTTACTTTTTCTTTTAATCTCATCAGAGAAGGGATTTCCTTAATACACGGAGTGCACCAACTCGCCCAAAAATTAAGCAGTACAACTTTTCCTTTATAAGATTGTAAATTTACCGTATTGCCCTCAAGATCTTCTAAAATCAGCTCCTTACTGGGAGTATTTTGCACAGACAGCGTATCACTAAATTGCACTCTTGCCTTATCAGTATCAATAGTTTTCATCTGTTTTATAGGAGGAATATTAAGCGTATCAAAGAGCATTAATGCATTCTGATAGGTCTGGGATAATTTGTTTTTATTAATAATACTGGTAGAGTTCAAATCAGTATTTTTACGCATAAAAAACCCTGCAATCGTATCAGGCAATAACATAGTAAACACTTGGGAACCACCTATTGATAAGGTATTTTTGATTTCTCCTGCCCTAGCATATTTAGTACTATATTCTGAAAAAATCAAAAATAAAGGCAAATTAGAATACTGAGCAATTTGCTGATATGTTGCTGATTCGCCAATTTCTACACTGCCCTTTACTAAATGTGGGGCATGCAAGATAATGCCTTTTAAGTGGTGCGTTTTGTATTGTAATTGGTGCTGGTAGGCGACATCAAGCACAAATTTAGCACCTCTACTAACACTAAGTAAGTAAATATTGTCATAGTCCTGCTGTGCATGAGCGACTAATTCAACTACATCACTCACCACAAATTGAATCGGGCTACTACGTGTTTTTGCCAACAAATAGCTTGCATGTAAATCTACTGCCCATACATGCGTGTCATTAAAAGCTAAATCATTCGCCCACTTGACATATTCATTCCCAAGCCCACGCTGTCCCGGTAGATAGATAATCAAATTTTGAGCGTCATCATCTTCAGCAAATTGAATGTACTCTAATTCATTGCCACTAGTTGCTTCAAAACTCAGGCTTTCTTCAGCATAGAGCGGAGTAGATAATAACGCCAGACAAAAAGCAAAAAATCTCATAAAATCTTAATAATATAGTAAAGCAAATACCCCTCAGAAGAACGTGCTGGTCCTGCTACTTTGGCTGCATACAAATCTTGTGCAGAATCTGCACCCTCAAGTGCCTCTTCCATACTAGCAACTACTGTGACATTGGTCCCTGGAATGCGGTCACGCTTACGTGATTTAAGTCTTATAATAGCAAATTCTTCTGTAGCAAAATTAGCATTTGGGTGTGGGTCAAGTGAATACCCGTTAACCATTTAAGCCAGATAACAAACTATCGTCTCTGATAATTTTCATACCACATACTTGATTCGAGGGTACTGCAATATGGATTTTTTTAGGCAGGCTGAGTTGCATTCCATTAACTCTCTGTACAAATACTTCCCTTGTTGGGTTCCCGCCAGCCATTTCATTGTATTCTTTTTCTTCCCAGATAGTAGAGACGATGCGCCCACTATAGTCGTGCCCGGGGAATACTAAGGTGTTATCATCAAGAGCAAAGAGTTTTTGCAATGATTCATATAAAATTTCAGCATTTCCTCCCTGAAAGTCACATCTACCACAAGAGCGAATCAGGAGTGCATCACCGGTAAATACCATATTTTCTAGAGCGTAAGAAGTACAGCCAGAGGTGTGTCCAGGGGTTGCAATAGCGGTAATCGTAAAGTCACCAAAATGTAGTGAATTGCCATCAGCTAAAAAGATGTTCGCACAATCTACGTCATTACCCTCGCCTAAGACAATTTGAGCATTAGAATATTTTTCCTGTAAGGGGCACGAGCTTGTAATATGATCAGCATGAATATGTGTTTCAATAATATATTTGAGCTTCAGTCCCATTTCCTCAATAACTAAGGTATCACGCTCAAATGTTTCTGCTACAGCATCAATAATCACTGCTTCTTTCGTGACTTTATCAGCAAGGAGGTAAGTCCATGTGGAGCTTTCGGCTTCAAATAATGGTTTAAATATCAGTTGGGCATGTAGCATAATTATGGTAATACTTTTTTATAAGGTTTAACATTTACATTCTCATATGCACCAGAGTGAACATACGGATCATCATGAGCCCATGTTTTAGCATCCTCTAACGAATCAAATTCAGCAATCACTACAGAACCTGAAAATTGGTCTGTACCTTCTATGGGGTTTGGTCCTGCGATAATCAGCCTGCCTTCGGCTTGTAGTTGTTCTAAGCGTTCAATATGTTTCGGGCGTACAGACATTCTTTTTTCCAGTGAGTTTGGGGTATCTGTGGCGATAATAATATAAAGCATGGTGTTATTTATTTTTTAGGACATTTTTTGCCTGACAATCAGGGCAAATACCATATAAATATAGCGAATGATCCGTTAGTTGATAGCCAAATTCATTAGCTACTTTGGTTTGGCATGACTCAATTGTTTCATTAGAAAACTCCTGAATTTTGCCACATTGAATACAAACAAGATGATCATGATGCTCAGCATGAGCAAGCTCATATACCGCACCCGTACTTTCAAAATTGAGCTTATGTACCATCCCTACTTGTTCAAACTGAGTAAGCACACGGTAAATAGTAGCAACTCCTATTTCCTCACCACTAAGCACTAACTCACGGTAAATATCATCAGCACTCAAATGTTTCTTTGAACTTTGTTCCAGAATCTCTAAAATTTTAATCCGCGGGTTTGTTACCTTTAACCCTGCGTTTTTAATATCTTCAATATTCATTATTGTGTCACAAATAGGACTCATGGTAAAATCTATTTCATTTTAGCATTTAATTCAATGAAAAAAATACTCTCTCTCACAACCGTAATATTTTTAACTTCCTGTTTTAGCGATGTAAGTAATACGTTACGATCAGGGGTAGAGAGTGTAGCAAGTGCTACGAGTGTGCTCTTACCTGATGGATATCAAAAAGATTTTACTCAAGGAATAAGCATTAGTGCAGAACAAATAGATGCACTTAAACTAGGGATGAGTAAATTTGAAGTCAGAAAACTCATTGGCTCCCCAACGATTGATGATCCTTTTAGAAAAAATCGCTGGGATTATATTGATAATTCATTAATAGATGGTGAGCGTGTATTTTCACAACTCACCCTATTTTTTAGTGACGAAAACAAGTTAATAGAAATTATTCCACGCTCTGGTAAATAAAGTCGTTCTCGCTATAATCAATTGGTACTTCGACGATACTTAGCTCTGAATTAGTAAATGCCTCGCTTAGCGTTGGTACTAATTCCTCAGTAGTATTTACCCGATAGCCTTTAAGCCCATAACTATCGGCTAGTTTGATAAAGTCAGGATTTTCAAAATCTAGTCCAAAATCTTTGAGGTTTTGCCCTTTTTGCTTCCATTTAATCATACCATAGGCATTATCCACAAGTACCATCACTACGATATTCACTCCCAAGCGTTTAGCAGTTTCAATTTCACCAATACTCATCATAAGTCCACCATCACCACATACAGCTAATACATTGCGATGTGGCTTGATCATTTTCGCAGCAATTGCCGAAGGTAACCCCGCACCCATGGTAGCAAGTGCATTATCTAACAGCAATGTGTGAATCTTATGCGTATGATAATGTCTTGCAAACCAAACTTTAAACATCCCATTATCCAAACATACAATATCTTGCTCTCCCATTACCTTACGCACATCGGCAACCAAACGCTGGGGCTTGACTGGAAACGCAGAATCCTCATCGTGGCGATGAATTATCTCTTTAATTTGCTCTCTAAAGCCTGTTGCCCATTCTTTAGAACACTTATGATCTTTTAATTTTTCAGTAAGCTTCTCAACAGTATGGCGAATATTACCAACTACTTCAATTTGTGGGTAATAAATATCTCTAATCTGAGCACTATTAAAGTTAATATGAATCACGGTTTGCTCGTCACCACTCATTAAGAATGGTGGTTTTTCTACAATATCATGCCCAATATTAATAATTAAATCAGCTTCTTTAATTACTTTTTTATGCAGATAGTCATCTGAAGATAAAGCCGCAGTACCGATAAAATGCTCATTATTTACTACATTTACCACTCCTTTACCCATTTGGGTGTTAAAGAACATGATATCAAGATTATTGATAAAATCATTAAGGCATGCTGAGACATTTTTTCTATTAGCATCTGCACCAATCAATAGCAATGGTTTTTTCGCATTACGAATTGCATCTGCTGCGATACTAATTGCATTATCAGTAGCAAATGAACGGTGGATATGTTGTGCAGGAAAAATTTTATAGTTAGTTACTTCATCATTGGCAATATCTTCTGGGAGTTCAATATGTACCGCCCCTGGACGCTCTTCTTCTGCTGCTCTAAAGGCATCACGGATAATTGAAGACGCTTGTGAACCATAAGAAACACTTTTGGCATACTTCACCAAAGGCTCGACCATACGCACAATATCTAGCACTTGAAATTTACCTTGCTGACTTGCTTTAATGGGTTTTTGCCCAGTAATAGCAACCATTGGCATCGCTCCAAGTGTAGCATAGGCTAGTCCGGTAGTAAGATTGGTAGCTCCAGGACCCAATGTGGAAAGACACACTCCAGCATTGCCAGTAAGTCTGCCATAAGTAGCAGCCATAAAGGCGGCACTGCGCTCATCATGGGTCAAAATAAATTTGATGTTTGAATTTGAAATAGCCTCAAGTAAATCTAGATTTTCCTCACCGGGTAACCCAAAAATATACTCAACACCTTCATTTTCTAACGCTTTAATAAATAACTCTGCAACGGTAATCATAATATAATATTATTCCTATTAACTGATGAAATTGAACCACTCCCTGTAAGTGCCATACTGACATCGAGTTCTTTTTGCAAAATCTCAATGGCAGTTGCCACTCCTTTTTTTCCTCTTGCACCCAAACCATACAAAAAGGATTTACCAATGAATGTACCTTTAGCACCTAGTGACATCGCTCGTAACACATCTGCCCCATTTTTAATACCACTATCAAAGTACACTTCAATATCATTGCCCACTGCATCCACAATATGTGGCAATGCTTCTATCGCTGAAAGTCCGCCATCTAACTGCCTGCCACCGTGATTAGAAACAATGAGCGCATCTGCTTCATATTCCACACATTTACGTGCATCTTCTGGATCAATAATACCTTTAATTATTAGTTTTTTATCCCAATATTCACGCACAAAATTAATATCATCCCATGTGAGTGAAGCATCAAATTGTTTGGCAATCCATTCTGATAATGTTGCTATATTACTTGAATTTATATACTCAGTTAGGTTACCAAAGGTTTTACTTTTTGCTCCTAACATTTTGAACCCCCATGTGGGTTTAGAAATCAAATCAAGTAAATTTCGCAATGTGACTTTTGGCGGGACTGTGAGTCCATTTTTTATATCTTGATGACGCTGTCCTTGAATTTGTAAATCTGCGGTCAAAACTAATGCAGAGCATTGAGCTTCTTTGGCTCTTAGGATTAAATTTTTCACAAATGCTCTATCGCGCATAACATATAGTTGAAACCAAAATGGTTTACTAGTCTCAGCTTTAACCTGCTCTATTGAACAAATAGACATTGTGCTCAGGCAAAAAGGAATATTCTTCTCCTCTGCTACTTGGGCACCATAAATTTCACCATTAGCGTGCATAATACCAGTGAGGCCTGTAGGTGCTATACCAATAGGCATATCCCAATGCTCACCAAGCATGTCCACAGAAGTATCTCTATAATCTACATCAATAAAGACTCGCTGCCGAAGAGGTATGTCTGAAATTTTAGTGCGATTTCTATGCAAAGTCAATTCATCATAAGAACCTCTATCTACATAATCAAAGATGAATTTGGGGACTTTTTTCTTCGCTAACTGTCGCAAGTCTTCAATATTCGTAATTACGCTCATAGTAACTCCTGTAATTTCGTATTCGATTCTTTTTCCATCCAATTCAGCTGAGCTAAAAACAACTCAGCTGTAGCTAAAGCATCAATAGTTGCGTTATGCGCTTTGTATCTAGGGAGATGGTACTTTTCTCGTAAATTATTCAACCGATATCCTTCACTAGGACCAGGATCTGCAAGTGTTGGATGTTTATTGAGTTCTATTTCTAGCGTGTCAATCATGCGCATAGGGAGTTTTTTTAATCCATATAGCCGATAGCAAATCTCATTAATAAATTGCTCTTCAATCATCCGAAAATGTACTACAAGTATTTTATTTTGCATATGCGTTAATAACATTTCCATCGCTACACTAATAGATAACCCTTGCTGTAATTCGTCATTTGTGAGTTTATGAATGAGAATACTCTCTGTAGTGAGTTTATTCTTAGGATTAATCATAATATGTTTACTACTTCCTAAATTAATCGCTAACTGCTCAATCTCTACCCAACCCATACTTACCAAATTATCTTCTTTGTGGTTGAGCCCAGTAGTTTCAAAATCCAGCACCATAAAAGTACAATCCTTTAATAGACTTTGCTTATCTACCAGTGGTAGATTAAGATACTCATCTAACACAGGGTGAGGAATATGTGTCTGCTTGGATGAAAAGAAAGAGTGCAGTCTTATCATTGTACTTTAGGTTAATGTACTGGTAGCATATCTGCTTGCCATTGCTTCTTGCATTGCTGATACTACTTTAAATGCGTCTTTTAAATATTTTTTATTAAGCGATGAAATATCCGCAGGCTGTACTACATTGTTCACATTCTCCCCTATGCGTACTTGTTCTGCTTGGTGCTTAATGCGTATGGTATTTATCATGGTATATGCTTCAATCAGTTCAGTCGCACCAGATACACTCATACCTCCATTTAATAATAATTGGTTCATTCTATCTGTAGTGTTAATAGCACCTACTTGATGGGAGATAGCATATACTCGCACCATATCAATAATCGGGCTTACCCCTCTGAGTTTTAAATCTAGCACTTCTTCATGCGCATCATTTTTATCAAAAATGAGATTTCTAAAAAACCCAAGTGGAGGCTGATATTGCAGAGCATTTGCTGCCATATGTGTTAAAAATATTGTATTCTTTTGGCTCATAGTCAGTATCTCTTTTCTAAGTGTATCTAGTAAAGAACTGTCTCCGTACAAACATTTCATATCAAAGAAAATACTAGCATTAAGTAATGCTTTAGGATCAGGCACACATATCCATTTTGTAAAGTATTCTATCCAAGTTTGTAAGGATACTCTAAGCTTAGGATGCGATGCCATAATACCACCTGGGCAGTAAATATACCCACATTTATCGAGTCCATCACTGACGTAGTGAGCAAGCTGAGCAAAATACTCCCCGTGCTCACTCTCTTTATATTCATTACTTAAAATAATTAAATTATCTTGATCACTATGCAGTATTTGCTCGCCTCGTGCTTGAGAGCCTGCTACTACAAATGCATAAGGAATCGGTGCATTTCCATGCTGATGTTCAAATTGCTTAATAAGACGAACCAAAATGGCTCTACCAATAGTCGAAAGACTATAGGCAATATGATGTTCATCTAAGTTATTTTCTATACTTGAAGTGAGTGCTAATGGCAAATGTGTTGAAACTTTTACCAATTCATCCACTGTTTTAGCTTGTTGCACTTCGCCTAACAGAAATACGACATTATGACTTTGCTTACGCAGTAAATCTGCAGCAGTCAATATACCAACCACACGGGCATTATCCATAATTGGCAAATGGCGAATATTTGATTTAGCCATGTCTAGCATCGCCTTAGAGCCACTTTCATAATGTTGAATAGTAATTGGCTGAGGAGTCATAATACTAGTAATAGGTGCTTCAGAAGACAAGTTCTCAGCAACTACTTTAGTACACATGGCTCTATCTGTCACTATGCCGCTCAACATCCCATCAGTGTTTTGCACTAAAATTGCTGTAGTATTTTGCCTAGTCATCATCTCTGCTACGGTAAATATTGTAGTATCTTCACTGACAATAACAACATCTAGTGCTCGGCTTAAATTCATCACCGAATCTCCTAAAAACCCATGGTGACGCTTAATCTTAGTATTGACTGCAATATTTTGAATAAAAAATTCATTGATTTCATCTACACCAGAGAAAATTCGAAAAAATTCTTCCTTAAGAATTTGGTAGCATAATGTATCTTCTTTGCAAATATGCTGATATGTTAAGAGTGTAGTATTACAACCAAACCAGTCTCGCTCAGCAAAGACTTCTATGGTCTCCCCTGCTTCATTACGAACACCTACTGCTCCTTTATGAACGAGATAGATATATTCATTATTAATACTTAAGAGCGAGCCTCGTTTTTTATAAAATGAACGGGTATGCTGAACAAGTTGACTAAGATGTGCGGTGTCCGCTCCCTCAAGTGGGGTGGTGGTATGGAGAAAATCAAAAACTTCGAGTTCTTCAATTTCCATAATAGGGCTTAATGTTGGCTATGCATATCATGCGCCATCATACCAAAAAAACCCTCTAGGGAGAGGGCTTTTTTGCCAGGTTTTATCAGATTTTTATATAGTGATTATTCAATCTCAATAGTGCGGGGTTGATTTGACTCTGCTGTCTTACGAGGAATGGTAATCGTGAGTATTTGATCAGTGTATTTGGCACTAATTTGCTCTTTATCAGCATACTTTGGTAAACTCATAGTTTGCGAAAAATTATGCTTAGACTTATCATCTTTATGATTACCTGTAACTACAAGATAATTTTTTTCCAAACTAATACTGAGTTGCTCTTTTGGAATGGTGGTACGTAACTTAATAATATACGCATTTGCTTGTTCGTCAAAATATCTCATAGAGCTTGTTGAGGTATATTGACTAGCCTCAACAGATTCCTGCAAGCCACGATATGCATCTTGCATATGTATATTAAAACGTTGATGGAAATTATCAAAGTTATACGAAAATGCTGGTGAACTAGTTCCCATTGCTAAAGCAAGTACAGGTAGTGTAATCCCATTTTTTGTGTTTAGATATTTCATAATTTACTCCTAAAAAATAAATAATACAATCTTAATATAGGAGCTATGTAGTAAAAATCAAGTGCTTAAATATTTATTATGCTATTTTATCATCTGCTACATGATATCTTGGATCTTCAGAAATATTAACATCTACCAATCCTTTGGCAGATTCCAAGAGTTCAATACACTCATTACTTAAATGCAACAGATGTAATTCTTTTTGTTTTTTGGTATATTTTTCAGCGAGTTTATCAATAACTTCAATCGCAGAATGATCGGTAATACGCGAATTAGCAAAGTCAATATAGATTACTTCAGGGTCATGTTTAATATCAAATAAACTTAAAAACTGTGTAGTATTAGCAAAAAATAGCACCCCATTTACGCTATATATTTTGGTATTCCCTTCTACTTCACTCGTAGCATGAATATGTTTTGCATGTTGCCAAGCAAAGGTGAGTGCAGACATAATAATCCCCACAATCACCGCAATTGCTAGGTTGTCAGTCAGTACAGTTATAACTGCTACACTAATCCCAGTAATAATATCTGGTATGGGAACCTTACCAAAAAGACGCAGGCTACACCACTGGAACGTGCCTATCACCACCATAAACATCACGCCAATAAGTACTGCAATTGGAATCATCTCAATATATTTAGAAAATGAAACGATAAATAATAATAAAAATACACTCGCCACAATAGCACTCATTTTAGTTGTACCACCAGACTTTACATTAATCATACTTTGCCCGACCATAGCACAACCACCCATGCCGCCAAATAATCCAGTGGTAGTATTTGCTAAGCCTTGGGCAATACTTTCTTTATTGGGCTTACCGGTGGTTTCTGTGAGTTCGTCAATCAGATTGAGCGTTAGTAAACTTTCAATCAACCCTACTAAGGCAATCATCACTGCATATGGTAAGACAATAAGCAATGTATCTATCGTAACAGCAACTTCAGGCAAATGAAAACTCGGCAATCCACCTTTAATAGATGCAACGTCGCCCACCGTCCGCGTATCAATATCAAAACCAATGACCACAAGCGAAAGGACAATAATGGCAAATAAGGTACTTGGGAATGCCTTAGTAATACGAGGCAAATAATGCATAATAGCCATGGTAGCAATAATAATTATCGCCATGATGAGTAAAGGCTCACCGGTAATCCATGCTCCATCTACCTGAAATTGCTTGATTTGGGCAATACCAATCACGAGTGCTAAACCATTGACAAAACCTAAAAACACTGGGTGAGGAACTAAGCGGATAAATTTACCCAGTCGCAACATCCCAAATAGCATTTGTAAAATTCCAGCCAATACCACAGCTAAGAATAAAAACTCCACCCCGTGGCTTGCAACTAATGGTGCAATAACTACAGCAATAGCTCCTGTTGCCCCAGTAATCATCCCAGGACGCCCCCCAAACACACCAGCAATCAACCCCATAGTAAATGCTGCATACAGCCCAACCAGTGGATGTACTCCTGCTAAGAGGGCAAATGCTACTGCTTCAGGAACCAATGCTAATGCTACAGTCAGCCCAGAAAGGACATCATTTTTAATAACATTAGGGGAAAGAGAATTAAGAATAGTACGGGCAATAATCACGAATTTGGATTTATAAATACAAACCCGTGATTATACCATTATATAAGCATTAACTAATATATACTCATGAACGAGTTGTGTAACTAGTCTAATTTAGTTTAGTTGGCACATCTTCCCTGTAAGAGTTCCATTATAGCCATCTATTGACGACCATGTGCCATTGGATAGAGTGCCTGCATTTAAATCAACAGTGGCAGTGATGGTAGCACTCACATTTTCCAAATTATCACGAATGGTAGCAGTCAGGGTTGAATCAGTAATACTTCCAGAAACGGCTACTGTATTGATAGTGCCATCAGGGTCGTACATATATCCTGTAACACTATTATTAGCATCAATATCAACTGCATAATATCCATTAAATAAATCATTAGCACTTGTATACTTACCCACGACTCTATGCTTTGCATCTGTCATATTACCAATTCTAGTAGTATTTAGAATTAGTTTACCACTTACGTTCATAAATTGCCCATTATACTCAGCAGTACCACGTATATCTATATTGCCATTTACATTATTAACAGTAGGCATTTCCAAATACCCATTCTCTGTCAAATCCATAGACACACCCGACATAGTCCCCTTGTAGCTATTGGAATATATTGCTTTTCTATTATTATCTAATGAAAAAGCAATACTTGAAACTAATTCATCATATTCACCAGTGAGTGTGTCATCATCCTGAACATATGAAAGCCCTTCAAATGTTCCTGTAATAGGATCAATCATAATACCAGTTTTATTACTCCTTTTAAAAGATTGATTATTAATTACAATTTCCAACTCAGACAAGCCAGTAAAAATTCCGCCATATGCGCAACGTAATGACCTAGTAATATGCGCTGTTGCAGATGCAACAGTTGGAAGGGTTTTGGTTTCAAAACCAGATAAACTGCTAATTTCTGTAGGTATAGTAAACGTAGTAGTATTAAAGGTCATAAGATTAGTAGAAAGTTCAGTATTAAACTTAGTTCTTACATCTTCAGAGATTGTTATTTCGTTATCTGACCCATCATCAATATAATTTAAAAATCGTACTATGTTCAGAACCTCTGGATTAGTCACATCGCCATTTTCAACGAGATCAATGGGAGTAATTAAGCTTTTACAAAGCGCTGAACCAAAATTTACATTCCCTAAAAAGAATCTTACATTTTCACCATTGTTACATATATATGAACCATTAGTTCCAGTTACAGAGGGTTCATTTGACCCAGATTGATACTCCAACCCTACAACATTAGCATCTCTAAAATTCCCGCTAGTTTGACTAGGGCTATCACTACCACCTCCGCCTCCACATCCTGTTAATAAGCCAGTAAACATAGCAAGATAAATAGTCTTAGCAAGAATTGTTTTCACGATCCCATCCTTATTAAGTAAAATTCCTCATTTTAGCACTTAATTTTATTTTTTCAACCTAGTAGATTTACTAGTTTTAACCCCAAGTTCTATAATTTTATTGGCAGTCGTGAGTGCATTTCCTCTGCCCTCACTCAAGCGATTTTTTGCCTGTATATAACTTTCAGTTGCTTTATCAAGATGTGTTTTAACAGTATCTAGTGAGCTAATCATGCCATGAAATTTGTCATACATCTCTCCAGCTAGGCGAATAATTTCCTCAGTGTTTTTATTTTGTTTCTCAATATCCCAAATATGCGAAACCACTTTTAAACTCATCATGAGTGTGGACGGGGAAACCAGTGCAACATTTTTCTTAATAGCATCGTTAAAGAGTTCGGGTTTGACTTCAATCGCTGCAAGTAGGCTTGCCTCAATCGGGAAAAAGACAAAAATAAAATCAAGTGTGTGCACGCCCTCAAGTTGTTCATAGGATTTAAGAGATATGCCATTAATATGTTGTTCAATTGATTTAATATGTCTGCGAAGTGCTAGTTCATCCCCAGAGTTGGTATAGGCAGTAAAGTCTTTTAGGGATACTTTAGAGTCAATAATAATATCTTTTTGCCTCGGCAAATGCACGATAAAGTCTGGTTTTTTGAGATTTCCTGCTGCATCTCTAAATGCCATTTGCTTATGGTATTCCACCCCTTCTTTTAGTCCAGAACCTTCAAGAATCAGCTCAAGTTGCATTTCACCCCAGTCACCCTGTGCTTTATTATCGTGGGTAAGTGCATTGGTTAAATGCTCAGCGTTTTTCACAATTTCCCTATTTGCATGACCCAAGTCAATGATTTGCTGTTTGAGCTGGGCTCGTTCTTTGGTTTGATGAGTATTTAAATCTTCTAAACGGGTTTTAAATTTGCTGATTTCTGCCTGAAGGGGCTCTAAGAGTTCTTTATTTTGTTTACTTAACTCTTTTTGCTCAGCGCTAAGAGATTGGGATTTAGCATGTTCTAAGGTTTCTTCACTGAGTGCCAACTTGGTGGTCAGCTCAGTGTGCGAAACTAACAAGCGTTGATACTTTACACTCACTAGTACTAATAGCCCCACTAACACACAAACCAAAATAATCATTACTTCACCCATGCTAATAGCTCCTGTGCATCTTCAACGCGGTAATGCCACTGAGTGACTTTACTATATCCCCAGCCCACAAGAATAGATGGAATACCTGTGTGCTTGGCACTAAGATAATCCACTTCATCATCACCAATCATAATGGTGTGCTCTAGCCCGAGTTGCTTCATCGCATGTTGGATAGGTAAAGGGCTTGGTTTATTCTCACTGAGAGTATCTCCGCACACGACTACATCAGGAGTAAGCCCAAGCTGCTCTAGCAATGGATGGGTTAAATACTCTGGCTTATTAGTGACGATACCCCATTTATCTAAGCGTTCAATCACTTCATTCATACCGGGAAAGAGTGCAGATACATCAGCAATATGTTTTTCATAATATGCAAGTAGCTCTTGATGATATGTGATACCCATCGGATGGGTATCTTCTATACCAAAACCAAAACGCACCAACGCTTTACTGCCTTTGGAAACATATTGCTTAGCAACACTATATTCTACTTGCGACTGATTATGCGAAGATAACACATAGTTTAATGCGGCTACGAGATCGGGAGCGGTATTTACCAACGTACCATCCAAATCAAAAAGCATAGTAGTAAATTTCATATAAAATCGATTGTTTTTACCCTGTATTTTATGTTGTTTATTCGCTCATTTGCTTATTTTATTGGAATGGCAGTATCAGCATGTATTATTAGTATAGTATCCGTATGTTTGTTCTTCTTGCCCCTACGCACACGGTATACGTTACTTTCTTCATGGCAACGCTTTTGTCTATGGTGGCTCAGAATAACCTGTAGTATTCACTTTCATATTATTGGGCGTGAGCATATTCCTACCACACCTTGTGTGATAATATCTAATCATCAATCAACACTTGATATCCTATTTTTACCTCTTATTCTACCCATGCATACTGGGGTTCTTAAAAAACAACTCCTGTATATTCCATTTTTTGGCTGGGGATTAGTATTGATGAAGCCGATTGTCATTGATCGCACGCAAAAATTAAAATCACTCAAAAAAGTGATTACTACTGGGGTGAAGCGGTTACAACAAGGGATTTTTGTAATTATTTATCCCGAAGGTACACGCAAAAATACTACGCTCCTTGGAGAATATCAAAATGGCGCAGTCATGATGGCAAAGCAAGCAGAAGTACCAGTAGTACCTATTGCACACAACGCAGGCACCGTGTGGAAACAAGATCACTTTATTAAGTACCCTGGGGTAGTAACTATTATAATAGGTGAGCCGATTACAGAAATAGACTCAGTAAAAAATACGACACAAGAAATATATGACTGGACCAAACAACAATTGCAGTCCTTAGCAGTACAATAAATTATAAATTTTGCGTAATGTGAGAAATATTGCCATCACCATAACTCGCCTCAACAGTCGAAATTACCACTTGAAACCCTTTATACCACTTGGTGTATTTACGTTTCGCTTCTAAGTGAGTAGCATAGTTAGAAAATTCTCTGAGTGCTTCTTTGGTATGCCAATAATATATGGCATTTTGAATTGTTTGGTCGGCTGAATACCAATTTTCTTTGCCCGCATACCCTGAAAGACTCTTAGCAAATGAGAGGATTTCTGTATCTAAAGCGTAGAATTCATCATCATACTCACCAGACTCAAAAATAAAAGAAACAGAGTGCATGTATAAACCTACTGAATACTCTCAGAACTGGTAATATCTACATGAGTAATCAAATAAAACGGTGGGATAATCGCATCAAATTCTTCGTTATCTTCACTAATCATTTGATACGTGCCAGACATCATGCCTGTATTGGTATCTAAGACCACAAATGAGGTATATCTATAACTCTGCCCTACTTTGATAATCGGCTGATTGCCAATAACTCCATCACCTCTGACTTCATCTACGCCATTATTAGCATCAGTAATGCGCCAGTGTCTGCTCAGTAACTGGGCTGCTTTGGTACCTTTATTAAAAATATCAATTGTATAACTAAAAATATATTTGCCTTCTTTAATTGAAGGCTCAATTAAGAATTTAGTCGCTACATCTACTTGAATATTATTATCCATGGCTGTTATAACGGCGCACTTTCATAAAAACTATAGCCACTATCTACATAGACAATCTCACCAGTAATACCAGATGCGAGGTCTGAACACAAAAATGCACTTGCATTACCCACTTCTTCAATGGTAGTATTACGCTTTAACGCACTATTTTCTGCAGCATAGTCTAATAACTTACCAAAGTCTTTAATACCACTAGCAGCTAAAGTTTTGATAGGACCAGCTGAAATAGCATTAACCCTTATACCATCTTTACCCATGCTGGCAGCCATATAGCGTACATTTGCTTCTAGTGAAGCTTTTGCTACGCCCATGACGTTATAGTTAGGAATCGCTTTTACTGCCCCAAGATAACTCATAGTAAGTAATGCACCACCACTTGAGAGCATATCTTTATAGGTTTTTGCCAGTGCAGTAAAGGTGTAAGAACTAATATCATGAGCTAATAAAAAATCTTCTCTATTCGTTGCATCAACATAATCACCGTCTAGGGCTTCACGTGGGGCAAATGCCATAGAGTGAATAATAATATCTACACTATCCCAATGTTCCTCAAGTGCAGTTTTTGACTGCTCAATGCCTTCATCAGTAGCGGCATCAAGTGGAATTACAATGCCACTATTACATTCTGCTGCACATTTTTCTACGCGAGATTTAAGTTTATCAGTATGGTAACTTAAAGCAATTTCACAGCCTTGCTCGCTCATTGATTTTGCAATTCCCCAAGCAATAGAGCGGTTAGAAGCCACACCAGTAATTAACGCCCGTTTTCCTGTTAAAAATCCCATGATATGTTTTTTAAAAATTAAAAGTTTCTATTTTGCATAATTTTTACTAAATTGCACAAATTATTCCCATCTACCGAGAGTAAATTGATTTGCTCTAAAGCAGTATGATACAAGTGTTCATAATGTGCTTTAGCACCCTGCTCTCCCATTAAGGTTACAAAGGTAATCTTATCATTTTTTTCATCACTCTTTGATTTACCGGTAATAGCACTCCCACCAAGCTCAATTACATCATCTTGCACTTGATACGCAAGGCCAATATCCCTGCCAATATGCCCTAATATCTCATAGTCCCGAGTATCTGCCTCAACTACAACTGCACCCATTAGAATACTCGCTGTTAAGAGTGCACCAGTTTTTAACTGATGGAGTTGGGTTAAGCTTTCTAGTGTATGTTCAATCTGCTGCGTATCTAGTTGTTGCCCCCGTACCATATCATAGCTTGCTTGTGCTAAGAGTGAGATTAATCTGAGCCTTATAGAGTCAGAGAGGAGTTCATCTTCACTTAGCACACGAAATGCTAATGTTTGCAAGATATCCCCTGTCAATATAGCAGTTGCCTCATCAAATTGCTTATGACATGTGGGTTTGCCACGACGTAAATCATCATCATCCATGGCGGGCAAGTCATCATGAATAAGAGAATATGCATGAATACATTCTAGTGCTACACTGCTAGAATGAGCGTACTCTAGTGGAGTGTTATATAATTCTGTAACTAAATAGCATAATGATGCACGAAATCGCTTGCCAGCTGATAACAGGGTATATTCCATTGAAGGAGTGAGTTCGTCAGTAGGAATATACTTTGGCAGTACTTCCTCAATCAGTGTTTTGTACTCCTGCCAACTCTGTGCAGTAGTCATTGTCTATTTAGAAGTTTTTGATTCATTACCCATTCCGTTGTTATCGCCGTAGTTGTCTTCACTACTCAGGGTGGTAATTTTTTGTTTAGCAGTATCTAATGCAGTTTTGCATTGTCTGCTTAATTTAATGCCTTGCTCAAAGATAGCTAGGCTTTCATCAAGATCTAATTCACCACTTTCAAGCTTTTGCACTAATGCTTCAAGCTCGGTTAATCCTTCATTAAAGTTAAATTTTTTGCTCGATTGTGCCACTGCGCCAATAAGATTGAGTGAAATAATATGGTGGAGGGACAGGGATTTTAATTAAGCACTTAACTCATTGAATATTAATATACTTGATATTAACTTACCCATCTTATACCCACTCCTGTACCCATTTTAATTAAGGTACTCTCTAAATACTGATATTGTATTTACTACAAAATTATACCGTTATTGGCTTATCATTCTTAGCATTTTCAAAATGAATGCCAATACCTAAAGAGTTAAGAGGTTTTCATACCGCTTCAAATTTGGGAGGTATTCTTACTAGATAGGGCTTTATATCAACTCTCTCTGCCTAGCCCGATATTTTTGGCCATTTGGCTCATGCCTTTTACTGTTGCAACATAATCTACTCCACTTTTCTTTTGGTATTAGCTGCAAATACACGTTAGCTTGTGTGTTGTTACTTGGGTCAAACTTTTTAAATGTTGCTATTAGTCTATCTTTTGTAATAATTGTTCTGCTTTTTTAATATCTTTCTTTTGCGTATCTCTATCATCAACATGTAAAAATAATATAGGTTATGACAACTTTGGAGAAAAACTTTTATAGTTGTCATGACCTTATAAACTATTTAAAAATGCCAATAGTGCCTGTTTTTCTGAAGTGGTTAAAGACTCATAGGCATTTTTCGACGTTAGCGCCTCTCCACCATGCCAACGTATTGCCTCATCAATAGTACGTGCACGACCATCATGCAAGTACCCAATACGATTCACATCATCTGCTCTGCCAGCTAATGAAACTAAATCATTAGCTTTAGCATCACCCAACAACACACTTTGTGTATGACCCAGTCCCCACAGAGGCGCGGTACGCCATTCAGCACCTGTAGCAACACCCTCAGAATGATTATCTGCTAAACCACTACCCATATCATGTAATAACATATCTGTATATGGATAAATGGTTTGATTGCGTAACTCTGCTAATGGATGAAATTCACTGGTGGTGAAGCTAGGGCGATGGCATGCATTGCACTGCAATTCGTTAAAAATTGTCTCTCCTGTAGTATTGTTATAGTCACGTCTAGCACCAACACCGAGCAGACTAACATACTTAACTAAATCATTTAATTGCTCATCTGCTAACTCTTGTCCTGAGCTACCGCAATTATGTTGTTGGCTACCACAATCAGGCTCTGGCATGACACTAGTCATTACGCCAATATCGATATTTAATGCGCTAGCAGTATGATTTTTAACACTTGAGGTAGATGCTTTATAGCCAAATCTCCCTATATGTTGCAAACCTGTTACTGGATCAGTAACTATCGAAACACGCCCAGAAATACCATTATTATCAGAATCATCAGGATCAGCCAATTCAAGAATAGCTGATTCTGGAATAGCCTCTAGCAACCCCATGCCAACTAATTGAGGTGCGATTCGTGCTGAAAATCTTGCTGGCGCGCCACTACTAAAGACGTAATTTGGGCTGCGCAATCCATTACTGAGTTCAGTCCAATTAGCAAGACTAACGGACCCCTCAGAAATACCAGAACCCGTTTGATTAGGTTGTAATACTGAACCACGATCTGGGTCAGGATTACCATTTACATCGGCTATTTTAAATACCCACTTATCAAGTTGCGTACCAACATCTTCAACTAATGCTCGCCCATTACGCACGTGACAAGAGGCGCAGGAATGATTAATATAGTGATTGCCTGCTTTGCCAATTTGCTCAGTCCAAATTGGATTGTCTGCGCGCTCTCCATGGGACCCATCTTCGAAATTAGTGTGATGCACTCTACGACCTCTTACAAAAGGCTGAGCATTTCTACTACTTAAATTAGTTGCCATTTGCATAAAACGTCCAGCAGGCTCAGCACTATAATTAAAGCCCAATGTCGTTGCTCCACCGAGTAATCCTTTCTGTGCAATTGGCGTGCCATCGTTTTGCCCACCAGCGTTATCTACACCTCGTTGCCACTCAAATGGCACTACCCCAGGTTGTCCAATAACATAAACAAAAGAAGTGCCATAATAATTTAATCTCGCTCCTGCTGGTGGTGATAGTAAAAATTGACTCACCTCAAACTCCATATTAGTCCCTTCCTCTAAGTCATTCTGAAATTGGCCGCCATTTTCCCATTTGTTAACAATGTCAAGTGTGTACATGTGTTGATTACCTGTATCACTTATTTTTTCAAAATTGTCATTCCATGTCCCCCTACCAACGTAAACCACACCTGTTTCGATAGGGCTGACCTTCTCTTCTTCTTTTTGTGGATTAAAATGAAATTGCCCAGGCGTATTCCTACCCCAGTACCAAACTCTAAACTCACGGGCCCCTAATTCTGCTTCGGAAATAAATGTAGCTTTGATAAGACTTGTGCCATTAGGTACATGATCTTCCAATTGAATGCGTGCGGTACGAAATTCCCAATAATGAGCAAGATAATGATCATAGCGATTATTGGAAGTATTTTCTTTGGCATGACGGTCACGACCACGATCACCAATACGAGTAACAACAACTCCATCATCACGTATGAAAGATGATACTGGCTCAAGACTTGTTTGACTATTGAACAAATTGCTAATAGTTACACTACTATCTCCTCCTTGTCCTTCGTTTTGGCTAACCGCTCCACCGCCACCACCACACGAAGATAAACTCAATACCAATACACACATAATAAGCGTAATTAAATGATTTTTCATATTTTTTCAACTATTTTTTAATTTTAACTGCTATTGTACATTATTAATGTATGCTATATAGCAATTTTGAAGTATATAAATAAATAATTGATTTTATGGATTTTTAAGCTTTTATTCACTGATCAAAGACGAATTTACTTTAGAGAATATTTGCTAACTCAAAATTTAGCGAAGTAAATGATTGACTGAGTTATCTACAGTTCAATATAGCCCACTAAGTCATTTTGCATGATGAAAAAATAAAGTGGTATACAAAGTGGTATATATTTTGGATTAAAAAATAAAAAACCCTTTTAAATAACTGATTTAAAAGGGTTTTTTATATAATAAATGGTGGAGGGACAGGGATTTGAACCCTGGAAGGGTCGCCCCTTGCCGGTTTTCAAGACCGGTGCATTCAGCCGCTCTGCCATCCCTCCGATCTGGTATGTGCTTACTCACACAATACAAATGATGAATTATACCCATATATCGTAAAATTTGCCAAGTGATTTACAAAAAGCATCGTAATTTGTAGTATTAAAATGTTAGATACAGTATAATTATGCGTTTTTACAAAATAAACCTCAGATATGGCTAAAGTATGTCAAGTAACTGGCAAAAAACCAATTTCGGGAAATAATGTGTCACATGCACACAACAAAACCAAGCGTCGTTTTTACCCTAATTTACACACTCATCGTTTTTGGGTTGCAAGTGAAAGTCGCTTTATAAAATTAAAAATTAGCGCTAAAGGCTTACGCATTATTGATAAAAAAGGTATTGATGCAGTGTTAGCTGAGCTGCGTGCCAACGGTGAAAAAATTTAATCCAAGGAGTTAATCATGGCAATTAGAGAAAAAATTAAATTGGTATCAAGTGCTGAAACTGGTCACTTTTATACCACTACCAAAAACAAAAGACTTCATCCAGAAAAAGTAGAGGTGAAAAAGTTTGATCCGGTAGTACGTAAACACGTAATGTATAAAGAAGCAAAAATTAAATAATATTGCTGCTCTTTACAAGAAAAAAGACCGCTTTCGCGGTCTTTTTTATGTGTATTGAACTATTGAAATATTAACCCGTTACCCACTTGGTTACTTGCTTACGAATCACCGGAGAAAGAAAATAAATAATTGGAAATGCACATAACCATGCCACCCATAAACTTGATAGCCATGCTCCTAATAAGTGCTCATTAATACCAATATTAACTACAGTTACAATAAATGACATGATAGTGACCATAACCGTAGTCATCGTTAAACTAAAGTAGAAATGTAGTTTTTTATCCATAATTGCTTATTTGTTAATGCGTTTTTATTTTTCCTTGTGGAGTAAAGTCTAGTACTTTGGTTTCGGTATTCAGATGATAATAATGAAGAGGCTTTTGTTTGCGTTGCTTTTGCTGAATCACACACCCTCTGTGTTCAAAATGCCCTATTAATTCAATTTCAGGAAAAGATTGATTCAAACACACCAAAAACTTCTCATTTCCCCGCTCTATATATTGACGAAAATATAACTCTTCCTCGTATTCTACCACTGCATATGCAAGATTATGAAGTTGCATACCGGGGTCAATGATAATAATACAGTTTTCACTAAACTCAGGCTCCATCATAATACCAAGGTTTTGCAACGCAAATGGCTCTGAATTTGTAGAGCAATTCGATTCAAACAGTTCTTTTAGGTCGTCCATAATAGCCATAATACTTGAATAACTGTATTTTACGTGATGACTAATAAGAGTGCTAGTAGAATAAATAAACAACCAGTAATGATATTAAACACTTGCATTTGCTTAGCAGACTGCAAAAAAATTCTTAATTTTGCGGCAAAGAGTGCATACATACACATAATAAGTGCATCTACTATGATAATAGTAAAGGTAATAATACCGTAGTCAGTATAGGTGGTATCGCCAGAAATAAATTGGGAAAATAGTGCTAAAAACAAGACCATGCCTTTGATATTAGTGCTGTCAATAATCACAGCATTTACTATCGTGTGTAGCACTCGCTTGGAGTTATGCTCAGTTGATGCTTCGGTGATGAGTGTATGTTGTTTTGAGTACCAAATTTGGCGGATACCGAGTACGCATAAATACACTGCTCCAAGTAGTGTCACAGCCTTAAATAACACAGTAGATGATAAGATAATCACCCCAATACCAAAAAAGATAATACCAATTTGAAAGAGTACTCCAATTTGTAAACCTAATACGGTATAAAGTGCGAATGCAGGTCCAAATCGAATACCTTGACGCATAGAAATAAGTGCCCCTGGACCGGGAGAAATACTAATAACTAAGCAAGCACTTAGAAGAAGCAACCATTCACTAAAACTCATAAGAAAAATAACTTATTGCAATGAAGAACGCAATGCATACTGACTCACTATAGGTGAGAGCATCAACATTAAGACTAGCATAGTCGCTAAAAAATATATGCTCCCGCTGATATCTAAACCAATGTTAGCGTTATAGACAGTGCTTGAAGCAAAAATTAGTAAGGGAATATACAGCGGTAAAATAATTAAAAATAATAATAACCCAGAATGCTTTAGCCCAGCAGTTAAGCTCGCACCAATTACCCCAATAAGGCTTAAAGTCGGAGTAGTAAGCAACAAGCTCAGTAGTAACACTCCAAGGTCACTACTATTAATAAATAACAACATACCAAATATAGGTGTAAGTAGGATAATAGGCGCACCAGTCAAGATAAAGTGAGTACACGCTTTAGCGAGCATAATCATTATTCCTGATTGTCCAGAAATAACCATTTGCTCTAAAAGACCACTCTCAAAGTCATGAGTAAATAATGTTCCTAATGTCAGCAGTACCGAAAGAATAACTAGCACCCAAATCACCCCTACTGCAATAGGTTGGAGTACAGAAGCTTCTGGACTAATCGCTAGAGGAAATAGGCTTGTGGTGATAATAAAGAAAAATAATGGGTTTAAAAGCATGGCTGGAGTGCGAAAGGCAATCCGCATATCTCTATGTATGGTGTGTAGAAATATTTTCATAACTCAATCTGCTTGGCATCAAGAGTTGTTGCCTGATGCGTGGTAAACACACATACTCCCCCGCCATGACAAAACTCACGAATACGCTGTTCTAACAGTACTACCATATCTACATCAAGTGCAGTAAATGGCTCATCTAATAACCAAAGTTTAGTATTGGTAATAAATAATATTGCCAAAATAATACGTCGTTTTTGCCCCGCTGAAAGCGTATGGGTGCGTTCATTAATATAACCTGCAAGCCCTACTTTATTAAGAGCCTTAGTATATGTTGTACGTGAGGTAGGTGTAGCATGTTCACCACTATCTACCAGAGAGTGTAGAAATATAAGGTTTTCTAGTACACTTAATTGTGGGTTCACTAGACTCTGATGTCCAATATAGAGTATCTGCTCTTTATATTCATCAGTACCAATAGGTGCCTGAGCAAATGCAATATTGCCTTCAAAAGAACTAATACCTGCTAAAATTTTAAGTAAGGAGGTCTTGCCCCGACCATTCGCTCCGCTAACTCTGCCTATTTCACCCGCCTTCAGGTAAAATGACAACTGCGAAAATAAAATATTAAATCCCTTTTGGCAAGAGACATTAGCGACATCTAACATAGGAACTATTATAATGTTTTTCAAGAAGAAAAAAGAGCCTGAAGTCAAAACTAGCGAACAACAATTAGCCGATATTGCTGGTGAATTTATTCGGCAAAATAAACGAGCATCCCGCAGACGATTTATCATTTTTCTACTTATTGCAGGCTATATTGTTGCCATAACATACTTTACCTTAAGCCAAAGTTCATTACTAGAAGATACCTTACTAGAAGAGTCTCCTTTTGTGGCAGAGATAAAGCTCTCTGGTACTATTGCTAATGATGGAGCAATTAACACTGATGATGCAAACACCTTATTAGAACAAGCATTTAGCCATCCTAACTCTGTGGCGGTTATTCTTCGCCTCAATTCTGGGGGAGGCTCTCCAGTACAGGCTGCTAATATCGCAACTCATATAGAGCGCCTAAGAGCAGAATACCAAAAGAAAATCTATGTGGTCATCGAGGAGATTTGTGCTTCTGGGTGTTATTATATTGCGAGTAGTGCTGATGGAATTTATGCGAATAAATCCTCTATTGTGGGTAGTATTGGGGTAGTGATTAATAGCTTTGGTGTGCATGAAGCCATGAAAGAATTAGGTATTGAACGAAGAATCTACACTGCCGGTGACAATAAAGCTCTGCTTGATATGTTTAGTGCCGAAAACCCAGAACATGTAGCATATATTAAGGAGCACATCTTAAAACCTACTCATGAAGAATTTATTCAAGCAGTAAAAACTGGCAGAAAAGATAAACTTGCAGATACTGAAGACTTATTTAGTGGCTTAATTTGGGTGGGTGATGACGCTAAAGAATTGGGACTAATAGATGGGTTTGGTGATAGTTATATGGTAGCTAATGAGATTATCGGCACTCCTACGCGAATTTTATTTGAGCCCCCGATGACCTTATTTGAAGAGTTTTCTAGATTAGGTGCCCAACTTCTCATTAAAAAGCACGCCTTAGAATTTCAATAAGTGTGAGCATGTCGTATCTCCAACTACAACTCACAACTACACAGTCTCAGGCACTCCTGATGGAAGAGGTGCTCATAGGACTTGGTGCACTAAGTATTGATATGAGTGATCCAAAAGATAGTCCTATCTATGAACCTCCAGTAGCCACTACTCCTCTATGGGAGGAGGTACAGATTAACGCATTATTTGCCTATGAGTGCGATACTACCTCTATATCTGCCTATATTACTGATGAATTTAACCTATTGCCTACTTGGGTAGAAATCCCAGATACCAATTGGCAAGAAGAGTGTAATAAAAACTTTAGTCTCACCCAATATGGCAATGCATTATGGGTGTGTCCTTCATGGGAAGATGCAAGTCATCTCAATGGGGTAGTTATTCATCTTGACCCTGGGATGGCATTTGGCACTGGTGCACATGAAACAACACATTTGTGTTTAGAACATCTCGCAACACATGATATCAACCATAAAACAGTATTGGATTTTGGTTGTGGGAGTGGTATCTTAGCCATTGCTGCTGCAAAATTAGGGGCGAGTGCGGTATTTGCGATTGATAATGACCCTCAAGCTATAACTGCTACTCACCATAATAGTACTACTAATACATGTGATCTTAATATAGGTAGGTATGAAGAACTTTCAGAAACAGCGAAATTTGATATAATTATTGCTAACATTTTGGCACCCACACTCATTGAGCTTTACCCGATTATCAGTAGACGCACTGTCCCAAATGGAGAAATAATTCTTTCAGGTATCCTAACTGAACAAGTTACTGAAGTGATAACCTGCTATGAGCCACTATATAAAGATATAATAGTTCAGACAATGGGTGACTGGGCGTGTATTTATGCTATACGAAAACATTAAGATACAAATAAAGGAGGTATATGCCTAATAGATGGCTACAAATAAAAGGAGATCCTTCGGTTCGGAAATTCTTATTTCAGCAAACGCGAAATAAAAGTCAATTTGATGACCGCATTACGCAGTTACATGAAATTATTACTACATTACTAGTAGAAAAAGGTGCATTTCATGTGAAGGCTCATTACTCCTCTTCTCAGCTTACCTGTTGGTTTTATGATGATCCGTTTAACTATAAGGTATACCTCCTAGATGAAGTATTTACTGCTGAGTTTTTAACTCAGTTGCCACCTCTGTCTTATGAAAGCAGAAATGTGCCAATTAGCAAAGAGCAACTTCCCATCGCTTTGAATGAATTTACCAACCTCAGGCTTTCTGATGAACAAATTTACCTTCGTAGTGGCTCCATAAACCGCATTAATGGCATGATTTCTATGAATTTTTCCTGCGATGGGAGTCATTATATCTCTCACGAAACTTTTTTTCAAAAACTCGAAGAATCTGGCAGTTATGAATAATTTCATAATAACGAAAGATTACAATAGATGATGAGATATGACTAAAAAGCAGTATCACTTATTTCTAGCGGGTGTTGTTTCTCACTGATAAAACATACTCAAATGCACTGGCAGATATGTGGCAAACCAAAGCTGAAAAAACATATGAACTTGATAATTTAATCATGTTTAAAGTAAACAAAGGCATGCGACCAAAACCGTATTCCAAGTTCATTACTACCAGAGATGGTTCTAAACTAAGGTTTATGACTAACTACCAAAATCAATATGTATACTTATTTCCTGTATCTCATTCTGATTCAATCGCCTTGATAGAGGGTGACACGGAGCAACTAACAGATGAATATTTTGCTACAACTGCTAAAACTTTAGCAAGACGCAGCAAAGAAAAATCAGAGTCTAGCGTGACAATAGGCATTCAAACCAAGCATATCCGTTATAATGTTGCTATAGCTTCATTTACTGATAATAGTGAGGTCCATAAATGGTTTATATAATTACTTTTTTCAAATACTCTAATGGTGTTTAACGAACAAATACTCAAAGATCTTCTATCATTAACAATTAATGCAGGAGATAGTATTTTGCCGTTATATGGAAACAGTAATATTGAAATAAGCCGTAAAAATGATGGCACGTTAATTACCGAAGCAGACATATTGTCACACACTATTATTGTGAAAGGCTTACAAACTATCACCCCAAATATTCCGATCATTTCTGAAGAAGATTGTCTTATTCCTCTTACAGTGCGCAAAGAATGGAATGAATTTTGGATGATTGACCCCATTGATGGTACTAAAGGATTTATCAATAAATCCAATGACTTCTGCATTTGTTTATCATATATTAAGTATAACCAGCCGATTTTTGGCTTAATTTATGCACCAATGACTAAGACACACTATATTGCTAATAGTTCGTCAGCAGCGTTTAAAATTATTAATAATGATTGGCAACCACTTAACGCACAAAAACCAAGCAAACCACTCAAGGTGATTGTAGGTAAGTATTCAGTAGATAAATCAAAAATCAAACATCATATACTCACCAGTACAAAATCAATGAATTATGATATTACTGGCATGGGGAGTGCTTTGAAATTTTGTCTCATAGCTGATGGACAATATGATTATTACCCAGGACTAGGTACATGCTCAGAATGGGATACCGCAGCAGGTGCATTTATTCTTAAATCTGCTGGAGGGAATGTCATAGACTATAACGGCAATCAATTACTCTATAACACTAAATCAGATTTCATTAGTCCAGTATTCTTTGCTACTGGTAATTTCATTTTGCCAAGAGATTAGTAATACATAATACCCAAGTATTTTACTAGGGTATATACTTAGTGTATAATGGGGAGTTTATTTTTATCATAGTTTATCATGACACTAGCAAGAACAAGTAATGGCTACCTTGAAGATCCAAGCATTTGGACTGAGGAAATTATGTATGAAATGGCAAAAGAAGATGACTTTGAAATCACTGATACCATTAAAAACCATATCTTAAAAGCAAGAGAATATTTTGCAGAAAATAGTGCTGTTCCAGCGATTCGTATTTTTGCAAAATATGTTGGTGAAGACAAAAAAGATATGTTCCAAACCTACCTCGGCGGCCCTATGAAGTTTATCACCAAATATGGTGGCTTACCTCAACCAACGGGGTGTGTCTAATACAAGAAACAGCGAACACTAAAGCCTGCGAAAGCAGGTTTTTTTAATCTTTGCAATTATCGAATTTAACATATAATGTATATATTTTAGGGTCTTGACTAGTTAAGCATTTGTAAAATGCTTAAAATACTAGTTATGACATTGAAAAACAAGTATTATCATCGTTCAAGAATTACAGAGGCTAAATTTAGAGAAGTTTTAAGATATTTTTGTGCTGATTTAACAGCAGAACAAATTGCTCACTTTACTCACCTCAATAGAAACACTATTAACAAAATATTGTTGCTTATTAGACAAAGGTTAGTAGAACTTTCAACAACCCAACCCCCTCACCCTAAAGGGGAGGTTGAGGTTGATGAAAGTTACTTTGGAGCAAAAAGAGTCAAAGGCAAAAGAGGTCGTGGAGCTTTAGGTAAAACTATTGTATTTGGTATTTTAAAACGTGGTGGGAATGTGTATACCGAAATAGTACCAAATTGCAAAAGTGCTACACTGCAAGCGGTTATACGAGGCAAGGTAGAACTAGATAGTGTTATTCATTCTGATGGTTGGCGTGGCTATAATGGTTTAGTAGACTTCGGCTATAAGAAACACTTAAGAGTAGACCACGGCACAAATGAATTTGTCCGTGGTAAGTCTCACATTAATGGTATAGAGTCATTTTGGGGCTATGCTAAGACTAGATTATCTAAGTTTAGAGGTATGGATAAGTCTAAGTTTGAGCTTCATCTTAAGGAGTGTGAATTTAGATTTAATAATAGAGATAAAAATATGTATAATATTTTACTTAAAGAGTTAAGAAATAGACCGCTTAACTAGTCAAGACCCATATTTTATTTGTTGAATTCAATGAAAAACACCATAGGTACTTATCTATTATTATTTTTTACTCTCATTACATACAATTCTTATGCTAGTTCAAGTTACGTAGAGAGTATCAATTTTCAAGGAGTTGATCGATTATATCGTGTACATAATATTGAAGCAGCAAAAAATAAACAAGTACCTTTAGTTGTTCATTTACATGGTTATCGGCATAGCTCTGAGGTAAAAGAAGATAAGAAAACCCTTGATTATATTGCATGGAAGCCATTACACAAGTCAGCAGAAAAAAATGATTTTATTGTAATACAACCAGCGGCATATTTAGGACAATGGGGATTATTTTCTGGATTGCCAAATACAACAATAAGTAATGATCAAGAAGTCGATGATATAGGTTTTATACTAAGAATTGTTGATATATTTATCCAATCTGGTAAGGTAGATAAAGATAGAATATATTTAACTGGCATCTCAGATGGGGCAACAATGGCATACAAACTAACCTGCCTTTTAGATTCTCCCTTTAGTGCTGTTGTACCTATCGTTGGCACAATGAGCGAGCATGATTTAGCTAATTGCAAATCGGAAAAAGCAATACCCATTATGGTGATTGCAAGTACTACTGACCCAATTTTGCCATATGACGGTTGGATATTTCCATATGGTCGCACTGTATCCACTCCTGAAATTATGAATCATTTTCGCCTAATTCACGGTTGCACGGGGCAACGAGTAGAATTTGTAGAGGATATTAATCAAGATGATCATAGCAAGGTAGTAGCTATGTTTTGGACTGGATGCGCTAAGAAAAACGCCGTAAAATTATTAAGAGTTGAAGGTGGTGGTCACGCTGTTCCAAGTTTTACACCAGTTTCTGAAAGTTGGAAAAAGAAAGCACATGGTCACAATCAAGATATAGAAAGTGCAGAAGAAGCATGGCAATTTTTAAAACTATTTTAGGTGTGCTTAAAAATACAATTTTCCATACAAAAGTTCACATATATGGTAACATTTAATTAACTGAAAGAAATTATCTTCTATCGGCTTAATAACAAATCACCAGTAGAGGATTTTTTGGATAGTTTATCATCCAAAGAGGCTCAAAAGGTTCTTTGGGTGCTAAAACTGATAGAAGATTTAGATAATGTTTCAAGTAAATATTACAAGAAACTTAAAAATGCAGATGATATTATTGAAGTAAGGATTAGTCTTGGTAATAATAGTTTTAGGCTTTTAGGTTTTGAGCATAAAGATAAATTTGTGGTATTGACTAATGGCTTTAAAAAGAAAGATCAAAAAGTGCTGA
Organism: Gammaproteobacteria bacterium; assembly: GCA_965277055.1. Lineage (GTDB taxonomy): Bacteria > Pseudomonadota > Gammaproteobacteria > PS1 > Pseudothioglobaceae > CBDCHC01. The sequence continues at coordinate 1,218,452 of OZ255703.1, read as the reverse complement.
AGTCTGAAATAGGCTTAGCCATTAAAAGAAAAAAGGAGTATTTAACATGAGTGATTTACAAAAATACATTAATAAAAGAAAAAGCACAGATACAGAGTTTGCTAACAATTTTGATGATGGCTATCAAGAATTTAAAATTGGCGAGTTATTTAAACAAACAAGAAAGGAGTTAGGTTTTACTCAAGAGTATATTGCCGAGAAGTTAGGTACTAAAAAATCCTCAATTTCAAGAATTGAGAATCATGCTGTGGATATTAAACTCTCTACTTTGCAAAACTTTGCTCATGCGATGGGTAAAGAAGTTAAAGTGGAAATTATTTAATCCGTTCGTATTTTTCCACCCTCCAAATAATTCAATAACCTGAAATATTTTGCAAATAAGAAATTCAAGTATAATAGATAACAGCTATTTTTTGAAAATTACTATGTATAAACTTTTTGTACTAACACTGGTATCTTTTTTAATTAGTTGTGGAAATTACCAGAATACAAAGATTAATTACAATAAGGGTAATAAAATTGCTGATATTGCAGGATACAAAATCCATGATGTTACTAGATTGGACACTAAAATAAAAAAGGTAGTAACTTTAAAAATATTGTCTTACATAGCTTATCTTCTTCTGGGGTGTGTTCTTCCTTAAAACAGCGTAATTACGAAGGGGATTGGAAATTTAAAGAAAGTGCGACAAGTGACTTGATTCGTAAAAAGGATAATTGCTCTCTTGTTGATACGTTTAATAATGTAGACTTCATAATTTGCGAAGAAATTCCTGATAATTACTACCTTATAATTAGCTCAGATGGTGCAGTAGCAAGTTATCGTAATGGTAGCATTACTACGACTGCCTATAAACAATGTTTTCTTGATATAAAGACACATATAATGTCTAAGCAGTAAAGTATTCTGTGCTTAATAAAGTTACCAAACATCTCTACTACTTTTACCAATCAGTTTAGCATATTCCTTTTGACTAAGTCCTTGATAAAGTCTTTTTGCTTTTTGTAATGTTGCTGGAGTCATATCACCTATAAAACAAAATCCTAAAAACTCAGCAAGTAGTGGGTAATATTTTGGTGGGATGTTTTTGATGTTATCATTTTCTCACTGACAAATTGTTGCAGTATTTACGCCAAATCTTTTAGCAAGTGTTGGCTGTGATATTTTTTGTTTAGCTCTTCTCTGTTTGATATGCTGACCCAATGTATATAAGGGTTTGGTGTATTTAAGTGTTACCTTGGGATAAGTCCGCATAAGTTATGTGTTGTATGTAACTCATATACTACATAAAAAGCCCTGTAATGTAGGTTTTTTTGTGGTTGTATAAAGGTTTATTGTAAAGTAATTATAATGCTTCTACTCTTTGGGCAAATTCAATATCTAGTTCTGTGATTGCATCTTGCTCATGCGTGAATAATGCAATATCTACAGTGTTATACACATTACTCCAATTTGGATGATGGTTTAACTGCTCAGCAATACGTGCAACCCTCATCATAAAGGCAAAGGCCTCACTAAAGTTTGCATGGCTAAATTGCTTATGCAGTGCTTGAGAAGTATGATGGGTGACAACCTCCCAGCCCTCATAGGTGCTTACAAATTCTTCTACAGTCATTGGGTTAATTACATTAGGTAAATTGATCATAGACACTTGCCATGATATGTGGTAATTCAGTCGTGTTTTTGCCCCCACCTTGCGCCATATCTGGGCGACCGCCGCCCTTACCCTCTAGCTGAGATGCTACACCATTAAGAATATTTCCTGCATGATAGGTATCTGTTAAGTCTTTGGTAACTCCTGCTACCAAGGTAGCTTTATCACCTGTGGGTTTTGCTAAAATAATAACTGCAGATTTTAGGCTGACTTTTAATGTATCGACTAAGTCTTTCAAGTCTTTCACAGATTCATCAGTAATCACCTGTGAAAGTACTTTAATACCGTTATACTCTTTTGCTATGCTGACGAGTTCATCTGCAAGGGAAGAACTTAGTTTACGTTTTAATGCGTCAATCTCTTTTTGCAATGTTTTCTGAGTATTCATCAAGCCTTCTACTTTGGCGTGTATATCAGTAGATTTTAATAGCGTAGTCAAGCTCGCAAGAGTGTTAGCATTGCTTCGATCATAGGCATATGCATTATTGCCAGTAATTGCTTCTATTCTTCTCACTCCTGCTGATACCGAATACTCGCTGATAATACGCATCACCCCAATATCACCTAAGCGTTCTACATGCGTCCCACCACAAAGCTCAATAGAAAAATTATCACTTCCCATAGTAAGTACGCGCACATCATCATCATACTTCTCGCCAAAAAGAGCCATTGCTCCTGACTTTTTGGCTGCTTCAATATTCATGATTTTGGTATGAGTGCTGGTATTTTCTAAAATCTTTTCATTAACAATGGCTTCTATTTCATCTAGCTCAGCTGCAGTAATAGCACTATCATGAGAGAAATCAAAACGAAGTTTTTCATGATCAACTAATGAGCCTTTTTGAGTGACTGTTTCCCCGAGTACTTGGCGCAGTGCTGCGTGCAATAAATGCGTTGCCGAGTGATTGCGTTTTGTTTGGTTACGTTTTATCGTATCGATAACTGCGGTTACTTCATCACCTACACTTAGTGTTCCACTCAAAGAGCCAAAATGCATAAACGCATTGGTTTTTTGCTTTAAGGTATTTACTACGGTAAATGATGCATTTGATGTGGTAAGTGTGCCAGTATCACCAACTTGACCACCACTTTCAGCATAAAATGGGGTGGATTCTAAGATCACAATTGCATCGGTATCAGTTGCTGTTGACACTACTTGGTTATTAACAATAATGGCTACGATAGTAGAAGTAAGTTCTGCAGAAGTGTAGCCTTTAAATTCGGTAACACTTTCTACTAAAACACTATCATCAGCTTTGAAATCATTGGCACTACGGGCTCTTGCACGCTGAGCTTCCATATTTGCGTTAAATCCATCTTCGTCTATACTTAGGCTTTGCTCACGAGCAATATCCGCTGTAAGGTCATATGGGAAACCATACGTGTCATAAAGTTTGAATACAATATCACCGCTCAAAGTAGTAGATTGCATCTGCGCAATTTCTGTTTCTAGAATATGCATCCCACTTTCTAATGTGCGAGCAAATTTTTCTTCTTCAGTTTTAATGGTTTTTTCTACCAGTGCCAGATTAAGTTGAAGCTCTGGATATGCATCTTTATTTTGATAGGCTAAGATTGAACTGAGTAAATAGAAAAATGATGTATCAATACCTAATTTATATCCATGTCTAAGTGCTCTACGCATAATACGTCTGAGTACATACCCTCTGCCTTCATTTGAGGGTAACACACCATCAGAAATTAAGAAGCTAACAGAACGAATATGATCTGCAATTACGCGTACTGATGAGTGACTATATGCAATAGCTGCTGCTTTGGGAGTAAATGTGACAATTTTTTTGCATAACTCTATAAAGGTATCAATATCATAGTTATTATGGACATTTTGCATAATAGCAGAAATGCGCTCCAAGCCCATACCAGTATCTACACATGGTTTGGCTAACGGTTTAAGATAGCCATCTTCTTGCTTATCAAATTGCGTAAATACAAGATTCCATATTTCAATGTATCTATCTCCATCTTCATCAGCGGTACCTGGTGGACCGCCAGCAATATGCTCACCATGATCGTAAAAGATTTCACTACATGGTCCACATGGGCCAGTATCACCCATTTGCCAAAAATTATCTTTAGCACCACAGCGTGAAATGCGACTGCGTGGAAAACCAATAACATTTACCCATATGTCTTCTGCTTCGTCATCATCTTCGTAGACACTAACCCATAGTTTTTCTTTGGGAAGTTTAAGCTCTTGCGTGAGAAATTCCCAGGCAAAGGTAATTGCCTCTTCCTTAAAGTAATCACCAAATGAGAAATTACCCAGCATTTCAAAAAAGGTATGGTGTCTAGCAGTATATCCTACATTTTCTAAGTCATTATGCTTGCCACCTGCACGAATACAACGCTGACAACTGGCGGCACGAGTATAGTCTCGCTTTTCGACACCGCTAAATACATCCTTAAATGGTACCATGCCAGAGTTGGTAAATAACAAGGTTTTGTCATTGTGCGGAATAAGTGAGCTACTTGCTTCGATGGCATGCCCTTGGGATGCAAAGTAATCTAGGAATTTTTGCCGGATAACTGCAGTTTTCATACTATCAAAGGGTTTATAAATATAAAGGTGGTATTGTATGCTATCACCCGTAAAAAGAAAATACCCGATACGAGTTATTTTTCATTAGACATTAAAAAAGAGGTCCGAAGACCCCTTTTTTCATAATCATTAACTTTCTTATTTGTAAGATACGCCTAATGATTTAACAGTGTCAATGCTTACTAACCCATCAACTTTTAAGCCTTTAGCTCTTTGGTATGATTTAAGTGCTTCAGTAGTTCTGTCATTAATAACACCATCAACAGCTACTTTAGGTAAGAAATTACCATCAGCTAGTTTTTCCTCAACAGAACGAAGAATTGATTTTGTAGCATTTTGCTCACATAGTACGCTTCTCCACTCATAATAACCTGGTTGATTATCTACACAAGCAGAAACTTGTTTGTACACCGCGGGGATTCTTTTCACAACTTTAGTAGTTGCTGGAGTTACTTCTACAGTTTTCATATATGTTTTATATACCGCAGGAATGGTTCTAGTAGTAGTTGAAGCAGGTACTCTCAGTACTTTTTCAACTTTTGTTTCATATACTGCAGGCTCTGTAACTAAACAATATGTTTCACCATTTATTTGCTTAGTGGTAGCAGTGAAGTTACCTTTTTTCCAAACTGTTCTTTCAGGAGAAATCATTACTTTTTTACTTACATTTTCATATAAGGCAGGAACTACTTCTTCTACAACTCTTTCTTCAGAAATAAGAACTTTTTCTTCTACTTGCTTAGTAACCGCAGGAACTACTTCAGTTACTTCTTTATATGGCTCAACAATAACTTTTTTCATGCCTTTTGAGCAAGATGGCTCCACATACGCTGGAGTGTAGCACTCACCAACTTTGGCAATAGCATCAAGAGCTTGCATACCTCTAATTGGTGCTGGAGTAGTAGATGATTCTACAGATTTTGCCATTTCTTCATGAGTGTGAGCGTGAGTGTTATTCCAATTCCAACTACTGTCTTTAGCATCATCCTTAATTTGATGAGCAACGACATTAGCAGCAAGTAGCACACTACCTGTTAATAATACTAATTTTTTCATAAGAATGTCCTTGTGAAAGATTTAAAAATGAAACTATTATACACTTTTTTTATTTGGTAATTAGTTTATTACTTAAATTTTCAGGTAGAATTGGTAATATTCTGATAATAAAAAATGTTGCAATAACAGAAACACATATACCACCAATGCCAAGCATAATTTCAGCTAGTGTTGGAGTGTATTCAATAACCCCGCCATATCCTGAAAGAATTTCTTTACCAGAAAATATTTCTAATGGATATGCTTGACCGCCAATGATAATAACATAAAGTGCGGCTAATCCACCAACAATAGTCAAAATACTCGCAACTACAAGTGGCATAATTTTTCTATGAGTACTTGGTGCATATATAAGAGCAAGCGGTAATAGTGTGCCAATTAAGATTTGCCCTATCCAAAAAATAGTACTATATGAATTATCACCAAATAATATAAAATTTTCTACGCCTTGGTTTTCAGCAAGATAGAGGTTACCTACGTGATATACTGCCACAAAGTAGAAGATGCTCGCAATAAAAATACCGAGTAAATTACCCAAGCGGTATAAGATTTCATCACCTAATTCGCGCGCTGTCATTTTATAGCTCAGCATGAGCATTAGGATATAAATAGCTAAGCCAAAAGCAAATGACATAATAATAAACATTGGTGCCATGATAATCGCATCATACGCTTGACGCGCAACTAAAAAACCAAAGATAGAACCAGTACCAGTAGTTAAGATAATACGCCAAACAAAAGCAGCAGTACCTGCAATTTTGGTATACTTATTCATTTTATGCTCCAGCATCATCCATAAATAAATCAGGACAATCGCGAAGAATCCATTATAAAGAATAATATTCCACGCAAAAATAGAATTAAAGTTATATTCAGTCATTGCAACGGTGAGTCTATCGGGCCTACCTAAATCAAGCACTAAGATCATCAAGCCGCCTGCTAGTAGGGTAATTGCTAGAACTGCTGAAAAACGAGCAAGTGGTTTATAATATGTTTTATTAAAAACAGATGAGATTGACGCCACATTAAGTGCACCACTCGCAGCAACAATCAAAAAAATAGCAAATACATGTGGCATGCCCCAAACGATACGATTATTCATTCCAGTAACATAATGCCCATTATGTTCCATATAATACACTGCACCCATAGAAGCAAGGATAACTGTTCCAAGCATGACAGCAATAGTTAAAAATAACCCGAAGTTGCCTTCTACTTGTCTATATTTAATTATATTTGTATTCATGTTTAAATTCCGCTATAACGCACGCCAGTATTTAAATTGAGGTCTGCTCTAATTTGGGTACTTTGGATACTTCTTAGACTCTTGCTAATTTCACTGTTGGTATCATTTAAGTCACCAAAAATTACCGCACCACCACTCGCTGCTACACACGCAGGAGCTTCACCATTATCTACTTTGTGTACACACATGGTGCAACTTTCCACAGTACCTTTACCACGTGGGGTATTTTCTGTTTGATTGGTGATTGTTTCATGCACAAATGAACGCGCATCATATGGACACGCCATCATGCAATATCTGCAACCAATACAACGATGTTTATCAACAAGCACAATCCCGTCTTCACGCTTCATAGAAGCATTTGTAGGGCAAACATCTACACACGGTGGCTCTGCACAATGCTGGCACATAAGTGGTAAGGTATCCTCTTTACCCGTTGTAGTGTCACGCACCGTTACAGACTTTATCCAACTTGCTTGTTGTAGTGTATTGGATTTTTCTTCATTGCCCCAACCATGCTCAGTTTTGCAGGCGGCAATCATAGTGTCTACACGAGCAGAATCAAGCTTGTTAATATCAACAAGCATTCCCCAGCGTTGTTTACTGGTTACTGGCTGAGAATTTGCAAATGTGTTTAAAGAAATACCACTCGCTACTATAGTAGTAGTAATAGCTGAAGACTTTATAAAATCACGGCGATTCATACTCATTATTAATACCCTGTGTTAGCTGGAATTTGATAATCACTTCTCGGTGTTGCTTTATGACAAGTAAAGCAATCCATAGTGACTCCTACTTGCTTGTGGCAATCTGCACAAAATTGATGCTTTTCATCAATACGAATCGCATTACCAGTAGCCTTATCAAATCCACCATGACAATTTACACAGCCCTTTAATGAATACTCAGTAGTACGCACTCCTTGGCGATGTGTTTTATCACGTTTATGATTCATAAAATCAGGATGCATCTTACGAATTTCACTAACATCTTTATGATATGTTTCGCCTCTATCCATCATTTCTTTGGCTTTAGTCGTAAATTCCATATGTGAATGATTGTTAGAAGATTCTGCTGCAGTCAATTGTAATGATAGTATCATCATAACGAGTATCGCAAAACGTTTTACAAAATTATGTGGAAACATCGTAAGCATAACTATCCTAACCTCATTTACTCACCAAGACCCATTTGAATATATCCAGTAGGACATACATCAGCACAGATATGACAACCAATACATTTGTTATAATCAGTATCTACATATCTACCTGTAGTTGCTTGGTCTTTCTTCACTTTGAATACCGCATCTTGAGGGCAATACATGACACAATTATCACACTCAAAACATAAGCCACAACTCATACATCTACCTGCTTCTGCTTGTGCATCTTCTGCAGAGTATCCGATGATTCTTTCTTCAAAGTTATCAAGTACGTTATCAGCATCAATCAATCTATGATCTCTTTTATTTCTTTCTTCATAGTTGAAGTGCCCTAAGAATAACTCATCATGAGAAATGATTGAAGCAAAAGAACGATCTTCATAGTTATGTACTGCAAAGTTTGCTTCATTTGTAGATTCAGCTGGTGCACCACCTTCTGAATACGCTTGTGGATCAAGATTCCACTCTTTTAATTTATCCAGTAAGTTAAAGTGATGTACGTCAACTTTAGGACGAACTTTTTGATCTTTACCTTCTAAATAATCATGAATACTTTCAGCAGCAATTGTTGCCTGACCAATTGCAGTAGTCAATAAATGTGGACGAATCACATCACCACACACAAAATAGCCTTCTTTTTTTGGTAACTGATAATTTTTATCAGTATCCATGAAACCTCTATCGTTAAATAAATCAGTTGATAATCCTTCAGCATCCACGCTTTGACCAATAGCTGATACGATAAGCTCACACTCTACATCAAATGCAGAATCTGCAATAGCATTACCTTCATCATCTAACTTCTCAAAACGAAGTGCGGTGACTTGATTATTTTCATCAGTAATGACTTCAATTGGGTTTAAGTTACCACGAATTTCTACACCTTCGCGTGTTGCATCATCAATTTCTTCTTGAGCTGCAGGCATGTTTTCAATTGTAGAGCGGGTAGTAAGCATTACATCAGCACCAAGGCGCTTAGAAGTATCTACTACATCGTGTGCAGTATCGTCAAAAATAATGCGTTCTGGGCGATCTTTATCTGCAGGATTTTGAATATTACCAAGGCGGCGTGCGACTGATACCACGTCAATAGAAGTATCACCACCACCAATACAAATTACTTTACCAGTAATATGCTTTAATCTCCCTTGTGCATACGCCTCAAGGAATGCAACACCAGATACACAACCTTTTGCATCACCTTGTGGTACTGGCAGACTTCTACCAGTCCATGCACCAATTGCAAATAATACTGCATCAAACTGAGCATCAATATCTTCTAACGTAATATCTACGCCTACTTTTGTATTTACTTTAGCCTCTACACCCGTAGCTAGGATTCTATCCATTTCATAACGGAGCACATCTCTTGGTACACGATAATCAGGAATACCATACATCATCATACCACCAAGCTCATTACGTGCTTCAAATACTGTTACACTATGTCCTTTACGGCGAAGTTGTAATGCAGCTGTTAGGCCACCACAACCACCACCAATAACTGCAACTTTTTTACCAGTTAGTGTACTTGGCACATCAAATGTATACCCTTCTTTTTGTGCGTTATCACCAATAAATTGTTCAACAGCATTAATACCTACAGTATCTTCTACTTCATTTCTATTGCAACCATCTTCGCATGGAGCTGGGCATACACGACCCATAATAGATGGGAATGGATTCGCAGCAGTAGAACGACGGAATGCATATTCTTGCCAGGTCATATCACCACTTGGTTTCTCAATACCACGAACAATATCTAACCAACCACGAATATTATGTCCAGATGGGCATGAACCTTGACATGGTGGGGTTTGTGTTACATAGGTAGGACATTTGTGAGACGTATCATTTTGGAAGATTTTCTCATTCCATGGTACGGTTTGCTGCTCATCACCATCATCTGTGAATAATCTAAATGTGTGATTATCACCTTTTTCTATGGAACGGTATGGATTTTTTTGCATGATTTACTCCTGTTCTAAATAGATTGTCAATTAAGTTGTAGTTGATTCTTCAACTCCTTCTTCTGGTTTTTTATTTTCTGGTTGCTCTTCATCAACGCCATCAAGAATAATGGCTTCACTCACAAGTTGGTGTACGCTTACAATCATGTATGGATCAAAATCAAATTTTGGCAATACTTTTGAAAATTGTGATTTACAAATCGCACAAATTGCTGCTAGTGTATCTACACCATCTGTTTGCTCTACTTCTTTTAACGCCTGCATACGTGGCATTGCACCTTTAATTCTGATTTCCATTAAGTCATCAGTTAACAAACCACCGCCACCACCGCAACAGAATGTAGATTCCTTAATCGTATCACGATTCATATCTACATAATTATTACACACTGCTTTGATTACTGCTCTTGGAAGTTCAAATTGTCCCCCTGGGATACCACCCATATTTGTTGCTCTGGCAACGTTACAACTGTCATGGAAGGTTACTGTTCTATCATCATTAGCTGATTTATCAAACTCTAACTTTCCTTGATTGATAAGATTGTAGGTATATTCAATAATGTGCTGTGGCTGAGGATAACGAGAGTCTAGTTGCTCTTGAAGTTTAGCAGCAAATTCGTCTGCTCCACCAGCACCCACACCACTTAAAGTATTCCAGAAACTATATGCAACACGCCATGCATGTCCGCACTCACCTACGATAATTCTTGATACCCCTAAATCTACTGCTGCTTTACGAATACGAAGAGCAGCACGTCTCATTACATCGTATGAGCCAATAAACATCCCAAAGTTAGCACCTTCAGAAGCATACGAACTCATGGTCCAACTTACTCCATCTTGATGAAATACTTTACCATAGCCAATCAGGCCATCAATGTGCGGTTCTGCAAAGAAATCAGCTGATGGGGTAATCAGTAGAATTTCAGCACCTTTCACATCAAGTGGATATAAAATTTCTACCCCTGTGTCTTCTGTTACTTCTTCTGATAAATCTTCTAAGGTATCGCGTAGTGCCGGCTCTGGGAGACCTAAGTTATTACCAATAGTAATAGCTTTACCTAAAATTTGGTTACAATATTTCTGCCCAACACCCACAGTATCTAGTACTTCACGTGCAGCCATGGAGATTTCTGCTGTATCAATTCCATACGGACAAAACACCGAACAACGGCGACATTGTGAGCATTGGTGATAATAGTTATACCAATCATCAAGCATTTCTTCATCAAGCTCTTTTGCACCTACCAACGTAGGGAAATATTTACCAGCAAATGTGTAATATCTTCTATACACACTTCTAAATAAATCTTGGCGCGCTACTGGCATATTTTTAGGGTCACTTGTACCTAAGAAATAATGACATTTATCAGTACACGCACCGCATTTCACGCATGAATCTAAAAATACTTGCACAGAACGATACTTATCTTTAAGTTCGCCCATCTTAGCGATTGCAACTTCTTGCCAGTTTTCTACTTTTTCACCGGGGAAACCTAATGGTGCTTGAAACTCTTCATTTGATTTGTACGGTCCATCACCTTGCATAATGTCTGGGGTAATACTCGGAGCCTCTACATATGTTGGAAGTTTTGGTACTTCATAATTATCTGCCATACTTTATCCTGCAATTGATTAGTTATCTTTACCCAATGTTTCGCCTAAACGCACTTCGTTTGCCTGCTCTTGCTGTAATGCCCAAGGTGAAATATGACGCTTGTTACGTGCGTTATCTACTTGGTTACGCGTAGGACTAAAGAATACTCCCGGAACATGTAATAATTTAGAAACTGGGAAAATAGCCAATAACACAAAGAAAAATATTAAGTGCGTAACAAATGCAAAATCAACCGGCATATTAGCAACGTTAAAACTTATAATCCCAGAAGCAAATTCTTTGACCATGGCAACATCAGTATGAGCACTAGTAAAGGTCATAATAGCACCACTTACACCAATCACGATGAGCAGTAATAACATAAGATAATCGCTCGGAGCAGAAATATAACGGACTCTATCCACAAATACACGACGGGCTAATAAGCCAAATAAACCAATAATCATAAAGATTGCACCGTATTTAAACATTTGTGTGTAGGCAAGAATTTCTGGGAGTTCACCAGGCACAAAATAACGTAAATGACGAATAAGTACAATAAACAACCCAAAATGAAATAACCAGCCAAAAATCCAAGTCCATTTACTTGATTTAAATAAACTAGCAAATAACACTACTTCATAAAACATTCTTGCATATACACCTGTTTTGGTTAACGGTGCAGGGGATACAACAATTTTTAGTGGTGCTGGGGTGTTAGCATATTGATATATTTTACGAGCCATGCCAACAATAAAGACAATAGCTACAAGATAAAATATAAACGCAAAAACTAAACTAATTGTGGTCATAATTATTTACTTCTTAATACTCTATGATTAGCCATACAGAAAAACACTTATCAATTTTAGATTCAATGTTTTGATAATAGATATACAAGTCGTAGTTGTATATCTATATTTTTTAAATTAGGTTATTGTTATTGGAGGTGGCAAGCCACCTCCTAAAAAGTATTTCTTAGATACAACCTGTTGGTTTAGGAAGACCTGCGAAACGACAGCCTTGTTTGCCAGGGCCGTATGGGAATAAGGTATACAGATACTTAGAATTACCTTTATCTTTACCCATTTTCTTAGCAATTGCTTTAGTTAATACACGCACTGCTGGGGCAATTTGGTACTCTTCAAAGTATTCTCTTAAAAAGTTAATCACTTCCCAATGCTCATCAGTTAACTCAATGTCATCACCTTTTGCCATTTCGTTAGCAATTTCTTCACTCCAATCAGAAAGATTTAATAAGAACCCTTCTTCATCTACTTCAGCACCTAAAATGTCAGCCATTTTTTACTCCTATAAAAAAATAAATGCACCTACACCCAAGAAACAGGGGTACCGTGCTCTACTACTAAATCAACAAAACCAGCATAATCTACTGTTTTTACGTTTTCTTTAATTTTTGAGGTTAATCCTCTAGCATCTATATCACCTTGCAGGGCATAGACTCTACCACTTGCTGCCAAATCATCTAATAACTCAGAAGCAACATTGTTACTTGCAGAAATAACACCATCTTCTGTAAGTAGTACGACACTACTATCATCAACAAACTGTGTGGCCGTAGCAAGGTTATTACGCTCAAATACTGATTTATTTACAATATGTAACATACCTATACTCCTAAAAACTTAAACACACATCTTGCTCAGACATAATTTCTTTAATCTGTGCATTGGTTAGCACTTTAATAGAAGGCTTTTCTGCCCAGTCATCATCTTCATCTTCGTACACTAACGGCATAAGATCATCTTCACTCAGACCTCTTTCTTCTAATGATTCCCTTGAAACATACATTTTATTAATTTCATAATCACCTAAAGCGTGGAATGTTTTAGAGAAATTTTTCATGCCAATACCGTCAGTATTTTGACCTTCAATGAGTTGATATACCCCATCGTCGATAAAGGCAAGTGAAACATCTTGATCAAATGCAGCGGCAATAAGTACAACCTCTAAAGATTCTAATGCATATACCGTACCATATGAAGATTTACGATTAATATACATAAATTTCTTAATACTCATACTAATCTCCAAATACCACTAATCTATCAGATTGAATACCAGCTTCAATTAATTGGCCCAAGCCAGAAATACGAAACGCTGAATGAATATTATTAGCATCTACGCTGTTTTTACTTGCTTCATCTTTATCAAGCATACCACGACGTAATGCAGCAGCAACACATACTACTTTATCAATATCTGAACCATCTGCATTTTTAAGATCTGCCCAGTTATTTACTACATTTCTGTCATCTTGAGGCGGAACAGTAAAACGAGAGGCATTATTTACTCCATCATGATAAAAAAATACACGCATGATTTCATGACCTTTCTCAATTGCAGCTTTGGCAAATTGGTACGCCGTATCAGACGCTTGGTGCTGATACGGCCCTTCATTAATTTGAATTGCAAATTTCATATAGTCCTCTGTTTAGAAACGAATATATGCTGAAGAATTTAATTGGTGACGTGTACCTTTCCAATCTGAAATATGAAATTTCGTGAATGGAAGACCAGTTTTCTCAAAAAATGAAGGCCAACCGATACGCTCAACCCACTCACCCACGCGTTCCCAATCTCTTGCATCTTCTTTATATACTGCTAAGATATTTTTAATAACCGCTGCAGCCTCTGGCCATCTTGGTGGGTTATTAGGAATGTTTGATGCAACAAGTTTTTGAAAGCTTGGCTTAGAACGTGCATTTGAGTGCTTACCACCAATCCAAATAGCTAATTTCGAATGCTCTGGATCATTAATTTGCATTGGGGGGCATGGTGGAAAACATGCACCACAACAAATACATTTTTTCTCATCAACTTCAAGAGTTGGCTTGCCATTTACCATCGCAGGACGAATCGCCGCTACTGGACAACGTGCGACCACACTTGGGCGCTCACATACGTTTGCAACTAAGTCGTGGTTAATTTTTGGCGGTTTAGTATGTTGAATGTTTACCGCGATGTCGCCGTGACCGCCACAGTTAATTTGACAACATGAAGTTGTTAAATGTACGCGGTTAGGCATTTCTTCTTTACGGTACTCATCTACAAGTTCATCCATAAGTGCTTTTACTACACCTGATGCATCAGTTCCTGGGATATCACAATGTAACCAACCTTGTGTATGAGAAATCATACTTACTGTTGGACCTGTACCACCTACCGGAAAACCTTCTGCTTCTAATTTTTCAATGAGTGGTGTAACTTTTGCTTCATCAGCAACCATATATTCCACGTTTGAACGAATTGTGAAACGAATAAATCCATCAGCAAACTCATCAGCAATATCTGCAAGTTTTCTGATAGTGTATACATCCATTTGACGTTGTGTACCACAACGTACTGTATAAATTACTTCATTGTTTTTAGAAGTATGTCTGAGTACACCCGGACGCGGACGATCATGAAATGCCCACTGACCAAAATTACGACGCATAGTTGGGTGCATATATTGCATAGGATCTGGAACCCCAGATTCAATTGGCATTCTTGGTGCTTCTGCCATAGTTAACTCCTTTTTATGTAAAGATAAGGGAGATGAATACTTATCTCCCTTATAGAATAGTTAGTAATTATGCGTTTGCTTCTTTTTTGTTATCAAACCATTTGATTGCTTCTTCATCCCACTTGTCCATACGAACGTATGACATATACCGTGGAGAATCAACCATATTAGGGTTTACTTCAAGACCAACGCCTTCCATGAAGTTTACAATACCGATACGCTCAATCATTTCACCAGTTCTTTCGTGCTCTAACGCATTTTCAGCAAAGAAATCAATACACTCGCCAGCGAAGTCTTCAAGTACTTCACGCTCTTCGGAGTTGTTTAATGGTAAAAATGGAATTACTACTGTACCAAATAAGTCACCGATTTTAAGAGTTCTCTTACCACCCATACAGATAGTAACACCTTTCTCATCGCCAGTAGCTAAGATAGCGCCATCAGCACCGTTCGCAACATATTTGTGAGTAAGTGGTGAAGTAACATTTAAACAATGCATACATTTCACACAGTTTTTATTATCGATAGTTAATGAAGTATCATCATTTAATGTCATCGCTTGAGTTGGGCAACGTGAAGTGATATTGTCTACTACGTATGTAGTACCTTTATCAGCTACCATTGCTTTCCATGCGTCTTGATTAATTTTAATATCATCTTTCCAAGTGCCAATAGTTGATAAGTCTGAACGCTCAATAGAGTTCATACAGTCATTCGCACAACCAGATACTTTAAATTTAAATTTGTAAGGTAGGGCTGGACGATGCATATCATCAAGGAATGCATTTACTAATGTTCTGTGCGCAGCTTGCTCATTTGTGTTACTCATTTCACAACGTGCAGCACCAACACAGCTCATACCAGTACGTACTGCAGGGCCAGCACCACCCATATCAAACCCATAGTCGTTGTATGCGTTGAAGATTTTTTGTACATTTTCTTCGTTAGCACCTTGAAGCATGATGTCACCTGATTGACCATGCAGACCAATAAGACCAGAACCGCCGTTATCAATAAACATATCACACATATCTCTTAATAAATCTGAAGAGTAATGCATACCTGCAGGTGGTTGAATTCTTAATGTGTGGAATTCACCAGCATCTTTAAATTTATAGTCACCATCTTCTTTCAGTTCGTTGAAACGTGGGATAACACCACCACCATAACCAACAACACCTACAGTACCACCTTTCCAATACCCTTTTTTAGTTACGTAAGATGTTTCAAGTGTAGCCAGTACATCACGTGCCATAGCAGCACCTTCGTGATTGTCTGTAGCAAGTTTTTTAAGCCCTGTTACAAACGAAGGCCAAGGACCATTTTCTAACTCATCAAGGTTAGGAGTATTATATAAATTTGACATATTGTCTCCTTAAGTTATATATTTAACTAAACTTCAAAGTACCTGGTAGGCGAACTCAGAAGCATGAACAAGACAAATTATACTCTTGTGATACTATTTTGATATATCCCCTTAGGGATAGGTAAGAAGTTTATGTTGCAGATAAGATACACATAGCAGATTACACGAGACAAACTACTATGTGTATGTAGTCAGAATGAAATATTTATTTTTGATATAAACAAATATTTAAAATTTGTACATTCCTAATATCTCCTGTATTATCGATGAGATAGTAATCATGTCCATCACCAGCATTGCAACTATTAACATCAACAGGTAAGATAGATGTATCCGCAAAATAGTCTACATATAAATCATAAGTACCATCAGCATCTAGGTCAGTAGCACTACCAAAACCTACAACATTGCTATAGTCCGATGCAACAGTATCACCTTTTGTAACTAATGCAAAATAATACGCTTTTTGATTAAGTTCTCCGGAATTTAGTGCTATTGAATTAGTCGCGGTAACACCATAAACATTAGAGATAAATGCTGAATCATTAATAAAATATTTCCCTGCCTCTGCACGACCGTCTATATTTTTCCAATTTATACCATTAATACTCTGTTCAAGACCTAATGTGTTTCCTTTGCCATTAAATGACTCTCTATGCATGTAAAACCCTGCCGCATCAGTATGAAATTCTGAGATAAGATACCCTCCATTATTATCTGCTTTAGCAGTCATATTAAAGAATACGTTTTGTTCAGAGGATTCAATCGTACTTGACAAACGAACCTGAATTTCGTTAATTGCTGTGTTCAGTTCTTCAATAATAATATTGTATCTATATGTAATATTGGAATCATTAATCCAAATACCACTTGTAACCAATTTTTGTTTATTTGTATTAATACCTGTTATAAGAGTACTCGCTTTAGTTTCAGAGTCTTCATATAAAACATATTTAGTAGTGCCTGAATTATCCCAACTAATGTAAGTAGTAGCAGTATATGGGCTGGTTAAATCTGGTGGGATTACATACTTAATTGTCTTATCATATGGACTCTCTGTGCCTAAATATTTAATTTGCACACTGCTGAAATATTCTTCTAATCTTGTTCCACTAGGTACTCCCAGTACGGAAGACATAGTATCGGAAACAGTAAAACTGAGTCTTTGGTTGGTATATATATCACAATATCCTACTGGTTTATTGATTTCAAGACAATTCTCTGGGACCTTATCAGAATGTTGATTCAATGCTTCACTTATAAGGTTCACAGAGTCAATAGATTTTTTTGACTGACTGATTAATGATTTAAGTTGATTATGCCCATATCCAGCATATGCAAACTGACTAAGGCCTAATAGTAATAATATGTTAATTATATATTTCATAGTGACTCCTCTTCGGTATTTGCAGGGATATTTTGGGTATTTGCAGGGATATTAAGCGTTGCATTTGGTATATTTAACGTACTAGGACTTGAAGGGTTGCCTCCGCCGCCACATGAAACTAAAAATAATGAAATAATGAATAGCCCTATTAAGAAGCGAAAATAACGATATAGATTCACAATACCTCCTCGTATGATTATTAATAAATGCTTCATTGTAAATAAATTATAAATAAAAAGCAACTATAAAGTGCTCTGCAATTAGGATATTGTAAAAAAACTCTATATATTAAGAAAGATACTTATTGATTTGAGCTGCAGATTCACGACCCTCATTAATCGCCCATACGACTAATGACTGCCCTCTTCTGCAATCTCCTGCGGTAAAGACATTTTCTAGGTTAGTAATATATTCACCATAGGTTGCTTGATAGTTCCCACGTGCATCGAGCAAAACACGATCATCAATGACTTCTGGAGAAATAAAACCCATAGAGAGTAATACTAAATCAGCATTCCATACTTGTTCAGTATTTGGTAGTTCTATTAGCTTACCATCAGTAAATTCTACTTGCACTGTCTGAATACCTGTAACCTTTGTACCGTCGGTAATAAACTCTTTGGTCATGACGCTATATTCTCTTGGGTCACTGCCATATTTATAAGTAGCTTCCGCATGTCCATAATCTACACGGTAGATATGTGGCCATAGTGGCCATGGGTTGTTATCACCACGCTCTACTGGAGGCTTGCTCATGAGTTCAAAGTTAGTAATGCTTTTTGCTCCTTGACGCGTTGCTGTAGCTATACAGTCAGTACCCGTATCACCACCACCAATAACGATTACATGCTTATCTTGTGCTGTAATTTCTACTTGAGTATCAGTGAGTAATGATTTAGTCGCATCTGTGAGATATTCCATTGCTAAGTGAATACCAGCGCTATCACGACCTTTTACTGGTAAGTTACGCGCATTGGTCGCACCAGTGGTAAGTAGTACTGCATCAAACTCTTCTTGTAAGTCTATTAAGCTAATATCCGTACCGATATTAGTATTAGTCACAAAACTAATGCCTTCTTCACGTAATAAATCAACTCGTCTATCAACAATGCCTTTATCAAGCTTCATGTTTGGAATACCGTACATAAGCAGGCCACCAATTTTATCTGCACGCTCATATACAGTGACATTATGCCCCATTTGATTTAACTCATCAGCCGCCGCAAGTCCCGCAGGGCCCGAACCAACAATTGCCACAGACTTTGCCGTTCTCTGTGTTACTTTACGCACTTGCACTAAACCGCTATTAAATGCTTCATCAATAATTGCTTGTTCAATATTTTTAATCGTAACCGCAGGTGCATTCATGCCTAATACACAACTTCCTTCACACGGTGCAGGGCAAACTCTACCGGTAAATTCTGGGAAGTTATTGGTCTTGATGAGGCGATAATAGGCATCTTCCCACCGATTTTTATAGATGAGATCATTAAACTCAGGAATGAGATTATTAATAGGACAGCCGTTATCAGACTGACAAAATGGCACACCACAATCCATGCATCTTGCCCCTTGAGAAGTCAGGTGTGCTTGGTCATGAGTGCTAATAGTGATTTCACTATAATCCTCAATACGCAAAGCTACATCTTTATAGTCTTCGGGTTTTCTGTCTATTTCTTTAAAGCCTACAACACTGCCCATATTACCTAAAATTAAATATACGTTAAGATTGTAATTATACAAAAATAACGGTATAATTGCACGTTTTTTTGTAAGAGTTTATCTGGATTCACAGAGAGTGTATTCTAAAGGTATGCGTTTTAGAACAAAATACTAAAGAGATAACTTTTTCAATTATAACGAATTTGACACATCTCACATAATGTGACATACATGTGATTTTAGTAAAGGATACTCATGAACGCGATTGATAAAATTGAACAAGCACAATTAAAAGACATCCCTGAGTTTGGTGCGGGTGATACTGTAACTGTACAAGTAAAAGTCGTAGAAGGAAACCGCGAAAGACTGCAAGCATTTGAAGGTGTAGTGATTGCGAAAAAAAATCGCGGTATTGGCTCTGCATTTACTGTGCGTAAGATTTCTTATGGTGAAGGTGTGGAAAGAGTATTCCAAACACATTCAAATATGATTGATAGCATCACGGTAAAACGTCGTGGTAAAGTGCACCAATCTAAGCTCTATTACTTACGTGGACTCACTGGTAAAGCTGCTCGTATTAAAGAAAAAATTATCAAAAAATAAGTTTTTTCTTGTCAAAAAAAATGCCCGCATGAAGCGGGCATTTTTTTAATAAAGAATTAATCACCAATAATTGTGAAATTAAAAGGGTATGAGTTATTAAGGTCAATAGAAATTTTTACTGCTTTATTTTCTGGGTGGGCTGGTACTTGCACCCGAGTAAAATTAGTAAGTTGCAAAGTTGAATACTCATGATTACTACTCTTTAATAAAGGGCGGTCGATAACAAACTCATGACTATCTCCATGTATATATAAAACAGGTATTTCTAAATTATATGTTAAGGATGCCAGTGCATATACGTATCCTCCATAAGGTCCATGCTCACCTCCACGCACACGTTTTCCAGAATATTGTGCTACCTTTCCAGTTGCTTTTTCAGACCCAAATAAATTTGCATGTCCTGCAATTACTAATGCCTTAACCTTTTCTTTTTTAGCGACTTTTAGTAAGTGCATCGCCCAATGAAACCCTGCGTGTCTACGTTGAATCGACTCAAGAGTTAATTGCTTAATGTGAGGATGAAAATTATCATTACTTCCAACAATATGCATAGTAGCAAATAATACGTTATTATGTATCCAATAACTATTTTCAGAAAAGGTACTAAATTTTTTATCTATATCGCTTTGCCTAATTAATGCTATTGGGTGTTTACCAAGACTATTACCATTTGAAAAATACAAATTTCGTATTGCTGTCAAACGCCCAAGAATATAATCAGCGTATTTATCAGGTTCGGTATCAGATGAAATAGAATCATTATAACAATCAGTCCATTCATTATCACCAGGGGTATATATTAATGGATGCCGAAATCTATGAAAAGCATTAGTAATTTTTGAATAGTGTTCATCGCTACATAACTGAGGATACCCCATAGTATCACCAACATGAATAGTAAATGCGGGATTAATTGAGTTTATAGTATCAATTAAAGAATGATACTTTGGATAATCTTCATTTTTATATGCAGTATCACCAAGAGCGATAAAACTAAAGTTACTACCTGCAAAACTAACACTTGTCAGTAGTACGCAAATAATTCCGACTAAACACTTCATACAATTATTCCTTCCTAAATACATAATCTATAAATTATAGCCCAAGTATTTAAGCAAATCTATACATTTAACTTTTTGTATAATATATGCTTATGAATGCTGAACTTATTTCTGAATTTTTAGACAACCTGTGGCTGAAAAAATCTCCTAGTCAACACACACTAAGCGCCTATAGAAATGACCTCACCCGGTTTAGTACTTATATTAATAAGGACTTAACTACAGTTACCAAGGAGGATGTCATAAAATATATTGAGTCCAGAGAGGTGAGTAGTAGGAGTAATAACCGACTGATTTCCACCTTAAGAAATTTTTATAAATATATGCTGGCAGAGAACATTATTACCATCTCACCAATGCAGCATATTACGCTTGCTAAACTTGAGAAAAAACTCCCTTCTCTTCTGAGTGTAGATGAAGTAGATGCCTTACTCGAAAGTATTGATACCACCACTCTGCTTGGTAAACGAGATAGGGCAATGATAGAACTCATGTACTCCTGTGGGTTACGGGTGAGTGAAATTATCTCACTCAATCACTTTGATATTAAACTTTCAGAAGGATTTTTACTCATTACTGGCAAAGGAAGTAAACAACGTGTAATGCCTATGAGTGAACCAGCTATGGACTTAATCAGTGCATACCTGAGTGAAGTACGCCCCATACTGGTAAATAGCAATGAAGATAGTTTTTTTGTCTCAAAACGAGGAAGTAGCATGTCACGCCAAAACTTTTTTTATATTATTAAAAACTATGTTGCGCTCGCAGGGATTAGCAAACCTATTTCTCCTCATAGCTTACGTCATGCCTTTGCCACGCATTTGGTGCAAAATGGTGCTGACCTTAGAAGTGTGCAACTTATGCTTGGGCATAGTGATATCTCTACTACTCAAATTTATACTCAAATACAAAATATTACTCTCAAAAAAGAGCACTCACTCCACCACCCTCTGAAGTAACTATTTTGTGAGAGTAATAAGTGCGGTACTAATAGGTTCTAAAATATATGCAAGTTTTTTACGAATAGTCGAACCAGATAAACTATGAGCTGAAATCTCACTAATGACCAGTGACTCTGTGACTCCTGCTAAAAAATACCGAGCACGTAGCTTTGGATTTTTATATTGCCCCAACTGTAGCTCAATATCCTCTATCGTATGACTACGCAGAATATCAGGATGCTGAAAATGCTCATGAATTACTTCAAGAAGTTTATACAGCGTATGCTCTTCGTTAATTTTTTTTAGCACTTGCATACATGTACGGATAAAGAGCTGGTTTTGTTGTCCACTGGCAACACTCAACTCTAACTCATCATATTCTTGATATGGCAAACCATCATCAAATAACTTACCTTTTTGCCTTTCTAAAAAAGACACTAAAATGTAGTTTTTTCGTCCACCCATTTTCCAGAGTTTTTGCTTCTTTTCTGAGTCAATCAACTCACTTTGCAAAATTAAACTCGTAGTTACTAATTGGTCTAGTGGATGCTCACTAAAAGGTAAAAACTCTAGTAAATACTGGGCAATATGCTTAGAAATATCATGAGCTAAAAAATCATTCCTTGAGAGTAAATAACGCCCTACTTCCGCTTGTTCATCAGTGTTAGTAGCACACCACCACACCAGTGGTAATAATTCATTTGTTAAATACTTAGAGTTTGCCACCGCAATTGTTGCCCCGATACTGCCAATTTTAAGCAAGTTACGTAAGTTACTACTATCTACTTGACCCATTTTCGACCAGCGCTGTAAGTATGCAGGGTACCCACCCATAGAGCCTAATACTTTTTCTGTGAGAAATTGTTGCACATCTTTAATATATTGCGCACTATCTACTACGGGGTTGAGTTTTACAATTTTTTCACTCATATCATGCCCAAGCCCTACCACTTCTAACTTATAGGTATCAATGCGAATAGCTTGAGTGGTTTTGAGTAAGATATTGAGCTTAAACTCATCTTGCTGTTCTAATTCAAACATACTGACTGCGTAATAATTCAGCTACAGTTGCCCCGCGAATGCTATCAAAAAAGAGTACTTTACTGTGATTCTTATGGGGCACGTGAGCATCTTGGTACTGCATAATCAGGTAGAGTCCAGCTACACTTCTACACTTAAGGTTGATAATAGAGGTACTATTAAGCACTGCACTCTCATTACGAATAACTAATGTTTCCTGAGACTGAGAGTATATCAAATACCCACCATATATTGCACTAATACTACTTACTATAGTAGCAATTTCAACCTCATAGAGTGAAACACTTGTGAGGATAATACAAAGAAGTATCACCAATACACCAATGATAAAAATACGTGAGGGTACTATGGTTACTTCCATGGTTATTTTGCACTGAGTTCTAGTGCTCTTTTATAGGCACTTTGCATTGCTTGCTCAATAATAAGCCCCATTTCATCGTGAGTAAAAGACTGGAGTGCTGCCTCAGTAGTGCCTCCTTTTGAGGTCACATTTTCACGCAGTGTAGCTAAGTCTTCACTTGTAGCTAATGCTAGTTCACCAGCACCAATAGCAGTATGTAAGCATAACTGAGTAGCAGTATGTCTATCAAGTCCCATATTGGTAGCGGTGGCAATCATCGCTTCAAAAAAGCTAAAAAAGTATGCAGGTCCACTACCAGACAAGGCAGTAACAATATCAATATCACTTTCTTTTTCTACCCAAGTAGCATAGCCAATGCTCTGAAATATTTGCTCCACAACAGGGTGTTGCTCTGCAGTAGCAAATAATGCTGAAGCAGATTTACCAATCATTGCAGGCGTATTTGGCATTACTCTAATGCTCTGGGTAATCCCTAAAAGAGAATGAATAGTATCAGTAGTAACTCCGGCAAGAATAGATACTATGGTACTATTAGCTGATATATGACTAATAAGTTGGGTACTAAGCTGGGTAATATGCTGTGGCTTAACTGCCAAAATAATAATCTCACAGGTGGCGGCCAAGGTAGCAAGTGATGCAGGACTCACCCCATGCTGCTCATTTAAGCCATTCATCGCTTCTTTAGAAAGATCATGCACCAATATATCTCGGGCGTTAAATTCCTGTGCTAACATACCAGCAACAATACTGCGCGTCATATTCCCGCAGCCGATAAATCCTATCTTCATTTGTATATATAAATATTGATTACAAAGATTATACTGTAGTCTTCTTACTGTAAAAGGGCAAGATACATATAAGGAAAATTAAGATACGTAGTGGGATTTAGTGGGTAATAATGGGATTTAGTGGGATGAGTAATTACACATAGTGTAATAGAGTAACCAGTACGAATTAACTCATTATTTGCTAAATATTAGATAATCTGTAAAATATTAATTATGTGGTGATTACATGCTCTGGCAATCTTGGTCTCTATAACCCATAAGATTGTTTAACGGCGTATCTACTATAGAGGGTTATACGCCCCAGTAATCACCACTACTTCTGATAACGCAATTCCCCGACGCACACATTATTTATATAGTTATCTGTTGATGGTATTGCATGCCAAACTATATTACCATCGTTAGCTAATTTACCTTACTTGTTTTAGGGCAAAATATTGCTATTCCTTTTTTTGCAAAACAATAATGCATTCAGAACTCTCACTCCAGCCCAAACTTATTATGATTGATGTCGATGGGACCTTAGTCGATAGTGTGCCTGATTTAACCTTTTCAGTTGATGCTACTATGATTGCACTCGGTAAACAGCCATGGGGTGAAGAACATGTACGTAATTGGGTAGGCAATGGCGTACCAAAATTAGTAGAGCGAATGCTTACTGGTGAGTTAGAAGGTATGGTGAACCAAGTAGAATATGATGAGGCGTATCCATTATTTCTAGAAATCTATAAAGAAAATGTCTCTCGTAAATCTGTAATATACGATGGTGTAGCAGAAGCACTAGATTATCTGGATAATAAACAATACACCATTGGGTGCGTAACTAATAAAGCACGGGCATTTACCCACCCACTGCTTAAAAATTTAGGTTTATTTGATCGTTTTGAGCTCATCATTTGCGGTGATGACCTTGAAAGAAAAAAACCTGACCCTATGCCATTATTATATGCAGCAAATTTTTTTCAAGTGCAGCCGAATGAATGCCTCATGCTTGGTGATTCTATCTCTGATGTAAAAGCATCACGTGCTGCGGGTTTTAACATTATTTGTATGAGTTATGGCTATAACCATGGGCAAGATATTACAGATGCACACCCTGATGCAGTGCTAGATTCAATGGCAGAAATTAAGCATTATTTGTAGTAAGCTGAGCAAAATATTCTTGGTTCACCACTCCAATATATTCTATCGCTACTAACTCTTCATTAATGTGGTATAGCCGAGTAGTATCACGCTTCCACTGTGGAATCTGATGTACTCGCATCACTTCAGTTAATTCTTCAGAATGCGCTTTATGAGCAAAACGAATGCGCTGACCCTTAGTTCGGTATGTAATATTAAACCCAGCAATATCTTTTAAAGCATCATACCACTCGCATTCTCGTATGGGCGTGTCATGGGTTTCTACATATACTTGTGCCTGAAATATCCGCCAATGCACTTTTGACCAAGTGATATGTGGTGTGGCATCAGCTTTGGCAAATAACGAAGCATAGAGTTGCTCACCAATACCCGAATGTGGCAAAGGAATATTCTGCTCTCGCAAATACCAATAGATGACATTTAAAGCACGTTCTTTACTTAATTTGATTAAAGCATTACATAGTAATCGTTGCTCACTCATAATCTGATACTGCTTTATATCCAACTTAGCTAAATCATCTAATAATCTTCTGGCGGTTTGCTGATGAGATGCCACCTTTGCCAGAGATTCTACTACACTCGGGTATTTTTCTTCTAAAGCAGGGATAATAGTATGACGCATAAAGTTACGGCGAAAATACGTATTCGCATTGCTTTCATCTTCTATATGCTGTAACTCATGCTTCACAGCATATTGCCTAATCCATGATTTAGTAGTGTGCAAAAATGGTCGCCACAATCTATCAGCATATTCTGTCATTGCACTTAAACCTAACGCAGTACTGCCTCTACATGCATGCAGAAGTACTGTTTCTGCTTGGTCGTGTTGGTGGTGGGCAGTAACTAGCATTTCTTCTGAGTGTAGTTGAGCATATAACGCCTCATAGCGTAGTTCCCGGGCAGTGGCTTCAATATTATGTTCGGTAGGTATATTTACATGAAGTACCGTGAAGTCAATTCCTAGTGCAGTAGCGTATTGTTCACAAAACACTTGCCACTCATGAGCATGAGGACTAAAACGATGATTTACATGAACAGCACGTACAAACTCGGTAGCAAAATGTGTAGCGAGATAATGCAATAACACTACAGAGTCCACCCCACCACTGAGTGCAACTACAAACTTTGTAGGATGAGTTGTCGTATTATTCTTAGGATCATGACAACTTAAACGGTTTTTGCTGAATTCTGTTAGATGTAAATTAAATGATTTTTTATCCATTCCGTTAAATTTTACTAGTCTTATTTTAGCATAGCTCCAAAATACTCTATATCATTAATATGAGCTGTAGTAACACTAACAATCGCTTAATTTGGGTAAATATCATATGCTAGTACCCTATAAAAGAATGAGTCTAATTGCTTTGATAAGTGGTGTAATTACAGGTGGTGAACCCACAATAGAGTGAACTCCTTGTGTGTATTTATCTGTACGACAAAATCCTGACTGTTCGTAAACGAATGACCTAGATACAGATTTTTATTTATCAATTCCAGCAGATTCACAATGAGTTGTTAAATGTTGTGGTATTGATTTTAGCAATATACTAAGCATAAAGATATAATGTTTGGGCTAATACCCTAATACCTCATGTGATAGGCATGATTAATAGTGGGCTATAGACGATTAATTATTTTGATGAAAATAATTTGTAGCATCTATAAATCCATCAATAGATCCACAATCAAATCGTTTCCCCTGAAACTTATACGCTAACACCTTAGATTGTTGTGCTTGTGTTAATAATGCATCAGTAATTTGAATTTCTCCGCCTTTGCCTACTGAAGTATGATGCAGAATATTAAAAATATCATGTGTCAAAATATAACGCCCAATAATTGCCAGATTAGTTGGTGCTTCTTCGGGTTCGGGTTTTTCAATCATATTAGTGATTTCATATACGCCTTCACTAATTTCATTGCCATCAATCACCCCGTATTTATTACTCTCTTCTTTTGGAATCTCTTCTACTGCCACAATAGAGCAACGATGCTCCCGATAAAGGGTGAGCATTTGTTGTATGACACTTTCACCATCAGGGTTTACGCATAAATCATCAGGCAAAATGACACAGCAGTCACCATTAGAGAGCTGCTCACCTTGTAATATCGCATGACCAAGCCCTTTTTGCTCTTGTTGTCTGGTATAGGTATATGATGCATGATTAATCGCATAAAATACTTCATCAAGTAATTGCTCTTTACTTGTTCCCTTGACAATATTATGAATATCAGCATTGTAATCAAAAAAATCTTCAATGGCTTTTTTATGTTTACTGGTAATAAACCCCATATTAGTAATGCCACTATCTAATGCTTCAAGAACTGCATATAAAATAAGTGGTTTAGAGGCAATAGGAAACATTTCTTTGGGAATTGTTTTAGTTGCAGGTAAAAAACGTGTTCCCAGTCCTGCTACAGGAAATAAACAACAATTAATCATAAGACATCACCTTAAAGTATCTTTTAAAATTTGTTTACCAAGCTCCACTCCTGGTTGGTTATAGGTATTAATAGCCAGTAATTTGCCTACTAATGAAGTTAAGAGTTGATAATAAAATAATAGCTCACCAATAGTATGTTCATCTTGCCCATGTAAGATAATTTCTTCTAAAGGAATATCACCCATTTGCTGAAGTGCTTTCATAGTACTATGTGACTGATTATTAATTATTTCAGTAAATGATAAGCCATTAAGCATATCAAGTTCTTCTAAATGCGTCAGGCTAATATTCGGCACACTTACAGATTGAGTGTTATTGGCAATAGTAATAAAACTTACTGTCTTATCACGTGTGCCATCAGCAATAAGTTGGAGAAATGAATGCTGATCCTTGGGTCCAATAAGCCCAATTGGCGTAGGTCCCACATTAAGCTCAGAATGCTCTTGTTTTTTACCTAAACTCTCACCCCACAACTGAACAAACCAGTCATTAAAATAATTTAGACTATCGCTATAACTAAAAATGGTATTGATATTATAGATGTGCTGATGTTTGGCTAGAAAATAAGCTTTCTTCACAATATCACTATTTTGTTTTTGCCAAAATGCATCACTCACCTTTCTTGCACCAGTGAGTAATTCAAGATAATCTATACCAACCAACGCTAATGGAATAATACCTACTATACTAAATACAGAAAACCGACCACCAATATTTGGCTGAATATTACACACGATCTGTTTATTTTCTCTGGCGTGCATATCTAATTTTGACCCAGCATCAGTAATAAACGAAAACTGATTTTTGGGAATGAAATCCAATAAATATTTATATGTGGCAATAGTTTCAATAGTAGTACCAGATTTTGAAATCACAATAAAATGTGCTTTCTTAATATTAACTTTATTGAGTGTATTCGTAATAGAAAGCGGGTCTGTGCTCCCCATAAAATATAATTTTCGCGGTAATGTGCGAGACGCCTTAATAAAATGATACACCGCTCGAATACCAAGGGAACTCCCACCAATACCTACGACTACCAGAACTTCTATCTCATCAAGAGGAAGCTGAGCAAGATACTCAGCAACATAACTCGTATCTTGATACGGCAAGTTATAGTACCCAACTGCTTCTTTTTCGCGAGCAAGTTGATCAATAATATCCATGGAATATTGACTTTCAAAATATAATTTATGACTAATCATCTTATTCTACAGTTACGGATTTTGCTAAATTGCGTGGTTTATCAACATCTGTCCCTTTTAATAAGGCGGTGTGATAACTCAGTAATTGCAATGGAATAGTAAAAATAATTGGTGCGGTAATCCGTCCTAAATTTTTAGTAATCGGAATAATTTTCATTCCTTCTACTGGCTCAACTTCTGCTTCTTCATCCTCAAATACAATCATTTGCGAACCGCGAGACTTCACCTCAGCGAGATTTGATTTGAGTTTATCAAGTAATGCATCATTAGGTGCTACTGCTATCACTGGTGTTTTATCATCAATCAGGGCAATAGGTCCATGCTTTAATTCCCCCGCAGGGTAACTTTCGGCATGAATGTAGCTAATTTCTTTAAGTTTGAGTGCGCCTTCCATAGCAATAGCATGCATCGTACCCCGACCTAAAAATAAAGCATTAAATGAAGTACCTAAATCAGCTGCGAGTTCTTTTATGATATCTTCTTGTGCAAGTGCCTTATGAATAAGCCCTGATAATCTGAGTAACCCCTTAACAATCAGTGCTTCTCTCTCTGGAGTAATAGTACCACGCACCTTACCTATACTGACCATAAAGAGTGAAAGTGCAACTAATTGAGTGGTAAATGCTTTAGTTGAAGCTACCCCAATTTCAGGACCTGCTTTAGTGAGAAATACTAAGTCAGCAATGCGGGTCATTGATGATTCAGCATTATTACAAATCACTAGCGTGTTACTACTTGGGGATAATTTTTGTACCATTTTGAGTGCTTCTAGCGTATCTGCAGTCTCCCCACTTTGAGAAATAAAAACAAAAAGTGTATTATCTAAAATCAACGGATTTCGGTAACGATACTCACTTGCTAATTCAATATTAGTTGGCACTCTGGCGATTTCTTCCAACCAATATTTTGCTACCAATCCTGCATGGTAACTCGTACCACACGCAATAATTTGCACCTTAGTAGCTGCGGCAAAAACTGCAGTTGCATTAAAGCCAAAACTATTAATCAGCACCCTATCCTCAGTAATACGACCCTCTAGAGTATCGCTAATTGCTTGGGGTTGCTCAAAAATCTCTTTTTGCATAAAGTGATTATAATTACCGAGTTGGACTGCATTCGCAGAAAGCGAGGAAGTAATAATAGGACGCTTGACTCTCTTACCACTATTGTAAATAGTGATTTCATGTAGAGTAATATCAGCAATATCACCATCTTCAAGGTAGATAAATTTTTTCGTAATATCAATCAACGCCATAACATCAGAAGCGATGTAATTCCCATTATCACTCAGCCCAATCACTAATGGCGAGCCTTGTTTGGCAGCAATCAAATGCTCACTATCTTTGGCAATCACCCCAATGCCATAGGCACCATACATATGATCAACAGCCTCAATGACAGCACTGAGTAAATCACCTGAGTGATGTTCAAATACCTCATGGCAAATGGTTTCGGTATCTGTAGCAGAGCTAAATATATAATTATGTTGTTTTTCTTTTAAATCAGTATAATTTTCAATAATGCCATTATGTACGACTGCTATAGAACTATTACATACATGTGGGTGAGCGTTGGCAGTAGTAGGTTCGCCATGAGTAGCCCACCGCGTATGGGCAATGCCTATATTACCTTTGCAGGTATCATCAATAATACGTTCTAGTTCAACAACTTTACCTACTGCACGCTTACGGACTATCTGAGCATCTTGCACCAGAGCAAGACCCGCAGAATCATAGCCTCTATATTCTAGGGCTTTGAGTCCAGTAAGTAACACTGGAGTAATATTTTGTTTGCTGATGCCACCTACGATGCCACACATATGCTACGAAATTAAATGTATCTAGTTATTTTAAAATGTATGCGGTACAAATCTACGTACATTATCACAATACTACTGGCAATATCACCGCGTGAAACACTAGTAGAAAAACCCTGATTTTACTGTTTTTTAATAGGTATAATGGTGTGTTTCGCGCGGGAGTGGTGGAATTGGTAGACACGCTGGATTTAGGTTCCAGTGCCGATGGCGTGAGAGTTCGAGTCTCTCCTTCCGCACCATCTTACATTCATCTTTTTTTTGGATGACATATCTTGCACATTTCATCGTGTCACATAAATAGCGTTCATACACTACTCTTTTTATCTACTCTTAAAGCGTTTTTGGTGGCGTTTACTCACCCTTGGCGTATGTCTACAGTAAAAAGTATTATTTGGGTTTTTTCGTATCATAAATGAGTGATTATTGTTACAGCTAGAGTACTAACTGATGCAATAATAACTATCAAATCTTTAATTAACGATAGTCTTTCTTTTCTTTTTCTGGCTTCCATAACTTCCCCATCACTAATATAAGCATCAAGTCTGCGAGTTTCATCATCTCTGTACATAAATTACACTCCTAACAGAATAAAAATACCTATTCTTTGGGTTAATATCATTTTTCATCTCCTTATAACTCATTAATAATAATCTTTTGATTTTCTACTAACACATCTATTTTCTCTTTATGGATGATTGAAATTTGAGCGGTACACATCACTGTATCCCCTCATTTCTCTATTTGCCTTGTAAAGTGCAAGTATCCTGCCACCCTAATAATCCATCATTTAAAATATGACTATATATTAATTATACTTTGGGTTTTATTAAAGGGGCTGATATATATTTGTCTGAGTATCTTATGTAAATAGTCATTATTTTTTTGTTGTTGCTCAATGTTATTTAATGTTCCTCAATGACGATAAAATATCGCTATATTATTATTGTTATCTCTTAAATGAATACCTATCTCATTCATACTCAAAATACTCAAGTTGCAGAGGATATTGCAGACCTTACTAAGAGTACTCTTATCTCACTCGGTACACACTATCGCTTTCAGACAGATAAACCAGTAGAATTAGCCTTATTAAGAGCAACCTATCAGGTGGATATAAATCTCCTGCCAGAACATTTTGACCCAGCACAAGTAAAAGCATTTGTGACTGATATGGACTCTACCCTAATTAGCATTGAGTGTATTGATGAAATTGCAGATTATGCGAACCTCAAGCCACAAGTAGCAGCTATCACCGAACAAGCAATGCGTGGTGAGCTAGACTTTAACGAGTCATTACGTGCACGGGTAGCACTCCTAGAGGGGCTAGATGTAAATGTACTTGAACAAGTATATACTAATAAACTAACTCTTAACCCAGGAGCTAGAGAGCTCATGAATTTTTTACATCAGCAAAATATCTACACTGCAGTGGTCTCTGGTGGGTTTACCTACTTTACTGGTCGTATTTCTCATGAGCTTGGATTAAATGCTCACCTCTCAAACACTCTTGAGGAACACAACCATACCCTAACAGGCAGGGCGTTAGGGACGATCATAAATGCCAGTGAAAAAGCCAAGTTTATAGATAACTTGCCCTATGATAACAGCCAAATTATTACCTGTGGAGATGGGGCAAATGATCTTAAAATGATGAACATATCAGGACTTTCAGTAGCATACCACGCTAAACAAGTAGTTAAAGACTACGCTGATATTTGCATTGAGTTTGGTGGGTTGGATACCATTATTGACCTACTACAATAGCACCTAAAATTATGCAAAATGTGCATAAAATAAACCGACACACTTTCTTACTAACAAGTATTTTGAGAATTTTACGAGGCGCACAAGAAAAAGATGAAGGAGTTTACTGGTAGTAAATGACTGAATGTTTTTCGCAGTACAACAAAGTAAAAACTCAAAAGACGTAGTTAGTTGTTAAAGAGGAAGTGCATAATATCCCCGTCGGCAACTATATACTCCTTACCCTCTACTCGCATTTTTCCCTGCTCTTTAGCACCCTTCTCGCCTTCGCATGCTACAAAATCGTCATATCCTATGGTTTCTGCTCGAATGAACCCTTTTTCAAAGTCAGTGTGGATTTTCCCTGCAGCCTTAGGAGCGGTATCACCGATGTTAATAGTCCATGCTCTGGCTTCTTTTGGTCCTGCAGTAAAGTAGGTTTGGAGCCCCAGTAGTTTATAACTAGCAAAAATAAGTCGCTCTAATCCTGTTTGAGTCTGCCCAATTTCACTCAAAAATTCTTTTTTTTCTTCAGGCTCAAGTGCGGCAATTTCTTGTTCAATGTCTGCACAAATACTCACGACTTCTGCACCTTCTTTTTGAGCATACTCAGTGACTATATCTAAATGCGGATTATTCTCAAACCCATCTTCACTGACATTTGCCACATAGAGTACTTTTTTAGTGGTCAGGAGTTGAATAGTAGAAAGCACTTTTGCCTCCTCTTCATCAAAATCAATACTGCGTACGGGATTACCCGATTCTAATACGGGTAAGATTTTTTCTAAAAGATGTTTCAGTGGCACCCCATCTTTATTGCCGGATTTGGAGTTTTTGAGCGCTTTTTGATATGATTTTTCTACTTGTTCAAGGTCAGCAAGTATCAGCTCAGTATTGATTGTTTCAATATCATCAAGAGGAGATACTTTACCTGCGACATGGATAATATCCTCACTCTCAAAGCATCTGACTACATGAATAATCGCAGTAGTTTCGCGAATATTTGCTAAAAATTTATTCCCAAGTCCTTCGCCCTTGGATGCACCTTCCACTAATCCTGCAATATCTACAAACTCCATAGTGGTTGGAATAACTTTTTCTGGTTGTACCATTTCTACGATAGTATCTAGACGTTCATCACTCACAGCTACTACCCCAGTATTCGGCTCAATTGTGCAAAATGGGTAATTACTACTAGCAATGCCTGCATTTGTAAGTGCATTAAATAAGGTTGATTTTCCAACATTCGGCAAGCCGACAATACCGCACTTTACGCCCATAATTTATCCTTTTATTTGTGGTGTGTTAATGACTTTCATTGTCTGTTCAGTGTGCTGGACAATATCTTCTATATGTTCTATGCTTGGTAACATACTTTCGATTAATACTTCAAATTCTTTGGTAGATGGGTTACTGAGCACAAACTTCGCCACCTCCCATCCTACGGGTGGACGACCAATGCCGATACGCAGACGATAATAATCTTTAGTGATTTTTGCAGAAATATCACGCAAGCCATTATGTCCACCGTGTCCACCAGAATATTTGAGTTTGGTCGTGCCTAAGTTTAAATCAAGCTCATCATGGGCTACTAATACTTGCTGAGTATCTAAAGAATAATACTTAACTACTGCTACGACTGACTTCCCAGAATCATTCATATAGGTCGTTGGTTTGAGTAATAGCACCTGAGACTCACCTAGAGTAATGCTGGCTAAAGCACCAAAGAATTTTTTTTCTAATTTCCAACTGCCACCATGTAAATGGGCAATAGCATTGACAAAATGAAATCCAATATTATGCCTATTATGCTGATACGTATCATCTGGATTACCCAGACCCACAATCAAAGTAATAGCCATATTATCGGATTACATATATGTTAGATTATTCTGCTGCTGCGTCTTATCCATCTGAATCAGAACCGCCTGCTTTCTTCTCACGCTTGATTTTCGGTGCAGAAAGTGATACAACAGTTTGATCATGCGAATCATCATTGTGATTAAGTGCAGTAATAATTACTTTTTTATCAACTTCTAAACTACTCAGGCGCACACTACCGCCAATTGGAAGCTCAGAAATATTTAATTCAATTGATGATGGTAAATCTTTAGGTAAACACTTGATTTCAACCATATCAATAAACTTATTGATAATCGCACCTAAACGAATATCAGCATTTTCACTCATACCAGTGAGCACAATAGGAACTGCTGTAGTGATTGCTGTTTTTGCACTTACTCGTTGGAAATCCATGTGGGTAACCACATTTTGTGCGGGGTGACGCTGCATGTCTTTTAAGATGACTTTCTCTGCTTTTTTACCATCAATACTAAGTTCTAAGATTGATGAGTAAATATCATCATCAAAGTCTAGTAAATGACTGATTTCAAAGGTATCTAATGATACATTTTGGGCGTCTTTACTCGCACCATATACAATAGCAGGAATTCTGTGTTCTTTACGAAGACGGCGGCTCGCACCTTTTCCTCTGGTATCTCTTGTGGTTGCATTAATTGTAATGCTCATAATACTTCTCCAAAAAGGGAAAAAATAAGTAGATAACCTCTACTACCCTACCTTTCAACCGCGACCAGATGAAAGATAAGGGGTGAATTTTACCAGAATTTAACGTATAATTATATATCTTTAACCACCTACAAATTCTCAGTGGCACTTGTTGCTCTTAGCATTAATCATACCAAGACTCCAGTAGCTATTCGCGAGAAAGTCGCCTTTAGTCAAAGTGATATTTCTCGTGCAACATCTGAGCTTCTGTCCAACGACTCTATCGCTGGTAGTGCGATTCTTTCTACGTGTAATCGCTTAGAAATGTATATTAGCACTTCTGCGAGTAATGCGAGTAATGCCCAAGATCAACTCACAGAGTTTTTAGCTCAGTATCATCACCTGTCAGCTGATACGTTACGCAACTATATAGAATGTTATGAAGGTGCGGATGCTATTCATCACTTGTGTCAAGTTGCCTCTGGACTGCATTCACTTGTAGTGGGAGAGCCTCAAATACTAGGGCAACTTAAAGATAGTTATAATATTGCCAAAGACATGGATGCGCTCGGCTCAGAGTTAGACCACGTATTTCAACATGCATTTAGTGTTGCTAAAAAAATTCGTACTACTACCGATATTGGCAAAAATCCAGTATCTGTTGCCTTTTTGGGAGTAAAGCTCAGTCAAAAAATATTTGCTGATTTATCACATCATACTGCTCTACTAATTGGCTCTGGTGAGATGATTGAATTAAGTGCTAAGCACTTGGCAGCAAAACACATTAAGCATATTATCATCGCCAATAGAACCCCCAAAAATGCAGAGAAAATTTTGGCAGAACTCAGTGATGTTTCTGTAGAAATTATCAGCATCAAGCAACTTTGTGAGTACTTTCACCAAGGTGATATTGTGATTAGCTCCACTGCCGCTGAAGTGGCAATTATTGGCAAAGGCTTGGTAGAAAGTAGCATTAAAAAACGTAAGCGTAAGCCTATGTTTATTTTAGACATTGCTATCCCGCGTGATGTAGAGGCACAGGTCGCAGAGCTTGATGATGTGTTTTTATATACTGTAGATGACCTCAAACAAGTCATTCAAGAAAATGAGCAAAATAGAGCAGAAACTAAAGA
Source organism: Gammaproteobacteria bacterium (assembly GCA_965277055.1). Taxonomy (GTDB): domain Bacteria; phylum Pseudomonadota; class Gammaproteobacteria; order PS1; family Pseudothioglobaceae; genus CBDCHC01. The sequence continues at coordinate 1,182,469 of OZ255703.1, read as the reverse complement.
ACTCGCTCTCGCTAAAATCAACGAACTTAATGCAGCATATATCAACGAACTTGCTCATCAAGAACACAAAGAGTTGATAAAACATTATCATCAACACGCCCAAATAGTGAAAACGGAGCTCATTACTCAAGCACTCAAAGATCTAGAATCCAAAAATCCCAATGAAGTACTCACCAAGCTAGCAGACCAATTAACTAATAAACTCATTCATAATAACTTACAAAATATCAAATCTCTGGATATTAAGCAAATTGATCAGTGCCAAGGCTGTATCCCAGAACACATAGATATAACGGTGCAAACCAACTAATATGAATCCTAATATTTATAGCAAACTCCAACAACTTGTACTCCGCCTAGAAGAGGTAGAGGCAATGTTATCTGATAGTACTATTGTCAGTAACCAAGAGCAATTTAAAGAGTATTCTATTGAGCATGCAGAACTCACGCCTATTGTGAAGTTATTTACTGAGTTTACCGAGGCAGAAGACAATCTAGCAACTGCCAAAGAAATGCTCAGTGAAGAAGACGCAGAACTCAAAGAACTCGCAAAAGAGGAAATCAGTACTAATACTGCCCTAATTGAAAAGTTGGAATTTAAGTTAAAAGCGGCACTTCTACCTAAAGATAAATATGATAACCGCAATATTATTTTAGAAGTACGGGCAGGCACAGGGGGAGATGAAGCAAGTATTTTCACTGGTGACTTATTTAAAATGTACTCTCGCTATGCTGAACGTAATAAGTGGCACGTAGAGATTATCAGTAGTAGCGCAGGTGATCACGGCGGATTTAAAGAAATCATTGCTCAAATTACTGGGCTGAATGTCTATTCTAAACTCAAATTTGAAAGTGGTACACACCGTGTGCAGCGGGTACCAGATACTGAAAGTCAAGGCAGAGTGCATACTTCTGCCTGTACGGTAGCTATTATGCCCGAGGTGGAAACCGTCGAAGAAGTTAATATTGATATGAAAGATGTGCGAATAGACACCTTTAGAGCCAGTGGTGCGGGTGGACAACACGTAAACAAAACAGACTCAGCAGTACGAGTAACTCACATCCCTACTGGGACTGTGGTAGAATGCCAAGATGGCAGAAGTCAGCATAAAAATAAAGCTCAGGCACTTTCGGTACTTGCTAGTCGAATTTTAGCTACTGAACAAGAAAAACAAGCATCTGCTCAGGCAAGTGATAGAAAAGCACAAGTAGGCAGTGGAGACAGAAGTGAAAAAATCCGCACTTATAATTACCCACAAGGCAGAGTAAGTGATCACCGTATTAAGCTCACTCTATATAAGTTAAATGAAATTATGGAAGGAGATTTACACGAAGTTATAGAGCCACTAATACTCGAACAACAAACCAGACAAATGGCACAAATTAACGATTAGCCTCTCAAAATTACTAACAACTATATGAAATTTACCACTCAATATTCTCCCACACTCTCTGGCAATATTAAGGTTCCAGGTGATAAATCTATCTCGCATCGTAGCATTATGCTCGGCTCTCTTGCCAATGGCACCACTACTATTACTGGGTTTTTACGTGGTGAGGATGCTCTTGCAACCATGCAAGCATTTAAAGATATGGGCGTAGAAATCATTGATAAAGGTGATCAAATCATCATTCATGGCGTAGGGCTGCATGGACTGACCGCACCAAAACACTCGCTAGATCTTGGCAACTCAGGCACCGCAGTGCGCCTCATGAGTGGTATATTAGCTGGACAAGACTTTAGTACCACATTGGTGGGTGATGAGTCACTCTCAGGTAGACCTATGAATAGAGTAATTACTCCACTCACGAAAATGGGTGCCCAAATTCAAAGTAATGAAGGCAAACTCCCCCTTAAAGTAACTGGGACTGAACTACAACATATTCATTATGATATGCCGGTGGCATCTGCACAAGTGAAATCTTGTGTACTCTTAGCAGGATTATATGCCTCTGGAGTAACTTCTGTTACCGAGCCAGAGGTTACTCGTGATCACTCTGAGCGGATGCTCAGAGGGTTTGGCGTGAAAGTCACTAAGAAAAATAACACTATCAGCCTCACCCCTAGTGAGCTCACTGCCACAAATATTACCGTACCGAGTGATATTTCTAGTGCTGCCTTTTTTATGGTGGCAGCAAGTATTGCTCAAGATGCAGATATTACCCTACAAGGGGTAAACATCAACCCAACCCGTACAGGAGTAATAGATATTCTCAGGCTTATGGGTGCAGACATTACCCTAACGAATGAGCAAGAAATAGGCGGTGAAGTACTAGCAGATATTCGCGTGAAATCAAGTACCCTAAACGGCATTACAGTACCCCCTCATCTCGTGCCATTAGCCATTGATGAATTTCCAGTATTATTTATCGCCATGAGTCAAGCAAATGGCACCAGCACAGTCACTAACGCACAAGAGCTAAAAGTAAAAGAATGTGATAGAATTGAGGTGATGGCAGAAGGACTTAGCAAACTTGGTATTACCAACACCACCACTAACGATGGTATTATCATAGAAGGTGGTACATTTAGCGCACCAACTTCAGAAATAGAGTCACATCATGACCATCGTATCTCAATGGCATTTGCGATAGCAAGCTGTGCATGCGAGCATCAGATTGTGATTAATGGAGTAGATAATGTAGCAACTTCATTCCCCAATTTTAAGGAGTTATGTAGGAGTATTGGAATGCAAATATTAACAATATAGCCAAAATACGAAATACTTTTCTAGCCATAATAAAACATTAGAGCAAGTGATTGACTCTGTAACCCTCCCATTTTTAACGTTTGCTAAAAATAGAATGTCATTTCCCTAAATAAACCTCAAGTAATTTCCTTGGTGGTGTAATATAAGACTGTTGCACGCAAAAACACCTAAATAATAATTAAATATTGATAATTACGCAAGGTTAAGCAGTGTCACGCTATGCTGAGATGGGATACATGCTCATGAACATCAAGAAAATGAGCATGTACAACTTGCAAATTATAGGCAAGATTTAGTACTGAGAAAACTAAAGATTAGTACTTAAAAAAATGGGCAGCATGTGTGTGAATCGGACATTTTATATCGATGCTACAGAAAGTGCAGATACTGCAAAAGTGTTAAACACAAAATCTCCAAAACTTTGATTAGCCGATTGTTTTGCATAATTAGAAAATAGCATATCTATTTCTTTTAAGATACCGGATTCGTCAAGATTTTCTTTATATAGGCGGTTTAAACGTGTGCCAATAGAATCTGATCCTATATACATGTTATATATTCCCAAAGATTTTCCCACTAGAGCAATTTCAGATAGGTAAGGACGTGCACAGCCATTAGGGCAACCTGTCATACGAATACTAATGGAATTATCCTGTAAATCATATTTTTTTAGTAATTCTTCAATTTTAGTTATTAATGAAGGTAAATACCTTTGTCCTTCAGCAACGGCTTGTGGGCATGTATTTAGGGCAACACATGCTAATGAATTATTTCTAAATTGAGAAATACCATCATTATTAATAGCGTATTGATTTAAGATATCTTCAACATGTTGTTTATTCTCTGTATCAATATTATTTAAAATAATATTTTGATTATTTGTAAAATGAAAATCTGCTAATTCTTTTTGTGCAATTTCAAATAAAGCAGATCTTAATTGAGTATTGCTACTATCAGAAACTAACCCTGTTTCAACAAAGAGTGTAAAGTTATGCTTTCCTTGATAATCTTGCTTCCAACCCAAAATGTCAGAGCGATATAATAACTTAAAACCCTTAGCTTTTTCTAGTTTGTATCCGAGCAGGTTTTCTAACTGTTTTTGAAACCAAATAATACCAAATTTTTCAATAGTGTATTTCAAACGGGCATTAGTTCTGTCCTCTCTATTTCCAAAATCTCTTTGTATAATAACTATTTTTTCAACCGCATCTAATATGTTGTCTTTATCAACAAAACCAATCACATCACCAAGTCTGGGAAATGTATGCTCAGTATCATGACTATTGCCCATACCACCACCAACTAAAATATTAAACCCAATGAGTTCTTCATTCTCAATTATTGCCACCAACCCAATATCATGTGCATATACATCAACATCATTAAAAGGCGGAATTGCAATAGCAATTTTGAATTTACGTGGTAAGTACACATTACCATAAATGCTCTCATTTTCTGTCTGCGAACTCGGATTATTACCGTTCACCCTTTGTACTTTAAGTTTTTTGCTATCCAGCCACACATCATTATATGCAAAACTTTGAGGAAGTAAGTGTTCACTAATTTGCTTGCTAATATGGTAAATTTCTAAATTTACTTTAGTATCATCATTAATCGCAGAGCAAATAACATTGCGATTCACGTCTCCACACGTTGCAATAGAGTCTAACTCATGTTGAGCAAACTCTTGAATCATAGGCTTTAAGTGGCGTTTACAAACTCCGTGTAACTGTACTGTTTGTCTTGTAGTAACTTTAATAACATTAGTTGAATACTTCCTAGCAATAGTATTAATAGCAACCCATTCCTTGGCGCTAATTCTGCCTCCTGGTATTCTCAACCGAATCATAAAAGAGTATAGCTTTTCTAATTTCTTTTTTGCTCGTTCATTACGACGGTCGCGATCATCTTGTTCATATATCCCATGAAATTTAATTAAATCATGACTATTCTCAGATACTGAGCCAGTAATTACATTTTGTATGTCTTGGGTTAACTCCCCTCTTAAAAAATTACTATTTTTTTTAATATGTTCATTTTTACTCATTATTTTTTCCTATTTTAATTAATACACATCTTTCACGTAATGCCCATTTTTCTTGAGTTCTGTTAAATATTTTTCTGCTGCTATGGTTTTTTTATCACCATATTTACCTATAATATTACACAGTGCTGTATCAATACTCTGGGAGAGGTTATTTTTGCTCCCACATAGATAAACATACGCACCATTTTCCAACCATTGGTAAACCTCTTTTCCGCATTCTTCTAATTTATGTTGCACATATATTTTCTCTGCTTGGTCCCTGGAAAATGCCACATCAAGTTTACTGAGTAATTCGGAGTTTAAATAATCTAGCCATTCTTGCTGATATAAGAAGTCATAAGAGAAATTTCTATCACCAAAAAATAACCAATTTTTTCCAGGAGAATTTCTATAATTTCTTTCAGCTATAAATGACCTAAATGGTGCAATACCTGTTCCTGCACCAATCATTATGATATCTTTATCATCATCTGGCAAGCTAAATTGACGATTCTTTTTTATATAAAACTTAATTTGTTGCCCTACTTCTAAATTGGCGAGATAATTTGAGCAAATACCTCCTTTTACACGCACAACAGTCAAATGAATTTCATTACCGTGTTCGTTTAATGACGAAGCAATAGAATACAGCCGTGGTGATAATTTTCCAGTTACTTGTGTAGAAAATGATTCATTTAAATCAGGATCGTCAGCTTGTAATGCAATACCAATAGCATCTCCGGGCTCATAATCCAATGCATCATCGGTAACAATTTCTATATGGTATGTTTCTTTACTTGATCCAATATCGTTTAAGTTCGTGCTAGAAACTATTTCCCCTATATATTGAGTTGGACCTTGTTTATTAGTTAATGCATTATCAGACGGACTATGAGTTGTTAATGTATTTGTATTCAGTGTCAATGCTAAAACTATTTGCTCATATATAGCACTCAAGTGATCTTCAAAGTCTAAATCTAAATCAATTCGTGGTATAAGCCTTTTAGCACCTAATGCACTAAGGCGTGTATCAACATCTTCTCCTGCTTTACAAAAATGTGCATAATTACTATCACCCAAAGCAATTACAAGATAATTCAAATTTGACAATTTAGGTGTATTATCTGTAATATATTTTAAAAACTCAGCTCCAGAATCTGGTATATCACCATCTCCGTGGGTACTAATAATAAAAATAGCATATTGCTCTTTACTCAGATCACTAGTACGGTATTGATCACTTGATTTGAGCCTAACTTTAACTGATTGAGATTTGAGTTTTTTACTAAACTCTCCTGCAATAAATTTAGAATTTCCCGTATCAGTGGCGTAAATAATAGTAACAGCGCCTACTAAACTTGCAGTGTTTGCAGCACTTACTGTTGTAGTATTTTGAGTTAATATCGCAGATAAGTACCCATTAGACCACATTAACTCTTCTATTGTTGAGTCAGATATTAATTTGTCCAATAATTGTTTATTATTATTTCTTAACATGATAACTAAATTGTTATATATATTGTATAAAGAATATATTTCATACTCTATCTTAGCGACTGGGTATGAATACCGCATTCACCGCCACATTTGCTTGAATTAATCCATCTACCACTTCTTTCATCTCCCACAGCAATAGAAGTACAAGGACTACAACCCAATGACCTATAGCCTTCAATATATAATGGATTAACGTGAATTTTATTCATTGCTAAATATTGCCATATTTCTCGTTCTTCCCAGATAAGAATAGGATTTAACTTTACCAAGTCTTGATCTCTTTTTTCTATTTCTCTGTAATCAGTTCGAGTCCTCCCCTCAGTGCATCGTAATCCTGTTACCCAACAACTTGCGTTTAATTCTCTCAAGGCTCTTTTAGTGGGCTCAACTTTATAAATACCGCAACATGCATCTGGATCTGTTTTATATAACTCATCAACAGTACTATCACTTTCATAAATTGTCGTTTCTGGATATTTCTTAACAAACTGCCTCATATATGCTTTAGTTTCAAGAGGTTTGTAAGGAGTGGTTACAATAAACCCTTTAATTTTCTCGGATACTTGCTTAACAAGGTGCCAAACCACACACGAATCTTTACCCAAACTATTGGCCACTATTAGTTGCTCGCCATACTCACTATACGCATTTTCAATAAGCATCAATGCTCTTTCTACTTTTTGTGGAAGAGTAAGTCCTGACACTAAGTCAAATACATCTTTACTTGTCATACTTTCAATTTGCTCCATCATTTTCTCCTTTTATTATATGTATATATTTACTAATCTGATATTTAGGTTGTTTTTCCCACCGAAATTCTATTCCAAACTCTTTCATGTACATAATAAAGAACTATTTTTGTAAATACCTCAATTACTCCAATAGCAGAAGCCATTTTTAAACTACCAGTTATAAAATAAGAAATAATAACTGTGTCTGTAGTCGCTAAAACTCTCCAAGTGAATGTTTTTAGAAATGACCTATATACTTTTTCTTTCATAATTACAAAATCTCAAATCAGCAGTAACAAATTTTAAATACAAATATTAAATTTATGTCAAAAAATAGAATAATATTCTATTTTTTTTATTTTTTAGTATAAAAATAGATTAAAATTCTTTTTATAGTTATAAATGTGAATAATATGATTAAACTTGATACTACCTATAAAAAAATTATCCAACTCATGCAACAAAATGCTAATGTACCTATTGCCACTTTAGCAATTCAGGCAAAAATATCAAAAACAGCCTGTTGGAACAGAATTCAAAAATTATTTGAAGAAAAGATCATTAAATGTCAAACTATTGAATTAGACTTAAATAAGATAGGTTACCACTTGCATGCCTTAGTGATGATAAAAACCAACCAGCATGACAAACACTGGATCAATGATTTTGTTGAGCATGTTCGCTCTCTTACATATGTTATTAGTTTTTACCGTTTAACAGGAGAAGTGGACTATGTGTTAGAAATAGTGGCTAAAGACGTTAATCATTATAACGAGGTGTATGAACAACTTATTAGCAAATGTCAAATTGCCTCTGTATCAACCCATATCATTATGCAAGAAGAAAGAAAAGATGTTGATGTTTGTGCTGTATAGCTTATAGAGGTCGCAACATACCTGTAGCTGCCTGATTCAAAGACATCCTTACAATATGTCTAACTAGATAACCCTATAAAAAATGCCTATATTGAGAGGTTTAACAGAACAATAAGGAATGAATGGTTAAACATGCATATTTTTAATTCAATTAAGCATGTGCAAAATTTGGCAATTCAGTGGATGTGGGTATATACTAATGAACGACCCCATAGTGCAATTGGTGGTGTGCCACCAAGGAAATTACTAGAGGCTATTTAGGCAAATGAAATTCTATTTTTAGTGGGTGTTAAAAATGGGAGGATTACATGTATACTGAAATAGTGCCAAATTGCAAAAGTACAACACTGCAAGCCGTCATACGAGGCAAGGTAGAACTAGATAGTGTTATTCACTCCGATGGTTGGCGTGGCTATAATGGACTTGTAGATTTTGGCTATAAGAAGCATTTAAGAGTAGACCATGGCACAAATGAATTTGTCCGTGGTAAGTCTCATATTAACGGCATCGAATCATTTTGGGGCATGCTAAAACAAGACTATCTAAGTTTAGAGGTATGGATAAGTCTAAGTTTGAATTTCACTTAAAAGAGCGTGAGTTTAGGTTTAATAATAGAGGTAAAGATATGTATAATGTCTTGCTTAGAGAGTTAAGAAATAGACCGCTTAACGAGTCAAAACCCTTTACTTTTATAACTACAAAAGAATTCATTCAACTATCGGGTATAAAACCCCTGCACAAAAGATGGTTGAATTAAAATAGGCGGTATGACAAATGTGGCTATGAATGTGTCCAAGATTTTTGGACCATTACAAGACCCTTATCAATAAATTGGAGCGCTTGTGATATCTTTTAAACACATGGAATATTTTATAGAAGTTGCAAATACTAAACAAATTTCAAAAGCATCTTCAAATTTAAATGTATCCCAATCAACTATTACGGTAGCTATTAAGTCTATTGAAGAAAAAATTAATTCAACTTTATTAATTAGAAATCATAAAGGTATCACGTTGACATATGAAGGGTATTTATTTTTAGAACACTCAAAAAGAGTAGTAGCCTCTATAAAAGAGATGATGAATATATCTAGTCAAAGCAATTTTACGATTAAAGGAGAGATTAAGATTGCACTATCTCTCACTGTTTCAGGGTATTATTTTGCAAATTATTATTCAGAATTTACACATTTTTTCCCTAATATAAAACTTACAATTAAAGAAGCTAATAGGACAGACATAGAATACGCTCTAGTAAAAGGAGATTATGATATTGGTTTGTTTAATGTGGTCATGCTACAAGATGAAAAACAATTAGACTATCATACTGTTTTTGAATCTAGAAGAAATTTATGGGTAAATAGTGGACATAAGTTTACCAAAAAAAAGATTATTACTTTAAGCGAAATTGCACAAGAACCATCTATAAGAATAACTGTTGATGAGGCTGATAGTATAGCTAATGATTATTGGAAAAAATACTCTCTTAATCCAAATATTATATTCAAAACTGATTCAATTGAAGCAGTAAGAAGTATGGTTGCCAATGGCAATGGTGTAGCTATTTTATCTGATATGGTATATAGACCTTGGTCTTTAGAAGGAAAAAGGATTGAAAAAGTAACTATTTTAGAAGAAATTCCGCATCTTAATGTAGGCATTGTATGGGCAAAAAATCGTAAAAGAAATGATTGTGTAAATATGTTTTTAAATTTTATGAATGTACCTACAATAATCTAGACCTCATCTGACACAAGCTAGCTTAATTGGTATGTTTTACTTAACAATTGAGCACTCAACTATTTTTTTGCGTAAAGATGGTTTTACTACTTTTTTGTGAGAGCCTCCTATACTATATCTGTTTTTAAACGTTCTTCGATATACATTTTTTCAGTCCGACATTTTCAACTTCTAATTCCTTAAGTTTGATAATAATTGGTGCATCCATGCCTTCATATTTAGCACATCACCTATAAAAATTGGCACTGCTAATAGCGTGTCCTCTAGGTAATTCATACCAATCACCAAAAAAATACTACTCTAACTTCATTACTTTATAGTATCTGTATCATGAAAAAATCAAGATAGCAACAAATATCTCTCATTCTTTATAATGATACATCTAGCACAAATAATTTTGCTATAGATAATACTTATTTTTTGGTGATTAGTATTATTTTTCATTGTCATGGATAGTATTTTAAGTATTTTGAGAGTGCTTAACCGGTTAACAATATTAAAAAATATAATAATGCTTGACAATTATTATAATTTACTATACTATTCTTGCATGTTCATTTTTTAAGAACATCGAATGTTTTAAATATAATAAAAGGAGCAATTATGAAAAAACTTATATTCAAGTGGTTGGTATGTGCTTTATTATTAGGGTCAATGTCAAATTTGATAGCTAAAGATATAAAAATAGGTGCTATTTTTGATTTAAGTGGTGGACTTAATATTTATGGCATTCAACAAAGTCAGGCTTTAAATCTTGCAGTTGAACACATAAACTCTAACGGAGGTATAAATGGAGATAAAATCAAAGTTATTGAATATGATTCTCAATCAGAATTATCAAAATATACTCAATTTACTAATACCTTAATTAGAAAAGATAAGATTGTGGCATTGTTTGCAGGTCTTACAAGTTCATCAAGAGAGGCTATGAGGCCAATTATTAGAAGGGCAAAAATACCTTATTTTTACACTTCTTTGTATGAAGGTGGAGCTTGTGATAAATATACTTTTGTCACAGGAGCAAGTGCTTCACAACAAATGAAGCCACTTATTGAGTGGGCAGTTAAGGAATATGGTAAAAAAATATTTATTATGGCACCTGATTACAATTTTGGAACTATATCAGGACATTGGGTAAAAAAATATGCAAAAGATTTAGGGGCTAGAGTTGTAGGCGAAGATTATTTACCTTTAACTCTTAATGACTACTCACCAACAATTGCTAAAATTCAAGCCTCTAAACCAGATTTTGTTGTTGCTTTGCCAGTTGGTGCAAATCAAAATGGATTTTTAGAACAATTTTCAGCTACAGGTCTTAAAGAAAAAATAGGTATCGTATCTACTAATTATGGTTCAGGCAATCAACAAATTGTTGTTTCACCACAAGCTGGTAATAAGATTGTTGCATCTCAAGAATATTTTGATGTCATTGAGGGTGTTCAAAATGATAAATTTAAAGCTTTATGGATAAAAAAATATGGCAATAAAGAACCTATTATTTCTGAAGCAGCTAATACTTGGAATGCAGTGCATCTTTGGGCAAAAGCTGTACAAAAAGCTAAAACAACTAATGCCGATAAAGTTATATCAACACTAGAAAATTCTTTGAGTTTTGATGCTCCAAACGGCAAGGTTGAAGTTTTAGCAAAATCTCATCATTTAAAACAAAATATATATATTGTTATGGGTAATTTGGATAAAAAATTTGAAGTTATTAAAACATTTAATTCGGTTATTCCTGAGTTTGAAGAGAAGGTTTGTGACTTAATTAACAAACCAAAAACAGCAGAGCACTTTACACCATAAAAGCATTACAAAGTATAGTTATGAGCCTACTGTTATTTGAGGAAATTTTATGGATATAGATTATTTATTAATCGTACTACTATCATCCGTATCAAGTGCTAGTATTTTAATTATTGCCACACTTGGACTTGCTGTTATTTTTGGATTAATGGGTGTTATTAATTTAGCACATGGAGAGTTTATTATGTTTGGTGCTTATAGTGCTCTTACTTTTGTAGGTATGGGTGCACCCTTTCCGTTAGCCGTAATATTAGCAACTTTACTGACAGGTTTTTTTGGCGCTTTAGTTGAGATACTTATTATAAGACGGCTTTATGGCAGGATCTTAGATACTATGCTTGCAACTTGGGGTCTTAGTATGGTTATGTATCAGTGTGCTGTATTGATATTTGGTGTGGTAACTCCCGGTATTGGGCTACCACAAAACAGCTTTTCTATAGGAGAATATAATATATCATCTTACTTATTAATGATGATAGCTATAGCTATTATTCTCTTGATTGTGATTTATGCATTATTGACAAGAACCAAATATGGAATTATGGCAAGAGCAAGTATAGCTGATCCTGTTATATCTTCCGCTATGGGAATTAAAACAAAAAGTTTAAATACATTGACATTTGCTCTGGGTTCAGCTCTTGGTGGTTTTGCAGGAGCCTTGTTATTGCCACTAGTATCAGCTACACCTAGTATGGGGTTTACATTTGTTGTAAAGGCATTTTTAACTGTTGTTGTTGCAGGTCCACTTACTCTAACAGGAACAGCAGTAGCAGGTGGAACTTTAGGAATGCTAACTAATATAACATCAAGTTTTTATACCTCTGTAGTGGGAGATATTGTATTTTTTGTAGCAACCATAATTTTATTAAGAATGTTTCATATGGGAATTTCTGAAAAATGGAAATTTAGATTATGAAAAAATACATTTATGATATTAATATCAAAATAAGTCTTGCTTGCTTTTTAATAGGTATTTTTGTTTTTGTTTTTGCTAATGATTATTTATTATATGTTGCTACCTCTTGGCTTATTTTTGGTATTTTGGGATTAAGCCTTGATTTGATATGGGGAAAAGCTGGCATCTTAAGTTTAGGACAAACAATATTTTATGGTTTAGGTGCTTATGCAGGTTCTGTGGTTGGAATTAATTTCTATGAAAGTATAGGTAATACTTTTTTACTTGTTTTACCCATGTCAATGTTAATAGGTGCTTTACTTGCGTGGCTAGTTGGGTATATCATATTCTATGGTCGCATAGGAGCATTACAAACAACTATTCTAACTTATACTCTAACCATTATTGTATGGACTTTTAGTATTTCATATTCTACTAAAGTAGGCGAGGCTGTAATTGGAGGAGATAATGGAATGTCTAATATTCCTCAAATGATTATGGAATTTGGAAAAGATGCTATACCTCTTGATGACAGAGGAATGTTTTTAACGGTCCTTTTTATTGCTTTTTTTATTTTATTATTTACGCAAATTTTGTTTAAAACTTCCTTTGGAAAAGTTATAGAATGTATTCGTTTAGATGCTCAAAAAACAGAACTTATAGGATATGATATTAGAAAATATCAAAATATTTTATTTATCATATCAGGTTCAATAGCTGGACTTGGTGGGGGTCTTTTTGCTTTATGGGCAAATTATCTCAACCCATCAATTTTTAGTATAGCTGAAGCTTTATTAGTACCTATTTATGTATTAATTGGTGGACTAGGCAGTCTTGTTGGTGCTTTTTTGGGTGCTATTGGAGTAGGAGGCCTATCCTTTTATTTAGGTGGTGTATCAGGCGGTCAAACAACATTAATTATTGGACTCATTCTCATTTTAATGGTTTTATTTTTTAACAAAGGTTTAGTAGGTGCCCTTAAAGATATAATTGAAAAATTTAAGAAAAAACAAAAACAAAAACAAATAGCCTTACATATTAATATCGATAATTATGAAATTATGGGTAAAAAATCTTTAATTAATTTTAGTACTGATGATGTGTATAAATCCTTTGGTGGAGTTGTACCTGTAAATAAAATTAAAAAAAGTTTTGTTGCAGGAAAAGTATCGTGCATTATTGGCCCTAATGGTGCAGGAAAAAGTTCTTATCTCAAAGTTTGTGCCGGTCTTTATAAACTTGAAAAAGGCAAGATTTTTTTAAATAAAGAAGATATTAGTAAATGGGAGTTATTTAAAAAGGTTCAAAAAGGCATAGGTATTAAAATGCAGAAACCTCAAATTTTTGGCGAGTTTAGTATAAAGGAAAATATATGGATAGCAGCATATAGCAAAACAAAACACAAAACGAAAGCAGATGAAATAACCAATAAAATGCTTATGATATTAGGTGATAAGCAACAAGGACAAAGATTGGCAAGCGCTCTTTCTCATGGAGGGAAGCAGTGGCTTGATATTGTGATGGTGCTTAGTATGGAACCAGATATTATTTTATTTGATGAACCAGCGGCGGGAATGAGCTCAGATGAGCGTTTGAAACTTTCACATTTAATGAACAAGCTAGCAAAACATAAGATTGTGATTTTAGTGGAGCATGATATGGCATTTATTAAAACTTTAAATGCTGATGTTACTGTTTTACATCAAGGTGAAGTTTTTGCTAATGGCAGTATAGATGAATTACATGAAGATGAAAGAATTCTTGACATATATTTAGGTAGAAAATAATATGCTTGAAATTAAAAATGGTATGGGCGGATATGATGAAAGTAAAATCATAGACAATATAAACATACAAATAGAACAGGGTTCTAAAATTGCCTTACTTGGTAGAAATGGCGCAGGCAAAACAACCTTGTTAAAATATATAACGCATCAATTGAATTTATTTAGTGGTGAGATTTTTATTTCAGGAACAAAATTAGATAATAATATAACAAAAAGAGCACGCCTTGGCATAGGATATGTTCCTCAAGGAAGACATGTTTTTTCAAGATTAAGTGTTAAAGAAAATATTTTAGCTGTTGCTTATGCAAATAATAATAATGCTACAGAAATTATAGATTATGTTTGCGAAATATTTCCTATCTTAAAAGATCATTTGAATAGGAATGCTAATGCACTTAGTGGAGGACAACAGCAAATTGTAGCTATTGCTAGAGCTTTAGCAGTTAATCCGAAAATTTTACTACTTGATGAACCAAGTGAAGGGATTCAACCATCAATTATAAGTGATATTGCTGATACATTAAATCAACTAAATCAGCAAAAGAACATTACCTTATTTATAGCAGAACAAAATTTAGATTTTTGCATGTCCATTGCAACAAAAGCCATGATATTAGACAAAGGAACAATAGTACAAGAAGTAAGCAAAAAAGAATTAAATATAAATAAAGATTTGCTTACTAATTTGCTCGCAATATAAAAAATGGATATTAATATGTTAACAATAAATGACATCAAATCTTATAGAAAATTATTAAATTTACCTCCGTTAGGTACACAAGATAACATAGAGATATTAAATGTTTTTAATGATATGAGACAGGACCTAGACAAAATTAAACCTTTAAAAAATAATCCTTATTTTAATCTTGCATCTTTAAAGAAAGGTAGTGGTTATGAGTAATATTTGTGAATATACACTTAGCGAATTAATAGATAAAATAAAATTAAAAAAGCTATCTTGTAAAGAAATTATGGATGCTTACCTTAACAATATTAAAAAGCATAATAAAACAATCAATGCAATAGCTAATATTGATTATGAATTTTGTATCAATGAAGCAAATAAAAAAGATAAAGAATTAAGTGAGAATAAATATTTCGGTATTTTGCATGGCATTCCTATAGGGATAAAAGATAATTACGAAACAGTTGATTATATAACGACAGCTTGCTCTGATGTCTTAAAAAATACAAAAAAACCAAAATATGATGCTCCTTTGATAAAACTATTAAAAAATAGTGGTGCTATTATAATGGCTAAAACTAATATGCATGAATTTGCCTATGGGGCGACTAATGAAATATCTAATATTGGCCCAACACATAATCCTTGGAACGTAGCATATATCACAGGAGGATCAAGTGGTGGCTCAGGTGCGGGAATAGCTTCAAGAATGTTTCCTTGTGCACTAGGAAGTGATACGGGAGGTTCAATTAGAATACCCTCTTCAGGATGTTTGGTCTCTGGTATAAAACCTACTTATAATCTGTTAGATAAAAGTGGAATATATCCTTTATCATTTAGTTTAGATGTTGGGGGTCCTATGGCTAAAAATGCCAAAGATTTAGAAATTTTACTTCAACTTTTAATTGATAAGCCATATCAAAAGAGTATAAATATGTACTCAAATTTAAATAGTTTAAAAAATTTAACTTTTGCTATTCCAGTAGGTATCAATTTTGAAAGAAATGAAGATGTAAAAATAGCATTTGAAAATGCAGTTACAATAATAAAGAATTTAGGAGCTAAGATAGAATATATAAATATCCCTTTTATGAAAGAAGGGCTTGGGGCTTGGAAGGCTATTTTATACTCTGAAGCTAGTACATATCATGAAAGTAATTTACAAAATAATTCTGATAAATTTAACAAAAATATTAAGATTATGTTAGAAAGTGGTAAATTAATAAGTGCAACTGATTACATAAAAGCTCATCAATTTAGAGATGTATTTATTGAACAATTTAAAAGTATTTTTGAGAAATATGATGGTTTATTACTATCAACCTTACCTGTAACAGTACCCAGAATTGGTGCTAACGAAACCCAAATAAATAATTCTAAAATAAGTTCACAAAATTCTATGACCTATATAGCTTGGTTAGCTAATTTTTTAGGTACTCCAGAAGTTTCCATTCCTTGTGGATTTAATGATAATAATTTACCTATTGGGCTGAGCATAATGGGACAACATTTTAATGATTTTAAAATATTACAAATTGCTAAGTGTTTTCAAAAAGAAACAAGTTTTCATCAAAAAACACCAAAATTTTTATCTTAATTTCAATCACCCATGCAAGTTCCAAATGCAACTTTTTACCTCTAAAAAGAGTACAAATGAAACTGCAATCCTCCCAAAAATTAACGCTCAGTAAAAGTAGAATTTTCTTATAAATTGCCAGCACAGCGTGTTATTAGGTCGTTAGAGCGTCTCATCCAGTGGCGAGGCAAGCCTAAAGCACTGAGATGTGACAATGGTCCTGAATATATCAGCAAAGCTTTAAGAGATTGGGCACAAGCAAGTGATATTGAACTCATGTATATCCAACCAGGTAAACCCACACAAAATGCCTATATTGAAAGATTTAACAGAACAGCAAGAAACGAATGGCTGAATATGCATATCTTTGATACTACCCATCACGCACAATATTTAGCAACTCAGTGGATGTGGGTATATACTAATGAACGACCCCATAGTGCAATTGGTGGTGTGCCACCAAGGAAATTACTAGAGGCTATTTAGGCAAATGAAATTCTATTTTTAGTGGGTGTTAAAAATGGGAGGATTACACATACAAAATTGGTAAATTCTTATAAAAGCTCAATTTTACTGAAACGCCCATTATATATAGTATAAAATACCCATCTTATACATTTATCAATGTTGGTTAAATTAGCAAAATTTAATCTTCTAAGCCGTGGGTCAGACATTCAAATCGTCTCGGGCGCGTCACTTTATGGCGGGAATAGCTCAGTTGGTAGAGCCCCGGATTGTGATTCCGGTTGTCGCGGGTTCGAGCCCCGTTTCTCGCCCCACCTCTTGTATCTTATTTCTAATAATCTTTTGCGTGATTACTATCAAGGAATTATCCTTAGATTAACCCATGATCTAAAAAGGAATAATACCCTTCGCCAATAATAATATGATCTAGTACTTCTATATGTAATGGCATTAAGTGCTTTTGTATCTGGCGAGTAATCTTCTTATCTTGTTCACTTGGAGTAGTGTTGCCTGAAGGGTGATTATGTGCAAGTATGATTTTTACTGCATCATGCTGTAGGGCAACTTTGGCAATCTCTCTAACAGAAATAGTAACAAATCTACCGGAACCTACAAAAAGTTCTCTATATTCAATTAAGCTATCATTGCCATCTAAAAATAACGCTGAGAAAATTTCGTTTGGCATATGATATAACTTACTCATTAAGAAATGTATTACAGTATCTTGATCATTAAATATTGTAGTACTATGTGCTTTAGCATAGTAATGCCTTTTCGTGAGTTCAACAATCGCACGAATAGTA
Source organism: Gammaproteobacteria bacterium (assembly GCA_965277055.1). GTDB lineage: Bacteria > Pseudomonadota > Gammaproteobacteria > PS1 > Pseudothioglobaceae > CBDCHC01. The sequence continues at coordinate 1,164,870 of OZ255703.1, read as the reverse complement.
GCGTACTTTGCTTCACCTAGCCCGTCATAAGTACAGAATTCTTGTTTATTGGTACTACTTAAAATATGCGAAATGCCTTTATTTTTAATCAATTCTTGACTAATTTCTAAAGCAGACTTTCCTTTCACTCCAGTGCGTATAAATATGGCTAATAATTCCACATCACTCATATTTTCTGCACCATATGTCAGGAGCTTTTCTCTAGGACGCTCACGAGCAGGCATGTCTTTAATCTTCATGCACTACTTTATTAATAATGTGTATTTCAACTACAGTACCAATATACGCAAACTGAGCATCATCAATCTCTATTGTTGGATAAATCGGATTTACAGAAGAAAGAAAAGCTTTGCCCATATCAAGAGTATAGTGCTTATAAATAACTTCATCATCATAGCATGCAATAATAAGTGTATCAGTAGTTAACTCACGCTGTGGGTCAATAACTATTTTTGCTCCAACTGGCGTATGATATTTGTGGTTAGGATTATCCATTTTATTATCACCCACTACCAAAGCAAATGCACTGTTTGAGGTATGGCAATGTGTTACTACGTTTTCATTATTAAATGACTTTGGTAAATCAAAACATGCATCAGTATAAGTAAGCATATGTGCTTGTGACCACGATAATATTGTAATTTTTTTATTGGTTTCTTGCACAGATTGTATATCACTCTCACCATCAGAAAGCATAAACCAATCTACATAAGTTGGAAAAACTTGACAAATAGATTCTACTATTGAGGCGGGTATCTTTTTAGTAGCACCAACCTCATAATTTTGCAATGTACGCTGCGGTACGCCAATCTTTAGTGCTAATTCTTCTTGAGTATAGCCACCATGCTCTCTAATTTTTTTAATTTTTTCTGATAAATTCATATATTTGTCTTTACATACTTATTTAGGTATGTATAATATAATTTATACACTTATTTAAGTATTTACCTTTTGGTATTAACTGGTATAGGCTGGTATAAAACTTTTATTATAACACTAGTATAGGACTTTTTTAGATAATGCATCGCAAAGAAACATACGAAATTACAAAAACTATAGAGATTGCACTTCAAATTGCTACCATTCCTGTAGCCGAAGTAACGATTAAAAAATATGCTGAAGCATCAGGGATGAGTGAAGATAGAGTAAGAGATTATTGTATACATGGGATACTCAAAGCAAGAAAAGTCAATGCACAAGGTAAACAAGACGTAAGAGGAATGTGGATGGTTGAAGCACATCAAAAACTTCGGCTCAAATCATAAGTATTGTTCACACTCAAGAAACTATGAGTGATAGCATAAACTTTATTAAAGAAGAACTATTTTTTCAAGATAACGACCTGCCACAATTTAGCATTCGTATGCCAGACTATACTGTCTGGACACCTGATAACAGATTGTATATTAGCGAACATGGCAATAGTACTACTGATGGCAAAGATATTAATATTTTTGCACATGCACACTATGAAGGTGAACAATTAATTTCCTTTAGGGATATTGATGTCTGGCAACAGCATCATTTATTTGGACACCTTGAGGTACATTACTCAGAATACAATGGATACCTAGGACATGCCTATTTGGTAGAGAGAATCATTAAGCAAAAACTTCCTTTATTTCACCGCTCACAAATTGTAAAACTCATATGGTTTACACTCATAGAATATAATAACTTTTTTCAAGAGTAGCTTCTCTTATAGTTCTATAGTTACAGCTATAAATTATCTTTTGTAGTAATTTTTAGTCTGTTTATAGTGGGCAAAACTAGAGTATGGTACAATCAACATGTTCGCAACATGTTCGCTATAAACCCTCATTTATTAACCGAGAATGGAGTGCCACTCCACAAGAAATAGCCTCTAAAATAGGAAGCATTTCATTGTGTCGAGTGTGAGTAAAGGTGCGCCCTTAGATACGCAATTTGGTAAAATTATTTAGTAAGTAACATACATTAACACATAGCATATATATGAACTATAACCAACCTGACGAATATGGGCACTTTGATGAATTTGGTGGTAAATTCATGGCAGAAACTTTATTTGCCCCGATTGAAGAATTAGAAGAAGCATACAATACCTACAAAAATGATCCCGTATTTTTAGCTGAGTTTAATAACTACCTCAAGCATTATGTTGGGCGAGAAACTCCGCTTTACTTTGCTGAGCACCTTACTAATACCATTGGTGGGGCGAATATCTACTTTAAACGTGAAGATTTGAGCCATACTGGTGCACATAAAATTAACAATACCATTGGGCAAGCACTTCTTGCTAAGCGGATGGGCAAAACCCGTATTATCGCCGAAACAGGTGCAGGACAGCACGGCGTTGCCACTGCTACCATTTGTGCCCGCCTCGGCTTGGAGTGTATAGTCTATATGGGTGCAGTTGATGTAGAGCGTCAATCACTGAATGTATATCGTATGAAACTCATGGGTGCTACAGTGATTCCTGTGCATTCTGGTTCAAAAACTCTCAAAGATGCACTCAACGAAGCACTTAGAGATTGGGTAAGTAATGTAGATAATACCTTTTATATTATTGGCACAGTAGCAGGACCACATCCTTATCCGCAAATGGTGCGTGATTTCCAGTGTGTGATTGGTGATGAAACCAAACGCCAATTTGCCCACCAAGTAGGCGGCTTACCAGACTATGTAGTTGCTTGTGTTGGTGGCGGCTCTAATGCTATGGGTATTTTTTATCCATTTATTGATGATGAGAGTGTCAAAATATTTGGAGTAGAAGCAGCAGGTCATGGGCTTGACCACCCAGCATCTCATGCGGCTCCACTATGTGCTGGGAAAATTGGTGTATTACATGGTAATAGAACCTATATTATGAATGATGAAAATGGGCAAATTATTGAGGGGCACTCAATCTCTGCGGGGTTGGATTATCCGGGAGTGGGTCCAGAACATGCGTATTTGAAAAAAATTGGCAGAGTACAGTACCGTGCAGTAGATGATAATCAAGCACTAGACGCCTTTCATAAACTCTGCCGAATTGAAGGAATTTTGCCTGCTTTAGAGTCTTCTCATGCGATTGCCTACGGCATGATACTCGCACAAGAAGTGGGCAAGGGACAAAATATTGTGATCAACCTCTCAGGCAGAGGTGATAAAGACATAGGGACAGTAGCTAAAGCAGATAATATTACCCTTGAAATGTAGGTGAAACAAACGCACCTATAAATCTAATTCAAACCGTACTTTGGTATTCTTCGTGCCTTTGATTTTGGCGTTATTTGTCTTAGTGTTGTAATCAATATGCTCACCAGTCAAGACATCACCATCTAAATTAATCACTGCTTGTCCAAGAAGTGTCACATCACCTGTATGAGTGATGTATGTAATATTTTGTGCCCGTGCTGAAGTGCTTGCATTTTTACGAGAAAATTGAACTAATTTGTCGCTTGTTGCAGTAATATGATAGCCTGATTTGTTAATTTGCTTAACGACGAGCTCTTCTGCTGATATATAGATTTCCTCACTGGAAAATTCTACATTACCCGAATAGGTAGCGATATTATCTTGCTTGTTAATCACTGCAGATTCCGCAGAAATAGTGGTAGTTGCTATAAGGCTGGAGAACCAAAGCCCACTAAGACTAAAAATAAATAGCTTGAACATTTTCATATAAATAAATTGTTTCCTTAGGTTCATTATAATGCATTGATTTTGCATTTACTTTTAAATTTGCAGTAGTATATTTACTTTCTTCACTGGTGCTAAACTCACCGCTTACAGTATTAATATGCACCCCCGTACTAGAAAGCTGTGCATTTGGAAATGAGATTATAGTCTCACCAATAAGGTTTAGCACCTCGCCCACTAGACGAAAGCCTTTTTGAGCAGTAGTGAGAGAATTTCTCTCTGGGTGAGATAGAGTGCTAGGCTTATTACTAGTATATATCCCTTGTTCATTATCAATCATTGCATTATGCGTATGTAGTACATATTCAGGCGTGGTGATAACAGTAGTACCAATGAGCTGAATATTGTTCTGATGAATATGAATACCTTGAGTGTGTAACACATTGTCATTATGAGTGTACTGTGTAGGCTGGGAGGAGCTAATAACTGCACTACTGGGATCAAAAAAAAGCTGTGTAGTGTTAAGTGCATGCGGTTCCTGCTCTGTATAGGTAATATCTATCTCTCCAGAAAGTTCTAGTACTTGGTCATCTGATTGGCGAATCGCATCTGCACGCACTTCATATTCTGGAGTATTTAGGTGTGCCCCACTCAGTACACTCGTATCATCTTCGTACACACTAAAAGTATCCGCCGTGCTTTTAGCGACTAAGGTATCATCATTAAATTCATACACCACTACTGCTGTAGCTTGCTGCGTGTAATCTACACTCTCACGTGCAGTACTAGATTCCTTGGTACTACTTGTGGTAAATAGTAAGATGATTCCTACTATAATAGTCAGTAAGAAAATATATCTTAGTTTTATAATCATTTGTTATCTACATGCATTTAGCACTAAAGCACGCCTTAGCTCATAGCCCAATTTATGGCATCATTAAAGATGAGTCGCCTCGATATGACCTTATTTACGAGCGCATCAATACTCATTCTATCTCAATTTTACAATACCGTAGAAAACAGCTTGCATTCAATTTACAGATTGCCGAAGCAACGAGACTTCAAGATCTTTGTAGGGAAACGAATACCTTATTTATTATTAATGATCATATTGCATTATGCAAACACATTGGAGCAGATGGGGTGCATCTCGGACAAACGGACAGCTCAATTATAGAAGCTCGGCAAGCATTAGGCAATAAGAGCATTATAGGAGTCAGTTGCTATAACTCACTCGCATATGCTACAGACGCTGAGCACCAAGGAGCAGATTATATCGCTCTAGGTGCTATGTATGCTTCTCCTACTAAGCCTCATGCAGTTAAATGTAGTCTTAAAACCTTAGAAACTATTCGCAGTCAAATCACTGTACCTATTGTATGTATTGGCGGTATAACTTTTGATAATTACCAAAACCCAATCAGCGCAGGTGCAGATATGGTAGCGATGATTAGTTCACTATGGTAACCTTATTCAAAAATGATAGTATATTCTGGTAATGACTCAATTAATAAACTCCCCCAACGAGCAGTCTTTAACCGATTATCAAGTACCACAATATCTCCGCTATCATCAGCGGTACGTATCAGCCTCCCAGCTGCTTGGATAAGTTTTAGTGAGGCATCTGGTAGGCTGGCAGTCATAAATGGGTTTTGCCCGATACTGGTGAGATATTCACTAGTTGTTTTTTCCAGTGGTGAGTTAGGTACGCTAAAACGCAGTTTAGCAATAATCACTAGTGTGAGATAATCTCTAGGTAAATCAACGCCCTCAGCAAAACTATCTAGCCCAAAAATCACACTACTCTTGCCTGCATCTATAGCTTGGCAATGCTTACTCAAAATATCTGCTTTAGCGTGGCTCCCTTGGAGCCAGATAGTCGGCAGAAGTCCCGCTACTTCTTGATATACCGCTTGCATTTGTGCCCCAGAAGCAAATAATACTAGTGTGCCTTTAGTACTATTTTGTTTGGCTCTAGTCAAAATTTGTTCAGTGACTTCACTAGTATGCTCTATGCTTTTCGGGCTATGTTGCATATTTGCAATGATGAAGTTACCGCGCTTCATATCAAAGGGCGAAGGTAAGCGCACATGTCTACAGGTTTCACTATCTACCCCAAGTTGAGCATTTAAACGATCAAAACTCGCAAGACTACTGAGTGTGGCAGAGGTCAAAATAGCCGCTTTCACTTTAGAAAACAGCATTTCTTCTAATTCGTTAGCGACATTGATTTTCGCAGCATGCAAATAAAACTGTTTTTTTGCTGTCTCGCTAGAGCGTCTAAGCCAACGTGCTTGCATCTGGGTAGTATCACTCTGGGTAAAATTCTCCAAGCATAGGATCATATGAGACATATGCATCACCGTATGGGTAATTGCTTCATCTATCAGTGCACGATCTGCCCCAGTATCAGTATGGGTTTGTACATAATCTTTCCAAGAGGTAGCAAGATCATCAAATAAATTATATATAGTATGTAAACTCACTAATACATTACCTCCCATCACTCTGAGTTCAGAGCTAATGATTCCTCTTGGATAAATATACATATCATCTTCCCAAGTAAGTACCGCATTAGCAATATAATGGGTAATTTCTTTCACCATATCTCTAGGTTCTAAGGTGTTGATGACTATATCAATTTCGGTAATAGCATTGACTTTTTTAACAATAGTATCTACTTGCTTGAGTGTGTTGGTGATGTGTTCTAACCCGCACTCATAATCAAAATGCGTCAGTGATTTGGCAGGTAAATGATGTGCCTCATCAAAAATGATAAAACTCTCAGTGATATCTGGCAATATGCTATTGCCATTAGCAATATCAGCAAGTATTAAGTCATGATTAACAATTACTACATCTGCGATATGCATACGTTTACGTGCTTTAAAAAATACGCAGTCTTCATAAAATTCACATGTTGCAGCAGAACAAGTAAAGCGATTACAGCTCATTTTCTGCCAGATTTCAGGACTTAGTGGAGTGGATAAACTATCACGCTCACCGTTCCATTTACCAGTTTCTAATTCAATTACGAGTTTTTCTACTAGAGAAATCTCCGCTCTATCAACGGGTGTATTAAACAAGGTTTCTTGTACTAAAGAGTTAGATTCACCCCCAGAATCAATGAGATGCATCATATCACGAATGCAAACATACCGAGAACGTCCTTTGGCTAAATTGACACTCACATCTAAGGCGGTGTGTTTCATGAGTTCTGGTAAGTCTTTACGTTCTAGTTGTTCTTGCAGTGAGATATTTGAACTTGAGATAATCAAAGTTGCATCACGTTGTTTAGCTAAGATAATGCTAGGGATAAGGTAGGCATAGGTTTTTCCAGTACCTGTTGGTGCTTCTATCGCTAGTAAATGCTGCTCATGTGTTCCAGCTAGGGTGTTTGCCACCTCGGCTATCATTTTATTTTGCGTAGCTCTGGGGGTAAAATGAGTAAGGTTAGTACGTAGTTCATTTACTACACTGCCAATTGCTTGTTTTGCCTCCTCAGTAAGCATTCAATCCCAGCCTAAGATTTTCGCTCAAGCGATAAATCACATAGTGCCAATAGTGCTTGCTTATAGTCAGAATCTGGCAAGAAATCTAAATGGCGCCTAGCCTGAGTGGCTGCTTGACTGGCTTTGGCAAATGCGTAGTCAAAGCCATCATACTTTTTAATGATGGCAATAATTTCCTGTGTTCGTTCAAACTTCTCTGTTTCTATGGTTCTGCTGATGAGTGATGCATCTTCTTTTGATGCTTGATTTAGTGCATAAATCAATGGTAGAGTAAGTTTTCCCTCGCGCAAATCATCTCCTACTTCTTTACCCATAACACTACTATCTGCGGTGTAGTCTAATATGTCATCAATAATTTGAAATGAATTACCGAGCTCCATACCAAATGAAATAAGTTCTTTAGTATGTACACTCTCGCCCAAAATACCCCCGATGTGGGTAGCCGCGGCAAATAACACCCCTGTTTTTTTCTCAATAGTTGCATAATATTCTGCTTCGGTAATGTCTAACTTGCCGATATTAAGTAGTTGTATTACCTCCCCTTCTGCAATGTTGTTTGTGGCTTTGGCTAATACTTGCATGATGCGCATATCATCTGGCTCCACCATCATTTCAAAAGCTCTAGAATATAAGAAATCTCCAGTGAGTACTGCTGCTTCATTGCCCCAGCTTTCATTAGCGGTGTTTTTACCTCTTCTGGTCGCAGAGTTATCTACTACATCATCATGCAATAAGGTAGCAGTATGAATCAGCTCAATCACACATGCCATTAAGTGCATATAATTACCAGAATAGCCGAGTGCTCTAGCAACAAGCACTAGTAATAATGGGCGTAAGCGCTTACCACCTGAATGAATGATATAAGAGCTAATTTGGTTAATAAGTACGACCTCACTTGAAAGGCGCGAAGTGAGCACTGCATTCACTTGTTGCATGTCCTCATTCATCAATGCGGCAATATCATTATATTTCATAATCACACTTCATAACTACACCTGTAGGGGTGAGAATTTGTTCATCAAACATACACGTATTTTACTACACTAACATAAGAAGGCACCTATGATAAAATATGAGGTAATAATGGGGATAAGTTTTATACTCAAGCTAATTCACAGGGATTACGAATTAGTTTAAGATAAGGCTTAATCCATTATTATTTTTTATTTAATAAGGATTATTATGATTGATTTTAAAATCACAACTCAAGAATTTACGCTTGGGTCAAATACTATCACCCTAGAAACAGGCAGAATTGCCCGTCAAGCTCATGGCAGTGTGCTTGCAAGTTTTGACGACACTCAAGTACTTGCAACGGTTGTAGGTAAAAAAGAAGCAGCTGAAGGTCAGGATTTCTTTCCACTTTCGGTAGATTATATTGAAAAAACCTATGCTGCTGGCAAAATCCCAGGAGGGTTTTTAAAGCGTGAAGGACGTCCGAGCGAAAAAGAAACACTAACCTCACGTCTGATTGACCGCCCAATTCGCCCACTCTTCCCAGAAGGATTTTTCAACGAAGTACAAGTTCTTCTCACCGTAATGTCTAGTAATGGCAATGTTGATCCGGATATTATCGCAATGATTGGTGCGAGTGCGGCACTATCAATTAGCGGTGTGCCATTCCATGGACCTATTGGCGGTGTGCGTGTTGGCTACGCAGATGGCAACTATCTCCTAAACCCAAGCTACTCTCAACTCGAAACTTCTGATTTAGATATGGTGGTAGCAGGTACTAAAGATGCGGTGCTGATGGTAGAAAGTGAAGCAAACGAACTCCCTGAAGATGTTATGTTGGGTGCGGTGAAATTTGCTCATGATGAAATGCAAACAATTATCAGCAATATTGCAGAATTTACTGCTAATGTTGGTAATGAAATGTGGGACTGGCAAGCTGCTCCAATAAATGAAACACTCATGAATGCACTTGAGTCCAACTTTGCCCAAAGAGTATCTGATGCATATCAAATTACTGACAAAATGCCTCGTCATGAAGCACTCTCTGCGATTAAAGATGAAGCGATGACTACGCTCGTAGATGAAGAAGCAGAAATCAGCGAAGACCTAGTAAGCAAGTACTTCAAAAAACTAGAGAAAAAAGTAGTGCGTTCACGCATTTTAAAAGAAGAACCGCGTATTGATGGGCGTGACAACCACACAGTGCGTCCGCTTGATATTCAAGTAGGTGTGCTCAACAACACTCATGGTTCGGCATTATTTACCCGTGGGGAAACACAAGGGCTTGTGGTTACTACACTTGGCTCTAAACGTGATGCGCAAATAGTTGAAAACCTTGAAAACAAAATTGATGATCACTTCTTATTCCATTATAACTTTCCTCCATATTGTGTTGGGGAAACAGGCAGAATGGTTGGTGTCAAACGCCGTGAAATCGGTCATGGTCGCTTAGCACGTCGCGGTATTAGTGCATGCTTACCAACACTAGAAGAGTATCCATATACTATCCGTGTAGTTTCTGAAATCACTGAGTCTAATGGCTCCTCTTCTATGGCTTCCGTATGTGGCTCATCACTTTCACTTATGCACGCAGGCGTGCCAATGAAAGCACCAGTTGCAGGTATTGCGATGGGACTTGTGAAAGAAGGTGAGGAATTTAGCGTACTCACTGATATTTTAGGTGATGAAGATCATTTAGGTGATATGGACTTTAAAGTAGCAGGTACTTCTAAAGGAGTAAATGCCTTACAAATGGATATTAAAATTGAAGGTATAACTGCACAAATCATGGATATTGCATTAAAGCAGGCAAAAACTGCGAGATTACATATTCTCGGTGAAATGAATAAAGTTATTTGCGTACCAAACGAAGCCAACAAAAATGCGCCAAAAACTGGCACGATTAAAGTGAAGACTGATAAGATTCGTGAGATTATTGGTAAAGGCGGTGAAACGATTAAAAATATCAATGCTATCAGTGGTGCAACAGTAGATATTGATGATGATGGTGTAGTAAATATCTTTGCGAATGACGGTGAAAGCTATGACAAAGCAGTCGCAATGGTGGAAGCTATCATTGAAGAAGTGGAAGTAAATAAAGTATATGTAGGTAAAGTATCTAAAATCGTTGAATTTGGTGCATTTATCACTGTACTTCCTAATCAAGATGGCTTACTTCACATCTCTGAAATTGCCCATGAGCGCGTAGAAAAGATAACGGACTACCTCAAAGAAGGTGAAGAACTTGAAGTGAAAGTAATTGGTCTTGATAGAGGTAAAATCAAACTTTCACGTAAAGTATTACTCGACAAACCTCAGGATTCTGAATAATTCATCTCGTTCAGACTTACGAGCCTTTAGCACCTTTCTTGCAAACATTCGGGCATTCTTTGCCCAGCAAGAGGTGCTAGAGGTTATTACCCCTACCCTACTCACGCACCCGACACTTGATAGTAATATTGATAGTATCAGGCTCACTACCAACCAAAAATTCACACCCAAAGAGTATTATCTACACACCTCCCCAGAGCTAGAGATGAAAAAGCTGCTTGCTACGCACCAGCAAAGTATCTATCAGCTGAGCACAGTGTATAGAGACAATGAAATCGGTGAGCATAACTTTAATGAGTTTCTCATGTTAGAGTATTATCTCACGGGTGTTGATATGATGGAACTTACTACTCACGTATGTGAGTTATTACACACACTAGGTATTCAGCACACACCAATATATAAAAGTTATGATACACTCATGAGAGAATATGCAGGCCTCTCAGTACATGCAAGTCTCATAGAACTTACCGCACATGCAAAACGCCACGGACTTACTACCAAGCTAGACTTAACTAACTTACAAATATTACTCTGGGTACACTTTGTAGAACCACATTTACACCACTACCCACTCTTAGTAGTCACCGACTTTCCTCGTGAGCAAAGCGCCTATGCCAAAGTCACAGGGGCTACTGCTAAAAGATTTGAAATATATCTCGCAGGGAGTGAAATCGCCAACGGCTATGAAGAACTTCAGACCTATGAAGAATACCTCAGCGTATTCACCAAGCAAGCACAAGAAAGTGGGCATCCTATCAATACTGAGTTTTTAGAATATATCAAACACACACCATTACCACAATGCTCTGGCGTGGCGATAGGGCTGGAGCGGTTATATCAAAAAATTAAAAAGTAAGATAAAACTACTGTTTACATCAATTCTTATATTCCCATATTTCCATGAATAGACAGTTATTTCCTTTCCACTCCCAATTTATCACAGTTCCTCTATTATCAACTTCGAGTAGACGCCGACAATTTCCATTAATTGTCTGTCCTCCTGAAGAGTAAGATTGCATGTATACACTATTAAACCTAAACTCACACAAGAAAAATGAGCTCTAGTTTGCTATTAGCAAATGATTATATATTTTCGCAGTGCAACACTGCAAAAAAATATCTGTAATTACTAACCTTCTAACAAGTATTTTTGGGATTCTACAAGGCGTATGAGAAAAATAAGATTGAGCGTACTGTAGTACGTGATTGATTATTTTTTGAAATACAACACAGTAGAAACCAAAAAGACGCCGCTAGAAGTTAGTAGGTGAATTCTAAGAAGTTGTATACCCTCGCCGCATTCCTAAGATGCAACTGTCTATAGGTCGCCCAATCTCTAAACTCGCTTTGGTCTATCTTGTAGGCATCACTTAAGGTGCCATCATCATCTAGTACTTCTTTCACTGCTTGACTTATAAATTGTAAATACCCGAGGGTGAACTTTGTCGCAGTCTCAATATCTGTGACTCCGCCATGCCCTGGGATGATAATTTCTGGTTTCAATGCTTCTACTTTTTTCCAAGTTTCCGCCCAAGCGTCTACATCAGTATATTCAAATACTGGAAGCATGCGCACATTAAAGGCAGTATCCCCGCTAATAAGCAGTTTTTGAGAAGGAATCCACGCCTGAATATCATCTGGTGAATGAGATTCTCCGAGCCAGAGCAACTCTACTTTAAGATTACCAAGGTCTAAGATTTTTTTATCAGTAAAGGTCTCGTCAGGTAAGACTACCTTAGTAAATGCTACTTTTTGCCCAATGCGTCTGTACGCTGATGCTAGAATATCTGCACCATTTTTTTTGATTTTGTCATAGGCGATTTGGTTAGAGATGATAGTTGCCCCTTGCTCTTTCCAGTAGTTACTACCGAGCATCGCATGTCCTTGTGCATTTTCTAACACCACGTATTTCACTGGTTTGTTAGTTACCTTTTTAATCTCTTCATGAAATGCTTTAGCTAAGAGGTAGTTTCCTCCTGCATTAAACACCATTACTACCTTATCACCCACCACAAATGAAAGATTATTATTATGTCCAGAGTTGAGTAAGGTTGCAGGGGCTGCGTCACCTATAGAGGTATGCACGTTTTTAGTTACTTGCTCCAGTGGTGCATAGAGAATACTTTCAGGATATCTATCAGCAACAGTTACAGGGAGACCTTGTTCTTGCCATTTAAAATAGCCATCAGCATAATTTTTTACATTGGTGTAACCCATATCCATCAACGTTTTAGCAGCATGTGGAGAACGGATATTTTGTCCACAATATACAATGATTTCATCATCTTTTTCAAAGTTCGCAATGCGCGATTCTAACCAGCCTCTGGGTAATACTTCATTCGCTCCTCTGGCGATGGTGCCTACTTGGTCTGTTTCAAACTCTGTACGCACATCAAGTAATATGGCATTGGGGTTCGTGTCTAATATCTCTAGAAGTTCTGCAGTATTAATATTCGTAATTTGGCTATTTATCTGAGCACGGATTTGCTCCTCAGTGAGAAGTGTACTTGCCAGTAGTGAAGTGCTGTATAAGAGCGTGACAGTAAGCGTAATAAGTGATTTCATAACTACCCCGAAAGTATGTATAAGCTATAGACGAAATTATAGCAGATAATTGCGAAGCAAACATAGGGGGGCAGATTATGAATTCTCAGCCTTTTCAGCTCGTTTGCGTTTGGCTCTAGGGAGTTTGTTGCCAATAGTATCAGTTTTTTCAGACTTAGAAACAATGCGTTCAACATTGACTACATTATTATATGCCTTGTAGATTTGTTCGTAGCTATCTGGACCTTGGATTTCAATCATTTGTTGGTTAATCCAGTATTTATCTTCTTCTTTAGCTACTGCAGTAATATGAGAAGCAAACACCTTGTAAAACAGATAATCTACCTTAGTGCAGTGGGTATATTCGCTACTCATTTGGTTATAAATAGTCACAAAATCACGTGCTGAGTGCTCACTAGTTTTATAGACATCGTTTTTATTTTCACTATAGTAGTGAGCAAGTTGCTTAACGACCGCAGTGAGAAGTTCACGGCGTTGCTCATCAGTAAGTTTATGAAAACTTAGGCGATCAATAATATTAGCCAGAAATACCAAATACGCTGCGATAATACCAAAAAGCTCACTTCGCTCTACTTGGAATTTTTCATTAATAAGATCCTCTAGTTGATTTTTTGTGAGGCGAAAACAGGTAAACGCCAAAGCCGAGCCCATTTCTTGTAAGGTTTTACCCGAGTTATCGTGCCAACGCGTTTTCAGACGCATATTCCAAGTAGAATATTATTGACAGGTGTAATTACGAAATGAGCCAAGGTCATGCACATTTTTAAAACCCATTTGCTCAAGATATACTTTAGCAGTAGCAGTGCGTGCTCCACTGACACAATATAATACTAACTCATCTTCTTTATCAAAAAAGTTATCAGCAGCCATAATTGACTGTAATGGCAGGTTAATCGCATTAGGCAAATAACCCTGAGCATACTCACCCGCAGTACGAACATCAACTAATTTACCGCCATTTGCTAAAATTTCACATGCTTTGTCGCCTGAGATTGTGCTACCGATTGCTGTATTCATAGTAAAATGCTCCGTAAGTGAAATGTTTATATATTAGAAATTTCTAATATTATACAATATTGACACATACATAACCTTAAAATTGCTGTCATTATATAAAAATGATCATATTTATACACATCCAATGCCTATATGTTAGACACTAAACTCTTACGTAATGACACCGAACTCGTTGCCACACTCTTAAAAAAGCGTGGCTTTAATTTTGACACTAGTGAATTTTTGGCACTAGAAACCAAACGCAAAGATTTGCAAGTTGCGACGCAAGAACTACAAAATAAACGTAATGCAGTGTCAAAAAGTATTGGGCAGAAAAAACGTGAAGGTGTAGATATAACTCCTCTTCTTGCTGAGGTAGATGAATTTGGTCATGCCTTAGATGCAGCCAAAAAAGAGCTTGCAGAACTCTTAGAGCAACTGGATATTATCATCTCTAGCTTACCTAATATCCCTGATGAATCAGTACCCGAGGGTACAGATGAAGCAGATAATATAGAAATCAGCACGTGGGGTGAAATTCCAAGTTTTGACTTTGTGATAAAAGATCATGTAGAGCTTGGTGAAACTCTAGGTGGGCTTAACTTCAAAACAGCAACTAAAGTGACTGGAGCGAGGTTTATTATCAAACATGGTGAGATTGCCCACTTGCACCGAGCGCTTGCGCAGTTTATGTTAGATACACATACTGCAAATGGCTATCTTGAAACCTATGCACCATACTTGGTAAATAAAGATTCACTTTATGGTACAGGACAATTACCCAAATTTGAAGAAGATTTATTTAAAACTAGCCTGCACGGTGAAGCAGAGTCCAAAGAGTTATACCTCATCCCTACTGCAGAAGTACCGCTGACTAATATTGTCCGGGGTGAAATTATCCCAAGTGAAGATTTACCGCTGAAATTTGTTGCCCATACCCCCTGTTTTCGCAGTGAAGCAGGTGCGTATGGTAGAGACACTAGGGGGCTCATCCGTCAGCATCAGTTCGAAAAAGTAGAATTGGTACATATTGTCTCACCAGAAACTTCAAACGATGTTTTAGAGGAACTTACAGCTAATGCCGAGCACATTTTACAACTCCTTAACTTACCATATCGCAAAGTAATATTATGCACAGGGGACTTAGGATTTAGTGCTACTAAGACCTATGACTTGGAAGTATGGGTACCTGCACAAGACACCTATAGAGAGATCTCTTCATGTTCTAATACCGAAGGATTTCAAGCGAGACGGATGAACTTACGTACTAAAACTAAAGATGGCACTACACAACCACTTCATACCTTAAATGGCTCGGGTCTGGCAGTAGGACGTACCCTAATAGCGGTAATGGAAAATTACCAAAATGAGGATGGTTCAATTACCATCCCTGAAGTCTTACAAAAATATATGAATGGTAAAACTTTGATAAAATAATGCGTTTTATCACTCAAACAATTAATAACTGGAGAATAAATATGAAATATATCTTAAGTATCATAGCATTAATGCTTACTTCTACCCCAGCATTTGCTGAAAGTAGCCCAGCAGGCGCACTTGGCGGACTACCTTTTTTAGTCTTGATGTTTGTGATTATGTATTTCTTATTAATTCGCCCACAACAAAAGCGTGCAAAAGAACACAAACTAATGATTAGTGAGCTCAAAAAAGGGGATGAAGTAGTCACTAATGGTGGGGTACTTGGTAAAGTTAAAAGTGTGGATGATAGTTTTGCTACGCTTGAGATTGCAGAGAATGTTATCGTTAAAGTACAAAAGCCAGGTATTAATCAAAAACTTCCTAAAGGATCTATTTAAGCCCACTGCTAAACTACACATATCATGTTTCTTAATCTCCATTTTCTTAAGTCCATTGCCTCGATACTCTTAGTAATGCTTGGTATTTTTTATGCCTTGCCTAATATCTTTGGGCAAGAATTTGTGGTGCAAGTAAGTAGTAACGATGCAAGCCTACTCACAGAGGAAGATAACGAACGAGTGCTTTCCATTTTAGATGCTCGTAATATTGCATATACCAAAAGTATCTTTGATGATAATAAAATTATCGTGAGTTTTGCAACCAATGATTCACAACTGCTTGCCAAGGATACGCTTAGTAGTCAATTGTCTCGTAAATTTACCACTTCACTCAACTTACAAAGTGCAGTGCCGGATGTATTAGGGAGTTTAGGTGGTAAAGCCCTATCACTTGGGCTTGACCTCAGAGGCGGGGTGCACTTTTTATTAGAAGTAGATAAAGAAGCAGTAGTAGGACAACTGCGTGATGCGAATTTCAACGGGCTCAGAGCAGATTTGCGTAAAGAGCGCCTGTATCGTACGATGAAAAACATAGAAGGCGAAGTAGTCATCACTGCCAGAAGTGCGGAAAATATTGGACGCATTACTGAAATTATTGCAGAGGATTATCCTGCATTTTCTGTAGAAACTGACCGCAGTACTAATACCACTATTATTCTCAGCCTTAAAGAGGAATATATTGATGACGCTAAACGTAATGCCATTAAACAAAATATCACCACTCTTAAAAATCGAGTAAACGAACTCGGGGTTGCCGAACCTACTATTGCCCAACAAGGATTAGAGCGCATTATTGTTCAACTCCCCGGGGTACAAGATAGTGCCAGAGCTAAGGAAATTTTAGGAGCCGTAGCAACCGTAGAATTTAGAATGGTTGATAATAATAATACAGGTACGCTGTACTACTTTAAAGATGGTACTCCCTTACGCCTAAAAAACCGTGTGATTACCTCAGGTAATAATATCACTGATGCCTCTTCTGGGATAGACAATGACGGTAACCCAATGGTAAATATAACACTTGATAGTGTGGGTGGTAAAGCAATGCTTGCGAATACTAAAAAGAATTTAAGAAAGCGTATGGCAGTGGTATTTATTGAAAATAAAGTAGAAACCATTATCAAAAATGGTAAGGCTACTAAAAAACGCACTACTACCAAAGATATTATTAATGCTGCCACGATTCAAGGAACATTTTCAAATAGATTCCAAATTACTGGTTTAGATAGTGCCCGTGAAGCACGTAATCTTGCCCTTTTGCTCCGTGCTGGTTCACTTTCTGCTCCAATTGAAATTATAGAAGAGCGTACTATTGGTCCTAGCCTTGGGGCGGATAATATTAATCAAGGGCTTTTAAGTATTATTGGTGGGCTTATCTTAGTACTGATATTTATGGTAGTGAAATACGGCGTATTTGGACTAATTGCAGACGTTGTACTAGTAATTAACTTAGTGGTGATTGTTGCTGCCTTATCATTTTTACAAGCGACGCTTACCTTACCAGGTATTGCTGGTATTGTCTTAACTGTGGGGATGGCAGTAGATGCAAATGTACTAATATTTGAACGGATAAAAGAAGAAATTGCAGGTAATGGTATGGTGAAAGCTATAGAGCTTGGCTATGAAAAAGCCTTTGGTGCGATTATTGATGCGAATATCACCACACTCATTGCTGCAATAATTTTATTTGGCTTTGGTACTGGTCCTATCAAAGGGTTTGCGGTTACTTTATCGATTGGTATTATCACCTCTATCTTTACTGCAGTGGTACTATCTAAGATTATTGTTAATCTGATTTACAAGAAATAAGGAGTAATTATGAAACCAGCTATTGCCCCAAATCTTGATTTTATTAGCAAACGCAAAATTGCTGCTCTAGTTTCTATAGTGCTTATTATCATCTCTATTGGCTCTCTTGCCTTTAAGGGGCTCAACTTTGGTATTGATTTCACCGGTGGTACTATTGTAGAGCTGAAAAAAAATGGGGGTATTGATATAGCAGAAGTTCGCTCAGAGCTTAGTAACAACGGTATTACTGACTTTACTGTCTCGCATTTTGGTTCAAGTAGTGAGATATTAATCAACATTAAGCCCACCGAAGCTACCAGTGCAGCAGTAAGTGAGCAGATTGCTAGTATATTGGGTAGTGAATACGAAAAACGCAGAGTAGAATTTGTCGGTCCAAAAGTAGGCGAAGAACTAACTAATGATGGCGGGCTTGCAATGATTTATGCTTTGATTGGTATCCTCATATATGTAGCATTTCGCTTTGAATATCGCTTCGCTTTAGGTAGTGTGGTAGCTTTGATTCATGATGTGATTATTACTCTAGGCTTCTTTTCTATCACTGGGCTGTCATTTGACTTAACAGTACTGGCGGCTCTTTTAGCAATTATCGGCTATTCCTTGAATGATACGGTAGTAGTATTTGACCGCGTACGTGAAAATTTCCTAACTACACGCAAAAGTGATAGCAAAGAAATCATTAACGAT
Organism: Gammaproteobacteria bacterium; assembly: GCA_965277055.1. Taxonomy (GTDB): domain Bacteria; phylum Pseudomonadota; class Gammaproteobacteria; order PS1; family Pseudothioglobaceae; genus CBDCHC01. The sequence goes on along the minus strand of OZ255703.1, from coordinate 1,146,596 downwards.
GCTATAAATAAAACGCTTGCTCGTACCTTGATAACCTCACTCACTACGATGCTCGTGCTTATAGCGCTCTTTATTTTTGGCGGAGAAATTATCAGAGGCTTTGCTATTGCTCTGATTATCGGAGTAATTATTGGTACCTATTCATCTATTTATGTAGCGAGTAATACACTGCTTATGATGAATATTACCAAAGAAGACCTCTTACCGAGTGAAAAAGAACAACAAGAAATTGATACTAGACCATAACAAATTATCAGGTGAGCGAATATAATTCAGAAACAATTGAGGTACTATCCGGGCTTGAGCCAGTGCGTAAGCGCCCAGGGATGTACACTGAAACTGAAGAGCCTAATCACTTAGCCAGAGAAGTCATTGACAATAGTGTTGATGAAGCTATGGCAGGATATGCAGATACTATTATCGTCACCTTGCATCATAATAATGCAATATCTATAAGCGATAATGGACGTGGGATGCCAGTAGATATTCACCCTAAAGAAAAAAAGTCTGGGGTAGAAGTCATCCTGACCAAACTTCATGCAGGCGGTAAATTTAACAATACAAATTATAAATTCTCTGGCGGTCTTCACGGGGTAGGCGTATCTGTAGTAAATGCTTTAAGTGAAGCATTACTCGTAGGAATTAAACGCGCAGGCAAAGAGTACCGTATTTCATTTGCTAAGGGATTAAAAACTTCCGAACTAGAAGAAGTAGGCATCACTACGAAAAAAGATACTGGCACAACTGTTACTTTTACCCCAGAAGCACAATTTTTTGATAATCCGAAGTTTAATGTCAATAGCCTGAAATATACTCTACGTTCTAAAGCAGTGCTATGCTCTGGGCTGACTATTACCTTTATCAATGAACTTGATGATTCAAGCGAAACATGGTGTTATAACGACGGACTATCTGACTACTTAGCAACACATACCAACGGTTTAGAAACACTGCCTGAAAAACCTCTGATTATCTCACACAAAGATGTGGAAAACGAAGTAGAGGTAGCATTTATCTGGACCAGTGATACAACAAGTGTGATTACGGATAGCTTTGTCAACTTAATTCCAACCAAACTTGGAGGGACTCATATCAATGGGCTTAGAGGTGGATTATATGAGTCTATAGTGGAGTTTTGTGAGTTTCAGAGCCTACTACCGAAAAACTTAAAACTCAGCCCTGAAGATGTCTGGCAACATATTTCTTATGTCTTATCAGTCAAAATCTTAGACCCGCAATTTTCTGGACAAACCAAAGAGCGCTTGTCTTCTCGGGGGGTGGCTGCATTTGTAGCAAATAGCATAAAAGATAACTTCTCATTATGGCTCAGTAGCAATGTAGAAGTAGCCAAACAAATCGCCGAACTCGCTATAGATAACGCTAGGGTACGCACCAAAAATTCTAAGAAAGTCGTGCGTAAAAAAGTTATGCAAGGCCCTACCCTGCCGGGAAAACTCGCTGACTGCGTAAGTACAGATCTTGCCAAAACCGAAGTATTTTTAGTAGAGGGAGACTCTGCTGGAGGCTCTGCAAAACAAGCTAGGGATAAAGACTTTCAAGCAATTTTGCCACTGAGAGGCAAGATACTTAACACCTGGGATGTAGCAAGTGATGAAATCTTAGCTTCTAATGAAATCTATGATATTACTACCGCTCTGGGTATTGAGCCGGGAAGTACCAACCTTGAGCATATCCGCTATGGAAAAATCTGCATCTTAGCTGATGCTGATAGTGACGGGGCACATATTGCCACGCTCATTTGTGCACTCTTTGTGCGTCACTTTCCAGAGTTAGTAAAACAAGGCTATGTCTATGTTGCCATGCCACCACTGTACCGTATTGATGCTGGCAAAGAAATCTACTATGCACTCGATGATAGTGAAAAAGCTCAAGTGATTGATAAAATAGGTAATAAAGCCAAAGCAAATGTGCAACGCTTTAAGGGCTTGGGTGAAATGAACCCGATGCAACTGCGAGAAACCACTATGCTCCCAACCACCAGACGATTAGTCCAACTCACGCTTGAAGAAGAAGGGGAAAGTGCTATTATGGATATGCTGCTTAATAAAAAACGTGCGAGTGATCGTAAATCATGGCTCACCTCCAAGGGAAACCTTGCTGAGGTATAACTCAGTATGGTTACTTCATTAAAAAAAGCAGTTATTCTCCTCTCTGGGGGCTTAGACTCAGCGACTACCTTAGCGATTGCTCATAATAAAGGGTATGAATGCTATGGGCTGAGTTTTGATTATGGACAACGACAAATCGCAGAACTAAATGCTGCTAAACAGCTCGCAGCAACCTATTGCCAACACCATCATATTATCACTTTAAATCCTAATACCTTTAAAGGCTCTGCACTTACTGATAGAAGTATAGCAGTACCAAAGTATCAAGAGTCAGAACATATTCCTATTACCTATGTACCTGCCCGTAATACCATATTTTTATCATTTGCTCTAGCATATGCAGAAACATTAAGTGCAAGCGATATATTTATCGGAGTAAATGCAATTGATTATTCTGGGTATCCTGATTGTCGCCCAGAGTATATTAGTGCCTATGAAACAATGGCGAATCTCGCAACCAAAGCAGGGATACAGGGTAACAAACTCACTATTCATACTCCGCTGATTACTTTAACTAAGGCTGAAATTATTAAGTGCGGGGTTGAATTGGAGCTTGATTATAGCCAAACTGTGAGTTGTTACCAAGCAGATGAAGAGGGAAAAGCATGTGGCATATGTGATTCTTGTACTTATAGACGCGCAGGGTTTTCTTCGCTGGGGTTAGCTGATCCAACGCATTATCAATAATTCTCGTATTAAAACTTTACTCTTGTGCATTATCTCATATTCATTAGTAGCTAAATTATATTGCATCTTAGGTTTTTTACTATAAAATACTTTTTTATTTTTATATAATTAAGGATATATATGAGCATTGAAGAAAGAGTGAAAAAAGTTGTTGCTGAGCAACTTGATGTAAGTGGCGATATTGATAATAACGCAAGTTTCATCGAAGATTTAGGCGCAGATTCACTTGATACTGTCGAATTAGTAATGTCTCTTGAAGAAGAGTTTGGTTGCACTATTCCTGATGATGAAGCAGAAAAAATTACTACCGTACAACAAGCCATTGATTACGTTGAAGCAAACGCTTAATTTAAAATTGATTTAAAAAGGACGCTGTGGGGAAACCCACTGCGTCCTTTTTTATTAGTACACATATATTTATATTATGAAAAAAAGAGTTGTTATTACTGGCCTTGGAATTGTGTCTCCAGTGGGATCTACTGTCACTACTGCATGGGATAATATTACCAATGGAGTGAGTGGTATTGATTACATCCAATCTATTGATACCTCTATCCAGTCAGTTACCTTTGGCGGTGCGGTAACTGATTTTGAACTAGAAAAATACTTTTCACCAAAAGAAGCTAAAAAAATGGATGCATTTATCCATTATGGTGTGGCTGCTGGGATTGATGCGATTGAAGATAGTGGCTTAGAAATTACAGATGAAAATCGCACGCGCATCGGGGTAGCCATTGGTGCAGGCGTAGGTGGGCTAAAAACAATTGAAGAAACAGCACTCACCTGCAATGAAAAAGGTCCTAGACGCATTTCACCATTTTTTGTGCCTTCTGCAATTATTAATATGGTGAGTGGTAATTTATCTATTAAATATGGTCTCCAAGGGCCAAACTTTGCCATTGTAACTGCCTGTACTACTGGTACACACAATATCGGTGATGCAATGCGCCTGATTGAGTATGGTGATGCAGATGTGATGATTGCTGGCGGTGCTGAAATGACTACTGCTACGCCTTTAGGTCTAGGTGGCTTTGGTGCAGCGCGAGCACTCTCTACCCGTAATGACGACCCGAAAACAGCCTCTCGCCCATGGGATATTGATCGTGATGGGTTTGTACTCAGTGATGGTGCTGGCGTTATGGTACTTGAAGAGTATGAGCATGCCATAAAGCGTGGAGCAAGAATTTATGCTGAAATCAAAGGATATGGTATGAGTTCAGATGCACATCATATGACCCTTCCTTCCCCAGGTGGAGAGGGAGCGGCAAGATGCATGACTAATGCCATGAACAATGCAGGAGTGAACCCAGATGAAATCAGCTATATCAATGCTCATGGTACTTCTACTCTGGCAGGTGACTTAGCAGAAACCGATGCGGTAAAACTAGCCTTAGGTACGCATAGTAGTGATGTGGTCGTGAGTTCTACTAAATCCATGACTGGACATTTACTCGGTGCTGCGGGGGGTATTGAAGCGATATTTACTGCTCTAGCCATTAAAGAGGGCGTTATTCCACCAACTATTAATATCTTTAATCAAGATCCAGCATGTGACCTTGATTATTGTGCACATACTGCTCGTGACGCAGATATTAAATATGCTATATCTAATTCATTCGGCTTTGGCGGAACAAACGGTTCTATTTTATTAGCAAAAGTATAATACTATTGCGATGAACTAAACATCTGGTTTAAGCGGGTATGTAGGGTGTCTATCCCCACTTTTGTATGGGAAGAAAACAGCTGAACACTGACATTTGAAAGTTCTTTTTGCACACTGAATAATACTTTATTAGCATTATTTTTACTCAGTTTATCTGCCTTAGTCAGCAAGATATGGGTATGTAGTTCACTGCGTACACTCCACTCTAGCATTAATTTGTCAAATTCTTTTAACGGGTGACGACAATCCATAATGAGTACTGCTCCAACTAAGGATTTACGCTGTGCAAAATACTCGCTCATATCTCGGTTCCATTTCTCCTTAACAGCAACTGGTACTTTAGCGAAGCCATAGCCGGGTAAATCAACTAATTTGTTGTCATCCCCTAATTCAAAAAATACTAAATGTTGGGTGCGTCCAGGAGTTTTACTCACTTTAGCGAGTTTTCTTTGCCCAGTTAAAGTATTAATACAACTTGATTTTCCTGCGTTAGATCGCCCTGCAAATATCACCTCACGCCCAATATCATCGGGAGCAGAAGCAAGAGATGGACAAGATAATAAGAATGATGCCTGGTGAAAGTCAATTTGCATTTATATATATTAAGCGTATAATATACGGGAGTATTTTAACCACTCAAAGAGTACAATTTCACCATAAATATTTAATAAAAAAGGAAGTTATATGAAAAAAATAGTTGCTACACTTATGATTGCAGGTGCATTAGTAAGCACCTCTGCTGTTGCAAACCCAGATGGCAAAGCATCGTATATGGCGTTAGGCTGTGCTGCATGTCATGGAAATAATGGTATTGGTACTGCGCCAGTAAATCCAAACCTTGCTGGTCAAAAAGTTGCATACACTGTTGCTCAACTGAAAGCATATGCATCTGGTGAGCGTAAAAACGCAACTATGAACGCTATGGCACCACTTGCCGCTGGCAAAGAGCAAGCAATTGCAGAATGGTTAGCGACACTCAAGTAGTATTATATAAGTAATTACTGATATTAAATAGTCGATAGCAGTGTATAATATCGACTATTTTTTTTACTCTATACTTGCATCTCTCTTGCTATAGTATGTTATTTTTGGAATGTTAGAATGAAATATATCCTCTTCTCGATTCTGTTGATATCTGGTGCAGTAATAGCACAAGAATTTGACCCTAAAAAAGGCAAAGCACTATCAGCTACCTGTGTCGCATGTCACGGCATAGATGGTAATAGTATGGCACCAACCTTCCCGAAAATTGCAGGACAAGGGCAAGAGTATATTTACAAACAACTAAAAGATTATAAGGTGGGAAATCGCAATAATGCACTGATGGCGGGTATTGTTGCTAGTTTGAGTGATGAAGATATGAAACATTTGGCAGCATATTACAGCAGTCAAACAACTTCACCAAATGTTGCTACCGAAGATACCGAAATGCTAGCATTAGGTAAAAAAATCTATCTTGGTGGTAAAAAAGAAACTAAAGTTGCTGCATGTATTGCTTGTCATGGTGCTAGGGGATTAGGTATTCCGAGTGCGAAATTTCCAAAAGTTTCTCATCAGCATGCAAGTTATACTGAATCACAGTTGAAAATGTTCCGCCAACATTCATTAAATATTCAAATGAATGATAACAAACCAGAACGAGCAAATGACTATGAAGCGATGATGAGAAATGTTGCTCAGTCTCTTACTGATGATGAAATCAAAGCATTAGCACAGTATATTTCTGGACTTCATTAATGTCGCACTATTATTAAAAACCCCACATCGTGGGGTTTTTTTGTCGCTCTAATCTTATGGAAATCGCCCCTCTACTACATACTATCACTACCCTGCAAGAGCGTTTGCAGGCTATGCATGAGTATCTGGATATTCCAAGTAAGCAACTCCGCCTAGAAGAGGTACTCAGAGAGTTAGAAAACCCAGAGCTTTGGCATAATGCATCTTATGCTCAGCAAGTCACTAAAGAAAAAACTTCACTTGAATCAACAATTGCCACTATTATAAATGCACGCTCTACCTTAGAAGATAATTATGAATTATTACTCTTGTCTGAAGCGGAAAATGATAGTGATAGCATAGAACTTATTACTACAGAACTCACTACATGCGAACAACATATTGCAGCTTTAGAGTTTAAACGAATGTTTAATGGCGAAATGGACGCTAATAATGCCTATATTGAGATACAATCAGGCTCAGGTGGTACCGAAGCCCAAGATTGGGCAGAAATGCTCTTACGGATGTATTTACGCTTCTGTGAAGCACAAGGATTTGATACTACCCTATTAGAAGTCCAAGCAGGTGAAGTAGCAGGTATTAAATCTGCAACTATTCATGCAAAAGGTGAATATGCTTTTGGCTGGCTCAGAACTGAAATTGGCATTCACCGCTTAGTACGTAAATCGCCTTTTAATGCCAATGGTAAACGCCATACCTCATTTGCTTCGGTTTTTGTTTCTCCTGAAATTGATGATACTATCACCATAGATATTAATCCTGCTGATTTACGCATTGACACCTACCGTGCTTCTGGTGCAGGCGGGCAACACGTAAATAAAACTGATAGTGCGGTGCGTATCACACACGTACCTACCAATACTGTAGTGCAGTGTCAAGATGGGCGTAGTCAACACGCTAATAAAGACCAAGCTATGAAGCAACTCAAATCCAAATTGTATGAGTTAGAGCAACACAAGCAAAACTCAGTAAAGCAAGAACTAGAAGATTCCAAATCAGATATCGGCTGGGGACAACAAATTCGCTCGTATGTATTAGATGATAGTCGCATTAAGGACTTGCGTACTGGGGTGGAAAATCGTAATACTGGAGCAGTATTAGACGGAGCACTCACTTCGTTTATCGAAGAAGCACTCAAGCAACAACAATAAGATTAACTTCGTATTGTTTCTACTAAGGCACGCACTTTGTCAATATTTTTAATACCCTTTATACCTGACTCTACCCCACTTGCGGTATCTAATGCATACGGCTGTACTTGTTGTATTGCCTTTGCGGCATTTTCTGGGGTAATGCCCCCTGCTAAAATAATTGGTAATGGTAAATCCTGAATAAGACTCCAATCAAAAGTAGTGCCACTTCCGCCGAAATACTCACTTTTAGCATCAAGCAGGAGCGCTTTGGCACTACTATAGGTATGTGCATATTGTGCTATTTGCGTGGTAACATCTACTCCTAAAGCTTTGATGTATGGATAATCAAATGATTCACAGAATTTGACTGATTCATCACCGTGAAATTGCAATATATCGAGTTCCACAGTATCTAACACCCTTTCTACTTCTGCCTCAGTGTGATTAACAAAAAGCCCTACTCTGGTAATAAAAGGGGGTAACGTTTGACAAATTTCTCTGGCTACCTCTATAGAAACACATCTAGGGGAAGTTATGTAAAAATTAAGCCCGATAGCATCTACTCCTTCATGAGCTACTGCTAGAGCATTAGCAACATTGGTGAGTCCGCATACTTTGAGTTTAGTCACGCCTAGAGCTAGTTCATATGTGAGCGAATTTCATCTCTATCAAACCACCAATTTTCTTCTACTAAGAGATTAAGTGCACCTGAGAGTTTTGGTAAAAAATTATCTGGGTTATCTAACCCTAATGTTTTAAACCATACATCAAAGGTTGATTGGTCAGTAACATGAGAATGACTATCAGCTACACTAGCAAGCATTTGTTGAGTAAAAAAGGTCAAATCGTCATCACTCCCACAACGCACTGAAGTAATATAATGTGCTGAAGCAGCAGCTATTGCTCTAGTGTCGGCTTCTTTTGGCGACTCTTCAATCAAGTGTTGTAAGAGTGCAATCGTTACTTCTGGATCAATCGGAAAGCTCACTCCAAGCCAAATGCCATGAGCAAGTGCTTTGAGATGTTCTGGACCTTCGGATAAAAACATAGCATCACAACTAATTACCGCATCTTCCCATCTTTGGTGCTCAATAGAAAGATTAAAGGCCTCAAATGCTTTGTCCCACGCATCTTGTCCTTTGTATCTATCAACTTGTAAAAATGCTATTTCGCATAAATTTTTAATACGATTTTCAATATCTACTTCTGGAGTATTCGCCAGTGCATTAGTAAAGTATTCTAAACGTGCTTCAAGTTGCTCGCTAGAAGTATGAAAATCTTCGCCATCATCTGCGTCAAATACATTTTGTGCTTTGTTTAAATATTTAAATCCCATAATACCTTTTAATAAAATGCCGCTTCAATGCGGTCTTCCCAGTTTTCCGGAGTGTTTGGATAGTCTGGTTTGACATCCATTTTCAAAAATCGCTCATGAGAATTTTTCGCAACTTCTTTAAACACGGTAATAAAGTCTTCAAAATCACTAACTTCAGGATGAGCAATAATAACTTCGCTGGTACGTAGCATAACAATGTATTTGGTAAATTAACTATTATAGTTTAATACTCAGGGCAATACAAATTTGAACAAAAGATTATGGTAGTAGTATTTGTGGTGGTATTATTATCTAAATCTAGAGCATCTAAAGAAATCGGTGCTATCAATACACCGTTTTGAATGGCACTCCCTAAAATATAGTTTTGCAAGCCGTTCAAGAGTTCTACTGGAGCGGTAATATGAGCATATATTTTCCCTTGATTGGCAACGAGTTTGATATTTTCATATTGTTGCTCAGTAAGTAAATTAAGTTCAATCAACTCTAAGATAGAACTGGGTAAATATCCCACTTGCTGATAATACGTGGCAGCTGATGTAGCCACTGCCTGATACTCTTTTAACAGGCTTTGGGTGCTTAATGCTACAACCACTGGACTCCAACACCATAGTGCAACCAGAATTGCATATGTGCGGATATTCATGAGTCTAGCTGGAAAATTTAGTTTTTACTATTAAGAATAGAACTTAAACGATTAATAGTAGAGTTTCGTTTCACAATACCTTGTTTTAATGACTCAATTTCACTATTAAGGTGTTCATTTTCCTGAATTAAATCTGAGTTTTTACCTGAAAGATCTGAGATTTGATTTTCTAAATCTGTGGTGATATTGTGCATATTTTCCAATTTTTTCATCTTCGCAATTTTTTCTTCAAGTGTTTCCAAGGCTGATTTATTATTATCAATATTTAAATACGAATCATCACAACGAAGACCACTACCAGCACGAACTTCACAACCTGCTACAATAGCTCCTGCTCCAAGTGATACTAATACACCATTAATTTTATAAATATATTTATCACCGACTTGACCAATGCCTACAATCTCAGCACTCATAGCCGAGAATGAGAACGCCATAAGTAGTATAGTTAAGAATTTATTGAGTTTCATCTTGAACATTTTCTTCTCCAGTTGTAGTGTCTTGATCATAAATAGGTTTGGTGAGATAATTCAGAGTAAGTATCTCGCGTTCGCCTTGTGAATCAACAACAACTACATTATCATTAGTAATATTTGTGATATCAAAGCCTCTAACATTATCACCAACTTTCACTGGGATAATATCTTCTTGAATTTGGATAACAGCGGTTTTATTTGTAGCATTAATCATTAAGATATCAAATAAATTTCGCGCAGTTTGTGTTTCTTCATTCGTTTTGCTATAGTCAGAATTATTGTCATTATTATCTCTGGCGATTTTTTCATTTTCTAACTTAATAACTTCACTTTCCAAACGGCGTTTAATAATTTTTTTCTTTAAACTTGCAACATTATTTAAAAATTCAGTGTCATTTACAAATTCAGTTACGAGTTCTGGTTCAAGTCTATCTTGTAGATCTACTCGCGCTGCATTGAGTTTAACAGATGCATCAATTTCTTCAAGTTGAGTGCTTAATGATTTGATATTAGCAGCAATAATTTGGCTGTTATCTGTAGTTTGTGGGGCAAAATACGTAACATACATAAGTAATGTAGCACTACTTGCAATTGCTACAATAAGAGCAATAATAATATAACTTAGCGGACTGATATGCGCCTGTATTGGTGTATTTGTATTATCTTGATTTACCATAAATTCTTGTTTGTAATGTAATTGTAGTGTCAGTAGCTTCAACACCATTTAATAAAACATAGTTACGCATTTTATCATTTATTTCACTAAGTAAATATGCTTGACTTAAATAATTTCCCTCACCACTAATAATAATATCGCGGTATTCTCCTAATTTGTCAATTCCATAAGTATTATTTTGCTCGTCGGTATTAACAGTAACATTTAAAAGTATTTCTCTAAGAGCAGTGATTAACGTTTTAATATTGCTATCTAATGATTTTAATTCATACACCTGTCTAATACTTTGTAATTCACTCATAGTATTGCTATCACTTTGGCTAATACTAGGAATTTGTTGTTTGAGTGCATAGCCTTTTTCAAAATTAAGATATGCGTAATATAACAAAGCACTACTAGATACTAAAAAGAGAGTAGAGATAATAAAACGAGCAGTAAGTATGGTTTTCATCATTCTCTACTGTAACGCTATATTCCAACTATTTTGTACTTTTTGTACCGGTGCATAACGAATAATATCGCGTAAATCAATCACATTACCACTCTGAGCAGCATTTATAACTAAATTTCCTGAATATTTATATGAAGCAATATAGTTCTCCGGAGTTCTCAACATAACTCTTAAAATAGTATTAGGTAATATTGGGTCAAAATTATTTTTAGATATCACTACCCCTGCTTTACGCCTGAGTTCATTACTCAAAGTAATAACAAATTCGCGCTTAGCATCTCGCTTTTCAATAAGTAAAGTGGTATATGAAGTTTTATAGTTTACTGATAGTGCAAATAATCCTACACTAATAATAAATACTACAATAATTATATAATAAGCACTATTTTTAAGCATGAGGGCATTGTGTTACCAAGTTACTCTCACCATTAATGAAAATTCAGACACACTTTCGGTAGAATCTTCTGTTTGGAACAACTCACCAATTACTGGCAAACCGCCAATTATTGGTGTTTTACCATTAGTAGATCTGTCAGTTTCTGCCATTAATCCACCAATGACTAAACTTTCACCATTTTTAATCGGTACGATTGTTTGTGTTTGACGCATGCTAATCCGTGGTGCTTCTACTTGCGGAGTATCTGATCCTGAACTAATTAATCTCATTTCTTGGAGTGAAGTAAGTTCAGGACTAATATATAAAATTGCTTCGGTATTAGAAATAATGTGTGGTAACACATAGAAATTAAGACCTGTTTGAAGTGATTTTAATTTAGAAGCATATTTTGTGCTATCACTTGAAGACGCAGTAGCTTCAATTTCAGCTACATATGAGGTATTTTCTCCAACAATTAAAGAACCAATTGCATTATTAGCTACTCTCAGCGAAGGTCGTGAAATCACATTAACATCACCAAAAGTACGTAGTGCATTAATATAAATTTGGTTAGTATTACTACCAGCACCATCCCAGCCTATAGTAAAGTTTGACCCAGTAACACCACCCGCTTGAGCAATATTGCCACCAAAACGTGTTAATGTGCCTGAAACAGAAGACCAATCAATACCTGTTTTAAAGGTATCACTGAGTTCTACTTCAGTAATGACACCATCAATGTTAACAAGGCGTGATAAATTCTTATTAATGGTTGCTAAAAATTCACCCACACGATCAACTACATTAGCACGGTCTTTTACCCATACCATGCCCATTTCTTTATGGGTGATAACTTGACCATCTTTAGTTAAGAATTTTTCAATAGTATCACTGAGATTACTCAAACTAGCTGAAGTACCACTAGAAATTAAACGAGATGAAGTAGTAGCAATGGTATCATCATTTTCTTCTTCATCATTGTCTTCGGCACCATTTTCACGTGAAGAATTCACACTAAATTGTTGTTCGAGTAATGGGAAATTAATACCAAAGAGTTGTTCTTTATCTCTAAAGATAATATAGTTTTCAGATTCTTTACGCCAGTTTAAATCAAGCTGTGAAAGTAATCTATCCATCGCAAGTTCAATTGGTAAGTCTTGGAAATCAACACTTACTGATTTTTTAAGACTCAACTCAGCACCATCTTGTACGATATAAGAAATATCGCCCATCATTGCATTAAGTACAATATCTAACGGTTGGTTAAATGCCTTAAAGGTGATTCTATTTTGTTTGATAACTAAGATGCCGCCTGTGGTTCTGATATATGATAGACCAATTGGTTTTAATATTTTATGCAGTGATTGTGCTACTGATAAGCCATTAGCCTCTAATGACACTGCTACATCTTTATCAATACCAGGAGCATATTTCACCTCAGCTACGATGGCAGGAAGTACACTTGATAATGGCTCATTAAAGAATGTTGCACTTACTTTTCTATCAAATATTTCTATTTCATGTTTAACTAAAGGTTTAGGCTCTATACGTGGCGCAGCTGCGTAAGATGCTGCAGTAGCCATCATAGCTGCTTTATGGTCTTTGGCGTCCTCTTCAGTGTAGTTTGTACACCCAGTAACAAGTAATGCTGCAAATAGCAGCGCTGTAATTTTATGAGATGTTAAATATTTCATTGTAATATACTTCCTTCTTTTTCGATTAAGTCGTTTTTATTGTATACAGAATAAAACGGAAACTCTATTTTACCTGTATTCAATGTGTTAGTTATAAATTGTTTATAACTATTTTTCTTAAATACTATTGCTTTTAATACAATAGTAGTTTCTTCATATCCAATAACCTCAGCTATGATGATATTATCGCCAATAGCAATAGGTCTTGGGTAGATTCCCGTACGGTTATTGAGTTGGCTGGTAAGTTCGCTATTACTGGCTTTGTCAATTGCTAAATCAACTAATTGCACCCCATTATTAGCAGCAATTTGTTCCAAAGTAACATTATTACGAAGACTTGCTAATACTGCTAGAGCGTTTCTATTAGCGGTATTAGCTAATTCATAAAAATTAACATATAATTTACTGACTGCTACAGGCTCAATTAATAATCGGTAATACTCATCAATGCCTAAATTATCTTTTGCTTGCTGATAAAAGCCTTTTAATAGGACATTATTTTCTTCACTTTGCAGAATTTGCTCTCTATTAAGTTCTACTCCATTATTTTGTAGTACCTGTTTTTGCAAGCTACTCACACTGAGGTTGTATAATACATCTTCTTTACTATTTACTACGTTAGTACCTAGAATACCTCCTAGTTCAGTTTCTAATTGATAGAGAGTATCAATATCTTTATGAGTAAATGAAGTCTCACCAATAATAACTGCATTTGCTAAGCGGTACCACATAAGGTAAACAAATACGATAACTATGAGTCCAATAAAAGGTAAATATTTCTTCATAATTGTGCATCAATTACTTGAGATGATACTGCGTTCCAACCGCGTTCACCAAGGCAAATAAAGAGTTCTTCGGTTTGTTTTACAATACCCATTTTACCACTTTGGCTCGAAGTGAGACATTCACTGACTGATGGTGCTTCTTCAAACACCATAAACCTAGAGATACCATCAGATGCCCATTGGTCTAAACTGCTTAAATACACATCCTTCACACTCAAATACCCTTTGGCATTTATATCTTGTATTTTAGCCATGTTTAGAGTCATTAAGGTACTTAATTGATCATTGTCAAATCTCTTAATGCTAAATTTGTCTTTGGTGGTTTGGATCTTGTCTTCTAAGGTGAGTGTATTACCAAAGAGATTGTTATTCGTATCTACTACTGTAGTGTTATTTACTTTAAGTTCTTTAGTGAGGTTAATAGACTCAGTACTCACTTCTACTGCATCGGTAAGTGTAGTGAGCGTATCTTGCTGTGCTTGGAATCCTTTGACTAATACTGGAATGAGTGCAGTTTCATTAATACCTAGGAGGTTACGATTCACATTGGTGACCATATTGCTAAAGATAGGTTGTACTTCCTGAGCAATGAATCCAGTAATCTTGCTACCGGTTGGGTTGGTTTTTCTATGATAGTCCACTACTCGTAAGTTAGAGAGGATGCCTACTGCATCAAGGGTAGTATCAGTAATATTGGTTTTAGTTTTTCTATCAGAGACATTAACTACTTGGAAGGCTCCTGTTTGGTATTGGATAGCACCTACTACAGTATTATCTGCACTAAATTGAATAAAGCGAGCATTATTGTTAGTAGTAGCAGCAAGTTCAATATCTAAGCCTCTGGCATTTGCATTGGTGCTGGTGTTTTCGATAGTGGCAACTGAACTAGAATCTGTATCACCAGATACATGTAAGAAAGTATTAGGTGTATTGGTTCCAATACCAATATTACTACCATTTACAAATAAGGTAGTATTAATATTGAAGTTTCCAGTTGTATTCACCGCTAGATTACTTGTGCTACGTATAGTATCGGTAATCATGGTGCCTGCAGTAATGCTGCCTGTAGTGGTGAGATTTTCATTATCAAAATTTATTGAACCACTATCAGAGGTAATTTGGCCATTAATAGTAATATTATCAACTACAAGCTCAGTAATTGGGCTATTGGTTCCCAGTGTCACCCCATCTATAGCGCCACCATTAATATCTACATTGCTCGCAGTTAACAGTCCATTAACTGTGAGATTATTGTTAGCGGTGATATTTCCTGTAAAGGTAGTTGTTGCTTGAGTGATGAGTTCGTTTGTGGTGTCTATGGTGATGAATGAAGTTGCACCATCTGTAATAGTAAGAGCTGGATTAAGATTATCAGTAAGCGTAACTGTTAGAGTACCACCTGTATTAGGGTTGATCGCATTGGTAATAAGACTCCCTACATTACTAATCGTACCTCCTGAGACATCTATGTTATTTGCAGTAAGTGTACCACGAGTGGTGAGGTTTTCATCAGTAAAGTCAATAGTACCCCCACTTGCAGTAATTTGATTGTTATCAATGGTAATTTGATCCACAGTTAATGCAGTTGCATCGAGTGCTACATTACTTAGTGTACCCCCAGTGATATTAACATTATTCGCACTGACTAAGCCAGTAAAGGTAGTTGTTGCTTGAGTGATGAGGTCGTTTGTGGTGTCTATGGTGATGAAATTTGTACCACCTTCACTAATGGTGAATGCGTTGGCGTTGTTGTTAAGGGTAATAGCGAGGTTAGCATTAGGGTTGATCGCATTGGTAATAAGACTCCCTACATTACTAATCGTACCTCCTGAAACATCTATGCTATTTGCAGTAAGTGTACCACGAGTGGTGAGGTTTTCATCAGTAAAGTCAATAGTACCCCCACTTGCAGTAATTTGATTGTTATCAATGGTAATTTGATCCACAGTTAATGCAGTTGCATTGATGCCTACATTACTTAAAGAGCCCCCAGTGATATTAACATTATTCGCACTGACTAAGCCAGTAAAGGTAGTTGTTGCTTGAGTGATGAGGTCGTTTGTGGTGTCTATGGTGATGAAATTTGTACCACCTTCACTAATGGTGAATGCGTTGGCGTTGTTGTTAAGGGTAATAGCGAGGTTAGCATTAGGGTTGATCGCATTGGTAATAAGACTCCCTACATTACTAATCGTACCTCCTGAAACATCTATGCTATTTGCAGTAAGTGTACCACGAGTGGTGAGGTTTTCATCAGTAAAGTCAATAGTACCCCCACTTGCAGTAATTTGATTGTTATCAATGGTAATTTGATCCACAGTTAATGCAGTTGCATTGATGCCTACATTACTTAAAGAGCCCCCAGTGATATTAACATTATTCGCACTGACTAAGCCAGTAAAGGTAGTTGTTGCTTGAGTGATGAGGTCGTTTGTGGTGTCTATGGTGATGAATGAAGTTGCACCATCTGTAATAGTAAGAGCTGGATTAAGATTATCAGTAAGCGTAACTGTTAGAGTACCACCTGTATTAGGGTTGATAGTATTTACCTCAATAGCGTTAAGGTTGGTGAGGTCTATACCATTCACATCAAGACCACCTACTGTTACAGTGCCACGAGTGGTGAGGTTGTCATCAGTAAAGTCAATAGTACCCCCACTTGCAGTAATTTGATTGTTATCAATGGTAATTTGATCCACAGTTAATGCAGTTGCATCGAGTGCTACATTACTTAGTGTACCCCCAGTGATATTAACATTATTCGCACTGACTAAGCCAGTAAAGGTAGTTGTTGCTTGAGTGATGAGGTCGTTTGTGGTGTCTATGGTGATGAAATTTGTACCACCTTCACTAATGGTGAATGCGTTGGCGTTGTTGTTAAGGGTAATAGCGAGGTTAGCATTAGGGTTGATCGCATTGGTAATAAGACTCCCTACATTACTAATCGTACCTCCTGAAACATCTATGCTATTTGCAGTAAGATTATCAATATCAACTAGATTAGTATTACTAAAACGAATATTGTTGTTATTGTCCGAATTAATTTGATTGCCATCTATTGTAATATTATCTACAGTGAGTCTATTTGCATTAATATCAACATTACTGATAGATCCCCCAGTAATTTGTGCATCATTCATTCTCACAGTTCCAGTAAAGTTGGTTGCATGTTGAGTAATTTGATTGCCATTAGTATTAATAGTCATAAAAGGAGTATTACCATCAGTGATGGTGAATGCAGGATCAAGATTATCAGTGAGGGTGAGGGTAATATCATTACCATTGGATCCTATTTCATTAACATTAAGTCTATTAATTCCTGTAAAGTCAATACCATTTACATCAATACCACTTGCACTAATATTTCCAGTTGTACTGATATCGTTACCACCAAAATCAATTCTTCCATTACTTGAAATTATCCGATTGTTATTAAAGGTAATATCCCCTAAAGTAGCAACTGTAGAGGTGAGTGCTTGGATGTTTATATCACCTCCGTTAATATCTACATTGTCTGCGGTTAAACGGTTCGAGGTAAAGGTGGTGGTGCTTTGAGTAATAATATTATTATCTGTGTCGATAATAATAAAGTCTTGGTCGTTATCAGTGATACGCAACGCAACAGATTCATTATCTTTGAGGTTAATTGTTAAGGTATTTGATGAGGCAGTGATGTTTTCTACATTTACTTCACCAACACTCAGTTTGGAATCAACAGGAAGCACAAGAGCATTAGCAGTAATGGTGCCTGTAGTAGTCAAATCATCACCACCAAAATCAATTTGTCCACTGCTTGAACGCATGGTGTCTGCACTAAAGGTAATGTTTCCCAAGGTAGCAACTGTAGAGGTAAGAGCGCTTACTTCTATAGTGCCTCCGTTAATCTCTACATTGTCTGCGGTTAAACGGTTAGAGGTGAAGGTGGTAGTACCTTGGGTGATTAAAGGAATAGTAGTGTCTATAGTAATAAATGATACATTATCATCTTTGATGTCTAGTGCTCGGGCATTACTTTCTAAGTTTATGTCAAGCGTATCAGTATTTGGGTTAATATTAGCAGTATAAAGCGTATCTACATTGTTAATGGTGCCATTTGTATTATCTATGGTCTTTGCTGTAAGAGTGCCAATAATAGTAGTGCTTGGCACAATGTCTAGGGTATTGGCAGTAGTGGTAATGGTGTTGCCTGTAATATTGAGATCCCCTAGAGTAGCCACCGTAGAGGTGAGTGCTTGGATGTTTATATCACCTCCGTTAATATCTACATTGTCTGCGGTTAAACGGTTCGAGGTGAAGGTGGTGGTGCCTTGGGTAATACTATTATTATCTGTGTCGATAATAATAAAGTCTTGATCGTTATCAGTAATACGCAACGCAACAGATTCATTATCTTTGAGGTTAATTGTTAAGGTATTTGATGAGGCAGTAATATTTTCTACATCTACTTCACCAACACCAAATTTTGAACCAACAGGAAGTATCAGAGCATTAGCAGTAATAGTACCCGTAGTAGTTAAGTCTGCACCGCCAAAGTCAATTTGTCCACTGCTTGAACGCATGGTGTCTGCACTAAAGGTAATGTTTCCCAAGGTAGCAACTGTAGAGGTAAGAGCGCTTACTTCTATAGTGCCTCCGTTAATCTCTACATTGTCTGCGGTTAAACGGTTAGAGGTGAAGGTGGTAGTACCTTGGGTGATTAAAGGAATAGTAGTGTCTATAGTAATAAATGATACATTATCATCTTTGATGTCTAGTGCTCGGGCATTACTTTCTAAGTTTATGTCAAGCGTATCAGTATTTGGGTTAATATTAGCAGTATAAAGCGTATCTACATTGTTAATGGTGCCATTTGTATTATCTATGGTCTTTGCTGTAAGAGTGCCAATAATAGTAGTGCTTGGCACAATGTCTAGGGTATTGGCAGTAGTGGTAATGGTGTTACCTGTAATATTGAGATCCCCTAGAGTAGCCACCGTAGAGGTGAGTGCTTGGATGTTTATATCACCTCCGTTAATATCTACATTGTCTGCAGTTAGGAGATTAGAGGTAAAGGTGGTGGTGCCTTGGGTAATTTCATTATCAATGGTGTTAATTTGGATGAATGTAGAATCAGTATCTTTGACAGTGAAAGCATTAGTATTGTTTTGTAAAGTAATATTTAATGTTTGTGTGGCAGGTGTTATAGTGGAAACCTGCAATATGGTACCAACATCTAATCTAGCATTATCTGGTAATACGAGATTGTTTGCCGTAACTGTCCCACTCGTAGTTAGATCAGTAGCTCCAAAGTTGATTGCTTGATTGTTAGTAGTGGTAATAGTATTGCCCACTATTCTGATATTTCCTAGAGCAGCAACTGTAGAGATAAGTGACTGGATGTCTATATCGCCTCCATTAATATCTACATCCTGTGCAGTTAAGAGCCCATTAAACGTAGTGGCAAACTGTGGGGCAATAATAATGTTGTCACTGTCTGTGTCTATGGTAATAATAGGAGCAATATCATCCCTGATAACTAGTGCTTGGGTACTATCACCAAGGTTTACTGTTAGAGTTTCAGTATTTGGGTTAATATTTGTTGTATAAAGAGTACCTACATTTGTTAGGGTGCCGTTATTATTATCTATGGTCTTTGCTGTAAGAGTGCCACCAATAGTAGTACTTGGGACGATGTCTAAGGTATTAGCAGTAGTGGTAATGGTGTTACCACTAATGGAGATGTCTCCAAGGGTGGCTATGGTGGAGGTAAGGGCTTGGACGTTAATCGTACCTGTATTGATAATGACATTACTGAGTACTTGGTTGTTTACATTTAGTGGACCGCCTAAAGTGGTAGCGGTAAGTGTGGTAACAGTAGCCTCTACTGGCGTAGTTGCTCCTATAATAGTGTTATCAATAGTACCTCCATTTATCTCAAAGTCAGAACCCACTACAGTATTTGCTGCAAAGTTTGTCCGTTGAGTGATATTTAGTGTTGGTAATGTGGTGGTAGTATCAATGTTCAAATAATCATTCGTACCATCCGTAATTTGCAAAGCTATTGGTTTGTTAGGCTCTAAAGAGATGGTAAAGGTATCTGTGTTAGAGGTAATAGCAGCAAGGTCAATATTAGTCACATTGGTGATGTTATTATTACTGACATCAATATTACCTGTGGTGACGGTACCACTGGTTGTTAGATTGTTATCTGTGAAGTTAATAGTATTATCTAAAATAGAGTCTATTTGATTACCAGTAAAAGTTAGGCTAGCAACTGCGAGAGAGGTATATGGTACATTGCTTCCTGCGGTAATGCCGTCTATCGTCCCACCGTTAATATCTACTATATCTGCAGTGAGTAAGTTAGTAGTAAACGTAGTGGTACCTTGGGTAATAAGATTACCAGTAGCAGCGGAAGTATCTATCATAATAAATGGCACGCCATCAGTATCTCGCATTCTAAAGGCATTCACATTATCGTTATGAAGAGTGATGTCTAAGATATTGGTGTTATCGTTAGCTTGAATATTGCTAACTGAAAGATTATTAATGTTATTGACATCATTCAAATCAAAGTTAGCATTGCCATGGAAAGTAGTGTTTTGATTACGGTCTATAGTAATAGCAGGGATGTTGTTGGTTTCGAGGATGAGACTAAATGGATTATTACTTCCCAATGAACCAGCAAAGCCAAAGTTATTACCACCCTGTACAAAGTCGGTAGAACCATTCGGCATTTTATTCCATCCTATATTATCACCATTCGTGCCTCTATAAATGTACAAATCACCTTGATCATTATCTACAAGAAGTGATCCTTTATTAGCAATAACATTGCCTTCTGGATCGCTAGTTGAACTATAAAACCCAAATTCATTCATAGAATCATTAAAGTTGATAAGTTGCCCTGGGTTAGCAGTCTTAATTTTTAATGCAATATCATCAATTTCTGGCTCAATGATTACCGTATTTGCATGTAATGTTCCCTCTACATCTAAGTCAGCTCTGCTATCTATACTCGCAGTATTGAACCCTACTTTTTTATTTAGAGTATCTACTACAAATACTGGATTACCATCACTATTATTAAATCTAAATGCCTGAGAGCTATTTGCTGTATTATTAAATGCAAAGTTAGTCGCATTAAACGCCAGAGGGTTATTGCCCGTAGCATTAATGCTGGCACTAGTACCATCAGAAGAAAGTCTTAAATTATTGGTAGTATCACCATTGGGCTGAAGGAGTATTTCTTTAGAGTTAGCAATAGAATTGCCATCAATGACAAGTTCACTACCATCAGCTTTGTTGATGATGAGTTTATTTTGTAAATAAAAATTACCATCAAGGGAGAGATCTCCCTCCACAGCCATATCGTTACCATTTAATACAAAGTTACTATTCAGTGGTATTGGGTTTGCATTACCTACTGTAAGATTGCCACCAATATTAACATCATTATTAACTGTCATTCCTACAAAGGTTGGGTTATCAACAGTAGAGATAGTCAAAATACCGATATTAGCATCATTGCCACGGTTATTTTTCAACTGAAGGTTGGTACCAGCAATGAGTTTGGTAATAGCATATTGTCCAAGTACTTCAAGGGTAATAGGAATATCATTATTAATCTTTTTAGCCATCAAATTACCCACGGTCAGGGTTTTTAATTGAACATCATTAAAGATAGATAGATCATCAAAATCAAGAATATATGTCTCATCCTCAGCATTGATAATAGTGCTTGCTTTGAGTGCATTTAGAGTCGAGAGTGCATTAGGGTCAATTACATATTCTGAATCATTTGCATCTATAAATTTTTCCGCAGTAACTGTGCCATCTACAAACATATTAGTATCAAATGAGATACTTTCTCTATCTGTTTTGAAGACTACTCCATCACGCAAAGTCGCACTAATGCGAACATAGTTATTTGGTTGACGCGAAAGTGGATTTCCTGCTTTTGCTGATTTTAGAAAAATTTCATCATCTGTTAGCGTGAGATCTCTAAAAATGCTATTTTTATCTAATTCACCTCTGTCAAATGCTTGTGCTCCATCTGAGTTATCATCTGGTGCAACAGCAGCTGATTGCGCTAGGGAACGATCTCCCTGAGCAAATCGCTTTTCACTGGCATTAATATCTTTTACCGCACGTGAGGCAACATCAACTTGATTACTCGATGCTTGTAAATCTACAAGAGTAGAAGCATCAGGAATGTCTACACTAATGACTAAATCATCACCGATGATCGCAAATACAAAAAAAGTTCCCCACTGTGTTTCCGGGGAAAATTGGCTTGGCAAGTAGCCATTAAGCAATAACTCATCTAAAGATTGCGGCCAAAACTCATAATCTTCAAAATAGCGTATTGCCGCATCTTGGATGGCACTTAATTGCTCAGCAGTTTGTCCCGCAGTGTTAGCAAATAATTGCGGAATCAATAAGATGTATAATATGAATGCTCTTAATAACATGTTAATTTTGTTCAGCATTTGGCTTGATAAGTTTTATTTCCAGTTTTTTACTTCCTGGGTCAAATACACTCTCAATTCCTTGTTCTTTTAAAAATTCTCGGTTAATATCATCTACCAAGACCTCTTCAGCAGTTTGATTAGCTATCATACCTGAAACTGCTGATGGTTCTACCTCTACCGACCCACTAGACGCAACTGAAGTACCATCTTCTTGAGTTTCTGTATTCTTGCTTTGCATGGATGCAGGCGGATTAATTAAAAGCACGAGTACCATTACGATGATAATAAAGATAAAAACCGCACTTACCATCATATCCACCATAGGTATGAAGAAGTTTAACCCCTCGTCTTTTGTAACTTGCCTTGTTCTTGCCATGCCTATTTGTTATTCTCAAGTGTAGCAATGCGATTATTTAAATCAGTTACTAAGTTTTCCAATAACTGAGTTTGTTTTTTCAGCTCAATATGTTGAGCAAAGGCTACCGACTCTACAGTAGCAGTCATGATGCGTGCTTCTAATAAGGTAGAAAGCTGGATAAACTCGTCTTGTAAACTATTATACATTTTCTTATAGCCAATGGTAAAAAACGTCGCTACCCCTACTCCAGCAATGGAAGTAAGAAACTTAAATGTTGCAGCATCAAGAAGTTGAGTCAAACCAGCACGTACTTGTTCTGTATCACCACTGAGACCTTGCGCAGCAAAATAAATACCAGACACCAAACCTAAGAAAGTAAATACTAGTCCAATACCAACGAAACTTTCACCAACATGCGCATATTTACCAATGGCTACCCCACCTTCTTCTGCAGTATGCATATTAAAATAATCACTTGGACTCTCACTGGTTCTAATTGGCCCAGAAGTGCCCTGCTCAGGGAACACAAAGTGTTTACGCAGCTCTCGCCAAGAGTGGTGGACAAATTTCACATTACGCATGGCATTATTTATATAAGAGAAATTTTTTGCCATATCCATAGAGTCTTCAATATTTTTTACGCGCTCAATAAGTATTTCAAGTTTTGATTTAGTCGGGATATAAAATACAAAATATAAGTACAAATATATAAGTAGTCCAATAAGCATGAGACCAATTGAAACGCCAATTGCCACCTCAGAGTAGTTAAATATTTTAAATAAGTTAGGCAACCATTCTTTAATTACTGTCAGGGTTCCTACTAATGCATCTAATAAAAATTCCATACTATTCTCTATTTAATAAATTTCCAGCCACTATTACCAAAACAGACCATTAATCTTCCCAGAGTGTCATCATACACAGTATTACCAATGGTTTCATTGGTACATGTGTAAGCAGAACTCCCTGTTTTTACACTATTAAGCATCTGAGTTAAATAAGTATTTTCAGAACTCAAATACACATCCTTCACACTCAAATACCCTTTGGCATTTATATCTTGTATTTTAGCCATGTTTAGAGTCATTAAGGTACTTAATTGATCATTGTCAAATCTCTTAATGCTAAATTTGTCTTTGGTGGTTTGGATCTTGTCTTCTAAGGTGAGTGTATTACCAAAGAGATTGTTATTCGTATCTACTACTGTAGTGTTATTTACTTTAAGTTCTTTAGTGAGGTTAATAGACTCAGTACTCACTTCTACTGCATCGGTAAGTGTAGTGAGCGTATCTTGCTGTGCTTGGAATCCTTTGACTAATACTGGAATGAGTGCAGTTTCATTAATACCTAGGAGGTTACGATTCACATTGGTGACCATATTGCTAAAGATAGGTTGTACTTCCTGAGCAATGAATCCAGTAATCTTGCTACCGGTTGGGTTGGTTTTTCTATGATAGTCCACTACTCGTAAGTTAGAGAGGATGCCTACTGCATCAAGGGTAGTATCAGTAATATTGGTTTTAGTTTTTCTATCAGAGACATTAACTACTTGGAAGGCTCCTGTTTGGTATTGGATAGCACCTACTACAGTATTATCTGCACTAAATTGAATAAAGCGAGCATTATTGTTAGTAGTAGCAGCAAGTTCAATATCTAAGCCTCTGGCATTTGCATTGGTGCTGGTGTTTTCGATAGTGGCAACTGAACTAGAATCTGTATCACCAGATACATGTAAGAAAGTATTAGGTGTATTGGTTCCAATACCAATATTACTACCATTTACAAATAAGGTAGTATTAATATTGAAGTTTCCAGTTGTATTCACCGCTAGATTACTTGTGCTACGTATAGTATCGGTAATCATGGTGCCTGCAGTAATGCTGCCTGTAGTGGTGAGATTTTCATTATCAAAATTTATTGAACCACTATCAGAGGTAATTTGGCCATTAATAGTAATATTATCAACTACAAGCTCAGTAATTGGGCTATTGGTTCCCAGTGTCACCCCATCTATAGCGCCACCATTAATATCTACATTGCTCGCAGTTAACAGTCCATTAACTGTGAGATTATTGTTAGCGGTGATATTTCCTGTAAAGGTAGTTGTTGCTTGAGTGATGAGTTCGTTTGTGGTGTCTATGGTGATGAATGAAGTTGCACCATCTGTAATAGTAAGAGCTGGATTAAGATTATCAGTAAGCGTAACTGTTAGAGTACCACCTGTATTAGGGTTGATCGCATTGGTAATAAGACTCCCTACATTACTAATCGTACCTCCTGAGACATCTATGTTATTTGCAGTAAGTGTACCACGAGTGGTGAGGTTTTCATCAGTAAAGTCAATAGTACCCCCACTTGCAGTAATTTGATTGTTATCAATGGTAATTTGATCCACAGTTAATGCAGTTGCATCGAGTGCTACATTACTTAGTGTACCCCCAGTGATATTAACATTATTCGCACTGACTAAGCCAGTAAAGGTAGTTTTTGCTTGAGTGATGAGGTCGTTTGTGGTGTCTATGGTGATGAAATTTGTACCACCTTCACTAATGGTGAATGCGTTGGCGTTGTTGTTAAGGGTAATAGCGAGGTTAGCATTAGGGTTGATCGCATTGGTAATAAGACTCCCTACATTACTAATCGTACCTCCTGAAACATCTATGCTATTTGCAGTAAGTGTACCACGAGTGGTGAGGTTTTCATCAGTAAAGTCAATAGTACCCCCACTTGCAGTAATTTGATTGTTATCAATGGTAATTTGATCCACAGTTAATGCAGTTGCATTGATGCCTACATTACTTAAAGAGCCCCCAGTGATATTAACATTATTCGCACTGACTAAGCCAGTAAAGGTAGTTGTTGCTTGAGTGATGAGGTCGTTTGTGGTGTCTATGGTGATGAATGAAGTTGCACCATCTGTAATAGTAAGAGCTGGATTAAGATTATCAGTAAGCGTAACTGTTAGAGTACCACCTGTATTAGGGTTGATAGTATTTACCTCAATAGCGTTAAGGTTGGTGAGGTCTATACCATTCACATCAAGACCACCTACTGTTACAGTGCCACGAGTGGTGAGGTTGTCATCAGTAAAGTCAATAGTACCCCCACTTGCAGTAATTTGATTGTTATCAATGGTAATTTGATCCACAGTTAATGCAGTTGCATTGATGCCTACATTACTTAAAGAGCCCCCAGTGATATTAACATTATTCGCACTGACTAAGCCAGTAAAGGTAGTTGTTGCTTGAGTGATGAGGTCGTTTGTGGTGTCTATGGTGATGAAATTTGTACCACCTTCACTAATGGTGAATGCGTTGGCGTTGTTGTTAAGGGTAATAGCGAGGTTAGCATTAGGGTTGATCGCATTGGTAATAAGACTCCCTACATTACTAATCGTACCTCCTGAAACATCTATGCTATTTGCAGTAAGTGTACCACGAGTGGTGAGGTTGTCATCAGTAAAGTCAATAGTACCCCCACTTGCAGTAATTTGATTGCCATCTATTGTAATATCATCTACAGTGAGTCTATTTGCAGTAATATCAACATTGTCTAACGTTCCTCCATCAATATCAACAGTTGAAATATTTACTGCACCAGTAAAATTTGTAGCTGCTTGAGTGATGAGGTCGTTTGTGGTGTCTATGGTGATGAAATTTGTACCACCTTCACTAATGGTGAATGCGTTGGCGTTGTTGTTAAGGGTAATAGCGAGGTTAGCATTAGGGTTGATCGCATTGGTAATAAGACTCCCTACATTACTAATCGTACCTCCTGAAACATCTATGCTATTTGCAGTAAGATTATCAATATCAACTAGATTAGTATTACTAAAACGAATATTGTTGTTATTGTCCGAATTAATTTGATTGCCATCTATTGTAATATTATCTACAGTGAGTCTATTTGCATTAATATCAACATTACTGATAGATCCCCCAGTAATTTGTGCATCATTCATTCTCACAGTTCCAGTAAAGTTGGTTGCATGTTGAGTAATTTGATTGCCATTAGTATTAATAGTCATAAAAGGAGTATTACCATCAGTGATGGTGAATGCAGGATTAAGATTATCAGTGAGGGTGAGGGTAAAAGCATTCGTGCTGGTAATATTATCAATTAATAGTCTATTAATACCAGAGTAATCATTATTAACAAGAATGATATTTCCAGTAATTGAGCCAGTAGTGATTATATTACTGCTACCAAAATTAATATTGCTAGTGCTACTAGTTATTGTGCTACCTACTATGTTGATACCCCCTAGAGTAGCCACCGTAGAGGTGAGTGCTTGGATGTTTATATCACCTCCGTTAATATCTACATTGTCTGCGGTTAGGAGATTAGAGGTAAAAGTGGTGGTGCCTTGGGTAATACTATTATTATCTGTGTCGATAATAATAAAGTCTTGATCGTTATCAGTAATACGCAACGCAACAGATTCATTATCTTTGAGGTTAATTGTTAAGGTATTTGATGAGGCAGTAATATTTTCTACATCTACTTCACCAACATCAAGGTTTAAAACAACAGGAAGCACAAGAGCATTAGCAGTAATAGTACCCGTAGTAGTTAAGTCTGTCGCTCCAAAGTCAATTTGTCCACTACTTGAACGCATGGTGTCTGCACTAAAGGTAATGTTTCCCAAGGTAGCAACTGTAGAGGTAAGAGCGCTTACTTCTATAGTGCCTCCGTTAATCTCTACATTGTCTGCGGTTAAACGGTTAGAGGTGAAGGTGGTAGTACCTTGGGTGATTAAAGGAATAGTAGTGTCTATAGTAATAAATGATACATTATCATCTTTGATGTCTAGTGCTCGGGCATTACTTTCTAAGTTTATGTCAAGCGTATCAGTATTTGGGTTAATATTAGCAGTATAAAGCGTATCTACATTGTTAATGGTGCCATTTGTATTATCTATGGTCTTTGCTGTAAGAGTGCCAATAATAGTAGTGCTTGGCACAATGTCTAGGGTATTGGCAGTAGTGGTAATGGTGTTGCCTGTAATATTGAGATCCCCTAGAGTAGCCACCGTAGAGGTGAGTGCTTGGATGTTTATATCACCTCCGTTAATATCTACATTGTCTGCGGTTAGGAGATTAGAGGTAAAAGTGGTGGTGCCTTGGGTAATACTATTATTATCTGTGTCGATAATAATAAAGTCTTGATCGTTATCAGTAATACGCAACGCAACAGATTCATTATCTTTGAGGTTAATTGTTAAGGTATTTGATGAGGCAGTAATATTTTCTACATTTACTTCACCAACATCAAGGTTTAAACCAACAGGAAGCACAAGAGCATTAGCAGTAATAGTACCCGTAGTAGTTAAGTCTGTCGCTCCAAAGTCAATTTGTCCACTACTTGAACGCATGGTGTCTGCACTAAAGGTAATGTTTCCCAAGGTAGCAACTGTAGAGGTAAGAGCGCTTACTTCTATAGTGCCTCCGTTAATCTCTACATTGTCTGCGGTTAAACGGTTAGAGGTGAAGGTGGTAGTACCTTGGGTGATTAAAGGAATAGTAGTGTCTATAGTAATAAATGATACATTATCATCTTTGATGTCTAGTGCTCGGGCATTACTTTCTAAGTTTATGTCAAGCGTATCAGTATTTGGGTTAATATTAGCAGTATAAAGCGTATCTACATTGTTAATGGTGCCATTTGTATTATCTATGGTCTTTGCTGTAAGAGTGCCAATAATAGTAGTGCTTGGCACAATGTCTAGGGTATTGGCAGTAGTGGTAATGGTGTTACCTGTAATATTGAGATCCCCTAGAGTAGCCACCGTAGAGGTGAGTGCTTGGATGTTTATATCACCTCCGTTAATATCTACATTGTCTGCGGTTAGGAGATTAGAGGTAAAGGTGGTGGTGCCTTGGGTAATTTCATTATCAATGGTGTTAATTTGGATGAATGTAGAATCAGTATCTTTGACAGTGAAAGCATTAGCATTGTTTTGTAAATCTAGTGTTAAGGTTTGTGATCCTATAATCGTATGAATATTTGCCTCTGCTAGTACTCCTACATCTAGGTTGTTAGGTGCCACAGCTAGACCACCTGCTGTCAGTGTCCCACTCGTAGTTAGATCAGTAGCTCCAAAGTTGATTGCTTGATTGTTAGTAGTGGTAATAGTATTGCCCACTATTCTGATATTTCCTAGAGCAGCAACTGTAGAGATAAGTGACTGGATGTCTATATCGCCTCCATTAATATCTACATCCTGTGCAGTTAAGAGCCCATTAAACGTAGTGGCAAACTGTGGGGCAATAATAATGTTGTCACTGTCTGTGTCTATGGTAATAATAGGAGCAATATCAT
Organism: Gammaproteobacteria bacterium; assembly: GCA_965277055.1. Classification (GTDB taxonomy): domain Bacteria; phylum Pseudomonadota; class Gammaproteobacteria; order PS1; family Pseudothioglobaceae; genus CBDCHC01. The sequence continues at coordinate 1,117,678 of OZ255703.1, read as the reverse complement.
CCCTGATAACTAGTGCTTGGGTACTATCACCAAGGTTTACTGTTAGAGTTTCAGTATTTGGGTTAATATTTGTTGTATAAAGAGTACCTACATTTGTTAGGGTGCCGTTATTATTATCTATGGTCTTTGCTGTAAGAGTGCCACCAATAGTAGTACTTGGGACGATGTCTAAGGTATTAGCAGTAGTGGTAATGGTGTTACCACTAATGGAGATGTCTCCAAGGGTGGCTATGGTGGAGGTAAGGGCTTGGACGTTAATCGTACCTGTATTGATAATGACATTACTGAGTACTTGGTTGTTTACATTTAGTGGACCGCCTAAAGTGGTAGCGGTAAGTGTGGTAACAGTAGCCTCTACTGGCGTAGTTGCTCCTATAATAGTGTTATCAATAGTACCTCCATTTATCTCAAAGTCAGAACCCACTACAGTATTTGCTGCAAAGTTTGTCCGTTGAGTGATATTTAGTGTTGGTAATGTGGTGGTAGTATCAATGTTCAAATAATCATTCGTACCATCCGTAATTTGCAAAGCTATTGGTTTGTTAGGCTCTAAAGAGATGGTAAAGGTATCTGTGTTAGAGGTAATAGCAGCAAGGTCAATATTAGTCACATTGGTGATGTTATTATTACTGACATCAATATTACCTGTGGTGACCGTACCACTGGTTGTTAGATTGTTATCTGTGAAGTTAATAGTATTATCTAAAATAGAGTCTATTTGATTACCAGTAAAAGTTAGGCTAGCAACTGCGAGAGAGGTATATGGTACATTGCTTCCTGCGGTAATGCCGTCTATCGTCCCACCGTTAATATCTACTATATCTGCAGTGAGTAAGTTAGTAGTAAACGTAGTGGTACCTTGGGTAATAAGATTACCAGTAGCAGCGGAAGTATCTATCATAATAAATGGCACGCCATCAGTATCTCGCATTCTAAAGGCATTCACATTATCGTTATGAAGAGTGATGTCTAAGATATTGGTGTTATCGTTAGCTTGAATATTGCTAACTGAAAGATTATTAATGTTATTGACATCATTCAAATCAAAGTTAGCATTGCCATGGAAAGTAGTGTTTTGATTACGGTCTATAGTAATAGCAGGGATGTTGTTGGTTTCGAGGATGAAGCCAAAGTTGTCATTAGAGCCAACTATAGTATCTTCATCAATGCTATCACCGCCTATTTTTATAAGCCCCTCCTCAAAAGGCAGTTGTTGCCAATCAAAGTTTCTGGTTTTGACATACAATAATGCATTTGTATTGTCAAAAAATAATGAACCAACTTCACCAAAATTAAAATTTTCATAGGGGTTGCCAGACCCAGAATAGAGCCCGAGTGTACTCAGTGTAGGATTTGCCGTATCATTATTAAATGGTAATACTAGCCCTGGTGACGATGCATTAATATTAAGAATGCTTTCCATAGATAGTGAGTTGGTAACAATCGTACTATTCGCCCCGCCCCTGCCTTTCACACTAAAGGTGTAGGCAGGATTAGCATCATTAAGACCCACACGTCCATTGATAGTATCCACAGTAAATACATTGCCAAAGTTATGTGTCGTTGCCGTGTCACTTGCAGGATTAAACACCATTTGACCACCTAGGTGTAGTCCTGCTGGTGAAGCGATGGTCATCGCAGATGTGGCAGCATTAATAGTTAAGACTGATGCCCCGAGATTAAAACGTAAATCATTGTCATAATATATGGCATCAGGACTGATATTTAATGAGGTATTAGATATATTCAGACTATTCGGTAAATAAAAATTAGAACTCACTAAAATATCATCACCAATACTGAGCTTTGCAGTTGTATTAGAACTTGCGGGATTATAGATGCGCCCTGCAATATGAGCATCTGCAATAGTAGTTACAGAATTAAATACTGGGTTATCAATAACGCTTACAGTAGATTGGCCAATCCTTGTACTCAGGTCAATATTAGTTCCAGCATTTTGTTGAGTTACTACTAAATCTGCAAGGTTATCTTTAGTGATAATCAAATTACCATTCATCAAATCAGCAAATACATTGGGAATAGGCTTTTCATCTAAATACGTGACGGTACTTGCCCGTAGGTCTTTTAAGATTGTAGACTCAAGCAAATCTACTCCAAAATCACTATTAAAGAGGATTGGATTTTCCGTAATAATATCCTTCAACTCTACTCTAGAGTTTATATCTAAAATCCGCTTATGTGTAGCAAAGACAGGGGCAATAATTGCTTTAGAAATGTCAACTTGTGCTCCAATAGTGATATCGCCACACTGGGTATTTACTGATGATTCGGTAAACAATACACCGTTACAGCCCACACCTTCTTCGGTTACTTGGGTTTCATCATCTGTGGTTTCAACGGTAACAATATCAGTAATGAATGACTCACCATTATTAGTTTGAATTTGGGCAAGTAAGATTTCATCTTGCTCTTTTCTTACTTGCTCTACCCATTCAGTGAACCGTGTACTTTGAATTTCTACTAAACTCCCTCGAGTAACTAACACCCATGGCTCACCCCATGCATCTTGGCGTGGAGGTAATCTACCATATAACAACACTTCTGGCATAATGTCATATAATTGCTCAACTGAGGTAATAGTGAGTTCGGGGTATTGAACAGATAAAGCAGTGACTGCTGAATTAATAAAATCTAGGTTTTCTTTAGTAATCTCTAATCGTTTTAATTCATCAGGGGGTACTTCTAGCGCGAATATGCTAAAAGAGCATAGGAATAATAAAGCCCGCAGAAACATGATTAGTTATACTGTTTTTCTACGAAGAAATAATGAGATAATGTAGCCAATAAAAAATCCCATAAATGCTCCTAGAACGCTCCATCCCATTGGCTTCATAGCCTCTGGAGTAAGATTAATAACCTCGGGGATAGATTCTATAGCAAACGCTCGCACTGTTTGCGCATTAATACCTAAGCTTAACAACTGCTTAAGTTGCTCTTGCTCTTTAGTTACACTCACCACTTGGGTGTTCAGTTGCCTTTGATATTTTTCTAATTTTTCTTCTAATTTCCAAGAACCTTGCAAATACAGCAAATCACCAAAACGTTCAGCAATAGGCAAATCATTCACACTAATAGATTCTACAATTCCTCTATTTTTTGCTTGTGTTAACGCATTTTTGTGTCTTTTGATTTGGTTAACGAGCTCTTGATTAGCTAATTCTACTTTTCTGGCAATATTATTAATTTCAACGCTGAGTTCATCTTTTTTGTCATCAAGTTTACGCTGAGCTTGCTTTACAAAATAATCAACCGCCTGATCAGATGCATAGGTCAAATATGCACCAAACCACCTATTAGCTACCTCAGGGTCATTTACTTCATCCAAAGAAATAAGAACACTATCTACCGTATTGTATTTTTTACTATCACTACTAATGCGCAAAGTAGAGAAAAATTTCGACTCATCACCAAATTTTCGAGCATTTTGTGGTGAACTTACATTCGCCAAAAATTCATTAAAAAGTTTTCGCTTATTGACCACAAAAGAAATTTCAGGTATTTGTAGGGCATCAATATCATTCACATCAGCAGGAACAAGCACTTTACCAATTTGGTAAATTGGGTCAGGTACATTAGCATCTTGCCTAGGTGCTAAAATAAAAGCAAAGGCTACAGTAGAAGCAATGATGATTATTATTCTCAGATTAAAAATAGCATTCATAGCCCAGTTTCTAGTCGCCAGATTTGCGTTTTCTGCTAAATCTTGACGCTCTTTGATTTCTTCTAAGTTATGCTCATTTTGCGCATAAATCTCGTTTGAATAAGTAGAATAGTAGTATCTATTTTTATTCTGTTGATGCTTGTTATTTGAATTAGTCATAATCTTTGAGTAATAAATTGATTATATTAAATATTTGGTTCATATTATATACTAATTTAAGTATCTTGCCATAAAAGTCTCTTTAAAAGAGGCAAAGGTCTTTTGCTCAATTGAGAGGCGAATTTGTGCCATAAATTCTTGATAAAAATGTACATTATGGATAGTGTTGAGCACACTACTCAAAATTTCTCCTTGCTTTTGTAAATGATGCAAGTAGGCTTTACTATGATTACTACAGCTATAACAACTACACTGGCTACTTAATGGAGTAGTATCAGATTTATACTGAGCATTCTTGATTTTTACTACACCATCCCAAGTAAATAAATAGCCATTTCTGGCATTACGCGTTGGCATTACGCAATCAAACATATCTACCCCACGTGAAACTGCTTCTAAGATGTCAATAGGAGTGCCCACTCCCATCAAATAATGCGGTGCATCCTTGGGCATATGTGGTGCCAAAGTATCTAATACTCCGAGCATTTCATCTTTTGGCTCACCAACACTTAACCCACCAATTGCATAGCCATCAAAGCCAATTTCCATCAGTTGCTCTAAGGATTTAAGCCTTAGTGAATCATACATTCCACCTTGTACAATACCAAATAATGCATTAGTATTGCTTAGTTCTTCATGAGCTTGTTTTGACCTCTGTGCCCAACGAAGAGACAACTCCATAGAGTGTTTTGCTTCTTCATAAGTAGCTGGGTAGGGCGTACACTCATCAAAAATCATGACAATATTACTACCTAATATTGATTGAATACGCATGGATTCTTCTGGGCTCAAAAAAATAGATGAACCATCTTTAGGGCTATTAAAGCGTACCCCTTCTTCTGTGATTTTGCGCATTGCCCCAAGGCTAAAGACTTGAAACCCCCCACTATCAGTAAGAATAGGTTTATGCCAATTCATAAATTGGTGCAACCCGCCACACTCCCTGATAACTTCTACTCCCGGAGTAATAGCTAAGTGAAAGGTATTACCCAAAATAATTTCTGCACCAGTGTTTACAATCTGTTCATTGGTTAAAGCTTTGACACTGCCATAAGTACCTACAGGCATAAAGGCTGGGGTTTGGATATTGCCTTTATCGGTAATTAGTGTGCCCCGACGGGCATTATTTTCAGTATGAAGTAACTCAAACTGCATATAATATTTAGCATGTAAAACACGATATTTTATAGCAAATGTTTGAATTATCCTTTGAGGTTAGAGATTATGAATGCGATATGCAAGGAATTGTCAATAATAGTAATTATTTGCATTATTTAGAGCATACCAGACATTGTTATCTTAAAAGTATTGGGTTAGACTTCGCTCAGTTAATAACCGAAGATATCTACCTTGTCATTGCGAAGATGGAGTTAACCTATCAACAGCCCCTACGTCCTAATATGAAATTCCAATCTTCTTTAAAGGTGGCAGAATGCTCCCGAGCAAAAGTAGTGTTTACACAACTATTATATGCGAGTGAGCACTCTTATCTCAAGGCTGGGGTCACTGCCGTAGTAACTGATAAGGCAGGTAAATTACTGCGTTTGCCAGAGCATATTAAAGACAAATTAGTATAGTTAATTGGTCTTAGCAAAGCCATTTTTATAACGCAAATCAATGATGCTATTGGGGCGAAATTTAATAATATGTGTATATGCCAGCATCCGCTCTAGGCGAGGTATTTGCTGAGTATTACCAATGATAATTTTAGCTCCATCATTTACTATAAAAGTCTCTACCGGGTCAGCAATATAGGTGTGTATCTGAATGTGCTTATGAGCCTCAAATAACTTTTGATACGTTTCAAATGCCGATATTGCATCAAATAGTTGCTCTTTAGGTGCATCTATACGCACATAATCACTAACTATAAACTCTCCAGTAAATATTTCACCATCGGCATTAACAAAATAAGTAGTATCATCTGCTACTAAAGTATATTTAGGTATATTAGCATATACCTCTGCCTTTGTTGTGCTCAGACCGCGGTGAATAATCACACGATGAACGCTATTTAATGCAGTAATTTTTTGCTTGGCTTTATCTAAAGGGTGGGTATTCAGTATGTTCTCAATGGTTGCAATGGGCAAATTATCCCCATGTGCAATCACTTGATACCTCTGATATTCATGGCTAATCACCCCAACGCTAATAAGCATCATAATCAATAGCAATAATACTATGAATTTTCGATAATAATATGCAGTATGTAGATAAGAACCAAGGACTACAATATAATCTCTTTGCCCTGTAAGGCGTCTAACACGTAGCATTGTGAGTACGGATAACTTCTAGTAAATTATGCATATCTTCGGCTAATTTGATGCTAAATGTTACTAAATCACCAGATATAGGATGAGTGAATTCTAATTGTTTAGCATGTAGAGCTTGTCTGGTAAATGTTTTGAGTGCAAATTTTAACTCTTCACTCGCATGTTTGGGTAACCTGAGCCCTTTGCCATAGACACTATCACCTACTAATGGATAACCAATATGGCTCATATGCACCCGAATTTGATGAGTTCTACCCGTTTCTAGTAATACTTTCACCAAAGTAAAATCAGCAAATTTTTCTACAATACGATAGTGAGTAATAGCTTCACGACCAGATTCTGTCACTGCTTGCTTGAGGCGATTTCTACTATCTCTGCCTATCGGCTCATCAATGGTACCTCCAGAAATGATGTGTCCATAACACAGAGCATAATATTCTCGGTGTACATCACGCTCAGTAAGCTGTTTAATAAGGTGTTGCTGTGCTTTATAGTGCTTTGCTACTACCAACAGCCCTGAGGTGTTTTTATCCAAACGGTGGACAATACCTGCTCTATCTACTTCGTTTAAAGCAGGTAGATAATGCAGGAGCGCGTTACCAAGCGTACCTTCCCAGTTACCATTGCCAGGGTGAGTAACTAGCCCCACTGGTTTATTAATAACTAAAATATCCTCGTCTTCATGCACTATATCTAAGTTCATCTGGCTTGGTTGCCAGTGAGTGGGCTCGGATTCATAACTAAAATGAATGATTTCCCCGCCTAATACTTTATCTTTAGCATGAAAAGGGTGACCTTCTAACAATGCAGTGTGGTCTTTAATGCTTTTAGTGATTTTACTGCGTGAGAGGTGTGGAATGAGTTGGGCAAGAGCGTAATCAACTCGCTCACCTTTGAGTCTTAAAGGGATTATAACATCATACGTAATATTCATTATGTGCTAATTCAAAATAGTACTCTTATATCTAAGCATCAGTGTTACTATTTTATAGGCAGTTATTATGTTGTTTCCAAATTTCTTCATGCCCCATATCAATGGCGAATTGTGGTACGGTACAATCTTTGTCTATATTTGATTCTAAAGATGAAAGTAAATAGGGAGTAGCAAACATTAGTACTACAAGCATGACAATACTCAAAAGTTGCCATACTGAGATGCGCTGAATATCTCTTTTTTCTGTAGTCTCACATACTCCACCAGCACAGTATTGTTGCTCAGTTTTATCAAACAAGGTATATACCTTACAACCCAAGCATATACCAAATGCACTCTCCAAAAATAATAACCCCAAACACAGTCCACATACAATGAAATTAATCGGTCCACGAATATCCTCAATCACCATAGTCCATAGCATAATCACTGCCAGTATCACACCAATAATCCAAGCAAACCGCTTTTGCTTCGCACCTACATATTCGGGCACTTGATTTGAGACAATCATACGCCCTAACACCAAACTCGGAGCATATTTAGGAGCAATAATTCGAATACTAAAATCAAATAAAAAGGCAATAATCATATATTTCGCTGGGGTGAAATTTGCTAGGATATCTGAATTATCCATACTGAGTATCACTGTAGTCAAGGCAATCATATAGACCACAATGCCTACAAAAAATAATATCCCCGCACTTGCACGGATTTCACGCTCATTCACCATTCCTACTGGATAGCCTGCTACTTGCTCACCGTACATTTATGACTCTTTTTTCATTTGTGGGAATAATAATACATCACGAATAGAATGAGAGTTAGTAAATAACATCACTAATCTATCAATGCCAATGCCCTCACCCGCTGTAGGAGGCATTGCATATTCTAGGGCTTCAATATAATCTGCATCAAAAAACATTGCTTCATCATCACCCGCTTCTTTTTCAGCCACTTGAGCGAGAAACCGCTCTTTTTGATCCTCGGGGTCATTTAACTCACTAAAGCCATTAGCAATTTCCCGCCCGCCAATAAAGAGCTCAAACCGATCGGTTATAAAATCATTCTCATCATTTACCCGAGCAAGTGGCGATACTTCTTTAGGGTACTCAGTGATAAAAGTCGGTTGAATTAATTGCTCTTCTACAGTGTGTTCAAAAATTTCTATTTGGATTTTACCGAGCCCCCAACTATCTTTTACCGATATTCCTAGATTTTCGGCAACAATAGCAGCATGTTCACGGCTATTTATCTCAATTTCAGTAATTGTTGGATTATAGTGCAAGATACTATCCACCACACTCATGCGAGTAAACGGCTGACTAAAATCAAATTGATATTCCCCATAAGTAATTACCTTAATCTTACATACATCGGTTGCAATACCTCTAAGTAATGCTTCTGTGGTATCCATCAAGTCTTCATAGGTTGCATAAGCTTGATAAAACTCAATCATGGTAAATTCAGGGTTATGGCGAGTAGAAAGGCCCTCATTTCTAAAGTTACGATTAATCTCAAATACTCGCTCCATACCACCAACAATTAAGCGTTTAAGATATAACTCTGGAGCAATACGTAAGTATAAGTCCATATCAAGTGCATTATGATGCGTAATAAATGGCCTAGCGGTTGCCCCACCTGGAATCGCCTGCATCATCGGAGTTTCTACCTCCATAAATGAGTGACTAATAAAGAAATTACGGATGTAATTAATTATTTGACTACGCTTTATAAATACTTGCTTAGACTCTTCATTGATAATCAAGTCAATATAGCGTTTACGATATTTTGTTTCAATATCACTGAGGCCATGAAACTTTTCAGGTAATGGACGCAGTGACTTTGTCAGCAGCGAAAATGCATCTACACGAATAGAGAGTTCACCTGTTTTAGTTTTAAATAAATAGCCCGAAACCCCAATAATATCACCAATATCAAGTTTTTTAAAGAGTTCGTTATATTGTCCTTCAGGAAGATCATCACGCGAAACATATATTTGGATTTTTCCAGTTCTATCCATAATATGCGCAAAGGATGATTTGCCCATAACTCGCTTTAGCATAATTCTGCCAGCAATACTCACGCCAATATGTTGCTCTACTAATACTTCGGCTTCTAGGTGGTCATACGCATTAAAAATCTCTGTTGCAGTATGCTCGGGGGTAAATCCATTGATATACGGGTTACCAAACTGGCGCAAAGTGCTAAGTTTTTGCTTACGCTGTGTAATAAGTTTATTATCTTCTGGTGATATAGTCATACTTGTATGTTGTTATCCAATAAATTTTCGTGCGTTTTCAAACATCCGCATCCATGAGGAGCGCTCCTGCCAGTCTGTTGGGTGATAGGAGTATTGTACACTGCGTACTACTCGCTCTGGGTGTGGCATCATAATAGTGATTCTCCCGTCATCACTACATACACCGGCAATACCACCGATACTCCCATTAGGGTTTTGAGGATAACTCTCTGTAGGGTTATGATGAGCATCAGCATAATACATAGCAACTTGAGCAGTATTATGCGGTACTCTGCCCTCAGCATGTGCAACTGCAACAGGCATTACACTGCCTATCATACCACTTAAAAATAATGAATTATTTTTAGGAATCATGATATTAGTGAGCCGCGCTTCAAATTGCCGTGAGTGATTAGGGAGAAACTCTGGAAAGCTACTTCCTGTTAAACTATTGAGCTGAGAAATCATCTGGCAACCATTACATACCCCAAGTGCAAAGGTGTCAGAGCGGGCAAAGAACTCGCTAAATTCTGAGAGCGCTCGTTGATTATATAAAATAGAGCTCGCCCAGCCCTTGCCAGCACCGAGCACATCACCATAAGAAAACCCACCTGGTGCTACAATACCCTGCATGTCTTTAAGTGAAGTACGTCCTGTTAATATATCACTCATATGCACATCTATACACTCAAATCCTGCCCTAGTAAAAGCATGTGCCATTTCAATATGCCCATTAACCCCTTGTTCTCGTAAGACAGCTACAATAGGTTGCTTGGTATTAATATAGGGTGCACTTATAGATTCGTTAATATCAAATGTAGGGGCAAAAACTAGCGAATTATCAAGACACTCATATTCCTGCGTAACCGTTTCTGGGTTATCTCGAAGTAATGCCATTTGGTAACTCGTTTCCTGCCAAATATGCTGTAGAGTTATTCTGGTATAGGTATGCTCACCGATGTGAATATCATCTGAGTCATTCACTTTTGCCACCAATGAAGTGCATTCCAAAAGTCCAAAATGCTCTATCAACTCCATAAATGCTTGGGTATATTCCTCACTCACTCCTACAACTGCACCTAGTTCTTCAGTAAATAGAGCCCGAATGTCACTCGGGATAATCTCTAAGCCACAGGCTGAGGTAAATGCTATTTCTAATAGAGTAGTCAGCACTCCACCATCACTTCTATCATGATAACAATTAATAATGTGTTGTTCATTAAGTGCAGTGATACAATTAAAAAATGCAATAAACTGCGCAACATTATCTAAATCTGGAGCAGTGCTATCTATAGCACTAAATACTTGCGAAAGCGCACTCCCGCCCATGCGGTTGTGTCCAGTACCTAAATCAATTAAATAGAGCGAAGTACGCGGTTGTTGCTCTGATTCAATATATGGAGTACATTGTAAACGAACATCAGGAGTAGGAGCAAAAGCACTGATAATCAGTGAAAGTGGGGACGTAACATTCTTTACCTCGCCGTTCTCTTGCCACTTCATCGCCATACTCATTGAATCTTTTCCTACAGGGATTGCAATCCCAAGCTCTGGACACAACTCTTCGCCAATGGCACGCACTGCTTCATATAATTTTACATCTTCTCCGGGTGCATTACTCGCACACATCCAATTTGCACTTAGCACTACATCACTGAGTTTCGCTACATACCCTCCTAACAGGTTTGTGAGTGCCTCACCAATAGCCATACGGGCACTACTCGCTGCATCAATAAGTGCTAATGGAGTACGCTCACCAATAGCCATGACTTCACCGGTATATCCCTGATAATCAGTCAATGTAATCCCACAATTTGCTACTGGTACTTGATACGGACCCACCATTTGATCACGAGCAACCAGTCCAGTTACTGTTCTATCGCCAATAGTAATCAAGAATTTTTTACTTGCGACACTCGGTAGCCTCAGTACACGTCCAATGCATTCATCAAGTGAGAGTGCAGAAGTATCAAAATAATCTGTTAATTGCTCACTGGTGTGTACCTCTTTAGTAATTCTAGGAGTACTACCAAGTAATACACTCATAGGGATTTCAATCGGACGGCGCTCACTGTGCTGATCATTTAATATCAGCGTAGTGTCCTTAGTTGCTGTTCCTACAATGCTAAATGGTGCACGTTCGCGTTCACAAATCTCTGTAAACAACGCTCTATCATCTGCGTGGATTGCCAAGACAAAACGTTCTTGTGATTCATTCGACCAAATTTGCATTGGTGACATTGATGAGTCATCATTTAAAATACTGTCTAATTCAAATATCGCTCCTCGCCCACTATCATCTACTAATTCTGGTAACGCATTGGAAAGCCCACCAGCTCCTACGTCATGTATCGAAATAATCGGGTTACGCGGTAAGTTTGTGCATGCATTTATCACTTCTTGAGCACGGCGTTGCATTTCTGGATTTGAGCGTTGTACCGAAGCAAAATCAAGCTCTGCATTACTATCATCTTTACTAGATGCAGCGCCCCCACCAAGACCAATCAACTGAGAAGCACCGCCAAGTACTACCAAAATATCCCCGGGGTTAATCGTATCTTTATGCACCAATTTTTCATTGATAGAACCCACTCCGCCTGCCAACATAATAGGTTTGTGATAGCCTCTTACCCAGCCGTTAATAGATTGTTCATACGTACGGAAATAACCAGTGATATTAGGTCTGCCAAATTCATTATTATAGCTCGCACTGCCAATAGGTGCATCTAGCATAATATCTAGTGCACTCATAATATGATGCGGTTTGCCATATGCAACTTCCCATGGTCGGCTATTCCCTGGAATATGCAAGTTTGACACACTAAACCCACATAGCCCAGCTTTAGCTTTAGAGCCTCTACCGGTTGCTGCTTCATCACGAATTTCACCACCACTGCCAGTAGCACTGCCTGAGAATGCTTCAATTGCAGTAGGATGATTATGCGTTTCCACCTTCATAAGTATTGCCCGTTCTTGTAATTGAGCCCTGTACTCACCCTGATAATTATCAAAATACTGTGAAGTAAATCCTTTAATCACGGCGGAATTATCACTATACACTGATAGTTTCCCTTCGGGGTTTTGCTGATAGGTATGCTTAATCATCGCAAACAATGACTTCTCTTGTTGCTCACCATCAATAACCCAATCAGCATTAAAAATTTTATGACGACAATGCTCAGAATTTGCCTGAGCAAACATCATGAGTTCAACATCTGTAGGGTCCCGCTCAAGCTCAGTAAATCCAGTACGCAAATACGCAATTTCCGCTTCACTTAACGCCAGTCCCATCTGGATATTATACGACTCCAACTCACTAAGAGGAATAATTTCTAGGGGCAAAATGTCCTTTTGCTCAAATAAAGACTGCAAGGCTTCATAACTCGTTATCACTTCCTCGGTCATGCGGTCAAATAATTCACTCACACTGGAAGGCTGCGGCGTATTAACAAAGGTATAGAGTGTTCCTTTCTCAATTTGCATGACACTGGTCATCCCGCAAATACGCAGAATATCACTCGCTTTCGAGGAAAATGGTGAAATAGTGCCTTTTCTCGGTGTTACTACCACTTGATTCTCTAATAGTTCCTCTAAAGGCTGAGTCTCCCCAATTAAATCTTGAAGCAGTGCAGTCTCTTTAGGCGATAATGAGTCGTTTGCATGAATGATATAAAGTTCTGTAGCAGTAGTTGATGCATGGTCCTTATTAGGGATATTTTGCTGTGCAGTAGAGGCAAAAATATAGACCACAGAATCATGTGAGGATTGAGATTTGGAAGTCTCTAATTGGGACATATACTCATGCACGTAAATGTGCATATTTTACCCGAGTTAGCCTCGGGATGATAGTCAGCATATGCACTCAGTCATCAGGATAAATAATCTAAGATCATTGCAAAACCTAACTATTTATCATCAGTTTAATGAAATGTTTGCAGATTCATAAAACACATCAACTGCATTGCTCATTGGTAATAAAAATTCGGCATTAAGCAATATAGTTTTTGCGCTTATGACGTGAATTTAAGCAATTTATCAATTATTTATATCTAATAACACTTTAGGGGCAGAACATTGACCATTGAACAAATCTTGAAATGCTTGTGCCCCTTGGGAGATAGGTCTAATATCTGTCCAACTTAAATCTCCTAGAGCACCACTACTAATTTTCTTAATAGTTGCGATAAAATCAGCTTTAGTGTAGGTATAACAACCAATCACACTAATTTCTTGTAAGGTGATTTTTCTAATATCTAATTCACCTGCACTATCCATTAGTCCAATATGTACAATAGTACCACCGGGCTTAACATATTTAACGCTATTATTTCTAGTATGCATATTTCCAACTGCATCAAAAACAATATCATAACTACTGTCTTCTTTGTCATCTAATGAGTCAAATACATTACAATTAATATGTTGTTCTAGAGTTTGTTTTCTTAATTGATTAATTTCTTGTAAATCTACATGAGCACCTTTATCAACCAAAATGAGTGCTGTAAGCAAGCCAATTGAACCACCACCAATCACTAAAACTTTAACTTCACTAATAGGTCTAGCTATATTATTTTCTGCCAGTAAAACAGCGTGCAATGCAGTAGCTCCCGGTTCGGCTAATACTGCCTGTTCAAAACTCACATTATCTGGTAGGTATACCAAGTTTTCTTCTGGCATGACAACAAACTCAGCAAATGCTCCTGCTCTATACATACCAATAATATCTCTCTGAGCACACAAATTTTGTCTGCCACTTAAACAATATTGACATACACCACAAGTAATTAATGGGTTAAGAACAACTCTTTTTCCAGGTTGTTTACCTTCAATAACCACACCAACAACTTCATGCCCTAAAATAAGTGGTGGCACTCTTCTTTCATCGTGCCCTAAATAAGCGTGCATATCTGAGCCACAAATACCTGCTAGGTGGACTTTAATTAAAGCCTCTCCTGGATTTAATTCAGGTTGAGGTTCATCACGATAAATTACTTTTTGGTTAGCTGTATATACTAATGCCTTCATTGATTGATTACTCATTTTGCCGAAAACCCTCCATCAAGTGAGATATTTTGTCCTGTTACATAAGAATTAGCATCGCTACATAAAAACACCATAACGCCAAACAAATCTTCTGTTTGTCCATTTCTGCCCATCATAGTTTTATTAGCTAATTCATCAATAATTGATTTATCTTGAAATAATGGACCTGTTAGTCCTGTTTCAAAAAAACCAGGGGCAATAGAGTTAACTAAAATACCATATTTAGAGTAGGCTTCTGCAAGTGCGCGTGTTAATTGAACGACCCCACCTTTACTTGCACCATAAGGAATACTATTGGCAAATGCTCTAAAAGATTGCAATGAGGCAATATTTACAATTCTACCCCAGCCATTTTCTTTCATTTTTGGCACTACTAATTGACTTAATTGATAAGGTGTTGTTAAATTTATGGCAATTGTTTTATTCCAAGCATCGAGTGTCATTTCTTCAGCTGGTAACCGTAAATTAACCCCTGCAGAATTAACTAAAATATCAATAGCTCCAGATTTGGCGTGAATCTTGTGAACTATTTTTTCAAGATACACATAATCGGTTACATCAGCTTGTAAACAATCTACTTTACTAATACCGTATTCTTCAAGTTCAGCTTTGGTATTGTCATTAACACTAGTACTTACAACCCAAACAAATGCACCAGCACGTGAAAGCGCAAGTGCAATCATTCGCCCAATACCCCTATTACCACCTGTAACAAGTGCTACTTTACCATCTAATTTAAATGCTGATACATCCATTATCATTCTTTAACTGGTTCGCCTAAATCAAATTGTTCATCTGGAAAATATTTATGCAAACGAACATCTGAACATCGAGCGTGAGCTTCCATCCCTTCTAATCTGGAAATACGAGATGCAATTTGGGCAATTTCACGATTAGATTCTTTAGTCATTCTTTGCCAAGTTAAAACTTTTAAGAATTTATGCACAGATAACCCTCCTGAATAACGTGCAACTGCTTTAGTTGGTAAAACATGATTAGGTCCTGAGGTTTTATCACCAAGTGTTACATTGGTTTCTTCTCCTAAAAATAAAGAACCATAACAAGTTAAATTATCTAACCACCAGTCTAAGTCCTGACATTGCACCTCTAAATGTTCTGAAGCATATTCATCAGATATTTTTACAATTTCGTCATTCGTATCACACAAAATAACCTCGCCATAATCACGCCATGCACAAAAAGCAGCATCTTTTGCTACTGGTGGTAGTTGATCAATATATTGTGGTATGAGCTCCATAACTTGTTCCGCTAATGCTTTAGATGTGGTGAATAGCCATCCAGGTGATTCATGCCCATGCTCCATCTGTCCGACTAAATCAATGGCCACAACATCAGGATCAGCATGTTCATCAGCAATAACCGCTACCTCTGATGGTCCTGCGAAAACATCAATACCAACTTCACCAAAAAGGATTCTTTTTGCTTCTGCGACAAATTTATTACCAGGTCCTACAATAATATCTGCTTTTTTACCAGTAAATAACCCATACGCCATACTGGCAATTGCTTGCACACCACCCAGTGTCATAATATGGTCTGCCCCTGCTGTTTTCATTGCGTATAAAACATACGGATGAATGCTTTTACCTTTGTAGGGTGTAGAACACGCAACGATGGTAGGAACACCTGCTGCTTTCGCTGTAGCAATACTCATATAAGCCGAAGCAATGTGAGCATAACGTCCAGTTGGAACATAGCAACCAGCAACATTTACAGGTATAACTTTTTGTCCTGCTAAAACACCATTATTAGTATTAGAAAAATCTGTAACAGAGTTGAGTTGTGCTTTAGCAAAATCATAAACTTGATTACAAGCAAACTCAATGTCATTTTTTACTTGTTGTGGTATATCTTTGATAATTGAGTTAATTTCTTGCTCAGATAATAAAATATCACTATCCCAATTATCCAATTTTTTAGCGTAATCACGCACAGCTTGTTCTCCACCTTTTTGAATAGCACTCAACATCTCATTTACTACTTTTTGTGCCTCCTCTGTATTGGTTTCCGCTGTTTTGGTAGCCTTTTTTAAATATTCTGTACTCATTTTTTCCTCGTTATGTAAAATTATAATAACCTTTGATCTAATGCAAAAAGCGATAATTCTGGCACAAAAGCAATCAATAACACCGCAAGTAGCATAGATAAAACATATGGTATTGCCTTGGCAGCAACTTTAAGAACTGACATACCAGTCAATCCTGATACCACAAAAAGGTTAAGTCCTAATGGTGGTGTGATAAAACCAACACCTAATGCCGATACCATCATAATACAAAAATGGATTTCGTTCATCCCAATTTCTTGCGCCAAAGGTAGTAGAATTGGTGACAATATCACAATATTTGGTGTTGTCTCCATGATGGTACCAGCGGCAATTAAAATAGCTATCATAATTAAAATAATGACTGTTTTATTATCTGTTAAAGATGTCATTTCATGTACGAATCCTTGTGGTATTTCTAAAGCAGCTAAAGTTTGTGCTAAAGGTAAGGAAAAGGCAATAATGGGCACAATAATGCCATTCACTTTAGCCGAACTTGAAAGTATCTTAGGAAAATCTGCAAGTGAAATTGTCTTTTGTGCTAGCCCAATAATAATAGTCGTAATCACAGCGACTGCAGCTGCTTCTGTTGGTGTAAAAATACCGCTATAAATACCACCAAGAATGATAACTGGAACAATCAACGCATAACGCCCTTCGTAAATTGCTTTTTTTAAACGCTTTAATGAAAATCCTTCGTTATTACTCTCATAGCCTTTAACTTTATTTACTAATATATTAGTAGCCATAATAGTAAACATAATTAACAACCCTGGTATAAATGCTGCTAAAAACAGAGTAGATGCAGAAATTCCCAAGATTAAACCAATAATAATATAGGCAATTGATGGTGGAATTAATATTCCCGTACAAGCACCAGAAGCCACCAAAGCAGAGGCATAACTTTTAGGATAGCCTCGCTCTGTTAAACGTTTAATCGTCATTCTACCAACACCTGCGGCTCCTGCTGCATCAGAACCAGAAATACAAGCAAAAAAACCGCAAACTAACACCGTTGCAGTACCAAATCCAGAGCGAAAACCACCAGCTAAAGCCTCCGCTATGTCCAATAGTTTATTAGAAAGACCCGTTCTTACTAAAATGTCACCCGTTAAGATAAATAAAGGTACTGCAATAAGTGCAAAAGCATCAATGCCATCAAACAAAGACTCGCCTAATAATGATAATGGTAGTACTTCTGTTAAATATAATAACAAGATAGAAGTTACCCCCAACACTGCCCAGATAGGTACAGCGCAGATAATTAAAATTATTGCACAAATAATGGAAAAATAAAACTCCCATCCTAGTTGTAATGCTATTACATCTTGCTGGTATAAATATTCCATAATTTAATTAATCAAATAATTTCTTACCTTCAAACACTGGATCTCCCCTTTTTAATGCATTTACATCATTAAAAATAGATTGAAATAATCTAAAAAGTGTTAAAGAAAAACCAAATGGTACAGCAAATAAAAACCATGTATTTGCTATTCTAAGACCATGCGTGACTGATGAAAATTTCAGTGATGTCAAAAAAGTTTCAATAGAATAAAACAGTGCAAACATAGCCACAATCACCATAACAATATCTCCTAGTAAATAAAAAAATGCTTTAAATGTAACAGGTATGATATGTAATAAAACATCAATCCGAATACTTGATCTGTCACGAACTACTGCTGCTAAACCAATCCATACTAAATATATAAAAGCATAGCGTGCTACCTCCTCTCCCCAAATTGAAGAGTACGAAAGAACAAAGCGACGCACTACCTCAACACCGATAGTTGTAACAATCATTGTATAAAATACTAGCAAAAGCCAACGCTCACAATTTTTATCAACTTGGGCGTATATTTTTCTTGCTGTGATAGTGCGTGCCATTTAACAGATCAAAATTGTTTTTTTGTTTACGCATCATGCACGTAATAACGTCCTTTTGTGTTAGCAGCATCTAACAATCTGTTGAAGTTGCTCATAGAACCAGCTAAATTCTTCTTATAAGAATCCCATTCTGGGTTCTGATGACCTCCTTTTAGTACCCATTGTTGCAATTCATCTGGTGTTGGTGTATAAAACTGTACACCAGATTTTCTCATTTCAGCCATTGCATAGGCACGAGCTGCTGGAACCTTAGCTAAGTTTTGATGAGAGGTCATTTCACTGGCTATTTCTATACTATCTTGAATATCTTTTGGTAAAGAATTAAACCACTCTAAATTACATGAATATACCTGTGCATCAGGCACCGCTCTAGTAAAGGTAACCCAAGAAAGAATGTCTTTAAAGCCAAATACATTCAATGCACCTACCGCTGGGTCTAGAGCATCTGCTACACCTTGTTTAATAGCAGATGGCGTTTCTCCCCACGCAACCGGTGTTGGATTAGCACCAATAGTGCGATAATATTGTTGCAACATTTTAGAACCAGGAACTCTAAATTTAATTCCTTTCAAGTCATCTGGAGTTCTAATTGGACCGTCTCCACCCCTACGAAGAGCCACCACTCTTGGGTCTATTACAACATACCAAAGTGCTTTAAATCCTTTTTTCTCAATCTTTGCATGAACATCATTTTTCCATACTTGAGAATTTACCAAGTTGATAAATTTTTGATTTTCTCCACAAAAATAAGGCAAATTAATTAAATCTGCTGTTGGTGCAAATGGTGCAAAGTTTGACACTGAGTGTTGTGCTGCTTGAATAGTACCCTGTTGAACTTTTTGTGCTAATGCTCCACCCGCTCCAAGCTGTCCACCTGGTGCTAACTTAACATACACTTGACCATTTGTCATATTTTGTATGTTTTCTTTAAAATCAAGTTGCATAATTGGATAACCACGAGAAGCACCAATGACGTAAGCAGTGGCTACAGTCATTGTGTATTTGGCTGCTTTTTTACGGCTTTTTTCTTCTTTAGCGGTGGCTGCAACAGCTGTCTCACTCAATAATAAACTAGAGCTACCAGCGGCAACTAAGGCAGCTGTAAATCCGTATTTTTGACTGAGTTTTAAAAATTGACGACGGTCTAAATTTTCCGATATATCTTCTTTCATATTATTCTCCTTTTAATAATAAAATTAACACTCTTCCTTGCTTTTTATAACCTTATTCTCGCAAATTAAAACCCCAAATATAAAAAAAATAACTGTACAGAACAAAATTAAAAATTCCCCAACATCCCCAATAACAATGGGTTGTTTAAATTTAAACAACAATGCAACTTTTCCAATAATAATATTAATAATAAATATTAAGCCCAATATTGCTGAAATAAATAAATATTTGTTATCAGGTTTAATCTTCATATGTAATAAATATCACGTAAAAATAATTGAAATTTGCTCTGTTTGGGTAAATTTTATCAAGCACTTTCATATAATCTGGTAAGTACGTATTCTCTGTGTCCTAGAGATTCCGCCGCTGTTAATCGGCCATTTATTGTGCGAAACATCATATCTAACAATGCATCACCTGCTTCATCTGGCGACATCTCCTTACGTAACAATCCAGAAACATCAACATCTATATGTTCATTCATGGTTCTTACGGTTCTTGGATTAGCACAAAGTTTAATAACAGGTAAAATTGGATTGCCAATAATATTACCTTGTCCAGTTGGGAAAAAATGTACTACAAATCCTCCAGCAGCTGCTAGAGTTATCATTTCTGCTGCTGCTGAAGATGAATCCATAAACCAAAGACCAGGACCTGTAGGTTCTTCAGCTTTATCTAATACGCCATCTACCATACATTCTTTACCAATCTTTTGAATATTACCTAATGCTTTTTCTTCAATAGTTGTCAACCCGCCTTCGATATTACCCTTGGTAGGTTGTGATTCTGATAAGTCTGATGTTTTATAGCGATTGATCATATCTTGATAGCGATCAAACATAAACATAAATTTCTCACGCACTTCATCAGTGCGGCAACGCTCTGTAACAAGGTGTTCACCACCAGTAATTTCTGAAGTTTCACCAAATAATAGCGTGGTCTTATGTTTGTATAATTTATCAAAAGCATTGCCCACTGTTGGATTAGCGCCACATCCTGAAGTTGTATCTGATTCTCCGCATTTAGTAGATATCCATAATTCACTTAATGGTGCCTCTTCTTTTTGTAATTCAGTAGCCCATTGCACATATTTTTTTGCTTCTTTTGAAGCTTTCATGATAGTTTCGTGATCTCCATGTTGCTCAATTCCAAAACCGATAACGGGTTTTCCAGTTTTAGCAATACCATCTACAACCTTTTTAGTCCATCCATTTTCAATACCAATTACTACTACTGCAGCAACATTAGGATTAGAACCAGTACCAATTAAAGTACGAAAGTGTAAATCTAGGTCCTCTCCAAATTGCAGTCTGCCATATGGATGTGGAAGCGCCATTGTACCTTGTATATTATTAGCAACCGCTTCACAAGCGGCATTAGATAAATCATCTACAGGTAAGATTATTACATGATTACGTATTCCCACTCTACCATTTTCACGGCGATAGCCTAAGAATGTTTTATTACTAAGATTGATTGACATTTGAATTCTCCAAAAAAAATAAATAGTATGTTTGCTTACCAGCGTTTTGTTTTAATATTGTGCACATGTGCATGCTCACCCATTCCAATATCTTCAAGTACAATGCCGATATCAACACCATATTTCATTACAGTATCACCTTGTTTTAAAGGTCTAATTGCTAGCTTATGTCCAATGGGTATATCATTCGCAGCTACAAACTCAACTTCCTTGTCTTGGTCCATGACCCACCCTGTCATTTTGTTGCCTTGTTTTATACCCTCTACAACAACAACTCCCACACTATCACCTTCATCATGTACAACAAAATCAATCATTTACTCTCCTTGTATTAAATAAAAATATCTTATGTTGAGGTAATTATATCATAGATATATAAATATAGTCAACTAGTCTTATATATGTTTAAAAATATATACTTATTTCATTATTATTGCATTGTAAAATATGATTACTTATTATCTAATCCACGAGGTTTAACTTGATTTTTAAAAAATCTATACCGCTATATGTTCAAATTAAAGAGTTGTTAATTAATAAAATAAATAACAAAGAATGGTTGCCTGGAGATGCTATCCCTAGTGAAATTGCTCTTGCTAAGAGTTTAAATGTAAGTCTTGGAACTATAAGAAAAGCAATAGAAGAACTAGTTAATAATAATATCTTAGATAGAAAACAAGGTAAAGGAACGTTTGTTAAAACTCATGATATGTATAGAGCATTATTTCATTTTTTTCATTTAGTGAGTAAAAATGGAGATAAAGTCATACCACATAGTAAGATACTATCACTCACAAAAAGATTGCCTACTACGCAAGAACTAGATAAACTACAATTAACAAATGGTGAAAAAGTAATTAATATATTAAGAACTAGAGATCTTGAAGATCAGACAATTATATTAGAAACTATAATACTACCTTATAAAATATTTAAACAATTGTTACACTTAGACCCAAGTGAAATACCTAATACCTTATATGAGTTTTATGAAACTTATTTTGAAATAACGGTGCACACTGCACAAGAAAAAATTAGTGCATTAGCAGCCTCTAAAGCAGATTCTAAAATTATTGGCATCCCAGAATCATACCCACTACTACGTATTGAGCGCATAGCATTTACCTTAAATAAAAAACCAATAGAATTACGCATTAGTAAGTGTAATACTCAGAATCATTATTATGATAATACTGTCTTGTAAATTACCGCACATTCAAATTCTAAGTGCAACTTTTACTCCTAAAAAAGACTATAATTTCTTGTCCTACAGTGCAATGTTTGTTAATTATGCTCTCTAGCTTATTCCAATCAATGAGGGGCTTATTTCATTATAAAACACATCTTTACGAGTGATTCTTTGGTCGGCATAAAAAGTAGCAAAGACATAGTTAACATGTTAAATATATAAATAACTGATAGTTAATGATTATTTAGGTGTTTTGGTGTGCAGTGGTTTTAATACGTAATCAAAAATAATGTAGTAGTAAAAACCTAATAAATATAATAGTCTTTATAAAAAATCCTTAACTTTTATACATTTATCAACTAACATTCTTTTATTTTAGTTACCAATTATGAAGATACTTTTTGTAGATGATGATCACCAAGAAATAAAATATTTTCAAAAAACCTTTGCTTCATCTTTTGATATTATGACCGAGCAAAGTGCAGAGGATGCAATCATTACCTTAGATGCACATAGTAATGATGTTGCTATTATTGTGACCGATCAACGTATGCCGGGTAAGGCTGGGGTAGATTTATTGCAGTATGCTCACATACATTATCCAAATATTATCAGGATATTAACTACTGCATATTGCGACACTGAGAGTGCAATAGCTGCTATTAATCAAGCACAAATTTTTAGGTATATTGCTAAACCTTGGGATATTATCACACTTGATGCGTCATTATCCCAAGCAATGCAACGCTTTTTATTACCTGATGATAATAGTGAGCATATACTCAACTCATTTCGTGAAGATTGTAAACATTGGTTATCCTATTCGGAATATGCCCATGGGGACAGTTATGTCTATAGAAGTGGCTTAGAAGCCATTGTGCATCAATACACTCGCAGAATAGATCAATATTTTGCTGTAGATGAAAGCACACAACTTAAAGAGCAATTAACTCATATCATCCAACAAACGTTTACGAACGAATCTACCTTGCAAAGAATACATAACTCAAAAAACCAAGGTTTTGATTCTATTACTGTACACTAATATCATTTTTTTTATTTTAATCATAGAGTCTTATGGCCAATCAACAAATCAGCAGTCTCATTAAATTTAAAAATTCTCAGCAAGATAATACTACTGGGACATTAGTACAAATAACCAGAAATACAGTAGTAATGGAGGTATATAATCCACATTCTATTGTGCAGTTAAGTGAAGTCTTAAATGACTTGCATATTAGAAGAGAAAAACAAACTATTTACAAAGGGCGTGCAGTAGTAAACTCTTTGGTAAATACAGGGTTAATGCTGATTGTTTCTGCTACGCTGATTGACCCTTGGCAAGATTTAGCTGAAATTCTGACCGATAATCAAGCTATAGATACTGAGATTCAGCGCTTTATAACCGACTATACCAAAACGCATGAACTTAATCAAGACTTTCAACTTAGTGTTATTAATATTCGCTCATTCTTACATGAACTTAATAGATGGTTGGAGCAACTAGATTTCAATCATGAGGATGAGTCTAATCACATTTCTACGCAAATCAGCATTATTGAAAAAATTCATCCACATCTTTTAGATACGATTCATGGGTTATTTGCTGACTTTGAACAAAAAGCTCAGCAGATTAAAAAAGTAGATATTATTTATCATAAACTCTTTGCCCAACAACATTTACATTCATTATTGCTGTGTGCTCCTGGACCAAGACGCGTATATGACAAACCACTTGGATATGCGGGTGATTATGAAATGATGAATATGATGCAAAGAAGCCCGATAGAGGGGGCAAATGTTTATGCAAGTATTATCAATAAAGAATTTATTGATTTTGCGATTTCTAAATCAGTGTCTAATAGAACAGACACGCTGGTAAATTATTTACAGCAAGAAACTACCCGAGTTAAAAACCAAGGTGAAAAATTTTCCTCTATTAGCATTGCTTGTGGACCCGCACTAGAACTTCAGCGCTTTGTCCGCAATAGTGAACTCAGTGAAGACTGTGAATTTAACCTAATCGATTTTGATGATAATGCACTGAACTATGCTCAGGAGAAAATTAAAGAATCAGCGCATGATGCCAAACGCTTTATTAGCTTGCGTGCTAAAAAAGAGTCAGTACATATCCTGTTAAAAAACTCTGCAAAAAATAAAATGGGCGAGCACGATGAGCAACATGACTTAGTATATTGCTCTGGATTATTTGATTATCTATCAGATAAAGTATGTACTAGACTTCTAGAGCTCTTTTATCAATGGGTAAAACCAGGGGGTATGATTTATATTACCAATATGCACACTTCTAATCCTAACCAGCAAATGATGGAATATATTATGGAGTGGTTTTTAATTTACCGTAATGAGGAACAAATGCGCACCATGGCTCCTCATTTAGGAACTCAACGGATTTCATACGATAAAACTGGAGTAAATATTGGCTTAGAGATTAGAAAGCCATTGTAATATTCATATGAAAGAGATAGTTGAGAACTACCATAGGGAAAATACTCCTTATAGAGTAAAAAACTTAATTATTGCGTTAATCATTGCAATAACTCTCATTCTCTCGTTTGCCATAGTGGACTTCAATACATATTCAGATTCATTTTCTGAGTTGCTTATTATTCGCATCATTTGTTGTTTGCTCCTATTAGTAATTGCCATATTTTTGCAAACGTATCGTGCATCCTTAACTCATAAGCTAGTTGAGCATATTAGTATCGCGTCAGCACTTATCATTAGTTTCACAATTTCATTACTGATTGCTCTTACAGAAGGTGCGCACTCCCCATATTATGCAGGGCTCAATTTAGTCCTTATTGGCTCCTCAGTACTACTATTTTCCACATTATCAGAAACGATTATTATTTCCCTGAATACTATTTTATTTTACGTTTTGGCATGTATTTTTCATTTTGCTAATAATGTCACAACATATGACTATCCTTGGACTATTTTCATAAGTAATAACTCTTTTGTGATAGCTACAGCAATTTTATGCATATTTGCTTGCTATTATCTCAATAAAAATCGCTTTCAAGCATACACACTCAATTTTGAATTAAAACAACTTAACAAAGCCAAAACAGACTTTTTTGCTAATATTAGTCATGAAATTCGTACCCCACTAACCTTGGTACTTTCTCCTTTAGAAGAGCTCTTAAAAAATGCTCATGAACTTTCTGAAAAAGTAGCAAGTAGAGTGACCATTTCTCGTGATGGAGCCCTAAGACTCCTAAAACTGGTGAATAATTTACTTGATATTGTTCGTCTGGAAGATCAAGCCACTACTATTACTAAAACACCGCAAAATATAAGTATCATCCTTAGTGGTATTGCTAATAGTATGACGCACTTAGCCAGTACTAAGGAGATTCTCATTATTAATAATATTACCGATGATGATATTATGATTACAGGTCATAAAGAATCGCTTCATAAAATTTTTATGAATATTATTAATAATTCTCTAAAGTTTACTCCCAATGGCGGTAAAGTTACCATTTCTCTTGATGAAGACGGGGTAGATGCTATCGCCTCTATCCGCGATACTGGGATTGGTATTGAACAGGATTTGACAGAAGAAATATTCAAGCGTTTTAAACAAGTGGACAGCTCAAGTACTAGGCAATTTCAAGGTTCTGGCATCGGTTTATCCTTAGTAGCTGATTTGTTACGCGAGCTTGATGGTTCTATTGAAGTAGAGTCAGAGTTAGGAGTAGGCACACTAATGAGAGTACGCTTGCCGCTCTTACTCACCGAAGATGCGCTTGATGAAGACTTAGAAGAGCCTGTAGCACCACATTCTCTAGTAGAAAGTATCATACCTGAGCAAGATGATGCCATAGAAATGCTACATAAAAAAGCTCTTAATACCCCAGACTTTACTATTGAAGAAGAAATTACCAATGATTATAACTTGAAATTTAATGTTAATTTACCTCGGTTATTAATTGTTGATGATGAACCAGATATGCGTCGTTATATTAAAGAGGCGTTGAATTTTGATTATCAAATCATTCAAGCAGTGAATGGCACAGAAGCACTAGAACTTGCCAAACAATATACACCAGATGTGATGATATTAGATATGATGCTACCAGAGCTAAACGGGGTGGATGTCTGTAAACAACTCAAACAACATCATACTGACCTTGATGTGAAGATCATTCTTCTTACTGCTCGAGTGGAAGAAAGTATTAAAATTGAAGCGCTACAAAATGGCGCAGATGACTTTTTAACGAAGCCATTTTCTATAGTAGAATTAAAAACCAGACTAGACTTACTCTATAATACGCTCACTCTAGAACGTAATTTGCACGCAAATAATACCCAACTCCAACAAGCACTCACAGACTTAAAAGAAGCAGAAGCCCAACTCCTGCATAGTGAGAAACTTTCTGCAATTGGTTCGCTGTCTGCTGGGCTATTACATGAGGTGAATAACCCTTTGAATTACACTCTCCTTGCTGCTCAATTATTAAAACGCGATGATACTCTAGATACTGATAGTCAAGAAAATGTAGCAGATATTATTGAAGGAATGGAGCGCATTAAAACTATTGTCAGTGATTTACGTGCATTTGCCTATCCTGAAGATGCTGATAAACAAGCAAGTTTTTTATTGCCTTCTGCGATTGATAGTGCGCTCAGGTTTACTGCATATGAAACCAAACACATGCAAATTACTAATACCATAGAGCCCATTCATGTTATAGGATCAGTGTCACATATTGTACAAGTATTGATTAATCTCATAACCAACGCTGCTAGTGCTCTTGATACCACCAAAGAGACTCACACACTCACACTGAGTTCAAAAATTATTAATGACCGTGTGATGGTCTTTGTACGCGATAATGGGGTGGGGATTGAGTCTGATAAATTATCAAAAATTTTTGAGCCGTTTTATACTACTCGCGAAATTGGCTCTGGATTAGGGATGGGACTGAGTATTTGCCATACTATTATCCAAAATCATGGCGGTGAATTAAGTGTGGTAAGTAAGATTGGAAATTGGACTGAATTTAGTTTTGACTTAGCACTTTCAAATTAATATTATATAGGGAGACCATTATGAGTAACACGCAAGGCATCTTATTTGTAGATGATGAAGAGCAAACAAGAAAAATGTTTGAAAAATTAGTAAGTAGATACTTTACAGTATATACTGCTGAAAGTATAAGTGAGGCAAAAAATATACTTAAATCCTCCAATGAGTATATAGGAGTGCTTATTACCGATCAGCGTATGCCCGGAGGGCTTGGGGTAGAACTTCTACAATATGTAAAAGAAGAATATCCAAATATTATCCGCTTACTAACTACCGCATACTCTGACTTAGGTGATGCAATAGATGCAGTAAATACTGGGGAAATTTTCAGATATATCACAAAACCTTGGCATGCAGATGAGTTATTAATTGACTTAAAACTTGCTATGAGCTTTTTTGAACTAGAGCGTGATAAATCTCAACTGATTGCTGAGAAATTAAATGTACATAATAAACAGCATATTATGGCAATTATCAGAAATCTATTGGCACTTGAAAAAATGCATCCTCAGTTTGCAAACATACCGCATGCTATGCTTTCGTTACTATCTCAAGTACAACTTCATACGCTGTATCCTAAAATCGAGTTAGATATGAATAACTTCTGGGATAGTGAAATCAGCCTTTGTCAAAATATTGGAGATTTATTACAACAAATTGAACTACTGCTAGTGCATTATGATGGTAATTCTGATGTTATTAGTGAAAGTATGGCTACTAATGAGTCATTTTGGACAGAATTAAAAGAAAATATTAGTGCTAATTCAAATGATAATAGTGGACTCTTAACATCTCTATGTGGCGAACTTTTTGATGTATCTTCCACTACTATTAATACAGATGAAAATGCTATATACATCCAAAGTACAAATGGACAGCATATACTTCACCCCGAGACTCATTATATACGCATTATTGCTAATCTTGCTGTGCTTTTCATTATTTGCTATCATCACAACTATAGTGTACACATTGAATACAATCAAAGTATGATGCATTCTATAGAACTACGTAAGCTGAGTACGGGAGCCCTACGAAACCTATCAGGCGATAAATGGATGGAAGATATATTCATTTTACAAAATTAGCCTATTAGTTGCAATACACTGATTTTTGCTGTAAAATAGATATAACTCAGTAATGTAGGTAAACCAATGACTGCCTGGAATTCGTTTTATCAAGATATTGATGTACTAAAACAGTGTTCTGATATGAATGCTATACAGCATACTTCTGCTCTATTTTTAAGATCACTTAATATTCACTATTTTCATTATTCTTGGAAACCCTCCCCTATCATCACTGATGTGGCTACTGTTTCGTTAAACCATGTTGAGAAGCAATGGGTAGAGTATTGCGATAAGTTTGATTTAGCTTCCATACAACACTCTCCATTTACGCAAAAGCCCATGGAATGGATGATAAGCCCAGACCAACAAGAGAAAGGGAAGCGAAATAGGATTATCGGTGGGTGCATTATCCCGATTAGAGGGGTTGCTGGAAGTAATGCGAAGTTATATGTGTATTACCGCAAAACTACTCATATGCAGAGTAAAACATTGCCATTGCTGGAAAACTGGGCAATACACCTACAAAATCAAGTAGAGGTTATTCATGCAAATATGTATCTGCAAGCGCCAATGACCTCCCGTGAAAAAGAAATACTCACACTCACTTCAATTGGCAAGACTGCTAGCGAGATTAGTAAAATTATTAACGTTGAACCCACTACTGTTAATTTTCATTTAACAAACCTGCGTAAAAAGTTTGATGCGTATAACAAACAACATCTGATTGCAAAAGCAGTAGCTTTAAATTTTGAAATAATATCACCACATTTTGCTGCCCCAAGCAAGCATTAATACTCAGTACTTGTAATCTAACACCAAAAAAGGAGACATTATGTCTCCTTTTTTTGTTGCAAGTAAAACCCTAGGGCAGTTTACCGAGGTGCTTTACTTTTTATCATCTACTTCTTCAAAGTCTGCATCTACCACATCAGCATCACTGGCTCCTGCGGCTTGTGCTTCAGGAGTAAACCCATCTGAGTTATCCCCTGCTTTTGCTTGTGCCTTGGCAGCTAAGCCCTGAGCAGCTTCTGAGAGCGCTTGAGTTTTTGTCTCAATCGCTTCTTTGCTATCACCTTTAGTAGCTTCTTCAAGCTCACTAATGGCAGCTTCAATTGCGGTTTTCTCATCGGCAGTGACTTCTTCACCAAGCTCCTCTATTGCTTGTTTGGTAGAGTGAATCATACCATCAGCCATATTACGAGCAGTTACTAGTTCTTGGAATTTTTTATCTTCATCCGCATGAGCCTCAGCATCTTTAATCATTTTTTCTACTTCTTCTTCACTTAAACCACTAGAAGCTTTAATAGTGATTGATTGCTCTTTGCCAGTATTTTTATCCTTGGCACTTACATTCAAGATACCATCAGAGTCAATATCTAGTGATACTTCAATTTGTGGCACTCCTTTTGGCGCAGGATCAATCCCTTCTAGGTTAAATTGTCCCAGAGATTTATTACCACTAGCAACTTCGCGCTCACCTTGCAATACATGCACAGTCACTGCACTTTGATTATCAGCAGCAGTAGAAAATACTTGCGAGGCGTTAGTTGGAATAGTAGTATTTTTCTCAATGAGTTTAGTCATCACCCCACCCATGGTCTCAATACCTAAGGAAAGTGGTGTTACATCTAATAATAATACATCATTCACATCACCACCAAGTACTCCGCCTTGAATAGCAGCACCCATGGCAACTGCTTCATCTGGATTGACATCACGCTTTGCTTCTTTGCCAAAAAATTCTTTTACCGTTTCAATAACTTTTGGCATCCGTGTTTGTCCACCTACAAGTACTACTTCATCAATGTCACTATTGGAAAGTCCTGCATCTTGCATAGCAATTTTACATGGCTCAATAGAGCGTTTTAATAAGTCATCTACTAGGCTTTCTAGTTTTGCTCTAGTGAGCTTCACATTCATGTGTTTAGGACCACTGGCATCTGCAGTAATATATGGTAGATTAACCTCAGTTTGCTCACTACTTGATAACTCAATTTTGGCTTTTTCTGCTGCTTCTTTTAACCGCTGAAGTGCTAATGGGTCATTTGCTAAATCTACGCCTTGGTCAGACTTAAATTCAGACACTAAAAAATCAATAATGCGTTGGTCAAAATCTTCACCACCAAGGAATGTATCACCATTAGTTGCTAATACTTCAAAGTGTTTTTCACCATCAATATCTTCCATTTCAATAATAGAAATATCAAACGTACCGCCACCTAAATCATAGACTGCAATTTTCTTATCACCTTTTAATTTATCTACGCCGTATGCCAATGCTGCTGCCGTAGGTTCATTGATAATACGCTTGACTTCTAAGCCTGCAATTTTGCCTGCATCTTTAGTAGCTTGACGTTGTGAGTCATTAAAGTACGCTGGTACCGTAATCACCGCTTCAGTCACTGTTTGACCGAGGTAATCTTCGGCAGTTTTTTTCATTTTGCCCAACGTTTTTGCAGAAATTTCTGGAGCAGCCATTTTTTTACCTTTGACCTCTACCCATGCATCGCCATTATCTGCTTTAACAATTTTGTATGGCACTAAGTCAATATCTTTTTGTACTGCATCTTCGTCAAATCTTCTACCAATCAAACGCTTGATAGCATATAAGGTATTTTCTGGGTTGGTTACCGCTTGGCGTTTTGCCGGCTGCCCTACGAGTACATCATCACTATCTTTAGCAAATGCCACAATACTTGGGGTAGTTCTATCGCCTTCAGAATTTTCAATAATTTTTATATTTTGACCATCCATTACCGCCACACATGAGTTGGTTGTGCCTAAGTCAATTCCAATAATTTTTGCCATCTTTGCTCCAATAAAATTAAATATAAATTAAGATTATTCAGTATGTAAGTATTAAGTTTAGTTTTTCAAGTATTTTTGTTATAATTTAACGCTATAATAATGTTAAACTCTAAAAAACATAAGGATAATTTATGAATAATGCACTATCTATTACATTCCTAAAGTCATCAATAATTTTAAGTATAATAACAATATTTAGTGTGGGTTGTGTTACTGAAACACATAAAACAACAGTTACTCATCAGGTTCAATCTTATCAAAATAATAGCACAAATAAAATTAGAATTGCCTTAGGAACTTTTGATAACAAATCAAGTTATATGCAAGGTTTATTTACTGAAAATAATAATGCCTTAGGCTCTCAAGCACGTACTATTTTAAAATCACATTTACAACGTAG
This sequence comes from Gammaproteobacteria bacterium, assembly GCA_965277055.1. GTDB lineage: Bacteria > Pseudomonadota > Gammaproteobacteria > PS1 > Pseudothioglobaceae > CBDCHC01. The sequence continues at coordinate 1,086,211 of OZ255703.1, read as the reverse complement.
CAATATGTTTGATGTATTAGATAGAGAAAATTTATCTAATAGCCAACAAGAAATACGATTTTCCAATACTAGTGCAAATACTATAGGAGCTCAGTATTTAATTGCTGGAGATGTTACGGAGTTTGGTCGTAAAAATGTCGGAGATACGCAGCTATTTGGTATTTTGGGTGCAGGAAAAAAACAAGTGGCATATGCTAAAGTATCCATCAATGTTGTTGAGGTTGCTACGTCAAAAATAGTATATTCCACTCAAGGAGCTGGAGAGTATGCTTTAGATTCTAGACAAGTATTAGGATTTGGAGGTAGTGCAGGATATGATTCTACATTAAATGGTAAAGTGCTAGATTTTGCAATAGCTGAAACTGTTAATAAAATGACTCATGACATGCGTAGTGGTATTTGGAGAGCGGAGTAATGCAAAAGAAATATTTTTTATTCTATGGAATTATTCTTATAATGTTAACAGGTTGCCAACAACATATGTACATTTGGGGAGATTATGAAAAAATAATACATAGTAATTATAAAAACCCTGAAAGTGTTAATACTTTAAGTGAGATTGACCATATTGAAAACAATATTATCTTAGAGGCTAATATGCAGCAAAAGAAAGTACCACCAGGAATTTATTCTCACCTAGCAGTGCTTTATATGAAAGTAGGAAAAACAGATAAAGCCTTGGAATCATTTTCTAAAGAAAAGCAGCTTTTTCCTGAATCAGAGGTGTTTGTCAATGGAATGATGCGTAGAGCGGGAGTGCAATAATGGTAACTATGATGCGTTATGTAATTTTTATACTCAGTGTGTTAGTGCTTGCAGGTTGTCAAACTACTCCGTATGACTACACCAACCTTAAGAAATATAAACCAAAATCTATACTCGTTATTCCTCCAATGAATAATTCGATTGAGGTTGATGCTCCCTATACATTTTTATCTACTATTTCCAAGCCACTAGCTGAAAAAGGATATTATGTATTTCCAGTAGCAGTAGTAGATCAATTTTTCAAACAAAATGGCCTACCAACTCCCGCTGAAATGAATACTATATCACTAAACAAAATTAAAGAGAATATTGGTGCTGATGCAGTGTTATACGCCACTATTGAAGAATGGGGGCAAAAATTCCAAGTATTTTCATCTGTTACTATTGTAGATGTTTCATTAAAATTAGTCAGTATACATGATGGCACAGTACTTTGGCAAGGAAAAGCATTCGCACAACAAGGCTCAAGTGATGGTGGTGGTGGCTTAGGTGGAGCACTTATTGGTGCTCTAGTTACTCAAGTACTTTCTTCTACAATAGATAACTCCTTCCCTACTGCATCTGCGGCAAATTATCAGGCAATCCATGAAGAAAATACCGGCTTACTTCCTGGTCCTTATGCACAGTAACATAGGAGATTATTTTGTATAAATTACTAAAAACAGATAATTACGACAAAATTACAGTGCTATTTATTAGTAACTAGTATAAAACATATATGATGCTATTATTTAAATACTTTAAATAGTGCGTACCTTCACATAAATTTTATTTTGCCTCAAGTTGTCTTAGAAAACATCAGTATCAGTTTTTCAGATAAGCCGATTCTGCATGAAATAAACGCAAGTATTTATAAAGGCGACAAAATAGCCATTATCGGACGAAATGGCGAAGGCAAATCCACCTTAATGAAAATCATCGCAGAGATGCTCACGCCCAATGACGGTGATTTAAAAATCCAACACAGTGTACGCATTAATTATTTAGAACAAACAGTACCGAACCAAAGTTCTGATACGGTCTTTGATATTGTAGCCAGTGGTTTAGAGCATGGTGATGTCATCAGCAACTATCAACGCGCCATAGAACAATCAGATCTTATGACTATGCAAACCTGTCAAGAGTTACTTGAACGCTATCAAATGTGGGATAGTTTGCATACACTCAATACCATGATTTCAAAATTTGGTCTCACAGCTAATGCTAAACTCAGTGAACTCTCAGGCGGTTGGCGCAGAAGGGTCTTACTTCTTAAAAGTATTATTAGTGACCCAGATATTCTCTTGTTGGATGAACCGACCAACCACATGGATATTGATGCCATATTAGAGCTGGAAAGAATGCTAAAAGATACCCCAAAAACTCTAGTGATGATTAGTCATGATAGAAGTTTTGTAGCAAATGTAGCCAGTAAAATATTTGACCTTGATAGAGGGAGTCTCACTGTTTTTGACTGCGGATATCGCTCTTACCTCACGAGAAAAGATGAATTATTACATGCTGAAGAAGTAGCAAATAAAAAATTTGATAAAAAACTCAGTGAAGAAGAGGCATGGATTCGTCAAGGTATTAAAGCTAGAAGAAAAAGAAATGAGGGTAGAGTACGTGCACTAATGGAGATGCGTAAAACCGTAGCAAATAGAAGGGAGATAAAAGGTAAAGTAAATATCACAACTATTCAAGATGAGAAGAAGTTCTCTAAAGTAGTGTTTGAAGTGAAAAAAATAGACTACGCTATTGCAGGTAAACAGCTCATTACGAATTTCTCAACCCTGATTATGAAGGGTGATAAAATCGGTATTATTGGTGGTAATGGTGTGGGTAAATCTACGCTTATTAAATTACTCTTAGGGGAGTTAACCCCTGATAGTGGCAACATTCGAAAAGCAAAAGATTTAAAAATGGCGTATTTTGCCCAAATTGCCCCACAATTAAATACAGAGATGCTCGCAAAAGACTTTGTCGCAGACGAAGCTGAGTACATCAATGTAGGTGGACGCAATGTGCATGTGATTGGCTACTTACGTAACTTTTTATTTACTGGCAAGCAAGCACTCGCACCAATAAAAATGCTCTCTGGTGGAGAGCGTAATCGCCTCACTCTGGCTAAAATACTGGCAAAACCAGCTAATATCTTAATTCTGGATGAGCCGACCAATGACCTTGATGTAGAAACGCTTGAACTCCTCGAAGATATGTTAAGTGACTATGAAGGCACACTGATTATTATTAGTCATGACCGAGAATTTCTAGATAACGTTGTACACTCTACTATTGTCATGGATGGTCAAAGTATTGTCCGTTATACCGGTGGATATCAGGATTATTTAGGTGCATTAACCGCCTCACAACATACTAAAAATAATCATAAATCAATGCCTAATACCCCTACAAAAGGTAAAATAGACAAAGAAAAACAAAAAGAGCTCAAAAGCACCCTTAAAGAAATAGAAAAGTGCGAAACTAAGCTCGAGGACCTAAAACTAAAAGCAAGTTATGAAGAGTTTTACACTACAGATACCTATTTGCAAGATTTAGAATATATCAAAGAATTAGAAATACACATAAAAGAACTCTATACCAAATGGGAAACACTAGATAATGGCTAATTTAGTAGTAGATTTAGATCATACATTAATTACCACAGACTTATTACAACTCTCTTTAAAGCAAGCGCTCAAGCAAAATCCGTTACTCGTATGTAAGTTACCTTTTTGGTTTGCTAATGGCAATGGCTATGTGAAAGATGAGTTAGTTAAGTATGTCTCTATTGATGTAACAACATTACCCTACAACACCAAGGTGATTTCATATATTCGTGAGCGAAAAAAAGCAGGTGATACAATTATTTTGGCTACTGCTTCGCATCGAACCTATGCTGCAGAGGTTGCGAAATATGTTAAATTATTTGATAGAGTATTTGCTAGCAATCGCAACTTTAATCTCTCTTCACACAATAAGGCTCATTTCTTGGTTGAAGAATTAGGGTTTCAGAATTTTGACTATATTGGTGACCACACCAGAGATATTCCGGTATGGGAGGCTGCTAAACTAACAATTATTGCTCGTGACTGTGCAACCAAAGGTGCAATCAACGGTACCAAACACCTAGAGAGAATTTTTATTGGTTAGTACTTGTTGAAGATGTAGAAGCAACTTCTTCAGTAGAAGCAAATAACTCAGAAATAAAACCTGTAATCCCTTCCACAGAAGCAATAGTATTATCAATAAAATTGAGATAGTCAATGGTAATCACAAATTTTTGCTCAATTGTTTGAATATTAATAGAACTATTAATAATTCCAATAATAAACAAAATAATCAGAAACCAAAAAATAAGTCGAGTCATGGCAGTAGCCTAAAAAATACTATAATTGTTAATTTTATAGTAAAGTAACTACTTAAATTCTATTATTAAGATAGAAGACACCTAGAATGACCTAGGTGGCTTCTAGCAGTGATCTATTATTGCAGAATAACTTGGATATTTGGAGTGTAATCAAAAGCAGCACCTGATTGTATATCAACTCCTGCTCCAATTAGTCCACCAAATATTACATTACCATATGCCATATCTTTGGTGGACGACTCATCAGAAGCCGTTCCTGTTAAGCCGTCTTTCGTACAGATAATTTGCAGATTTTCAGCACTTCTGCCAATAGATGCGCTGCCTGGTGTCTTAATTAACCATGCACCCTTATCATTTGTTAACTCACATTCAGCACCAGTAATTGATTTACCCGCTGCATCCACTGTAGTTACTCCTACTACCTGGGTTGAACCAGAAACAATAGTAGCACATGAAGCCATGCTCATAGCAACGCCTGCAGCTAATAATAATTTAAAAGTAGTATTCACACTATTCTCCTCTTTGATAAAAAATTTAAATGACCAATTATAATGAGAAACGCATGAATAGTCTACTAGTAAAAATACTAGGTTGTTATATATCCAATATTAGAAATATAATCAATAATTTATATTATATTTGTGACAATTATTACTCAATTTAAGCAGAATTTAAGAATGAATACTTGCTAATTCTTCTTGACTCATATTATTTAACACCACATTACGTAGAGAACGTGCATCCAGATCACCGCCCTCTATTGCTAAAGTGAGCCATTTATAAGATTTCAACAAGTCAATCGTACACCCCCTGCCTTCGGCATAAATAAGCCCCAGAGCATAGAGTGCATCTATATCTCCATTAAGTGCATCTGGCATAAATAGATCAATCAGCCCTGGGTCATCTTTATATACTACCAAGTGTCTAAGTTTATCCTTAATGTTCATAGTGTATACCACTCATAGTTAATAATGCATCAATACTAGGTTGTTCCCCACCACTAAATACCAAGTAGCTGGATAAAAAGTCTTTAGTACCTCCTATTTGTAATATATGCTTTAAGAATTCCTTTGCCTTTTCAGGCTCAGTGCTCACACGCTGATAGGCATCAGCAGACATCACCTCTGCCCATTTATAAGAGTAGTATCCTGCAGCATAGCCACCCGCAAAAATATGCCCAAATGAATTAAGAAAATAGTTGTGTTCTACACTTGGTAAGAGTGCGGTTAATTCCCGCACCTGGGCTAATACTGTATAGGTATCATCAGTACTCATGTGTGTACGTATATCCCATAGGGCAAATTCACATTGTCTTAAAGTCATTAATGCTGCGTGAAAATTCTTAGCCCTAATAATGCTCTTAATTTGTTCATCAGATAGTGCTTCGCCAGTGAGATAATGCTGTGAGAGTTGTTTAATATTTTCTGGCTCATACGCAAAAAATTCCATATATTGGCTCGGTAATTCCACTCCGTCCCAAGGCACACCACTAATGCCCGCAACACTTGGGTATTCACTCTTCGTTAATACATGATGAAGTGCATGACCAAACTCATGAAATAAGGTCACCACATCATCAAAGGTCAATAAACTCGGTACCTCACTCGTAGGACGAGAGGCATTACACACCACAAAGGCAATTGGTGTTTGCTGTATCTTGGTATCTAACTCTTGATAATCAGACATCCAAGCACCACTACGCTTATGCTCTCTGGCGAATGGGTCAAGTAGTAACTCACCCACTATATTTTCATCCTGGGTAAAGGTAATAACTCTGAGTAATTGGCCATAATGAGTGACTTCGCTAATGTTGTATTCTAGTGAATATAACTTGTTAATAATCAGAAGTACCCCTGCTAACACTCGTTCAAATGGAAAGTATTGTTTGAGTTGTTCTGAGTCGATGCCAAAAGTCTGTTGTTTTAATTGCTCGCTATAATACCAATAATCCCACGGCTGTAGCTCTTTACCAGCAAATTGCTCTAATTCCTCCAGTTCACTACTAGCACTACTTCTACACTTATGAATAAGTTCCAAAATAAATGATTCAACCTCCTCTGGAGACTGTACCATTTTGCTAGCCAATGAGTATTCGGCATAATTAGCATAGCCTAATAATGTTGCTAACTCTCGGCGTTTGGTCAAGATATCCTGAAGTGTTTGCAAATTATCAAAACCATCAAGATGAGACGCCCGAGAAATATATGCTTTATATAGTCTTTCTCGAGTAGCAGTGATAGAGCAATAAGTCATCACCGCAACATAGTTGGGATGATTAAGACTCAGATAATATCCTCCATCCTCCCCTTTTAACAACTCTCTATCATGCTCTGGTACTCCAGCTAGTTCTTCACTGGATACCTGATATTTGTATTCGGTGGTAGCTTGGAGGGAGTTTTTGGCAAAAGTATTACTTAATATACTCAACTCTTCTTCAAGTGCAATAAAACGCTCTTGCATCTCGCCCTCTAAATGGATGCCAGAGAGTTCAAAGCCTAATAAAGTATCATTTAAAATATGTTGTTGCTCGGCTGATAAGGCAGTGTTAGTGAGATTTTTATATGCAGTATATAGCGAGGTATTAGTACCTAATTCACTATAAAAACTACTTAATAGTGGAATCGTTTTTTCATATTCAGCGTTTAATTCATCACTATAATTTACCGCGACAAGGTGCGAGTATTTACTAGATGCAGTATTTAGAGCGCTCAGTGCTCTATCAAGCGGGGTAAATACCTCATCCCACATAGTGCCTTGTGAGGCGATGTGCATTGCTTCTTTGGCATTTTCAATATGTGCGGTAATATCAGCTACTAATTGATGAGTAGAAAATGAAATATTCATAATTATTTTATGTGAGTAACGTCAGTAAGAAATAAACATTAATAAGTATATCTCATATAGTTATAAGAATATACATATATTAATTCCACAAGTACTTTGACACACATCAGCATACTGATAAAAATTATGCGTAATGAGAAAGTTTTCATAGTGGTAAAATGTCCAATTTGACATTGAATTTTACTATGTTTGATACTGGCAAATCCCTTACAGACTTTGATCCTATTATTGCTCAGGTAATTACTGACGAGCAAGAACGCCAAGAACATCATATTGAACTCATCGCATCAGAAAACTACACTTCTCCACTAGTAATGCAAGCACAAGGGAGCCAACTCACAAACAAATATGCAGAAGGCTACCCAAGCAAACGCTACTATGGTGGGTGTGAATATGTAGATGTAGCAGAAAGTGAAGCAATTGCTAGGGCTAAAGAACTATTTGGTGCAGACTATGCCAACGTACAGCCCCACTCAGGCTCTACTGCAAATGCTGCGGTATTTCAAGCATTAGTGACTCCAGGTGATACTATACTTGGTATGAGTCTCGCGCATGGTGGACACCTCACTCACGGAGCAGCGCCAAATTTTTCAGGACGTAATTTTAATGCAGTGCAGTATGGTATTAATGATCATGGTGAAATTGATTACACACAAGTAGAACACTTAGCAAAAGAGCATCAACCAAAAATGATTATTGCTGGATTTTCTGCCTATTCTTTAGTAGTAGATTGGCAAAAATTTAGAGAAATTGCAGACAGTGTAGGCGCATATTTACTGGTTGATATGGCACATATCGCTGGTTTAGTTGCAGCAGGCGAATACCCAAATCCAGTACCAATAGCAGATGTAGTAACCACAACCACACACAAAACATTAAGAGGTCCTAGAGGGGGCCTTATCTTAGCGAAAGCAAATCCAGAAATTGAGAAAAAATTAAACTCTGCGATTTTCCCAGGTATTCAAGGTGGTCCATTAATGCACGTTATTGCAGCAAAAGCAATTTGCTTTAAAGAGGCTATGAGTGCCGAGTTCAAAACCTATCAACAACAAGTCATTGCTAATGCTCAAGCGATGGCAAGTGTATGTATGGAGCGTGGGTATGATGTGGTTTCTGGTGGGACGAAAAACCACTTATTTCTAGTGAGTTTTATCAAACAAGGGCTTACTGGTAAAGACGTAGACAGAGTACTTGGTAGTGCCAATATTACTGTTAATATGAATGCGGTTCCTAATGACCCACAATCACCATTTGTAACTAGTGGTATTCGTATTGGCACACCTGCAGTTACTACTAGAGGATTTACTGTAGAAGATTGCCAACACTTAGCACATTGGATATGCGATATTTGCGATAATCTAGATGATGCTGAAATAGTAGCAACTACTAAGCAAAAAGTTATTGATATTTGTGCAAAATATCCCGTCTATAGTTAATTTTTAGGGTTCATTTAGTATGCGTTGCCCTTTTTGTACGAGTGATGATACCAAGGTGCTAGAAACCCGCCTCGTAGATGAAGGTAATGCAGTAAAACGCCGTAGAGAATGCAATAGTTGCAATGCCCGATTTTCCACCAATGAAAGTCCACTATTAGAAATGCCACGAATCATTAAATCAAATGGTATGGGTGAAGAATTTAGCGATGAAAAACTCAAAAAAGGATTTTTAAGAGCACTAGAAAAACGTCCTGTGCGTCACGCTGAAGTAATTAGTGCAATTACCCGAATTAAACATATTTTAGCAACTAGTAGAGAAGAAGAAATTTCAAGTCAAGAAATTGGTAATTTAGTTATGGGTGAATTACAAGAAATGGACGAAGTAGCCTACATTCGATTTGCTTCCATTTATCGTAAGTTCAAAGATATTGAAGCATTTAAAACAGAAATAGAAAAACTTATTCATAAGTAATATGAACATTGCTGAGTTGGTGCAAAACCAAAAACAATTTCTCATTGAGTACCTAGAGCCAAAAGTTGTGGTACTTGCAAATACACTTTCTGATATATTAGATCAACCTGATAGTATTGATGACGCATTAGCACTATTCACTGAGGCAAATGAGTTTATTAATTTATCCTATGTACTCAATGCTTCTTGCTATCAAGTGAGCTCTAATGTCACTAAGCGCCAAATCAAAACACAATACCGCGGACAAGACCTCTCAGCACGCCCATTTTTAAAAGATATAGATTCTAAGCATTGCTATCTTACAGAATCATATTTATCACTCGCTTCACTCAAGCCTTGCATTAGTTTAGTCTTTTCTCTGATAAATAATGACGAGTTAGTTGGTATCTTAGTACTTGATTTAGATTTAATTAAACTGCCATTATTAGTCTCAAATTTTGCCAATGAAGACCTGCGCCAAATTAAAGGTGATGTTGCTATTCGTTCTGGTTTATTCAACCAAGTGCGCAAAACTTCTGTACTTGATACCCATATTAAGGAAGTACATCAAAAAACGGAAATACTTATGACACAGTTTGGTGTATTTCATATCAAACTTCATTACTCTGCTTCACGAGTGACTATATGGCAATATACAGACCCTTACAAATATATCGTAATGTCTATTGATGAACTCCTAAACTCTGATACGTATTTATTATTTCCTGAAGTGGAGTACCCTCATGAAGCAATAGTTGCCAAAGCGCATATTGGCAAGTTGCTACATAATTTTAAGTATCTAAGATTTATGGATGAACATATGTATTTAAGAGCAGGCAGTATTAATATTATGAATGCTACGATTGGTGTGAATTTCTCCTGTGATGGGTATCACTACATCCCTAGTAAAGAGTTTCTCAATAACTTTGACAAACTCTACGCCTAATGCCCGTTAGCAAAGTTACTTCACTACGATATTCACTAACTTTTCAGGCACCACAATCACTTTTACCACTTCTTTATTAGTAGTAAATTTCATAACATGACTATCACTGAGTGCTAGCTCTTCAATGTGCTCTTTGGTCAGTTCTTTAGGCACTGCGAGTTTACTTCTGAGTTTACCATTGACCTGCACCACAATTTCTAGAGTATCTTGCACTAGTGCTGACTCATCAACTTCTGGCAAAGACTCATTCATAATATTCTCACTCAAACCAATGTTGGTCGCTAAATAATGAGTCAAATGTGGGGTAAATGGAGTAAGACATAGTAACATTACTTTTACCGCCTCTGCAAAACTCGCATCAGCATGCTCACCACTACGAACATATTTTGTCATAGTGTTGCTTAGCTCCATAAGTGCCGCCACTGCGGTGTTGAAACTCTGCCTGCGCTCAATATCATCACGCACTTTTTCTAGCGTAGTATGTGTTTTATACCTCAGTGCTTTAGCCTCTGCATCAAGATTATCAAAGCTGCCAGTAGTATATGTAAGATTTGTGCATAGTTTAATTACCTTTAGAATAAAACGATGTGCTCCATCTAGCCCGCCTTCACTCCATTCCAGATCTTGAGTAGGAGGTGCTGCAAACAATATAAAAAGACGAACTGTATCAGCCCCATACGCATCAATCATCTCTTTAGGATCTACAGTATTGCCCTTAGACTTACTCATTTTTGCCCCGTCTTTTAAAACCATTCCTTGAGTGAGAAGATTCCTAAATGGCTCATCATTGTCAACTAAGCCTTCATCACGCATGAGTTTATTAAAAAAGCGGGCATATAATAAATGCAAAATCGCGTGCTCCACTCCGCCTACATATTGATCTACCCCGCCTTTAAGCCAATATTTGGTGCGTTCATCAGTCATCGTATCACTGTCTGGGCAAGTATAGCGAGCAAAGTACCAGGAGCTTTCAAAAAAAGTATCAAAAGTATCAGTAGAACGCTTGGCAGGTTTACCACATTTTGGACAAGTCGTTTCTAAAAACTCAGGCATAGTATGCAGTGGCGACTGTGTACCGTCTAACACCACATTTTCAGGTAACTGTACGGGTAAGTTTTCAATCTTTTCCATCACGCTACCACAGTCATCACAATGAATCACTGGTATCGGGCAACCCCAATAGCGTTGGCGAGACACACCCCAATCTCTGAGGCGGTAGTTCGTGCGTTTTCTACCTGTACCTTGTGCCTCTAACTTGCTCAGAATAGCGGCAAAACTGCCCGCAAAATCCAAACCATCAAAATCCCCAGAGTTACATAAAATACCCTTTTCAGTATAAGCAAACTCCCTACTATCTGCCTCTGGGTTAATCACATGCTTAATAGTAATATCATATTTTTTAGCAAAGGCATGGTCTCGCTCATCGTGTGCAGGTACGCTCATCACCGCACCCGTGCCATAACTCATTAAGACAAAATTTGCAATCCAAATATCTACTTTCTCACCAGTGAGTGGATGCACGGCTTTGAGCCCAGAGTTCACGCCCTTTTTCTCCATGGTTTCTAGAGTTTCTTCATCAGTGGACATTTCTTTACATTCATCTATAAATGCTTTTACAGATGGGTTGTGTTTACTCACCTCAAGGGCGAGTGGGTGCTCGGCAGCAATGGCGAGATAAGTCACCCCCATCACCGTATCTGGGCGTGTGGTATATACTGTGAGTAGTTCATCATTACAAGTGAAATCAATCTCTAAGCCCTCAGATTTGCCTATCCAATTCGCCTGCATCGTACGCACAGACTCAGGCCAACCGGCAAGAGTGTCGAGGTCACTGAGTAATTCTTCAGCATAGTCGGTAATTTTTAAAAACCAGCCATCAATCATCCGTTTTTCAACCGTTGCCCCACTTCTCCAGCCTTTACCATCTATCACTTGTTCATTAGCAAGTACAGTATTATCTACAGGGTCCCAGTTGACTTCTGTTTTCTTTTGATAAACAAGCCCTTTTTCATAGAGTTTAATAAATAATTCTTGCTCAAATTTATAATACTCTGGGGTACACGTCGCTACCTCACGTGACCAATCATAGCCAAAGCCTAAGCTTTTGAGCTGACCCTTCATATATTCAATGTTTGCATACGTCCATTTGGCAGGAGCAGTTTTATTTTTAATCGCTGCATTTTCCGCAGGCAACCCAAAGGCATCCCAGCCCATCGGCTGAAGTACATTGAGCCCTTTCATTTTGTAATAGCGTGAAAGCACATCACCAATAGAGTAATTACGCACATGCCCCATATGCAGCTTCCCAGACGGGTATGGAAACATACTCAGGCAGTAGTATTTTTCTTTACTTTCGTCTTCGGTGACTGCAAAGGTGTTATGCTCTTCCCAGAATGCTTGGGCGGTTTGTTCTATGGTTTTAAAATCGTATTCGTTCATAACTGATAAATAATATGCTTGTAAGTATTTTAGTTAGAATTTCTTGGAAAATTTTCTAAATGCAGAGATGATTTGGTAGAGGAGTAAGCCCTCAAGAATCCTATATAAAAAATCCCAAAAATATGTCCACCCTGTCCAACAACCTTTTGCAATAAATTCTGTTTTATGGGTAGGATTAGCAAATTCCCAGATGTTACCCCATGAATTTGAACTTACTTCTTCGCCTAAACTTAACAACAAAAAACAATATAGCAATGGGGTGATTATCAGCAACCATGCAAGTGGTAATAACCAATTTAATCCATAATTATTGGTAACTTTATTAAATCCCAATGTAATTAGCGTGCCTGATAATCCTTTTAAAGACTTATAGTAATACTCCATTTCTCTGGCGTAAAATTCTAGAGCTTGTGGTGTATCGTTATTTTCTAGCGCAACATTTTTAAGAGAGCGATAGGTATCTTGTTTTTTGTTGCATTCATTTAAATATATTTGATATTTACTTGAATTAAAAATTCTGTAATATTTAAGAGAAATGTGAATTAATATTCTATTTGATAGATTTGTATATGTGCCACCAAATTGACCAACTGTAATTTCTTTACACCATTGAACATTTGTATATATGAGATTATGATATAGGTTGTCAAATAGCGTTACAGTTTTAAAAGATGATAAATCAATACTTTGAAAATCAGCATCACCAATAGAAGTATTATCTATCTGGAAATTATTATTCTCTTCTTTCTCATCATCCCAAACATTAATTTTAAATAGTTTTAGTTTGCCAATATTTCTAAAGTTACTCAATCTAAAGTTTTCAAATCTACAATCACCAATATTAAGTTCAGCTCCATTTGGTAAGCGAAGATTTTGCAAAACAAACTCTTTTACATCTAAAAATCCAAAACGTAAATAAACACCATCTACAGCTATGCAATCAACAAATTTAAGAGATTTTAAGCATGCTTTGGACAATTGCTGGTATTCATAATCAGTATATTTATCCTTTACTGGAGACTTAAATTCTTGAATTCACATCATAAGTGCAAAACTTAAATTCAGTCAAATGGGTATCATTTGATACTCTTTTAACTGACGATTTTAAGGAGCACAAAATGAAACAATATACCCATTTGACTGAACATGAAAGATACCATATTTATCTCATGCATAGGAACAAAAATTCCTATACTACTATTGCAAAAAGCATGAATAGAAGTATCTCTACTATTAGTCGTGAGATAAAGCGTAATACTGGTAAGCGTGGTTATCGTTACAAGCAAGCACATGTGCTTGCTTGTGATAGGCATAATAACAAGAATAAAGCTATTAAATTAACTACCTATATTAAATCCTATATCATGCAAAAATTACACCAATACTGGAGCCCTGAGCAAATTGCTGGGAGGTTATGGCTCGATAAACAATACAGCATCAGTGCTGAGACTATCTATCGCTTTATCTTACAAGATAAAGCAGTAAACGGGAGCCTTTATACATACTTACGCCATCAACATAAAAGGTATCGTAAACGTTATGGTAAGAATGATTACAGAGGAAGGATACCACATCGCACTGATATTGATAATCGTCCTAATATCGTTGACACTAGAGCACGTATTGGAGACTGGGAAGCAGATACTGTAATTGGTAAATCATATAAAGGTGCTATCCTTACCCTCCTAGAAAGAAAAAGCAGACTCTATCTTGCTTTGCCCATCAGCCGTAAAACAGCTGATGAGGCAAAGGCTGCTATTACTCAATTATTGCAACCAATTAAAGACTTTGTGTACACTATCACTTTTGATAATGGTAGAGAGTTTAATAAACACCATCAAGTATCTAAAACACTTAGTTGTGATACCTACTTTGCCAAGCCTTATCAGTCTTGGCAACGAGGAGCAAATGAGAATCAAAATGGACTACTCAGACAATTCATCCCCAAGGGGATGAAACTTGATAAAATTAATCCTAAGGTAGTTGCCAAGGCAACTATTCTTATGAATAATAGACCAAGAAAGTGTCTAGGATACAAGACACCAATAGAGGTTTTTACTGAGTTAACTGGTAAGAACTATTTTTTAGATAAAAGTTTTGCACTTATGGGTTGAATTCGCCATTCTCTATTTCTTATTTTAAATTTTTTATTAAACTCACAGTTATTAAACTCAATCTGAACTTGTGGATTTCCTTTATTGTCCAATTTACCTTCAATATACATCTCGATAGGGTTGATTTGGGCTTGATTTTTTTGAGTGTCAATATTATAAAATTTCACTCGATTAAACTTAATATTTGAGTTAAAAACAAAATAACCGTCAGTTATTATTGAAGATATGGAATCATTAATGGTTTTAACATCAGGTGGTTTGGTAACCATTTGAAAAGTACCGCTGAAAGTTGTTTCACCATGAAATTTGGCAATAGCCTTATTCTCAATAGAACGATAAGTAAAGTTTCTAATTTCAGTTGTGCCGCAAAACTGGCACCTATCTAGAAGTGTGGACCATTTTTTATCTGTTTCTTTAGGATCAATATTATCAACATACCTCCTATTAAAAATGCAATTTTCAAAAATAAAGGATATTGTTTTATCTATTGGTATATGTTCACTTATAAATTCTATAATAACAAAATCAGAGTCAAAAAAATAAGAATCAAATTTCACTTCAAGTTTTTTTGGGTTTTCATACGGTGTAAAAACTGGATGGCTTTCAAGTGATTTATAGTATTGATAGTTTCTATCCTTTATTGTTACTTTTTTTTGATAAATTTTATAATTTTTACCTAGATGCCTTACTTCCTGAACATTCACCTATACATCTCCTTCCTATGCCGAATCGTTATCACTTCCACAATAGCTTCTGTTTCTTTAATTTCATAAATGATACGGTAATCCCCTACTCTAAGTCTGTGGTACGTACTCCATACGCCCACTAATGTTTTACCCATGTGTGGGTTGGTGGTGAGCGTGGTACGAAGTTTATCTAAGATAATGCGTTGCCATACATTCCCTACTATAATGATTGTTTGAGTTCATCAAGGGTGATAAACGTACGCTTATGTCGGCTGGGCGCTCCTGTGCTTGGTAGTAGTCAGGCATATCTGTGAGGTACTCTTCTAGTGCGTCTTTTGCATAAAAGCTTTTGGGTCCATTGGTGACTTTGGCGAGCGTGTTTAGTTTTTCTTTAATATCTTTTGAGAGGCGAACAGAAAGCATAAGTATATAAAGGTTAGTTGGTGTATAACATGTCATACATTATAATAGATTTTAAATTATAAGGAATAACAATATCTTATTGAAAACAGATAATTAACAAGTATTTTTTCTTAGTTCGAGGCGGATAAGTAATTCATAATGGAGCATACGTAAAGGTATGTGACTGCAATGAATTATGCAATCCAACAAAGAAATACGAAAAAAGACGCTGTTAATTTTAGTTGCAGCTACTGGTGAAATCATTAAGCTCTAGCGTTCCCACTAACTCAGTGATTGAGTGTACATTATTGTTTGTCAGATATTCGCTAATGCCTGTATTGATTTCATCACAAATAAGTGGGTCATAAAAGAGTGCTGTGCCCACGCCTACCGCACTACTACCTGCGATGATAAATTCAATGGCATCATTGGCTGAGGTAATTCCGCCTTGGCCAATAATAGGCACATTATGATGCTTTGCTACCTGATAAACCTGATGAACTTTTAGGAGTGCAATCGGCTTAATCGCTGGGCCAGAAAGCCCCCCTTGGTTATTGCCAATCACTGGTTTGCGTTTATCAATATCAATACTCATGCCCATCAGAGTATTAATTACTGCTAAGCCATCACTCCCTGCTTCAATACAACGTTTGGCAGAAAAGGCAATATCTGTTTGATTCGGTGAGAGTTTGGTAATCAGAGGTTTGGTGGTGTATTTACGACAAGTTTCTACCACCCTATAACTCATATCTGGGTCATTACCAAAGGCAACTCCGCCCTCTTTTACATTAGGACAAGAAATATTTATTTCAATCGCGTCAATCTCGGTGTCATCAAATCGTTTAGCAATCTCGCCGTATTCTTCTACACTGGAGCCTGAAATATTAATAATAAATTTGGTCGGCTCGTCTTTGAGTTTTGGCAAAATATCTGTTATCACCGCTTCAGTCCCTGGGTTTTGTAGCCCTATTGCATTAATCATCCCACTATAGGTTTCGCTCAATCGGTGTGGGTAGTTCCCAAGGCGCTCTTCTAAAGTAGTGCCTTTCAGGCATACTGCACCCACAGAAGCGTTGGAAAACCCTTCAATGCGGGTATATTCTTGCCCAAACCCCACACAGCCAGAGAGGAGTACAATAGGAGAGTTAAGTTCAATCCCTAAAAAAGTAGATGCAAGATTAGTGGGTAATTTAGATGATAATGCAGGATTTGTATTCATAGTATAATAAGATAATCACTAAATTATTATACCGTATGGACAAAAAATCACATAAAAAACTACATTGGGACAATGTGTTTGCTACGAAAGATACTACCAAGGTCAGCTGGTACCAAGTAGGTGAAACAACCAGTCAACAACTCATTCAGCACTATGCAGGCACAGATGATGCGATTATTGATATTGGCTGCGGAGATAGTATGCTATTGGACAATCTGATTTCTACAGGATATACTCATTTGACTGGATTAGATATTAGTGGTTACGCACTGGAACGCATCAAGAATCGCTTAGGTTCTAAAGTAGCGTTAATAGAGTCTGATATTACCACATTTCAACCCAACAAAACATACCAACTCTGGCATGACCGAGCGGTATTTCACTTTCTCACTGATGCGTTTGATATTCAGAACTATGCTCATACGTTATCAAAGAGTCTAGGAGCAACTGGTATTGCCATCATCGCCACCTTTGCCAATGACAAAATCCGCACATGCTCAAATCTACCTACTAAGGGCTATGATGCGAAGGAGATAACGCATATATTTGGTGATTATTTTCAGATAATAGAAGCATTCACACAAGAACATCTTACACCTAATACAGACAGTCAATTATTTCATTACGCAGTGTTACAACATAATAAAAATTCATAAATAACTGTCAAAACAATAGGCTAAAAATGTACTGTGTAACTTATCCACAAAATTGTGGATAACCCTGTGGATAACTACTTTCTAAAGGGAGTAATTCTCTTAATTTAGTACTCTTTTTATGGTTTTTCAATAAAATCAATTGTATATATATTTTATAGTAAATTCAATTACTTATAATGTACTTATATTTGAATGTTATAATTTATCTGTAAAATGAGTTTGTTAGCATAAAATTGTGGATTGTTTCACTAGAAAAATCTAATGTTTCACGATGACTAAGGCTATTTTTATGCTTTTTGGCGTACTGGCATTCACCCAAGTTCCTAGCTTGGAGATGGCACCTATTATCCTCATTGGATTAGTGATATTTGCCACATTTACCCTGTATTACCTTAGGCAATTTCGTTGGCACGTCATCTTATTCTCGCTTGGCTTTATCTATGCATTTGCATATTATGAGCTTCGCTATAGTAGCATCCCTGCTTCATATTTTAATACTACGGTAGAAACTACTGGGGTTATAGAACAAGTTACTCACTCAGACTATAAGTCCACTATTATCTTTAACACTCACACTCCATTTCAAGCAAAACTGCGACTCAATGTATATCCAAGTAAAGATGCTCCTATAACACTAAATGTCAATGATAAATGGCACTTTACTATTAAACTCAAAACCCCAAATACCTATTTTAATGCACACAATTTTGATTATGAAAAATACTTATTTAGTCAAAGAATTCAAGGTGTGGGGTATATTCAACTGAATAAACCTTATAAATTTATCACTACGACTACTCATTATCCCATAGCTCACATACGCACAAATATTGCAACTAGGATAGATGCATTAGCAGAACATCTCACCCACTCTGGAATATTACGGGCAATAACTATTGGTGATAAATCAGCAATTACTGAGGCTACGCGTGAAGTACTGCAAGCTACTAATACTACTCATTTAAGCGTGATATCTGGTCTTCACATTGGCATGATTGCAGGTGTAGGGTATGTACTCGCTTGGCTGTTATTTAACTACTCTGCTATCACCTCTCGCATCCCATTTCCTATTATTGCTAGTATAGTGAGTTTAGTATTTGCCGGCATATATACTCTCCTTGCAGGGCTATCACTCCCCACGGTGCGTGCTTTTATTATGCTTGGTGTATTTTTATTTGGCGTACTTTCACGACGAAATTACACTCGCTTTCAACTCTTTAGTGTAGCTCTTATTGGTGTACTACTATTTAATCCGTTTGCCGTTCTTACAGTAAGTTTTTATCTTTCCTTTCTCTTGGTATTAGTAATTATCTATTATGGTGAGCAGTTTATTCGCACGTCTTCGCTAAAAGAAAAGTTGTATTACCTCTTCATCATGCAAGGGATTATTAGCCTCTTCTCAGGGGTGCTCAGTATGTATTTTTTTGGCTTTATCAGCCTTGGCTCTATCTTGGGAAATAGTCTGGCTATCCCATTGTTTTCATTTGTTATCGTACCATTTTCCTTACTCGGAGTTTTTTTCATTGAGCTAGGTTTTGCTGCTATTGCGAGTATGATACTCTCAGGAGTTGATTGGGTATTTGATATCTTACTAATATGTTTGTCTTGGCTTGGAAATATACCTTATTCCTATATAGAGTTTTCCCTCTCTCATGAATGGCAATTAGTACTCTTAGCATTTGGTGTATTTGTTAGTGTACTACCAAGAGTATTGCGGCTCTACCCACTCGGTATAGTATTAGTGATATTGGTACTCGCACCTCCCAAGGCAGAGAATTATTTTAGTGTACTAGATGTGGGACAAGGTGCATCTAGTGTGCTAATGACATCTGACGGAGTAGTAGTATTTGACACTGGTGATAAATTTCGCTCGGGCTTTTCATTAGCTCAAGCAGTGCTGTTCCCACTACTGCGAGCACACCAGATTAACTCGTTAGAGATGCTTATTATCAGTCATGCAGATAGAGATCATAGTGGAGGTAAGGCTGAAATACTGGAAAAATTTACTCCTAAATCAATTATCGAAGCAGATACTTGCAAAGAGCAAACACTTCGCATTGGACAGATTGCCCTACATGTATTATCAAGCAATCAAACATTTAGCGGTAATAATAGTTCGTGTGTCGTACAAATTAAGACCCCTAATATCAGCATATTGATTCCTGGTGATATAGAACAAGAGGCAGAAGCATATCTCATACAACAATATGGAAAGCGTTTAGCTTCAGAGGTATTAATTGTGCCACATCATGGGTCAAAATCCTCTTCTAGCGTAGAGTTTTTACAAGCAGTACAACCCAAACTAGCACTTATTTCTAGTGGTTATGAAAATAGATATCGTCATCCTCACCCTAGTGTCCTAAAGCGATATGCTGATTTAGATATACCCGTGCGTATGACTGCATGTAGTGGGCAAATACGCCTAGATTTAGATACCTTAGCTGTTACTGAGGAGCGTCTCACTCAAGCAAAGTTTTATCACCGTAAATGCAAGGACTATCCTACTTTGTCAGATAATTGGCTACAATAGCGGTATCATTACTAGGAATACACTCTGAACCGATAATTTGCAAGGTTTCATGTCCTTTACCAGCAAGCAAAATCACATGAGTGTTTCTATCTTCTAAAGCCGCATGAATGGCTAACTCTCTATCTAAAATAACCTCATATGTCTCCTTAATCCCACTGGCAATGTCACTAATAATAGCCTCGGGATCTTCAGTTCTTGGGTTATCATTGGTTAAGATAATTCTATCAGCATACTCTGAGGCGATATTACCCATTTTATCGCGCTTACTCGTATCTCTATCTCCCCCGCAGCCAAATACTAGGGTAATTGGCTTAGAAGTATGTTCTTGCAAGGTCATAATGCTTTGATAGAGTGCATCTGGCGTATGTGCATAATCCACAAAAATATCATATTCTCTGCTATACGCTAAGCCCACATTATTCATCCGTCCTTCTGGAGTAGTCAACTCCATTAATGCCCGAGCACGTTCAAGCACGGTATATCCAAGTTGTCCAAGTGCAGTAAATACAGCCAGCATATTACGAATATTATGTTCACCTAACACATTCACCTCAAATAAGGTCTGGGCAAGATTACACACATACCCAAAGGGTTTTGGTGTGAGCGTAATATCCTCTAACCCATAGCTATCATGCTTGAGCCGAGAAGCAAATGAATTATAATATTCATCATCACGATTAAATATCCCATAGTGTGACTGGGTGCAAATCCGCAGTTTTGCTGCGAGGTAGTGCTCCATAGTACCATGATAATCCAAATGCTCTGGACTGAGATTTGTCCATATTGCTAACCGAAACATCAAGCCTCTGGTGCGTCCTTGCATAAGTGCATGAGAAGAAACTTCAAGTAAGATGTAGTCTGCTTTACTAGTGTGTAATATCTGATACAGTGAGCAAATATCTGGAGTAGTACGTGCATGCGTGAGTGTGCCAATAACCTGAGTAGTGTGCCCAAGATAATCAAAAGCAGTTGCACAGAAATGCGCTACAGTTGTTTTGCCATTAGTGCCCGTAACAGCAATAATTTCCCTATTTGTTGCTTCAGGGTACATCCTTTTCAAAATTAGAGGGAGGTGAGTATTAAGTTCGGGTACATGTACCACAGGCACATGATAACTCTGCTCTACAGGCGTATCAGTAAGAATAGCTACTGCTCCACGAGCAATAGCTTCAGAAATAAATGCATTCCCATGTGTGGTTGCACCAAGAAGTGCGACAAATATATAACTCGTTTGCACATGTTCACAGTGCTGTGCAATACCGAGAATGGGCTGATTTACACTTTCTATATTGCCAGTATATTCAAGTTCGGCAACTAAGCTTTGCAGTTGCATCCTTAGGGATTACCCATACGATTACGTACCAATAAATGCATGACTGCCATACGAAGCGCAATACCATTACGCACTTGTTCTAAAATTACTGATTGCGGTCCGTCTGCAACTGCATTTTCAAGTTCAATACCACGGTTGATTGGCCCAGGATGCATCAAAATCGCGTCAGGTTTTACCAAACTCATGCGCTCAGTGGTAATTCCGTAGTGCGCAAAATAGTCAGCTTCATCAGGAATTTGTGCTTCAATCATCCGTTCTTTTTGCAAGCGTAAAGTCATTACCACATCTGCACCTTCTAGTGCTTCATTGATAGTATCATAATTTGTGCAATTTGGTGCAGTATGCTTTAATGCTTCTGGAGATACTAAACGAATATTTTTAACTCCCAATGCGGTAAGGCCATAAATACCAGAGTGAGCTACTCGTGAATTTTTAATATCTCCAATGATGGCAATATTTAAATTATCAAAGCGCTGTTTATGTCTGTAAATAGTCAAAATATCTAATAGTCCTTGGGTAGGATGCTCTCCCACCCCGCCACCAGCGTTAATCACTGCGACTCGAGAAAGATTTTGAGCTACCATTTCAGCCATGTGTTCACCAGAATGGCGAATCACAAATAGATCAATTTGCATTGCTTCTAGGGTACGCATGGTATCCAAAATACTCTCATTTTTTTTGGTAGCTGAGTTTTCAATATCTACGTTAATAACTTTGGCACTAGAGCGTTTTGCTGCTATCTCAAAGGTGTTTCTTGTACGGGTTGATGGTTCAAAAAATAAGTTTGCAATACTTTTATCATCTAATGCTTTGGACTTGAGTAAATTACCATTGCTATCAATAAACGTATTAGCATTTTCAATAATATGCTCAATGTGTTGCCGGGATAAACTACTGAGATTTAATAGATGAATCAGTTTATTATTATAAATTTGGCTATTGTGTTGCATAGATGTTTCATGTGGTGATGTGTTTTAAAATGAATCATTAAAATATTGTTGCAGTAAGAGTTCAGCACTGCGCTTATCTACTGCTCCTCGATCTGCTTTTTTGTGAGTGTAATTATACTTTAATTCGCGTTTTGCTTGGTTTGAAGTGAACCGCTCATCAACAAATTCTACCTCTAGACCAAAACGTTTCGTACACTCCTTGGCAAAATTACGACAATAGCCCGTCATCATTTGCTCACCTCCATCAGTGTCATATGGCATCCCAATCACCACTTTATACACCCGATAGTCTATGAGCAATGCCTCAATATCTTCCCAATTCATACTTCCATCTTGATGAGTGTATATGACACTATGCTCTCTCGCATGTAAGGTGAGGTCATTGCCAATTGCGACACCAATACGTTTGGTACCTAAATCAAGACCCAAATAGGTACGAACAATAGACATCCTATAGGCTTCTCATAAGTGCAACTAAATCACCGCCTAGATACCCATCAGGAATCATTTCACTGAGTGCTTGATATTCTTTTAAAGCGCGAATTGTTTTAGATCCCAAAATACCATCTACAGGGCCTGCATCAAAGCCATTATCATTTAAAAATTGCTGAGTAAAGAGGATGTCTTCTTTGGTGATATTTGCCTCATCTGGCAAACTCGCAACTAAGCGTTTACCTAATAGTCTATCAGACAAAATACCTACAGATAAGCCATAAAGAGTAGAGCGGTTCCAGTTTAATATGGTTCTGTAGTTGTTATATACCATAAACTTAGGTCCAAACGCACCCATAGGCACTACAATAGAGGCAGACAAACTGGCATTTGGGAGTGCTGAGCCATCCGCATTAGTAACCCCAAAAGTACTCCACTCTTTCACAGGTTTTTGAATAGATAAATCTGCTAGAGCATAATCAAAGTCTTTGGGTAGTGCAATTTCTCTCCCCCATTTTTGCCCTCGCTTCCAACCAATATTTTTTAAAAAATTACCTGCACTTAAAAACATATCACGCGGATTATTCCACAAATCTATCTTGCCATCGCCGTCACCATCTACCCCGTATTTCAATAAGTTAGAAGGTAAAAACTGCACTCCACCAAGTGCTCCTGCCCATGATCCTTTGATATCTGGGGCGATAATATTGTTGTCAATTAATTCTAGCGTATCCAATAATTCTGCGGTGAAAAACTCACGTCTGCGTTTATCATAGCTAAGAGTCACCATTGCATCTAGAAGCGGAAAGACTCCAGTTGTTTCTGAATAATTACTTTCTAAGCCCCAAAATGCTACTAAAATATTCTTTGGTACTCCATATTTTTTATACACTTGTGCAAATAACTCATCATACGCACGTACATGTTTTTGCCCTTGAGTGATACGCTTTTTATTAATGACTAAATTTAAATAATTAGCAAAATTTAAACTGAATTCTGGTTGTTTTTGATCTAACTCAAGCACTCTGTCAATGATTACTGCCGAATCTAAGTATTTAAGAGTAGCTTCACTAATCCCACGTGCATTTGCTTTAGCTTTGATGCTCTCAATAAAGCTAGCGAGTTCCTGAGTATGGGCTATAGTAGACATACACACAGTGCTGACCACTAATAATACATATGCTCTTAAGGTGCTATTAAACATACAATAACTCTCCAGTAGTAGTAATAAATAGTGCAGTTTTTATCTCAGGCGAGGAACTTAATTGTGCACTCGTTTTATTATAAATACTTTTTACTGCCTGTGCATAGTTCTGTAATTGTAAGGTATAACTACGTAGTTGCTCTGGGACTACTACCCCAGAAAATATCGTTTTATAATCAATAATATATACAACATCACTCTGGGTAAATATTCTATCAATAATATATGTGTGTCCTTGATAGGTTAGAGGGTGTTCTACCCGAGTAGAAGTACGTTTAGCAAATATAAAGTCAAAATGCACACTCAAACGCACCGTATGAAGTATCTCATATAAGATATTCACATGCTCTGCTCTATTGCTGATAGGTAAATTATAATGTTCACACAAGAAAGACAATCGCTCTTGACTCGGCGTAAACTCTTCGTGCTCTAAGCAAAAATGTATGATGCGCCCAAGTGCTGAATGCATCTGAGTATGAATCTGTAGTCCCATAATATGTTCACTCAAAACAACAGATGGGAGCGGTACAGGAGTTGGTAATACATACTTATAATGTTGTATGTCTCTTGAGGTAGTTGATGACTCAGCGTTGGTTTTCCCCTCCCATAGGTGCAAATATTGCCCTACTAATATCTCCATTAAGGTATTGGTATTGACAAGTGTCTTTTTTGACATATCTAAACAAGCACTCATATATAACTCTTTTTTCGCTCTAGTCAGTGCCACATATAACAGCCTCAAAAGTTCATTTTGCGCTCGGTGCTTATAGTTGTCTTTAAGATAGGTATAAAGCGAGGTCTCACTATATGCTGCCAGTAATACCCCTATATCCATAAACTCAGTCAAATACATCAGTTTAGCGGTATCTGGTCGTGAGCGATGATTGAGCATTGGTAATATCACCACATCAAACTCCAAGCCTTTGGCTTTATGAATAGTAAGTAGTGTAACCATACTCGCCGTACTCGGAACATATTCCTGTGATAATGCAGACTCTAATTCACTCAGCGAACTCTGCCCTGCTAACTCCCATGCATGAAGTAGTGTACTAAAAAGGGCATATACCTCTTTGTCTTCAGTAGACCACATCTCTCGCATACCTAATTGCGATACAATAGTATGAATGCTATTACTCACCCCTAATGAATCCTTATGAGCAAATGCATAGCTTAGTGCCTTATACACGAGTGCAAGTCTTTCTAAATGTGGATACTGCTGGATAATCTGTGGGATATGAGCATAGATATCATTGGTATCTGCAAAATATAATAACTCAGATAACTCCAACCCTACATATGGACTCCTCAACAAAGAAAGCCAAGCTAAGGTGTCATGCCCACAAGTCATAATGTTACAAAGTACGAGTAAGTCTTTTACTAAGGGGTGCTTTAATAATTTGATGTTTTTATATGCAGTACTTTGTATTCCTTGATTTTGTAAATGAGCAGAAATACTGCCAAACTCTGTTGCAGTTCTACACAATATTCCTATTGAATATTCAGGATGTGCCAACTGCGTACGCATCACAATATCTGCAATATAGTCTCGCTCTAAGTGTTCTTCGCCTTGAGTAAATGGGCGCATTTCTACGTGTGCAGTATCTTCATGTACACTTACCGCAGGAGTGTAGGCAACTTGCCCCTCATTGATGTTGTAGTTAGCGGGGAATACCGCACTACAGATTGCATTCGTATGTTCCACAATCTCATGATTTGAGCGAAAATTTTGCTGCAAAACAATAGGCTCTAGGGCAATATGTCCCAGTCCACGCTCTTTAACAGAGAGAAATACCCCAACTTCTGCACCGCGAAATAAATAAATCGACTGCATCGGATCACCTACGAAAAATAAGGTACGCCGATCCTCAGGTTGCCAGTGTGCTACCATATACTCTATCAAGGTGAGCTGTATTAATGAAGTATCTTGAAACTCGTCAATAAGAATGTGTTCGATAGTTGCATCAAGAGCCATTGCAATATCAGTCACATTGGCTTCATGCAGTGCTTCATTAGCACGGAGTGCAATTTCAGTATAATCGACCCCGCCCGCTACATTAAACATCTGAAGTAATTCATGATTAAGTGCTAATAATACTTTTGCAATGTGCTCTAGTAATGTAGTATCGGCTTGCTCAGGCAGTGAGCGTACTCGCTTGAGCGCTGCGATGTATTCAGAAGGAAGCGCTGCAATATATGCTTTGAATGCATTATTTTTTTCAGGTGTCGTATTATCAAAGCCATCTCTTTTAGCTAAACTTTGGCGCAAGGTATTTTGCTTAGTAAAACACAAATACGCAATATCTTTAAAGTCAGCCAACGTATGCGGAGGGTTGGCAATCTGCACGCTAGTGTTAATTGCAGCAAGTTCAAAAAATTCTGCAGTAAGGTGTTTCTGAGCAAGAGAGCGTAATTTATGTACCTCCCCCTCTACCAGCGTTTGTATATTTTGAGCAATCGCTGAAGTATTGACCGAGCTATCATAAAGCTTGGTAATCCACTTAGCCCGTTCGCCCAGCATCTGGGAAAATAATCGCACTATCGTGGCATACTCATAGTCAAAATACCGAATAAGATACAAAATGCTCTCACTCACTTCATGCGTATCAGCCGATTTCAATAAGTTTGCTACTGCATCTTTATAATATTCCTCTGCTTGTTCTAATACTGTAGGTGTACGAATATCCAAGGGAGAACTATTGCGCCCAACAATAGCATATGCAAGCCCGTCAAAAGTAGTAACTCGAATGCGACTTTGATCAAGCAATATATTCCAGCCTAATGACTCACTACGAGAGAGCACCTGCTTGGCAAGTTCATAATTACGCTGTTTGTGCAGTTCTATAGGTTTGTGTTGGTGATGAGCTGCCAAGAGTGACTGCATAATCCGTGCATGAAGCTCACTTACTGCCTTGTTGGTAAAGGTTAGTGCTAATACACTCTCAGGGCTGGATGCAGTAGTTAAGAGTGCGAGGTATCTATTAGTTAAGAGCTCTGTTTTTCCAGATCCTGCTGGAGCCTGTACAATAAAAGATAAAGAAGTATCTAATGCGCGTGCTCTTTGTGCAGAGTCTGGCATTAGGCTACTCGCTTAACTCATTAAATTGAAAATGAAGATCCACACCCACAAGTAGTTTTAGCATTGGGATTATGCACAATAAAGCGTGAACCTTGTAGGTCTTCCAAATAATCTACTGTAGCACCAGTAAGGTATTGATAGCTCATAGAATCTACTACCATAGTCACCCCTTGGTTAATAATTGCAAAGTCATCTTCTTTGTCTTTGTCGTCAAAAGTAAATCCATACGAAAACCCAGAGCAACCCCCACCAGTAATATATACGCGTAACTTTAGGTTATCCTTTGTTTCGCTTTCCAGAAGTTGTGCAACCTTAGTCGCAGCAGTGTCACTAAAATTAATATTTGCTTGCATCGATCCTACCCTAATTTAGATTTTAATATCTTACTCACCATACTCATATCCGCACTACCGGCAAGTTTAGTTTTGAGTGCACCCATTACTTTGCCCATATCTGCTATAGAGTTCGCACCAAGCTCGACAATTGCTGCTTCAACTTCTGTAGTCACTTGGGCTTCACTAAGCTGCGTAGGCATAAATGTTTCAATTACGCTCAGTTGTCCTTTTTCATTCTCTACTAAGTCTGTTCTGCCTGCGATAGTAAACTGCTCAATAGAGTCTTTACGTTGTTTGACTTGCTTAGTGATAATTGCGAGTGCATCAACATCAGTGACTTCCACGCGATTATCCACCTCAAACTGCTTCATAGCACCACTTAAAGCACGGAGTGCACTCAAGGCAACTTTATTTTTAGCCTTCATAGCTTCTTTGGTTTGTGCTAAGATTTGTGCTTTTATTTCGCTCATATGATATATATGCTGACTAGTAATAGAATTACAAGTATTTTACAAAAATAATAGCCATCTTGACAGGGAACTAGACCGTATTTACGGAATGGTTATTTTTTTTAAACTCTCTCGAAGTAATTTCAACAAATACGCTTCTGTTTTATGATTAAACCTACTTACTGGACCCGAGACAACTAACGCCCCTACAAAACGAGTACTCTTAGCAATAACTGGGACAGCAATCGCAAATAAGGAAGGGTTATGCTCATTAATAGAGAGATAATACCCCTGATCACGAATTTCTTTAAACATCCCATGTTTATCATGTCTGCGTTGCCCATACGCTAAGATAATACGCCCAGATGCACCTCTATTGAGCTTAAGCCTAGTACCTTGTTCAATATTATGGCGTATCTCATCACGCGAATGAGCCCGGTACAGACAAATCCGGCAATCATCTTCCTCTATAAAAAAAGATGCAGTCTCACTGGTAATATTTCTAATTTCATTAACCACAGGTCTAATTTGTTCTAAATGATTAATTTGGGTATATAGGGCACTTAAATATAATGGCTGCGTGCCGATAGAATAGTGTCTATTTTCTGTTTGCACTACGTAGCCGTATTCAACTAGGGTGTTTAATATTCGGTGAATGGTAGAAGTATTAAAGTGCAGTATATCACTAATTTCTTTAACGCCTAATGTGGGATTTTCTATAGAAAAAATAGACAGAATTTTCAGTGTTTTTTCAATCGCAGTATATTTTTTTTCCTCTGGAATATCTGGTAGTTTGCTCATTATTAATATAGGTATTAAACTTTCACATTGTAAAATTTTATATTACATAACGGAATTATGCAACCCTAAAATAATCCAATATGAAAAAATGATAATTTTTTACGTGGAGATTTACAGTGAGCAAACAAACCCAAACTAGAGAAGAACAAATTACCGCCTTACAGCAAGAGTGGGATACAAACCCAAGATGGTCAGGTGTTACCCGTGGCTACGAAGCTGCTGATGTGGTCAGACTCCGTGGTTCTGTACAACCAGAATACACTTATGCCAGAAGAGGTTCGGAAAAACTCTGGAACTTAGTGAATGGCGATGCCAAAAAAGGCTATGTAAACTGCATGGGTGCCATAACTGCAGGACAGGCAATGCAACAAGCTAAAGCAGGAATTGAGGCGATTTATCTCTCAGGCTGGCAAGTGGCTGCGGATGGTAATACCTCTGAAACGATGTACCCAGACCAATCACTCTACGCTTATGATTCTGTACCAACTATGGTGCGCAGAATTAACAATACCTTTAAACGTGCTGATGAAATTCAGTGGTCTAAAGGCATTGATATGGACAGTTCAGAAGCTATTGATTATTTCTTACCTATTGTGGCAGATGGCGAAGCAGGATTTGGCGGAGTTTTAAATGCCTATGAACTCATGAAAAATATGATTGCCAATGGTGCAGCTGGAGTACACTTTGAAGATCAATTAGCAGCGGTAAAAAAATGTGGGCATATGGGTGGTAAAGTATTAGTACCTACTGCAGAAGCAGTACAAAAACTGATTTCCGCTCGTCTCGCAGCAGATGTTCTAGGCGTACCAACATTATTACTTGCACGTACTGACGCAGAAGCAGCAAACCTTTTGACCTCTAATGTAGATGAAAATGATCAGCCATTTATCACAGGTGAGCGCACTGCTGAAGGATTCTACCGTGTGAAAAACGGTCCAGAGCAAGCTATTTCTCGTGGCTTGGCTTATGCTCCATATGCAGACTTAGTATGGTGCGAAACTGCAACTCCAGATGTTGGTTTTGCCCGTGAATTCGCTGCAGCACTCAAAGAGCAAAATCCAAATCAACTGCTTGCATACAACTGCTCTCCTTCATTTAACTGGAAGAAAAATCTATCAGATAGTCAAATTGCTTCATTCCAAGAAGAAATTTCTGAGTTGGGCTATAAATATCAATTTATCACCCTCGCAGGGATTCATAATATGTGGTATAACATGTTTGACTTAGCGTATGACTATGCGAGAGGTGAAGGCATGAAACACTATGTAAACAAAGTACAAGAGCAGGAATTTGCAGCAAGCTCAAAAGGCTATACCTTTGCTTCTCACCAACAAGAAGTAGGTGCGGGGTACTTTGATGATGTCACTACCGTGATTCAAGGCGGTGCATCTTCGGTTACTGCACTCACTGGTTCTACTGAAGAAGACCAGTTCTAGTATATTAAACCTAGTATATAAACTATGGGTAGTAACTTATCATTCACCACCGCCAAATATATTTTAGATGGATTTGATAAGTACTACCTTAAATACCGTGATACCTACATACAAGTAAAAGAAAATTTTAAAAGTGGGGACTGGCAACAAATAGAAAAAGTAGCAGTAACGCGTATATCACTCTATGACAACGAAATTAAACTCTTCTGCAAAAATATCTCCGAACATATCGACACTGCACTGTTTAACGAAGATCTTTGGGCAGCAACGAAGACGTACTACCTAGAGTTACTACTCCACCATCACCAGCCTGAGTTAGCAGAAACCTTTTATAACTCAGTATTTTGTTGTTTATTTGATAAACGGTTTTACAATAACAACTATATCTTTGTGAAGCCAGGTAAATCCACTACCTATATTGACTTAGAGGCACCAGAGATAGCCAGTTACTACATTACTGATAATCTAGTTGAAATCGCAACTACCATCTTACATACCTCTGAATTAAGCGAGGAATTTAGTAATATTACTCTTGATGCTACGCGACTCGCAGAGCAATTCTACGCCAAAATCGACTCTGATTTAGAACATCATTTTGAAATTCAAATGGTACGAACACCATTTTTTAGAAGGCGTGCGGTATATCTGATTGGTAAAGTGATTACCAAAGATAACCACTTACATCCGATTGCTATTGCAATTAATAAAAGTGATACCAAAGGAGTATTTGTAGATGCACTTATTGCTGAAGCACAAAGTGTCTCAGCAATTTTTAGTTTTTCACGTTCCTATTTCTTTGTCAATACCGAGTATCCTGCTGCAGTAGTTGATTTCTTAAAAGGCATCTTACCTAATAAAAGCAAGGCCTCATTGTATAGTGCAATTGGACTGCACAAACAAGGAAAAACCCTGCTATATAGAACATTATCAAAATACTCACGATTCACTAGTGAAAAACTTATGAGTGCTCCGGGAATTAAAGGTATGGTGATGACTGTATTTACCTTCCCGATGTTTCCCTATGTGTTTAAAGTCATTAATGATAGCTTTCCAAACCCTAAGAACACTACCAAAGAACAAGTAAAAGCCAATTATCTCTTTATTAAAAACCATGGCAGAGTCGGGCGCTTAGCAGATACGTGGGAATTTTCTAATATTGCCTTTCCTCTTGATCATATTGACCCAACCCTCCTTGCAGAATTACAAACCAAAGCTCCCTCAACTATCACTATAGAAGATAATTTGTTAATTGTAAAGCATTTGTATTTGGAAAATAAAATGATTCCATTAGACATTTTCTTATCTAATGCCAGTATTGAAGAAGCATATAAAGTGATTATTGATTATGGCAGAGCCATAGATGAATTGATCAATTCCAATATCTTCCCGGGGGATATGCTCACCAAAAACTTTGGGGTGACGAAACAAAAACGTGTGGTGTTTTATGACTATGATGAGATATCTACCATGGATGTACCAAACTTTAGAACTATTCCTGAAGCAAAAACCGAAGAACAAGAAATGAGTGCAGAACCATGGTACCCCATTGGTGAGCATGATGTATTTCCTGAAGAATTTAAGTTTTTTATGTTTAATAACGCCGAATATGACTCAATTTTTGCGAGTTACTATAGTCATCTATTAGATGCCCGGTATTGGCAAGAGGTGCAGCGTAATATTGCTGCAGGGAATATCAAGGATTATTATCCATATGATATTAAAGAACGCATGGATGTAATCTACCAAACAGGTAATATTTCCGATGCTACAGAATTTCACGTTAAGACTAAACCTTAATAATAACAAGATACACTATGACACATAATACTACAGATATATCTGACGCACTCCACCCTAATGTAGGGTACGTACATCCAGAGTATCGCTCTTTCGGGGTAAAAACTCATTTTTCAGGTGAAATTGTTACCATTAAATGTTTTGAAGATAACTCGCTCGTAAAACAACTCGTAGAAGAGGATGGCACTGGTAAGGTTATGGTGGTAGATGCTGGTGGGTCAAAACGCTGTGCTATGCTAGGTGATATGTTAGCTGCCAAAGCAGTAGAAAACCACTGGGCGGGGGTAATTATGTATGGAATGATTAGGGATAGTCATGAAATCAACACCATGAACATCGGAGTAAAAGCCCTTGGTACACACCCACTAAAAAGTATTAAAAACGGTGTAGGTGAGCGAAACATTGTTGTGCAGTTTTCTGGTGTGACATTCACTCCAGGAGAATACCTCTACGCCGATCCAGACGGCATCATCACCATAAAATATCCATATATAGAATCCTAAAACATTATGAACCAACCTATAACACTGAGCAACCTCAATATTCATCCTGAACTCTATGATTTTATTGATCAGAAGGTCATTCCCACAACTACATTCACCACTGAAGAATTTTTTACCAAACTAGCACATATAGCCAGTACTTTAGCTGATGATCAACAGCATTTGCTCGCTAAACGATATGAATTTGAACAGCAAATTAATGACTGGCATAACACTCACCTATACACCAAAGAAAGCTACAAAACATTCTTAACTGATATTGGTTATCTTGAGCCAGAAATTGCTGACTTCAAAATCAATGTAAATGGCGTTGATGAAGAAATTAAGCATATTGCAGGACCACAGTTAGTAGTACCTATCTCTAATGCACGCTTTGCTATTAATGCACTTAATGCTCGCTATGGGAGTTTGTATGATGCACTCTATGGTAGTAATATCATCCCTGATAGTGGTGACACTGCCAAAGGTGCAAGTTATAACCCCGCCAGAGGTCAAGCAGTCATACAATGGAGTGCTGAATTTTTAGATGAAATCTTACCACTTGTATCAGGAACATATAGCGAAGTAAGCGAAGTAATACTCACAGATGATGACGTACAATTTACCACAAAACATGGTACAACTACTCTAAAAGACACGAGTAACTATCAAGGAATGCGCACTACTCTAGAAGGCATAGAACTGCTATTTACTCATCACAATCTTCATGTAATATTAGTCATTATTCATGGGGTAATAAAAGATGTGCTACTAGAATCCGCAGTGACTACTATTGTAGATTTTGAAGACTCAGTAGCTACTGTGTCTGCTAGTGAAAAAGTACGCGCCTATGAAAACTTACTCGGGCTGATTGACCGCAGTCTCACTACAAGTTTTACTAAAGGCAATCAAACTATAGAGCGCACCTTAGAGCCGAATAAAGTCTTTATATCACCAAGTAAAGAAGAAGTAAAAGTACGCACTACTTCACTAATGCTGATTCGTAATGTAGGACATCATATGATGACTGAGCTTGTGACTGATTCTCAGGGAAATCCTATTCCAGAGGGTATTTTAGATGCTTGTATCACCTGTCTTATCTCGTGTGCTGACCTTACTTCTAGACAGAACTCCCGAGAGGGCAGTATTTATATCGTGAAGCCTAAAATGCATGGCAGTAAAGAAGTGGCTTTGACTAACACACTCATGACTTTAGTAGAACAAGCCTTAGATATGCCAAAACACACTATCAAAATTGGCATTATGGATGAAGAAAAACGCACCAGTACCAACCTAAAACAATGCATCCATGCTGCCAAAGAACGAGTAATATTTATTAACACTGGATTTTTAGATCGCACAGGTGATGAAATACATACCTGCATGCACGCTGGGGCAGTACTCCCGAAAGCAGAAATTAAAAGTTGTGCATGGATTAAAGCGTATGAGTCACTGAATGTAACCACAGCACTACATGCTGGATTTTCTGGTAATGCACAGATTGGTAAAGGCATGTGGGCAGAACCTGATAATATGCAAACCATGCTAGAAGCCAAAATAGCCCACCTACATATGGGTGCAAACTGCTCATGGGTGCCCTCCCCAACCGCTGCAACCATTCATGCTACACACTATCACCGGGTGAATATCTTTACCACTCATGAGGCACTTATAGGTGAGAGTGCAAATCATGATGACTTATTAGAACTACCACTCTTAGGGCGTACACTCACGCAAGAGGAAATCACCGCTGAACTGCGTAATAATGCACAGGGAATCCTAGGCTATGTATCCCGCTGGATTATGATGGGTATTGGCTGTTCTAAGGTAGAAGACATCAATAACATTGCACTCATGGAAGACCGGGCAACGTTACGCATCTCTAGTCAGCATATTGCTAATTGGCTGCATCATCATATATGCACCAAAGAACAAGTTGAAGAAGTGTTTAAAGAAATGGCAACACTTGTAGATGAGCAAAATGCCCATGACCCAGCATATACACCAATGACTAATAACTACGATTCTCCAGCCTATAGGGCAGCTTTAGCGTTGGTATTTAACGGCGCAAGTGAGCCTAATGGCTATACGGAGTTTACGCTGAATAAGTATCGGGGATTAGAGTTAGGGTAGAGCTTTATGCTAATTTTGCATATTATTCATATACCTTATGCAAAATTAGCATAAATTATAATGGGTTATAAATGCTTGTAATGTTCATTTTTTGCTTCGCCAAAAAACGAACCAAAAAAGGCGACCCTCGTTCCACATTGGCTCGGCTAATGCTCAACTACTACACACAGGAAACTCGCAATATATTGCTCAAACAACCTGTGTGTAACGCAGTCTTCGCATAATCTCCCAACAATGTTACCTGAAAGGGATATAATAACAGTGTTTAAAAAAATACACATAAATTGTAATACCCTAGACTCAAACAGTGCTGTTAATTGTATTCATTATAAAAAACCTAGCAAATGCTAGGTTTTTTTATTTCTTGGTACTTAATACTCTTTAGTACATACGCTTACGGTGTACGCGATTTTTCATCATTTCTTTATGGGTACGTTTTACTGCTGCTTGCTTTTTGCGTTTTTTCTCCCACGTTGGTTTTTCGAAAAACTCTTTTTTTCGTACATCAGTTACCGTACCAGCACGGTCAACTAAACGACGAAAGCGGCGTAATGCTGCATCAAATGATTCGTTTTCTTTTACTTTAATCGATGGCATATTAATCCTCTATTGTATTGCTATCAAAATCTACTAATTGCACCAATGCCATTGGTGCTTTATCGCCAGTTCTATAGCCTGCTTTTAAGATACGCACATACCCACCCGGGCGTTCTTTATAAAACGGGGCAATATTATTAAAGAGTTTCGCTACGTTTGCGTCATCACGAAGTTTGGCAAATACATATCTACGGTTTGCTACGCTATCTACTTTAGAGCGGGTAATAAGTGGCTCTACAACTCTTCTAAGCTCTTTTGCTTTTGGTAATGTGGTTTTGATTACTTCTCTTTCAATTAGCGCATTAGCGATGTTTTTAAACATTGCTTTTCTATGTGAAGCATTTCTATTTAACTTTTTTCCTGCTCTTTTATGTCTCATGTGTATCTCTACTCTATTATTAATATCGCTATTATTCTGGCATTAAGTCAATTGGTGGCCAATTTTCAATCTCTGTGCCTAACTCTAATCCCTTAGAAGTAAGTACTTCTTTAATTTCATTAAGTGATTTACGCCCTAAGTTAGGAGTGCGTAATAGTTCTTGCTCAGATTTTTGAATGAGATCACCAATGTAGTAAATTTGTTCTGCTTTTAAGCAGTTTGCACTGCGTACAGTAAGGTCAAGCTCATCTACCGCAGAAAGAAGTACCGGATCAAAATCATCTGATTTAGGTTGTGGTTTTACTTCTTCAATTTGCTCAAGTTCAATAAATGATGAGAGCTGATCTTGGAGAATAGTGGCTGCACGCTTGAGTGCGGCTTCACCAGTTAATGCTCCATTTGATTTAATGATAATGTTGAGTCTATCAAGGTTTACTTGGTCTTCTACACGCGTTGGCTCAACATTAAAACTTACTTTTTCAATTGGTGAAAAGTTTGCATCAATGCGAATACCACCAATAGTAGAACTGTCTTTAGAGGTGGCAGGTACATATCCCACGCCACTTTCTACTTTTACTGTCATGTTAATTTCACTACCTTCGTTAATAGTAGCAATTACTTTATCAGGGTTATGTATACTTACTATTGGGTTTGCCGCACTAATATCTGCTGCAGTTAACATAGCTGGACCTTGTTTAACTACATTAACAATAGCCTCTTCACCAGTTTCTAACGAAAGATTTACTTCTTTTAGATTTAACAGTATATCAAGCACATCTTCTACTACACCATCAATTGCAGAGTACTCATGAATAGCACCTTCAATCAAAAACTCGCTAATTGCACTTCCATGCATTGAAGATAGTAGTGTTCTTCTAATTGCATTACCTAGTGTATGACCAAATCCACCCTCTAACGGCTCAAGAATAACTTGGTATTCATTGCTAGCAATTTCTTTTGAGTCTACTAATTTTGGTTTTAAAAAGTCTTTTATGCTACCTTGCATTATCATTCCTTGTATGAGGTTAGGGATTATTTCGAATATAATTCCACGATTAAGTTTTCAGAAATTTCACTTGGGAGTTCTGAGCGCTCAGGGGTATTTTTAAATACACCGCTAAGGTTTTTCTCATTTACTTCTACCCAATCTACTACTCCTTCTTGAGTGGCAAGTTCCATTGCAAGTTGGATTCTACTTTGTTTTTTTGCCTTTTCTCTTACTTCAATTTCATCACCAGCTTTCACTTGATATGAGGCAATATTAACAACTTGACCATTGACCTTAATTGCTTTATGAGATACCAGTTGTCTTGCCTCAGAACGAGTAGAAGCAAAGCCCATGCGATATACTACATTATCAAGGCGTGACTCTAAGAATGTAAGAAGGTTTTCACCTGTTGAGCCTTTTTTATTTACTGCTTTTTTGTAGTACAAATGGAATTGCTTTTCAAGAATACCGTACATTCTGCGTACTTTTTGTTTTTCACGAAGCTGTAAACCATACTCACTAAGCTTCGTAACACGTGAACCCGGACCATGAACACCAGGTAATTGGTTGAGTTTACATTTTGACTCTAAAGAGCGTACCCCACTTTTTAAGAAGAGATCTGTACCCTCTCTACGCGCTAATTTACACTTTGGACCAATATATCTTGCCATAATTTACCTTTTGTTATACTCTTCTTTTCTTAGATGGACGACATCCATTATGCGGAATAGGCGTTACATCAGTAATAGAAGTAATTCTAAAGCCTTCTGCATTTAACCCACGAATGGCACTATCGCGCCCTGGACCAGGTCCTTTCACACGAACATCTAGGTTTTTCATACCAAATGTTTTTGCAGTTTCTCCTGCTTTTCCCGCAGCTACTTGTGCTGCAAATGGAGTAGATTTTCTCGAACCACGAAAGCCAGAACCACCTGATGTTGCCCAACATACTGCGTTACCATGACGATCAGTAATCATTACAATTGTGTTGTTGAAGCTTGCATGAATATGTGCAATACCATCTGTGATGACTTTTTTAGCTTTCTTTTTAGTTTGTGTCTTTGCCATGTATATACCTTAACTGTATAGATTCTCTAATTATTTAATAAGTCTTCTTGGACCTTTTCTTGTTCTTGCATTCGTTTTGGTGCGTTGTCCACGTACTGGAAGCCCTTTACGATGACGTACCCCACGATAACAACCTAAGTCTTTTAAACGTTTAATATTCATCGCGATTTCACGACGAAGATCACCTTCAACTTCAAATTTTGCAACTTCGCTTCTTAATGTATCTAACTCTGCTTCAGTAAGTTCTGCTACTTTTTTAGTTTCTGCAATCTTTGCAGATTCACAAATATTTTTTGCCCGTGTAGCACCAATGCCGTAAATAGACTGTAGTCCAATTACGAGGTGTTTATGAGTTGGAACATTTATTCCAGCAATCCTTGCCATATTTTTTCCTTTTACCTAGTTTGTGTTATCTTCTTTCCTAATATCAGAAAGAAAACCGCTCATTATACAATAAAGAGTAGTCTCAATCAATACTTAGCCTTGTCTTTGCTTATGCTTTGCTTCTTTGCAAATCACACGCACAACCCCATTTCTTTTAATAATTTTGCAATTATTACAAATTTTCTTTACTGAAGCTCTTACTTTCATTTCTAATCCTTACGCTTATTTTAAGTTTGCTTTTTTCATGAGTGATTCATATTTTTCACTCATCATATGTGATTGAATTTGTGACATAAAGTCAATCACTACTACGACAATAATCAGTAGTGATGTACCACCAAAATAAAATGGTACATTAAAATATAAAATCAAAAATTCTGGAATCAGACATACCGCAGTAATATATACCGCACCTGTGGCAGTAAGTCGCGATACTACCGAATCAATATATTCTGCCGTATTTTTTCCTGGGCGAATACCTGGCACTAGTCCCCCGCCTCTTCTCAAGTTTTCTGCAGTTTCATTAGAATCAAAGGTTAATGCAGTATAGAAGAAAGCAAAAAACATAATTGCTAATGCATAGAATGTAATATATAGTGGTTGACCTGGTCCGAGTGATGCTGCTATGTCAGCTAGCCATTCTAAGCCTTCACTTTGCGAGAACCATTGCCCTAAACTTGACGGGAATAAAATAATACTTGAGGCAAAAATAGGTGGAATTACCCCAGCCATGTTAATTTTGAGCGGTAAATATGAACTTTGTCCCCCCATTAGTTTACGCCCTTGTTGTCTATTGGCGTAGTTTACTGCAATACGACGTTGACCCGTTTCCATGAATACCACAAATGCAGTTACTAATAATGCCATAACTAAAATAGCAATTGCCATAAATGCTGCTAACTCACCTGTCGATACTAAGGCAAACGTAGAGCCAAATGCCGAAGGAAGCCCAGATACAATACTAGCAAAAATAATAATAGAGATGCCGTTGCCTACGCCCTTTTCGGTAATTTGTTCACCCAACCACATCAGAAATAAAGTCCCTGTAGTTAGCGTAATAATAGTTACGATAGAAAAAGTAAATCCATTGGTAGTAACAAGATCAGCTCCACCAGCACTTTGTGATTGTAATGCAATAGAAATACCATACGACTGGAATACTGCCAATGCTACAGTACCCATGCGAGTGTATTGGGTAATAGCTCTTCTTCCTTGTTCGCCTTCTTTTTTAAGTTGTTGGAACTTCGGAACTACCGCAGTCATCAACTGTACAATAATAGACGCAGAAATATACGGCATAATACCCAAGGTAAAAATCGAAAGACGCTCTAATGCTCCACCTGAGAACATATTGAACATATCAAGAATAGTGCCTCTTGAATCTTCAACAATAGCCGCTAAGGCAATCGGTGAAATAAATGGAATAGTAATATGCGTGCCCAGTCTAAAAATGATTAATGCTCCAAGAAGGAACATAATACGTTTTGCTAAATCTGGTGAGATTGTTGGTGAGGACATGATTGCTAATTACTCTATAAATGAACGCTTATGCTACGCTCCCGCCAGCATTAGTAATTGCTTCTAATGCACCTTTTGTTGCTTTAATGCCTTCAAGTGAAACTTTATGGTCAATTGAGCCAGATAAAATTACTTTTACGCGCTGAATATTTTTCGTCA
The DNA here is from genome assembly GCA_965277055.1 of Gammaproteobacteria bacterium. GTDB lineage: Bacteria > Pseudomonadota > Gammaproteobacteria > PS1 > Pseudothioglobaceae > CBDCHC01. The sequence goes on along the minus strand of OZ255703.1, from coordinate 1,046,853 downwards.
CTAGTCCGTGTTGTTTTAATACGTCAAGAGTAATCACTTCTTCAGAAAGTGTATTAATTTCACTTAACGTAACCTCAGAAGTAATACGTGATACGCGTGAAGTAAAGCCAAACTTAGGAAGTCTTCTTTGTAGTGGCATTTGACCACCCTCAAATCCTACTTTGGTAAATCCACCACTACGTGATTTTTGACCCTTATGACCACGACCACAAGTTTTACCAAATCCACTACCAATCCCGCGACCTACACGTTTTCTTAGTTTTTTTTCACCCTCAGCTGGAGTTAATGTATTTAATCTCATTTCCATGATTATGACTCAACTTTTAATAAATAAGATACTTTATTAATCATGCCTCTGACTTCTTTAGTATCTTCTAATTCTCTGGTATGACCAATTTTTCTTAACCCCAAACCTTTCACAGTTTCTCTATGCTTTGGGAGTCTGCCAAATACACTTTTTACGAGTGTTACTTTAACCTTGCTCATTACTCTCTTCCTTTGTTGTTTCTGCTACAGTCTCTTTCGCTACTTCTGTTGCTACAATTGCTTCCACTACTTCCACTTCTGGTGCAACTTCAGCAGGAGCTAATTCTACAGCATGTGCACCTAAAATTTGCTCAACTGTTTTACCGCGTTTTGCTGCTACAATTTCAGGGCTAGACATTTTTGCTAAGCCATCAATAGTAGCACGAACTACACTAATAGGGTTTGTAGTACCATTACATTTTGCTAAGATGTTATGTACACCTACTGCTTCAAGTACACTACGCATAGGACCACCAGCAATTACCCCAGTACCTTCTGATGCAGGTTGCATATATACTTTTGCAGCACCTACATGTGAAGAGATTGGGTAGTATAATGTACCATTATTAAGTGGGATCGTTCTCATGCTTCTTTTCGCTTTTTCCATTGCTTTTTGCACCGCACCAGGTACTTCGCGAGCTTTACCGGTACCATAGCCAACACGACCATTGCCATCACCAATAACTACAAGTGCAGAAAAGCCAAAGATACGTCCACCTTTAACAACTTTTACTACTCTGCGAACATTTACTAATTTCTCAATAAATTTGTTCTCTTCTTCATACGAATGTTCAGCCATAAATTCCTTTTATGTGTTGTCTCTTATTAAAATTTAAGTCCTGCTTCACGCGCACTTTCTGCGAGTGCCTTCACACGACCATGATATTTAAATCCGCCTCTATCAAACGCTACTGCTTCAATACCTGCTTCTTTTGCTGCTTGGGCAATCTTTGTGCCAATTTCAGATGCAGCAGCGATGTTGCCACCATTGGTAAGTTTTGCACTTACACTAGATGCTGCTACTATGGTAGAGTCACCAGTGCTTGTCACAATTTGTGCATAAATATGATTAATAGTTTTATGCACACATAATCTGTGTAAATCACTACTTGCATGTTTTGCTCTAAATTTAGTTGCTCTACGTAACCGAGCTTGTTTTTTAGATAACTTCATATCCTACCTTCATTATGTCTTACTATTTCTTCTTAGCTTCTTTTCTTGCTACATACTCATCAGCATATCTCACACCTTTTCCTTTATATGGCTCAGGTGGACGGAATGCTCTAATTTCTGAAGCAACTTGACCTACTATTTGTTTATTAATACCTTTAATCACAATTTCTGTTTGTGAAGGTGTTTCTGCGGTAACACCTGTAGGAAGGTCATAGTTAATTGGATGTGAATATCCAAGAGAAAGGTTTACCGTAGTACCAGAAACTTTTGCTCTATACCCCACACCAATAAGTGTTAATTTTTTCTCCCAACCTACACTTGTGCCATGTACTGCATTAGATGTCAGCGCACGAATAGTGCCCGCATGCATCCATGCCTCTCTTTCTTCTTTAGCACTTTGAGTATTTACTCCAAATACTAAGGTATTTTCTTCATTCGCTACCCGAACCAGTGGGTGAATAGAAATTGTCTCTTCACCAAGTTTGCCTTTCACATTTAAAGCGGTATCTGAAATAGATACTTCACTTCCAGAAGGTAATGTAATACTTGCTTTTGCTACTCTTGACATACGCTCACCTCAATTATTCAACACTGCACAAAATCTCGCCACCAACATTTAAGGCTTTAGCGTTTTGTCCAGTCATTACACCTTTAGGAGTAGAGATAACCACCACACCTAATCCATTCATCACTTCAGGAATATCTGCACTTTTAGAGTACACACGAAGTGAAGGTTTAGAAATACGTTTAATATTGCTAATTACTGGAGCATTGTTATAGTACTTGAGTTCAATGGTGATTTGCTTAGTAGCAACTTCACCATTTACTTCATACCCAGTAATATAACCTTCTTCTGCTAGTACTTTAACAATAGATTCTTTTAATTTTGACGCAGGAACACTCACATGAGTTTTATGAACCATGTGTGCATTACGGATGCGTGTTAGCATATCTGCTACTGTATCTGACATACTCATATTACTCTCCTACCAACTTGCTTTAACAACACCAGGTACTTCACCATTCATCGTTTTTTCACGGAGCTTGAATTTCGCAAGACCGAATTTACGATAGAACCCGTATGGCTTACCAGATAACCCACAACGATTACGCATTCTTACTGGAGAAGAATCTCTAGGGAGTGATTGAAGTTTAATCACTGCCTCAAAACGTTGCTCATCAGTAGAATTAACATCTTTAATAATGCGTTTTAATTCTTTTCTTTTTTCTTGATATTTAAGAACCATTTTGCTTCTTTTAATATCTCTATTGACCATAGACTTTTTAGCCATTATATTCCTTATATGCTTATTGTTTAAATGGAAAATTAAATGCTGCTAATAGTTTCTTAGCATCCTCATCGTTTGTTGCAGTCGTAGTGATTGCAATATCCATACCACGGATTTGTACTACTTTTTCAAAATCAATTTCTGGGAACACAATTTGCTCAGTGAGACCCATATTATAGTTTCCACGACCATCAAATGATTTTGCATTTAAGCCACGGAAATCACGAATACGAGGGACTGCAATGTTGATCAATCTATCTAAAAACTCATACATCGTATCTTTGCGTAGCGTTACTTTGCAACCAATCACGTTTCCTTCACGAATTTTAAAACTTGCTACAGATTTACGTGCAAAGGTTTTAATCGGAGCTTGGCCTGCGATTAATGCCATTTCATCTAAGGCACTTGCAATAATTTTCTTATCACTAATTGCCGCCCCACCAAAGCCCATGTTTAATGTAATCTTGGTAATCTTTGGCACAGCCATAGGGTTAGTCATCCCTAAATCACTTTGTAATTTTGCTGAAATTTCAGTTTGATATAACTCTCTTAATCTAGCCACAGTTGTTCACCTTGTTTAATTATGCAATTACCTTGCCATTTGATTTATAAAATCGTTCTTTTTTGTTCTCTTCATTCAATCTAAACCCTACTTTATCTGACTTACCAGTTTCTGGGTTTAAGATTGCAATATTTGAAAGATCAATAGGCATCTCTTTCGAGATAATGCCACCTTCAATATTTAATTGTGGATTAGGTTTCGTATGCTTCTTCGCAATATTAATACCTTCAACAATTGCTTTATTACCTATAATTTTGCTCACTGTTCCTGTAGCACCTTTGTCTTTACCAGTGAGAACAATTACTTTATCGTCTTTTTTAATTCTTAACATAATGGTTAATTACCTACAATCTATTACAATACCTCAGGAGCAAGTGATACGATTTTCATAAATGACTTACCACGTAACTCGCGCGTTACTGGTCCGAAAATACGCGTACCAATTGGTTCTAATTTAGTGTTTAGCAACACCACCGCATTGTTATCAAAGCGAATGACTGAACCATCATTGCGACGCACGCCTTTCGCACTACGCACTACTACCGCGTCATATACATCGCCTTTTTTTACTTTCGCTCTTGGTGAGGCTTCTTTTACACTTACTTTAATCACGTCACCAATATTAGCGTAACGACGCTTTGAACCGCCTAACACTTTAATACATACTGCTTTTACTCCACCGCTGTTATCAGCAACATCAAGCTTTGTTTGCATTTGAATCATGTTTTTCTCCTACTTCTTAGTCAATTGATACTGACTTTTCAACTATTTCAGCTAATTTCCAATGTTTTGTTTTTGAATATGGTTTAGTTTCAGTTACGCGTACCACATCACCAATATTACACTCATTATTCTCATCATGAGCATGTACTTTTGTACTTTTACTAATATATTTTTTATAAATCGGATGACGCACTCTACGTTGCACTAACACTGCAATAGTTTGCTCTCTAGAATTACTGACTACTTCACCAGTAAGACTTCTTTCAATAGATGTGTGTTCCATTAGCTTTTCTCTCTAATAATTGTTTTTACTCTAGCAATGTTTTTTTTCACTTTATTAAGGCTAGATGTATCGTTTAATTCCGCACCTTTGTGTTGCATACGTAAATTAAAATGCTCTTTATGAAGATCCATAAGTGTGGTATTTAATTCTTCAACTGATTGTGTTCTTAGTTCTTCTGCCTTCATTACATCACCGTTCTTTTAACAATAGTAGTTTTTACCGGAAGCTTTGCAGCAGCAAGCTCAAACGCTTCTGTCGCTAAATCAAAATCAACGCCTTGCATTTCAAATAACATTTGACCAGGTTTAATTTGCGCTACCCAATACTCAACTGAACCTTTACCTTTACCCATACGTACTTCTAATGGCTTGTTGGTAATAGGCTTGTCAGGGAAAATTCTAATCCAGATTTTTCCTTGTCTTTTTACGTGTCTAGTCATCGCACGACGTGCTGCTTCAATTTGACGTGCAGTAATACGTCCACGACCTGATGATTGCATGCCGATTTCACCAAAACTCACTTTACAACCTGTAGCGTACCCACGGTTGCGACCTTTCATTGCTTTTCTATATTTTGTTCTTTTTGGTTGTAACATATTCTTAACCTATTTTAATTACTGCCAATTTTCTTAGAAGCACCACGACGCATTACTTCATCTAGTGTGCCTTTTTTATGGTCTAAAATTTCGCCTTTAAATACCCACACCTTAATACCAATTACACCATACGCAGTATGTGCACCATAGTGCGCATAATCAACATCAGCTCTAAAGGTATGCAATGGTACGCGACCTTCTCTATACCATTCGCTACGGGCAATTTCAGCACCATTTAAACGACCACTTACCATAATTTTGATGCCTTCTGCGCCTAAACGAGTAGCATTACCCAATGCTCTTTTTACCGCTCTTCTATATGCCACACGTTTTTCAAGTTGTTGCGCAATACTTTCAGCTACTAAGCGTGCATCAAGTTCTGGTTTTTTAATTTCTTCAATAGCAATATGTACTGGTACTCCCATCATCTTGCTTACTACGCCTTTAAGTTCATCGATATCCGCACCTTTTTTACCAATCACAATACCAGGGCGAGCTGTCCAAATAGTTACTTTACAGCTATTTGCTAATCTCTCAATAGTTATACGACTTACCGATGCATTAGTGAGTTTGGCAAATAAGAAGTCTCTTACTTCAATATCAGATAATAAGTAATCAGAATAATTTTTACTATCTGCATACCACTTAGAATCCCAGTCTCTAATTACACCGAGTCTGATACCTTTTGGATTAACTTTTTGTCCCATAACCTTCCTTTGTTATACTTCTTTTACGCCGACCGTAATATGGCTCGTGCGTTTTAAAATTCTATTAGCTCTACCTTTTGCTCTTGGGCGAATACGCTTTAACGTAGCACCTTCATTTGCGTATGCAGAACTAACGACGAGTTCATCAATATCGCTGCCTTCATTGTGCTCTGCATTTGCAATTGCAGAATTTAATACTTTAGAAACTAACACCGCAGATTTCTTAGTACTAAACTCTAGAATATGTAATGCTTCTTCAATTCTTTTGCCGCGAATTTGGTCTAGAACTAAACGTGCCTTAAATGGGCTTATTCTGGCAAATTTATGAACTGCCTTAACTTCTTTTTCCATGGTTATTTCCGAGTATATCTATTCTATTTATTTTTTTCTATCACCAGAGTGAACTTTAAAAGTTCTTGTAGCTGAAAATTCACCAAGTTTATGACCGATCATATTTTCATTAATAAAAACTGGCACATGAGCTCTGCCATTATGTACTGCAATAGTCATACCAATCATTTCAGGAATGATTACGCTACGACGTGACCATGTTTTAATTGGTTTCCTATTACCTTCTTCTTTGGCTTTAAAAATCTTTTGTACGAGATGCTCGTCAACAAAAGGTCCTTTTCTGAGTGATCTTGCCATAATATAATCCTATAGGTTATTTCTTGCTATTTCTACGACGTACAATATATTTATCTGTACGTTTATTACTTCTTGTTTTGTATCCTTTAGTAGGCATACCCCATGGAGAAACAGGATGACGACCGCCACTTGTTTTTCCTTCACCACCACCATGCGGGTGATCTACTGGGTTCATAACCACACCACGTACTGTAGGACGAATACCACGGTGACGTGAAGCACCTGCTTTACCAAGTTTAGCCAAGCTATGCTCTGAATTAGAAACTTCACCAATAGTAGCTCTACAATTAACAGATACTTTTCTTACTTCACCACTTTTTAATCGCAGTGTAACAAAACCACCATCTTTTGCTACGAGTTGGACTGCAGCACCAGCACTGCGTGCTATCTTTGCTCCGCCTCCTGGTTGCAACTCAATACAATGTACCACACTACCTAACGGCATATTTCCTAACTTTAATGTATTTCCTGGTTTAATTGCTACGATATCACCAGAAATAATTTCATCACCAGCAGTTAATCCTTTTGGTGCAATAATATATTTACGCTCACCATCTACATATAGTATGAGTGCAATATAAGCACTGCGATTAGGATCGTATTCTAAACGCTCAACAATTCCTGTAATTCCGTCTTTATTGCGTTTAAAATCAATAATTCTATAACGTCGCTTATGACCACCGCCACGATGACGAATAGTAATGCGGCCTAAGTTGTTTCTTCCACTAGAGCGTTTTTTCTTAGTGGTAAGTGGAAGAAATGGAGCACCTTTATGAAGCTCCTTATTAACCACACTTATCACAAATCTTCTACCTGGTGAAGTGGGCTTTCTTTTAATAACTGCCATACTAATTCCTGCTTTAAATTACGCTATTATCTACTAATATCAATCATTTGGCCCTCTGCAACAGTAATAATCGCTTTTTTCCAATTATTACGTTTACCAAATTTCCCTCTAAATACTTTTTTCTTGCCATGTACATTTAGAGTTTGAACTGCGTTTACTGTTACTCCAAATAATGTTTCAATAGCTTGTTTGATTTCACGTTTATTACTATCAGTGCCTACTTTAAATACATATTGATTATTCGCAGAAAGCAATGTTGATTTCTCAGAAATCACTGGTGCAAGTAATGTTTTTAAAACTTTTTCATTATTCATGATAAATTCTCCTGCACTTGTGCTAATGCATCTTTAGTAATAACAACTGAATCATAACCAATTAAACTCACTGGATCTATACTGTTAATATCACATACACCAGCATGATACAAGTTACGTGAAGCAAGATACAACTCTTCGTTGATATCACTACTAATAAATAATACATCAGTTACTTCTAAGGCATTCATGAGTGATACTACATACTTAGTTTTGGTTTCAGCAATATCTAAGTTTTCTACTACTTTCAACCTATGAGAACGCACAAGTTCAGAAAAAATAGCACTCATTGCTGCTTTATACATTTTTTTGTTTACTTTTTGCACATAACTTCTTGGTTTAGCTGCAAAAGTCACACCACCACTACGCCAAATAGGGCTACGAGTAGTACCTGCACGGGCACGACCTGTACCTTTTTGCTTAAATGGTTTTTTACCGCCACCACGCACGAGAGAGCGATTTTTTTGGGCTTTAGTTCCTGCTCTGCCAGCAGCCATATATGCAACTACTACCTGATGAATCAAAGAACTGTTAAATTCTCTGGTAAATAGACTATCTTCTACAGAAGTAGTAGATGCTTGTTTACCTGCTTGGTCTAATACTTGAATATCCACTTTATTCTTCTCCACTCTCTACAGGTGCCTGGGCAGCTGCTTGAACTTGGGCAAGTTTTGCACTTACTTCGTTGTTGATTTTGTCTTTTTTCGGCGAAAGTCTTACCCGCACAATACCACCATTTGCTCCAGGGATAGCACCCTTAATAAGAAGTAAGTTATCTTCACTATCAACACGCACTACTTCTAAGCATTCATCAGTTACTTTTTTGTTACCCATTTGACCGGGCATTTTTTTACCTTTGAATACACGTCCAGGTTCTTGACATTGACCAGTAGAACCGAGTGCACGGTGAGAAATACTATTACCATGGGTAGCATCCTGCATGTGGAAGTTATGACGCTTCACTCCACCCTGAAAGCCCTTACCTTTTGAGGTACCACTCACATCAACGTAATGACCAGCACCAAACATATCAATAGTAAATTCTGCTATATCTAGTTGCTCTTCGCTTACTTTAGTTTCCCAAAGACCTAAACCCACTTCCTGCTCTGCTTTGGCATAATGACCTTTTAGCGCACTTGAAACACCACTGAGCTTTGCTTCACCTTTTTTGTTGGTTTTCTTACCTGTAGTAAGTTGTAAGGCATTATAGCCATCAGTTTCTACAGTTTTCTTTTGTACTACTACATTTGGGTGTAATTCTACAACGCTTACTGGAGTCGCACCACCGTCAGTACCCATGATACGCGTCATACCAATTTTTTTACCCACTAAACTAATACTCATAGTATTTCCTTATCCTATGTTTTATAACTACTTGGTTGTTAATTTAATTTAAGCGACACATCTATACCGGCCGCTAAGTCCAGTTTCATTAACGAATCTACTGTTTTATCAGTAGGATTAATAATATCCATTAACCGCACGTATGTTTTCAGTGCGTACTGATCACGAGATTTCTTATTGACATGGGGAGATTTTAGAACTGTCCATCTTTCTCTTTTAGATGGAAGAGGGATTGGGCCACGAACACTGGCACCCGTTTTCTTTGCAGTTTCCACAATCTCTATTGCAGACTTGTCAATTAAACGATGATCAAATGCTTTTAATTTAATCCTAATATTTTGATTACTCATTTCTTACCTAACATAGCAACATAACCAAAGTTACGTTTGAAAAAAATTTTTGCTGTCCCTAGTATGTATGCAGAGAATTACTCCAAAAAATAATTGCCCTATATGCACACAATAATTTATGCACACAATAATTAAGGTCACCAAAAATGGCGGTGAAAACCGTAAATTATACCGTGGTTTATCCCACTTTACAATCTATTTTTTACCAAAAATAAAAAACCTAAGAGCAAGCCCTTAGGTTTTTTTGAGTTTAGCCGGATCTTAATCCAAAACCTTAGACACCACACCCGCACCTACGGTTCTGCCACCTTCACGGATTGCGAATCTAAGACCTTCTTCCATAGCGATTGGTGCTAATAGCTCTACTGAGATTTTCACATTATCACCTGGCATGACCATTTCAGTACCTGATGGTAATGATACTGCACCTGTTACGTCTGTCGTTCTAAAGTAGAACTGTGGACGGTAGTTGTTCATGAATGGTGTGTGGCGCCCACCTTCTTCTTTGGTGAGTACATATACTTCTGCTTCAAACTTAGTGTGTGGGGTGATTGAACTTGGTTTCGCTAGTACTTGACCACGTTCTACTTCTTCTCGCTTGGTGCCACGTAGGAGTACCCCTACGTTATCTCCTGCTTCACCTGAGTCAAGAAGTTTTCTAAACATTTCTACTCCAGTACAGGTTGTAGTTTGGGTGTCTTTGATACCAATGATTTCAATTTCATCACCAACATTGATAATCCCTCTTTCGATTCTACCTGTTACTACGGTACCACGACCTGAGATAGAGAATACATCTTCAATTGGCATGAGGAATTCTTTGTCTGTATCACGCTCTGGAGTTGGGATGTAGTCATCAAGGTGATCTACCAGTTTTTCAATAGCTAGAGCACCGATTTCTGAGGTGTCGCCTTCTAGTGCTTTTAGTGCTGAACCAAAGATAATTGGTGTATCATCACCTGGGAAGTCGTATTCATTAAGAAGTTCACGGATTTCCATTTCAACAAGTTCTACTAATTCTTCATCATCAATCATATCTGCTTTGTTCATGAAGACGATGATGTATGGTACGCCTACTTGGCGTGAAAGGAGGATATGCTCACGTGTTTGAGCCATAGGACCATCAGTGGCTGCAATTACCAGAATCGCACCATCCATTTGTGCTGCACCAGTAATCATGTTTTTTACATAGTCAGCATGTCCTGGGCAGTCTACGTGTGCGTAGTGACGAGTTTCACTTTCGTATTCAACGTGTGCAGTAGAGATAGTAATACCACGCTCTCTTTCTTCAGGTGCGTTATCAATATCTGCGTAGTCTTTGAATTCTGTACCTCTTTTTTCAGCCATTACTTTAGTAATTGCTGCAGTAAGAGTAGTTTTACCATGATCCACGTGACCGATTGTGCCAACGTTTACATGGGGTTTGGTTCTTTCGAACTTTTCTTTTGACATGGTTATCTCCTAATGGTGAGGTTAATTATCTTTTACTTTCTGCAATCACATCATCTGCAATATTTTTTGGTGCTGCACTATATTTGTCAAACTCCATAGAATAACTTGCACGCCCTTGGGTCATTGAACGTAAGTCATTAGAGTAGCCAAACATCTCTGCTAACGGAACATCTGCTTTTAAGGTTTTACCAGTTGGGGTGTCTTCCATTTGACCAATCAGACCACGACGACGGTTAATATCACCCATTACATCACCCATATATTCTTCAGGTGTGGCAATTTCTACTGCCATAATTGGCTCTAAAATTTGTGGGTTCGCTTTTACTACACCTTCACTTAAACATTTGCTTGCTGCAATTTTAAATGCCATTTCGTTAGAGTCCACATCATGATAAGAACCATCATACACAGTCACTTTTACATCTACGAGTGGGAACCCTGCAAGTACACCATTTTGCATTTGTTCTTGTACGCCTTTATCGACTGCAGGAATATATTCTTTAGGAATAACACCACCTTTAATTTCATCTACAAACTCATATCCAGCACCAGCTTCTTGTGGTTCAATACGTAAGTACACATGACCATACTGACCACGACCACCTGATTGTTTAGCAAATTTGTGTTCGTTTTCAACGAGCGTAGTAATTGTTTCACGGTATGCTACTTGTGGAGCACCTACGTTACACTCTACGTCAAATTCACGCATCATGCGATCTACAATAATATCAAGATGTAATTCACCCATACCAGAAATAATCGTTTGTCCGCTCTCTTCGTCACTTGCAACTCTAAATGAAGGATCTTCATTTGCGAGTTTGCCAAGCGCAATGCCCATTTTTTCTTGGTCTGCTTTGGTTTTAGGCTCTACTGCAAGAGAAATTACTGGCTCGGGGAATTCCATACGCTCAAGTACTACTTTATCACCTAAATCTGAAAGTGTGTCTCCTGTAGTTACATCTTTTAAACCAATAGCTGCTGCGATGTCACCTGCGCATACCTCTTTAATTTCTTCACGTTCATTTGAGTGCATTTGTACAATACGACCAATACGCTCTTTTTTGCCTTTTGATGAGTTATAGACAAAATCACCTGATTTCAGTACCCCAGAATATACTCTAAAGAAGGTTAAGTTACCCACAAATGGGTCGGTAGCAATTTTAAATGCGAGTGCTGCAAATGGTTGATTATCACTTGATTCGCGGATAATTTCTACTTCACCATCTTCATCTGTACCTTTAATTGCTGGTACATCAATAGGTGCAGGAAGGTAGTGAATAAATGCATCAAGCAGTGCTTGTACTCCTTTGTTTTTAAATGCAGAGCCACAAAACATTGGCACGATTTCATTGTTAATAGTTTGTACACGAATACCGTTTCTGATTTCTTCGTTAGAAAGCTCACCATCTTCTAGGTATTTTTCCATCATTTCTTCAGATGCCTCTGAAGCTGATTCAATCATTTTTTCACGGTATTCTTCTGCTTGGTCTCTCAGCTCAGCAGGAATTTCTTTTGCTTCGTAAGTTGCACCTTGGTCTGCTTCGTTCCAGTAGATTGCTTGCATAGTCACTAAGTCAATCACACCTAAGAAGTCTTCTTCGGCACCAATTGGTAATTGCATTGGGACTGGGTTACCACCAAGACGTGCTTTTACTTGGTCGCATACGCGTAAAAAGTTTGCCCCTGTTCTGTCCATTTTGTTCACGAAGCCAATTCTTGGGACACCGTATTTATTAGCTTGACGCCATACTGTTTCAGACTGAGGCTCTACTCCATCAACTGCACTAAAGAGTGCACATGAACCATCAAGGACCTTTAAAGAACGCTCCACTTCAATAGTAAAGTCAACGTGTCCCGGGGTGTCAATAATATTGATACGGTGTTCCTGCATATCATTATCCATACCCTGCCAAAAGCATGTTGTAGCAGCAGAGGTAATAGTAATACCACGTTCTTGCTCTTGCTCCATCCAGTCCATTGTTGCACCACCATCATGCACTTCACCAATTTTGTGCGTACGCCCTGTATACAGTAATACACGTTCCGTAGTGGTTGTTTTCCCCGCATCAATATGCGCCATAATCCCTACGTTACGATAGTGACTAATTGGAGTCTTTCTTGCCATTGTTGTATCCTAATAACTAATAATAATTCCGTGTTACCATCTGAAATGAGCAAAGGCTTTATTTGCTTCTGCCATTCTATGGGTATCTTCTTTTTTCTTAAATGCTGCTCCTCTATCCTGAATCGCATCCATAATTTCTGCCGCTAAACGCAGTTTCATGCCTTTTTCACCACGTTTTCTTGCAGCTTCAATAATCCAACGCATAGCAAGTGCCATTTTGCGTGTTTCACGGACTTCAATAGGCACTTGATACGTTGAACCGCCAACGCGGCGTGATTTAATTTCAAGATTAGGACCAATATTGTCTAACGCTTGTTTAAAGGTTTCTACAGGCTCTTTATTTCCTTTGCCTTCAAGAACATCTAATGCATCATAGATAATTTTTTCGGCAACAGATTTTTTTCCATCGAGCATTAGTATGTTTACAAATTTAGCAATTGTTAAATCACCAAACTTAGGATCAGGGAGGATTTCTCTTTTAGGTGCTTGTCTTCTTCTCATAATAGTTCTCCGTTAATTATTTTTTAGGGCGCTTGGCACCATATTTTGAACGACCTTGTTTTCTGTCTTCAACTCCAGTGGTATCAAGTGCCCCACGTACTGTATGGTAACGTACACCTGGAAGGTCTTTTACCCTACCACCACGAATAAGAATTACCGAGTGTTCTTGTAATCTATGGCCTTCACCACCAATATAAGTAGTTACTTCAGTTCCATTAGTAAGACGTACCCTTGCTACTTTACGTAGTGCAGAGTTAGGTTTTTTTGGGGTAGTAGTATATACTCTAGTACATACCCCACGCTTTTGTGGGCACGCATCAAGAGCTGGTACATTTGACTTGACCACCTTTTTTTGGCGTGGATTTCTTACTAATTGGTTAATTGTTGCCATAATATAAAAAGTTTATTTCTAAAAATGAAAGCCCATAATTATACTTTATATCATTTTTTAAGTAAATATTTTTTTAGATTATTCAATTGCATGAAAATAGAAATATTAATCATAACTTAAAGTAAGTAAAAAATACAAAAATACCAGTATGCAGAGTAAGAGTAAAGTTTGTAAAATAGTGTGGCTATGAGTCAATTTATTCATCTTGAGTGTGCTTCTGAATACTCTATCCACAAAAGCATTGTCCGTGTGCCTGACTTGGTTGCCCGGGCTCAAGAGCTTAACTATTCTGCACTTGCACTCACAGATACAAATAACCTCTTTGCTGCGTTAAAGTTTTACAAAGCATGTATTAAGGCAGAAATTAAACCAATTATTGGCAGTGTGTTGCCTCTAGAACAAGCACATATCATTGCACTATGCATGAATAAAGAGGGGTATGTTAATCTCTCTAAACTGATTTCACTGAGTTACCAAAAAACAGAAATAGAGCATATTACTACCAATGAACTCATCATGCATCATGAGGGACTAATACTCATTCATCATGAGCATTCTCTGTTAGCAGAGTATATCAGAGAAAATAAAATTGCCCAAGCAACCCAGCATATAAAGCACCTAGAAAGCGTGTTTACCCATAGAACCTATATTGGGATTAAACGGATTCAAAATCCAGTAAGTGACGCCTTTTTAGCAGATAGTCTGCCTTTTGCTCATGAACATGGTTTTCCTGTAGTAGCATTAGGTGATGTGGTAATTATTCACAGGGAGCAGTTTCCTACGCTTGAAGCTAAAACCTGTATTATAAATGGCGGATTTATTGATGATGAACAGCGAGAGCGCAGCTTAACCAATGCACAATATCTCACATCCGAAGAAGAAATGACTGCACTATTTGCAGATATTCCAGAAGCATTGGCGAATAGTGTAGAAATCATGAAACGCTGTAATTATAAATTCTTCTTAGATTTTGAAGAATATTTTCTCCCAAATTTTCCCACTCCAAACAATATTCCATTAACTACATACTTTACCTCTCTAGTAAAGCATAATTTAGATGAAATTATTAAAAGAGATGGCTTAGACTACGCCTACTATCATGAACGCATTGAATTTGAACTTGGCTATATTACCAAACTTAACTTTACGGGGTATTTTTTAATCGTTGCTGATTTTATTCAGTGGGCAAAAGACAATAAAATCCCAGTAGGACTAGGCAGAGGCTCTGGAGCGGGCTCACTTGTGGCATATGCATTAGGGATTACTGGTATTGACCCGATTACCTATGACTTACTATTTGAACGATTCTTAAATCCTGAGCGCATTTCTATGCCAGACTTTGATATTGATTTTTCCCCACAAGGGCGTGACCGAGTTATCGAGTATGTATCCCAGAAATATGGAAGCGAAAAAGTCTCACAAATTATCACTTTTGGTTCTATGGCTGCCAGAGGGGTGTTGCGTGATACCGGGCGCGTGTTAGGGATGTCTTATGGATTTTGTGATACCCTCTCTAAACTCTTACCCGGGGATTTAGATATTAGCATCACTAAAGCATTAGACTACGAAGCAAATCTCAAAAAAATTGCAAATAAAGAACCTGATGAAGAATCCCAGTGGAAAAAATTTAATGAGCTAAAAAAGTCAAAAGAACTAGAATTATCGCTCGCAAAAGCCTTTGCCGAACGTTATGCTAAAGAAGAAGAAGTAACCTCTCTAGTCGACCTAGCCAAAGAACTTGAAGGACTCTCACGCAATGTAGGAACACACGCAGGTGGAGTGATTATTGCTCCAGAAAATATCGCCCATTTTTGCCCAACTTACAAAGGGCGAGGAGAGGATGATCCTAAAGTATGCCAATTTGATAAAAAAGATGTAGAGACAATTGGGTTGGTTAAATTTGACTTTTTAGGCTTATCAAACCTTGATATTATTAAACGTACGGTAGATATTGTTCGCGAAACCACAGGGAAGCATATTGATATTAATGCTCTTGACTTGACAGATAGCAAGGTTTATGAAATTTACTGTGCTGGGGATACTACAGGTATCTTCCAAATGGAATCTGAAGGGATGCGTAAACACCTAAAAAACCTTAAGCCTTCAAATATTAATGATATTATCGCGATGAATGCCCTCTACCGCCCAGGGGCTATGGATCAGATTGATACATATATTGATGTGAAATTTAATCGCAAAGAAATTGATGCACCACATCCTATCTTATATGAAATATTAGCTCCTACAAACGGAGTCTTTGTCTATCAGGAACAAGTGATGCGTGCTGCCCAAAAAATGTCTGGCTTTACCTTAGGCGGTGCAGATGTACTACGCCGTGCTATGGGGTACAAAGACCAAGAGCAAATGGCGCAACAACGACAAAAATTTGTTGACGGAGCAAAAGCAGTCAATAATATTGCCGAAGATAAAGCCAATGAAGTATTTAACTATATTGATAAGTTTTCAGGTTATGGCTTTAATAAATCTCACTCCGCTGCATACGCTATTACCTCATTCCAAACTGCCTACTTAAAAGCCTATTACAGGGCAATATTTATGTCTTGCGTAATTTCTGCGGCGGCGAATAATACTGATGAAATTGCCCGCATGGTACGAGAGCAAATCATGCAGTATAATATGGTAGTAGAACCTGCTAATATTAATCTCTCTGAACTCCATTGGACTCATACTGATGAGCGAACCTTAGTATATGGACTTGGCTCTATTAAGGGAGTGGGGAGTGAATTAGTGCGCCAAATAGTACAAGAACGACAAAATGGAACCTATACAGACTTGTTTGATTTTTGTATGCGTATTCCTAAAAAATATCTTAATCGTAGAGCACTAGAGGCACTTATTTATGCAGGTGCATTTCGTGAATTTGGACAAACTAAGCGCACCCTGATTAAAAACTACCCTAAGGCTCTGCGCAATGGAGAAATCAATCAATCTAGTATATCTAGTGGACAAGGCATGTTGTTTGACACAACTGCAGTCAAACTAGAATACGATATCTATGATGAATATAGTTTTAGCGAATTAGTAGCACAGGAAAAAAATGTCTTAGGATATTACTTAACCGCACACCCTGTAGATGAATATGTTGAGGACTTAGAAACACTTGGTGCAAAATTTCCTAAAGATATTATCTTTGACTATGACTCTAGTTATGCGAGCATTGCGAGCATTGAGCAGATATTTTATAAAGAAACCAAAAAAGGGGTGACCGCTGATGTACTCCTAAGTGATGGCAAATGTACTATTCGTACTCGCATGTATAGCAATATTCTTGAGCAGTACCGAGCTAAACTCATTGAAGGGGAAATCATCTATGCCAAACTTAGAGTGCTTCCAGCAAATGAGCAATATAAAGATGCAAAAACCATTGTGTTAGAACATTTTGAGCATCTGAATGTATTACAGTCAAAGTTTATTAAATATGTTTCTATTACTCTGAGAAACGCCGATCAAAGTGCATGTTCCACCTTAGCTACTATTTTACGTGAGCACTCAGCACATACTCCGACCTCTCACATGTTACAAGCATCAGAGCAGTCACCTCAGGGCAATATTGTAGCATTGACCTATATTACTGAAAATCAATTAGCTGGCAGTGCCTTTTTACCCAAGCAATACAACGTAATAGTTAGCGAAGCACTAGAAAAAGCTATTACTCATGCGTTTGGTGAGAAATCCTATAGAATAGAGCATAAAAAATAACTCTACAATATTAATTTCTAAGATTAGGTGAATTCAACAATAATCACTAACCAATCTTTAAGACCGTTGCACGCCAAAATACCTAAATAATCATTAATTATCAGTTCTTTGTATCAATATAAAGAATTTGCTAAAAATTGCACTCTTACCTTTACTGCAAAGAAAAATACCGAGCTTAGTCTTGATGATTTTGAATTCTAGTTCTTCTCTCAAGGTTCTTCCTTGTAAGTTCTCTTGTAAGTTCTCTTGTAAGTTCTTGTAAGTTCTTGTAAGTTGTGCAATGGTATTCCAGTAGATAACTATTGTACTAATAGATGCTTTGCTCAGTAACTATGCGTGACAATTTTACATCCCATTTACTAGGGGTTATACTAGCGCGCTGTACTTCATAGGCAACACCTATTCTACTAGGAAGTGTATATCTATTTCGAATGTTGATAAAAGCAAAACTCTTGTCATAATATCCCCTGCCCATTCCTATTCTATTACGGTGCACATCAAACCCCACAAGCGGAGTAATAACGCAGGTGAGTTGCTTAGTAAATATTTGCTTACCACGAGATTCCACTATACCAAATATATTATGACTATTTATAGAGCTTAAGTTTGTAAATACCAGCTTTTCACCACATAGTTTAGGTACATATAACTCTTTTCCATAGCATTGCAATAGTTTGATAATCTCTGTAGTATCTACCTCACCATCAAATGCATAATATAGAGCAAACCGCTGATGGCGTAATATCCCACATCGCAAAAGATTACGCAGTATGCGTTTATGATATTTGTATCGCTGAGGCTTACTTAGTGATTTACGCTTAGTGCGTAATGATGTGCGTAGAGATTGCTGACTCATAAATGAAAATGAGGTAAAAAGGTGTCATTGTATCTAGCAGTGCCTGAAACTCCAGGTCTAATAGTGTGGGAAAACGCACTTCACCGCAGGATTCCGAGCAAGTCGGCATTCACAATAGTAAAGTAGTCATTATCCCTAAAGGTTTAGTATCAAGCTCAGGGTATTATACCAAACACAATGACACCTCTATTATATCCCAACTACTCTCTAATATCCACATTTCAAACCTAACTTTAGTATATGAGAGATAGAAACATGAGAGACTAGGGTACAAATTGGTAAAATATCTTCTATGAATAATCAAGAACACACCACCCCTATAGGTAATATTGCCCATGTACTGACGCAAGCTTTACCTTATATTCAGCGCTTTTCTGGTAAGACTATTGTCATAAAATATGGCGGTAATGCTATGATAGATGAGACACTCAAATCTAGCTTTGCTCGTGATATTGTCTTACTTAAGTCTGTAGGGATTAACCCCATAGTAATACACGGTGGCGGACCCCAAATAGGTCAGACACTAGATAAGCTCGGTATCAAAAGTGAGTTTATTGATGGGCTACGTGTCACCTGTGAGGATACCATAGATGTAGTAGATATGGTCCTTGGTGGGCAAGTAAATAAACATATTGCCTCACTCATTGGCTCACATGGGGGTAATGCCATAGGGCTGAGTGGTAAAGATAGTCAACTAATAAGTGCAAAAGCTACCAGTAAAAAAGAGCTCGGTTTTGTTGGTGAGATAACAAATATTAACACCCACGCCCTTGATGTGTTGATTAACGCAGATATCATTCCAGTCATCGCACCTATTGGTGTAGGGACAGAAGGAGAGAGTTATAATATCAACGCTGATATTGTAGCAGGGAAAATAGCAGAAGAAATTGGTGCGGAAAAACTGATTTTACTGACTAATACCTCAGGAATATTAGGTGCTGATGGTGAGTTACTCACGGGGCTCAATAATACCAGTGTGGTAGAGTTGATAGACAGCGGTGTCATCCATGGCGGGATGCTGCCTAAAGTACAGTGTGCACTCAGTGCGATTAACAAAGGTGTGAAAAGCTCACACATTATCGATGGACGGGTGTCTCATGCAGTGCTCCTAGAAGTATTCACTGATCATGGGGTAGGCACACTTATACATTAACTATGCACAAGCAAACTACACATATTAAATTACCCATAAATAAACCAACATGAGCCAAGCAAGTATTGCGGTAGATACCGCTAGAATTATTTCCCACGAGGCATTTGGTGGTGAGCAGTATATTATCCGCTTAGCAAGCGAAAAAATAGCATCTCGCACTCTCCCTGGGCAGTTTGTCCACCTAAAAGTAGGGGACACCTTGCCGATGCGTCGCCCAATATCTATTATGCAGGTGGATACTGCGAATAATACCTTTGATTTATTATACAAAGTAGTAGGAGAGGGTACAGCTGAACTTGCCAAGCGTACTGTGGGTGAAGAACTCTCAGTAATGGGGCCTATTGGCAATGGATTTAGCCTTACTGATAAGACTATTCCCATACTTCTTGGTGGCGGAGTTGGCATGCCACCGATGATAGCCCTTTCACAGGTTTTAAAAGATAATAGTGCATATCACCCCTTTGTAGTGCTTGCATCGGAAGTGGATTTTCCATTTGTGAGTGAGTTATGCTCAGGCAGTGCTACCATGCCACTACTAAACTCTTGGGGGGTAAGGCACCAGCTTGCTAGCCTGCAAGGCTATCAGGGGGTATTTAACGGCTACGCAACGGATGCAGCGAGAGCTTTTTTAGATACGTTGGGTGATGACATCACTAAGGTAGAGATTTATGGTTGTGGACCAGAGCCAATGCTTCATGCAATCAAACACCTAGCAAGTGAATACAACGTCCCAGCCCAACTCTCATTAGAGGAGTATATGGCATGTGCGGTAGGAGGCTGTGCAGGTTGTACGGTGCAAACACTAGAAAACGGCAGAGCTTATATGCGTAAAGTTTGTGTAGAAGGACCGGTATTTGATAGTGCCGTGGTGTTTAATTAGGGAGCAAAATGTGAGTCATATCACTATTGCTGTCTCTAAAACCCAACCCAGTAGTCGTATAAGAGAAGTATATGCACAGGGATATAGGCATTTTGGTGAGAATTATCTCAGTGAGGCTCTTGAAAAACAACCACAGCTGAGTGATCTTAGTATTATATGGCATTTTATTGGCCCTATTCAATCAAATAAAACCACTGATATAGCCACTCACTTTGATTATGTACATAGTGTAGATCGGCTCAAAATTGCACGTAGACTGAGTAATACTGCACAGAGTTTGAGTAAAACTCTACGGATATTCATTCAAGTAAACCCACAAGCAGAAGCTACTAAAGCAGGGGTAGATTTAGATGAGCTAGATGCACTCATCACCGCAGTACGTAATCTTTCATCTATTGAATTAGTGGGGCTCATGTGCATACCAAGTAAGGATAACCCCATAGAAGCCTTTAAAATCATGCAAGCACTCAAGCAGCAGTATAGGCTCACCGAACTTTCTATGGGGATGAGTGGTGATTATAAGCAAGCACTCACCCATGGGGCAACGATGATTCGTTTGGGCACTAAACTTTTTGGCGAGCGTAGTTTTTACACTTAATATTGTGTCAAGGTTAACCCTTGGTAGAATGCTCTAAGAAAGCAATGTTTTAAAGACTTGGTATAACTGGCGAATATCAATTGGTTTAGTAATGCAATCACTCATGCCTAAGTTGATGTAGTTTTCTCTATCTCCAGCGAGTGCATTGGCAGTGACAGCAACTATAGGAACAGGATAACTACCATCTGCTATGAGAGTGTTGATTTCGTTAAATGCCTCTACCCCATTTTTAATGGGCATATTAATATCCATTAAAATTAAATCATAATATGCATTTTGATAGGCTTCTACTGCCATATTGCCGTTCTCAACAATATCAAATATTGCTGTAGTTTTATCCATAATTGATTTCATAAGCAGTTGATTTACTGTATTGTCTTCGGCAATTAGAATACGTTTGTTCTGTAAATATGTGGGATTAAGCACGAGTTCGGTGTGTTGGTCATTGATATTTGGTTGAGGGCTTTTTGGTAGTGTGAGACTAAAGAAAAATTCACTGCCCTCGCCAAAACTACTAACAAACCCTAAGGTACCACCCATAAGTTCCACTAATTGACTACTAATTGAAAGCCCTAGCCCCGTACCCCCATATTTGCGATAGACTGATTTATCAGACTGAGCAAAAGGGTTAAAAATAAATTCTTTTTGTTCATCACTAATGCCAATACCACTATCTTGCACACTAAAGCGCAGTTCAATATTCTTTGTAGTTTCTGCTGTGGTAGTAATATTCACCGTAATATTCCCACCTGCTTGAGTAAATTTAATTGCGTTACTAAAGAGATTATTGAGTACTTGTTTAATGCGCAGTTCATCTGCTAATACTGGGGTGTCAATCGTATCGCTATAGTTATAGTTGAGCAGAATGTTTTTTTCACTCGCCCTACTTTTAAAGAGTGCTATACTCGTATTCAGCGTTTGTTTGATATTCGTTACTGCTCGGTCTATTTCAATTTTGCCAGATTCGATTTTAGAAAAATCCAATATATCATTAATCACTCCCAAAAGGGTCTCGGAACTTTGTTTGATAATATTTACTTGATTGAATTGTTCATCACTGAGCGTAGAGTTATGAAGCTGATCTACAAAGCCCAAAATAGCATTGAGTGGCGTGCGAATTTCATGTGACATATTCGCTAAAAATCGGTCTTTGTATGCTTGAGTTTGCTCAAGATGAGCCAGTGACTCAGCGAGCTCACGTTCTTTTTGGATACGTTGGGCGTTACTTTCACACGCCTGAATACTACTATCTAATTTAATACATACACCACCCAGCATTTTAATCACACTATCCTCTAGCGGGGTTTTTTTGACAATGAGTAAATACCCAGACAACAAGCGAAAGTAGTAATAATACTGCTCATGAACATAAAACCACACTACCGAGCGAGTTTGAGTGGAAAGTGTAGCATAATGCTCTGGTAATACATAGTGAAATTTGCGCTTTGGGATGCTATAGAGGAGTGTATGCTCAGTTTTCACTACTGCAATAGCAATACCATTAAGTTTATGCAAAATCGTGGTGAGCGACTCCCTAAGAGTCTCTTCAAGGTGTAGAGAATTACCAATAGAAATCGCTATTTCATAGAGCGAGTTATTAACAGTATCTAAATTCGTCATATTTAGAGTGCTGCGATCACTGAGGTTTTATTATAAAACTCTAGATATCCTGCGCCAGAATTAGAAATTTCTCCTAGTACGAGACAACCAAACATAGTAGGAATATGAGTAAAGCCACTAGTCATTGCCGTTAGCTCATCACTAAAGTGCTCATGCATAAAGAGTGCACGTGAAATGCAGTCATAGAGCATCATCGCTTGTGGGGTAGACTCTAACTTACCTGCAAGTGAGGCACTAATATTTTTTGAGGAATTGATGAGGTTGGCATTATTTCCCGTGAGAATATCTACAAATTCACCACTGGCGACTTCACCCACACATACTAACCATCCCTCTGAAGTGATGGAAATAGGGTCACGCACAATATACTCACCATCAATGCGCTTAATCCCCAGAGGGAAAGACTGAGCAATAGTGAAGAAATTATCCGCAGTAATCGCTTCTTTAACATTTATGATGCTTTCATACACTTCTAAGGCATTTTTGTAGTCAATTTCTTTGACTATATTTTTTTCTGCTAAGGTGATTTGGTGATTGGGGCTAAATGATTCCCAGCCGTGTCCTACTGCAGTAGGAAGTCTTTCTGTAAGGGTGGCAATGACTGCACTATCTTTATATACACCTTGTTCGGTACATAGACAATAATTTTGCACAAAACTCAGTGATCCTGCTCCACCGCCAATGTAGTTTACTTCACTACCAAATATAGCATAAAGTCCTTGCACTAGGCTATTAATACGCCCTGCCAAGCCATCGACAAAAACCATCATAGTATCAAACTGTGCATCTTCGCTAATGGTTTGCTCAAGCTGAGTTTCGTAATCTATGTTTTCGTCACTAAGCCCTGGGACCACATAAGTTGTGAGCATCATGTTCAGACCAACTAATAAATAACCTGTTTGGTAGTTATGTTGCTGATAGATAATTTCGGGGAAAATACCACCAATCATTGGGACAGTGCTACTGGTAACACATGATTCTAACTCGGTGAGTGAGTCGTTAAATTTGTTATTATCGCATATATATACGATGATGCTTTGCACCTCTGGGTGAGCACTCAAAGTAGTAATATCTGATTGCAAATCAGTAATATCAGCCTCTTGTGAAAATACGTATTGCATAGAATTCCTTGTGTAAATAGTATTCTTATTATATTTGAATTAGGGTCAGTGATGATACAAAAATTTCGTATGTAACCAAACATTTAGGCAGAAGATAAAAACTGATAAGAATGATATAATGACTATTTTTTCATGTTGAGTTAATGTTACAAATTGTTACTACTGGTGGGACGATTGATAAAACCTATAACCCGCTTACTGGTGAACTTGTATTTACAGGGAGTGCACTGCCTAAAATGCTTGAATTAATGAACTATACTGGGGGGTATGAAATTACCCAGTTGATGCAAAAGGACAGCTTAGAGATGACCCATGAAGATAGAGCGGTGATTCATTGTGCATGTATCAGCTCCGAGTATCAGCGAATAGTACTCACTCACGGGACAGATACTATGGTAGAAACTGCACACACACTGAGTACAATAGACGATAAAACCATAGTACTCACTGGAGCAATGATTCCTTATAGTATAAGTGATTCTGATGCAATGTTGAATGTTGGCTTTGCGTTAGGTGTTGTGCAAACATTGCCTAGTGGGGTGTATATCACGATGAATGGCCAAGTGTTTAACTGGAATGAGGTCGTAAAAGATCGATCTCGTGGAATGTTTGTGCCTAAGGTTAGTTCAAGATAACTCACATAATTTACGATAGTGTAACATGAGGAAACGCCTATATATTTACTTATTTGTGTTTAATGTAATGTTGTTTATATTATTTATGATGTTACGTTAAAATATCCCTTTTGAAAGTTGCAAACAAAATATATGGCAATACAGACTATTGTTGTTCCAGATATTGGGGACTTTGATACCGTTGAAATTATTGAAGTACTGGTAAATGTTGGAGATGTTATTAGCACCGATGATGCACTCATTACCCTAGAAAGTGACAAAGCTTCTATGGAGATTCCGAGTCCTTATAGTGGCACGATTACTGCTCTACATATTACTACTGGTACACAAGTTGGTGAGGGTGATGCAATAGCAACTATTGAATTAGCCCAAGACGATGCTGCACAGACTACAGAGCAAAGTACTCAAGTCACACAGGAGCAAGCTACAACAGACACTGTGAGCACATCAGCAACACTGTCAGCACATACTATTGAAGTACCTGATATCGGTGATTTTGACCAAGTAGAAATTATCGAAATTCTGGTAAATGTAGGCGATAGGGTTGAAATTGATGATTCGCTTCTTACTCTAGAGAGTGATAAGGCAGCGATGGAAATCCCTGCAACAATGGCAGGTGTAATTACCGAGATTAAAGTTCAAGTGGGTGATAAGGTGGGTTTTGGTGACGAGATAATGATCATTGAATCTACTGATGCAACTACAGCATTTGCTACCCAAACTACACCACAAACAAATACTCAAAAACCTACTGAGATAAGTACTACTTCCGCTCTAGCGAGTACTGAATCAACATCTTCGGTAGCTACCAATAGTAGTTCTCATGCTTCACCAACTATTCGTAAACTTGCACGTGAACTTGGGGTAGATTTAGCAAACGTACAAGGCACGGGGCAAAAAGGTAGAATTATAGATACCGACCTGAAAACATATGTGAAAGGCATAGTCACTGGTAATAGTATTCCTGCTTCAGGTAGCGGTATTCCGAGCATTCCAGAGATTGATTTTAGTAAATTTGGTGAGATTGAAGAGGTAGCACTTAGTCGGATTAATAAACTTTCTGCTAAGCACTTACATGCGTGTTGGCTAAATATTCCGCATGTGACCCAGTTTGACGAAGCTGATATTGAAGAATTAGAAACCTTTAGAAAAATTCAGCGTGATAAGGGTAATAAAATGACTCCTTTGGTGTTTATTATTAAAGCAGTAGTGCATTGTCTTAAACTCCACCCACGCTTTAATGCTTCGCTTTCGGGTGATACGCTGATTATGAAAAAGTATTTTAATATCGGCGTAGCGGTAGACACCCCGAATGGTTTGATTGTGCCAGTACTCAAAGATTGTGATACTAAATCATTACTAGAACTCCAAACAGAGCTTGTTGCTTTAGCGAAAAAAGCTCGTGAAGGTAAACTGACGAATGCTGACCTTTCTGGCAGCTGTTTTTCTATTTCTAGCCTTGGTGGAATTGGTGGTTCGCACTTTACTCCAATTGTTAATGCCCCAGAAGTTGCGATTTTAGGCGTAGGCAAAGCAGAAGTAAAACCCGTATGGAACTCACGTGAATTTGTGCCTACAACTAAACTTCCATTAGCCTTATCATATGATCACCGAGTGATTGATGGAGCATTAGGTGCGCGGTTTATCACAGATCTCTCTCATACTTTAAGTGATATTCGCGAGGTATTGTTATGAGTACTGCACATGCTACTCAACTCGTAGTTATTGGCTCAGGTCCTGGTGGTTATACCGCTGCCTTTAGAGCAGCAGATTTAGGATTAGAAGTCACCTTAATCGAAAAATATGACAGCCTCGGTGGAGTGTGTTTAAACGTGGGGTGTATTCCCTCTAAGGCACTCTTACATAGTGCTGAACTTATTAATGAAGCAAAACATTCTCGTACTATTGGTATTGATTTTGGTCAGCCGAAGATAGATATTCATACACTCAGAGGCTCTAAAGATAAGGTGGTTAAGAAACTCACTGGAGGCATCAAGGCATTAGCAAAAGCACGTAAGGTCAAAGTCATGACTGCTACTGCAACCTTTACAGATGCACATACGTTAGCACTTGATACTGGTGAAACACTGACCTTTGAGCACTGCATTATTGCTACTGGGAGCTCTGTGGCAAAACCTAAAAGTTTTCCATTTGAGGACTCCAGAGTTATGGACTCAACTGGTGCACTTGAGTTAGCAGAAATACCAGAACGATTATTAGTTGTTGGTGGGGGTATTATCGGGCTAGAAATGGCTACGGTATATGACGCTCTGGGAAGTAAAGTGACGATTGTAGAGGGTTCACCACAGTTGATTAGTGCTGCTGATGAGGATATTATCGCCCCGTATTATAAACGCATTAAAAAACAATATGAAAACATCTATACCAACACTATAGTTGCCAAGATGACTGGCGAAGAAGCAGGCATTACCGTAGAACTAGAAGGCGATACCACACTTACAGATACTTTTGATAAGGTGCTGGTTTCTGTAGGCAGAGTACCTAATGGAAAGTACTTAGGCTGTGAGCACGCAGGCGTAGAAGTAACCGAGGGTGGCTTTATCCCAACAGATTCTCAAATGCGGACTAATATCTCACATATTTTTGCTATTGGTGATATTACTTCTCAACCTATGCTTGCCCACAAGGCAGTGCATGAGGGTAAGGTAGCAGCGGAAGTGATTGCAGGGCACAAGTCTCATTTTGATGCATTAGTAATTCCTTCAGTTGCCTATACTGATCCAGAAATTGCGTGGGTAGGTAAGACAGAAACAGAACTAAAAGCCGAGGGTATAGCATATGAAAAAGGCGTATTCCCTTGGGCAGCGAGTGGACGTAGCCTCAGCATTGGGCGTAATGAGGGACTAACTAAAGCACTCTTTGACAAACGCACCCACCGCTTGATTGGTATGAGCATTATTGGTAACAACGCAGGTGAACTCATTGCCGAAAGTACACTAGCGATTGAAATGGGTGCAGATATGAGCGATATTGCCCTTACTATTCACGCACACCCTACCCTGAGTGAAACGGTAGGCTTTGCGGCAGAAATGGCAGAAGGGACTATTACTGACTTATTACCTCCTCAAAAATAACATGGATATTAGCAAAGCACGCAGCAACCTTATCAATAATCAACTTAAACCTTGGGGTTCGTTAAACTATAAGGCAAATAATGCTCTCATAGGAGTGCCACGTGAGCTATTTGTACCCGAGCAGTACCGTGGTTTGGCGTTTGCTGATATTGAAATTCCGCTTGATGATGTGGGTACTAAAATGTTCTACCCTAAAATTGAAGGTAAAATCCTTGATGCACTTGATATTAAAGAAACTGAAAGTGTTTTGGAAATTGGTACAGGGAGTGGTTACTTAACCGCTTGTATGTCAGTGCTTTCTCAGGAAGTATATACCCTAGATATTAATGAAAACTTACTTGCAAAAGCTGAGGAAAATATCAAAAATGTGAGTTTGGATAATGTGACTTTTAAACATCATGATGCATCTAGCGGTGTGGATTTAGGACGATTTTTTGATGTAGTTGTAGTTGGTGCATCAGTACCTAAAATTACTGGTAGATATTTTCATTTACTCAATGTTGGTGGACGTATCTTTGTGGTGGAAGGGCTTGGCGGCATTATGCAGGCGAAGCTTATCACTCGTTTATCAGATAAAGACTGGCACACTAAAAGCTTATTTGAAACCAAACTCCCTATTATGAAAGGCTTAGAGCCAAGTAAATCATTTACCTTTTGATGATAGCTATTCTCTTAGGCCATGCACGCAAAATACTCATTTTGCTTATGGTTATATTTGCCTTTGGACTTACGTACTTACCTTCTCTTTCGTTTGATGCATCTTCGGACTCTTTGGTCTTAGAAAATGATGCAGATGTATTATTTTTTAAAAAGCTTAGAGCTACCTACCCGAGTAGTGAGAGCTTGATTATTGCCTATCATAATGACAATCATGTGTTAGATGCTCCAGTACTTGAGCATATTACTCAACTGGTATCACAGCTCAATGCACTTAGAGAGGTCGAGTCCACTACCAGTATCTTGAATGTACCATTATTTGAAAGTCCTAAGTTAGGTCTGACTGAGCTTGGAAGTAAGCGTGTCACTATTGAAAATGGCAAGGCGGACTTAGCACTATTACGAGAAGAGTTTCGCACTTCACCACTATATAGTAATAATCTTGTAAGTGCCTCTGGTAATACTACTGCTATTTTGGTAACTATTGCACCCCAAAATAAAGCACAAGCAATACAGCAAATACGTGAAGTCTTAGCACAGCACTCGGAGCACGCTACACTTTATCTCGGTGGTGTGTCGATGATTGTACATGATGTGATTTCATATATTGCGAGTGATTTAGTATATTTTAGTATTGCAGTGATTGGGGTGATGGCACTAGTATTACTCGTGATATTTCGTTCACTACGGTTTATGTTGATGCCACTTGGGATTAGCTTAATTGTTGCCTTATCTACTACCGCAATTGTGGCGATGCTTGGGTGGAATATTAGCGTAATTTCCTCCAACTTTTTCTCACTACTCTTGGTGCTGACCTTAGCGGTAGTAATACACTTGATAGTGCGCTATAGAGAGCTGTATAGTACTCATACTAATTCAAAAGAAGTATTGGTGCAAACTCTACAGCAAATGGCAAAGCCCTGTGCCTACACGAGTTTGACTACGCTCATTGCTTTTATATCACTTATGGTAAGTGGTATTCGCCCAGTAATTGATTTTGGCTATATTATGGCGATTGGAGTGAGTTTAGCCTTTATCCTTGGGTTTGTGCTCTTTGCTGTGATGCAGCAACTTCTCCCACGCATGGCACCGAGTCAAGTAACTACTACTTCAATTACTAGCCCATTTGCTCGCTTTACTGATCACAGTGGCACAATTGTAGTACTACTGAGTGTAGCATTTGCCCTTATTACTACTTTTGGTATTACCAAGATAAGTGTAGAAAATAAGTTTATTGACTACTTTACTAATACTACTGAAATCTACCAAGGGCTGAGC
Organism: Gammaproteobacteria bacterium; assembly: GCA_965277055.1. Classification (GTDB taxonomy): domain Bacteria; phylum Pseudomonadota; class Gammaproteobacteria; order PS1; family Pseudothioglobaceae; genus CBDCHC01. The sequence continues at coordinate 1,017,630 of OZ255703.1, read as the reverse complement.
TTAATTGACGATGAACTCGGGGGGACAATAGATATAGAGATTATCTTTAATGATATTGGCACAGATTATTTTTATGATAGTTTTATTAGAGAAGATATTGCCAAGGTACACGGCTATTTAGAAAATCGAGCAGAACTGGGTAAGGTGCTATCTATTGATACCTTGATGCAGCTCTTAACTCAAGCAAATGATGGCACGAAACTGAGTGGGTTTTTCTTAAACATTGCAAAAAATAGCATTGAGGGCGAAGCCAAAACACAGATATATGACCCCTATATTAATGAAGAACGAGGTGAGTTACGTATCATAGCACGAGTAAAAGAAAATTATCCTGAACTGAATCGTCAGGAGTTATTACAGAGTATTGAGGCAGATATTGTGGCACTTGGGTTTTCACAAGAGAGTTTTCGTATTAGTGGCATGATGGTGTTGTATAACAATATGCTCCGCAGTTTATTTGACTCTCAAATTCAAACCATTGGTGCTGTTTTCTTATTGATTTGGCTGATGTTTGTAATAGTGTTTAGAAGCTTGAAATTAGCTACAATTGCAATTATTCCCAATATCTTACCTGCACTTGGTATTATCGGCATTATGGGCTTATTGGGCATTTCGCTAGATTTGATGACTATTACTATTGCGAGTATTGCCATCGGCATTGGGGTGGATAATGCGATTCACTATATTACCCGCTATACTACAGAATTAGAGCGTGGTAAGAGTGCGAAGGAGAGTATGTATCTTTCGCACGCTAGTATTGGTGTAGCGATGTTTTATACCGCACTTACGGTGATTATCGGCTTTATGGTGCTGACCTTTTCTAACTTTGTACCAAGCATTTATTTTGGTATCTTTACCAGTATTGCCATGTTAAGTGCAATACTGCTAAATCTCACTTTACTACCGAAGTTACTGACCACGTTTGTCAAGCATTAGTTCGATAGGGTTTCTTGTAACCATGTATCTATGGTATCAGTAAGAGCGGTAAATTCTACTGCTGATTTATGGTAGTGCTTTGCTTTTTTAAGTATCACTTGTTGGCTATTTGCTTGTAGAAGTGGTAGGCGAGTTTTGGCATGTTTTTTGGTACTTGGATAATCAAACTGCCCAATTACGTCTAATACAGGAGTACGAATGCGATCAAGTGGGTACTGCCTCACTACCGTTTGCCCCGTATCAGTAGCACCCATACCAATGCCTACTACCGCAGCAATATCTGTATCTCCGTAGAGATCTAAATAACTCATGAGCATGTGCGCCCCACAGCCATGCGCCATAAATACGATATTTTTTACGCCCATATTTTTATAAAAATCAATAGCTGCGCGAATGCGTGGGTGAGAATACACAAAGATAGGCACATAGTCATAGTACTTTGCAGTTTTTTCTAGCACAGGCATTTGTACTGATAGGGTGTGGTATCCACGATCTGCCATCTCTATACGTAGTGGTTTAATCAGCCCATCTTCATTAGGGTGCTCCCCTCTAGTATGTAATAAAATTACGCCAGTATCAGTCTCTTCTTCAGACTCCATAAAAATGCTAAAAATATCTCTTTCACGCGTTGGTAAGTGGAGTACCTCGCCATCAAACACACTATCAGCAACTTGATTTTCTAAGCGTGTTTCTCGGTCAAATACTGGAAACATTTCTGGTGTGTGATTGTTATAAAAGGTCAGCATTCGCTCAGGTGTAGGCATAATTGCTGAGAAAAAATTTGCATACGCACCTGTACTTACTACTAATGAAGTGATAAAGAGGAAAAATTTATTCATGTGATTCCGTTATTAAAAATATTGCTGTAAAAATGCATCAGCATCAGGGTGGTTAAATTGTTTGGCTAAGAGTAAATAGCGTTTTGCAGTCTGAGTATTATGTTGTTCAAATGCGACCATTGCTAGATTAAATAGTGCATATTCATCATTATGGTTAGCTGCTTGCTCCCAGAGTGCTATCGCATCGGTATGTTCGCCTTTGTGATATAACACATGTGCTAGTTCTACTGTGGCATCTAGAACATTATCTTTATGCGCTTCACGGAGCCAAAACTCTGCTTGTTGTATGTTTTTTGTAGTACCCAAGCCGTGAATATAACTCAGTGCTACATTATGTTTTGCATGGCTATGTCCCTGTAATGCTAATGAATGCATAACCTTGAATGCCTCTTTGTGTTGTCCATTTTGAGAGTAGGTAAACCCTTTGTGATATTGTTGCTCCCATGATGACTGTTCAGAAGAAGATTTAGTATAGCCTAGAGGCATAATAAATAGTAATAAATAAAAAAAGGTGCTTAATAAAGCACCTTTTTTAGAACATATATACATATGTAGTTGGTTAGTTGTCCTAATTATTTACTAGAAAATGTACTTAAGCCAAATGAATGCCATGCATTCATACCACCACGGTAGTATTTAAGTTTTGACTCAGGATACCCTAAACTAAGTAATGCATTGATACCAGCTGGAGACTGACCGCACCATGCACCATTACAGAACATGTACAATGTTTTAGCATTATCAAAGTTTAATGCACCATCACCTTCTTTTACACCAAAGTTATCAACTAGGATTTCAATTACTTTAATTGGATCTTTAGCAACTGCTTTAGCATTGATAGTGTTATAAGGGATATTAACAGAATGAGGAATAGTACCACCTTTAGCAGCAGTAGTCCACACTGGAGTTCTGTTATCCATTAATAACAGTGACGTATCACCATTTTTTACTCTATCCGCAGCAGCAAGCATATCTAACTCACTGATTGTATCAACTGCAGCTGGTGCAAACGGATGTGTAGGTTGGATACAAAATGGAGGGCAAGGACGCGAAGTCTTTGCAAACGCAGGGTTGATTTCTGCTTTGTTGTCTTGGTTACGTGTAATATCCGCGATTTCCATAACACCTGGTACGATATTTACTGGTTTTGCGGACGCTAGACCTGTAGTTAGCATTGCTGTTGCTGCAACACCTAATAGTAAATGTTTAACATTCATTATTATTCTCCTTATTATTAAAAAAACACATTTAAATCAATTAAATGTCACATCAGCTCCACTAATGGAGCGAATTCTTGTACGTTATTTTTTCGCTTTAATCGCAACTTGGTTCTTCCTCTAAGTTGTGCTCAGTGTAGTAGTCAGCCACACATTGTTGTCTATCATTTTCATCTTCTACAGATTCACATGCCACTAATGCACCTTGTCTTACTAGTTCCATTTGCTCTTCGGTAGGGTCATCAGAAAGAATAGGAACACCATCTTGAGCGTTAGCAAAAACTATACCACAAGCAAAAAATAACGCGAAAAAAATATTAGTTTTCATATAATAAAATCCTTTAAAACAACTCTCCCTAAAGCCGTGAAATCCATTATCTAATAATCATTACTGCATTGCAACAACTTTAGAATATTATTATACTCTTATATAATTTTTTAGATTATTGTGTGATTCGCTCTTTAATAATTTGATTATTTTGGTAAAATAAATGCGTTTATCCATCTCGTATAAATATAGTATCTATGGAGAAAACATACGACCCCCAAAGTATCCAAGATAAGTTCCAGCAGCACTGGGCTCATAAGCAAAGTTTTACTACTTCATTAGAATCTTCTACTTCCGAGGTAACCTCGCCGTATTGCATCATGCTTCCGCCGCCTAATGTTACAGGAAGTTTGCATATGGGGCATGCCTTTCAGCATACTATTATGGATATTCTTATTCGTAGTCATAAGATGCGAGGTGAACATGTACTCTGGCAAGCAGGCACAGATCATGCAGGCATTGCCACCCAAATGGTAGTTGAGCGTATGCTCGCCAAAGAAGGCATCTCGCGTCATGATTTAGGACGTGAACAATTCTTAGAAAAAGTCTGGCAATGGAAGGCACAAAGTGGTGGTACGATTACCTCACAAATGAAAGAACTCGGCACAGCAATAGATTGGTCGCGTGAGCGATTTACTATGGATGAAGGGCTATCTGAGGCAGTCACTAAAGTATTTGTAGAACTATATAATAAGGGTCAAATTTATAGAGGCAAACGTCTGGTGAATTGGGATCCTGTATTAGGTACAGCGGTATCAGACCTAGAAGTGATTGCTACCCCTGAAATGGGCAAAATGTATTATGTGCGTTACCCATTTACCGATGGCAGTGGCTATATGCATATTGCTACCACTAGACCTGAAACTATACTGGCAGATGGTGCATTAGCAGTAAACCCAGAAGATGAGCGCTTTACTCAGTATATTGGTAAATATGTCCATGTGCCATTGACTGATAGAACGATACCTGTGATTGCTGATGAATATGTGGATAGTGCATTTGGTACAGGGTGTGTGAAAATTACCCCAGCACACGATTTTAACGACTGGGAAGTGGGCATGAGGCATGAAATGGAAGTGATTAATTTAATGACTCCTGATGCGAAAATGAACGAAAACTGCCCCGATGCGTACACAGGGCTTGACCGCTTTGATGCTAGAGAGCAGATTATTAAAGACCTAGAAGCTGCGGAGTTATTAGAAAAAATAGAACCGCACGAACTTAAACGTCCAAGAGGTGATAGAACTGGGGCAGTCATTGAGCCGTACTTAACAGATCAATGGTTTGTAGATACTTCTGAAATGGCGAAAAAAGCCAGAAAAGTAGTTGAAGATAAAGAAATTCGGTTTATTCCCGAGAACTGGGAAAAAACATATTTTAATTGGTTAGACAATATTGAAGACTGGTGTATTTCCCGGCAAATTTGGTGGGGGCATCGCATCCCTGCGTATTTTGACAATGAAGGGAATATTTATGTTGCACAGAGTCTAGAAGCCGCAAGAGAGCAAGCAGGAGGTGTAGAATTAACTCAAGATGAAGATGTATTAGACACTTGGTTTTCTTCAGCACTTTGGCCATTTTCTACGCTTGGCTGGCCTGAGGAAAATGACTACTTCAAAACTTTTTATCCGACTTCAGTATTAGTTACTGGCTTTGATATTATTTTCTTTTGGGTAGCTCGGATGGTGATGTTTGGGCTAGAGTTTACGGGTAAGATTCCATTTAAAGAAATCTATATGACTGGCTTAGTACGTGATAGTCACGGGGATAAAATGAGTAAATCCAAAGGTAATGTACTAGACCCACTGGATATTATCAATGGCATCACACTCAAAGCGTTATTAGAGAAACGCACTACAGGCATGATGCAGCCAGAACTTGCAGAAAAAATTAAAAAACAAACAAAAGCTGAGTTCCCTCAAGGTATTAAAGCATTAGGAGCGGATGCACTGAGATTTAACTTTGCCGCTACTGCATCTTTTGGACGTGATATTAAGTTTGACCTTGACCGCGTGGAAGGATATAGAAATTTTTGTAATAAGCTTTGGAATGCCTCTCGGTTTGTCTTTAGTAATATTACAGATCTGAGTACCTACTCTGAGCACACTAACACGCCAACCACCTTTGATAATTGGATTATTTCGCGTTTAGAGCGAGTAAAAACACAAGTGCATGAATACCGAGAGGCGTATCGGTTTGACCTCATGAGTAAAGAGCTATATGAGTTTGTTTGGCATGATTATTGTGATTGGTATTTAGAATTTTCTAAAGCTACGATAGACAATAGCACTACTGGCTATACGCTGATGAGAGTATTAAAGGAAATTTTGCAATTACTGCACCCGATTATTCCATATATTACTGAAGAAATTTATACCACTTTTAATACAGGAGAGTTATTATCTGATACTACCTATGTTCCTGCTAATCAGGCAGCAATAGATACCCAAGCAGAAACCGATGTGGCATTTATTCAAGAATGCATCTTAGGAATTCGTAAGATTCGCGCAGATATGAACATTGCCCCAAATAAGGCATTGATGACCTATACGCAACACGCACCAGAGGTAGTAGCAACGTACGCACATGTTATTATGAAAGTAGCGAAATTATCAGGCATTGCCCCTCTGGCAGACACTACCGCTGAGTACGCCACAGCTGTGGTAGAGAATACGATTATCTCTATTCCGCTAGCAGGATTGGTAGATGTTGAGGCAGAAATTAACAGACTCAATAAAGAAATTGAGAAATTAGAACAGCAAATAGCCATAAGCAATAATAAACTCGCTAATGAAAAATTTGTGACTCATGCAAAGCCTGAAGTCGTGGCAACTGAGCGTGAACGCTTACTTATGCATACTGAAAAACAGGGTGAACTCATTACGCAACGCAAAAAAATAAAAGCCTTATGATAGTGAAATTATTAACAAGTATTGCCCTCATATATCTAGTGCTCAGTAGTGCTCAGGCACGTACTGTATATATTACTGATGAAGTGGATATACCAATTCGTAGTGAAAAGACATTTGAAGATAATATTATCAGAAGTGCACCAAGTGGCACACAACTACAAATTTTACAAACTGATAATGATGGATGGACGAAAATTCAACTAGAGGATACTGTGGGCTGGGTTATTTCTCGCTACATTTCTAATAATCCTCCTGCACGGGAAGAGTTAAGCAAACTCCAACAAAGCCATGAGCGACAAACTCTGACACTTAAGCAACAAAATAATGAACTTATTAAACTACGTCGTGATTTAAAAACACTTACCGAACAAAATAAAAATAATAAAGTCAATGCACTAAAAGCGATTAGTGAAAAAAAACATATTGAACAAACCTACACAGATGCTCTTAAAATTGAGCATGAAAACGCCACCTTAAAGGTAGAAAACTTAAATCTTAAATCTCAAATTAAGTTGCTTACTGTTGGTGATGAAGCATCTGTGGATAAAGCTAATAGAATATGGTTTTTATATGGGGGTATTCTAGTAATATTGAGTTTATTATTAGGATTTATTTTTGCAAGACTTATGAGTAAGTAACATAAAGGTAAGATATGAATATAGTAGAACACGCATTAACATTTGATGATGTATTACTCATCCCAAGAGCATCTGAGATTTTGCCTAAGGATGCAAACCTCACTACCAGACTTACGCGGAATATTCGCTTAAATACGCCGATTGTATCAGCTGCCATGGATACTGTGACTGAAGCACGATTAGCCATTACTATGGCACAAGAAGGTGGCATTGGTATTATTCATAAAAATATGAGTATTGAAGCCCAAGCAGAAGAAGTGGCTAAGGTAAAGCGCTATGAGGCAGGCGTGATTAAAGACCCGATTACTATTGGTCCACAAGCGAGTATGGCACAAGTACTGAGCTTACAACAAGCACATAATATCTCTGCACTACCTGTGGTGAATAATAATACCGTAGTGGGTATTATCACCTCAAGAGATTTACGCTTTCAAACTGATATGAAAGCAAAAGTAAGTGAAATTATGACCACTGATTTAATTACTGTGCGTCCTAATACTGATCTTACGCAGATTAAAACCTTATTGCATGATCATAAAATTGAGCGGGTATTAGTCGTAGATGATGCGAATACTCTTAAAGGGATGGTAACAGTGAGAGATATTTTAAAGTCACATAGCCATCCTAATGCTTCTAAAGATGATGAAGAAAGATTATGTGTGGGAGCAGCAGTGGGTGTGGGTGAGGATGCGTTAAGACGCATTGATGCCTTAGTAATTGCCAATGTAGATGTGGTAGTTATTGACACCGCACATGGGCACTCTAGAGGAGTAATATCTATGGTAGAGCGCACTAAGGAAAAATACCCTAATCTTGAAGTTATTGCTGGTAATATTGCCACTGCTCATGCAGCGAGAGACTTAGTAGCAGCGGGTGCAGATGCGGTGAAAGTAGGTATTGGTCCAGGAAGTATTTGTACTACTCGAATTATTGCAGGTGTGGGAGTGCCACAAATTAGTGCGATTAATAATGTCGCAAATGCTTTGGTTGAGCACAATATTCCGTTGATTGCTGATGGCGGAATTCGTTATTCTGGTGATATTGCTAAAGCATTTGTTGCAGGAGCATCCTCGGTGATGCTTGGGTCTATTCTAGCAGGTACAGAAGAATCACCAGGGGAAGTTGAGCTGTATCAAGGTAGAAGTTATAAATCCTACAGAGGGATGGGTTCTTTAGCAGCCATGAGTGGTAGACACGGTTCATCAGATAGATATTTTCAAGATTCAATTCAAGCAGAAAAACTTGTTCCAGAGGGTATAGAAGGTCGTGTGCCATTTAAAGGCTCGATTCGTCCAATACTTCATCAAATGATAGGCGGAGTTCGTTCTTCGATGGGGTATCTAGGCTGCAAAACTCTTACAGAAATGTATCAAAACGCAGAGTTTGTGCAAGTAAGTACAGCAGGGATGCAAGAGTCGCATGTGCATGATGTGAGTATTACCAAGGAAGCACCTAACTACCATATTTAGTTAGGTCTTTTTTGAGTTTTTATTGTGTATCCCAAATTCTAACAATACTATTACGTTCGGTACTAATAAGTTTCGTTCCATCGTTGTTACACTGCAAAGAGTTGATTGGCGATTGACTCACAAATATGCGCCCTAGTGGTTGATAGCTAGTACTATCCCATACTATGATAATACTATCTGCACCCGCACTCACAATTTCAGAGCCATCATAGTTAAAGTTTACAGAATTAACATAGTTGGAGTGACCATTTAAAATCGCGATAGGACTTGGGCTATTAGCATCCCACACACGTACGGTATTGTCGCCACTCCCACTGACAATTTTTTTGCTATCAGGACTAAATGAAACTGTGCCTACATATCCAGTATGTCCCTCCAGACTCCATAATTTAAAATAATTGAAGTTATCCCAGACAAATACAGAGTTATCTAAGCCACCACTGACAATTTTACTTCCATCAGCACTTAGTGCTAAAGAAAGCACAGCACTCCTATGACCAACTAACGTAGCTATAAGTTCAAAACTCTCACTATCCCAAACCTTAATAGAGCTATCAGCGCTTGCACTATAAAATGTCTTACCATCAAGTGCATATTGCACACTACTAATGTAGTTATCGTGTCGGGTAAAACTTGCTATAGGTGTAAATGATATGGTATCCCATACAATAATTTGTCTATCATTTCCCCCACTAATGAGGCGCTTGCCATCAGGGCTGAAACTCAGTGTTCTTACATAGCCATTATGTCCAGTGAGTGTATGGAGTAATTCGTAGGTATCAGCATGCCAAATTTTAATAGTATTATCATTACTTCCAGTAGCTATTATAGTATTTGCAGGGTTAAAAATTGCGATTCGCGTATTTTTGTTATGTGCTTTAAATTTTCCAATAGCTCGATATAAATAATTGTTATTTTGCTCACTAGAAACCAAAACACGTTTTCCCAAGTCAGTAGCAGAAGGATTGGTACTAGGGGTAGGAATATTCTCAGATTTTAGTGTTGGTGAGAGTGTTACAGAAGTAGTGCTAGTACTAGAGCTTGCTTGTTGAGTTGGTTTAGGCTTAGTTTGTTTTTTATCTTGTTGTAATTCACCTATTTGTTGCCCTGAGGGCACGGAAGTTTCAATAACGGAAATATCAGATTTAATGATTGGTGCCAAATTTCTGGTTGCGTTTTGTGAAACAGAGCGAGTAGTGGTATCTGGAGATTTTGTTTCTTTAGCATAAAAAATATGAATAGGTTGGAAAGTTTTAGCATCATACACTTGAATAGTTACACTATCATTGCTCAGTACTTTATCACCAGAAGGTGAAAATACAATGGACATAATTTTATCTTCTTCATTACCTGAAAGCCTAGCAACTGCTTGATAGGTTTGAGAGTCCCATACCTTGCTAGCATTCTGACCAGAGCCAACAAGACTTGACCCATCGGGACTATAAGAGACAAATGTATTTTGTTCAACAGTAGAAAGGCTTTCTATCATTTGTTCTGATTTTACATCCCATATATGTATAGCAGTATTATCTGCACTCGCAATTTTACTACCATCAGGACTAAATGATATAGAGTTGATTTTATCTTTATGACCAGATAATACCGAACTTTTAGTATTTGTACTCAGATCCCATAAGATAATTTCTGTGCCAGAGGCAGAAGCAAGTACTGAACTATTTGGGCTAAATTTGAGTGCTTTAATATTACCAGAAGAGCTTTTAAGGCTAGAGATTTTTTGCAATGTACGTGCATTCCAGATATTAATACTTTGACCAGCACCACTAGCAAGTTTTCTGCCGTCATTACTATATCCAATTGTAGATATTGCTGAGGTATGACTCTGGAGAGAGCGAATTTGTCTAAAAGTTGTAGCATCAAATAATACAACATCCATTCCTGCAGCTGATGCGAGAAACATACCATCTGGGCTAAAGCTAAGGTCTCGGATGGTTTCTTTAAGCCCTATGGTTTTGAGTAAGGTAGAACCCGTATCAGTGTAGCTATAAATTTCAATATTATTTTTTGAATCTGCTTTAGCCACAATATTTTTAGTGGGGTGGTGAGCAATACTAGGGAATACCTGAACATTGTGCGTTAATATGGTTATCGTATCAGAAGGGATTATTTCTTTTTTGTCAATTACAGCAGTAATATAAACTTCATACTTAGTATCAAAATTCAGGGTTTTTAGGGTAAATGTTTGTTGAATTTGAGTTGTGCTAGGGTACTGTGCATGAGTAAGTTTTTGTTCTACTCCAGTTTCGGTGTTTTTATAGTAAATGTTGTACCTAGTAGCGTTAGGTATGGTATTCCAACTGAGTGTAGTATTTTGAGATTTTGGGTGTTCGAATGCAGATTGAAGATTATAGTCACTACTAGTAATAGGTGCCTCTGTACCACATGCACTCAGTAATGCGATTAATATAGCAACACTAATAATTCGTAATTGAATAAGCTCTAAGAGCATAGTATTGATTTACATACATAATATTGGTTTACATACATAGTATTAATGCTGAAATAATTTGTCGTATATTTTATACTCTCTTGATGTATAGTATAGTTAATTATAAATTATAACATAATAAGTGAATTTGCAGTACATATTAATATTTTTTCCAATTGTATCAAATATATAACACATTAATATATAACAAAATATTATTGCAATTGTGATGGATAATTAATATTTTCGAGCTGTTTTGGGTGAGTGGTTATGACTAAACTATACGCATGAGATAATATCCAATTTTTTATCTTAAAATCACCAGAATGTAGACATGTTTCAATCGAAGAGTAGAGTGTGGTTTGTAGCATCATGATGCTCGGATGCATATGCGTGCCATCATGTGCAACTATAATTTCAGTTGGGTCATTGAGCACACTTTCAGCAAGTGATTGAAGATATTCTATGGTGAGATATGGCACATCTACAGGTACGACGAGTAGATACTTTGCTAAAGTATCTGGTTGTGTTTTTTGCATATAATAAAGCACCGAAGCAATACCTGCGAGTGGTCCAAGATAGTTAGGATAAAGGTCAGTAACTGGAATGCCATAGGTTTGATATGCTCTGATATTTCTATTACAACTGATAAAAATATTGGCGTGATACTGCTGTGCTAAGTGAGAAATAGTACGGTGTATATGAGTAATTAATGGTTGATCTTGAAATTTAACCAGCCCTTTATCTCTGCCGTCCATACGCGAACCACGTCCGCCTGCCAGAATGACAATATCAAATATGCGTGCCACCGACAACGAGATTATCAATCTTTAAGCTAGGTTGTCCCACACCTACAGGCACACTTTGCCCTTCTTTACCACAGACTCCCACACCACCATCAAGTGACATATCAGTGCCTACATAGGAAATTTGCCTAAGCACATCCTCACCTTTGCCAATTAGGGTTGCACCTTTAACAGGATGAGTAATTTTCCCACCTTCCACCATGTAAGCCTCAGAAGCAGTAAACACAAATTCACCAGAAGTAATATCCACTTGACCGCCAGAGAAATTCACAGCATAAATACCATTGTCAGTAGATGAGAGCATATCATCAAATGAATCAGTACCTGAAAGCATGTAAGTATTAGTCATTCGAGGCATAGGAACATGTGCGTAGCTTTCTCTTCTACCATTGCCGGTGGGAGCAACCCCCATGAGCCGAGCATTGAGCTTATCAAACATATAATTTTTTAAGATACCGTGCTCAACCAAGAGTGTACTCTGTGTTGGGGTGCCTTCATCATCAACATTGAGCGAACCTCTTCTATGCTCTATAGTGCCATTATCCACAATAGTACATTTGCTTGAGGCAATTTGAGTGCCAATTTTGTCGGTAAAACATGAGGTTTGTTTTCGATTAAAATCACCTTCTAGTCCATGACCAATTGCCTCGTGTAATAACACTCCCGGCCATCCTGAGCCAAGAATAACCGGCATAGTACCTCCTGGAGCTGGTTTTGCTTCTAGGGCTATCATTACTTGACGCACTGCTTCTTCGACATAATACTCAAACTGATTATTAGTAATAAAATATTCATAAGTATATCTACCACCTCCGCCACTTGAGGCACTTTCGGTGATGCCATTTTTCTCAGCGATAACACTTACATTTAATCGTACAAGTGGGCGCTGGTCAGTGCTGATGGTATGATCAGTTGAAGCTACCAAAATGTCTTGAAAACTACTACTAATTGAGGCATTTACCTGAATAATATGCGGGTGTTTTCTCGCTAGTTCATTGATTTTTTGCAAAATATATACTTTTTGCTCATTAGATATGCTGGTATTTGGTACTTTTGAAGTGTACAAATTATGCGCATGTGGTGTAGAAAATCCTTTATTAATAGTATTCCCACGAGTACTAGAGATAAATGCTGCAGCATTCGTAATAGAGTGAATATCCAAGTTATCACTATAAGCAAAGGTGGTTTGATCTCTAGTATTACTGCGTAATCCTACTCCTTGGGAAATGCTTGAGGCAGTTTCTTTAATAATATTTTCTTCTAAGATAAAGCTTTCACTGCTCATATACTCAAAGAATATATCACTATAATCTGCGTGGTGGTGAATCATATCTAACCATTGATGAATGGTGGAATGATTAATATGATGATCTGATAAAAGTTGTGTGAGCATGTGTGTAGTCAAGATATGGTTATTTAACTATGGGATTATCCCATGTGCCGGTGATATCATAATCAAAATTTACCAAAGAATTTGTAATTCCATTTAAGAGTTGTTCATCAAATACTGCCTTATCAATCAGCCAAATCCCAAGACCTACTAAGCCACTACCAGTAAGTAAACTCACTGCGGGAACTGCGTTTTTAATAATAGGGGTAACATTTGCTTTTAAACTATGAGATTTATCTACAATATTAGTAGAGCCTGAGATCTGTATGATAATATCATCAGAATTTAAATCAAATTGTTCTAACTCTAATTCCCCATTATTAAGCTTTCCTTTGGTTGTAATGTCAGTAAATACCAATTGCTCGGTAGTGATTTGACCACTATCAAGTTCTAAGCGTTTACTCAGGGACTCCACACTGAGCAAAGAGAGTAACTCCGCAAAGGCATTCAATTCACTATCAACCATACCTGTTTTGGCAAGGAGTGATACCTCCCCACTAAGTGCACCTAGAGAAATTTGCCAAAATGGACATTCACAAAATAATTCGGTACTTACTGCGAGTTCAGTGCTACTAAATGCTTCGGGAATAGTTAAGATATTAAGGATTGATTCTGGGTTAGAGGTTGCCATTTTTACTACTGCACGTGAGTGTGTATTGGTAAATTCGGTATCTAGGATAAACTGGGTAGTTGCTGCATTTGTAGTGAGATTTTCAATAGTGGTATCTGTTAGGGTGAGCACTCCATTATTGGTAATAGTAGTAGCAAAGTTAGGGAGTTGGTTATTATTTATCGTGATATTCTTGGCATTTACCCGAAACGTAGGAATATCACGAATATCTAAGTGAGAAATTTCCTCGCCATTATCATTGGTTTGTAAAGCCAAATTATGAATAGAAATAGTAGGAATGTCAGGCAAAAAATCTACTGTAACTGAGCTCGTAATAACTAAATGCTCTAAAGCATCCGACAAGGGAGAAATATCAACATCCCACTCATGCACACGGGAGTGCAGCAGAGTAATATTGTGATCATGTGCTTGCCCCTTGATGCGTAACTCATTATCATATATTAAGTTTAATATAAGGGGTGTATTCCATACATTCGCACTCCCATCAAAATGAACCATTTCCGGGGTAATTGTTAATACTCCAGTAGTATCTATAAAGTTAGTGGAATCTTGGATAGTAACCTCGGCATCGCTAAATTCACTTACAATGCGATAGATATTGGGAATATTGTCATCAAAGAAAAACTCAAGATTGGCACTGGTGTGTACTTGGTCTGCAATGCGGATATTAGACAGCACATTTTGCAGTTTAGGGGCAAGCGGAGAGCGTTGTAAAAACTGGGTAATTTGTGTAGTGTCTGCTACGACGTCAATATCCACTTGAATACTATTACGTTCATGCCAATCAATCATCACTACTTCATCGGCAATATCAAGAGTATCGATCATACCTTCTCTAATATGGAGTTGTATCCCCTCTTTGGTGAGTGTGTAGTCTATGTGAGGAGCAATAATCGTTTGCCACTCTTTATAGGGACGAATAATGACATTACTTAAGGTACCGCTAGATGAAAATTCCCTAGTAGCAGTATTATATTTAATATTGATATGCTCAAATATAAGTTGCTCAAGTTGATTTTTGATGTATGCTTTCGCATCACTTTGAGCAAAGAAACGTAGCATATCACTATGATAGGTAAGAGGTAAAAGACTGATCTCTAACACGCCATCTGCATAAAACCCAGAGCCAGAAATTACTTCATTAGAATAGTGCACCTGAATATTAGCTACATTAATGCGCGGTGAAAACGATGAGTGAGACGAAGGGCTACTAAACGCTTCTAAATTTAAAATATATGCTTTGGCACTGTTAATGGAAATTTCAGGCGCATGCAACTGAGTAAAATCAAATGCCACCTCATCAAATACATACGTATTACGCTCATGCGAAATTGCTACATCATAAATCGTTAATGTCCTCTTAGCTATATTGTGCTCAGTAGTATATATCTCAATAGAATAGGGAGTAAGAGTATTAATGCCCGAAAGTAATAGCTTAGGATATTTAAAACTAATTACCAAAAATAAGAGCATCAATATCCCCAGAATCAATAGAGATTTTATGAGTTTGATAAGCATTTATATTGTATAATTTTGCAAGTTTTTTCTGGGTAGATAAGGCGTTTATGAAAGATAAATCAACATATTTTAATACATCTCTAGTAGTTCTTTTCGCACTCTTTGTGGTAGTTCTGATTATTTACACTTCAATACATTCTGCAATAACGCCAAAAACCTACTATACAAACACTGTTGATGAGCGCATCCAACCTATTGGTAATGTCTATGTAGAAGGTGATATTGATGTTAATGCTGCCCCTACTCCAGTAGTAGCTTCTGCTGCTGCACGAAGTGGTGAGGCTGTATATTCTGGTGCGTGCAGTGCGTGTCACGCTGTAGGAGTTGCAGGTGCACCTAAATATGGTGACAAAGTTGCATGGGCTCCGCGTCTTGAGCAAGGCTTAGCAGCCCTCGTATCATCAGTAACTAATGGCAAAGGTGCGATGCCACCTAAAGGAGCGTGTGGAGATTGCTCAAGTGCTGAACTGGAAGCTTCAGTGAATTATTTGCTAGATTCTGTGAAATAATATCTACATAAAAAAGATGAAAAAACAGGGGTTTATCTCTGTTTTTTTATATCTTTTTTCATCTTCTACAGCAAAATAATTATAGTATAGTGCACAATTTTGTTCTACCCTTTTTCTCATGTATATTGGTTTTATTACCCATAACTTCAATAAGATACACCCAGCGATCAGCACGAATCTGTGCATTATGAAAAAAATAAGACCATTGCACCACCCTATTTCCTAAAAAATTACTCTCATTTATCGCATATGCGACATAGTTTTTGAATGTATGCTTTGTTTTTTGGTAATTATTTCTTGAATTCACATCATAAGGAAGAACCTTGGGTGGTGAAATATATTAACTAATAAAAACCCAGTCTTTTGACTGGGTTTTTTAGTTTTCTAGGGTTGTGCCAAGGATTGAGCCTTGGCTTGATTACACCTTAGAAGTTAGTTGCTAACAGTAGGACTGCCAGACACAAATACCCTAAGTGCTGTATTTGTATTGTGCGTGTACACGGTATAACTGATGCCATTATATGTTTCCGTGGCACTTGAACCTACATTAAAAGAGTTCGGAAGAGTGAGCGTATCAGTAGAATCCATTTGTATCTCTATAACATCTTCATCAGTAGAATCTACCAAAGCATCAGTAATAGTAATTACATCGTTTTGCCCATTACCTGCGGCTATGATACGTTCTATGCTATTTACTCCCAGTGTAGATGTTGCGCTGTTGGCAGTGGTGTCTAATGTAATAGTAGGTGTTGTGTTACTATTAATATAGAGTACATCATAACCCGCACTACCATCAATATTTTCTAGGTCTCCTGCATAGGTGAATACATCATTATTAGATGAACCAGTAAATGCATTTGCAGCAGTCTGTAGCTCATTAGACTCATATAGTGAAAACTCACTTAACATCACAGGCATTGGTTGGTGTAGATCTACATTTTGTGTCGTAGCAGCAGCAGCACCAATATACCATGTAGGACCCAAAACAATATTGTCTGACAATCCACCAGCTTGGTTCGAAACAGATTCACCATTAATGAACATTACCCTAGCTGCATCAGTGTTATTCAAAGTTGCAGTACCTGCATTGGCATTATTATCTCCACTTAAAGCAAAATTTACCTGCTCCAATTCCCCTAATGTTTGTTTAGTTGCGTCAGGATCAGAGTTAGCAATATTTCCTTTATTGCTATCAAAAAATGTCGTTTCTCCA
Source organism: Gammaproteobacteria bacterium (assembly GCA_965277055.1). Taxonomy (GTDB): domain Bacteria; phylum Pseudomonadota; class Gammaproteobacteria; order PS1; family Pseudothioglobaceae; genus CBDCHC01. Next base: position 1,000,778 of record OZ255703.1, on the reverse strand, counting down.
CTACCAGCAGCTAAATTCATAGGATGTATGCTTATGCGATTAGTATAATCACCATTTTGATTAGTTTGACCAAAGTTTGCTAAGGCTGAAGAAGTTGTAGTATTTACCTGCATAGTAAAGTCTATAACTAAGTTTTCCACTGATGCAGAATTACCTGTCATTTGCATATAATCAAAGTCATTATTAAACCCATCGTATGTACCATTTCGTCCCTCATTAAAGCTAATCACTGGTTCACCAGTAGAACCTACTACTAACTGACCTGCAGAGACAATAGTCCCTTGTTGGTCACGATTAACCTGCGTAAGATTTTGATCATAATCACTTTGATCATACCACACTGATACATAACCATGATCATTAGCTCCTGTGCCTACAAATGCTAAAAGAGCTGTCGTGTCTAAGTTACCATTGTGATCAAAGCCGATGTCTTGTTCTACATTGTCTGAACTTCTGCGGACACGAATAGCGTAGGTGACTTTTTCTGGATTAAGGTCAGTTAAAGCAAAAAGACCTGTCATTGCACCTGCATCAACCTCATTGATAACACCTATCCCCGTACTTCTGAGGATTGTACCACCAGTTGGGGTACCAATTGTAACGACGATTTTTTGGTTAAATTCTTTCCAATAGTCGCCATTGATTGTGAACGCAATAGTTTGCACTTGTGCACCACTAGCAGGGAATGTAACGGTACCTGATGTAGCACCTACGTAGTCGTTATCCACCGTACCTGTGCCGCTTTCATAGGTATTAGCTAAATCAGCAATAGTAGTCACAGAACCAGCAGAGCTACTAGCATCAACTGCAAATTCTACACTACCAGAGGTAGAAGTATTACCCTCGCGTACAATAGTGAATACCATAGTTTTAGTGCCATCTACTCCTTCAATCACTCGGCTATCAGAGATAGAGTAGGTCGAGCTGGTAGAGACTGTTGACTCTTTAGTAACGATATTAATTGCATTTTGTGCGTTAGTTACAGTAACCCTATAAGACAGAGTATCACCATTATTATAAGTAGCAAAGTCTGGCAATGTTCCTGTAAATGGTGTAGCAGTTCTTAGATTTAGTGACCAGTTACCCGAGTTATCACTTTTGAAGCGATATTCTACCTCATAGGTATTAGTTGCAGCATTGGTATCAACCTCTACTCTCACATCAATATTACTTTCAGTTTGACCACTCATTATTGGATAGCTAGTAATAGTCATTGGCACATTTACATTACTTACTGGTTTTGAAAGTACGGTAAGAGTAAGAGTTGCACTGTTGAAACCTGAATTATTTCCTGCATTAACAGTATAGTTAGTTTCTGCTGCTGGACCTGCAGGAGTTCCTCCTACTTCACCTGTACGTTGGTTAAAAGTTAAGCCATTACCAATAGTATATAGATCATTAATCGGACCAGTTACCCCCGTACCAGTAATCTCCCAAATGTCTATAGCACCACCAGTGTTAGGGAGTACTACTGTTGATGCTGGAATGGCAATTTCTGTTGTAGCGTTATATGTTAAGTCAGATATTTGTGGTGCTTGTAAGCCCTGTGTGACTTGAATTTGTATGGTAGCCTGAGATGTTGCACCATTAGGGCCAGTTGCAGTAATAGTATATGTTGCAATACCAACAGCTGCAGTAAACTGAACATTACCAGATAACTGACCTGTTAAAGTGTCAAAATTCAGACCTGGTATATTCTCATCAACCTCCAAACCATTAGCTGCAACCATTCCATACTCAGTGATTGGACCACCAGAATTAGATGTAAGGGTAATTGGCTGATTAATATTTTGACCTTGTACTACTTGAACCAATGGCTGCAATGCTGTGATATTTGGAGCATCCACTACTTCAAATGAGATAGTTGCAGTAGAGGTACCACGAATATTACTTGCACTTACGGTGTAGTTCAATGATTCGATATTTTCAGTAGCTGTACCACTAATCTCACATGTACCATTAACTAAATTAATACTTATGCCCGTAGGTAACACTGGAGCGATACTACAAGCTGTAGCAGGATCACCAGTATTTGTAAATGTCTGACTAAATGCTATATTTACAGTTGCAGTATATGCTTGAGCATTATGACCAGTAATATTAGTGTTATTAGTGTTAGCAAATTCATCATCATTGATAGTAAATATTACTGATTGAGCATTAGTGTTAACAGTAATTGGATTTTTATTTGTACTATAATACTGCTGGGTAGTATTAAGAGTTACTACTAATTGTTTTGCTACTTCAGCAATATTATCATCTTGCACAGAAATACTCACCATAGCTGTATTTGTACCTGCAGGAATAGTTACAGATGTTTGGCGATTAGTCGTATCATTATCATTATTAGCTGTTCCTGAGTAGTTTATTTGTGCAGTGACGCTATCACCTGTTTCTACGGCACGATCAAGCTCAACTTTAAATTGCAAGTTATTTCCATCACCCTCTGTGACCGTAGTATTACCTACTGATTGTACAGAGACGGTATATGCTGGTTTTAACCCAACTGTCAAAGTATAGGTATCACTAGTTTCATAGTAATTATCATCACCTGCTTTGGTGATAGTAATCGTAGTAGTACCTGGACCTGTGATAGTAATTTGCGTACCTGACACCGTTGCAACACCAGCATTACTAGAACTTGCACTCACTGTACCTGTACCTGTACCACCCTCTGTACTTACCGTGAGTGGAGCATCGCCAAATGTTGCAGTGGTTGTGCCAGTATTACTAAGTTCTGGTTGATCTTTTTTAAGAGCAACTACAGCTTTCGCATGAAAGAGCCAATTCTCGCCATCAGTAGAACTCCAGACATCGTTTACATATCCATCATCAGTATGTCCACCAATAACAAACATAGTACCATCTATTGCCACAACTTGGTGCGCTTGTCTTGGAGCAAATTTAGTTTTACTATTCGCATCATGTTCAGATATTTCTGTCCAGGTTACCCCTTGATCAGTAGATTTCCAGATATCGTTACGTCTCCCAGAGTCATCCCTGCCACCTATGACATACATGGTGTTAGTACCTACGCCCAAGACTTGGTGATCTCTTCTTGGGGTAAATTTGCTACCAGTAGTAGTTACTTCTGCCCAAGTTTTGCCTTTATCAGTAGATTTCCAGATATCGTTAAATCTCTTATTTTTATCCCTTCCACCAATGAGATACATGTCCTCACCTAGTGTCACGACTTGATGAGCATATCTTTCACTAAATACAGAGTTAGTACTAGTTGGTGTTACCCGTGTCCAATTCTGCCCATCAGTAGAGCTCCAGACATCGTTGGTTATGTTTTGAGTTGTAAGCCACCCACCCATGAGATACATGGTGTTATCTATTACTACAACCTGATGAACACCTCTTGCAGTAAATGCAGCGTTTTTAGTTAACTCTGTCCAAGTTACGCCTTTATCAGTAGATTTCCAGACATCGCTTTTGTGTAAACCATCATTTCCACCAATCACATACATATCACTACCTTTTACCACGACTTGGTGCTTGCGTCTTGCACTAAATATCGTACCCTCAGTTTCTACTTGTGTCCAAGTTTTACCTGTATCAGTAGATTTCCAGATATCATTTCTGCGTATACCATCATCCCCACCAATCAGATATAACTCACCATCCATTTCAACAACTCGGTGATATTCTCTTGGGGTAAATTCAGCACTACTATTATTAACTACTTTCCAGTCTCTACCATCAGTAGATTTCCAGACATCGTTTGTGCGTTCATCAGTACCAACAATCCCACTAATCAGATACATATCATCATCTAGTACCACGACTTGATGGGTATTTCTTGCAGAAAATTGAGTACCTGCAGGAGTTTCATCATGAGAAATTACCAGAGTCCAAGTTCCCCCATTAGATTTCCAGACATCGTTTTTATTTCCGCCACTATCAGTTCCACCAATCAGATACATCTGATCATCTTTTACTACGACTTGGTGACCCCATCTTGGAGAGAAATGACTATCATCAGTAAGGTTATTGTTATTAGAAATTACCAGAGTCCAAGTTTCTCCATTCGTAGATTTCCAGACATCATTTTTGCGTTCATCAGTAGCACTCCCGCCAATGAGATACATGTCGCTACCTTTTACCACGACTTGGTGATCTTGTCTTGCAGTAAATGCAGCATTTTCAGTTACTTCTTCCCAAGTTTCACCATTATCGGTAGATTTCCAGACATCGTTAAGTCTCGCAGAGTTACCGTTACCACCAATGAGATACATTTCATCATCTTTTACTACGACTTCATGTCTTCTTCTTGGCGTAAATTGATCATTCCCAGGATTATTTGTATGACCAAGTACTTCTTCCCAAGTTTCGCCATCAGTAGATTTCCAGACATCGTTTGTGTTTGCAGTGTCAAACCCACCAATCACATATATAACATCATTTTTTACCACGACTCGGTGACTACTTCTTGGAGTAAATTGATTATTCCCAGGATTAGGATTATCAGCAAGCAACTCTACCCAATTTTGTCCATTATCACTAGACTTCCAGACATCATTCTTGCGTCCATCAGCAGCATTTCCACCAATAACATATAGATCACCGTTCATTTCAACAACTTGAGATTGTCTTTTATTAAATTTATCTAATGAAATAGAAAACTCACCATACTGAGTTGAGGCAGTTTGTAATACACCAAATGTTGGAGTACCATCAAGTGTAAGAGAAGTAGCAGTAAACTCTGTAGTTTGATTTGCTGAAGTTGATTGCGTTTGTCCGTTGGTACATAATGAATAATTTGCAGTATCACAGTCTACATCATTAGATAAATAGACAGTGTACTCATCAAAAAATGTAGGATTAGTAATCTGCATAGTAGCGCTATTAGCTCCTACTTGTGCAGTAATTGTAGCAATATTAACAATATCATTATCCGTAATTGTTGCAGTAGCACTATTATCTGGCGATGGTGCTACAGTAACACTATATCCGCCTGAGGTAAATGAGTTATTAAGAGTTGCAGTAACTGTTTCTGAGCCCTCTGCGTCATCTGGGTCAGCAATACCAATAGTGATGGTTTGCGAGCCGTTATCAGATGTGGCAATAGTAAATGGCACATTAGGGAAGCTAGTATTAGCTACTCCTATAAAGTCATTTGCATCGATATTAGTACCACTAAGTATAAGTGTGCCGGTAATATCTGCTTGAGTGTTTGGTGGAGTTACAGAGATAACAAATTCTAACGTATTATCATTAGAATCTTCTGTTCCATCACCATCGGTAGCTTTAGCAATAGCTACACTATGAGTATCATCATTGGTAATCGTATAGGTGTGAGTGAGTGTGCTACCTAACTCTGCACCAGTTAGACGTGTAATAGTTATGATGACTGTTTCATCATACTCAACTACGTTATCACCTCTAATATCAGTGATAGTAATCGTACCTACTGTTTGACCTGCAGGGATGGTAATCGTACCATCTGATAGGGTGTGGTCATCAGGGTTGTTAGCAGTACCATCTACGGTGTAGGTAATAGTAGTAGCAGCAGAGCTCGGATTAGTCATACTTAGTGTTACATCTGCTGAAGAGGTACCTAAGTTACCTTCGTTGGCACTTGATGAGCTTGCATCAAAGTTTACTGTAGCTATATCATCATTAGTAATCGTATAGGTGTGAGTGAGTGTGCTACCTAACTCTGCACCAGTTAGACGTGTAATAGTTATGATGACTGTTTCATCATCCTCAACTACGTTATCACCTCTAATATCAGTGATAGTAATCGTACCTACTGTTTGACCTGCAGGGATGGTAATCGTACCACCTGATAGGGTGTGGTCATCAGGGTTGTTAGCAGTACCATCTACGGTGTAGGTAATAGTAGTAGCAGCAGAGCTCGGATTAGTCATACTTAGTGTTACATCTGCTGAAGAGGTACCTGAGTTACCTTCGTTGGCACTTGATGAGCTTGCAGCAAAGTTTACTGTAGCTATATCATCATTAGTAATCGTATAGGTGTGAGTGAGTGTGCTACCTAACTCTGCACCAGTTAGACGTGTAATAGTTATGATGACTGTTTCATCATCCTCAACTACGTTATCACCTCTAATATCAGTGATAGTAATCGTACCTGCTGTTTGACCTGCAGGGATGGTAATCGTACCATCTGATAGGGTGTGGTCATCAGGGTTGTTAGCAGTACCACCTACGGTGTAGGTAATAGTAGTAGCAGCAGAGCTCGGATTAGTCATACTTAGTGTTACAGCTGCTGAAGAAGTACCTGAGTTACCTTCGTTGGCACTTGATGAGCTTGCATCAAAGTTTACTGTAGTTGTATCATCATTAGTAATATTATAGGTATGCTGTACAGGGGAGCCTAGTGAAACACCTGCAATACCAGACACATTAGAAAGATCAACAACAATAGTTTCAGTTTCTTCTACAGTATTGTCATCATTAATAGTGATACTAATTGTACCTACGGTATCACCTGCATTAATAGTAACTGAGTTTGGCAAGGTATAGTCTGTGCCATCACTTGTTGCACTACTACTAGCATTAGCTGTTACACCTGCTGTGATGGTATGAGCTGCTGGGTTGGTTAATGTTACAGTGAGAGTGAGTGCGGTAGCACTTTCTAAACCACTTGTAGGCAACCCTGAGGCAAACTGAAGTGTTGTAGTATCATCATTAGTAATCGTATAGGTGTGAGTGAGTGTGCTACCTAACTCTGCACCAGTTAGACGTGTAATAGTTATGATGACTGTTTCATCATCCTCAACTACGTTATCACCTCTAATATCAGTGATAGTAATCGTACCTACTGTTTGACCTGCAGGGATGGTAATCGTACCATCTGATAGGGTGTGGTCATCAGGGTTGTTAGCAGTACCACCTACGGTGTAGGTAATAGTAGTAGCAGCAGAGCTCGGATTAGTCATACTTAGTGTTACATCTGCTGAAGAGGTACCTGAGTTACCTTCGTTGGCACTTGATGAGCTTGCATCAAAGTTTACTGTAGCTATATCATCATTAGTAATCGTATAGGTGTGAGTGAGTGTGCTACCTAACTCTGCACCAGTTAGACGTGTAATAGTTATGATGACTGTTTCATCATCCTCAACTACGTTATCACCTCTAATATCAGTGATAGTAATCGTACCTACTGTTTGACCTGCAGGGATGGTAATCGTACCATCTGATAGGGTGTGGTCATCAGGGTTGTTAGCAGTACCACCTACGGTGTAGGTAATAGTAGTAGCAGCAGAGCTCGGATTAGTCATACTTAGTGTTACATCTGCTGAAGAAGTACCTGAGTTACCTTCGTTGGCACTTGATGAGTTTGCATCAAAGTTTACTGTAGCTATATCGTCGTTATTAATGGTATAGGTAATAGCTTGTGCACTTAAAGTAGATGAGCGGTTTACTGCAATACCGTTACTTGTAGTATTTTCTTGACTATCGTTAAGCGCAATAGTAAATGATTCATTTGACTCGGTAATATTGTCATCTACTACATCTACAGTATATGTTGCTGAAGTAGCACCTGCTGGAATGGTTACGGTAGTAGGAGTGCTAATATCATCTGAACCCGATGCACTACCAGTATAACTAATTGCTACGTTAATACTATCACCAGCGAGTACCGGATGGTTTGCTACTACTCTAAATGTAGGTTTATTAACATCACCTTCAGTCACAACTGCGTTTGCGACTGACTCTATAGATATAGTATATGCATCATTATCTGTAATTGTTGCATTAGCACTATTATTTGATGCTACAGTAGTACTATATCCGCCTGAGGTAAATGAGTTATTAAGAGTTGCAATAACTGTTTCCAAGCCCTCTGCGTCATCTGGGTCAGCAATACCAATAGTGATGGTTTGCGAGCCGTTATCAGATGTAGTAATAGTAAATGGCACATTAGGGAAGCTAGTATTGGCTACTCCTGTAAAGTCATTTGCATCAATATTAGTACCACTAAGTATAAGTGTGCCGGTAATATCTGCTTCAGTGTTTGGTGGAGTTACAGAGATAACAAATTCTAACGTATTATCATTAGAATCTTCTGTTCCATCACCATCGGTAGCTTTAGCAATAGATACACTATGAGTATCATTATCATTAATTGTTGCTGTTGAGTTATTTGGTGTACCAATGTTTAAACTGATTCCATTAGCATTGGTCGCTGAATCAATCGTTGCTATAACAGTTTCATCAAGTTCAACAATACCATCATCAGTTGCTAAGGTGAGAATTAATGTACCTGTAGTACCTGTAGTAATGGTTGCAGAGTCTGGTAAGTTACTAAAGTCAGAAGTACCTGTAGTATCTGCACTACCTGTGTAGCTAAGGTTTACTGTAATCGTATCACCACTAGCAACAGCTGGGTCGGTAGTGAGGGTGAATTGTGGGTTCGTAGTACCTTCTGTAGCATTTACTGGTGAGCCGATGGTGATGGTGTAGTTATCACTATCATCCTCAACACCTACTGATACAGGATTTGTATTTACACTGTAGGAATCTGCATTTACTCCATCTACAACTGCAGTAATTTGTGCAGTAATTTGTTCAGTGTTCTCAGGCGTAGTATCTTGATTAATATTAAATGTAATCGTTTGTGGATTAGTAATACTTCCTAGTGGGAAGTTAAATGTAGTAGCACTTGGTGTAGTAACATCATTCCCTGTAAATGCGTCACCACTAAATGTAATAGTACCACTAATAGCACCTAAGCCATTATTCGTCATTAACGAGCTATCTGCATTAAGTACACTAACAGTAAATAACTCTACTCCAGTAGCACTTGATTCTGTAATATTTTCAGTAACCCTGTTGATAATGATTTGAGTAATATCATCATCAATAATACTTGCTGTTGCAGAATCTTGAGCAACAGAATAGTCATAACCACCAGATACACTAATAGTAGAAGTATTAATAGAAACTTCTATTGTTTGATTACCTTCACCATTTGGGTTTTCACGAATAGGTAATTCAATAGTATCTGAACTTGCTCCATTACTAATACTAAATGTATTTTTGGCAGTATAGTCTGTGCCTTGATCTGCAGTACCATCATAGATCAGAGTACCAGTAATATCACCACCAGTTTCATTAGCTGGAGTTACTGTTACTGCAAATTGTGCACTTGTTGGTGAATCATTATTATTCTCAGCACCATCTCTGATTTTGGCAATGCTGATTTGGTAGGTATCATTATCATTAATTGTTACTGTTGAGCTATTATTTGGTGTACCAATGTTTAAACTGATTCCATTAGCATTGGTCGCTGAATCAATCGTTGCTATAACAGTTTCATCAAGTTCAACAATACCATCATCAGTTGCTAAGGTGAGAATTAATGTACCTGTAGTACCTGTAGTAATGGTTGCAGAGTCTGGTAAGTTACTAAAGTCAGAAGTACCTGTAGTATCTGCACTACCTGTGTAGCTAAGGTTTACTGTAATCGTATCACCACTAGCAACAGCTGGGTCGGTAGTGAGGGTGAATTGTGGGTTCGTACCACCTTCTGTAGCATTTACTGGTGAGCCGATGGTGATGGTGTAGTTATCATCATCAGTAATAGTAATAGTTGCACTATTATCAGGTGAACTTGCTTGGAACTGTGCGGTGTTCGTAATACTATTAGGGTCAATAGTTGCAGTAAGGGTACTCACTGCTTCTGGTGTAGTGTCACCTATTAAGGTCAATTGAATAGTTTGTGCGCTACCACTTGTAATATTAAATGGTTGTGCTGTACTATCTAGTACTTGTGTAGTAGCACCACTAAAGGTAATAGTACCTGAGACTGGATTAATAGCACCGCCGACAGCACTACCGTCGAGATATACTTCATAACTTATAGTTTGATTAGTATCTGATTCTGCAACAGTAGTTGGTAGTGCTCTAATTTTCACAGCAGTAATATCATTATCTGTAATTGTTGCATTAGCACTATTATTTGATGCTAAAGTAGTACTATATCCGCCTGAGGTAAATGAGTTATTAAGAGTTGCAATAACTGTTTCCAAGCCCTCTGCGTCATCTGGGTCAGCAATACCAATAGTGATGGTTTGCGAGCCGTTATCAGATGTAGTAATAGTAAATGGCACATTAGGGAAGCTAGTATTGGCTACTCCTGTAAAGTCATTTGCATCAATATTAGTACCACTAAGTATAAGTGTGCCGGTAATATCTGCTTCAGTGTTTGGTGGAGTTACAGAGATAACAAATTCTAACGTATTATCATTAGAATCTTCTGTTCCATCACCATCGGTAGCTTTAGCAATAGATACACTATGAGTATCATTATCATTAATTGTTGCTGTTGAGTTATTTGGTGTACCAATGTTTAAACTGATTCCATTAGCATTGGTCGCTGAATCAATCGTTGCTATAACAGTTTCATCAAGTTCAACAATACCATCATCAGTTGCTAAGGTGAGAATTAATGTACCTGTAGTACCTGTAGTAATGGTTGCAGAGTCTGGTAAGTTACTAAAGTCAGAAGTACCTGTAGTATCTGCACTACCTGTGTAGCTAAGGTTTACTGTAATCGTATCACCACTAGCAACAGCTGGGTCGGTAGTGAGGGTGAATTGTGGGTTCGTACCACCTTCTGTAGCATTTACTGGTGAGCCGATGGTGATGGTGTAGTTATCATCATCAGTAATAGTAATAGTTGCACTATTATCAGGTGAACTTGCTTGGAACTGTGCGGTGTTCGTAATACTATTAGGGTCAATAGTTGCAGTAAGGGTACTCACTGCTTCTGGTGTAGTGTCACCTATTAAGGTCAATTGAATAGTTTGTGCGCTACCACTTGTAATATTAAATGGTTGTGCTGTACTATCTAGTACTTGTGTAGTAGCACCACTAAAGGTAATAGTACCTGAGACTGGATTAATAGCACCGCCGACAGCACTACCGTCGAGATATACTTCATAACTTATAGTTTGATTAGTATCTGATTCTGCAACAGTAGTTGGTAGTGCTCTAATTTTCACAGCAGTAATATCATTATCTGTAATTGTTGCATTAGCACTATTATTTGATGCTACAGTAGTACTATATCCGCCTGAGGTAAATGAGTTATTAAGAGTTGCAATAACTGTTTCTGAGCCCTCTGCGTCATCTGGGTCAGCAATACCAATAGTGATGGTTTGCGAGCCGTTATCAGATGTAGTAATAGTAAATGGCACATTAGGGAAGCTAGTATTGGCTACTCCTGTAAAGTCATTTGCATCAATATTAGTACCACTAAGTATAAGTGTGCCGGTAATATCTGCTTCAGTGTTTGGTGGAGTTACAGAGATAACAAATTCTAACGTATTATCATTAGAATCTTCTGTTCCATCACCATCGGTAGCTTTAGCAATAGATACACTATGAGTATCATTATCATTAATTGTTGCTGTTGAGTTATTTGGTGTACCAATGTTTAAACTGATTCCATTAGCATTGGTCGCTGAATCAATCGTTGCTATAACAGTTTCATCAAGTTCAACAATACCATCATCAGTTGCTAAGGTGAGAATTAATGTACCTGTAGTACCTGTAGTAATGGTTGCAGAGTCTGGTAAGTTACTAAAGTCAGAAGTACCTGTAGTATCTGCACTACCTGTGTAGCTAAGGTTTACTGTAATCGTATCACCACTAGCAACAGCTGGGTCGGTAGTGAGGGTGAATTGTGGGTTCGTAGTACCTTCTGTAGCATTTACTGGTGAGCCGATGGTGATGGTGTAGTTATCACTATCATCCTCAACACCTACTGATACAGGATTTGTATTTACACTGTAGGAATCTGCATTTACTCCATCTACAACTGCAGTAATTTGTGCAGTAATTTGTTCAGTGTTCTCAGGCGTAGTATCTTGATTAATATTAAATGTAATCGTTTGTGGATTAGTAATACTTCCTAGTGGGAAGTTAAATGTAGTAGCACTTGGTGTAGTAACATCATTCCCTGTAAATGCGTCACCACTAAATGTAATAGTACCACTAATAGCACCTAAGCCATTATTCGTCATTAACGAGCTATCTGCATTAAGTACACTAACAGTAAATAACTCTACTCCAGTAGCACTTGATTCTGTAATATTTTCAGTAACCCTGTTGATAATGATTTGAGTAATATCATCATCAATAATACTTGCTGTTGCAGAATCTTGAGCAACAGAATAGTCATAACCACCAGATACACTAATAGTAGAAGTATTAATAGAAACTTCTATTGTTTGATTACCTTCACCATTTGGGTTTTCACGAATAGGTAATTCAATAGTATCTGAACTTGCTCCATTACTAATACTAAATGTATTTTTGGCAGTATAGTCTGTGCCTTGATCTGCAGTACCATCATAGATCAGAGTACCAGTAATATCACCACCAGTTTCATTAGCTGGAGTTACTGTTACTGCAAATTGTGCACTTGTTGGTGAATCATTATTATTCTCAGCACCATCTCTGATTTTGGCAATGCTGATTTGGTAGGTATCATTATCACTAATTGTTGCTGTTTGGCTACTACCTATAGCAAATGATCCGCCATGTGCATTAGTTGCGTTACTAATTGCTGCATTTACATATTCTGTACGTTCTACAGTATTGTCATTTACTAGTGGAAGTTCTAGCGTAGCACTATTTTCACCTGCTGAGATAACTACCTGAGTTGGAATATTACTAAAGTCAGAAGTACCTGATACATCTGCTGTAGTGCTTGAATCACCATAACTTAAATCAACAGTAACCGCGTCATTTGTGGCAACAGCTCTATTTGTGCTAATAGTAAATGTAAGAATAGCATTATCAGCTTCAGTAAGTGGTGCATTTGTCCCTGATACTGTTACTACATAAGGGGCATCATTATCAGTAATATCAATCCTTCCAGTTGCACCTGGACCATAGGTAGTATCACTCACACTGCTTACTTGAGCAGTAAATACTCTAGCGCTATTTGGATACTCATTATCAGTAAGATTTATCGATAATGTTGTTGAGGTAGTACCTGCAGCAATAGTAAATGTACTTTTTGCAGCACTTGCATGTCCACCAGTACTTGCATTACCACCAAAGTTCAGTGTACCTGTAAGATCTGAACTTGGAGCTGGTGTTGTTTCAATGCGGAATGCAACTACAGAGCCTGCATTTTCAAAAACACTTGAAGTTATTGGTACTACATTTACTGGAATTATATTAACAACTTCTATAGCAACATCAGCATTAGATTGTGCGGTAGCATTTTTTGCTGTAATCGTATATGTTGCAACTGGTGTTTCTGTGGTTGCACTACCAGTGATTTCACATGTTGTATTAGTGCTATTTGGAGCAATGGTTAACCCAGTTGGTAATGCTGGACTAACACTACATTCGGTAAGTGTACCACCGCCGGCATTATTGAAGGTAATTGTTTTGGCAACATTGAGAGCGAAAATTTGTTTGGTAGGAATATTTTGAAGAGCGGGAGCTTCGTCATTAATAGTGATAGACACGTTAGCAGTATCAGTTGCAGTAACATTAGTTGCAACAACAACAATATTTAACGTAGTTACAGTATTTGGAGTTCCAGTGATTGAGCAATCATTACTATTAAGAGATAGTCCTGTTCCAGTCAGAGAGTCAGAGGTTACATCTAAAGTACAACTTGTAATTGTGCCACCTGTATTGTCAAAGCTAATAGTAGCAGGAGTACCTTTAGTGAGTGTTTGTGCACTTGCATCAGCAACATTTGGTGCTTCTGGATTCACAGTTAAGCTAATTTCTGCGGATTCGCTACCTATAGCATTGCTTACTGTCAGTGTGTAATTAGCAGTAGCAGTTACTGTGCTTGGCGTACCTGATATTACACATTGCCCAGACCTATTAGGTGCTACAGTAAGAGTTGTTGTACCATTTAATTGTAGCCCCTGAGGGAGCGAGCTAATACTACATTCTGTGGCACCACCACTAGATTCGAGTGCACTATATACTAAATTAGTAATTGCAGTATTTACAACATACACATACTGAGTATTATTGGGTACACTAATCGCTGGCGCTTCTACAGCAGTAAGAGTAGCGGTAGCATCTAAAGTAGCATCTGAAATAGCTGTCGTTAATGTGGCATTCACTTCAGAATCAATGCTTGGATTTGATACAACAACAGAGTTAATACCTGCAATAAGACTATCTTTGGTATCAAATACACCATCCTCTGCTAAGTCTTTAACAAGTGCATCAATACCTGCTTCTACTTGAGCAGTAGAAGTACCACCTTGGCTGTCACCAATCATTTTTGATAGCCCTGCGAGCACCATAGCAAATCTACCTTCATCATTGTCTTCAGCAGTTGCTGCATTCGTACCTACAATAGGTGTTGGGATAGTTTGTAGGGTATTAACTCCGTCAAGACCAAATAAGGTTGCTACTGCTTCACTTTCAGCATTTACCTTTGATTCATCAAGAGAATCAACATTACCAGCTACTGCAATAGCACGTTGGTAAGCAATTTCTGATAATGGAGATATAATAATTTTGAAGTCACCACCTGGATAGTATGCTACTGCACGCATATTTGGTGCATCTACTTCTGCATTAGTCGCTTCATCAATATATGTACCACCCGAGCATGAAACAGTAAGTATGCCAGGAGATATACTTGAGGATTCAATAGAAAGACCCTTTGGACCAGTTATACGATTAATGGTCTTACCAGAAGCATCTGTAATATCACAACTTGCGCCTACAGTAGGTCCTTTAAACAAGCCTACAGTAATAGTAGAGCCTGAGTTACCACCACTACCATCATTACTAGATGAACCACCACAACTAGCAAGAAATATTGAGGAAAGTGCTAAAAGTATATAGAGTTTGATATTAGCAAAACTCAAACTAATAGTAGCATTTTTGGACTGGTGCATATGTTTCTCCATGGCAAACATTGTGATTAATTTAATTATCTAGGTAAAAATGCTTATGCATAATTTACTTACACCCCAACGATTATACCGTAAAAATGCATTTTGTAAGTTTTTTTTAGGTTTTTATAGCACTAATTTGGTATGGTTTTATTATCGTTGAATTATTCAGCATATTCGTAGTATATAAAGTAGTCAAATGACTAAACTACATCGCAACAATATCAGCACACTACATAGCTGATGGAAACATCTTTAATATTGCGTTATGGGGCGTAGTACAGGTGAACTTAAAAAGGTGAATTGTAGAAACTGGAGTAAATCATACAACAGCAAACAGCATAACCTACTCACCGTATTTGATATGGCGAAAAAAGGATATGAAAGTATCTTACTAGAGAAGCTTAAAGTGAAATTTTATTCATCCAGTATGGACGATGATAGGGAGTATCTAAAATCAGTACAATATTAGGCACTAGTTTTTAGTATGATTAAATGTTATACTTTAGTATCGTACGTGAAAGCAAGTATATTTATGGGCCAAAAGTAATACCTAGACACTTATAATGAATTTTGAAAATATCAAAAATAATGAGTTTATAAACAAATATTTACTGTATTGGGGCTTAGGAGTTATTCCAATATTATTATTTCCACCAACCTATAATATTCCTTTAGTCATACAAAAAAGAGACTTATGGCTTAATAACACTCAATTTGTTTCAGATGGAATTGATTTTAAATTCATACTGGATATTAACATTATATCTCTTCAATATACACCTATATCATTCTATATATTAATCGTTGAAGTTTTCATATGGACTATATTATTATTTATTTTGTCTCAGCACTTTCCAACTCTAAAGTCTCAAATGATAAAAAATATCTTTAAAAAACTTACCAAGGCTTTGATAATAACAATATTTTCTTTAATTGCTGTAGCAATAATTTGGGAGTTATACATTTACAAAGATGATAGTCTAGCATCTCAAACAGAGGGAAACGCAGAAAAAGATAATCCACTATTCGCCCTTGAGGAGAGGCTTAAATCGGAAAATCCCTTATTTAGGATGGATGTGGACAATGAGAAACTACCGCCGCTAAACTTTGATGATGATAATAAAGATGATGAATTACCACCACTAGACTTTGGCGATGATAATAAATATAGTGGCAAAGATAGAGGGAGTATCTAAATCAACAAAATGAGTATAATTTATTTGGAAAACTGCTCAATTAAAAAACTTTTTGTGCCCCCAGTGTGTCCCCAGAGTTTTTGTTAAATCTAATGATTTATGTAGATATTTGATTTTACTGGTAGTCATGGGTGGACTTGAACCACCGACCCCAGCATTATGAATGCTGTGCTCTAACCAGCTGAGCTACATGACCACGAAAGAGCGTTATTTTCTGTTGTTTTAGGCTATTTGTCAATAAATTTATGAAAAAAATTGCACTCACGGGCGGGATTGCTTCTGGCAAAAGTAGTGTAGGGAGATATTTTGCTAGTGTTGGTGAAAATCTCATTGATCTTGACCACGTAAATAAACGCGTATTGCCCTTAGTACATGATGAATTAGTAGTATTATTTGGTACTAAAGTGCTCAGTGATGGAGTGCTGAATACAGAGTATATAAAAGAGTGCGTATTTAGTGATAGTACGCTCAAGCACAAACTTGAAACACTAACGCACCCTAAGATACTAGAGTTGATGAATGCTGAAATCTCAACACTACGTGGTGAGCGTGTTATTGTCATGGTACCTCTGCTATATGAGCATCAGTGGTATGAGTATTTTGATAGTGCACTCATTGTACAAAGTACTAGAGCATTGCAATATGAGCGGATGATGGCGCGTGATAGGCACAGTGGCATGAACTCAGAGCTGGCAAAACACATACTAGATAACCAAGCTACTAATGCAGAGCGAGTAAAAATATGTGAGCATATTCCATGCGTGATTATAGATAATACTGGTGATATAGACACACTCCACAACCAATTAAAAAAGATACAATTATGAACATACTTTTTGTGATGGATGATATTGCATCTATTAACCCCATAAAAGATACTACTCTCGCCATGCTTGAGGCAAGCCAACAATTAGGGTATGAATTATATGTGTGTGATTGTACAAATATGTGGTATGAGAGCACTAAGAATAGAGTATTTGCTCATGTGACAAAGATTAGCGTAAATATCACAGCACAGAAGTATTATGAAATAGTTGCCACAGCAACGATGACTCTGGATGAAATGCAAGTGATTATGATGCGTAAAGACCCACCATTTGATATGCATTATATATATGCGACTTATCTCTTAGAAATTGCCCAAAAGTCCGGGGTGCTGGTGGTGAATAACCCACGCTCCCTTAGAGACTTTAATGAAAAAATGGTGCTGAGTGTATTTCCGCATCTGTGTGTACCTACATTGATTAGTAGTAATGCCTCAGTGATTGAAGAATTTCGTATGCAGTTTAGTACTATAATCCTAAAACCATTAGATGCGATGGGCGGTAATGGCATTTATAAAAAAGATGCGGAGGAATCTATCACCGCAGAAGTTAACGAACTCACTAATAATGGCATTACTCCGATTATGGTACAGTGCTTTATCCCGGAAATAAGTGCGGGAGATAAACGAATAATTTTAATAGGTGGGGAACATACAGGCGTAAGCCTCGCGCGTATACCCAAACAAGGTGACTTTAAAGGCAACTTAGCCCAAGGAGCAAGTTATGAAATACGTGACTTAACCAAGCGAGATAAATTTATTTGCGAGGAGATACGCCCATTTTTAGTGGCAAATGGGCTAGACTTTGTAGGGATAGATGTGATTGGGGAGTATCTTACCGAGATAAATATTACCTCACCTACTGGAGTACGAGAAATACAACAAGTTACAAGCAGCAACATTGCCCTTGAATGTATGGAGTATATTAGTGCTAAACTTTAACTACGGCAATATAGCAAGTGAGTCAAGCCCCGTATTTACTTCATACCCACACATCACGTTCATATTTTGCACTGCCTGAGCAGAAGCACCTTTTGCTACATTATCAATCACTGAAGTTATAATCAGGCTACTAGAATGCTCACCAGTATCTTGTACGATACCAATATGCGTAGCTGGGGTGCCAAGTACTGATTTGGTCTGAGGCTGAGTACCACTGGGCATGATGTGTACCATTTGGTTATTATGATAATAGGTTTCATACATCTCTTGCACTGAAGTAGTTGTATTTACATCAATATAGAGGGTAGCAAGCATACCACGCTTCATAGGGATGAGGTGTGGGGTAAATACTAACTCTAATGAAGTATTAAACTGGTGGAGTTGTTCTAATATTTCTGGTTTATGGCGATGATGATTTACCCCATATGCAGTGAGGTTTTCACTTGCTTCGCATAATAATGTATTGATCTTAGCACCTCTACCTGCTCCGCTTACGCCACTTTTGCAGTCAGCGATAATTTTCGAGCAAATGAGTTGTTGCTCTAATAGTGGTAATAACCCAAGCATAATAGCAGTAGGATAACACCCTGGGTTGGCTATTAAGTGACTTGAGGCAATGGCTTTTGTATGAACTTCTACCAGCCCATATACTGCTTTAGTGAGCGTACTAGTGGCTGTATGAGGCATACCATACCACTGAGACCACTGCGTGTGGTTTTGCATACGAAAGTCAGCACCTAAGTCAATGACCTTGATCCCGCGGTCTAAAAAGCTTTGCGCACGGTTCATAGCTACCCCATGTGGGGTGGCAAAAAACACCACATCACACTCATAAAATGCTTCGTCATTTACCGAAATACAATGCAGTGCATCGTAGCTGCCAGTAAGGCTTGGGAAGATATGGGTAATAGGCGTACCTACTTCAGAGCGCACACCTACATGGGTAACTGTAGCGTACGGGTGATGATTTAGAATGCGTAATAGCTCAAGCCCAGTGTAGCCGGTAACGCCGATAATGCCAATATTCATTAACTTAATAATAGATTATATAGTACTAATACGGTAACAAACATCCCAACTGTTACTACTATAGGATACTGCAATGTTTGTTTAACTAATTTTGCTATTTCAACATAACGTTTTGCTATGATTACGTCTATTTCTTGCATGTTTTTTAAATCCATATTACTCATATACGTCTCCTTGAAATTTACATCCTTAGTTGTATTATTCACATTCGCTTAATAACACTTAACACCCTGTACTCATACGCACATAATCATCAAGCTTTTGATGCGCTGCGCCCGAGTTGAGAATCTTGCGTGCTTGATCTATGCCTGCAGAGAGCGATGAGGCTTGACCACTGACATAAATTGCTGCACCTGCATTGAGTGCTACCATGTTGTACGCTTCACTGCCTTTGCCATCGAGTGCATCTTGCATTAGAGCAAGTGATTCTTCTGCATTCGATACCTGAATGCGCGAGATGTCTCCCACATGAATATCATAATCTGCAGGTTGAATTTCGTATTCTCGTATCACCCCGTCTTTAAGTTCGGCGACCAAGGTGGTGGCAAATGCTGAGATTTCATCCATACCATCAGCAGCATGAACTACCATTACGTGCTTTGCTCCTAACTCTTTGAGTACTTTGGCAAATACCATAGTGAGCTCTGATTTATACACCCCAATCACTTGGTTGGGTGCACCAGCAGGGTTGGTAAGCGGGCCAAGAATGTTAAATATAGTACGAATACCAAGGGTTTTGCGTACGTTGATCACATGGCGCATAGCACTATGATGATGCTGGGCAAACATAAAGCCAATACCAATAGAATCTACTGCGTTAGCAATGGCTTCTGGAGTCATATCTAAATTAACCCCTGCAGCTTCTAGTACATCTGCACTACCTGATTTTGAAGAAATAGAACGGTTGCCATGCTTAGCAACGTTTGCTCCGCTCGCCGCTACTACAAAGGCACTGGCAGTAGAGACATTAAATATTCCCAAGCCATCGCCCCCAGTACCACAAGTATCTACTAGGTGCTGAGTATGAGTAATAGGTACTTTAGTAGAAAGTACACGCATGACTTTCACCGCGCCAATAATCTCGCTAATTGCCTCACCCTTAGTAGCAAGTGCAGTCAAAAACCCTGCAATAGCGATTTCTTCAGTCTCACCATTCATAATGCTATTCATTACTGATTGCATTTCTATAATACTTAAATGCTTACCAGCAATAACGTGTTGTGTTGCAGTTTTTATGTCCATAGTTAATGAGCTTGGATAAGTAATTCAATATCCGCAATCTGTTTGGGGCAGTCTTTGGTTAAGACTTCATACCCAGTAGAAGTGACTAATACATCATCTTCTATGCGAATACCTATTCCCTTGTATATACTAAATTGTTCATCAATTTTAGCATCAAATGGAATGTAAATCCCAGGTTCTATGGTGAGCACCATACTCGGCTCAAGCACAATATTTTTACCTCCAACGTCATGCACATCGAGTCCTAAAAAATGCCCGATACCATGCGGAAAGATTTCTTTGATTTGCGCTTTGGTAGTAATAAGCCCGAGTGCTATGAGTTGTTGGCTCATATACTCTTTTGCAAAGTTATCCAACTCGGCAATAGTTGTACCCGGCTGAACCTGCTCAATGGTGTGCTGTTGCGTCTGCAAGACAATAGTATACAGCGTTGTTTGTGCTTTACTAAAGGTGCCACTAATAGGAAAGGTGCGGGTAATATCACTCGCATAATAGTGGTGTTCACAGCCAGCATCAATTAATAGTAATTCATCAGAGTGTAGAGGTGCAGTATTCTCAACATAATGCAAGGTATTTGCATTATTCCCACCGGCTACAATCGGGGAGTAGGCATGCTCTGTATTATGTTTAGTGAAATGTGCATCAAAAATACTCTGTACCTCAAATTCATACTCGCATTGCCCTACCTGTTGCATAGCTTGAATGTGTGCCTCACTACTGATTTTGGCAGCAGTGCGCATCATGGTGATTTCCCAGTCGTCTTTGAACACGCGAAGTAAGGTGATGAGCGGGGCTAAACTTTGATAAGGCAGGTGAGTAAGAGTTTCGAGTAATGAAGTGTTAATATTATCAAAATCAAAATAGACTTTGGTATATTGCTTTAATAGTTTTGGTAGTTCTGCACCAATCATGTTAATATTTGAAGTCTCACAGTCAAACACTGTAGCTCCCTCTTCTAGACCAATGATATTGCCATCCCAGAGTTCTTTTTCAGGGTGTTTAGGGCGTAAGAATAACCGATATTCCTTATGTGATAGGAGCATAATAGTTTGTGGCTCAGTACAACCAGTGAAGTACACCATACTACTATGAGGTCGAAATGGAAAAAAAGTGTCATTACTGCGTTTCATCTGTGGATGAGTGGCTAAAATAACAACACTATCAGGCTCTATTTGAGCAAGTAATTTTTTTCTTCTTTGGGCATAGTATGCGTGCATTATTTTTTATTGATTTTGGTGGCTTTGTTGATTTTACCAAAGTTTTGACTGACTTTGGTTTTGAGGTAGATCGGGAACACACTCCCAGAAAAGCGGTAAAACTCGCGAACATACATACATATGATTTGGTGTTGGCTGAGTTTCATTACAATCCAGAGTTTCGTGATCGAGTAAGTAATATTGAATCAGTGTTAGCAACACTCCAACATAAGAGTCCAGATGCCAAGATAATATTACTCTATGATAGTATTATTACCGATAAATTAGAGCAATTTCAAAAAAGATATAAGGTAGATAAAACACTTACATTCCCAGTACATGAGAGTATGATATGTACTACCTTAACTGAGCTGTTGTAATCAATAATTACTGTTAATATTATTGTCTTATGAATAAACTACTTGTTGTATTTAGCATTGCTATAATCTTAGCTAGTTGTGGTGGTGGAGGCGGTGGCTCACCTAACACTCAAACAAGCGACCTCACTTCTAACCAATGGCACTTAAACAATACTGGACAAACAAACTTTGCTAGATATGGTGGAGTGAGTGGTGCAGATATTAATATTCAAGGAGTAACGTACACTGGCAAGGGCGTCATTGTAGCAGTAATAGATGAAGGGCTAGAAATAGCACATGAGGATTTAGTAGATAATGTGGTAGTAAATGGCTCACGAGACTTTGTAGAAAATGATAATGACCCAACTAGAACTCATAAAGGTGCAGATAACTTAGGAGATCATGGGACTTCAGTTGCAGGTATCATAGCTGCACTTGATAATAACATTGGCCCTAAAGGAGTAGCACCAAATGCTAGTCTTAAGGGGTTTAATTATTTAGAAAAGCAAACCATTGCTAATCAGCTTAATTCACTAGGCGGAGCATCTTACTCAACTGACGTAGCTATTTTTAATCAAAGTTATGGGGCTGATAATAACTATGATATTCGCTTGAATTCTGCTATTGAAGCACAGTATCGCAAAGGGGTGACTTCTCTACGAAGTGGCAAAGGTGCACTCTATGTAACATCGGCGGGAAATGGCTTTGAAAAGGTAGAAGATATAGATTGCTCAGATGATAGGTACACTTGTCAAAATGCTAATATGGACCCAAAAAATGCTATCCCTTATCAAATAGTTGTAGGGGCTACTAATGCCAATGATATGAAGTCAAGTTATTCTACCACAGGTGCTAATATCTGGGTGAGCGCACCAGGCGGTGAAGATGGTAGAATTGCTCCTGCTATCTTAACTACTGATCAATCTGGCTGTGCTCGTGGCTATAGTCGAAGCAGTCTCTCTAATCCTGGAAATAGTTTTGAAACGAATGCAAATAGTCAAAATCCAGCATGTAATTATACTTCAATATTTAGTGGTACCTCAAGTGCTGCACCTGTAGTAAGTGGGGTGATTGCTCTGATGTTAGAAGCTAACCCAAGCCTTACTTGGCGAGATGTAAAGCATATTTTAGCAAATACTTCTAAACAAATTAATGCTACCATATCAGATATTACTTCTACAATTAACGGAATCACATATGTTATTGAACCCAAGTGGTTTACTAATGCTGCAGGCTATAACTTTCATAATTGGTATGGATTTGGTCGAATAGATGCTGCTCGTGCTGTGGCATCAGCCACCAGTTATGTAAATGGCAGTTTAGGTACCTTTGTAGATACTGGGTATATTACAAATAGCACCAGTGCTACCATACCCAATGAAAATGCCACAGGAGTGACTTCAATAATTAATAGTACACAAAATATCACTCTTGAAGCGGTACAAATTGATGTGAATATTTCTCATACAATTTCGGGAGAACTTGCGCTAGAATTGACCTCACCAAGTGGTACTAAAAGTGTAGTCTTAAATATATTTAATAGCTTTGCTGAGAGTGATGACCTTAATATGGTCTTAGTGAGTAATGCATTCTATGGGGAGCCAAGTTTGGGTAATTGGACCTTAAGAGTCATAGATGGCTCTTCAGATTATGATAACACTTCTGGGGGTACGCTGAATTCTTGGAAGATACGTTTTTATGGACATTAACAATATGGAGTACATGATGCAAAAAATATTACTAGCACTTTTAGTTTTTCCTACTTTAAGTTGTGCAAATACAATACAAATCAATTCTCTAGAATATTCCTTTGAGCCTATTATCTCTTACAATGAGCAACAAACTTCAAAGTTTAATTCTCAGGAATATCCATTTGCCTCACAGGCATCACATAAAAAATCTAAATTCCCAAATGGAAACACTACTACCACTGTATTTGAAAATGGGATTACCGACTATACAGATCGGATCATCTATAACACTTCTAACAATGAGGAATCTTTGATTACTGGTAATCTTATGGTAGAGCTTGGGGCAAAAAGTGCTGAGGATATTGCCAGAGAATATAATATTACTCTCACTCACCATTTTGCTCATTTAAAATTAGCGTTTTACACTCCAAATCAGCAAGATTTATTTGTGGTCAGAGATACACTACAGCAAGATCGTGATATTAATAAGGCATCAATAGAAATTATCACCCACCTGCAATACTCAAATTAAGCCTGCAATGCACCTATAATACACGCTGAAACTTGGGAAACAGTCTCTGTGCCGTCAATCTTGCAATAGCCTGCATGTGTGTTGTAAAACTCTACGAGTGGAGCAGTTTGCTTATGATATACCTCTAGGCGCTCTTTTACTACCTGTTCTTTATCATCTTCACGCTGCACAAGTGCTTCATCTGTTTCATCATCTTTACCCGCTTTTTTGGGTGGATTAAAGGTGGTATGGTAGGTTCTACCACTAGCGAGGTGTACCCATCTGCCACTCATACGGGTGATGATATCTTCATCTGGCACTGCGATTTCTACGATATGATCTATAGTAATGCCTGCTTCTACTAGTGACTCTGCTTGAGGGACGGTACGTGGAAAGCCGTCAAATAAAAAGCCGTTCGCACAGTCCTCATGGCTAATGCGTTCTTTAACAATACCAATAATAATATCATCTGATACAAGGTTGCCTGAGTCCATCACTGCCTTAGCTTTTTTGCCGAGTTCGGTTCCCTCTTTTACTGCTGCTCTGAGCATATCACCAGTAGAAATTTGTGGAATATTAAATGCCTGACAAATTGCACTTGCTTGAGTGCCTTTACCTGCTCCTGGGGGACCTAATAAAATGATGTTCATATGTAATATCTGCAAAGTAAAATATAATTTTACCGCTTGATTACAATCAACATACCACAGATTATATTGTGATATAAAATTTATAGTAAAGTAATAATTCTGAGAAAAATTGCTCAGAGTAGTAGATATTGCTAGAGATTACTTAGTGTGGTATCCAACTACTTTTTCTACCTCATTTTTCGAGCCTAAAATGACTGGTACACGCTGGTGTAAATTATTTGGTTGCAGATCTAAAATACGTTCATACCCTGTAGATGCCGCGCCACCTGCTTGCTCAATAATCATGGCAATTGGGTTTGCTTCATACATCAGGCGTAATTTACCACCCTGCTCACGCGTGCGCTCATCAATGGGATAAAGGAAAATCCCGCCTCTAGTTAAGATTCTAAATACTTCTGCGACCATTGAAGCCACCCAACGCATATTGTAGCGTTTATCTAGTGGACCAGTTTCACCTGCTAAACAGTCATCAATATATGACACGACTGGCGCTTCCCAGAAACGTTTATTAGACATGTTAATTGCAAACTCTGCAGTATCTTCGGGGATAGTCACTTGGTCACGAACCAGAGTATATTCGCCAATAGCATTATCAAGAATAAACATAGACACGCCGTTGCCAGTAGTCAATACCAGGGTAGTAGAAGGACCATATACCACAAAACCACTCGCTACTTGCTCAGTACCCTTTTGCGAAAGATAATCAGGAGTGTCAGGGGTATCAGTACCTTTAGGATTTTTAATAATTGAAAAAATAGTGCCTACAGAGATATTAACATCAATATTTGATGAGCCATCGAGTGGATCAAAGAAAATCAGGTAATCACCTTTAGGATATTCATTAGGAATGTGCATTGGGTTATCTACTTCTTCACTCCCCATACCTGCAAGTAAGCCTACTGTTTTGAGGTGATCAAACATGACTTCATTAGTAATAATATCAAGTTTTTTTTGGTCTTCGCCTTGTATATTTTCGCTACCTGCTAACCCAAGTGCACCCTCTAGAGCTGCATTATCAATTTTGTAGGAAATTTCTTTTGTAGTCAATGCAACTTCAATGATTAGCTCACGAAGAGTAGGCACAACCTCAGAATGAGTTAAATGTTGTTTTAATGAAATCCCTTTTTGCATGCATTACCTCGGTTCAAAAAGAGTTAATTATACCGTAAAGTTTATATTATGAAAATCTAATATAGTGATACTCACCCATTATGATGATAGATGTCAACGTTCATCTGGTAGTTTAATAACACTTAGAAGTCTTTATCCCAATCTACGGTGATGCGCTTAGTGGTTACATCTATGGTCACTAGATAGGGCTCAATCAATGGAATATAGTACTCTGCTTTAGTGTCTGGGTGTTTAACCACAATAACAGAATTACTGCCCGTATCAAAGGTATAGGCTACCCGCCCAAAGTGATGATTATCAAGCCCAATGACTTCTAGTCCCTCAAGTTGAAAATAATAATAACTATCTTCAAGCGGAGGTAGTTGTGAGTGCTGAATATAAATATCCGTCCCGAGCACCGTGCGGGCTTCTTCTGGCGTGTGAATATGAGGAAGTTTGGCGATAATGGTTTTGCCTTGGCGCTTACTCCTAACCTCTACAGAACTCAAGCTGCCTTTATGCTCTATTACCCAAGGAGAGTAGGTACAAATATTTTCTATAGGATCGCAATAAGAAAAGACCTTAACCCAGCCTTTAATACCAAAAATACCATTGATCTTACCAATAAGTAAGTGCTGATCGGTAGGAATCAATGGTATCTTGTGAATTATGCTTCTTCGCTAGACTCAGCTGCTGCTTCTGCTGCTTCTTTTGCCTGAGCTTCAAGGGCTGCTTTTGCTGCTAAGATTTTTTGCTCTTCGCGTGCTTTGATTGCCGCTGCACGTTTTGCAATAATTTTTTCACGAATGCTCGGGTCGTTGTATTCTTTAACGAGTTGTTTTACTCTATCGCTTGGTTTTGCACCTTTTTCCATCCATGCTGCGAGCTTTTCCGTATCAAGAGTTAAACGCTGTTCTGCGCCTCTTGCTACTGGATTAAAGTATCCAATACGCTCAATGTAGCCACTATCACGACGACGACGTTCGTCAGTAACAACTATTGAGTAAAAAGGTCTTTTTTTCGCTCCACCACGGGCAAGTCTAATCTTTACCATCGGTTTTTTGCTCCTAAAAATATACCATTTACTATGGTGTTAAAATTTGGCGTCCCCTAGGGGAATCGAACCCCTGTTGCCAGGATGAAAACCTGGAGTCCTGGGCCACTAGACGAAGGGGACGAGAACTTTATTGACTATCACAGTTGGTGGAGCTAAGCGGGATCGAACCGCTGACCTCTACACTGCCAGTGTAGCGCTCTCCCAGCTGAGCTATAGCCCCATATTATCATATGGTAAAACACCAGTATGAACACTGTTATGACAGTACTTCACAACAATTTTAGAACTACGGTAGCCAAAAAAGGGAGTATTATAATCTATATGATAAAATAGTCAAGAATTTTTACTTATCATTCCACGGAATATTCTCTTCATGCATACCGAATTACTTGCAATACATCTTACTCAATATCAATATACACTTACTCCAAGAGAATCTTATACGTTATTAGTCATATATCATGTTGGTGCACTGGAGAATTCCATTCATATTATCTTTGACCATGAGAGTAAGCAATGTGCTATTGTAGATCCTGCTTGGGAAGCAGCATTATTTGCCACTATTATCTCGGATATGGGCTATCAACTGAGGCAAATCTGGGTTACACATTATCATCCAGACCATACTAATGCTGTAGATGAACTACATGGCTTAACGGGTGCAAAAATATATACTGGGCGAACAAATGAATATCTAGGGCTTACAAGTCCAACTATATCACTCACAGTTGATGATAGCTTCACTCTCGGAGCAACACCAGTCTCACTCATGCATACCCCCGGACATAGTAGCGATGGGACTTGTTTTATTTTAAGTGAGGATATTTTTGTGGGAGACACTCTATTTGTCTATGGTGCTGGACATTGCATATTACCAAGTGCTGATGTAGAAGCCATGTATGAGTCCTTACAACAATTTAAATCCCCGCACCTTGCTCACCTGATGCTCCGGTGTGGGCACAACTACGGCTCGCATTTAACGACTACTATTGGCGAGCAATGTGTGGGTAACCCCTTTTTATTAATTAACTCCAAAAGTGCATTTATCAAGTATCGCTCAGGCATTCATGACAATACGCGCACTTACCCCATGAGTGCGATGACTCATGCGGAATTAGAGCAAGTATTAAGCTAATGATTGGGCTATTTGGTGGGGCATTTGACCCTGTTCATCTGGGGCACATGAATCATGCGAATCATATCTTATCTGAATGTCAGTTGGATACTCTAATCTTTATTCCTACGGGAATTCCTGCACATAAAGATTCTTTATTATTTACTAAAGAGCAACGGTTACACATGCTTGAGTTGGCAACTAAACATAATCCACAATTTACCATCAGTGAATATGAATTTAATGGGAAAATTTCCTATACGATTGATACACTCAAGCACTTTAAGACTAAGTATAATGACATACAATTTATCATGGGAAGTGATAGCTTTATGGATTTAGCAACGTGGGATGACTTCCTTTTGTTTGCCTCATTATGCAATATTATTGTATTTCCACGTGGTCATACGAGCGACACTACAGCTCAGAGTATCACTGAGTATTATAATTTCACTCACGTAGTGGAACCACAGAGGCTCCGAGGTGAAGTAGGCAAGGTGTATGTGTCAAATCATGCACACATTGATATCTCTTCTACTCAAATCAGGCAATACATCACTACTCACCAAGATTATTCTCAGTTCGTACCTTCTTCCATCCATTCTGCATTATATGAATATACCAGATAACCTAGAATCATTATTCACTTCATTAGATGACTTAAAACTCTCTGAGATAGTCAGGTATGACAATAATCTTTCAGATGAGTTTGATTGCATTATCATTGCCACTGCTCGCTCTACGACGCACCTTAACTCTAGTGCAGAGAATATTAAACTCGATGCTAAACAACTAGGTATACCTATTATAGGCATAGAGGGCATTGGTACAAATTGGGCGATTGTTGATTTAGCCTATGTAGTGATTCATATTATGCTTTCTGATGCCAGAGCATATTATGAGCTTGATAAATTATTTACCCATAAGAACGAATCATAGTGATTACTATTGTCGCTATAGGAACCAAAATTCCTGCGTGGGTTGAAGAAGGAATTGCTCATTACACAAAACAACTCCGAAATATCACCATACATACTCTGAAAAATTCTACCAAAGAAAAAGAAGGTAAAGAAATACTAAAATACCTGATAAAACAGGAGAATTATTGTGTCGTTTTGGATGAGACAGGAGTTAATTACTCTAGTTATGAGTTTGCGAAGCATATGAACAGTTGGTCAGATGATTATAAACATATTATTTTTGTTATCGGTGGTGCATTTGGCATTGCCACAGAAGTAAAACAACACGCACATAGCATTCTCTCACTTTCTAAAGCCACTATGCCTCACTCTCTCGCACGATTAGTACTTATTGAGCAAATTTATCGTGCACATACTATTACAAAGAATCACCCTTATCATAAAGAATAATTATAATAACATTATGAAAAATATTTTATTTGGTGCAACCAGTGCAGGAATTAAACAACCAGTAAGAGATGCAAATAATAGCCTGCAAAATAAAAAAGACTTAGCAATTATTATCTTGCCAGAAGGTTCGGTAACTTCAGCAGTATTTACCAAAAATGCAGTATGTGCAGCACCAGTTATTATTGGTCGTAAACATATTCATAATGATGTGCGAGCACTCATTATTAATAGTGGAAATGCTAACGCTGGCACAGGTATTGCAAGTGGTGAAATTGGATACGATAATGCACTACACATTTGTAAAATGGTGGCTCATGAATTAAACATTCATACTCATCAAGTATTACCTTTTTCAACAGGGGTGATTGGTCAAAAACTTCCAATGCAATGCTTTACTGATACGATTAAGCATATTATTACAACAAGTAGCGAAAACCAATTGCCAGAAGTAGCAGAAGCAATTATGACTACTGATACATATGCTAAATTATCTACAAAAGTAATAACTATTAATAATAAAAAAGTTACAATTACAGGTATTGCCAAAGGTTCAGGGATGATTCACCCTAATATGGCAACTATGCTGAGCTTTATATTTACAGATATTATTGCTTCCAAAGAACAACTTGATAATGCTCTACACAACGCAGTAAATAAATCATTTAACCGTATTACTGTTGATGGTGATACTTCAACTAATGACTCTCTCACCTTGACTGCAACAGGAGCAAGTGGTGTGCCTATCTGCGATGAATTTACCAAAGCGCTAGAAGAAGTAATGATTAATTTAGCACAGCAAATTGTCAAAGATGGTGAAGGTGCGACAAAATTTGTTACCATTACTACACAGGCCAATAGTGCTGCGGATGCACTAAAAGTCTGCTATAGTGTAGCACACTCATTATTGGTAAAAACCGCACTCTTTGCTAGTGATGCTAATTGGGGACGTATCCTTTCAGCTGTTGGTAATAGCAACGTTAAAGATCTATCACAAAATATGATTACCATCTATTTAGGAGATGTTTGTCTGATTGAAAATGGTGAGTTTTCTCCAACCTATACTGAAGAGGCAGGGAGTAACGAAATGAAAAAAGATGAGATTACTATATCTATATCCATAGGTAAAGGATATCAAGAAACTATATGGACTACTGATTTAAGTTATGACTACATCAAAATTAATGCTGAATATCGTACATAAAGCCTAGTTAGAAACTAAGTATATAAAAAGGGAGCTAAGAGCTCCCTTTTTAGTCAGTGTAGATTATTAAAATCTAGGACCAGCACCTCTTTGACCAAGAGCTTGATCATAACCGATACGTGCATGGTCAATAGCAGTTTGCAATTTTTTCATTGCTGCTGCCTTTTTCCCTGCTTTATGATCTTTTTTCGCTGCTTTAATAAGCTTGCTAACAGTGTTCCATTCACCAGCAACACTTTTCGCACGCTGGCGTTCTGCTTCAGCTTTTTTTAACATATCATCAAAACTTGCACCCGCAGATTTGTTAGCAATTGCTTGGATATCTGCTATTGAAACAGTATTGCGACCATTACGATTAGCATAGTTTGTAATACTTGCAGTTTCAATGTTGTTATAAATACCATTTACTGGGTTTGGTCCTACTTCAATAATTGGAACTGAGGCAAGTGCTGAACCACTCATTACTACTGTTGCTAAACTAGCAATAATCATTTTTTTCATAGTTAACTCCGTATTGTTAGTATAGTATTATCTTCTGTACTCAGTACCAGTAATCTCTAAGCCATTACTCATCGCAGCGTGGAAAAATTCTAAGTTAGAATATTCGCGTCCTTGAGTTTTGAATGGCTTCGCACGTACTTGGTCATTACACCCACCATAACGACGTTGTAATGTTCCAAGTCCATCACCTACTGATGAATTTCTTGCCCATTTACCACGCCATACTGGGAAGTGAGTTGTATGACCATAGCCTGGAGAAAGTAAATCACCACGTGCCATTTTACCTGCACTATATACATGGCAATCTGCACATGACATATTTAACTGACCACGTTTGGTGTAATAAAATTCTTTACCTTCATTATAAGCAGCAAGTGCCTTAGCATCACCTTTAGGCACAATAACGTTAATTGTTTTACCTTCAGCCATAATACCTAAGTACCCAGAAACATAAGCGATATTCCCTTTTTTGTAACTCCATTTTTTCTCACCATTATCTGTACGACATTTGTTGAGCATTCCCTCAAGAGTTTCTACTTTTCCCGCTTCAGCATTCCAACGCGGAAATTGTGGACGAATATCTTCAATAGCTACATCAAAGCAACTGGCAAATGTTTTACCATTTGCAAATGGTGTATTCCATAATTCTTCACCTTTATCAAGATATTCCTCATGAGGTGGTAACTCCATAATGCTTTCAAATTGGCTAAGTAAATCTTCGTTTAGTGCATATGCCCCTTTTGAAAAATCCTTTACCTCTGGAAATGTTTTCTTCATATAGTCTTGATATTTATCAATATCTGCCTGTACTGACGGGTCCTGCTCAGCAGTCATAGCATTAAAGCTAAAAGCTGAGAGTACCATTGTAGTTAATACTATTTTTTTCATTTTATCCCCTATTTAGTCTAAATAATTAACGAGATTTTGCAGTAACTTCGCCTGATTTACCCTTGTTATCAACGTATGCAAGTGTTACTGTATCACCTTTGTTACCTTTAATTTTAAAGCGGAAGTATGGATCTTTAGATACTGCAGAACCGATATCAGAAGTAACTACTTCTTTACCATTATTACTTACAGTTACGTTAGTAATATAATCAGCAGGAATTACATTCCCTTTTTTATCTTTTCTCAGACCCGTTTCCATTGTATGCTTAACAATTGCCTTAACATCAATTACGCCATTTCTTGCTTTTGCTTTTAATTTATTTGACATGTTTCTCTCCTAATACTTAAATAATTAACCGCCACAGCCACCAACAGTAACTTTAACTTCTTGTGATATTGCACTTACCCCACTGTCTGTAGTGACCATTGCAACTACTGGCGAAGTACCAGCCATCTTGATACGTGTAGATACAAAACCAGTTGAATCTGCACTTAAGTCAAATGAAGCTGATAGAGGAGTTTGGTTTTTCATAGTTAAAATTGAAATGTTAGAAACATTTGCCATTTTGCTCGCATCTACCGTTAATGGAACTACTGCACCATTTTCAGCAATTTTTGGTGCTTTAAACTTGAATGTGCCTTTTGCAGCACTATCAATCATACTTGTTAATTTATCTGATTTTGCTTTAAACCCATCAGTTGCGGCAAATACGCTACCTGTTGTTAATAGCCCAGCATTTAATGCGGTAACTGCTACTGTCCCTGCTAAGGTATTTTTTAAAAATAAACGTCTTTTCATTTTCATATCTCCTAAATGAATATTACAATGTGTGAATATAATCTGTGATTTTATCAATTTGTTCTTCTGTAAGAATTTTATGTTTACCAAATGGAGGCATTAACACATGTGGATTTCTTACTGTTGGATCCCAAATTTGTGCTCTGAGTTTTGCTTTATCTGGGTAACGTGCCTTCATCGCAATAAGCGGTGGTGCAATATTACCGGTAAGATTACCACCAGCAATCATATGACATGCTAAACAGTTGCCTAACTTTCTATCAAATGCAAGTTGCTTACCTGTCATTTCTTCTGCCATAATAGGCGCAGAAACAGCAGTTGCAAGCACAGCAGATAGTAATATTTTTTTCATTTGTATCTCCTTTTAAACTTAATAGATTACTAAAATATTATTTTTTTCAATTTCTAATGTTAGGCATAAAAACAAAGTTTGCAAGTATTTCACTATTTCATTATATTAGAAATAACTAATATAAAATCTCTAAAAAATAACAGTGAATATAGAACCACTTCCTAGTTTAGATTCAATACGTAATTCAGCGTTATTTGCGGCAACAATTTTATCTACAATATTAAGCCCCAAACCTGAGCCTTGCTGGGTAGAATGCACTCGGTAGAATGGTTGGGTAATATGCTCAATATGCTCACTCGCAATGCCAATGCCATCATCTATTACACTCAAAGAAATACCACTATGTTTAGTAGCTATTATTTGGATGTTGCCCTGATTATTAGTGTATTTAATAGCATTATCAACCAGATTTTTTACAAGGGTATAGAGCTGAAAAAATGAAGTAGTCAGGGTAATTTCTGGATGTATCTCACTCACTAAGCTACGCCCACTAAGCATTGGGGTGCATTCTAAAACCACTTTATCCACCACTTCACAGAGATGAACCGTAGTAATTGAAGCGTGTTCATGCTGAATAGTAGATAAGTCTAATAAATCAGAAATCACACTGCTCATGAGTTGTGCCTGATTATATGCCTCGCTAATCATCGTTTGATAGCGCTCATCCATATCTTTTTCCAGCGTAAGTGCTTCAAGGTAACCATTAATCACTGTGAGTGGCGTTCTGAGTTCGTGCGAAGCATTAGAGATAAATTCTTGTTGCATATTCATTAACTTCACCCGCGTTGAAATATCTAAGATAGTGATTATGCGCGTATCATTGGCTAACTTAGAGATAGATAATAGCAAAGTGCTTTCACCACCCGTGGGAGATATAATAGGTAACTCCGATGAGTCGGAGCGTTCTAATAATTCTCCTAATGAAGCATTTCGTAAAATATTATTGAGTTTAATTCCAACATCAGCTTTTCTTCTGAGTTTAAATAACTTAGCTGCATTTTTATCCATCCAGGTTATTTGCCCATATTGGTTCAGCATAATGCTAGGATATGGGAAATTTCGTACTACCTCATTAAGTCTAGAGATAATTCGCTGGGAACGAGAACGCTCTATCTTAACTTGTTTATTAAGTTGCAGAATATTGCGAATAATATTACCAATTTTGCCATCACTTTCTGGGGTATATTTTGACTTAATATTGTTAGAGAATTGTTCTAATTCATGAATTTTGTAAATGAGCCAAATGGTATATAACAATAACGATGCCCCAAGAATAATCAGTGGTGTTTCTAGGATTGCATCTGCAAGTAATGCAAGTAATACAACCACAGTGAGGATTCTGTAATCACTCATTTTTACTGGGTATCACTCATAAATTGATATCCTAGCCCGTGAATGGTTTTAAGATATTCTGATTTTCCATGTTTTTTGAGAATAGCACGTACTCGGTTAATTGCTACATCTACTGCTCTAGAGCTAATTTCTTTTTGCTTCCAAACAAGTGATAATAATTCCTCTCGGCTAAATACTTTATCGGGGCGGATAATAAATATTTTCAAAATCTCATACTCCTTACCACTGAGCTTTACTGATGTTTCATTAATAGTACAAACTTTAGTACTAGTGTTTAAGATAATGCCATCAAGTTCTAAACTATCAAATGTGCCTACTCGTTTAAGCAGTGACTTCACCCGAGCATGAAGTTCAGCTAAGGAAAAAGGTTTGACTAAGTAGTCATCTGCTCCGTACTCAAAGGCTTGAAGTTTATCCTCCTCGGTGCCTTTAGCGGTTAGCATAATAATAGGAATAGTAGCATTATCCAAACGCATTTTGGCTAATACATCAATCCCTTCAACATCAGGTAGCGACCAATCTAAAAAAACAATATCTATATCTTTGGTAGCAAAATGTTTAAGTGCAGTTTTGCCATTAATAGCGCGAATAATTTCGTATTGGCTACCAAAATAAGAACTCAGCATTTTAATAATAGCCAGTTCATCGTCCACCACCAATATCGTAATCATTTTAATTCTTCATCAAATACTATACGCTCTCCCTCTCCAGTCAAATCTTCAAACTGCGACGTTTTAATGCCCCAGATTAAAAATCCGACCAATATTACTCCAATAGCAATAGAGATGGGAATAAGAAAATATAAAACATCCATTTAAGAAAGTCCTAGTACTTCCTTCATGGAGTAAAGTCCATGAGGTTTATCATGCACCCACTCGGCTGCTTTGACTGCACCACTTGCAAAGGTAGAGCGAGAGTTTGCTTTGTGAGTAATTTCAATTTGCTCACCATCCATAAAGAAGTATGCCGTATGTTCCCCGATGGTATTACCACCACGAATAGTAGAAAAACCAATAGTGTGCACATCCCGCACTTCATCGACCCCGTGACGTGTATATACTGCACAATCATGTAAGTCTCTGCCTAATGCATTAGCAATGACTTCGCCCATTTTTAGTGCGGTGCCTGAAGGGGCATCTACTTTGTATTTATGATGTGCTTCAATAATTTCTATATCACTATCTTCACCAATAGCTCTAGCGGTTTGTGCTAATAATTCTAGTGTAAGATTAACACCAATGCTCATATTGGGCGCAAATACAATTGGTATATATTGTGTTGCATTAGTAATAATTCGTAACTCTTCATCGCTAAACCCTGTAGTGCCAATGACCATAGCTTTTTGGTATCTCATACAGTCTTGAATGTAGCCCAGCGTTGCTTCTGGTCGGGTAAAGTCAATGAGGACATCAAAGTCAGAGGTGAGCACATCTCCTTTATTTATTGTAGTAGAAATAGTGACAGAGTGATTACTACACTCCTGTGCAATCATTTGTCCCATTTTGCCACTTGCCCCACTAATTGCGATTTTAGTCATTCTACTATGCTTCCTATGGTAGTGCCCACTCAGGGGTATTATCAAAAAATAAAAATTTCATTTTACGGTAAAATTAAAGAACTTTTATAAAATCCAAGCTGATGTCTATTACCTTTGCCCCTGATACATACTTTCAAGATTTAATCTTTAGTCTGCAAACATTTTGGGCACGGCACAACTGCAATATTATGCAACCTCTGGATATGGAAGTCGGTGCAGGTACCTTTCATCCTGCTACGTTTTTACGCTCAATTGGTCCAGAGCCTTTTAGTGCAGCATATGTACAACCCTCGCGTCGCCCTACTGATGGCAGATATGGCAACAACCCAAATAGGCTGGGGCATTATTATCAATTTCAGGTTATTCTCAAACCCTCTCCGAAAGAAATTCAAGACATGTATTTGCAATCTCTAGGGGAAATTGGCATAGACTTTACTCAGCATGATATTCGCTTTGTAGAGGATAACTGGGAGTCACCAACGCTGGGTGCATGGGGGTTAGGCTGGGAAGTATGGCTTGATGGTATGGAAGTATCTCAATTTACCTATTTTCAACAAGTAGGTGGCTTAGAGTGTATCCCTGTTGCTGGTGAATTGACCTATGGATTAGAGCGGTTAGCCATGTATTTACAAGGAAAAGATAGTGTCTATGATCTCCAGTGGAATGCTCAAACTACCTATGGAGACATCTTCTTAGAACAAGAACGTCAACACTCTGCATATAATTTTGAATATGCAAATACCGAACAGCTCTTTACTGAATTTAGTGCAACAGAAGAAATGTGTACTCTACTTGTGGAGAAACACCTACCTATTGCTGCTTATGAGCAGGTCATTAAAGCTTCGCATTTGTTTAATTTATTAGATGCCAGAGGGGTTATTAGTGTTACAGATAGAGCACGCTTTATTAGTAGTGTCCGCACTATGAGTGCAGCAGTAGCTCAGAGCTACTATGATCGGCGTAAAGCACTCGGATTCCCCTTAGTAACCAAATAATTTTACTACTACTCTGGTAGTGGGAAGCTAATATCTATTTTTGCCCCAGAAGTATAAGAAGCATCAATAGTCATAGTTGCGTTGTGGGCTGCAATGATTTTTTCCACAATAGCCATACCTAACCCTGTTCCTGAGTCTTTGGTAGTTATATAGGGCTCAAATATACTATCAACTACCAAAGGGTCAAACCCAACACCATTATCTATAATAGTGAGCCACACCCGCTCTTTGATAGTTTTAGTTTCAATACTAATTTGAATCGGTGTATCCTTGTGAGCAGCCTCAATACTATTTTTAATCAGATTAATCAGCATACGGTTGATGGCATCTTTATCTAATAATACTTCAGGTACCGAACCAAAATGTAAAGTGATATTAGTCGTAGCATAGAGCTCTCTCACCCCAGCAATCACTTTTTCTAAAGAATGCAGTTGTAATTGATACGATGGCTTACCAAGCACCGAAAAAGAATTAATAATATTGTCAATAGAAGATACTTGATCAATAATAGTTTGGGTGGTTTTATCAACAATATGCTGTTGTTTAGCAGATACTTCAGGCAGTAGTTTATTGCGTAGGCGCTCAGCACTTAATAAAATAGGATTTAAGGGGTTTTTCACTTCATGCGCCATTCTTCTCGCTACTTCTTTCCATGCGAGAAGTTTTTGATTTTTAGTAATTTCAGTAATATCTTTAATAATCAAAATATACCCCAAAGTTTTCCCCGTAGCAGTCAGCCTAGCACCTGTAATATTTAGATTTAATCGCTGATATGTCATATCCACTGAAAATTGCTCTTTGTGGTCAAATAGAGCAATACTCTCAGTTAAAAAGTCAATATGTAATACCTCATAGCTTTTACCAATGATGGCATTATCTTCAACCGCAAAAAGTTCGCTTAAAGGTGCGTTAATTAAACTTATTCTAAACTTAGGATCAAAGGCAATAATTGCATCTGAATATCTAATAATAGTTTCTAAATAAATATTTTGAGTGTCTAATCCTGTGCGGGCTTCTTTCACCTGAGTGGACATTTTATTAAACTCAGTTAAGAGGATATTCATATCATCATCATAGATGGATTTTGGTGCTTGAATCCCGTACTCGCCCTCAGAGATTTTTCGACTTGCAATCGTAATGTTATTCAATGGCACCATTAAGTTACTCAGCATTTTAGAAACTAGGATCATCATGGCAATAATAGTGAGTGCTACAGTGGTCACAAAGTCCACAATAAATTGCTGAGTCAAAATAGTATTACTAATATTAATTTTGGCGGAATTCACTGCAGATTTGAATGCAGTCATACGATCAAATATTGAGGTTAATCCACTATTTTTTATGAAATAAAAAAGAACTGTTGTGGACTCATTAGGAGAGACATTAGAGGTCAACACCAATTTACTAAAGAGTATATTTTGGTCTTTATCCACCACGTTATATTCTGACTGCATATCAGAAAGGAAATCAACATTCGCACATAAGTCTCCAGCAACGCTTTGTATTTGCTCATCTCCTCGGATGATAACACCACGGCAAATGCGCTGATTTTCTACGAGGGTGTTTAGTATCTGCGTCAGATTTTGTGCATAATTTGGGTTATCCATCGCATCTTGGATAATGCCTATAATATTGGTACTCAGATTAAAGTACCCTTCGGCTCTATACAAAATCAAATTCTGCTGAATGCCATCAATTTCACTCAGTAATCGCTCATTTAAGGTATTAAATCCTGCTTCGGCAAGTTTGGTGTTTTCCTGAACTGTAGAAAATGAAAAGGCATAAAAACTAATAATAGGTAAGAGTGTTAATATTGGCACTACCCGAATGAGATTTAAGGTAAAGCGTGCGCCCACCGTATGCTCTTTTCGTTGACTCTGAATAACTTTGTAAAATCGTCTGAGATAAAACACCCCTAAGACAATAAGTAAGCTATTATAAAAGGCAACATATGCCCAATAGCGAAATAAATACTCTTGGCGTAACCCTAAAATAAAGAGAGAAGCAATAGATACTCCAAACGCCAACACCCACGCCCATGAAGGTGGGGCTTTATAGCGTTGCCAAATGCCTTGCATGTGAAGCTTAGGTTGTTCCTGCGCCTAATGAAGCACTTTTAGTGAGCTTCGCATATTTTGCCAGAGTGCCTTTAGTGTAATTTGGTGCTGGCGGTTGCCACTTGCTTAGGCGTTCTTCAATTTCACTCTCACTTACTAGTAGCTCTAGTTTGTTATTCACAGCATCAATGATGATTTCATCACCATTTTCAACTACGGCAAGTACCCCACCTTTAAAAGCTTCAGGAGTAACATGTCCGACCACAAACCCATGAGTGCCACCAGAGAATCTACCATCCGTAACCATAGCTACATCGGTACCAAGACCTTTACCCATCACTGCAGAAGTAGGTGCTAACATCTCGCGCATACCTGGGCCGCCTGCAGGGCCTTCATAGCGAATCACAATAACATCACCTTTAACTATTTCATCATTTAAGATTGCTTGTAGGGCTTCCTCTTCACGCCCAAAGACTTTTGCTGTGCCTCTAAATTCAAGTCCTTCCTTGCCTGAAATTTTAGCTACAGAACCTTCACTCGCTAAGTTACCATAGAGGATTCTCAGGTGAGAATCAGATTTAATAGGGTTATCTAAACTTCTGACAATATCTTGAGTCTTAGGATACGGCTGGACATCTTGGAGATTTTCTCTCAAGGTTTTACCCGTTACAGTCATGCACTCCCCATGTAATAGCCCTGCATCTAGGAGCATTTTCATTAATGGTAAGGTACCACCAATAGCTACTAACTCACTCATCATATATTTGCCACTTGGTTTCAAGTCTGCAAGTACTGGAGTGCGTTTACCTACTCTAGTCCAGTCATCAAGAGTAAGTTCTAAGCCTACTGCATCTGCCATAGCAATCAGGTGCATCACAGCATTAGTAGAACCACCAAGCGTGATGATGACTGTCATCGCGTTTTCAAATGCTTGCTTAGTCATAATATCACTTGGCTTAATATCGTTATTGAGTAAATGCACTACCGCTTCACCCGCACGCACACAATCACTGTGTTTGTCATCAGAAATCGCATTTTGTGCTGAAGAATTTGGTAGGCTCATTCCTAGTGCCTCAATCCCACTCGCCATAGTATTTGCAGTGTACATGCCACCACACGAACCCGGACCAGGAATAGCTTGCTTCTCAATGGTTTCGAGTTCAATATCATTAATTTGGTTATTTGCGTACTGTCCTACCGCTTCAAATACTGAGACAATATCAGTGTGATTATTTCCTGGCTTAATAGTACCACCATACACAAAAATACTTGGTCGATTTAATCTTGCTAACCCAATAATACACCCAGGCATATTTTTATCACAGCCACCAATAGCCACTACACCATCAAAACCTTGACAGCCTACTACTGTTTCAATTGAATCGGCAATCACTTCCCTAGATACCAAAGAATATTTCATTCCCTCACTACCCATAGAAATACCGTCGGAAATAGTAATAGTGTTAAAAATAACTGCCTTAGCGCCCGCATCATTAACTCCCTGCTCACTATACTTTGCGAGATCATTAATGTGCATATTGCACGGAGTCACCATAGACCATGTAGAAGCGACACCTACTTGTGGTTTTGCAAAATCTTCTTTGGTAAACCCAACTGGATAGAGCATAGAACGCGAGGGAGCACGCTCATAGCCATCAACTACTTGTTTAGAATATTTTCTTGTATCAGACATAATGTATTCATAAAAATAAAAAATACCATACATATGCAATTGCTATTGCACTCTATGGCGAAGTAACTACTTGATTTTATATTAGCTTGGTGAGGATTGCACCATAAACTTTGGCTAACCTATCCAAATCATCTACACACACGCATTCATTTATTTGATGAATTGTTTTATTAATAGGACCCAACTCTATCAATTCTGAGCCTAGCATTGGCGCGATAAATCGCCCATCAGACGTCCCCCCACCTGTAGAAAGCGTGGTTGTTACCCCGAGTTCTTCCCTAATGGCATCAACTGCAGCATCCACCAATCCGCCTCTGCCAGTAATAAACGGCTTCCCTGAGTGGTGCCAACGAATTGTGTATTCTAACTTATGTGCTCTGAGTAATGATTCTACTCGCTGTTGCAACTGAGTATGTGTATGTAAAGTGTTATAGCGAAAATTAAACATCATATGTACACTTGCTGGAATGATATTAGTTGCACCAGTACCACTATTAATATTAGAGAATTGTAAACTGGTCGCATCAAAAAATTCTGTCCCTTCATCCCATGAAATACTTGTGAGTTCAGTTAAAAATGCACCAATTAAATGAATCGGATTATTAGCCAAATGCGGATAAGCAATATGTCCCTGAGTGCCTATAATTTCTACAAAGCCATTAAGTGAGCCACGACGTCCATTTTTAATCACATCACCCAATTCACGAGTCGAAGAAGGCTCGCCCACAATGGTGTAGTCAATGGGAATATTATGCTCTAATAAATACTCACACACCTTCACTGTGCCGTTAATCGCAGGTCCCTCTTCGTCAGCAGTAATTAAGTAGGCGATATTTTGCTCATGCTTAGGATGTGCATTCACAAATTCACGCGTAGCCTCTAACATCGCAGCAAGGGAACCTTTCATATCTGCACTTCCTCGTCCATAAAGCATGCCATCAATAATTTGTGGCTCAAATGCAGGAGTATGCCACCTAGCCTCATCTCCAACTGGCACTACATCAGTATGCCCAGCAAACATTAGTGTTTTTGCCCCAACAGTCCCTTGCTTAAGTGCAAAAAAATTATTGACATCACCATATTTGAGTCGGGTAATTTCAAAGCCCAAATTCTCTAAATATGTAGCCATTAGTTCCTGACACCCTTCATCATTAGGGGTGATAGAGGGTCTTTGTATTAAGTTTATAGCGAGTGCGACAGTTGGAGAGTGCATAAATAATGAGAATAATTAAGGAATACTAAATTCAATAGTTTGGTTTTTAACTGCAATATTAGGCTGGGTGAACTCAATATCATCCTCACCTTTTACAGCCATACCCGTTTTACTTAGTCGGACACTAATATCAACATTGGTAAAATTACTGAGTGCATTAGTTGGCATAACAGCATTTTCATCACTCAGGGTGGCATTACCAGTAAACTCAGCCATAGGTGTGCGCACAATAGCAATAGGCATTGGAGTTTCACTGCTTCTGGCGAAGATCATAATATAGCCATCGAAAAATTCTTTATAGGTTGCTTCACTAATTTCTGTAATAACTTCAAGTGTAACGTTTGGTTGTTGCTCAGAGAGAAATTGCTCAAGTTCAGCGAGTACCGTAATAAGCAATGATTGCTCTTCTGATCCCTCTGGAGCAAATGAAAGTGCTCTGCGCCAAATCATATCTGCCATGGCATAATCAGCATTATTTGCAGCCACTACCCCTGCTAAATATAGTACCTCAGGAGCCTCGGGATAGGCATTGAGTGCTCTGACAATCAGGCTAGTCGGAGTTCCTTGGTAGCTATCTTGCAAGGTAGCAAGTGCAACTGCATATTCAGTTAATATGGTAACACTTGGAGTCCCAGTAATTTCAGCTAACTTTAGTGCCTGCCCATACGCAGCAACTGCCTCAGGATGATTATTTTGCGAGCTATGAGCAAAACCCAGTAATCTATATGCCTTGACATCATTAGGATTAGCCTCAATAAATGCTTCGATTGAAGCGATATTATTAGCATCTAATTCTACTGGAGGGGTGAATTTTGCGAACCCATAAGTCACATAGACAAATACCGCAAACACTATGGCAGTGACAAGCGTGGTAATATGAGAGCGAGTAGGTGTTTGATGGGAGTGCTCCATAGTGCCTAATACTTTTTGTTCAGTAATATCACTGGCTAAACTTTGGGTAACTTCTGCCTCGTAGAAAGCTACATCACTTTCACTGAGCGTTCCTTGTTCTACCTCTTTTTGGAGTTCTTGCAGTTTATCTTTACTAATTGCTATATTACTTTCACTCTCCCCGGGGTGTACACTCTTGAGCGGATAATACATAAACCACACAATAATTGCGACCACAAGAGCAGTGAGCCCAATAAATAGACTAAGCATGAACACTCTCCTTATTTGCTCCTAGCATCATACGAATTTTAAGACGATACCTTCTATCAAATGCAGCAATAAGTGCTCCTAACATAATCAT
Source organism: Gammaproteobacteria bacterium (assembly GCA_965277055.1). Classification (GTDB taxonomy): domain Bacteria; phylum Pseudomonadota; class Gammaproteobacteria; order PS1; family Pseudothioglobaceae; genus CBDCHC01. The sequence goes on along the minus strand of OZ255703.1, from coordinate 957,777 downwards.
TAATCCACCAAGCCAAATAAGGCGTACTAACGGCTTATAATATAACCTCACCGACCAACTACCTTGACCTAAATCCGTACCCAATGCAACAAATAAATCACGTTTTAAGGTAGGATCGATGCCTGCTTCGGTCATTGGCATTCCCGAGAGATAATTACGTTTTTCAGGGTATAAAGTAGCAATATGTTTGCCAGTCTCAGCGTGTGATGCATCTATCTCACCTCTAAACCCACTATAATTTGGTCCAACAATAGGAGTTACACCTTTAAATGTATAATTTACATATTCAAGTATTTGATTACTTCCTGGCTTCATCTGTATATCTTTTTCAATGCCAAATACAGTAGTAATTGTCGCTCCTAAGGTGAATACAGCCACACCTAGATGCGCCATAATCATTCCAATAAAACTCGCACTCAGTGACTGCCAGCGCAAACTGAGTTGATACAACGAATGAAGTACAATCCAGATAAATAAAAAGATAGCAATAAGTGCATAGACGTTTGTGGTAAATAGTACCGCTACCCCCAGAAGCACGATACTTGCCACCCACACTGGAGTGAGCACAGTGATCATGCGCCCTGAATTATCACTTTTCCAACGAATAAAAGACCCTATGGCTAACAACACGAGTGCGGGTATCATAATAGGGACAAACACCGCATTAAAATACGGCTCTCCTACAGATATTTTGCCAAGTGACAAGGCATCTAAAAATAACGGAAAGAGTGTGCCCAAAAGCACTGCAATCAGCGCAGCAACAACTAAAATATTATTAACCGCTAAGAACGATTCTTTAGAGAATAAGACAAAATTTCCCTGACCCTTTAGGACATTAAAACGCAGTGCATATAAACCAAATGAAAAAGTAATAATAATAACTAAAAATATCAAAATAAATAATCCGCGTTCTGGATCTGCTGCAAATGAATGCACCGAAGTCAACACCCCAGAGCGGACTAAGAATGTACCCAATAGACTTAACGAAAATGCAGAAATAGCAAGCAGCACACTCCAGTGTTTAAAACTACTACGCTTCTCACTCACACTTAGCGAATGAATAAGTGCAAGAGCTGCCAACCACGGCATAAATGAAGCATTTTCTACCGGATCCCAAAACCACCAGCCACCCCAACCAAGTTCATAATATGCCCACCAACTTCCAAGCACAATTCCAAGAGTTAAGAAAGCAAAAGCAACCAATGTCCATGGGCGTGTCCAACGTACCCAAGTACTATCTAATGAATTTGTAATGAGTGAAGCAACTACAAAAGCAAAAGGTACGCTCATTCCTACATAGCCCATGTACAGCATAGGTGGGTGAATAATGAGACCAATATCTTGCAGAAGTGGATTTAAATCGCGCCCTTCGCTAGGCGTAAATTCAAGTAAGAAGAATGGATTAGAAGTAAAAATCAAGAATGCCAAAAATACCGCACTAATAAGCCCCATAACACCCAAAATAATACTGAGCATGGTGAGCGGAATACGCTTACTAAATATAGCTACTGCCAGACTCCAACCACTGAGAACATAAATCCACACCAGCATAGAACCCTCATGTCCACCCCAAATTGCGGCGAATTTAAATAATTCTGGGAGCTTGGAATTAGAATTATCCGCAACATATCTTACTAAAAAGTTATCAGTTAAAAAAGCCTGGGCAAGCACAACGAGTGCTAAGGTAATGAGAGCAAACTGCAATGCAACCAACACTTTGGCTAGACTACGAAATGCGGTATATCCAGAAAGTACCCCATACGCAGGAACGATAAATTGCAATATTGCCACACCAAAGGCAAGTACTAACGCAAAATTACCGAGTTCTGTCATATGCTCGCTACTATAAATGAATAACTTTCAAATTTTACTGGTTTTGTGATAAAATTACATTAGTATTTGTAATGTTAAGTGAGTGCATGTTTGCTGTAATGGGCACATGTTTCATTTATATAATAATATATTACAAACTTAAAATAAACAGAAATTCGCTATTGTTTATTACAAGCAACGCTTCTATTTGGCGTAGGTGTTCTACTGTGTTTAGTACAAACATTAGGATAAATACAGCACTTACCCCATGTGTGATACCGAGGACCCATTGCGAGGAAATATGAGCACAGAATATGAGCATATTTGTTTTAAACAGAGCATTACCATAGTGACTTAAGGTACTAGAGAACATTAAAAAGGTGAGTTGTTTACTATTTGCAACGATCATAGTAGAACAACATAAGAGTAATAATAAAAGTTAAAAACTAAGTATTGAACACACATAGGAATAAACAGCAACCACATTACGTACGCGCATTATCCATTACTAGTAGGCTCTAGAGTCTATTTCCTTTTTTACACTTTTTAGTGTATTTCTCGTGTTTTAAGTCCAATTATAAGGACATATAATGAACCACGTATTAATCAATTCTAAACACAAAGAAGAAGTCAGAATTGGTATTGTCAAAGACAACAATCTTGTTAACCTCAATATAGAAAGTAGTCTCAACTACAAAACCAAAGGAAATATTTACTACGGCAAAATCTCGCGTATTGAAAGCTCGCTTGAAGCTGCCTTTGTCAACTATGGCAAAGAAAAACAAGGATTCCTTCCCTTTAAAGAAGTAAGTAGCTACCTTAAATCAAAAGTTACATCTGAAAATACAGAATCATTGCGCATTAATGAAGTATTAAAAGAAGGACAGGAGATTATAGTCCAGATTGAAAAAGAAGAGCGTGGCAACAAAGGTGCTGCTCTTACAACCAACATCAACATTGCTGGGATGTATATGATTTTTAACCCGATTAGCGATAAAGTCTCTGGTATTTCACGCCAAATTACTGGTAAAGATAGATTCTCTATCAAAGACACGCTTGATAAACTTACTATTCCAAATGACTCAGGTATTATTATTCGCACCGCTGGGTCTGGTAAATCTACCGAAGAGTTGCAATGGGAGGTAGATTATCTCAATGAATTATGGAATGCTATTAAAGATGCTTGCAGTTCGCACAAGGCTCCGTGCTTACTGTATCAAGAAAGTAATATTATAGTCAGAACTATCCGAGATTACTTACGAGATTATACCGATAGTTTCGTACTCGATAACAAAGAAGACTTCAATCAAGCGTATGAGTTTGTCCGCATGGTAGTACCACACTACCTTGATAAAATTAAATTCTTTGATGACTCAAATCATTCTTTATTTGATCATTTTGGTATTGAAAAGCAAGCGAGTGATATTTTCAAGCGTGAAGTGCAACTGAGTACTGGTGCTACTATTGTGTTTGACACTACTGAGGCACTCACTGCTATTGATATTAACTCTGCTAAATCAAACAAAGGAGCAAATATCGAAGATACTGCCTATAACTCTAATCTCTCTGCAGCTAAAGAAATAGCCAAGCAATTACAACTACGTGATATTGGTGGACTCATTGTTATAGACTTTATTGATATGAGCACTGAAGAGCATAAAAGAGCTATTATCAATGCCATGAAGCAACACACTGCTAATGATAAAGCACGTATTCAAATTGGAGATATTTCTAACTTTGGCTTATTAGAAATGTCGCGTCAACGCATTATGAACTCAGTGATTGAAAGTGTAGAAAAAGTCTGTCCAACCTGTGGTGGTCGTGGCACGATGCCAAATACAGTCTCTTTTGCTCTAGAAGTTCTGCGTAAAGTGACTAAATCATGTACTAATAAAAAAGACCTCAAGCAAATTACGGTGCAATCTAGTGTAGAAGTTATTACCTACATTCTCAATGAAAAAAGAGAGAATATTAATGCACTAGAAGATAAGCATGACCTAAGCATTGTACTTCTACCAAATAGTTATATGCATTTTGGCGAACTCAATATTAGCTACAAAACTACAGTAAATAATAAGCAAAGAAGTTATAGCAAAATTAAAAAAACCAAAACTACACTTGCCGATAATGGCTTACTCACTGTGCCTGAAACAGCTATTATTAATTCCACTATGCCAAGTACTCCTAAGCCAGTACAAAAACATAGCGTATTTGATAGCATTAGAACATTCTTTAGTAAGCCAAAAACCACTAATAAAGTTGCTAAAAAAGCCTCATACAAGAAAAAACGCAGATATAACAATAAACAAAATGCAAGTGGTGGAGCACGTAAGTCAAATGGGAGAAAACCCATGAATCAAGCGAAATCTAAGTCTCAAGCTCAGCCAAAACAGCAAAAACCGGAGTAATCCTATGCATCGCTTTGCAGTCATAGGTAACCCCATTGCACATTCGCTATCACCGCGTATTCATATACATTTCGCTCAGCAAATTGACGCACAAATTGACTATGAAAAAGTGCGTATTGAAGAGTTTAATACTGCATTACCTGCTCTTAAGCAAACATATCGGGGTATTAATGTAACCGTGCCCTTTAAGGTTGATGCCTATGGGTGTGCCACGCAGTTATCACGTTCTGCCCAGCAAAGTGGTGCAGTAAATACCTTATTCTTCTCAGAAGATACAATCTTTGGAGATAACACTGATGGCATTGGGCTATGTAATGACCTAGTCCATAATAAACAAATTGAAATTACTGATAAAGTGATTCTTATTATTGGTGCAGGTGGTGCATCTCGTGGTATTATTCCCGCACTCCTGGCACACCAACCCAAGTGTATTATGATTGCCAATCGCACCACAGAAAAGGCAAGAGCACTTGCACAAGATTTTGCCCATCTGGGAAAAACCTGTGGGTTTGGTTTAGAGAAGATTAAAGGTGCACCTGTAGATATTATAATTAATACAACAAGTGTGGGTTTAGGTGGGCAAGTCCCTGATATTGCACCAGAGTGTGCTCGAGGAGCAGTATTTTATGATCTCTCATACGGCAAAACAACTGAGTTTATGCAGTGGGCAGTAGCGCACCATGCTCAGGATGTATATGATGGCTGGGGTATGCTAGTAGAGCAAGCTGCTTGTAGCTTTATCTTGTGGCACTACACTATCTCTACCGATGATATCATAGCGGGCAAGGTGAGTGTAGCAGACTATCTTGATACGAGCGAGTTGATACAAACTAAACTAAAAAACTAGTTAATACTCATGTATTAATGAATTATTATCATGAGTAGGTAATGACCAACTCATGATAATTGTCAAATAGTCAGATTACACTTAGCTTGCAGGTCGCACATTGAGTGCCTGCTTACCTTTATCGCCGTTTTCTAGTTCAAATTCGACTTGCTGACCATCTTTTAATGTTTTAAAGCCATCCACCTTTATTTCACGAAAATGAACAAAGATATCCTCTTGGCTTTCATTTTGGTTAATGAAGCCAAACCCTTTTTTGGCATCAAACCATTTTACTGTACCAATTTCCATTAGTGTTATCCCCAAAGTTAAAAAACAATTTTTTAGATTGCAAATTGATTATAGCACCAAAAATACGATTTATTCATATTTTTTTGGTATAATATCACATTACAGATTTTGTAATCTTACTGGTAATAATGTTTGGTACAGTTTGGCATTTCGGCTAACATATCACTAAACATTCTCATAGTTACTTCAACCTATTTGTACCCTATAGTTTTTCAAGCATATTGGGCGAATATTATGTACAGCAGGTACATAAATAATACAATTGAAGTAATTATTGATAGAACACTTTAATACATACTATAATAACAACTCAATATTAACTTCTCACTAATCTTCTATCATTTCACTCTGGTAAGATTATTCCCACAATTTTTTCTTTTTACTTTCACTATATACTTATGAACGAACATATTATAACACTCACAGATGCTAGCTTTGAAAACGAAGTACTCCAAAACGAAGGGGCAATATTAGTTGATTTTTGGGCAGAGTGGTGCGGACCGTGTAAAGCACTTGCTCCGGTATTAGATGGCTTAGCAGATGAATATCTTGGTAAAGTTACTATCGCCAAACTTAATATTGATGATAATCCTGAATCACCTGCACAATACGGTGTACGTGGTATTCCAACCATGATTTTATTTGTTGGTGGTGAAATTAAGGCTACCAAAATGGGTGCACTCTCAAGAGCAGAACTCAGTGCATTTTTAGATACTAATATTTAATATGAAACTTTCTGAACTTACTGCACAAAACCCTCAAGAACTCATGGAGCTCGCTAAAGAGCTCGGCTGTGAAAACCTATCTCGTGCCAATAAACAAACACTGATTTTCTTAATTCTAAAAGCAAAAGCGGAAAATGACGAAGAAGTTATTGGTGATGGGGTGCTTGATATTGTTGATGGCTATGGATTTTTGCGCTCAGGAGATGATTCCTATGTCTCAGGGCCAAATGATATCTATGTATCTCCGAATCAAATTAAACGGTTTAACCTGACCTCTGGAGATTTTGTCTCTGGCAAAATTCGTGCGCCAAAGAAAGGCGAAAAGTACTTTGCCATTGTTAAACTATTTGAAGTAAACGAAGAAAGCCCAGAAAAACTTAGAAATCGCATTCCATTTTCATCACTCACCCCTACTCACCCTGATGAACGTTTAAAACTAGAAATCGGCAATGGGGGCACTGAAGATATTACCTCTAGAACCATTGACTTAGTAGCACCATTTGGCAAAGGGCAACGTGGGCTCTTAGTTGCTCCACCAAAAGCGGGTAAGACGATGATTATGCAACATATTGCAGCGTCTATTACTCATAATAACCCTGAATGCGAACTCATTGTACTCTTAATTGATGAGCGTCCAGAAGAAGTCACAGAAATGGCGCGTACTGTCCGCGGAGAAGTCATTGCCTCAACCTTTGATGAACCAGCAAAACGTCATGTACAAGTTGCAGAAATTGTCATTGCTAAAGCAAAACGTAGAGCAGAAATGGGTAAAGATGTGGTAATTTTATTAGACTCTATTACCCGTCTTGCCAGAGCATACAATACGGTCGCACCAGCATCAGGTAAGGTACTCACTGGTGGTGTAGATGCGAACGCACTGCAGCGCCCAAAACGTTTTTTTGGTGCAGCACGAAATATTGAACACGGGGGAAGTATTACCATTTTAGCAACTGCTCTGATTGATACTGGCTCTAAAATGGATGAAGTCATCTATCAAGAATTTAAAGGTACTGGTAATATGGAGCTCCATCTTGACAGAAACTTAAGCCAAAAACGTATTTTCCCTGCGGTGGATATTAGAAGTTCTGGCACCCGCCGTGAAGAATTGATTACCGACCCTGATGAACTACAAAAAATGTGGATTTTACGTCAAGTCCTGCACCCAATGGATACGATTGAAGCAACAGAATTCTTAATTGATAAATTAAAGTTCACCAAAACTAACAATGAATTTTTTGAATCGATGAAGAAATAATTTCGCTAATTTCCTTGCACATAAGTATTTTGTGGTATAATCCAACCAATTTTTATATCTGAAATATAATCGTTATGAATACTGTATCTAAAATTGCATTTGGTTTACTCTTTGGGTTCGTTTCTACTATCCATGCTCATGGGTACTTATCTCTAGGTGCAGGTGAAAGTAGTATTGGCACTACCAACGATTATCATGATACTGCATACAAAATCGCATTGGGTCTTCAAGTAGCGGACAACATAGCACTAGAAATTCACCATGCAGACCTTGGTAAAGCCGAATCTAAGATTAGTTATAAATACACGGGAGTTGGTGGTAACTACTATTTTGGTAGTGAAGATGATTCTTATATTCCATTTATTGGTGGTGGTATAGCAGTATATGTTACCAATGATGAGATAGATGAACGAGTGCAGCCATATGGTACTGGTGGTGTGAAATTTACTCTTGATCAAGAGTCTGGGATAGGTGTTGTAGTTTCATATACTAGATACGCTGATGATGGGTCAGTAGGATTCTTTGATATTGTACAACAGTTTTAATTCATACTTTTATATCATATTATAAAGCCCATTATGGGCTTTTTTTATATCCGCAATTATTGCTCTACCTCATCTTTAACTACACATTCTGTTATAAAATGATAGTATGATATTTTCTATTATTGCCACATACCTCAGAAGACAAACACTATTAGTTGCGAGTGCTATTGTCTTTATGATTCTATTTATCATTCTAGGGAATGCCTTTGCAGTTGTATTAAGCCAAAGTGGTGAGCAAAATCTCAGTATTAGCAATATTATAAGTTTAGTAGTTATCAAAGGTATCTCGGAATTGCCAATTATTATCACCCTTGCTATTGGTTTAGGAATTACCCTTATTATTAATAAACTCTATAAAGATTCTGAAATATCTGCGGTGCAAAATGCAGGAATGGGCAATATATCAATATATCGTTCACTTTTACCTTTACTCATAAGTGTTAGTATCATCAACCTCGCACTTTCGACTATGCTATTACCCCAACTTAATCAGTTACAACAAAATATTCTCATAAGTAGTGCCAATACGACAGATTTTAATTTTATCAAACAACATACCTTTCAAAATTTCAAAGGTGGGGGTATTATCGTGTATACCAGTAGCCAGACAAAGGGCGCTGATAGGCTTGGGAATACATTTTTATATGATGCTAAAAATGACACACTAATTTTGTCTGATGCTATCTCACGTACCCATGATACTAGTAACAAAGTATTCGCTCAATTAGAAAGGGGGAAACGTTACACTGGCTTAATTGCCAAGGAGAGTACTATTGCCGAGTTTGATAATCTGCAAATGCAAGTATTTACAGCAGCAAATAATCGCATATCTGCGGCAAATACCATAAAGGAAACCCCTACTACTACTCTTATCCATAGCAAAAATCCGAAATTTCAAGCAGAGCTTGGCTGGCGCCTGGCTATGAGTATTAGTATCTTTATTATTGCTGTGTTGGCTATCCACTTTGGCAAATCAAAACCACGAGCAAAATACAACTTTTCCTTACTCTATACGCTGATGTTTTTTATTGCCTATATTAGTGTACTAAAGTCAGTAAAAGGCATGGTTGAACAAGGTGAGGTCAGCGTAATAATGTTATATGTTGTGCACCTTATAGTAGCTATGTTAGCAACTAGTATACTAGTGTGGCAACCTCCTAAACGCAGTATATTCCTACGAAGAACTACTCTTGGATAAAGTGTGTTCTATAATGACGTAATTCATTTATAGAATCCATTACATCATTAAGTGCCAAATGCGCACTTTCATGCTTTGGTGCTAGCACATCAGGACTCCAACGCATTGCTAACTCTTTAAAGGTAGAGACATCAATATGACGATAATGAAAGTATGCTTCCAGTGAAGGCATGTACTGTGCTAAAAATCTCCTATCTTGACAAATAGTATTGCCACACATCGGGGAAGTACACTCTGGTACCCACTGCTTCATAAACTTAAGAGATATTTCTTCAGCTTCTTTGAGCGAAATATTACTCTGTTTTACTCGCTCAGTAAGTCCAGAAGTGCCGTGCTGTTCCACACACCATTCATTCATCTGTGCTAATACTTCATGAGGTTGGTAAATCGCTATAGACTCAGTTTGATCTAAAATTTTAAGATTTTTATCGGTAGCAACAAGCGCAATTTCAATAATATGGTCGGTGAGTGGGTCTAGCCCAGTCATTTCCAAATCAAGCCAAATCAGGTTGGTATCATTCATGGGAGATAAACTCCAATAATATCATCATAACTCCCTCTATTTTTGAGCAACAGGTCTATCACTTCACGAATTGCTCCGTGTCCACCCAAGGCATTGGTAGTAAAGAGTGCACGTTGTTTAACCTCTGGGTGGGCATTTGCTACGGCAATAGGAAGAGCAATACGAGTCATCACCGTTAAGTCAAGCACATCATCACCAATGTAGGCGACTTCATTTGAAGTAATATGCAGCTCGTCACAAAGTTCTAAAAAAGCAGTATATTTGTCTGCTCTATTAGTAAGTACATGACTAATACCTAAATTCCCAGCGCGGTGAAGCACAGCGGGGTTTTTCCGAGCGGTAATAATAGCAACTTTGATGCCATCAGCCTGAGCAAATTTAATTCCCTGACCGTCTAAGGCGTTAAACCGCTTGAGTTCTTCACCTTTATCATTAAAGTAAATACCGCCATCAGTCATTACTCCATCAACATCAAGGATGAGTAATGTAATATTGGGGGCAATTGAGCTAATATCCATTTGAAATAATTTATCTATACTGCGTCATAATAGTGCCGTGCAGTAATTGCTCCCAGCTAAACTGTGTTCCTGGGTCGGTTTTGCGTTTTGGGGCAATATCACTATGACCAACAATGTATTTTATCGGGTATTGCTGGATTAAATACTCTAATATCTTATCTAATTCAAGATATTGTGCATCAGTAAATGCAGTGTGTTCATCACCTTCTAGTTCTATGCCAATAGAGCAGTTATTAAGGTCTTGCATCCCTGCATAATACGACCGACCTGCATGCCAAGCCTTATGAGAAAAATCTACAAACTGAATGACTTCACCACTACGCTTTATAAGCAAATGCGCAGATACCTTACTATCAGCAATTTCACGAAAATATGGATGTGTATCAATATCTAGCTGATTTAAAAAAAAGTCAGTAATGTAGTCACCACCAAACTGATGGGGAGGTAATGATATGTGATGGATTACCACCATAGAAATATCATCACTAGTGCGTTGGGAATAATTAGGCGAAGGTAAAAAAGTAAACTGCACAATATAGATATAAATAGAAAAATAGTACTAACTACGATTAATTTCTCTTATAATTATCGTAATAGTGGTTCAATTATAACTGATTTTAAAATACACACATAGGAGGAAATATGATTACCACAAAAAATACGCTTATTGTTTGTTTGGTAGCGACTATTATGGGGAGCGTTATTGCAGCTACAGAGCCAGACTATGGTAAAGAAGAACGTTGGATAGAACAAATTGAAGATTCTATTATGGACGGAGATATGCTGATGATAGCAGGTGCTGACGCAGAGTTTGCCGCAATCTTAACTGAAAGCGAAACTGATAGCAACAAAGCAGCAGTTGTAGTACATGGGCTTGGAGTGCATCCAGATTGGGCAGGGGTGATTAACCCACTACGCGTATCACTCACTACTAAGGGATACACTACACTTTCTATTCAGATGCCAGTATTAGCTAACGGCATAGAGGGTAAAGAATATATGGGGCTATTGCCTATTAGCGCTCAGCGTCTCGCAGTAGCCGCTGACTACCTAGAAAAAGAAGGATATGAAGTTGATTTAATCGTTGCACATAGTTTGGGTACAACTATGGTGTCTCACTATCTGGCAACTACGCCTAACCCCTTTGATAAATACGTTGCAGTAGGTGCTAACTTTGGTTCAGTAAACTACTTACCTGAGATTTCTATTCCTTTATTTGACTTGTATGCAACAGAAGATATTGATGGGGTGATGAATAGTAGAGAAGCTCGTCAAAAGGCTTCCAAGCATAATGCTGGATATACATTAGCAAGTGCAGAAGGAAATCACTTCTTTACTGATAAAGATCAAAATCTAATTGATGCTGTGCACGCATGGCTAGATACTCAAAAATAACTAACGATTACTATGCCTCATGGTTGTGCCAACGCACTCACCAAAACAACATGTCCATGGGGTAATTCTCCTTGACAAGGCTTTGGGTATTTCATCCAATAAAGCCCTAAGTCGGGTCAAATACCTCCTTAAAGCCAAAAAAGCAGGGCATACTGGAAGCCTTGACCCACTTGCGACTGGTATATTACCCTTATGTTTTGGTGAGGCTACCAAGTTTGCCAGCTACTTACTAGCAGAACACAAAACATACATCGCTACTGCCAAACTAGGGCAAACCACGACCACTCTTGACAGCGAAGGAGAAATCACTAGTGAAGCAGATGCATCAGGTATTACACGCGAGCAAATTTTAACAGTATTAACTCAATTTACTGGGGATATTATCCAAATACCCCCGATGTATTCTGCACTTAAAGTAAGAGGTACTCCACTCTATAAACTCGCCCGCCAAGGCAAAAATGTTGCGCGCAAAGAACGCTCAGCCCACATATATCACCTAAACCTCATCGACTTAAAACACGATACCCTAACTTTTGAAGCAAAAGTATCTAAAGGCACCTATATTCGTACCCTTGCTGCTGATATCGGTACTTCACTTGGATGCGGGGCACATCTTAGCGCTCTAAGGCGTACAGGATTTGGCGAATTTAGTATTAAAGATACGATTACCTTTGCAGAGTTATCCGAGCTTAATAATCCTGCTAGTGCACTACTCACTCCGTCTCACGCCATTAGTAGCATTATGCCCTACTCATTAACCACTGCGCAAGTACAGGAACTGACCTTTGGCAGAGCGATACGCTACGAAGATAATGAACACACATCTGAGATAACTACTGCACTAACCGAAGGCACACTGGTTAAAATGCAATTTAATACTACTTTTGTTGGTTTAGGGTTAGTCAAGGAAGGGCAAATTGTACCCAAAAGACTTATTAACTTTGCATTATTTGATTTTGCATAAAAAACCTGCTTGAATAAGCAGGTTTTGTCAAATTATGTATTGCCTTAAAAAGCAAATATTGTATTCACACCAAAACCATTTTTCCACTCTGTAAGGATTTACCTTACATAGTTTGTACACCCCTTGCTTTGATTATGATGCCAAAAGGGTTAAAGTAAATAGCTATATCATCTTACTTTTGATAAATGCATAATTTTCCATGAGTAAGGTAATATCATCAACTACATTTTGCGTATTGCTTATATTTGGGAATCCTGCAAATAATTCGCCATCTGGACTAATCAAATAGACCCACGCAGTGTGATTTATAAGATAATCTTGCTGTTTTCTTGCCTCTTCTTCATTATGAATTTGAATAACCTGACCATCTTTGGTGGCAAACTCATAATACGCCCCAAATGGTTTGATTAAGCTATCAATAGTCTCCTGCTTGCCAGTAACACCTAGAAAGTTTTTATCAAAGTGCGTTACGTAGGTTTTAAGTACCTCAGGAGTATCACGATAACTATCAAAAGTAATGAATACCACTTGTGAATTAATTTCTTTGGCTTTTAACTGTGAGGTCACTCGAGCCATGTCAAACAACCCTGTGGGACAAATATCAGGACAAAATGTAAACCCAAAGAAAAGCAAACTCCACGTATTTTTTAAGTCTTGATTGGTAAACTCTTCATTTAAATGATTCACCAATGAAAATTGTGGCAATGGTCTACTAGGATTAACTAAGATATGCGAGGTAGTTAACTCACTTTTAATCTTCTTGATATTTGGTGTAAATAGTACTACCCAAACAGCACCTGCTATAATGCTGAAAAGCACGATACCAACGACGAGTGTAATAAATTTATTTGTCATTAATGATGTGTATGGTTTTTATGGTGCTTATGATGATGCATCATAGGTGATTGGTCTTTTTTTACTACAGCAATAACATTTTTTGTCGTTCCATCATCAAACGTTAAATCAAGTTCAACATGCTCACCCACCTTTGGAACATACATCGGAGACATAAGCATAATATGCCAACTCCCTGGCTTGAGCTTGATAGTACTATTAACAGAAATAGGAATATACTCTTGCTCTATCATTTTCATTACGCCGTCTTCATTTTGTGTGCGATGAAGTTCAATAAATGGATAATTTTTAGCAGACACTGAAATTAATTTAATATCATTCATGGAATGATTAGTAATATCCATAAATACCCCAATAGCTCTTGCATTTGGTGGAGCACTGCGCACCCAAGCGTTACTAACGGTAGTACTTGCCCATGCATTCATACTGACTAAAACTGCAAAAAAACCAAAATATAATAGTTTCATAATAATATTAATCTTAAAAAAATATAGGTAATAACGAATTTAACTCATAAGTGCAAAACTTCTTACCCGAAAAATAGTTTTTACCGATCAACTCTGTAAAAACCTCTATTGATGTCTTATAGTCAAGACGCTTTCTTAATCCATTATAGAGCAGTTGCCTTGGAAGATATCTAGAGACTAATTTTATCAAATTTTATATTCTTAGGAGATGAGTTGCCCAATTAGTCCATTGTAATTTTTATTGGCTCCTTGTTGTCAAGACTAGCAAGGCTTGGCAACGTAGGTGTTTTCTATTATGCATACGATAATGTGTGTGAATCAAACATATTATCATTACAGCAAGTTTGAAGGATTGGGATAATGCAGTGGTCTTAAATGGTATAGAGTCTTTTTGGGGCTATACTAAAATACGACTTTCAAAGTTTAAAGGTATAAAAGTATCAATAAAATCACTACATTTACATCTTAAAGAATGTGAGTTTAGATTCAATAATAGGGGGCAAAATTTTTACCAGATTTTGCCAAAAGAATTCAAAAACAATCCGTTAAGATTATTTACTTACTTCACTGAGTTGATCTACTTCAGTATCAATTGCCGTGTGGTCCAACTCTTCTCGCACTTCCTTCATAGCATCCGAATCAGTATCAAAAGAAGCAAAGCCAAAATCTTCTTCTTTTAAGATGGAGCTGTCAATAATACCTTTTTCAATTTCTCTTAAGGCAATCACTGTAGGCTTGTCACCATTAGCATCAAGCGTAGATTTATGTCCGCCACTGCTGAGTTGATGCGCACGTTTTGCAGCAGCCATTACCAAATCAAAACGGTTATTAATATGCTTTAAACAATCATCAACAGTTACTCTTGCCATGGTATTTCTAAAAATCAAAAGGCAGTATTTTACACGATAATCATAGATAATATCTACTAACAATTGCAAACTACAAGAAAATAGTGTTAGAAGTGGAGCCTAGAAAAAATTATTACTCATATGTTAAAACTCCCTAAAATACAGGTATGGAAACACTGATTATTTTAGATACGGAAACCACCGGGACCAGCCCTGAAGAAGGACACCGCATTATTGAAATTGGCTGTGTGGTTATTACTGATAGAATCATTACAAATAATAACTACCAACAATACATCAAACCTGATAGAAGCGTGGGGGATAGTTTTAAAGTACATGAAATCAGTGATGAATTTTTAGCAGACAAGCCAGAATTTCCAGATATTGCTGATGAATTTTTAGCCTTTGTGCGCGGTAAAACTTTAGTCATCCATAATGCTGCGTTTGATGTGGGTTTCTTAGATTATGAACTAGAACGTATGGGTCGCCCAGAACGCATTGGGGAAATCTGTGAGATTATTGACACTTTAGAAATGTCTCGACAAATGAACCCATCTGCACGCCACTCACTAGATGCAATTTGTCGTAGATATAATATTGACACCAGTTCACGTGTCAAACACGGAGCGTTACTTGATGCAAGCATTTTAGCACATGCATATTTGGCACTCACTGGTGGACAGTTTAACTTGTTTTCTGCTGGCACCTCACAAGAACAACACCACGAAACACACTCAGAGCACACCAATACATTACGTACTAAAATAATATATGCTACTTCTGAAGAGGTAGCACAGCATAATCAATATTTTGCTACTTCGTAGGCGTATTACTGTAGTTCGTTAGTTTAGCTGAATACTTTGTCTATCCATAGTTACATCGCTAAAAGTATCTACTACCCTACTCTTTTATTGTATAATTCTTCTCTTGTTTCGGAGTGTAGCGCAGTCTGGTAGCGTATCTGGTTTGGGACCAGGTGGTCGGGGGTTCGAATCCCTCCACTCCGACCATTTCTATAATACTATTAAGTCTTGCTCGCCAGACCGAAAACGCAAGCTTTAATGTATGCGCCCGTAGCTCAGCTGGATAGAGCAACGGCCTTCTAAGCCGTGGGTCAGACGTTCGAATCGTCTCGGGCGTGCCACTTAAATAACCCATATTTAATGGCACTTTACCCCTATTTACCTTTCTTGGCTTTTGGCTTGTATCAATTTGTATATTGTTAAATATGTTAGTAGAAACAGCAGAACTTATTCTTGCTGCAATTTCTCTTAATCCTGTGGTATCTTGTTTTTGATTTTTGGCTTGTGTTTCTGCAGCTTTTAATAAATCAGGGTAAATTTCAGATACTTTTTCAGCCCATTCTGAGATTGTTACATAATCACTAAATGTTTTGAGTACTTCTAGGTATTTTTGATTTTTTGTCATAGCTTATAAGATTTAATACATCTATTGGTTAATTAGTGGGTATTTTATGAATAATTTTTCTTAATGTAAAATAAGCAAATTTATAAACTTTCATCACATCTTCATTGGGCTCTACTTCGCTATGAAATAGCGCATTTCTAAGTTTATACAAAATTGCCATATAGCCTTGATATACATTCTTGATAATAGCCCCTTGTTCATTATTGTCAAAATCTTCAAGCTCGTTTAATTTATCCATCTCTTCGGATAAATTAATTATATATTGTGAAGCAAATTCTGTAATTTCACCTCTGACTTTTGCTTTTTGGGTTGGAGTGATATCTGCATCTTCCAAATTTTGCTCTAAATCTTCGTATTTAAATGGATTGGATAGATAGTTTTTAACTGTAAAGGTAAATTTTTCACCATCAATTGCTTTAATGAAATGCTGGACTCTTTTATATTTTGCGTTAAAAATCTCTTTTACTTCATGTTTACCAACTCTTACATTAGCTAGATCAATAGTCTTTCCATTGTTTATTATACTTGCATGGTGGATGCCATCTCGTAGAGCAATTAAATCATTCTTAAAATGCTTTCCCTCTCCAATTAATTCCTCAAACTTTCTTAATATGCTTATGTTTGCTTGAATTTCTTGTATTTGCTCTTTATCATTATTATTTGGATATTTATGTTTAAGATAGGCGTTAAAAGCAAAATATGCCTTAGTGAAATAAACATAATAATCAATATCAATATAATCTTTATAAATTTTGAATGTGTTCATTGATTAACTCCATCGCCATTTGTTCATCTTGCTCAATAGCCACTTCAACCGACTGTTTGGCAAGCTCTAAAAGTTGTTTTGCTTGTTCTTTGAGTTGAAAAGATTGCTGTATTTTTTGCTCTATTTTGGTTTGGGCTTGTTTGTCAATTATTGGGATTAAAATATTCAAAATATCACTTGAAGATATATTAGTTTGCACCCCGCCCGTTCCAATTCTTTCTAGTTGTGTTTTTCCTATAACACTATTTATCAATAGTGGCAACAACTCAATGCCAATATTTTGTGGTGTTATTTTCATTATTCTTTGATTTATTACTGCTTCAGTTCCCTTTGGGATTTTGCAACTATTGCCAATAGTTCCTGACATTGAAATTAATACATCATTTTCTTTTGCAATATCTTTTATACTTAAATTTTTATCATTACTTGGTATTGTAGTTGCATTTGATATGTCTAAATAACCTTGCTTAATATTATTAATTCTAATTAAATAAGTGCCTTTCTCAATATAGCTATCACTTTTAAATGGATAGCCTGTTGAATAACTTTCTGAAAAATATTTCAATTTTTCAAAACCATTTCTATAATTTTTAATCTTGGCGATAATTTCATCGTATTTAGGTTGGTAGTATTCGCTGTCTAGTCGTCCACTATCGCCAAAACTCTCACTAAAAGACTTAATGGCAATATTGTCATTAGAGGGTTTAAAATCTAGTAAATCCAACTCTGCTAATAAAATATTTTCTGCCTCACCATAAAGCTCTTTGCTTTGTTCTAATTTTTGGTGAGCGCTTTTAACTAATTGTTCTATTTTTAATTGAAAATCCATATTCACTTTTGGAATAACGAATTTTTTTATGCTAGCGTAATCTAGTGCTGGTCTTGAGATACCAACAATATTTTTATCAGATTGTAATTTACCTATTTTAGAGTTTAAAAAAGTGCTGATAAACAGAGGTTTAAATTCGTTATTGATTTCAATTTTAACTGAATGTTGGTTGATATTTGAGCCTATCAAATCCTTATATACAACCGCTGATTTCCCATAAGAAACACCCGTAATAGTTAGTAATACATCATCTAGTTTTAGCCTACTTCTTTTAATTTCTTTATCACTGTCTTTGGATATATAAACAATATCATTAAGGTTATAATAATTTTGCATTATATTTTGCACTCTAAGAAATGGTGTGCCGCTATCAAGGTAGTTGGCTCCTAATGGGGTGGCTCCACCAGTAATGCGTTTAATTATTTGGTCAAACTCAACATACCCATTCTTATAATTTAATACAACATTAATGTTGGATAAATAATCTTTTTTTGAATACTCGCTGTCAAACCTAAAGGAAATATTATCAGCCAAAACCTCGCTTAACTTTAACTCCACTATTTCTAGCCCATCTAATAACGCTTGATATTTAGCGCTATCAAATGGGCTGGCTACTTTTTTACAAAACTTAATCCCTCTTTTTTGGCAAATTCGCTAAAGGCTTCGGCAATGCCATCTTGGGTTAGTTCGTCATGATTAAATAAGTCGTGGTCTATTATTAAATGATCGTGTTTGTCTAATATATTGGTGCCATCGGCATTTTTAAGATAGATTTTCTCACCTGAGTTATCCTTACTGGGTTTTTGCATGGTGGCAAAAAAGATATTGTAATCATCGCTTTTTGGGCATAATTCATCATCCCATTTTTGCACAATTAAAATACTGGTTTTAATGCCAGCATGTGGCTTAAATACATTACCATGCAAACCAACTACAGCAAGTATTCGGCAACGCTCGGCGATAAAATCTCTAATATGTTTATCACTTGAGTTATTAAACCTACCTTGTGGTAATACTACTGCCATTCTCCCACCATCTTTTAGCATGTCAAGATTGCGCTCAATAAAGAGTATATCTCTGCCTACTTTGGTTTGATATTTGCCATTTGGTTTTTTGCCTAGTTCATAGCGGTGTAAAATCCTACTTTCTTTAATATCACCTGCAAAGGGTGGATTTGCCATCACAATATCAAAATTAAACTCTTTGTTTTCTTTTTTTACTTTTCTTAATTTTCTCAGCCTTTGATAGCCTGAAAAATAAGTATCTTGCCAATCTTCATCTTCTAAGTTTTCATCCCATCTTTCATAATCTAATGAATTTAGGTTTAATACATTAGTATGCCCATCTCCTGCGATAATATTTAGCATTCTAGCTACTCGCACTGATTTTTTATCAAAATCAATACCAAATACTTTTTCTTTTACATAGTTTAAGGCTCTAGGGTGTTTATCTTCTGCGGTAAATAAGTGGCTTTCTTCTATACCTTCATCTTCATATATCTTACGCCATACTTCAAAGACGCTATGAATTGGAAAACCGCAACTACCTGCTGCTGTGTCTATAATGGTTTCGTGTTCTTGGGGATTGAGCATTTTCACACACATATCAATAGCGTATCTTGGAGTGAAATATTGCCCTTTTTCACTTTTTGAATTTTTATTCACTAAGTATTCAAACGCATCATCAATAACATCTAAATTAGAGTTAAATAGTTTTACATCTTGTAAGGATGATACACATACTGACAAATGGCTTGGGGTTAGTTCTATAGTTTCATCATCTTTAAAAATACCACCCCATTTTTCTTTGGCACTAGTAAATAGTTTTTCTATTTTTTGTTTCAGTTCACCATCACTCTCACCATAGTTTCTAAATTCTAAAGTTTTGGTGAGTTTTCTAGTGTTTTGTAATTCATCAAATAGCTTAATAAATATTAGCTTAAAAACCTCTTCAAATACATCCACCCCTGCATTGGCTAAAACTTCATCCTCCATATCTAAAATGATATTTTTCAGACTTCTTTTTTGAGTTTTTAAAATATCTTTTTTAATTAAATCATCAATAGTGAATTTTTCTTTTAAAACATCTCTCAAACTTTGGCTAGCAAGTGGGATATTAGGGATTGGCTCAAAATAATTTGGATCTTTGCGGTGATAATAGATTGTTTGCTCGCCATTAGTCCAAACAGCCATTGTTGCACCTGTAGAGTTACAATAACTTTTTAATTGTTCCTTGCCATCTTTAAGTTTTGGCTTTTTAACTTCAACTACAATATATGGCACATTTGGTTGTACCTTGTCCATAATGGCAATATCAATACGCTTGATCTCACGCCCAAAATGAGCAGGAAATTCTACTTGCATTCTGGAGTATGGATATTCATAATCTTTGTGTAAAGACAATAAAAATAATTGTCTCACTAACTCTTCTGGTTTGATTTGAATGTCTTTATTGCGTACTAAGCATTTAATAAAATTTACCTGCTTGCCTCTAACTTCTTTCTGGAAGATAAGCGATTCTATTTCAGTAATATATTCGTCTTTAAATTGTATTAATTTGTAATTGGTATCTTTTAGTATTTCACTTATTTTCATGATTTTTCTTGGCTTGTAGGTGATTTTAATTTTTAAAAATATAAGTAATTTATGACAATTTTTGCCTAAGTGTTTAAAACACAAATATTTAAATTATTCATACCATTTTATATTTTATTTCTTGAAAAACCTAATAAACTGTCCCAACTGTCCATAGTCTTAAAAAAGACAGTTTAGACAGTTATATTTCATTCCTAGAAAGCAAGATAATTCTGCGTCCTTCGTTTTTCTCTTTGGTTATAGTCATGCCTATTTTGCTAAATGATGATTCATAGTGCCCTAGCTTCTTAGCTAACTGCTCTGGGCTACTAATCCAGTATTTGCCTTTTGATACTTTTTCACCAACAATATTACTAAGCAAATCAAGAAGCTCAGTAGCTGTACCACTCCATTCTTTTTGTCTATTCATTAACTTTAAGATACTATTGGCAAAGGTAGATGATTCTATAGTTTTGTAGGTTGCATGGTGAATATTGCGTTTATATTCTTCTATAAATTGCCCTTCTAAGCCGTGGGTCAGACGTTCGAATCGTCTCGGGCGTGCCACTTAAATAACCCATATTTAATGGCACTTTACCCCTATTTACCTTTCTTGATTATTCTACCTACCCCTGTAAATTCAATAATGTAACCATAGTAGAACCTTTTGAGGATGATGATAACTTTTTAAACACAGTTAAAAACAATTAACTCTTTTTGCTCCAAAGTATGATTCATCCACTTCAGTTTGACCTGTAAGTGATCAGATTGAGTTATTATGACCCTTCTTTAAATTCACCAAATTTTAAGATTTTTTCAGAACGCTGAGCAATCAAAATGTCCATTGGTAAGTTAGAAAGTGCATCTAAATGGGTAATGAGAGAAAGTTTTAAAGTATGTGCAGCGGTGTAAAAATCACGGTGTACTCCGCCCACTGGTTCAGGAATGATTTCATCAATGAGACCAAAACGATGTAAATGCTCGGCTGTGAGTTTTAAGCTCTCAGCAGCAATATCTGCCTTGGCTGCATCTTTATACAAAATAGAAGCACACCCTTCAGGGGAAATCACCGAGAAAATACTATTTTCAAACATGAGCACCTTATCTGCAACCGCAATAGCGAGTGCTCCACCAGAACCGCCCTCACCAATAATTACTGAGATAATTGGTGTTTCTAGATTAGACATCGTCCATAAATTACGGGCAATTGCTTCACTTTGTCCACGTTCCTCAGCCCCAATACCCGGATAAGCACCTGGGGTGTCGATGAACGTAATCACCGGTAAGCCAAACCGTTTAGCCATATTCATAAGACGCATGGCTTTTCTATATCCTTCTGGACGAGGCATACCAAAATTAAAATGGATTTTGTCTTTGGTAGTTCTGCCTTTTTGCTGACCAATAAACATTGCATGTTTACCAGCAATATTGACTAATCCACCAATAATAGCTTTATCATCAGCAAATGCTCTATCACCTTTAAGCTCAACAAATTCATCAAATATTAGTGGAATATAATCAAGAGTATAGGCACGGTCTGGGTGACGCGCAAGTTGAGATTTTTGCAAGTCAGTGAGGTTTGAAAAAATTTTTTTCGTTAAACGAATACTTTTTTCTTCAAGTGCGTGTTTTTCTTTTTCAATATCAATGGAATCATCAACATTATTAAGTGCTGCAATTTTTTCTTCTAATTCGGCAATGGGTTTTTCAAATGCTAAATATTCCATGGGTGTAGTTTTATAATGTGAGTAATTAATTAGCAGATTTTACCACTTTAAATTCTAAATCCCAAATCCCATGACCAAGTCTTTCACCACGGGCTTCAAACTTAGTGTGCGGGCGATTAATCTCTGGGGCAAATTTTGGATGGATATTTTCCACCCCCTCAGTGTGAGTGAGTACTTCTAACATTTGATAGGCATATTCTTCCCAGTCAGTAGCCATATGAATATTAGCTCCATCTTTTAATTTCGGGAGTATTAGACTCATAAATTCAAGTGAGACAATACGGCGTTTATGATGTTTTTTCTTGTGCCATGGGTCGGGAAAATATAATTGCATTGCGCTTAAACTATTTTTTGGTAGTGTTTGGATTACTTCTATGGCATCATGGTTTATAACTTTAAGATTTTGGATGTGTTGCTCATGAGCATGATGCATAATACTGCCTACCCCAGCAAGATACACCTCTACCCCCAAATAATGAGTATCGGGGCACTCTTTACACATTTGCACTAGCGATGTACCATTCCCAAAACCAATCTCCATAATCACTGGTTTCACATGCCAAAACTCTAACTCAAAATCCAGTGGCATGGTCAGTAAATACTCTGGTGCATACTGCTCTAGGGCATATTTTTGCGCATTGGTCAATCTGCCACTTCTTCTCACAAAGCTGTTAATTTTTCTTAACATATCTTAGTTAAAATCATATTCCACAACTAATGGCGCATGATCGGAAAATCGCTGTTCTTTGTAGATATATGCATTTTTCACACTTCCTCTGAGATTAGGGCTTAAGATTTGATAATCAATGCGCCAACCTGTATTATTTGCCCATGCATTACCTCTATTTGACCACCAAGTATATTCGCCTTCGTTATCATTCACCTCTCGAAATGCATCGATAAACCCTAAATTGTGAAATAGCCTATCTAAATATGCACGTTCCTCGGGCAAACAGCCAGAGCGATTTTTATTCGCATTAAAATTTTTAATATCTTTTTTGGTATGGACGATATTCATATCTCCGCACATGATATATTTACGAGAATCTATGGTTTCAAAAAATGGGGTAAAACGCTCACCCAGCATTTTCATCTTAAAATCCTGACGGTCATCACTAGAAGAACCAGAAGGCCAATATAGGGAGATAACGCTCAACTCTCCAAAGCGAAATTCTAAAAATCTGCCCTCACTATCTACTTCTTCCCAGCCACTTAGGTTCATTTCATCTGGGATTACTTTAGAAAATATAGCAACTCCTGAGTAGCCTTTTTTCTCTGCGGGCTGATAGGTGCAATGATAATCGGGAAGGTAAAAATCAGTATGTATTAAGCTCTTATCAATGCGGGTTTCTTGGAGACAAATCACATCAGCATTCGTAGCACTTAAATACTCAAATACGCCTTTTTTCTTACTGGCACGAATGCCATTAACATTTAAAGTAATAATTTTCATCGGCATTATATCAATCTAAGATAAAGGATTTAATTGCAATATATTGTTAGACTTATCAATAATAAAATGATATTTATTTAAAAAATCTACACCTAATAATCCGTCAACATTTTTTGGTAATTTAGTACCTTCTAGTACTAATACTTCAAAATCAGGGTAGCTAATCGGTGCAATGTCCAACCCTACCTTACTGATATAGGCATCGGTCTTGCCATTGGCTGTAGAAACTACCACTTTTTTAAGTTTAGTATAGTTCTCAGGAAGTAGGCTCTCGCGTATCACGGTAGTTGTTGCTCCAGTATCTAAAATAAGCACTGCCTTCACGCCATTAACACGCACTTCAATATGCCATGCATTCGTTTTAGGAATCAGTGGAATTTGTAATTCTCCACCAGTAAATAACTCTTGATACCGAATAGCATCTAGTAGTGTTATAGATTTCTCACGCCAATTTACATCATAACTGATAAAGCTCAGATAATATTTAGCCTGCTCCAATTCACCAATTGACATATGTATTTCTGCCAAATCATAGATAAATCCCTTGTATTCTGGCAGAATTGTTATTGCATAATTTAATAATTCTAATTGTGCATTAAGGTCGTTTTGCAATACTGTTCTTTGATCTGATACCATACGTATAAATAACTCTTCTAATTCAGAATTGGAATATACTTCTTGTATTTGAAATAATAATTCTTCAAATAATGGAAATGCCTGAGTATAGCGTTTCTCAGCAATAAATTGCTTCATTCTACTCATTAATTGCTGAGCACTTTCTGCGTTTGTAGTAGTAACAAGCAATGGTTTGGGCGGTGGAACAACGGGAGGAGCAACACTGAGAGTTTTGCTTGCAGTAGTGAGTTGTGCTTGAGCTATTGAAGCAGCTGAAATAGGAGTTACTGCTTGATAAGGAGGAGATTGTATAGTAACGATTTGATCAACTTTTTGCATATTGATATTAATAGTTTGTACTACACTATGCAGTATATAACCAACTCCCACACCACACATAAAAATAATAATTTTCATGATTGCTATTTTGGGCTAACAAAATCAATTTTATCTGGGTTTACGATTTCTTGAATTAACAACACTCCCATTCTGACAAATTCCACGAGTTCAAAAATATCGTTTTCTTCTTCGCTGGTGCCAGAAATATTACTATCAATTTGTGAAATTTCAATAATACCATTAATCACTTCCTCCACCTCTTCTTCACTGCTACTTACTTGCCCCAAGCCTAAGCCGTATAAAAATCCACTAGACCATTGAATAAGCGTTTCTAACTCTAATTTAGCAGAGTCAGTATTGAGTAATAAGGAAAAATCTAGCTCCGCATCACTCAAGCTACTCAGTGTTTCATTAAAAAGTTTTTGTAATGGGGTAAGAGACTGTTGTTCACTATTGTATTCTTCTAAGATTTCATTAAGCCATTGGCTAAATTCCAGCTCTGGTTTAATGATTGCATAACCGCATAATAATCCATGAGAAAAACATACATCTTCTGCAAAATGAAACTCAGATAATTCTTCGCTAATGGTCAAATAATTCATAGATGAAAAACACAATTTAAGGTAATAAAAATCCCCATTTTAAAGTAAAATCAAACTAATAATTTATAGGGTAAATATAATTGATGAGCGATAATTCTGATAATCCAATAGTAGGTAATTCAACACATGTTGTAACCATCGAAAAAGAAATGCAAAACTCCTATTTGGAGTATGCAATGAGTGTGATTGTTGGGCGAGCACTTCCTGATGTCAGAGATGGACTAAAACCAGTACACAGAAGAGTGCTATATGCGATGGATGAACTCGGGAATCATCATAATAAAGCCTATAAAAAATCTGCCCGTATTGTAGGTGATGTAATTGGTAAATATCATCCACATGGAGATAGTGCAGTTTATGACACTATTGTGCGTATGGCTCAACCGTTTGCCATGCGCCAAGTACTCATTGATGGTCAAGGGAACTTTGGTTCAATTGATGGAGATAGTGCTGCTGCCATGCGTTATACCGAAATCCGTATGGATAAAATCTCAGCAGAAATGCTTAGAGATATTGATAAAAACACAGTGGATTTTATCCCAAATTATGATGGTAGCGAGAGCGAACCAGGTGTGCTCCCAACCCGTGTGCCAAATTTATTATTAAATGGCTCATCTGGGATTGCAGTTGGGATGGCTACCAATATTCCTCCTCATAATCTGGGCGAATTGATTGATGCTACCATCAAACAGATTGATACTCCAGAAAGTACTGTAGAAGAGCTACTAGAAGTACTTCCAGGACCAGACTTCCCTACCCAAGGAGTTATTAATGGTAATGCAGGCATTAAAGATGCCTATGAAACTGGTAGAGGCAAAATTCAACTCAGAGCAGTATCTCACACTGAAGGTGAAGACAAACAAAGTATTGTAGTTACAGAACTTCCGTATCAAGTAAATAAAGCTCGCCTAATAACCAAAATCGCTGAGCTGATTAAAGACAAAAAAATTGAAGGTATTACTCATCTCAGAGATGAAAGTGATAAAGACGGTATGCGCATGGTTATAGAATTGCGCCGCGGTGAAGTACCTGAAGTTGTCTTAAATAATCTATATAAACTCACAGAAATGCAAACCAGTTTTGGTATCAATATGGTAGCCATTGACAAAGGCAAACCAAAACTCATGAATCTCAAGCAGATATTGAGTGCTTTTATCAATCATCGCCGTGAAGTGATTACCCGCCGTACAATTTTTGAGTTAAACAAGGCTAAAGCACGTGCACATATTTTAGAGGGCTTAGTGGTTGCTCTCTCACATATTGACGAAGTAATTGAACTCATTAAAGCAGCGCCGAATCCTAATATTGCTCGTGAAGAACTCATGAGTAAACGATTTAGTGGTAGTGAAATTACCAACCTTATTGCAGGACGTGAGATGAATGACTTTAAACTTGAGGGGTTATCTAGTCATTTTGGCTTACAAGAAGATGGTAGTTATAACCTGAGTGAGAAACAAGCTATTGCCATCTTAGAACTTAGACTCCAACGCCTTACTGGCCTAGAAAAAGATAAAATCTTTGCAGAATTTAATGAAATTTTAGCAAATATTAAATATCTGCTTGATATTTTGCAAAATGCCGACACTCTCACAGGAGTGCTTAAAGATGAGCTTATTGCTATCAAGGAAGAGTTTGTCACCCCGAGACTTACGCATATTATTGCTCAGAAACTTGATCTCACACTCAAAGACCTAATCGCCAAAGAAGAGCGTGTACTGACTTTAAGTCATAGTGGCTATATTAAAACTCAAAGCCTAGATGACTACAAAAATCAAAAACGCGGTGGTAAAGGCAAAGCAGCAACCAAAATGAAAGAGGAAGACTTTGTAGATAAACTCTTTATTGTTAACTCTCATGACGATGTCTTGTGTTTTTCATCTAAGGGTAAGGTCTATTGGCTCAAAGTCTATGAGCTTCCGCTTACATCTCGCACCTCAAGAGGTAAGCCAATTGTTAATTTATTGCCATTAGAAGAAGCAGAAGTGATTAACACTATCTTACCAATTACCGAGTTTAGAGAAGATGAATACATTTTAATGGCTACCTCTAATGGCACAATTAAGAAAACAAAACTAAGTAATTTCTCAAACCCACGTAAAGGCGGAATTATTGCACTTGAACTTCGTGATAATGATAGACTTATTGGTGTAGAACGTTCTGGAGAGCAAGATGATATTATGCTCTTTACTGAGCAAGGTAAAGCGATTCGCTTTAATAACACTGATGTCAGAAGTGTGGGGCGTACTGCTATTGGAGTACGTGGTATTCGCCTAAGTGAGGGGGATACTGTAGTATCTCTGATTATATTAAGGGGCGATGACCCAATCTTAACTGCTACGAAACATGGCTATGGTAAGCGTACAGAAATTACAGAATATCGCTCACAAAATCGTGGAGGTGCTGGAGTCATATCTATAAAAACCAGTGAACGTAATGGCCATGTAGTAGGTAGTATCCAACTCAGTAGTAATGATGATATTATGCTAATATCTAATAAAGCCACACTGGTTAGAACTCCAGCAGAATCTATTTCTATTATTGGCAGAAATACCCAAGGAGTCAAACTTATTAACCTAGGGGATACCGAGGAATTAGTTAGTATTGCCCGTATTTTAGAAGATGATAAAGAAGATGATGCTGATGAAATAGAATTTTTAGACTAAGGCTACCATTATGAATAAATACAACGAAACAAGTACTGTTAAAAACAAACCTTTTTCCTTTATACTCTTAATTCTGGCTATTATTGCGGTCATTGCTTCATTGTTCTACTTAAAAGATAACAAAATGATTCTTTTGGTAGCAGGTGTTATTTTATTACTACTCATTGGCACCCTACTTATTTGGATGTTGACCAACAAAGCGAATAAACTCATGATTAATGATAGTGAAGTATTGCATGAAGTAGGTCTCTTAAGTAAAGATAGATGCGAGGTACGCATTGATAGCATTCGCACCGTAAAAATAAAACAAAGCTTTGTAAATAGAATCTTTAGTGTTGGCACTATCGAAATTTATACCGCTGGCGATCAACCAGAAATTTCAGCTAAAGGCATGCCCAACCCTCACAAGGTTCGTGAAATCATCAAAGAAGAAAGTTAATGTCTTTTGATTCTCAGGAGCAACGCACCTCTTCTCGTTTACTCATTGGTTTGGCAGTGCTCTTTGCACTATTGATTATTGGGCTGATACTCATACTACCAGAGAGTTCTGCTACACTTGCAGAATTTCAGGAAGGTATTGGCTTTAAAACCAGTGCTATTTATGCTTTTTTTACCACCATCATTTTGCTGATTGTATTAGCTATTGCTGGTGGTGACGGGCTCATTGGTGAATTACAATATTTACTTATTGGGTTTTTTGGGTTTTTTATAATTATCTGGCTATTTATTGCTTGGATTTTTTAACATCGATACATGAAGATTTATCTCATAGATGATCATGAACTCTTTAGAGAAGGCATGGTGGCATTATTGGAGTCAAAAAATATCCAGACTTTATGTGCCTCTAGTCCAGAACAAGGACTCACAGAAATACCCAATTTAACCCTAGATGCTATATTATTAGATTTACGTATGCCCAATATGTCTGGGCTTGAGGTTTTGCGCACTATTAAAGCAAGTGGTAATCTAACTCCAGTAGTGATGCTCACTACCAGTACCAACGAAAAAGATTTATATCAGTGTTTACAATCTGGTGCTACAGGATATCTACTCAAAGACATGAACCCTAATGACTTAGTCGCTGCGTTAGAAGAGGCAGTAAGCGGAGCAATAGTAGTAGCAGACAACCTACGCCCTCTGTTGGCAAAATTTTTAAAATCAGAGCTCATAGAAAGTGATTTTGATAAACTCACAAAGCGAGAAAAAGAAGTAGCTTGTGCACTCATGCATGCTTCTAGTAATAAAATTATTGCTCGTGACTTAGGTATTAGCGATGGCACCGTAAAACTGCATGTGAAATCAATTTTAAAAAAACTCGGGCTAAGTTCCAGAGTGGAAATAGCAGTGATGATGAGTGAAAATAATTATTGTGATTAACTTGCTAGATACTATAGATTATGGATGATTATAAAAAATTAGTTGAGCAAGCACTGCAAACAGTGCCTGAAGTCTTTTCATGGGATATTGAGAACAATCTTACAGAGTATTTGTTATTAGATATTCGCGAACCTGCTGAGTTTGAAATGATGCATATCTCAGGAAGCATCAATGTCCCCCGTGGTATCTTAGAAGGTGCGTGTTGTTGGGACTATAATGACACCGTACCAGAACTCGCCAGTAGCAGAGATACTGCGATTATTGTGATTTGTAAGTCTGGTAATCGCAGTGCCTTAGCAGGTAAATCAATGCTGGATATGGGCTTTACTAATATTAGCTCTCTCAAGCTTGGCATTAGAGGTTGGAATGACAACGAACTGCCTATGGTTAATAGCTCTGGGGCTCAAGTAGATATTGATGAAGCTGAAGCATGGCTGAGCACCCCAATTGGTGAGCATCAAAAATCTCCGAGTTAAATTTTCTTGTGGAATTTGACCTCATTCAAACATATTTTCAGTGGCGTACTGATGACTCCTCTATCCTCATTCCTAGTGGTGATGACTGCAGTGTCATTAGCTCAACCACTCCATTAGCAATCTCCACAGATACTTTAAATGAAGGAGTGCATTTTTTTTCAGGCACATCTGCAAGTGATATTGCGCATAAAGCATTCATGGTTAATCTTAGTGATCTTGCTGCTATGGGGGGAATGCCTAAATATATAATGCTTAATTTAAGCCTACCGAGTATAGAACATGCATGGCTGACTCTATTTAGCCAAACGCTAAAGGCATTATGCAGTAAGTATCATATTTCGCTCATTGGCGGAGATACCACTAAAGGAGCACTGAGTATTACCATCACTATATTTGGTGAAGTAACGCACCCACTCACAAGAAGTGGTGCAGTGGTTGGTAATGGGGTATTTGTCTCTGGTAAGTTAGGTGGTGCTGCTCGGGCACTTGAGCGTCTTAAGTCTCATCAATCACTGACCCCGGAGCTCTACCGAGCATTTCACACCCCAACTGCCAAAGTAGCACTCGGACAAGAGCTTTCCTCTATTGCCACCAGTTGTATTGATATTTCTGATGGGTTAGCAGGTGATTTAGGGCATATTTTGCGCTCATCAGGCGTGGGAGCTGATATTTGCAGTGCTCATCTGCCTCTGCATAACTCAGGTACAACTATAGAGCACGCTCTTTACGGAGGAGAAGATTATGAGCTCTGCTTTACTGCTCCAATAGCAGCTGTGTCTCACATCAGTGACATCACTCACATCGGTATTATTAATAGTTCAAAAATACTTACTCTTGATGGAAACCCAATTACACCAAAAGGATTTGAACATTTTTAATCATTATAAATGCGCCTAAGTTGCGGACTCAAGTGCGTAAATAGTTCATAACTAATCGTACCTATTTGCCCCGCAAGCGTTGCTACGCTGATATGTTGACCAAATATCTCTACCCTATCCCCAATAGCTACTGTAATATCACGCACATCTATAGCAATCATTTCCATAGATACCACCCCGAGTACCTGAGCATAGTGCCCATTAATATATACTGAAGTACCACTTTGCACTCGCATAATTCCGCTACTATAACCAATGCCTACTATTGCCACACGCATATCACTCATACAAGTATAGGTGGCAGAATACCCTATAGTTTCCCCTTGTGTAAGTTCACGAATGGCAATAACAGGTGCAGTAAGTGTAGCTACAGGAAGGAGCTTAGGGTGATTCCACCCTCCGTATAGGGCAATTCCACTTCTCGGGTAGGTGTCATGAACCAAGTCATGAATAATTCCTCCTGAGTTATTCATTGAAGTATATGGCAGTTGGTACTGCTGCTGAAGATGTAGTAACTGTTTAGCCTGCTTGGTATTTTTCGCATTCCCTTCATCATCGCTACAGGCAAAATGACTCATAAGAATGATATTATCCCTACCAAATAACTCTAGATACTGAGGTAGATACTGATGAATCTCATCCATTACAAGCCCTAGCCGAGACATGCCCGTATCAGCTTTAATATATACGTTCGTAGGTAATGCACTTGACTTCAGGGTATTGATATATTGTGCTTGCTCGATGGTTGCAATAGTTAAAGTAATATTGTGCTGTACTGCCTGATGATACTCCTCATCGCTAAACCATCCCGTTAATACAACTATTTCATTAGATATTCCTAAGTTACGTAAGTGGAGTGCTTCACTTACTGTAGATACCGCAAACCCATAAACATGAGATGCTAAAGAGGTGGCTACTTGATCTACCCCAAGTCCATACGCATCAGACTTAACAACTGCAAGTAGTTTTGCAGAAGAATGTGGATATAAAGAGCACAATGCACCATAATTCTGCCGAAGATGAGAGAGATTGATTTCGAGTGTGGCTTTATCTCTCACGAGTTAATCTAGCTTAGTAATAGACTCTATCGCCTCAGTATAAAACTTCACCCCGCGATTTACCTTTTCCCGCCCACGACTGATGCGCCAACGATTCGTATCACGCAGAGAATACACACAACCACAATATTCTTGCTGATAAAACTCTTCTCGTTTTGCTAACTCCACCATCCGAGAAGACCCTCCTTTTTTGCGCCAATTAAAATCCCAGTAGGGAATCTGATACGCATCACCACTTCTCCTACCACAATCATTTATCTGGTTCATATCCTTCCATCTGCTAATACCCAATGTAGATGAAATCAAATCAAAGCCATGCTCTTTAGCGTATTTAGCAGTTTCTAAAAACCGCATATCAAAACAGGTAGTACAGCGTGCACCACGCTCAGGCTCCTGCTCTTGCCCTTTGGTAAGTTCAAACCAGTAGTCTTTATCATAGTCCCCATCAATAAAGGGCATACCAAGTTTTTCTGCAAATTTAATATTTTCTAATTTACGCAGTTCATACTCTTCACTCGGATGAATATTTGGATTATAAAAAAAGATAGTGGTGTCAATCTTTGAATATGCGAGATGCTGCATAATATCCCCTGCACAAGGTGCACAGCACGAATGCATCAAAAGCTTTTGCTCCCCATTTGGGGTGGTCAGTGGCTCATAGGGGTTTGCATCAAGTGAGTATTTGTTCATGTGTGTATTATACCAATAAAGTCTTTTTTATAACTTTTTGAAAAAAAATGTATAATCAGTTTATATTTACTCAATAATTTTGCTATGAAAGTACTTTCTTTATTAATAGTTGTTATTTTCTTACAAGGTTGTTTTTCCACACCAGAGAATAATGCATCATTTGATAGAAATGTTCAATTATCTGATTTGGCAGGAATGTATCTCAATGAAGGAGAAACTGGCTCAAGCAAACGATATTTATCTTACAAAATATGGCCAGAAAATTATTCGCTTGATGTTAATTTAATAAAATATATTAAAGTACAAAATGTAAATAATCATTCAGTTGAGGTTTTGGCCTTAGATGAACAAAAAAATATTTTAAAGAGTGATACTTTTGTTAATGGCAAGGATTTTGAATTTGATAATGGGACTATTTCTTTTTCACAAGGTGACTTATTCAGTGATGGTCCTGGTGATTTAGTAGTAGGTCCTAGAGGGAATTTCGAAGAGCTTGGAATTGATACTAAGGGCAATGGAAAATCAAAAAAATTCTTTGGTATGGCAGGATTAGTTCTATCGCTTTTTCCTATTGCTGGATTCGAGATTGAAGAGGTAAGGTTTATTAAGATAGAATAATATCAAAATTAACCATTTAATAATAGTTTCGCTCGTTTAAGAGTCTCCCATGCTTCACGCTTAAGCTCTGGGTGGGTTACTATATGCTCTGGGTGAGTGAGGTAAAAATGCTTAGCATTTGGGTGTGCTTGATACATTTGTTTATCAAGAAAAAATGCTATTTGGTACTCAGCCCCAATACTACTTTGAACAACTATATATTCTGTAGGAAAAATGCCAATAGCACTCATCATTTTTTCAGTTAAGGCACTTGCTTCTGCTGATAATGGAGCATCACTCACGAGAATGCACTTAATTACCACTGACTGAGTCACTACCTCAGTATCTGTTGCACTTATAGTGTTCATATCTTGCTTACCCTCGGCGATAGATTGACTCTCTACCGCCCTAAGCCAAGTAGTATCTACTCCAAGATGCTCAAGATACTGGATATTGGTCATAATTGTGGATGAGCTTTTTGAATATAATTAATGATTTTATTCAGACCATTAATATAGGCTTTAGCTGATGCATTCACAATATCCGTGTCAATCCCTTTACCACTGACAATCTTGCCATCCATTTCTAAGCGTACACTTACTTCTCCCTGAGCATCAGTACCTTTGGTTACATTAGATACTGAATAGAGCTGGAGATTACACTCTATATGAACCATTTGGTTAATCGCATTATAAATCGCATCTACTGCCCCAGAAGTGTGTGCTGTTGCTGTATGTTCTACTCCGTTTACTTCAAGGGTGACAATTGCGGTATTTTCACTATTGGTTTTGGAGTGTACCTCTAAGCTCATAAGCTTAATAGTATCATCTATTGCCCCCTGATCGCTGACTAGCGCTTGTAAATCTTCATCAAAAATTTCATGTTTTTTATCTGCAAGATCTTTAAAGTCAGCAAATGCTTTATTAAGTTCTTCAATGGTTTTAAATTCAATTCCTAGTGACTGTAATCTATCCACGAAGGCATTTCTGCCAGAGTGTTTGCCGAGTACTAATTTATTTTCGCCCCAGCCTACATCCTCTGCTTGCATGATTTCATAGGTTTGACGGTGTTTAAGTACTCCGTCTTGGTGAATCCCTGCTTCATGGGCAAAAGCATTTGCTCCAACAATGGCTTTATTAGGCTGAACCACAAAGCCCGTAATATTAGATACTAACTTAGAGGTGCTCACAATATGCGTAGTATCAATATTAGTATCTACTTCAAATAAATCACCTCTGGTGCGCACTGCCATCACAAGCTCTTCTAATGAAGTATTCCCTGCTCTCTCACCTAAGCCATTAATAGTACACTCAATTTGTCTCGCTCCAGAGCGTACAGCGCTGAGTGAGTTTGCCACTGCAAGCCCTAAGTCATTATGACAATGGGCAGAGAAAATTGCCTGATCAGCATTCGGGATGCGCTCAATCAACATCTGCATGGTTTCCCCGAACTGCCATGGAAGGTTATAGCCCACCGTATCAGGAATATTGATAGTGCTTGCACCTGCACCAATAGCAGCTTCAATCACCCGACATAAGAAATCAATCTCACTACGCCCTGCATCTTCTGGAGAGAACTCCACATTATCAGTCCAATTTCGCGCTCGTTTTACCGCTTTTATGGCATTTTCTACCACTTCATCCTCAGTCATTTTGAGTTTATACTGCATGTGGATTCGGCTGGTAGCGATAAAGGTATGAATACGCGAAGAGTTTGCCCCTTTTAATGCTTCTCCTGCGGTATCAATATCCTTATCCATTGCCCGTGCAAGAGAGCATATAGTAGAGTCTTTAATCGTATTAGCCACTGCCTGAACGGACTTGAAGTCACCAGGAGAAGCAAAAGCAAAGCCTGCTTCAATGACGTCAACACGCATTTTTTCTAATGATTTTGCGATACGTACTTTTTCATCTAAAGTCATAGAGGCTCCCGGGGATTGCTCTCCATCTCTAAGGGTCGTATCAAATATTATAAGTCTATCTTTGTTCATCATCTATTATTAGTATTATGTGCCCGAGGGCATTTGGAAATTTGGTTGTTGTGCTTGTCAAGTCTTAATGGTGTGGTTAAGTTGGCAAACAAGCGAGATGCTCTGACCTTTCAGTCAGGCGCAGATTAATAAGAGATTGAGTATAAACGAAGTGCTCATATTGTGATTATACTATTTTTTATCCGCTAAATGTATCAATTCATACAAATATTAGCTCGCCACAATTACCATTGCTGGGCGGATAACTCGACCATTAAGCTCCCAACCGATCTGCACTACATCAATAATAGTATTTGCTTTAGTGTCTGGCACTGAAACCATGCTAATCGCCTCATGTTTTTCTGGATTAAGTTCCTCCCCAGTTGGGTTAATGCTATTAATCTCAAACTTTTCTAAGGTACTAAGCAACATTTTATGAGTCATATCCATACCATCTTTTATAGTTTCAATAGTCACCTCAGCATCTTCCATGGATTTAATACCCATACTCATAGAATCGACAACCTCAAGTAATGATTTTGCAAATTTCTCTAAGGCAAATTTATGGGCACTTTCAATGTCTTTAGCATTTCTTCTACGCAAATTTTCCATTTCCGCCTGAATACGAAGCATCTTATCATAACTTTCTTTCGCAGAGGTTTGTGCTTCTTCAAGCTGTGTTTTAAGCTCTTCTAACTCTGTAGCATTTTCTAAATAAGTTGAGGTATCTTGTTGATTTAGGCTATCGTCAATGGGTGTTTCATCTGAAGAATCATTAGCAGTAGTGTCCTTAACTTGAGGCTCTTTTATAGGTTCTTCTGAGTGGATATGTTTTGTAGATTGAGTTTTGCTCATAAATAATAATATAAATACAAATAAAAAAATAGTATATAGTGTCTGATTGTAAAAATGAAAGGCTAAATTTACAGAAATATAATATTTTATACTCAATATACCATTCACTAAATAAGTTGAATAATACATTTTTATAACATTTTATCTTTTATATTTTAGGAGTAATATAGTAGTATAATTTATAGAGAATTTTTTTATAGAATATGTTTAAAACAGTAGGTCTTATTACCAAACCCAATAGTCCTGAGAGTGAATCAGTAGCAGCTTCGCTGATATCTTTTCTCAAAAAAATGAGTATTAAGGTAGTGTCTGAGCAGCAAGAAATCAAAGACTACGCTGAAATGATTATCGTTCTCGGGGGCGATGGTACATTTGTGGGTACTGCACGTAGGTATATTGAATACGAAATTCCACTTCTAGGGGTTAATCTAGGACGCCTTGGCTTTTTAACAGATATAGACTCTGAACAAATGTTTGAGTCGTTAAAAGCTGTACTTGGAGGAGATTATCGCAATGAGCAGCGCTTTATGTTAGAGTGTGAGTGTCTAAGTGGTAAATTTGTGGCACTTAATGATGTTGTAGTCCATCGTTCTAATGCCCCTCGGATGGTTAATGCTAGTGTATATATTGACAACTCTTTTGTGTGTGATGGTTCTGCTGATGGACTCATTGTCTCTACCCCTACTGGTTCCACTGCGTATGCGCTTTCTAGTGGTGGACCAATTATCAATACTGGGGTAAATGCTATGTCGCTCGTTTATATTAGTCCACATAGTATGAGTTATAGACCGATTATTGTATCTTCAGAAAGTGTCATACGTATTCGTTTATCTGAACCGCAACACGGGGCAAATGTAATGTTTGATGGGCAAGTTTCTATTCCACTCAAAGCAAACCAAGATATCATAGTATCTAAACATAGTAAGTCATTACGCCTCATACATCCAGATGGTTATGACTTTTTTGGTATTTTAAGAAATAAACTCCATTGGGGTAAATAAGTTTCCATGCTAGGCAGTCTAGTCGTTAAAAATTTTGCAATTATTGATGATATCAACATTCAATTTGATTCTGGGCTGAATATTATTACAGGCGAAAGTGGTGCCGGAAAATCTATTCTTATTAAGGCCCTTTCATTACTTACTGGTGAACGAGCAGATACTTCACTGATTGCCTCGGGTGCATCTAAAGCCACGATTAGTGCTGAATTTATCCACATCAAACCAGAAATTCTCAGTATTCTAGCCGAGTATGACTTAGACTCTGGTGATGAATGCATTATTAGAAGAACTATAGATGCAAGTGGTAAATCAAAAGCCTATGTGAATGATGTACCTGCTTCGCTTGCTACGCTGAAAAAAATTGCACAACTACTGATTACTATCTCTTCACAAAACTCTCATCAACTATTATTAGATACTCATTATCAGCGTACCTTGATTGACTCTAGTGAAGAAATTGCAACTACCCTACATGAACTTAATACTCATTACCAAGCTATTAATAACATTGATGCCCAGATACATGCACTCACTTCTGCACATAGCTTAGACCCTGCAAATATTGACTTTTTAGAGTATCAATATAAGGAACTCAGTGATTTAGCACTAGACCAAGAAGAAGCAGAAACGATAGAAGAACGGTATGAACACTACATAAATGATAAACATACGATAACAGATGTGGCAGAAATACTCAGTCAAATAGAATCTGCTGAGCAGTACCTGAACACTATAGAACATCTCGCAGAAAAAGTAAGTAGCACTAATTCAAAGCTCCTATCAAGTTTTGAACTAGCTACAAGTTGTAAGATTAGCTTTACAGAACTTCATTATGAAATTCAAAATTATCTGACTTCTATTGGGGATACGGGCGATGCCGATCTAGAAGAACGGATTTCCACACTATATGATATGGCGCGTAAGCATAATTGCACTATTATAGAACTACCAAATATCACAACTTCGTTAGAACAGCAACTCTTAGCTATTTCAAACAGTGAAGATACTCTTAAAAAACTACAAGCACAATATACTACAGCACTCCAGCAGTACCAAAAAGTCTCCAAAACCCTGACTCAACAGAGAACCCAAAGTGCAACACTCCTAAGTGAAAGAGTAAATGCAGTGCTTGGTGAATTTGCTATGTCGTATATGCAATATCACGTAAGTATTACCACTGATGCCGCTCAGCTCAGCCCACATGGTAACGATAGCATAGAATTTATGATTGCGTCAGGAAATAGCGAATATCACCCATTACGCAAAATTGCCTCTGGGGGAGAACTCTCACGGATAAATCTTGCAATATCAGTAACCTCACATGATCAGACCTATGCACCTGTATTAGTTTTTGATGAAGTAGATACTGGAATAAGCGGTGAAATTGCCAATATTGTTGGCGTCAAACTCAAAGAACTATCGCACATCCACCAAACAATATGCATCACTCATCAGCCACAAGTAGCTGCTAAAAGCGATAAGCATATCCGCATTACAAAAGTAGCCGCTGGTGACGCTTATACGAGCAGTGTGCACTACCTCACAGAAGAAGAAAAACTCAAAGAAATTGCCACACTTATAGGCGGAAACTCACTCAGTGAGCACCACCTTGCGAGTGCTAAAGAGATGATGAACTAATGCATATTCTGATAAATGGCAGCACTACCCATACACTAAGCCCATATAACAGGAGCTTTCAATTTGGCGATGGTATTTTTGAAACCTGTAGGGTTATAAATGGTGAAATTGTGTTGTGGGACTATCATTATGAACGTCTTTGTCTGGGAGTCACTCGCCTTGGCTTAGTACTCGATAAAGCAGCACTTCATAGTGAACTACGCTCCCTTTTAACCCACTTTACTCACGGCGTACTCAAAATTATCATTAGTCGTGGAGAGTCTATGAGAGGATATGGCTATAGTGACCAACAAGCGCTGAGAGTGCTTATGACAAGTGCATTACCAGAATCTGGGAATATTCAGCACATGGGGTTTTGCTCCTCAGGATATGGGCTCAATGAAACCCTTGCCGGCATCAAGCACCAAAACCGTTTAGAACAAATATTAGCTCTAAGAAGTAGTGATAATACTGAATGCATTATGTGTGACTCTAGAGGATATGTCATATCTACCACTTCTGGAAATGTATTTATAAGTACGAAAAAAGGCTTAATCACCCCTCATTTACAATTTAGCGGCATTGCAGGTACGAGAAGAGCATATATCATGAAGCACTATCCTGTACTAGTAAAAAATATTACCAAGCAGGAAGTACTGAGTGCTGATGAAGTATTTACCTGTAATAGCGTATATGGCATACGTAGTATCTTAAGCATTGCAGATGTGCAGTATACAACCTCATATACACAAACTATTAAACAGGAGCTCGACTTATGAAGCGGATATTGTTCTTCATCATGCTCTTTATAGTCACCGTAGCCATAGCAAGCTACTACTATAGTATGCAAGTAACTACCTCACTGGTGTATCAAGTAAAACCAGGGGCGAGTATTATCTCTATCGCTCATGAGTTGCGTAAGCGAGGAGTAATTCATTCAAGTGATTTACTCATCTATATTGCTCGCTTAGAAAGGATAAAACCAAAAGCAGGGTATTACCACATACATTCCATGCGAAAATTTCTAGATGATGTGCATTCTGGTAATACCTTAAAAGATAATATTACCCTCCTTCCTGGTAAAACACTAGAAGAATATTATGACCAATTACGCACTAAAAAGTCAGTAGAAGTACAAAGAAGTCTTGCAGATATTATATCTGAACTTGGCATAAAAGCACCATATGAAGGAAAATTCCTAGCAGATACCTTTACCATAGAGTATGGCGATAGTGCTCTTAGTGTTCTCAGTAGAAGCCATGAGCTCTATAAGACCACACTAGATGCTATTTGGCAACAACGAAGCAAAAACCAGTATATTACTACCCCATATCAACTCACGATACTAGCCTCCATCATTGAAAAAGAGAGTGGCAATGAACGTGAAAAACGTAAGATTGCTGGGGTATTCACCAACCGCCTCGCTAAAAATATGCGTCTGCAAAGTGACCCTACCACTATTTATGCCCTCAAACAACTCGGCAAATACAACGGCAACCTCACCAAACAAAACCTAAAAACCAAAAGCCCCTACAACACCTATACAATCAAAGGGCTACCTATTGGTGCAATTAGCAATGTAGCTAAAAGCACACTCCTCGCTGCAAGTACCCCAGAACAACATGACTACTATTACTTTGTAGCGAAAAATAAACGAACTCACGTGTTTGCTAAAACCTATGATGAACACCGGCAAAATATAAAAAGGTATATTACTAATAAATAATTACATTATAATTACATTATTTACAGATTGTCAAATATATTACTATGCAGCTTATTACTATAGGAAACTCTAAAGGAATCCGCATCCCTAAAGCCATAATTAAACAAGCACAACTTGAAGATGTTGAGTTAGATTTTAAAGTAAAAGATGAAGGTTTACTAATTTCGCCTATCAAGAAACATCCACGCCAACATTGGCATGAAGCAATAATGCAAGCACTGCAACAGAACCCCCATCTCAGTGAAGAAGATAATGAATGGTTAGGTGCAACCCTGACTACAGATATAGATGAGTAATATGCTCATAGCAAAAAGATTTGAAGTATGGCTTGTTAGTCTTAACCCCACAAAAGGCAAAAAAATAAAGAAAACCAGACCCTGTATTATCATATCTCCTGATGAACTCTCCATGCTTTCTACGGTAATAGTAGCGCCTATGACTAGCAAAGGTTTTGCCCTACCTTGTAGAATAGCGAGTAACTTTAATGAAATGAAGGGGTATATCTTACTTGATCAGATACGTACAATAGATAAGGTGAGGCTGGTAAAAAAATTAGGCGAAATTAGTAAGTCTGAGCAAATTGAAATGTGTGATGTACTGCAAGAAATGTTTGCATATTAAAATAAGATATTAAGTTCAATCCTGTTCAAAAAAATCATTGTCAATTTCTTTAACTTCATATACATTTTGAATTTGAATACCAACGTTATATTGATGCATTAAGTTTACTAATTTGACACCATCAATTAATATAATTGAGTGATGAGCATCTTGGGCTTTGCGAATTGCTTGTTCATCAAAGGTTGAGGTTGTTATAAAAACACCCTTATTAGTGTCACCACTCATTGCCCCAATAAAATTTCTAATATCTTTTTCTCTTACTTTATTCTCATCGTATCTTTTTGCCTGAGTATATATTTTCTCAAGTCCTAACTTATCTTCATTAATAATTCCATCTATGCCTCCGTCGACAGATTTTGATGTCTCAATGAAATCTCCATAACCCATTTTCTTTAAAAGAATTAAAATTACTTTCTCAAAAAAGTATGGATCAACTGTTTTTAACTTAACTAACAACTCAGTTTTAACTTCTTCATTAATTATTGAAAAACCGGAATCTATAAGATCCTGTGGAGACTCATCAATATTAGTTTTGTTGACTACTTGTTTTTCTTTACTAGCATCTACTGTAGCTCTATGCTTAATATAATCTTCATCATTTAGCAAGTCTTTTATAGTAAAAGAACCAGAGGATAATATTGTCTCTCCCTTTTTAGTAATTTGCACAAATCCTCTTTTTGGGTATGAGAGCAACTTCCCCATTTTTAAATAAGACTTACCCCAAAGAATTCTATCCTCTAAAGTACTTACACCTGAATTTGTTTTCTGGCTTAATAAAGATTGAGGTAAGTCGGAATAATATTTTTGCCTAACAATTGCAGCAAGTTCCCGACTGTGAATAATGCCCTGATGTGATACAGTATCTAAAATTGGTATAAAAGTCTCATGATATTTTGGCAGTTTCATTACAATCACATATTATCTATATAATAGACCTCTATTATAACCTTCATACAATTCACTTAATTTAAATTCTTACTACCAAAAAAATACTTTGTATTGTCGAAAATCTAAAAGTTTATGCAAAAAATGCGATGACATTTACAGTTGATATAGCAATTTACGAGTATTTTTGGAATTCTACAAGGCGCATGAGAAAAATGCGAGGAAGTTTACAGGTAGTAAACGACGCAGTATTTTTAGAAATGCAACGCCGTAGAAACCAAAAAGACGAAGTAAAGAAGTAATTTACGAGTATTTTTTCTTTAGGCAAGGCATAAGCAGTATTTACGACAGGAGTTTACTGTAGTAAATGACTTAGTACATACTGCACAGTAACGCAGCATAAAGGAAAAAGACGAAGTAAATTTAGCGTTTTGAGTATTGCTCTGACTTCCGCGCCTTCTTCTGCCCCACTTTCTTACGCTCAACTTTACGCGCATCACGGGTTACAAATCCTGCTTCTCTCAGAGATGGTTTGAACTCTTCATTGTATTCGATAAGTGCTCTGGTAACACCTAAACGGATAGCACCTGCTTGACCAGTATCACCACCGCCTTTTACCACGATGTTGAAATCAAATTTACCAAGCATGTCTACAGTTTCTAATGGTTGGTTAATAATCATTGAAGCAGTTTCACGACCAAAATATTCGCTGAGCGGTTGTTTATTAATCGTCCAGTTTCCCTTACCTTTAGTCATATACACTCGTGCAACTGATGTTTTTCTTCTGCCTGTTGCGTAAAATGTTTCTGCCATAATTATTTCCTAAATCTGTTATTAACTCTTAAATTTCTAATGGTTGAGGTTGTTGTGCTTCGTGATTGTGTGTTTCACCTGCATATACCTTCATTTTTTTAATCATTTGCCTGCCAAGTGGACCTTTTGGTAGCATCCCTTTTACTGCTTTGATGATGATTTCTTCTGGTTTTTTTGCTTGCAAGTCTTTAAATGCAATTGATTTTAAGTTACCAACATAGCCTGTGTGATGATAGTACATTTTGTCATCAAATTTATTACCTGTAACTTTTACTTTTTCTGCATTGATAATTACGATATAGTCACCAGTGTCTGCGTTTGGTGTAAACTCTGGCTTATGCTTACCGCGAAGACGAGAAGCCACTTCAGTCGCAAGACGTCCGAGAGTCTTGTCACTTGCATCTACTAAAAACCAACTTCTTTCTACTAAGTTAGCATTGGCACTAAAGGTAGCGTTTGGACTTGTTTGCATAATACCCTGTAATCAATCGTATGTATATAAAATAAAAACTCCCAGAAAACCGAGAGAAATAAAGGGGTAAATTATACCTTAGTTTTTGCAAATGCAATATCTTTTTTTATCTGTAGTACTAAATCCTCAACATTAGCAAACTTTTGCTCAGCTCTGATTTTTTCAAGTACTCGCACCGTTACAAGCTCGCCATATATTTCTTGGTCAAAGTCAAATATATGTACTTCAACACTAGTTTTAAGATGATCACCAATAGTGGGGCGTTTACCAATATTCATTACTCCGTGATAGGTACTATGCCCAAGCTCTATTTGCACTCTAAACACACCACTTAAGGAAAGTGTTCGATTTTTTATATTAATATTTGCAGTGGGTACGCCAATCGTACTGCCTAAACCCAAACCCTTTACAACTCTACCACTGAGATAATACGTATAGCCCAGTAATGCATTTGCTCGTAAGACATCACCACTAGCAAGTTGAGTGCGAATATTAGAACTACTAATGCGCCCATCATGGGAGACCTGTGCCTCAAGAGCGGTGGTTGGAATATGCTTTGCTAATAAAGAAACATTGCCTTGGGCATGTTGACCAAATTTAAAATCATCACCGATGACAATATGTTGTGCACTCAGCCTCTCAACTAGTATCTGAGCAATAAATTGCTCGGCACTCAAGTTAGCAAATTGCTCAGTAAAATGCATGAGCAGAAGATAATCAATACCTTGTTGTTTGAGTAATTGAACTTTTTCACGAAGCCCTGTGAGTAGTGGAATATCTATCCCAAAATAGCGACTCGGATGAGGATAAAATGATACCAATACCGAGGGTACTTGGTGTGCTTGAGCTTGAGTTTTGAGTGCGTTGATAAGTACAGTATGCCCAAGATGAATACCATCAAAATTACCAATGGTAACTACCGATGCATCTAATACTGGGCATTGTTCCAGCCCTCTAATAAGTTGCATATTAGAACCGAAGGAGTACAGACCCCCAAGTAAAGCCACCACCTATTCCCTCAAACATAAGCATATGTCCTTTTTGAATGCTCCCATCACGCACAGCAATATCAAGTGCAAGTGGAATAGAAGCAGCTGAGGTATTCCCATGCGATCCTACTGTTACTACTACTTTATCCATAGAAAGGTTAATGCGCTTAGCGACTGCTTCAATAATTCTAATATTAGCTTGATGGGGTACAAGATAATCAATATCCGCACTGGTAAGATTCATCTGAGCAAGTGTTTCTTCTGCAAGTTGTGAAAGATTTTTCACGGCAATTTTAAAAACCTCATTACCTTTCATATCAATAAATCCTTGTTGGTTTATTAAGGTGTTAGAGGTATGTAAAGACTCAAGGTAACGTCCATCAGTAAAGAGCTTAGTGTGCAAAATTCCTGTTTGGGAATCTGCGCTGACAACTGTTGCCCCAGCGCCATCACCAAAAAGGACTGCAGTATTTCTATCTTCCCAATCCAAAATGCGAGACATTGCCTCACTGCCTACTACTAAAATATTGTCGTACCCATTTTTAATATAACTCTCCGCAGTAGTAAGAGCAAATATATACCCCGCACATACTGCCTGAATATCAAATGCAGGGCACGTAGCACCAATTGCTTGTTGAAGCATTGTTGCTGATGCAGGGAATATTTTATCTGGGGTAGTCGTTGCTAAGATGATGAGGTCAAGTTCATTTGCCTGCATACCAGCACTTTCTAATGCCTGCAAGGATGCATGAGTAGCCATTTCTACAGTAGAAATATCTTCGGCAATATGACGAGATTTAATGCCAGTACGGGTAGTAATCCACTCATCAGAAGTATCTAAAAACTCCTCTAAATCAGTGTTAGTGAGTACTTTAGGTGGCAAATACGAGCCGGTACCTGTTATTCTGGCAAATCTATTCATACATCCATTGTTGTGCTAATTTTATTGATCATACCTGCGTTAATTTCTAGTCTTGCTTCACGAATTGCTTGTAAAAATGCATATTCAGAAGCACTACCGTGACTCTTTACCACTACGCCATTTAAGCCTAGGAGTGTAGCTCCATTATACTTATCAGGATTGAGTCTATGGTTAATTTTTTTTAGTACTGG
This sequence comes from Gammaproteobacteria bacterium, assembly GCA_965277055.1. Lineage (GTDB taxonomy): Bacteria > Pseudomonadota > Gammaproteobacteria > PS1 > Pseudothioglobaceae > CBDCHC01. The sequence continues at coordinate 912,997 of OZ255703.1, read as the reverse complement.
CAGGCTAATTAGTGCAAGCAGTTTAGTAAACCAATTTTTATTAAATTCATCATTTAAAATGGTACTTATCATTTTGGCAAGTCCTTCACTAGATTTCAAAGAAATATTGCCCTCAAACCCATCACAAACTACAATATTAGTGGTGCCTTTATAAATATCATTGCCCTCTATAAACCCATAATAATTCAGCCCACTATCTTTTAATAGTTGATTACATTGTTTAATGGTTTCTTTGCCCTTGCCATCCTCTTCACCGATATTCAGTAAGCCAATACTTGGGTGCGTAATGCCTAAGACTTCAGTCACATAAGTGCTCGCCATTTGAGCAAATTCATAGAGATTTGTCGCACTCGAATTTACATTTGCCCCGAGGTCTAACATAAAGGTTTCTGCTGCAATAGTAGGTAATCCCTTCATAATTGCTGGGCGTTCTACTCCTGGAATCGTGCGCAAAATAAAATAAGACAACGCCATGAGTGCTCCAGTGTTGCCACTACTCACACAGCCATCTGCCGCACCTTCTTTCACGAGCTGGATTGCTTTACGCATGCTAGAATCTTTTTTAGAGCGGAGTACACTAGAGGGTCTATCCTCCATGGTAATCACTTCAGTGGTATGGACTAAGGTGATACGCTCTTTATAAATTGCATACTGTGGATGAGCACTTAGATACTGCTTCATTTGTACTGAGTCTCCGACAAGACTCAGACGAATATCATCATAGCGTGCGAGAGCACGCATTACACCAGGAACGGTAGCTTGTAATCCCAAGTCACCACCCATTGCATCTAGTGCAATAGTGATCATAGGAAATTACTCTTCTGCGATTTCTTCGATTTCTTCAACTTCAGCAGATTTGATAACTTGCTTACCACGATAATACCCATCTTTAGTGATGTGGTGACGTAAGTGAGTTTCACCAGTTTCAATATCTTCTGATAATGTTGGATTTTTTAGCGCATTGTGCGATCTACGCATCCCCCTTTTTGAAGGAGTTTTTCTACTTTTTTGAACTGCCATACCTATCCTTTTTGTATAAAATCTTTCAAATTTGCCAATGGTTTTTGCGTATTTGCTCGCTCACCATCTGCTTCTTGCTTAAGCTCTATGCAATCATAGTCGTGCTTGACAAACATTGGAATATTTAACAAGACTTCCTCAGCAACAAACTCAAGTGTGTCAAACTCTGTAAATGTATCAACTATTTCAATGCATTCTCTACCGCTTTTATCGGTATCTGGCTGAGAAGTAAATACTAATTCTAATGGAGTATCACAAGAATATACCATTTCTTCCAAGCAATTGGCACATGCCATATATGCATCAAATGTGAGCTGCCCATTTGCAATAATTTTATTTTCTACTAGTGCAAATTGCATACGTATATGCACCGCACTTCCGCGGATAACAAGGTCTTTTACCCGTGGCAACTCTGCCAAATCAAACTCACCAACAAAACTTAAATTCCCTCTAGCAAACACAAATGGTTTGATAACACTCGGGATTTTTTGCACCTTTCTACTCCCTTCTCCCTTATTGGACGTACTCCCACGAATGGGTTTGTGAGCAGTATGAGATTGCTGTGTCAAAGTATCCAGCAAAATCAGAGGATTTTACCAGAAAATAATAAGTTAAGAAATAATGTTGATTAACTTGTTGATAGAATTCTCAACATTTTGCAAATCAAATGCAGAGATTGAAAATGTTTCAGGGTGAGTAGTAAAAGTGAAATCGTCATTAAACTTTTCCCATTGTGGATAAATCAATACAATATTCTCACAACTATATTTCTTAGCATATGCATAGAGTTGGTACATATCACTTTGCGATATACCTCGCTTAAAATCTTGCTTTTCATTATCATATTGAGCATTTTTATCCAAAAGTTTCCATTTAGTATCAAGAATGCATGTAACTTCATCTTCTTCATAAATGACTATATCGGGTTTTAATTGAAACACGCCAATGTGCTCATATTCTGCAAGATACTTACGCTCACCACCTTGCTCTCTCAGACTGTATTTGTTAGAAAGTTCTGTTTTCAAAATACTTGTAACATATTTTTCAAATAAGTCTTCCATAGCTAATAAAAAAGAGATTCCCCTGACACTCCCTTTTTGAGTAAAGGGATTTTTTCTATTTAAAATCAACTCAACCCATACCAATGCCGGCTGGTAATAACTCATATTCCTATCTTTTGCACCCACATGCCATTGCTTAAAATTATGACTATATTCTCTGGGATGTAACAGTGGGATATGTTCAAAATACTGGAGAAATTCCCGAATCAGTTTTTTATTATAAGCACTTGTGGAAGTGGTATTCACAATCTCAAGTGCCGTATGAATCAACCTATTTTCTGCTCTATTGGCAGAAAATACATCATATTCAATATGAAACAAATGCTGATTCTGAGGTGGTTCATTTATCTGCTTTGATAGTAACAACCGACCTTTTAAAAATTTCTCATGAGCTTGAATTTGATTATAATCATAACGTATCCCTTTTTTTAGAATTTCTTGCACAGTCAGCAAAAACCTAGTAATAAGTTGCTCGTGTAATGGTTCAGATTGAGTTCGCAGCACTGCATCTGTAGATTTTATCCACTGTACTCTATCCACCTCATCTAACATTTGCCAGATGAGATTGCGACTTTGCTGTAAGGCATCATCGTCTAAGTCTTTCTCAGAGGTTTTAGGTAGAATTTCTAATTGAGTGCCATCTGTAGTGGTAATAACTCCCACATAATTTCTTACTTGCAGGGTGCTTTTACCGACAAAACGTATATATTTCTGTTCAGAGTCTTCAGCATATTGCTCCAGCTCGGCAAAGGCTTCTTTATGTAATAATAGGCAATCATCATCTAATTGTTTATTAACTTCACCCTTCTTAATCTTACCCCACTCACGAATGTGCATTATTCTTGATTATTTTGCTCAGTAGTAAAGTAAATATTAATAAACGCTTCTTGACTAATACCATCCCATTCGCTATCAGATAATGACCTATAAGGAGTATTATTATCCTTATCTAAAACATATTTACCATAATCATTTTTTGGGTAAAAAGTGTCTTTATCATTAAGTACTATTTTTATCTGCTCCCAGTCACTAAAAAAGTACTCTTCTAGTAATGGCAATATTTGATACCTAAATCTATGCTTTAATTCTAAAATATTATCAACACCCATTAAATAACTATGCCCGATTTGATGCTCTCTATCTAAAAGTTGGCAAATTCTAGCATTTATCGCTGTGAGTAGTTCTTTTAAATTAACCCCTTCGCAATCTTCACTTACTAATTCATTATTAGGCATCATTTCAATAAATTGAAATCTCCTACGTAGTGCCGTATCAATTTGCATAAGCGACTTATCAGCAGTATTCATGGTGGCGATAATGTGGAGATTATGAGGCACGCCAAATTTTTTCTGAGAGTATGGCAATATAACTTCAAGTGGCTCGCTACTACCAAGACGCTTACTTGGTTCAATAAGGGTAATAAGCTCCCCAAAAATACGAGAGATATTACCACGGTTTATTTCGTCTATAATGAGTACATAATTTTTATTATTTTTTGATTTTTGGTTAATGGAGTTAAAGTAATATTCAACAAGTTGTGCAAAAATATTATGATATCCATTTATAATATATTTCTCTGCTGTTTTGGACATTTTATCCATGGCTTTTTTATCTTTTATATCTTGGATACTTAATGAATTATTTTCTACTAAATTAATTAACTCAGAAATCATATAAGCTGGCAATGGAATTATTCCGCCACCCTGTTTTTGAATTTTCATTAAATCGTTACTAATTGATAGAATCTTATACTTCCCAATTTTCAATCCAGAATAAAAAGTACCATTAGCACTCTCACAAATCTTTTTAAAAATACCATCTTCAACCGGATAAGATAGTTTATCACTATCACTATTTGCCTTAATTCCCTCTACAAAATCTTCATAACTAAATGATTGATGAAATGTTACAAACTCTACCTGCGATTTATATTTATTCTGTAAGGCTTGAATGCTGTGTAATTTTTCTGCTTGAATAAATTGCTTAGCAACTTTATCATCAGTAATGCCTTCAAGTAATTTCACAGCCTCTTTAATTGTTGAATGGGTTTTTCCTGTTCCAGGGGGTCCGTAGAGAATTTGGTTGAGTGGAGTGTTATTAATCATTGGTTTTTCCTCTAGTGACTGTTGATTGATATCGTTTTTATTTTTCAAAAGGTAATAGTTAATCTCATAAGGATTTTTATTCGGAAAGAGTGTGCGAATTTTTTGCATTATCTCTAAATAAGTTGGAAAACCTTCTACTTCTATGCTTCTGATTAAAACTTTAATATTTTTTTCAGCATCTGTATTTGCATCATTTAATAAATCATGAGAGATAGGATTTAAAATCCAATCAATCGTAAAAAATATGTTTGGATTCAGTATAAATAATGTTTGAGTTAATTTTGCTACACCAATATTTTTTAAATTTAATATGGTTTTAAAATCGCCAACAAACTTATCGCCTGTTGTCTTTGATATTAACTCTTCAAAACTCTTAATAGAAACTACTTGTTGGAAGAAGTCCCATAACAAGTTTTGATTGTATTGCTGATCAGATCTATATAAAGCATTAGCATTGGATGTGGGCGTTGGAAATATCCAACAGTCATCACAATCAAAATCAGGTAATTTTGCTTGAATATTAAATACTTCGCTAACACTAGTAAAAAATTGTTGTTTTTGATTGCGAGTATTTCTTTGAGCTAAATAGTATAAAAATGAAAATGGGTCGTATGCTTTTAATCTGATAATGCTTTGTGAGTCATCATGAATAGCCTGTTTTACTAAGTTTGGAAAAGAATATTCATCTTGCTTTGAAATATTGGATACTAACTCGCCAAACCATGCAACCCAAAGAAATATATTTTGTTTTTTGTTCTGGTGTAATTGATTTATATCTTTTCTAACATTATTGAGAAAAAACAAATCTGAATTTGAATTTAATATATCAAATTGATGAGCTTTATCATTGCTGTTTTTTATCTTCTCAAATGTTTCATCGCTCATCGGTGCTATTGACAACCTGTTGAAATAATTTTCTAAATTTATTGTTTCACTGAAAAAGTTGTCATCTATTTTTTTCACATCTTCTATCTGTAGTGAGTTTTGATTACCATGAACTTGATTAAACAACTTTCTTATCTTATCCCAATACTTACCTTTATCTCTAGTATTATTCACACCTTTATCATTAAAATTTTTCGGATTATCCATCCACTTATTAAATGTTTCTTTATTCATCGGTGATTTATACAACTCTTGCCTAAAGTTATTTCTATTAAATTTTTTCATAACTTATTTTTTATATTGTATTAAAAACAAATTTTATGCTCATACATTATTTAAGACTTTCTTCAATATGTTCCAGTCGCTTTTGCTCTGCAAATTAATTTATTTTTTCTTATATTTGATAAGGAATCACAACATTAACAATACTTTTGAAGTCTTTAGTATTTCGTGTTATTAGCTTAGCGTTATACATTTTAACAGTTGCAAGTATCATGGCATCGGGGAGTTTTAGGCGATATTTTTGCTTGATATGTGTAATTTCATCTGACATTTTTTCCTCAAGATTGAGCACTGAAAAGTTTTTTAAAAACGTTTTGACACGTTCTTGGTGCTCGTTACTAACGCCCACAATAACTTCAAAGTAGGTAATAATACTAATTGCACCTTGATAGTGTTTTAGAGTTTGTTTTGCTTCTGGAATACCATTCAAATAATCTATAAGGATATTGGTATCAAAAATATAATTACCATTCATTTCTTAATTGTTCTTGAAGTTCAAGTCCATCAATATTTTGGTCTTTTAATATTCCGAATGCACTATCAATATTACATACCTGCGGTGGTGTATGCACTACTAAATCCACCATTGGAATATTATGCTTGGCAATAGTGATTTTCTCACCCTGATATGCACGATTGACTAAGTTAGAAAGATTAGTTTTAGCTTCTGATAAATTCACTAACATAGTTATATTTCAGTCGTAAATAAACTATATTATACCAAAAATAGTCTTAATTGGTCTATTTTAGTTTTCCTTCAATATGTTCCAGTCGTTTATTAATCTTCTGTAAGAGTTCTTCTTGCTCTTTGGTTTGGTCGTCAGTCATTTTTTCGATGATAATCCCAATCATCATATTTAAAAATACAAAGGCATTAAAAAAGATAAATGATAGATAATATACCCAACTCCAGGTGTGCGCTGCCATGGTTTCATACATTACATCCGTCCAGTCTTCAAACGTCACTACTCGAAAAAGTGTCAGCATAGAAATGGTGATGTTCCCCCATAGCTCAGGATTTATCGGAGCAAAAATCAACGTCCCTACTGCTGCATAAATATAAAACAAAATAAACATCATCAATAAGACATAGCCCATAGACGGCAATGCCCGAAGCAGTGCTATAATGAGCCCACGTAACTCAGGAATAGCAGATACTAAGTGCAATACCCTAAATATACGAATAAGGCGTGCTAGCAGAACAAATTCACTTTCATTAATCGGTATCAAGCTAATGCTCACCACAAGTGTGTCAAAAATATTCCAGCCATTTTTAAAAAAGGTAAGTTTATGCTCCCACACCCAAAAGCGAATAATTATCTCAATTAAGAAAAAAATAATTACTGCCGCATCAAGTGCATCTAGAATGGCGAGGTAAGTTGGATTAATATCGTAGGTTTTCGCTCCAATCAATAGTGACGATAAAATAATCACCACAATCACCGAAGTGCTAAAGAGTTTATTATTATGTAAATTAACAAGTAAAGAATTAAGAGTGTTAATCATTAGGGTGTCATATCACTACTAAAAACGCCAGAATGCTCGATGAAAAATTGCGAGTAGGGTTAAGATTTCTAGCCTACCTAATAGCATCGCAAAGGTTAGTACAGCCTTGGCAAAGTCAGAGATACCGCTATAATTTTCCGCTACTGCTCCAAGCCCAGGGCCAAGGTTATTAATAGCAGCAGCAGTGGCTGAAAAACTAGTGACTTGATCAAGTCCAGTAAACATCAGTAAGATCATAATCACCGTAAAAGACATTACATATAAGGCAAAAAACCCCCAAATACTCACCAACAACTTTTGCGAAAGTGAGGTAGTGCCGAGTTTAATATCAATCTGGGCAGTGGGATGAATGGTTTTTTTGATTTCTCGCATTCCGAGTTTAATCATAAGTAGGGCACGAATGACTTTCAGACCGCCCCCTGTTGAGCCACTACAAGCACCGATAAAACTCGCAAAAATAAGCAAAAATGGCAGTAGTAACGGCCACACACTAAAATCCACCACGCCAAACCCAGTAGTCGTAGCAAAAGATACCACCTCAAAAATCGCATATCTAATCGTATCATCCATACTATACAGCCCACTATCTAAGAGCGTGATAATAGCTACAATGCTTAAAACTATCATAATAAAGGTATATGCCTTAAACTCACTGTCCTGAGTGTAGGTGGTGAGCGTGCGTCTATAAATAGCAAAATAATGAAGTGAAAAATTCACTCCTGCGAGTAGCATAAAAACAATTGCTACTATTTCTACACTCGGTGAATTAAAGTATGCAATAGATGCATCATGGGTAGAAAACCCACCAATAGCCACGGTAGAAAAACTATGGGTCAGTGCATCAAATGCTCCCATTCCTGCAATATAATAAGCAATGGCACATAACAGCGTAAGCACAATATAAATCACCAAAATACTTTTTGCCGTACTGGCAAGTTTAGGGTTGATGCGGTCGTGGGTGATGTTGGTGTTTTCTGCTTTGAATAAGCCAAGATTACTAATACCAAATATCGGCAAAATAGCGACTGCTAACACAATAATACCAATACCACCAAACCACTGCAACTGCTGGCGATAATACAGCAGTGCCTTGGGTAACTCATCAAGCCCTGTTAATACCGTGGCACCAGTAGTACTCAGCCCAGACATAGACTCAAAAAAACTATCAATAAAGCTCAGATTAAGCGCAGGCGAAAGCATAAATGGCAAGGTCGCTATCAGTGAAAGCACCAGCCAGAAACTCACTACTAAAAAGATACTTTCACGAATGCGTAAGTGATGTTTATCAGCCCGAAATGGCAAATACATACCCGCGCCGAGACTAAAAGTAATAACAAATGTCAAGAGAAAATACCACCAATGCGCTTCTTGATACAAGAGGTCTACTAGCACTGGTGGTAATTGCCCCAAGCTAAAAAAAACCAAGAGTAGCCCTACAAATTTGGCAAGTGTGGCATAATGCATCTACTCTGCCTCTCCAGTAAAGAGTTCTTCGGTGATGTGTACTTGGGTCATATCAGTGATAATGAGTAATACATGATCGCCTAAACGAAACACCAATTCATGACTTGGCATAATTAACTCACCACTACGTACAATACTGCCGATTTCCACACCTAGAGGCATATCAATATCTTTAATTTTTTTATTAATTACTTTGGTGGCTTTAGATTCTAGGACAATCTCAATTGCCTCTGCTTGATTATGGCGAAGAGAATGCACCATCATCGTATTCCCTTTACGAATATGAGATAAAATAGCCCCAGAGGTCACTTGGTCTGGTGAGAGCACCATATCTACTTCTTTTGCATTATTTGCTAAGTCTTCGTAAATATCTTTTTTCACCAGTGCAATAGTTTTATGTGCACCTAGTTTTTTTGCCAAAATAGACACAATTACATTCACCTCATCAGAGTCTGTAATAGCAATAAATAAATCAGCACGCTCTATATCTTCATCTAATAACAACTTTTCATCTGTAGCAGAACCATTAAGTACCAGTGTATTATCTAGTTCGCTTGCGAGATATTTTGCCCGCTCTCTACTGTTTTCAATCAGTCTCACATTATGTGAATATTCTAAATATTTGGCAAGCCTAAAGCCTATGCGCCCACCACCTGCAATAATAATATTTTTATATGGTCTATCAAGCCTTCTAAATTCTTTGAGCACTCGGGTCACACATTTTTTCTCTGTTAAGAAGAAAATAGTATCCCCGCTTTGAATAACTGCCTTACCAGAGACCTTGATTGCTTGGTTATCACGATAAATGCTCACGACCCGTAGCTTCACATCAGGCAAGTCCTGATGAAGTTCAATCACTGGGCGAGACACTATAGGCGAACCAGCAAATACTTTGGTTTCTACTAATTGAATCAACCCATCTTCAAACTCAAAAATCTGCGAAACACCGGGCTCCTCTATCACTCCTTTAATATAGTGCGTGATAATATTCTCAGGGGTAATCACAAAGTCAATGGGAATCGCACGCTCGTCAAATAGTTCATCGTTATATAAATATTCTATGGTGCGAATGCGGGCAATCTTAGTTTTTACTTTATACAGCGTATGAGCCATTTGGCAAGCAAGCATGTTGGTTTCATCAGATTGTGTCACCGCAATCAGCATATCTACATCTTTGATATTTGCTCGCTCTAAGATGCTTGGATATGAACCCCCACCAGTAATAGTATTAATATCTAGATATTTACCCACTCTATCAAGACTAGCTTGGTCCTTATCAATCATCGTAATAGAATTTTCACTATCACTGGCAAGACTGGTGGCAATCGCACTACCTACTTGCCCTGCTCCTAAAATTACAATATTCATCTTTAGTTTTTAATATCCAATTCTTTTAATTTTCTGTATAAGGTGGTGCGTTCTATCCCAGTTGCTTCCGCTACTTTTGCCATATTGTTATCATGCAGCTGAAGATGATGCTTGAAATACTCCGCCTCAAATGAGTGTCTCGCTTGTTTAATCGGCTGATTCAATAAATCAGCATTGGTAGGTGAGGTCTGGGTTTTGGCAGTGAGTGCATTACGTACAATAGATGAAATATTAGAAATCGGCTTTTTAATAAAATCAATCGCTCCTAGACGCATAGACTCCACCACATCATTATGTTCTGCATGTCCGGAAATCATAATCACTTTAGTCGTATTTCCACGCTCCTTAAGTTGGCGCAGAAAACTAATGCCATCCATCCCAGGCATCCAGATATCTAGAATAATTAACGAAAATTCAGTAGTATCAACAAGGGTTTGCGCACTAGAAGTATCGCCCGCAGTAGAGACCTCGTACCCCACATCTTCTAAACTGTCTTTAATAATTTCGGCATTGGCTACTTCATCATCAACCACAAGAATAGTTTGCTTCACTTTGTTTTACCCACTGAAAACTATAATTATAATTAGTATTAAGGCTATTTCTTAAGTTTTTGGCACACAGGGCAGTAGAAGGTCGAGCGTTTTGCTTGAGTAATTTTCTCAATTGGAGTGCCGCAGGTATAGCACGCTTCCCCTGCTCTGCCATAGACATTTAGTGCCACTTTAAAATATCCACTCTCACCCGTTGCCCCCAGATAATCTTTTAAGGTAGTGCCTCCACTCGCTATTGCCTCTGTGAGCACCTCGCGAATAGACTGGGCGAGTAGTGTATATTGTTGTTTAGTAATTTTATGTGCCTTTGAGCGTGGATCTATCCCACTACGAAATAAACTCTCTGCAGCGTAAATATTCCCCACACCCACCACACACTTACTATTCATTATCAGTTGTTTAATATCTAGGGCTTTGTTTTTAGAATATTGATATAAATATCTCCCAGTAAATGACTCCGATAACGGCTCTATTCCTAAGGAGCTAATAAGTGGGTGGGTAGTATAGTCTGAGGTAGTAAGCACACAGCCAAATCTACGTTGGTCATTTAGGCGCATAATTGTGCGCTGAGCATTATGACTAAATACTATTTCAAAATGATCGTGCTTGATGTAGTGTGTAGTATCAGTCGCAATGGTTAGCTTACCACTCATTCCCAGATGGATAATGAGTTGTGTACTACCAAAGACAAAAATAAGATATTTGCCTCTTCTGATGATATTGTGTAAAGTGTCACCCATTATCAGTTGCGGGATGTCAGTAGGAATGGGGTAGCGTAGCGTAGGAAAACGAATATTTACCTCATGAACACGAGAGCCGATGATATGGGGCGAAAGACCGTTTTTAGTGGTTTCTACTTCTGGGAGTTCTGGCACGAAAAATCAGGATATAAATACCTAAATACAGTGAATTTTACTGAGTAGCCTAGTAAAATATTTACTTTTTATCACTTAGGAGTTGTTATGGGATTTATTAACTCAGTCCAAAATAAAATCGTTATTGGTTTTATCCTAGCATTTATTGTAATGTTTACTGTTGGGAATATTAATGATGCTAATTTAGAATATAAAGTTATCGTATGGTTACATGTACTAGCAGGTATCGTATGGATTGGCTTACTCTACTATTTTAACTTTGTCCAAGTTCCTGCGATGGGCGCAGCCCTTGCTGATAGCGATGGCCCGGGACCAGCAGCAATTGGTAAATACGTTGCTCCTAGAGCATTACTCTGGTTTAGAATGGCTGCTGCCACTACGTGGGTACTGGGGCTGATTTTGTTAGAGCGTGGTAATATTGGTATTGTAAATGCATTTACCTTTGCCAATGGTGCAGAAGTGATTGGTTTAGGCTCATGGTTAGGTACTATTATGGCATTTAATGTCTGGTTTATCATTTGGCCAAACCAACAAAAAGTATTAGGTCTTAAAGAAGCTACAGACGAAGCAAAAGCTAAAGCAAAAAGTGCTGCTGCGTATGCATCAAGTGTGAATGTAATTTTGTCAGTGCCGATGTTACTTACGATGTTAGCTTACAGATTCTAGTGCATCTTTTGAGTTTTTGCGGTGTTGCAATGCGAAAAAAAATGCAGTCATTTACTCATACGTAAACTCTTTTGCACTTTTTCCTTTACGCCTTGCAAAATTCTCAAAATATCTACTAGAATGTAGAGTTTTATATTTAAAAAAAACCCGAGCATTGCTCGGGTTTTTTTGTTTGAAACTTATGATGTTAATTTAAAGACTCATTAAGCTCAAAATTAGTTGTTTAGTTCCACATCCTTATTTTGCTGATTTAACTCATAATACACTGATTTATTTTTTAGTAGTTCCTCATGCGTGCCACTCTCTGCTAGCATGCCGTTATCTAATACTAATATCTTATCAGCATCTTTAATGGTTGAAAGCCGATGGGCAATGACGATAGTTGTTTTATCATGCGAGAAGCTATTCATCGCCTGCTGGACGATATTTTCTGCTACGTTATCAAGAGCAGAGGTCGCTTCATCAAATATCAAAATACTTGGGTTTTTGAGTAGTACTCTGGCAATGGCAAGGCGCTGTTTTTCCCCACCACTGAGTTTGAGTCCACGCTCGCCTACTACCGTATCGTAGCCATTGGGCAAGCTCATAATGAAGTCATCAATATATGCGTGTCTTGCAACCTCACGTACCTCATCAAGGGTGACTTCTCTGGTCGTTCCGTAGGCAATGTTATTAAAGATGCTATCATTAAACATAATATTATCTTGAGGCACAATGCCGATATGGCTTCGCAGGCTATCTTGTGAGACCTTAGCGATATTTTGCCCATCAATGAGGATTTCCCCGCCATTAATATCAAAGAACCGAAACAAGAGCTTCACAATACTTGATTTCCCAGCACCTGATGCACCCACGATGGCAACCTTTTGCCCCTTACTCGCGGTGAAGCTCAGGTCGTTAAATATCGGATTTTCTGCGTTGTAGGCAAATGCTACATTGTTAAACTCAATATTCCCTTGACTTACAACCAATTCAGGAGCGTCACCTACATCAGTAATCATCGGTTTTTTATCTAGAATATCAAACATATTATTCATATCAATAAAGTTATGTTTGATTTGTCTATACACAATACCTAAGTTCCCTAGTGGTAAAAAGAGCTGCAGGAGTAATGCCTGTATCATAATGAGTTCACCTAGAGTAATAGAGCCGTCCACCACCCCAGTTGCTGCGAAAATAAGAATAATAGTCACCCCTGTAGCGATAATAGCCCCTTGCACAAAGTTGAGTGCAGTCATGCTGGTAAAACTCTTGATAGAGACTTCTTCCCATTTGGTCATAGTGGTGTTATATTTATGATATTCGCTTTGTTCTTTATTGAAGTACTTAACTGTTTCATAGTTTATCAAGCTATCAATGGCGGTATTACTTGCCTCTGACTGAATATCATTCATTTCATAGCGGTATTTCATCCGCCACTTAGTGATATGAATAGTAATAAAAATATATAAAAACACCGTAGCGAACGCAGTAAAGGCAATAATGCCATCAAAGTTAATCAGAAGTATCCCCACCACTAGCAAAATCTCAAATAGTGAAGGAAAAATATTAAACACCAAAATAGAAAATAAAGTGCTGATGCTATTCGTGCCACGATCAATATCACGACTGATAGCCCCAATTTTACGACTCAGATGATAAGATAAATCTAGCTTGTGTAAGTGCTGAAATATCTCTACTGAAACCGTACGCATGGTTTGGTAACGCACCTTGGCAAACACTGCATCCCTAAGCTCATTAAACAGTGAGCTTGATAATCTCAGTGCACCATACGCGAGCAATAGCCCCAAGGGAAGTACTAGTACCACATTAGTTTGGTCTAGGGTATCTACGATATTTTTTAGGGCAATCGGAATACCCACGTTAGCAAACTTAGCAACCAACAAAAACCCTAATGCCAAAAATACCCGATAGCGCATACGCATCAAGTATGGCAATATCTTCTTTAGTACCTTAACATCACTAATTTTAAAATCAGTTGCTTTTACTGGAGTAACAGGTGGCAATGTGTTCGCCCTTGCAAAAGGCTTTATTTTAATTCGTGAATGCCGAGTAGAACAGCAAATATAACTAATCCACTATAAATACCATGGTTTCATTGGAACAATAGGTATACGCAATTTGTATACATAAAAGAGCATTGGTGCAAATTTTCACAATGTAATAAAAATATCAAAGAATGCTCATGTATTACACATTATTTTGCAGATTAATACCTACTTCTACTCTATATCAATGCATTATCAAATTCTAATGTGAGCCGGAGCAATGTATAAAATTTGATCGATTCAAATCATATTTAAGTAGTTTTGTATTGAGTGTTCTTCTAGGAATTTTTAATAATTTACATGTTTTATCAATATTACCGGAACACTCAATTAATGCTTGGATAATAAGCTGCTTCTCAAAATACTGCATTGAATCACGTAAGTTTCTATCATATAACTTATTGATGACTTTTTCGTTGGTAGTTGTTTGTAATAAATACAAAATAGAAACCTTTTGCTTAACGCTGAGTAATAAAAATTGTTTTACTATTTCTCTAAGTTGTTGTTGGTTTCCATGCCATTCATAAAGCAAGAGATTTTGAATATCCTCATCAGATAACTGCGGAATAGGAAGCATATATTTATTGGATAGTTGATCGGCATATACATAAAACAACTCTATAATATCGTTCTGTCGCTCTCTCAATGATGGAATATCAATCGTTACAGCATTTAGTAATTCATATATTTGTTGCATTCTATTTTGCTCTTTTTGTTCTAAAGACTGATTAGTAGAAGCGATGAGTCTCGTTTTTATATCAGTGTGTCCACTTCTTGAGCAGAATTTTTGTAATATATCTAATAACCTTGCTCTTTCAAAAATCGGAATTTTATCAATTCTGTTAAAAAAAATAGTCCCTCCGTTTTTGGTTTGTTGAAATGCCCCATCTTTACCCAAGAAAAAACTATCAAATAATTTATCATGTGCAATTTGGCAGTTAACCTCTACAAAAGGTAACTCTTTCTGTGGACCATGATAATGTATAGCTCTTGCAATAATATTACGTTCTACACCAGATGTGCCAAACAAAACAATATTATTCTTTGTTTCTATAATTTCAAAAATACGGTGTCGTAATTTTTTCATTACTTCACTTTGTCCAGTTAATAACTCGTCAAACTTTGAAACATTTTCTAAGTGTTTTTTTAATACAAAATTTTCATATTTTAATTCGTGAGTAACTAGTGCCTGGGTTATGATCTTTTTCAAATTTTCGGGATGAAAGGGTTTTTCTATAAAATCATACGCACCATTTTGAATAGCATCTACTGCAATAGGAATATCACCATGAGCTGTCATGACAATAACAGTAGAAGATATTTGTTGAGATTTAAAGATCTTAAGTAATGACATACCATCAATTATTGGCATTTTAAGATCACATAAGATTATATCAGGGATTTTTAAATCGGCTATATCTGACAATAACTTCCTACCGTTCGTATATTTTAATACCTTATAAAACTGACTCATGTATTCAGCAATGGAATCTAACAATAAGGCATCGTCATCTACTATAGCAATATTTATATTATTTCGATTCATTGTGTATAGGTAGTTTGATAATAAAGTGTGCACCCATATCAGTATTATTATGTGCGGTCAATGTGCCATTAAAATCAACAATAATATTTTTTGAAATGGCAAGACCCAAGCCTACTCCATTATTAAGGTTAGTATAAAATGGCTCAAATATTTGTGAAATATCTTCACTCGAAAGCCCCACCCCAGTATCTGTTATGGTAGTGCAAATATATGGGTAATTCTCTTCAAACTCTATAACTAAATTTCTAATAGTAGAATGAGACATAGCGTAGCACGCATTATGTATGATATTAGTAAACACTTGTTCAATGCAGATTTGGCTCGCATTAATCATGTATGGCTTACCTGGTTTGCGAATTACAAGATTAATATTATGTTCCTCTATTGCAGGAGATACAACAATAAGAGCTGAGTTTATGGCTGCATAAATATCAAACACTTCAATTTTTTTCTTATTACTCATAGAGAAAAATTTCAATTGTTTAGTTATTGTAGTAGCTTTATTTATTAATATTTCAATCTTTGATAATGACCTATTGTGTATCTCTTGATTTGTAGAGTTTAACGCCGTAGCAATATAGTTTTTAGCAGCTGATAATGGTTGACTAAGCTCATGAACAATAGCGGTAGATAACTCCCCCATAGCAGCAATTTTATTGGTATATTCTAATTTTTTTTCTATTTTTTTTCTATGAGCAACCTCATCTCGTAAGAGAGTATTAAGATGCTTGAGTTGCTTTGATTCTGCTTTTGATACATTAAGGGCAGTACGTGCTTTAATTATTTTTATTAATAAAAATACTAAACTAATCATTAATATAATTAACGCTATCGCCAACCATGTATTGGTTATTGTTGTATTAAGCACCGACTCGGGTACAAGATAATACATGTGCCAATTATGCTCAGAAAAAGGCATAGTGTAGTATAGATATTTGACGTTATCAATTGTGAGGCTACTTTGAGTAAGGTTTTCAATAAGTAAAGACAGCGGTTCATTGTCAAATTGCTTTTGCTCTTGTATGAGGTCTAATTGTTTCTGTGTGAGGGGTGTAAGTATCCGATACTTCCATTCACTATGATTGCTTAAAATTGTTACATCATCCTCATTGGTAATAAATATATTTTCATTTAAGGTACGCCACTTCTGTTCTAAATCATTAAATGCTACCTTGACCACAAGAACTGCTATAACTTCATTATCTTTTTTAATCCCATGAGCAATAAAAAACCCAGGCTTTTTGGTAGTTGCTCCGATACCATAAAATCTAGCAGTTTGACCAAGCAACGCCTTTTGAAAATAAGATCTAAAACTATAATTCTTTCCTACAAAACTTAATGCATCTTGCCAATTACTAGAAGCGATGGCTGTACCAGTATTATCTAATATATAAACTTCATCAATATCAGCAATTTCTTTAATAGATGTCAATATTTGATTAGCCTTATTTGGTTGGGTGCTTGCTAACGAAATTAATTCTTTATCGCGACTAATAATCAATGGTAAAAAATCAAAACGAGCAAGCCTATCAGAGACTTCATTGTGATATATCTTAATGCGCTCTTTTGTTGAACGCTCTAATTGTTGAATGTGATAATCTTTTATTATGAAATAAATATACGCAATAAGAGCGATTGCACATATTATGCCAATAATGTTAATTATTTTCCTATAACTGCTATTCAATGTCACTCTTTGATTTTCACGATTGTTAAAATAAAATTACGCACATCCCTTGACAACACACTTTAAGTAACAGCATTATAAAGTCATTGATTGTTATATACACACATTCACTCTGTTACCAAATTTAAAATTATACATATGCAAACACTTATACTGCTCTATTAAATCTTTTGCATCAAGTAGGTATTGGAAGTTATTATTTTTTGCATAAATACTGTAACAAACTCTATCTTCTAAAGAAATATCGGTATCTTTTGCACATATACCACAAATTTTTTACCTTTTTTTACCACAGCACAACTTCTCTTAATTGTTGAATTTATTACTATTTTAGAGTTTCGCCATCATAAACGAGTAAAATTTTTACAAGGAATTGACATAATAAGCCGAAATCAGCCTATCACCAAAACAATAAAATGTTTACAATGTGCTTCTTTAGTTAGATGGAGAAAAAAATATGATTAAGAAAAATAATACGAGAATACTGCCTCTTATGGCTATTTTGGGGTGTTTTTTATCCTTAGAAATCCAAGCTGCTGTTGAGTGGGATGTTTCTTTATGGGGAAAGCGTAGAGCATTTACTGAAAATGTAGAAAAATTAGCTGAATTAGTTCAACAAAAAACCAATGGAGAATTTAAATTAAAAATATCTTATGGTGGACTTTCTAAATCAAGAGAAAACTTAGATGGTATTTCTTTTGGTGCATTTGAAATGGCGCAATTTTGTTCATTCTATCACGCTGATAAAAACCCTACTATTACGGTAACTGAACTACCTTTTGTGAAAGATCTCAGTTTAGATAAAATAACCGAAATATATCAAAAAGTACACAAGCATCCTATTGTAGTAAAAGATTTAGCAAGATGGAATGCTTATTTACTTATGCCTACTCCTTTACCGCAATATAACATTGTAAGTAAAAGCGATACACTTGAGTCATTATCAGATTTTAAAGGTTTGAGAGTTCGTGGTCCTGGAGGTATTATGGGTGTACTTAGTAAATTAGGCGCAGTCAAAACAGGTGTTCCATTTTCAGAGGTACGTCGCTCTATGGATTCTGGAGTAATAGATGCTGCATCTTTTGCTCCTCACGCACATTTAGCAACCAAAGACTACAAGGTAGGAAAGTGGGCGACAACCAACCTTAATTTAGGATCTGCAAATTGCCCTGTAGTAGTGAATGAAGCTGCATTAAACGATTTAAAGCCTGCACACAGAAAAGCATTACTTGACTCTGTTGATGAAGCATTAAAATACTATGTAGATAATTATGACAATAATATAACAGGGAAGTACGAGTCAACTATTCGCAAAGAGGGGCTAGATTTAGTTACTTTTAATAGTCAGCAACAAAAAGAGCTCAATGCATTAGCAGATTCTGTGCGCAAAGAATGGATTAATAAATATGCAAAACAATTTAATTCACAAGAATTATTTGATTTTACTGAAAATTTATTTAATCAATATTCAAAATAAAGATTACTCATTGATGCAGATATGGACGACAATATTCATTATGATGATTCCCTACTCAGTAAGATAGATAGGTTCCTTTTCTCATTTGAGAAAACTCTTACCTTGTTAGGTGGTGTTGTTATTTTTTTGTTAGTTTTCTTATCAGTAGCTAACATACTTGGTCGATGGTTATTCTCTATGCCAGTAGATGGGTATATTGATTGGACCGAACAAGCAATGACATTTTTTGCCTTACTGGGTATTGCGTATGTTCAAAGACAAGGAGCACATATTCGCATGGATTTCATTGTTGCTAAGTTTCATGGTAGAGTACTTTTGGTTGCTGAATTAATATCAACAATATTTATTCTACTCATTGCTATGGTGCTTACCTATGGTTCATATCTGCATTTTTTGCGAGCATATCAAATAGGCGATTCTTCATTAGATATTGGATTACCTACCTGGCCTGCTAAACTAGTAGTGCCTGTGGCATTAGGACTCTTATCTCTTCGTTTAATATTGCAAATTTTTGCATATATCAGAGCAATTAAAGAAAATAATTATTCTTCTCCCATTGCTTTGCCTGTGATTGAAGATGTTGAGCAAATTGCAAAAAAAGAAAGAGATCAATTGAAATAGCAGTATGAATAGTTTATTAGATTACATGGCAAACTTGGATAACGCCAGTATTGGTATATGGGTGACTTTAGGCATGCTTTTACTAGTATTTGGTGGTGTAAGAGTTGCTTTTGCAGCAGCAATTGCTGGATTTTGTGGGTTGTTGTGGATTTTTTCCGCTAAGTTTGGCTTTGAAAAAGGGTTTGATGTCGCTGTTAAAATGGCTGGTACCATACCACATTCTAAAGTCTCTACTATTGCACTATCTCTGATTCCAACATTTATTTTGATTGGTTATTTTGCATATCACGCAGGATTAACAAAAACATTATTTGAAGCAGCAAAACGCTGGATGGGTTGGCTTCCCGGTGGTATGGGGGTAGCAACAGTATTTTCTGCCGCAGGATTTGCTGCAGTTTCTGGTGCTTCTGTGGCTACTTCTGCAGTCTTTGCCAAAATAGCGATACCAGAAATGCTAAAGTTAGGATATAACAAACAATTCGCTGCTGGTGTAGTAGCTGCCAGTGGTACTTTGGCTTCACTTATTCCCCCTTCGGCAATCTTAGTTATATATGCTATCATCGTTGAACAAGATGTTGGAGTACTACTATTAGCTGGATTTTTACCTGGGGTAGTTTCGGCTCTTATTTATGGACTTATTGTAGTCTTACTTGCTAAAACACGTAAAGATTTAGGACCACCTGTTACTGGATATACTTGGAAACAAAGATTTGCATCATTACCAGGGACGTTACCAATTGCATTTGTGATTTTTATCATCATTATTTGTATTTATGCTGGTATTGGTACCCCAACAGAAGCTGGTTCTTTAGGTGCCTTTGTAATTTTATGTATGGCATTGTATAATGGTATGAAAGTAAATGACCTAAAAAATGCTTTACTTGAAACAGCTAAGTTAACAGTAATGATTTTTAGTATCATCTGGGGTGTATTAATATATGTAAGGTTTTTAGGATTCGCAGAATTACCAGATATTTTTTCAACTTGGCTTTCTAGTTTGGATTATCATCCGATGATTATTCTGCTATGTATTTTAGGTGCATATGCTCTTTTAGGCATGTTTATGGATGCTATTGGCATGTTATTATTAACGTTGCCAATTACCTTTCCAGCGGTGATTGCACTAAATGGAGGAGAGGCAGTGACTGCTGCAGAGTCTGCGTTTGGCTTATCCGCTATCGGTTGTGCTATTTGGTTTGGAATTATAGTGGTGAAAATGGCTGAACTCTGTCTGATAACCCCTCCAATTGGGTTAAACTGTTTTGTGGTTGCGGGGGTGAGAAAAGAGTGTTCAGTACAAGATGTATTTAAAGGAGTTACCCCATTTTTTATTGCAGATATTATTACTATAGCGGTTTTAATAGCGTTACCGGGTATAGTAATATGGTTACCTAGTGTTCTAGGATTATTATAATATTTTTATATTTAGAAAATTAAAATGAAAGCATCAGACTTATTTGTAAAAGCTCTAGAAAACGAAGGAGTAGAGTATATTTTCGGTATTCCCGGAGAAGAAAATTTAGATTTATTGGAATCAATCCGAAATTCATCACAAATTACATTTATTTTAACGAGACACGAACAGTCTGCTGCATTTATGGCTGCCACATATGGGCGCCTTACTGGCAAGGCTGGAGTGTGTTTATCAACTCTAGGTCCAGGAGCAACAAACTTAGTTACTGGTGTTGCTTACGCCCAGTTGGGAGGCATGCCTTTGGTGGTCATCACTGGTCAAAAACCAATAAAAGAGGCACTGCAAGGGAAGTTTCAGATTTTAGATATCGTATCAATGATGAAAACTATCTCTAAAGATGCTGATCAAATAACACATGGAGAACAAATACCTTCATTAGTGAGAGGCGCATTTAGAATCGCTGAAGAAGAGCGTCCAGGTGCAGTACACTTAGAACTACCCGAAGATACTGCGGGAAAAGATGTTAAAAATGTTCATATTTTTAAAAGACAGACTATCCATAGAGTATTTGCTAGTGATAGAGCAATTGAAAAAGCCATTATAGCTATCAAAAATGCAAAGAAACCTTTATTATTAATTGGTGCAGGAGCATCGAGAAAGCGTGCAAGAAAAGCCATATCTGATTTTATCGGCTCTACTGGTATTATGTTTTTTAATACGCAAATGGGCAAGGGAATTGTAGATGGACATAATAATTTATTTATTGGTACTGCTGCATTTTCGTCAAAAGATTATGTACATGAAGCTGTAAAACAAGCAGATTTAATTATCAATGTTGGTCATGATATTATTGAAAAACCACCGTTTATTATGCAAGGTGACACACAGCAAGTGATTCATATCAATTTTTACTCGGCACAATTTAAAGATATTTACTACCCACAAATAGAAGTAGTTGGTCATATTAGTAATTCAATGGAACGACTAACCCAGCAATTAAGTGGGATAAAAATAGATAATACATGGGCACAAGAAATTCGTGAAAAAGTAAGATACGCTATTCATCATTTAGATAATGATGATTCTTTTCCGATGATTCCACAAAGAGTTGTAAGAGATGTGCGCAATGTTTTAAAAGATGATGCCATTTTATCTTTAGATAATGGTATGTTTAAACTTTGGTTTGCTAGACATTATCATACTCATCAGCCCAATACATTACTATTAGATAATGCCTTGGCAACGATGGGAGCAGGATTGCCTGTTGCGATTGCATGTGCACTTATGTATCCTGAAAAACAAATAGTTGCGGTATGTGGAGATGGTGGATTTATGATGAATTCACAAGAACTCGAAACTGCTGTTCGTTTAAATGTTAACATCATCGTTCTCATCTTTAATGATAATGGCTATGGGATGATTAAATGGAAACAGACGTCTCAAAAATTACCTAATTTTGCTCTTGATTTTAATAACCCTGATTTTGTTGCATATGCTAATAGTTATGGTGCTGTTGGTCATAGAGTATCTTCAAGTGATGAACTTACTGTATTAATGGAGAAAGCTTTTGAGCAAAAAGGTGTGCATTTGATTGATGTACCTATTGATTATAGCCAAAATACTAAAACATTATTAGACGATTTAAAACAATTTAATTAAAGGCCTTGACCAGTTTGTTCAACTGTAAGCCTCTCTCACACTAAGAGTAAACTCAGAACCAGACTTAGAATAGTCTGGTTCTTTGTTACTCTATCATCGCCAATAATCTGATCCTATATTATCCATTTGGCATCTTGAAATATTTGCCCAAGAGCTTCAGTCTTAATTTTTCTTGATAAAATATCAGGTGAAGTTTAGGGGTGCAGGACACAGTGTCTAAGACTATGGAGTTATAATATAGTAAGAATAAGGATTGATAGTGCTGTCCAATGTGTCTGAAAGAGTGGTACAGAGGTTCGGGGCTTGGCATCAAGGGATGTTTATTTTGTAAAAAAATGTATAAATGGCAACATAATAGAAATAATAAACATTCTTGCTAGATGGTGAATCGTAATAAACAATGGCTCAATACCATAAATAATGGCAATTAATACCATTTCATGCACGCCTCCTGGAGTGTAGGCTAAAAATATAGTAAAAAAATCATCTTTTAATACCACACTTACAATATAAGCAAATATCATAGTTACTATTAACAAGATAGTGGTAGATGCAATACCGACAATGCTATAGTGAAGTAAGTTTTTATATCTAACTTTAGCTAAGCGTGTTCCTATCATAATTCCTATAAGAGTCAAAATAATTTGCAACCCACTATTTGGCAAAACAGTAGTTACTAAAGAATTATAATATGCAAATACTGAGGCTAACATACCAGCTAAAAAGTAAATATTAGCTACGCGTAATTTATAAAAAATGAAGAGTAATGGCAATCCACATAAACTAACAATACATATAGTTTCTACAATATCAAGCAAATATGCTATTTCTATTGTAGGTAAGCTCCAATCTACATTACTGGCTACATATTGGGTATGTTCTACACTATATATACCATTATAAACAAAGGGGATCAGCACCACTATCATAATCACTCTAATAGTATGCGGGATAATAATTTTTTCAAAAGGGAGTTTAAGACTGATACAATACGCCATAATATAGGCTAATAACCCAGGTAGTGCGGTAAATACTGCTTCTGTTTTGCTATAATTTGCAAACTTTATCAAATACCACGCAACTATATATACAATAGTTATATTAAAAATTATCATATACACTAATGAACTTAGAATACTACTTAGTTCAATATTTCCTGCATTAATAAATAACGTATTTCCTAAATATATACCAAGCATAAAAAATACTGGATCACGCAGAAATGACATACTCGTTACTTTAGCTTTTAAAATACTTGAGAAAGTAAGTATGATTAACGGCCCTAGTAAAAATGGTAAGGGCATATTAATACTAGTAGCAAGAACAATACCCAAGATACTAAGAGAAATAGTTATTATTACAGTCATTATTTAAGCGCGGGAGTGGTATTTTAGTATTGCCAAAAATCGATAAATGCTATGCATAAATTTACTATATGGCACAACCAAAAACAGACTAAAGACAAACCCCAAGTGAACAGATAGCCAAAATGCCATCCATATAGTTTCTCTTGTGATTAATAAAATCATGCCTGTTAATGCCACAAATAATAGCAAGTAGATAAATGTATACTCTAATGACTGCATTGTATTATGCATTACTTTATGACTAACTTTTTTAAGATACAGTATGCCAACTGTGCCAATAATAAGCATAATACCGCCGATACTCCCTAGTATTACTGGTGCAGAGTTATAATCATAAGGAGCAGTTATTCCTAAAATGTAATGATAGTAACTCGCAACACTGGTTGCTAAAAAACAAAGAGCAAATCCATAAAATACAAAAAAGTGAAATGTTTTAAATAAAAAACCTCTTGTATTACTATAACTATAACATCCTGCCTTATGTTTACTACCATTTAGGTGCGATAGGGTTAAGATATTACTCAGAGTCTTCCCAATAGTTATCAAGGGTTTTTTACTTTTTTCAATAACAATAAAGTTCTTAAACTTAATAATACTTGTCATAATACTAATAATTACAAATATACTAATAACAATAGGTATACCACTCATTAACCATAATGGAATGATCTTAAAAAATGATTCCTCTGGGGCGGGCACGCTCCATAAATTGCCAGTAAAAAATATTGCCAAAATAAATAATAATGTAATACATAATGCAGTGAGAATAAACCCAGTACGAGCGCTATACATAAAAAATTTAGCAAATTGTGCAGGTGTAGTAAACTGCGTAAATGTATCATTTCTCACAGCATTAAATACTTGTGGAATATTAATATTAAACTCATGTGGACTAGTATATTGGCAACCATGGTAGCACGCTTGACAATTATGACACAAATTAGCAAGATAATGTAGTGTGTGTTCGTTAAACTCTCTATATTTTGTTATTGTTGGGAAGACAGGACACAGACCCTCACAATAACGACAAGCATTGCAAATATGCATTTGCCTTTGAGTTTCTTTAATAGTATTAGTATTATTCATTATTTTTTATATATGCAGCTGCAGATTCTCCAGCAATAATACCAAAGACACTGCCGATAGTCATACCAATACCAGCAAGATATCCTTTGCCTAAAATATTACCTGCCATCATTTCCCCAGCTACAAACATATTTGCACACGGTATACTACCATCTTTAAAAAGAGCTTGCGTTTTTTTGTTGACTTTAATACCTAAATAGGTAAATGTAATACCAGTTTTTACTTCATATGCATAAAATGGAGGTTGGATAATTTTTCTTGCCCAGTTAGTTTTACCAACTTCTAATCCAGTTGTTGAACAATTATCCAGTACGTTATTGTTAAAACTTGCTTCTTTATTAATGCTGTTATTAAACTCTTGTATAGTATGTAATGCTTGTTGAGTATCAATATCAAGCATGGTAATAAGTTCTTCTATGGTGTTAGCAATCATTGGTTTAAACACAGAAGGCATAAACAAATTATAAGAACGACTATCAATAATAATATATGCTTTTTGTTTGGGTTGCTCCGCTACTAACCTTCCCCATATTGCATAACGCTTAGGCCAAAAGTCTTCGCCTTCATCATAAAATCTGTTGCCATTAATATTCAACACAATGCCAAATGGCAAGCAATCAATTCTAGTTACAATACCCCCATCATATTCTGGTGCTCTGCCGTCAATAGCAACAGCATGACACTGTGTTTCATCTCCTATTGTAGCAATATTTTTGTCCATGAGAGATTTTAATATCAGACCAGTATTAAATTTTGTCCCCCGTATAAGAAAGTTATGTGCTTTCTCCCCCCATGCTTTTGCAAGCCATTTTTTATTGGACTCAAAGCCTCCAGAAGCAAGAATAATTGCCTTGGAATACATCACTTTTTTACCATCTTTGCTCTCATACTCAATATGGCTATAGGTGTTACTATCTATAAGAACATTTGTTACTGTATGTTCATACAATATAGTAATTCCAATAGATTTTGCATATTCATACTGACTATTGATAAGCGTTTTGCCTCCACCTAAAAAAAACGCATTAGTATGTGAAAGATTCAGAGTTCCTGAAATACTCGGTTGAAAATATATTTTTCTGTGAGTGAACCAGTTATATAATTCCTTTGACTTATGGATAGTTAATTTAGCAAGCTCTTTAGTGGTATTACCACCTGTGACTTTGATTAAATCTTGATAATATTCTTCTTCGGTATATTGATTTTCTAATATGTCATTAGGCTGGTCGTGAGACACTCTCATATTTCTAGTGTGAATTGAATTGCCACCTCGCATATGTTTAGGAGCAGACTCAAGTAGTGTTACTGATACTCCTTTTTCTCTACAACTAATTGCTGCACATAATGCAGCATTTCCGCCCCCTACAACAATAACATCAGCACTATATGCTACAGGGTTAGACATATACTACGCCAGAAAACAGTATCCTCGCGGTGCGTTTGGTATATCCTCTTATTTCATTTATATCATTTGTAGGAAAATCTATTTCTATATTAGAAATTCCAGAGGGGTTTTCAATTCTTACCAAATGTTTGCCAACTGCAAAATCAAAATTTGTAATTTGATTTATAATAGTGCCTTTGATATAGCAGCCAGTCGCTAAACAAAAGCCAGCAGATATAGCGATGGCAGGATGGCAAGATAAAGGCGTGAAATAACGAATATTAATATCTGCATCACTATTACTTGGAGGGCTAATAAGTGCTATTTTAGGAATAACATTATTGGTAGCATCTCCTAAGCCCATTAACTGTGATGCTTGATTTCTAATATGTTCTAGCCTCGCAATTAAACCGTTTTTAAGTTCTAACTCTTTTATTGTTTCGTAGCCACTACATCCTAATTCTGTAGCATTTATAAATATTGTTGGCATACTAATATCTATACAAGTTACACTAATATTATCAATAACATTAATAACGCTTCCTGTTGGCAAATACTTACCAGTTTTGCCACCTGCAATATTGGTAAAGTATATTTCTATTGGTGCTGCAGTCCCCGGTACACCCGCAATAGAGAAATCGCCTTTATAAGTAATAACTTTATTAGGCGTATGAATAATTTGTTTTATGATTGCAGAAGTATTACAATCAAAAATATTTACTTGTGTTTGCCCATCTTGTGCGTTTAATAACTGATTTTCTAAACTATATACACCAACAGCAGTGAGCACATTGCCACAAGTGGGTTGGTCATCGATAATTGCTTTATCAATACCGACTTGCAAAAATTTATAGTCAACATCAATACCTACCCTGTCTGATTTGCTAATAATAGCGACCTTGCTCGTTGTAAATGTAGCACCACCAATGCCATCTATTTGTCTAATATGGGGAGAACCCATCATTCTTAAAATTAAATTATTGCGCTGTTTGACATCTTTTGGTAGATGTTCTGCTAGTAAACATACTCCCTTTGATGTACCGGCTCTAAACAACATGCAAGGTATTTGTAGTAAGTCATTCATATGAAAATAATACTCCTTGTGGAAGATGAAGCGTCATAATATTTTGGATAAAGATTAAAAAGCCAATAGCCAAGCCAGTAATCAAAAGTGTTGTCACCCATGATGTATTTGTTTTAGTTCTAATGATACCTATAAATACTGTAGCAAGCCCCACCAAAAAGCCAAATAGCCAAGTCATTACTATCATGAGCACAAACCATAAAAAGTTTTGCCAGATCAATGTCCAGTACGCATGCATAGTGGCAATTTCATTATCAGAAGCAGGAGTAAGCTTTTGACTCCTGAGTTCTTTTATCATAAAGAGTAAGTTAATAATCATCAGGACTGCGATACTCATGGGGAATACTTTGCCTAAAAAGTCATTATTCATACTATCTATTAGAGCATACAAAGTAAAGACAACAATACCTGCAATAAAAAATAATTCTTTTTTAAAAGTAGCAGTGTTCACACGTTGAGAATTTTCAGTTTTACTTGTTTTTTTATACAAAATATTTCCATACATCACTGATATGATAGTAAAACCAATAATCACCATAACACCAGTTCTTGTTAAAAACTCCCATGAATAAAACTGCACCGCTTGATAAAAATAAGTTTCAATAGTTGCTGAGAGCACAAACCCAATGAGCAGGGCAGGGCGTGACCAGTTAAAGTACTTAAATAATATACCAACAACTCCAATCGCTAAAAGCAAGATGAGATCTTCAATGCTCCTAGTAGCCTGAATAGCTGCAAAGCAGATAATCATAATCATAAATGGCCCTAAAAACCCATAAGGAATAGTAGTCAGCCGTGCTACTTTACTGGCAAGTGCAATACATAATAATGTTCCTACTACGTTTGCTATCGCAAGTGACCAAATAATGGTATATGATATATTTAAGTCTTCGCCTACAAGATTTGGCCCTGTTTCAATACCTAGAATTGTAAGCCCACCTAAGAACACTGCCATACTGCCACTACCCGGGATGCCAAATAACAGCGTAGGTACTAAACCTCCACCTTCTTTGGCATTATTTGCAGATTCAGGTGCAATTACACCACGGATATCACCTTTACCAAATTGGGTTTTGTCTTTTGCAGTTTGCACAATGTGACCATAAGCAATCCAATCAACTACGCTTCCTCCTAGTCCAGGAATTGCGCCAATGAGTGCGCCAAGTGGAGCACAACGCGCTACAATCCATTTATGTAACCAAACATCTTTTAACCCTCTAAGCCAGCCTTTGCCTAGTTTAAATTTCTGTGCATCACCTGCAATTCGCGTATTTTTAACCAGTAAATCTACAATTTCAGGTATAGCAAAAATTCCTAGACCAACAATGACCAGTTTCACCCCATCAAATAAATAATAACTGCCAAATGACATGCGCCATTCACCAGTAGCTGGTGCACTTCCTATGGCACCGATTAATAGCCCAACTCCACAGGCAATAAAGCCTTTATAAATATTGCTTCCACTTAATACTCCAACCATACTCAAGCCAAGCATACCAAGTGCAAAGAGCTCTGCAGAAGTAAAAGACAGGATAAGCGGGCGGGCAAATAAAATAACAAATGTCAAAATAATTGCCCCCATAAGTCCACCAACTAAAGAGGAAGCAAATGCCGCACTTAATGCTCTTGTTGCATCCCCTTTTTTTGAAAGTGGATAACCATCTAATACCGTAGCTTGTGAGGCAGACGAGCCTGGAATACCCATAAGTACAGAAGTAAAGGTATCAGAAGTAGGAATTACTGCTACTAGCCCAATAAGTAAGGCAAGTGCAGAAGTTTGATCCATACCATAAAGAAAAGGTAGCATAATAGAAAACCCTACAATGCCTCCAAGTCCCGGCAGAATGCCAATTGAAATGCCCAATAAGACACCGAGCACCAAGTAGCTCATGTGTCCTATGGTGAGAAGCCCCTCTAAAGAGAGGAGCAGTGAATCAAGCATAAAAGTTTAGAGTGTTTAAAACTTTGTGCCATATGTTTCAGTAAGCCAGTTACGCACCCATTCTCTTGCTTTTGGAGAAACCGTTGTACCTACTTTTTTCACATCTTCTGCTGCACTACCAGTGTATTGAGGATAATCACCTAGGCGTTTTTTAGATTTCTCTTTGAAATCAGGCGCAGCAATGACTCTGGCAAATGCATCGCTAAATGCTGTTACGATATCTGCATCAGTACCTTTAGGTAAAAATACCATTTTTTGTGCAGGGAAGCCTGCAGCAAAGAAGGTTTTCCATGCATCAAATGCCTCACCTGATGGTTTTTTGCCATTGATTTTCTCATATACTTCAGCAAAGTGTGGAATATCAGGAAAGTTAGGATCTCTAATAAGATTACCATTTGCGTCTAGCGCACCCCAAGACATGAGTGCTACAGCTTTACCTGCATCTACATCCTCTTTAACTCCTTTAAGGTATGCTGAACTCGTTTGATAATCAATATTTGTCTCACCTCTTAAAAAAGCTAACCGACCCGCCTTACGCCCTTTCATACCAAATACTGCTTGTACATCCAGCCCTAGCATTTCAAATGCAAGTAATGGAATGAGATCAAGTCTTGTAGCCCCTTGACTGCCAAACTTAAGCTTAATATTTCTCAGTTTTTCAATGTTATTAGGAGTAATTCCTAAATCAGCAGATACATATACCACGCCTCCTGTGCCACTACCGAGTACAACCTGCCAATTAGCGTAGTCATAGCGTACACGCTTATCACCTAATAAGAATGGAAACTGAGTAGAGCCAGATGAACCAAAAATAGTCATACCATCAGCTTTAACATTATTAGCAAAATAGTTTGCCCCTTTAGTCGAGCCCCCTCCCGGCATATTTTTAACTACCACATTTGGTTTGCCAGGCAACTCGTTTGCCAATAGTGGTGCATAAAAACGAGCCCATTTATCAGAACCACCTCCAGCTTTAAATGGAATAATCCATTCTATTGTTTTACCACTAAAATTAGCACTATGAGCGACCATAGTAAAAACACTGGCAATAATTAGTACAACCATCTTTTTTATCATCATATTCTCCTAGTAAATGTTGAAAAAAATATTATATTGCAATTATGTTAATGTTTATTATGTTATTTTTATATTACAATAATGCATTATGAACATCAATTTTGATATTAAAAATCTAGAGTGTTTCATCACTGTAGCAGAATTACTTAACTTTCATAAGGCTGCAGAAAAGCTCTATATTTCACAGCCAGCACTGAGTAGAAGAATACAAAAACTAGAAAGATTTCTTGGTGTAGAGTTATTTACGAGAAAAGGTAAGCGAGTGGAACTAACGGTAGAAGGACAAGATTTTTATAAGCGAGCATATAAAATTGTCAATGAAATAGAGTACATTCTAAATGATTATAAAAATTATCATATTTCTGGTGAAACTACTCTTAATATTGCCTGTGTTCCTTCCTTGGTATTGTTTTTTATTCCAGACATTTTAAAAGTCTTTAATCATAAGTTTCCACAAGTTAAAGTAGTTATTCATGACATATATGCTACAGAAATACGTAATATAATAGAAAGCGGTATTGCTGATATTGGTATATCCTTTGAACTTTCAACTCATGAACATGACAGTTTTATTCCTCTTGCGACTGAACATTTTGTACTAGTGATTCATAAGGATAACCCATTAAAAAATAAACAAATAGTAACTTGGAAAGATATTAAAAATGAACGCTATATTGCTATTTGGAAAGGAAGTAGAAATAGAAGTATTATTGATACTAAATTACTTAAATATAATCGGACTATAAAGCCATTTTATGAAGTTAGGCACGCATCAACAGCCTTAGGAATTATTGCTAAAAATTTAGGTGTTTCCATTCTACCCTATAGTACGTTACCGCCACAAAATGAAATGAATCTAATTTATAAAAATATTACAAAACCTACTATCACTAGAAATTTAGGAATTATCGTTAATAAGAATAATAAACTATCAAAAACTGGAGAAATAATTATCAACGAATTTTCTACAATTGCAAGAGAAATAGCCAATAAAAATAGTTACTTGCGTCTATTGTAAATTCTAAGAACAACATAAATCATAGCATCAAAAGTCAACAATGAGTGACTAATATTTTTATGGGGTATTGTTAATAGTATACATTTCCTACTAATACATTGCTACAGTATTGACCCCAAACTTTTGAGCAAGTTTTAACTATGATAGTTTGCGTTTAATTTTTCCCTGTTTGAAAGATTAACCCAGTGTATATAGGGGTTTGGTATATCTTAGTATTACCCTTGGCAATACGTCCACATAAATTATAGGATGCGTATAAAAACAGAATTTTACCATCGTAAAATTCTGTTTTTATATACTACAGTATATGCACTAATCACTTACAATAGCAGATGGTAAGTTATATGCTCCTTTATTCATTATTGTCTCAGAATAATCAAAGCCAACACGGAAACTGAAAACCGCAACGGGTGAGAGGCTACGTGAACCCAGTTTTCTAAGTCCTTTTTTTAGATTACTCTTCATTTTTGTTTTAAAGTCAGAGACCTGAGGATGGGACCAACGAGGTGCATTAGGGTATTCCCTAGCGTTCAAAGTAACTCTTTGTGTCGCTTTGTTATAAGTCACTCTACCACTCGGATGCGTCTCATTTAAATTAATACCAGCAGGCCTCAAATCATGTTTAACACGACTTCCACTGATCGTTGACACCGATTGAGTAGGTTTCTTAGGCTTAGCTTTCGCATACTTATACTCTAAAGATACAGGTAATGTCACATTCCCATCTGCTTCAAACAACATGGTTGGTCTTTTATCTAGACCCTGGAATGCTGTCTCTAATATTTCAGCCAGATCCGAGAATCCATGACAAAATAAAACAGGATCTTCCTCAACCAATATACCAAGAGCAAAACCAGCGGCACAACCAACAACGGCAGATGCAATATCTCCGGCTAACCAAGCAGCAAAATCAGCAGTATCTTTAGTTGCAATCTCAACTAGATAGCTACCTTCAGCAGGTGTCGTTTTCAATGAGAACTCTGGCTTGTGAACTGCCGAAGGTTCAACTCCCTTAATGGCGTGTCCCATCTTCCATAAATCAAGCTTGGCCTCTAAAGCTGTTGTGAACTTTTTATAGTAAATATTATGATCACCATAGTAATCCCATTTTATGCTATCTACAGAGTTTAACTGGAATGGCAACTTACCACCGTGTTTACGTACTAAACGCGGTGATATATCAGCACCAGATTTCGCAAACTTAGTGTTTGTAACCTTAGGCGCTTTAGCAATAGACATTTTAATGACGTCACGCAAAGAAATGGTCACCCACATAGTCGGCATATTACACGCTGTCTGCGTATCTTTTTCACATATACACAGTTTGTTGCTCGGTAAATCAAGATGTTCGATAGTAGCATTATCGTACACTGGTGATACTTGGGTCTCTGCCGCTGATGGTGAATCAAGATGTTCGATAGTAACATTATCGCCCTGATAAGGGGGTTGACAGGTCGTAACTTTAGTCCAAGGATCGCCTTTTTTTGCTAATTGAGGTGCAGTAATAGATACCTCCATATCAAATTCATCACTGACCATAGGGTATTCACTAGCTATATCCAATCCTAAACGCATTAACCAGTTAAACTTGCCCTTAGCCGCAATATGGTTATTCATGGTGTAGTAATTTGGCCAGCCTTCCAAAGTTGCTACTTTGTTACCTCTAAACTTTATTAACGTCTTATCTACTTCAGCATGTGCTGGTAATTGTGACAACAAGGTCTCATAAGGCTCTTCAGGGTGTGCACTCGGATCTAACAGAACCGCATCTCTAAAACGAGCTCCACCATCACCATGGGTTGAGCAATAGCTCACGTCCACATCAAAGGCTTTACAACGCCACCAGTTGACCATGTGACCGAGTTCCTCAAAATAAAATTTACTTAAATCTTCTTCCATAGGGTTTACTAAGTCAGCATTCAGGACAATTACAGCATGATCATTGTCATATATCAAACCTGCTGGACGCTGACCAATAACACTAGAATTTACCCAACGTGGCACACGTTGCTCTGCATAGATTGCTGATTTTATAACTTCATAAAGCCTATGGTTAACTTGCTCATGTGTCAGGGTATGATTGTCTGGATTACGTTTCACCACTTTAGCATAGTTTTTACCAAAACTATGCGTGAAAATTGCTGTTAAACGTTGTTGAAATAAAGCCTCTTCTTTGAAAGCTTCGGCATTATTTACCTGCCACTGAATATTGGTGGAGCCATAATTGCTTGACGTGAATTTGTCTTGGAACAAACGAGCGTACTCTGAGCTATCCAACCAAGGATCATACTCATAACGAATAGACCGAGTGCGTAAGTCAACTACATCTTCATAATCTAGCTTTAATGGTGGATTACTATCTGGATAATCTGTCCAAAGTCCAGCTTGACGGATTGACTCAATTGCTTCATCTCCTAAATCATTGACTGCATCAGCAACAACATCTTCTAGCATCCTGCCAAAACTATGATCTTGCCCTATATCAGTTAGCATGTCTTTCAAGAATTTCAGAGTATGGCTATCTAAGCCTAAATTAGGATCTTCTACTAATTCAATAACACCTTCAGTGGTTTCGCCAACTGGCCCTGCTACACCTAAAAGCATACGGCGTAGGTTTTTAGCACTTGGGTCTTGTGCATAATCAGCAATATGTTTCACCTCTGGACCAACAAGCGGCAAGTCTTCCACAGCATGCAATAAAATATTACCAAAGCTGGTATGTTTCATATATTGACGAACTGCCTCAAGATATTCCTGATGCTTTTCTTCAGCAGTTTTGTCGTAATGCTCTTTGATTTTTTTCAGGTCAGCAATTGCTTTACTTTCTTCTTTAAGTAAAGCCGTAAAGTCTGATGAATCTCCTGCCCATTCCTCATGAAGCTTATGATATTCTTTCGCACGACCTTCATTTACCAAGGCCTCTGCAGCGTCTATTTTAGCGTTGCGTTCGGCAAGCAAGGCATTCTTTGCATTTAGTAACTCGTTATATTCATCCGTGATAGCATCACAAGCAACGGCCTGAATAGACAACGAAGAAACGAAATCACAAAAAAGCTTGTCTTTTATACGTTGTTTACTATCCAGACGCCTATCGAAATCGTCGAGCCGATTAGGATAATCGTTATCTATATCAATCTTATGTTTCTTCCAAGCTTCCATTTGATCAAATACACGATCCATGTGACGCTCTTTATAGATTCTCATTTGCTCAACATTTTGTGCATGTAAAGCTTGATCAGCATTGCGCAGTCTTGAACACCAATGACTAGGGCTATCATAACCAGTTGATCCCCAGACATTTTTATGCTGATCACCACAGACTAAAGGCTTTGCATTCAAAACCAAATCACGATCCAGATTGATGTTATTCAACACATTAATCCAGTGCCCATTAACGTAAGTCATAGAGTAGATTTTGCCTTTGCTTACTCGAATTGACTTACTACCAAAATGTAATTTCACATCCCAATCTGAATTAACTTCAAGTGTGACTACTTTGCCGTTACTAGATTCAGTTGGCAAATGAATATTGCCGGTCCACGCACCATTTCTAGTAATCAAACGTAACTCATCATGCGCATCTAAGTGTTGTTTTAATGCATTGGCATTATTCTCTAAGCCTCTCAAGGTTGAATCATCATTGATTATTTTAATGTCAGAATCCAGATCATTTACCCAAACACAATCTTTACTATTATATGAAAGACATTGAATATCTCCATTTAATGTATGCGAGTAATATGTATTAGCACCTAATTCATGTCCTCTAAACCATTTTGCCTCTGCATTTTTCGCAATATTTTCATATGTATCAGCACATAAGTAGTTATTTAGTACATACCCCTCTTGTTCGATAAAAATATCATTGGGCATACAGGCGATTATTTTCAATTGACTCCAATTAATATCATCTTGAATAATTTGACTATTTGGTAAATTAAGAGTGCTTAATCCATCGTAACTTAATAACCCAATATACTTATCACCATTTTTAAGAGTGAGAACAGAATACAAAAAGTTTTCTTCATTATGAGGAGCAGTTTTAATATCTAATCTTGAAAAATACTTTTGATCAACACTAAATGCTCCTGGCGTTGGCATATAATTATTAGCAGTTGTCGTATTACTCATATGAAATTGCACGCCATCTAATAGCCACCCACGAGACCAAGCGGTGATGCCGCTTAATTGACCGGTAATAGGAATGGTTGTTGATTTGATATTATTAGAATATTTTGTGCTTCCTGTAGATATAGTGTCACCATTGGTATATTTAAAATCCAATCGTATAATATGCTTTCCTCCCCACCAAAAATCTCCGGTATATACAATAATTTCCTGCAAATCCTGGTAAGGAACTTGTTTTTGTGACCCTCCATTACCACCGGATTTCTCTATCAATCCATTGGTAATAATGCCTAATGCATCAATAGCTGTACCATGTTGTACCATTATGCCATCAGCATCGGACACAGTAAAATGTTGAGAATCACCAAGAGCACTGCCAATAAGTGCTGACTGTTCAATAGCTGCAACACTTTGATATATAAATATACTAATTAATAACGAGATAAGTTTAGCCATAGTTTTTATGTAGATAAAAATGGAAAACTCAAATTATAACTACACAATGTTACAAAAATGTTACATGGCAAAATATATATCAAGACCCCCTACATTACCCCCCTCATTACAATGTAATGCTCCAAAGCTCTCAAAAGATTGTAATGTTTTCTAACAGTGCCTATAAATATATTAAAATACTATATTTATCAATTATTTATTAATTATGAGAGCACACTACTCAACATAATACCTTTGTGGATGCGTGCATTGCATACCTGCATTTGCATAGATATGTTAGGTGTATTATTGACTGTAATATTGTTGCTCATAGACTTAGTAGTATTTACATAACCTATGGCTCTATTAGTCGCTTCAAAGTACTCTCTTTAGTCGTTGGTATAACTAAGTATTTTTCTAAATACAGTGTAATTTATAGTGTATATGAGTTAAGCATAAAATAGGATGGTACAATAAGTATTAGGTTTTTCTAATGTATTTGCATAACAAAAATAAGGTTATATAATCGCTACTGGATGTCTAATTTGCTCACACGGAAGTTAGGCTTATTTGTAAAAATAAAAGGAGGAAAAAATGTTCTCAGATGATTATTGGGGAGCAAACCTTAAGTTGATTACAACATGCCTAGTTATTTGGTTTGTAGTCGCTTACGTGTTTAGCATTATTCTTGTTGAGCCATTAAACGCAATCTCACTTGGTGGGTATAAGCTTGGTTTTTGGTTTGCTCAGCAAGGTTCAATTTATACGTTTTTAATCTTGATTTTCTATTATGCTCACGCGATGGATAAGATTGATGCAAAATATAAAGGAGGTAAGTGATGGATTTAACTACGATTTTTGTAATCCTGACATTCGCATTATATATTGGTATCGCATTTTGGGCAAAGGCAGGTTCTACTAAAGAATTCTATGTTGCTGGTTCGAGTGTAAACCCTGTTGCAAATGGTATGGCTACTGCTGCAGACTGGATGAGTGCTGCGTCATTTATCTCTATGGCTGGATTGATTGCATTCTACGGTTATGGTGGCTCTGTATTTTTAATGGGCTGGACTGGTGGATATTTGCTCCTTGCAATGTTACTTGCTCCATACATGAAGAAACATGGCACTGTTACGGTATCTGAGTTCATCGGAGATAGATATTCAACTGCAGCTCGTGTAGTTGCTGTAATATGTTTAATCCTTATCTCAGTGACATATGTAATCGGTCAGATGAAAGGTGTGGGTGTTGCATTTTCACGTTTCTTAGAAACTGATTATGACACTGGTCTGCTTATTGGTATGGGTATTGTATTTATTTATGCAGTAATGGGTGGTATGAAAGGTATTACTTACACGCAAATTGCACAGTACGTAATTATGATTATTGCTTATACTATTCCAGCAATCTTTATTTCACTTTCACTTACTGGCAACCCAATACCACAATTAGGTCTTGGTTCTGCAATGGCTGATGGTACGTACTTACTTGATAAACTTGATCAAGTAGTAGTACAGCTTGGGTTTGCTGAGTACACCTCACAAGTGCGTTTATCTGGACTTAATATGTTTGTTTATACCATGTCACTTATGATTGGTACTGCTGGATTACCACACGTTATCATGCGCTTTTTTACCGTAGCAGATGCGAGAGCAGCACGTAAATCAGCGGGCTGGGCGTTATTCTTCATTGCTCTTTTATATACTACTGCTCCTGCGGTAGCTGCAATGGCACGTTTGAACCTAATGGAAACAGTGCACAACACGAAAGTAACTGAGTTACCACAGTGGGTTGAAAACTGGAGGACTACAGGTCTTTTGAAATATGAAGATAAAAACGGTGATGGTAGAATCCAATACCTCGGTGATAAAGCAACTAATGAAATGACTAAAGTTGATAGAGATATCATGGTACTTGCGAATCCAGAAATTGCAGACTTACCACAATGGGTAATCGCAATTGTTGTGGCAGGTGGTTTAGCAGCAGCACTATCTACCGCTGCTGGTCTATTACTCGCAATTGCCACATCCATATCACATGACTTACTTAAAGGTGTCTTTAGACCTGATATTTCAGAGAAAGGGGAGCTCTTAGCCTCCAGACTCTCAATGGCAGGTGCGGTACTCTTAGCTGGGTATCTCGGGCTGAATCCACCAGATTTTGCTGCAGGAACAGTAGCACTAGCGTTTGGTTTGGCTGCGAGTTCATTATTCCCAGCACTTATGATGGGTATCTTCTCTCGCAAGATTACCAAGAAAGCGGTAATTGCAGGTATGATTGCAGGTATTGGTATTACATTATTCTATGTATTCCAACACAAAGGCATCATGTTCATTGCTTCTACTGCATTCTTAGGTGATATGAAACCGAACTGGTTCTTAGGAATTGAGCCAAATGCATTTGGTGCAATTGGTGCGGTTGTGAACTTTGTTGTTGCATTTGCAGTGGCTTCATTCTCAAGCGACACAAATCCTAAAGAAGTTGATGATATGATTACCAACATGAGACAAGCTTAATGTAAGCAACTCATTAAAAAACGCCCATAAAAATGGGCGTTTTTTTATATATAGCCTGCACTATTTACTCACTCTAGTGTTAGGCGTAGCGTATCAAGACGCAATAGTGGGTATAATGAAAAACTTGTGCCTGAGGGCATAACACTATCAAACATACTATAGAGTTATTATGGGATTTTTTACCAATAAGCACGTTATTGCTTCAATGATTATTGCGCCTATTTTGGCAGTACTTGCTTGGTTTGCAGTCGGATATTTAGTGGAAGAAAAACCACAACAAATTATCAGCGGAGGTACGTATACACTGAACGAACGTCCTAGTTGCAGATGGGAAAGTGGTAATTGTGAATTACGTAATAGTGATGTGAAATTTTCACTCACCGCCGAAGGTGTACGTAATAACATTTGGACAATTAATTTAGAATCGAGTATTTTGCTAGATGAAATTCTGGTTGCATTAGCAGATACTCGTGATGAAAAGAATACAACACCCATTCGTATGTTAAGAAAAAATGATTATAATTTTCTTTTAAACTTAGATAATATACAAAATAATCAATTTTTACAATTCATCTTTACTGTGGATGACAGTATGTTTTATGCAACTGTGCCAACGGTATGGATATTTAAAGAGGATTTAATTTATGATCAACTCAAACAACGCTACAATGACAATTGAGCAATATGAAGCAATGTATCAGGAATCAATTACTAATCCTGATGCATTTTGGGCCGGACAAGCACAAGAGTTTTTAGATTGGCATGAACAGTGGGATACGGTTTCTGATATAGATTTCACTTCGGGAAAAATCTCATGGTTTGCGGGTGCTAAGATTAATGTTTCTTATAATTGTATTGATAGACATCTTCCACATGACAGCGATAAAACTGCACTGATTTGGGAAGGCGATGATGGCTCTGATATGCACATTACCTATAGCCAACTTCATAGTGAAGTATGTAAACTTACCAATGCACTGGTAGAACTCGGCGTTGGCAAGGGCGATAGAGTATGTATTTATATGCCTATGATTGTCGAGGCAACATACGCCATGCTTGCTGTTGCACGCCTCGGGGCAATCCATTCAGTGGTATTTGGTGGGTTTTCACCAGAAGCACTTAGAGATAGAGTCCTTGACTGTGAAGCAAAAGTAGTTATTACCGCAGACTATTCACGCCGCGGAGGTAAGCACGTACCACTCAAAGCAAATGTAGATACTGCTGTGGCTACATGTGACTGTGTAGAGCATATTATTGTAGTGAATAATACTGGCGGAGAAATCGCCAATAACCCAAGAGATGTAGATTATAGAGAACTGGTTAGTACGCAAGCAACTACTCATACTCCAGAGTTTTTTGATGCAGAAACACCACTTTTTATTCTCTATACTTCTGGTTCTACTGGTAAGCCTAAAGGCGTACTACATACTTCAGGTGGGTATTTACTCTATGCTGCGATGACACATAAGTATGCATTTAATTACCAAGAAGGCGATATTTTCTTCTGCACCGCAGATATTGGCTGGGTAACAGGACACTCCTATATTGTCTATGGTCCACTAGCAAATGCTGCGACCAGTGTCATGTTTGAGGGCATTCCTACTTACCCAGATGCTTCACGTTTTTGGCAAATGGTGGAAAAACATAAGATTAACCAATTCTACACCGCACCAACCGCTATTCGTTCGCTTATGGGTGCAGGTGATGAGTTTGTAAAGGGGCATGATTTATCATCATTAAAAGTACTTGGTACGGTAGGTGAGCCAATTAACCCTGAAGCGTGGAGATGGTATGACGAAAAAATCGGTAAAGGCAAATGCCCAATTACTGATACGTGGTGGCAAACAGAAACAGGCGGACACATGATACTACCACTACCGCATACCTACACTCAAAAACCAGGTTCAGCAATGCGCCCATTCTTTGGTGTCCAACCACAAATTGTAGATGATAAAGGGAATGTACTAGAAGGCGAATGCGAAGGGATTTTAGTTATTAATAGCTCTTGGCCAGGTCAAATGCGCACACTTTATAACAATCATGAGCGTTTTATGGATGCGTATTTCTCAACCTTCAAAGGTAAGTACTTTGCAGGTGATGGAGCGAAACGCGACGCAGATGGTGACTACTGGATAACTG
This sequence comes from Gammaproteobacteria bacterium, assembly GCA_965277055.1. GTDB lineage: Bacteria > Pseudomonadota > Gammaproteobacteria > PS1 > Pseudothioglobaceae > CBDCHC01. The sequence continues at coordinate 872,586 of OZ255703.1, read as the reverse complement.
GGCGTGTCGATGATGTACTCAATGTATCAGGACACCGCTTAGGTACTGCAGAGGTTGAATCTGCACTAGTACTCCACGAACAAGTAAATGAGTCAGCAGTAGTTGGTTATCCTCATGATATTAAAGGACAAGGGATTTACGCCTATGTTTCACTAAATGCAGGGGTAGAAGCTACCGATGAACTCAAAACTGAACTGGTTAAACTAGTGAGAAGTGAAATTGGCCCTATTGCTACACTAGATAAAATTCAATTTGCTTCAGGTCTGCCAAAAACCAGAAGTGGTAAGATTATGCGCCGTATTTTGCGCAAAATTGCCGAAAATGATTTTAGTTCATTGGGGGATACCTCTACCTTAGCAGATCCAAGTGTAGTGGATGAATTAATAGCTAACCGAGTATAATTCATTATCATTAGGTAGGCATTATTAGTGAACCGTGCGATACTAACTAATAATGATGCCTACGCTAGATGGCGAGACACCAAGCTAGAGCACTACCAGCCCTTAGCGCAGTGTATTGTAGAAGTAGATACTCTAAGTAAGCTATCTAGTGCACAGTGCTCACGTATTAATTCCATTGTGAGTACTAATAACTTTGTGATTATTGCCGATAGGGAATATGTGCCAGTACCGCTTTGCATCCCACATCCAAATGAGCAACAAATACTCGCACTCAATGCTCAGTTGGGCTTAAAGCATAATGAGCAGCATTATGTACTTGAGCAAAATGAGGGGCAACTGGCGATTATTACCCCAAGTGACACTAAAACTAATGAATTTATTCCCTATACAACTCAACCTTTAAATTGGCATACCGACGGCTACTACAATTCACCAACCGAACGCATTCGTAGTTTTACCTTGTTTTGTAGTAGCCCCGCAATCAGTGGTGGCGCAAACCACTTTATGGACATTGAGATGCTCTATATTTTGATGCGAGAGCAAGATAGTGAACTTACCGCATTACTCACACGCTCTGATGCAATGACTATTCCTGCTCATATTCAAGACAGGGTTGAGGTACGACCAGCCTCTATTGGACCAATCTTTTTTCATGATAAAGAATCCAATTCACTCTATATGCGCTACACTCAGCGTAAACGCAATATTACCTTTGCAGATGGAATTTCAGAGAGTATTAAATTGCTTAATACCACTTTAAGTAAACAAAGTCCATATCATCATGTGCATACACTCACTGCTGGTGAAAGTATAATGACTAATAATATTATTCATACCCGTGATGCATTTGTGCAAGATAACACCCACCCCAGAGTAATGCTCAGAGGAAGATATTTTCAACGGATAAATATCTAGTACAAATATTACGAAACTATTTCAAAGAGTTAATTCAAAACCAGTAGTTATAGAAATAGCATAAAATTGAAAAAATGATTGATTTAGAAAAGCAGCTCAAAGAGCAATACGGTGATAATGTCGCCAATAAAGCGATTGTTAAAAAATTCATCAAAGTATTAAAATACATTATCCATGAAGATGATATTAATGAGTTTTTGGCTAAAAATTCTCACCTGCATAGCGAATCTTTCGTGGAAGAAATTTTAGATTTCTTTAATTTTCGTTATTCTGCTTCTAATAAAGACCGTGAAAATATTCCGCACTTTGGCAGAGCAATAGTGGTTGCAAACCATCCAATTGGCTCACTTGATGGTATTGCTATTTTAAAATTTCTATTAGAAATTCGTTCTGATGTCAAAATTGTGGTCAATCGCCTGTTATATAGTGTAGAGCCACTACGTGAATATTTTATTCCGATTGATAATATGAGCCATAAAAACAATTATCGCCAAAGCTATAAGCAAGCGATTGAGTGGCTTGAAGGAGATCATTTACTCGTGATATTTCCTGCAGGGGAAGTCTCAAGACTCCAAGCCACAGGTGTAAAAGATGGCAAATGGCTGAGTGGTTTTTTGTCTTTTGCGAAAAAAACCAAGTCAAGTATCACCCCAGTATATGTAGACGGCAAAAACTCTAAACTCTTTTATAGTTTGTCACTGATTTTTAAGCCATTTGGCACTATGATGCTACCACGTGAAATGTTCAATAAAAAGAACCGTGAAATTCGCTTCAATACAGGCAAAACTATTAAATATGACACCATTGAAAAACTGAGCCTAACCAATAAAAAAATTGCCAAACTCATCAAAAAACAAACTTATTCTTTGGGACGTAAAAAACCAAAAGACTATATTGAAACCATGAGTAGCATCGCCCATCCGCAAAATAGACAACTCATTAAATCAGAGCTTAAATCAAGCGAGCTTTTAGGAGCTACCACTGATGGTAAGAAAATTTATCTGCTTGATTATGACAATAATCCAAATACTATTCGTGAAGTAGGGCGTCTGCGTGAGCTATCTTTTCGCTTAGTAGAAGAAGGTACGGGTAAACGCATAGATGTAGATAACTACGACAAGCACTATAAACATTTAGTCCTTTGGGATGATGAAGCACTAGAAGTGGTGGGGAGTTACCGCCTTGGTTTGGGCAATGAAATCATCAAACAACATGGAGTAGAGGGGTTTTATAGTGCAACTTTATTTGAATTTACTGATAACTTAATAGAACTCCTCCCACAGACTATAGAGATGGGTAGAAGCTTTATTCAGCCTAAATATTGGGGTCTCAGAGGGCTTGATTACCTCTGGATGGGAATTGGAGCATTTCTCCATAAAAACCCAAACTATAAATACATGATTGGTCCAGTAACCATGAGCAGTAACTTATCTGATATTTCTAAAAACTTAATTGCTGATTTTTATAATCATTATTTTGGTGCAGATAAATCGTATGCAGTAGCAAATAACCGGTTTCATTATCACACAGAGTTTGAATATAGCGAGGATTATAAAGCAGACTTTAGACTTCTCAATCAAATGCTCAAAGAGCAAAACGACAAACTCCCAATGCTATATAAACAATATAGCGAGCTATGTGATGATAAAGGTACACAGTTTCTAGACTTTGGTATTGACTATGATTTTGCTGATTGCATTGATGGGCTGATTTTAGTCAATGCCAGTAAAATTAACGCCAAAAAACGCGCACGTTATATAGAAATTCATTACTAATTTTTTACTTCTCATGCATTACAACGCTATTTTTGTATCAGATGTTCACTTAGGCACCAAAAACTCACAAGATAAACTTCTTCATGCATTCTTAAAGGAACATACTTGTGATAAGCTCTACCTAGTAGGTGATATTGTAGATGGCTGGAGACTGCGTAAAAAGTGGTATTGGCCCACTTCACATAATAATTTAGTGCGTTATATTTTTACTCTTGTCAAACGCGGTACTAGAGTGTACTGGGTGATTGGTAATCATGATGAAGCCTTACGTAACTTTTTAGATTTTAAGCTCAAGTTTGGCAAAATTGCTATTGTAGATGAAATTATTCACACTGCAAGCAACGGCAAAACATATTTAGTCACTCACGGGGATAAATTTGATGGCATCACCAAAATTGCCAAATGGTTGGTATTTGTAGGTGATAATGCCTATCAGTTCTTACTTTCATTTAATAAAACCTACAATAGAATCCGTACACTTTTTGGGATGAGATATTGGAGTTTATCTGCATATCTAAAAAAGAAAACCAAAAAAACACTGGAATTTCTCTATAACTTTAAACGCCACATTACCAACTACGCACATAAACGTGGGCATGACGGAGTAATCTGTGGACATATTCATACCCCAGAAATTGAAACCATAAATGGGGTGCAGTATATGAACGATGGCGACTGGGTAGAAAGTTGCTCTGCCTTAGTGGAGCATCTTAATGGTCAGTTTGAGTTGATTTTTTACGATCAAAATATCACTAAAATAAAGGATGAGTAAGCATATTCTGATTATTTCTGATGCCTATCCGCCACAGACTAATGGGGTAGTCACCACCCTTACTAACTTGGTCGAACAACTCAGGCTCAACCATCATAAGGTATGGGTCTATCATCCTAATAGAGCAACATGCCAATTTGGCTTACCATATTACTCTGAAATCAAACTTGCTCTTATTCGTAAAAAACATGCGAAGAAGGTGCTAACCCTCATCAAGTGGGATCATGTGCATATTGCGACTCTTGAAGGACCACTGGGCTATATTTTTTCTCGGACATGTAAGCAATTAGGCATGGCTTTTAGTGCATCGTGTCATACAAAGTTCCCTGAGTATGTACACACTAAGCTTAAAGTCATCCCTATCTCTCTGGGTTGGCGACTGATGAAGCGGTTGTATAACACTGCAGAGCATATTCTCACCACCACCGAGAGCATGAAAGCAGAACTTGTGGAACATGGTATTACTACCCCGATAAGTATTTGGTCGCGTGGCATTAAGCGTGATATTTTCTCAGCACTTAGTAGTAGTGAGCGTGCAGCTAATCCGCTGAAACACGGCAACACGCTACCAGTACTGATATGTGTCGCACGAGTAAGTAGCGAGAAGAACCTAATAGATTTTTTCACTCTTGATATCCCAAGTATCAAAATCATGGTAGGCTCAGGACCAGACCTAGACCGCTATGCTAAAGCCTATCCAGAAGTCACCTTTGTTGGACTTAAAAAGGATAAAGAACTCGCTCAGTATTACCAATATGCCGATGTATTTGTTTTTCCTAGTAAGACCGACACCTTTGGAGTAGTAATTATCGAATCCCTAGCCTGTGGTACTCCTGTAGCTGCTTATGATGTCACAGGACCTAAAGATATTTTACAAAACGGTTATAATGGGTATATTTCCCATGACCTTAAGTCAGCTACCGAGCAGTGCCTTGGCTTAGACCGCAGCAATGTAGTAGAAAGTAGCCAACAATGGAGTTGGGAAGATTGTTATGAACGTTTTATATCTGCATTAGTACCCATTCGATAAATATGTTAAAACTCCCCACAGAACTTTATACTGACATAGATTTTCCAACCTACAAGTTGGAGAAAAACCGTCTCCAACTAGAAATGCTTAATCTACAGCAACATGTAATTAAACATAATCATCGAGTTGCTATTGTCTTTGAAGGGCGAGATGCTGCGGGTAAGGGCTCTACCATTAAACGCTTAGTAGAAAACCTCATTCCTAAGTATCTTCGGGTTGTGGAGCTTGATGTGCCTTCACCAAATGAAATGCGTAATTGGTTTAGCAGGTATAAACGTCGCATGCCTAAACCAGGGCAAATTGTTTTTTTTGATCGCTCGTGGTATGGACGGGCGTTAGTACAGCCGACTATGGGCTATTGTAGTGAAGCACAATATACTTATTTTATGAACCATGTATTAGAGTGGGAAAAATCACTGATTGATGATGGCATTATCTTAATTAAATTTTATCTTTCAGTAGATCAAAAAACCCAACTACTTAGGTTTAAAAAACGCCAATCCAATCCACTTACCCACTGGAAATACTCACGTAATGACCATAAAATCCGTGATAAATGGGATGTATTCACCAAATATAAAGACCAAATGCTTGCCCGCACTTCAGTAAATTTTAGTCCATGGGTACTGGTAAACTCACAAAATAAATTTGCTACAAGGCTTAATGTAATGTATTACCTCATTAACAACTTGGAGTATGAGAACAAATCAACATTCACTCCACTTGATAAAGAAGTAATAGAAAAAAATCTCACGATTGAGCTTGATGGCATTATATTTAGCAGACTTAATCTTCTCCAGTATAAAGTGCTTGAACGCTATAAAACCCTTAACCCATATGATAACGAAAAATAATATATTAAATCTATACACACTATGATAACCAAATATAAAAAAATCATCGCTTGCGGAGGCTTGGTTCAGTGCCAAGATAAGTTTTTATTTATTTATAAACGAGGTACGTGGGATCTACCCAAAGGCAAACTAAAAGGCGAACAATCTAAAAGCGAATGCGCACTCGCAGAAGTCTCTGAAGAAACAGGGGTAGATATTACACAACTAGAAATTATTGGCAAACTCCCTTCAACTCATCATATGAGTGATTTCAAAGGTGAAGATGTGTACAAGAAAGTCTATTGGTTTCTGATGAAATATCACGGTGAAATTGGTGATATTCGTCCAGAAGTATGCGAAGATATTTATGGTGTAGTATGGTTTACCAGAGAACAAGCTCTCGCACTTATGCCTGTTCATAAGCGTATTTCGTATTTGCTTGATTTGGCTTTTAATCAGTTAGAGGTATAATTTATGGTGTTTTTGTATAATATATAATACGCCCACTCAAGTTCCAAATGCAGCTTTTTACCTCTAAAAAAGAGTGTAAATGAAACCATGCAAACATCTTACTAAGGAGCAAAGATACCAATTTACCAATGCTTAAAGCAAGGAATGACGTAATCCTTCATTGCTCGGTGTAAATAAATCCACCATCTCAAGAGACTTAGTCGTAATACAGGTAAAAGAAGTTATCGTTACAAGCAAGCCCATAGGCTTGCTTGCCAAAGACAATCGGCACCAAAGTACCAAAAAATACCATTGCAAAATCTAATTATTTAAGGGTCATGACCCTTATTTAAAAAATGGGGCTGCATATCAAGAGTGGCATGCAGACTATGTACAAAGTGAGGAGCATTATCCTAAGTTGGCAAAAAACTATTAATTCTACTAGTTATTAACCGCAAACAAAATAATTATAATGGTTAAGATTTTCGTTAACACTCTACATATTGTCGCATCACAATGCAATATTACACCATACCACATACCCTAAACTACACACTACACACTGTATAGCCTATACACACCCATGCTAAAAAAACTACAATATCTGATTCTCATAGATGAAACACTCCCAGAAGAGCAGATTATCAAACAACTCAAGTTTAGAACACATGCGTTACTACTCTTTAGTTTGGTACTTAGTTTTTTACTTATATATCTTCTACCCAAAGACATTATGAACTATAACTGGGCACAAAATTTTGTAAATATCATGAGTTATATTGTACCTAGTATTGCAGATATTGAGTATATACGAGAATATGGACCGAGTGAGAGATATAGAAGCGGTGAAGTATTAAAAGCAATATTAGAAAGAAAAGAGCTCACCGCACTCCCGCACATCTCATTTTATTATGCTACCATGTGGCTGTATGCTTTTGTGGCAGTAGCATTACGACTATATTATGATAGAAAGCATTTTAAATATACCACTGATTTTGGGTGGCTTTTTAATTATAAAGACTTAGCTCTTACTCCTAAAAAAGAACTCCCTCTGCTTTTTTATATATTGGCATGGACAATATTTATAGTAGCATGGCTATTTCCTGTATATATTAGTGGCGATATGGCAAACAGAGAACATTTAGTAACAGGCAGATACTATTATCACTTTTCTGCTGCAACACTTGGATTTTTTTTTACTATTGTCGTTAATTTTTTTATATTTTTATTCTTTCAAGCAATTCTCAGACATAAAAAACAAAGGAGCAAATCATGACAACCAATACCAATCAACCTACTAATACTGTAGAAAATCCAGAAGATCATACTATTATTGAGATTACCAGTACTGCAAACTCACTGGTGCATAATCTTATGGATTTAGCCATCAAGAATGCCCCGCCACATATCAAAGCTATAGTGTATATCAAAGGGAATGTTGGTGGTATATTACAAATAGGCATCGCAGTTAGCGGTGACCAAGATGATGGTAATAGTGCAGTAAAAGAAAGTGTAGAATTTATTGGTGGGGTGTTAGGGACAATAGGAGGTGGAGCACTTGCAAATACTGCACTTTTTACTGGAACTATAATAGGCGGGTCATTAATATTTAAAGGCATTGCCATTACCGCAGTTGGTTTTGGGATAGGGTATACAGCAGATCTATTATATGGCTTTCTTGTCGACGCCAAAACCCAAGCAGAACAAGATGCTATTATCAATACACCAGACTGGATAGATGAAGCGATTAACTCAGAATTAGAAAACTCTGCGGTAAATGGCGAAATTGCCAAACTCAAAAACGATGAATACTACACCAAACTACAAGACTACCAAGCCCAGCTCAAAGCTATTATAGAACAAGACCTCCCCCCAGAAGAACTAGCAGCACTCCAACAAGAAATCAACCTCTTTAAATCAGCATATACTGATAAAGCAAGTAGCTATCAACAATGGCATGAAGACTACACCAACTATCAAGACTTTAAAGCAGAATATGATAACTGGCAACAAGAAGACACCACGTGGCGAGCAGAATATGAAGCACTTACTAGCCAAACTCAACTAGCAGAGTCAGAAAAAGACACCGCACAACAAAACTATGATACGTGGAATACCGAGTTTCAAGAGTGGCATGCAGACTATGTACAGCGCGAAGAGGGCTATATAGCAGCAGTAGAGAGCCATAACACCTATGCAGCAAACTACCAAAGCTGGCTAGCAAATGCACAAAGCATTGTAAATAATAATAATGACTGGATAAGTAATACCTATATTCCCAAACAAGATGCATATAACAACTGGGTGAATAACGGCATTAGCCCGATTAATGGGTATCGGCATCATAATAAAATTTATAGTATGAAATCTAATGGCGATGTTTATCATGATTATACTATTTACGGAGGAATAAATGGAAGAGCAAATCAGTTAAATGATATAGTTGATTCTTTTAATAATGCAGTATTTTGGTACAATAAAGGTTACTTTGGGTCAAACGCTAGTACTTCTGGAATTGAGTTTGCTAACCCTTTTAGCTGGGTGCACTACACAGACTCAACATATTTACGCCATAAAGATAGCTATTCAAGCAGTGAATGGTTTAAGGCTGGTCAAGGACTACAAAGTTTAAACGTTAGAATAAGTGATGCAATAGCTAATTTCAATTCTGAAGTAAACGGCACTAAAACATGGTTTAAGCCTTATCAGGATGAGTTGAGTGCAAAACAAGCAGAGTCTCAAAGTTGGGCTGATGAGAGTGTAACGCGCGCTGCACAAATGGATGCGCGTACTGCCGAGCTTAGTGCACATTCTGATGAAATAGTTGCTCTGCGTCATGAAAAAGCAGAACGACAAGCACAGGGTAATGAGCTCTTAGCAGAACTTACGAGCAAACAAGCAGCTTATGATGCACTCCTTACGCAAAAAAATGCGTATGACGTAGAATTAGCAGATAAAGATGCACTCAGTGCAGACATGACAGCAGAATGGGCACAGTGGTTAGAGCGTGCTGGAGACTATGCTCATAGCACATGGGAGGAGCAATTTGACACATGGAATGAATACTTTAGAACTAGTAGAACCAGTGTTACAAGTGATAATGTGATTAGCCCAATAGTCATTGACTTAGATGGTGATGGGGCAGAAATAACAGCACTAGAAGACTCTACTACTAGTATAGATGTTGATGAAGATGGTTATAAAGAAAGTACTGCATGGGTAGGTGCGGATGATGCTATTTTAGCTATTGACTTAGCAGAAGATGGCAGTGCTGGTGCAGATGGACAAATCACTAGTTTAGATGAATTTGCTTTTAGTAGATATACAGAAAATGGTACAGATTTAGACGGATTACGAACCTTTGACTCAAATAATGATGGCGTGTTAGATGCGAGTGATGAGAGGTTTAATGAATTTAGACTTTGGCAAGATAGAAATTCTAATGGTTTAGCAGAAGCAGGAGAACTGACCCCACTACTTGAAGCGGGAATTATTTCTATAGAACTTACGAGTGACAATGAACCTACTACTTTAGATGATGGAAGTGTTATTCATGGTAGAGGCGTGGTGCATAATGCTGATGGTACTTCTGCTGAATTTGCAGATAGCTCGTTTGCTTATGATGATAAGGGTTATAAAGCTGAACAAGTAGAGGGTGGGTATCGATTGATTGCTGAGAATGAAGAAGGCACTTATGATAGTTACTTTCACACAAGTGATACTAGTGCTAACATTGATTTAGCAAATGATAATTATAATATGGCTGTGGGCAGTAGCCATGATGATACACTTGATGCAAGTGGCGCGGACTATGATGTATTGCTTTCTGGAGCTGCTGGTGATGATACACTTACTGGTGGTAGTGGCAATGATACGCTCAATGGTGGAAGCGGAAGTGATATTATGTATGGTGGTAGTGGAGATGACAGCATTATTATTGATGATGATGATACTATTAGTAGTGCTACTATCAATGGTGGTGAGGGTATAGACAAACTCATTATTAATGGTATAACACAACGTACCATTAATCTTGCTGATATTAATATAGAGTCAGTCACTCTAAGTGATGCAGCCTCAACTATTATTGGTAGTGATGATCTTACAGACTATTTTATTGAAGGAGGTGCTGGAGATGATGTATTAACCACTGCTGGTGGTAAAGATACTGTATATGGTGGCGCTGGGAATGATACCATTAACACAAATGCAGGTAATGATTATGTTGATGGTGGTGATGGTGATGATATTATCAATACTGGAGATGGTGATGATACCATCTACGGCGGAAATGGCAATGACGTAATTAATGCTGGAGGTGGCGATGATACTATCTATCTTGAGGGAGATGAAGACATCATCACTGGTGGCAAGGGTGCGGATACTTTTGTGATGGATAGTAATAATCAAGATGAAAATACCGGAATTACTAACCTCATCAAAGACTTTACTATTGGCGAAGATACTATTGACTTATCAAACATCAAAACTATTCGCTCTATAGATGATATAAGTATTAGTTTGGTAACACATGATGGTGTGTCATATACCAAAATAGATATTGGAAATAATAAAAATCCAATTTACTTAGAAGGCGTAGACGCTACTTTACTCACTAAAGAAAGTTTTAACTTTCATAACTATAAAGTGATTAATCTTGGCGATGTAGCACTTACCACTGATGAAGATACTACGCTAATTATTACTACTGAAGAGTTACTACAAAACACTATTGATTTTGATGGCGACACCCTCTCTATACAAAACCTAAGCGTAGTAGGAAACAATGCTACTTTAACTGCTAATGATGATAGCACTTGGACACTTACGCCAAATGCTGACTTTAATGGTGAGATTGAGCTAAGCTATGCAGTCAGTGATGGTTTTGAAACTACCACTGCCACAGCTACAGTAGCTATCAACAATACTAATGATGCACCAGTCATCAGTGAACCAGTACATCTCTTAGGTACAGAAGATATAAGCATGGTGATTAATGCCTCACAACTACTAGCAAATGCTAGTGATATAGATGGCGACACCCTCTCTATACAAAACCTAAGCGTAGTAGGAAACAATGCTACTTTAACTGCTAATGATGATAGCACTTGGACACTTACGCCAAATGCTGACTTTAATGGTGAGATTGAGCTAAGCTATGCAGTCAGTGATGGTTTTGAAACTACCACTGCCACAGCTACAGTAGCTATCAACAATACTAATGATGCACCAGTCATCAGTGAACCAGTACATCTCTTAGGTACAGAAGATATAAGCATGGTGATTAATGCCTCACAACTACTAGCAAATGCTAGTGATATAGATGGCGACACCCTCTCTATACAAAACCTAAGCGTAGTAGGAAACAATGCTACTTTAACTGCTAATGATGATAGCACTTGGACACTTACGCCAAATGCTGACTTTAATGGTGAGATTGAGCTAAGCTATGCAGTCAGTGATGGTTTTGAAACTACCACTGCCACAGCTACAGTAGCTATCAACAATACTAATGATGCACCAGTCATCAGTGAACCAGTACATCTCTTAGGTACAGAAGATATAAGCATGGTGATTAATGCCTCACAACTACTAGCAAATGCTAGTGATATAGATGGCGACACCCTCTCTATACAAAACCTAAGCGTAGTAGGAAACAATGCTACTTTAACTGCTAATGATGATAGCACTTGGACACTTACGCCAAATGCTGACTTTAATGGTGAGATTGAGTTAAGCTATGCAGTCAGTGATGGTTTTGAAACTACCACTGCCACAGCTACAGTAGCTATCAACAATACTAATGATGCACCAGTCATCAGTGAACCAGTACATCTCTTAGGTACAGAAGATATAAGCATGGTGATTAATGCCTCACAACTACTAGCAAATGCTAGTGATATAGATGGCGACACCCTCTCTATACAAAACCTAAGCGTAGTAGGAAACAATGCTACTTTAACTGCTAATGATGATAGCACTTGGACACTTACGCCAAATGCTGACTTTAATGGTGAGATTGAGCTAAGCTATGCAGTCAGTGATGGTTTTGAAACTACCACTGCCACAGCTACAGTAGCTATCAACAATACTAATGATGCACCAGTCATCAGTGAACCAGTACATCTCTTAGGTACAGAAGATATAAGCATGGTGATTAATGCCTCACAACTACTAGCAAATGCTAGTGATATAGATGGCGACACCCTCTCTATACAAAACCTAAGCGTAGTAGGAAACAATGCTACTTTAACTGCTAATGATGATAGCACTTGGACACTTACGCCAAATGCTGACTTTAATGGTGAGATTGAGCTAAGCTATGCAGTCAGTGATGGTTTTGAAACTACCACTGCCACAGCTACAGTAGCTATCAACAATACTAATGATGCACCAGTCATCAGTGAACCAGTACATCTCTTAGGTACAGAAGATATAAGCATGGTGATTAATGCCTCACAACTACTAGCAAATGCTAGTGATATAGATGGCGACACCCTCTCTATACAAAACCTAAGCGTAGTAGGAAACAATGCTACTTTAACTGCTAATGATGATAGCACTTGGACACTTACGCCAAATGCTGACTTTAATGGTGAGATTGAGCTAAGCTATGCAGTCAGTGATGGTTTTGAAACTACCACTGCCACAGCTACAGTAGCTATCAACAATACTAATGATGCACCAGTCATCAGTGAACCAGTACATCTCTTAGGTACAGAAGATATAAGCATGGTGATTAATGCCTCACAACTACTAGCAAATGCTAGTGATATAGATGGCGACACCCTCTCTATACAAAACCTAAGCGTAGTAGGAAACAATGCTACTTTAACTGCTAATGATGATAGCACTTGGACACTTACGCCAAATGCTGACTTTAATGGTGAGATTGAGCTAAGCTATGCAGTCAGTGATGGTTTTGAAACTACCACTGCCACAGCTACAGTAGCTATCAACAATACTAATGATGCACCAGTCATCAGTGAACCAGTACATCTCTTAGGTACAGAAGATATAAGCATGGTGATTAATGCCTCACAACTACTAGCAAATGCTAGTGATATAGATGGCGACACCCTCTCTATACAAAACCTAAGCGTAGTAGGAAACAATGCTACTTTAACTGCTAATGATGATAGCACTTGGACACTTACGCCAAATGCTGACTTTAATGGTGAGATTGAGCTAAGCTATGCAGTCAGTGATGGTTTTGAAACCACTGATGCGAAAGCTAATATTACTATAGAAGCAGTCGCAAATACAACCATCAAAAACTCAAACTTTGAAGCAGGCACTCAACACTTCCAAACAGACTATCAAATCCTTGCTCAAGCAAGAGGTCATGACACTCTAGCTGTAGTAGACACTCCACCCAACTGGGGGCTAGGAGACACTACAGGAGTAGGAGGTTCTGGTAAGTTCTTAATGGTAGATGGCTCTACACAGGGAGTAAATAAATCCTTCTGGAAACAAACCGTAGCAGTAGACACCAACCAAGACTACACCTTCTCATATTGGGTAAATGCCAATAAAGGAGTAGAAATTGCACTTTATATTGATGGAGAGCAAGTAGGCACTACTCATAAGGCTACCTCGCAGGGAGGCTGGGAACAAGTCATCATTACTCTTCCAGCAGATGCAGTAGTAGGCACAACGCATAAACTCTTTGAGTTGAAGAGTCTTGGAACTGCTACCGGCGGTAATGACTTTGGGATTGATGATATTATCCTTGAAGAAAATACGATTACCAGTCAAGTAGGTGTTATCAAAAACTCAAACTTTGAAGCAGGCACTCAACACTTCCAAACAGACTATCAAATCCTTGCTCAAGCAAGAGGTCATGACACTCTAGCTGTAGTAGACACTCCACCCAACTGGGGGCTAGGAGACACTACAGGAGTAGGAGGTTCTGGTAAGTTCTTAATGGTAGATGGCTCTACACAGGGAGTAAATAAATCCTTCTGGAAACAAACCGTAGCAGTAGACACCAACCAAGACTACACCTTCTCATATTGGGTAAATGCCAATAAAGGAGTAGAAATTGCACTTTATATTGATGGAGAGCAAGTAGGCACTACTCATAAGGCTACCTCGCAGGGAGGCTGGGAACAAGTCATCATTACTCTTCCAGCAGATGCAGTAGTAGGCACAACGCATAAACTCTTTGAGTTGAAGAGTCTTGGAACTGCTACCGGCGGTAATGACTTTGGGATTGATGATATTATCCTTGAAGAAAATACGATTACCAGTCAAGTAGGTGTTATCAAAAACTCAAACTTTGAAGCAGGCACTCAACACTTCCAAACAGACTATCAAATCCTTGCTCAAGCAAGAGGTCATGACACTCTAGCTGTAGTAGACACTCCACCCAACTGGGGGCTAGGAGACACTACAGGAGTAGGAGGTTCTGGTAAGTTCTTAATGGTAGATGGCTCTACACAGGGAGTAAATAAATCCTTCTGGAAACAAACCGTAGCAGTAGACACCAACCAAGACTACACCTTCTCATATTGGGTAAATGCCAATAAAGGAGTAGAAATTGCACTTTATATTGATGGAGAGCAAGTAGGCACTACTCATAAGGCTACCTCGCAGGGAGGCTGGGAACAAGTCATCATTACTCTTCCAGCAGATGCAGTAGTAGGCACAACGCATAAACTCTTTGAGTTGAAGAGTCTTGGAACTGCTACCGGCGGTAATGACTTTGGGATTGATGATATTAAGCTAAGTAATCTTATAACAGGTGACGAGTTAGATAATGTACTTATCGGAACTACTCATGATGATATTATTATAGGCAATCTTGGTAATGACACTCTTACTGGTGGGTTAGGTAGTGATACCTTTGCGTATAACACTATTGCAGATGGTAATGACACCATTACTGACTTTAATCTTAATGAAAATGATAAGTTAGATATATCAGCATTATTAGATTATAACGAAGGCGATGATTTATCTGAATATATTAGTGCAGTAACTCAAAATAGCGATACGATTATTAATATTGATGCTAATAACGATGGCACGTCAGATATATCAATTACTCTGGCAAATACTCATATAACTATGCAAGATTTGATTGATAACGATAGTTTAGTGGTACTGTAATGGAAGATATAGTTATTGCCCTAGCAAGAGAGGCAGACAGAGAGGATTGTCTAGGTTTATTAGAGTCTAGGCATAATGAAAGTTTATTTTCAGATGTGCCTTTTGGCGAAGATAAGTTTGATAAATTTTTTAGTAGAGTTCTTAAAGGCACTGCAATAGGTATAGTTGCTAAGTATAATGACAAATCTATTGGTATTGCCTATGCTAGTGTGGGCATACATTGTACGGGTTTAAGAGACACGGTTGCTAATATTTTAGTTGCGTATGTTGATAGGGAATTAAGACAAACTGATATTGGCAGGCAAGCACTTGTAAAAATGCTTAGTGCAATTAAGCAAGTTGCTCAAAGGGAAAATGTCAGCTATCTTACAACACATTTCACCGATGGTATTGATGCACACTTCATTGATAATACCTTGCGTAGTTTAGGTGGGAACACATTAGGTGGTAACTACCTCTTTAAATTGTAAGGAAATTTCAATGTGCTTAGATTTGTAGTATTATTCTTTGTCTCATCTGAAGTATTAGCGAGTTATACCTTAGAAGATTTAGTGACTACTACTCTTAGTAGCCACTCCCAAATGAAGATTCATGCTTCAAAAGAAGAATCTGCATTACAAGGCATAGAAAACGCTCGTAACATATATTACCCAAGTATCAGCATTAATCACAAAAAAGCCAATGCTAGTATTAATGACCCTAATTACTTTGCTGATGATGAAGTCACAACAGTGCGGTTTAATAGACCTATTTATACAGGAGAACTCTTTCCTGCAAGTCTGCGTGAAGCTAAAAACAACTTAGAACTCACTCAATATCAAAATAAAGCAAGTCAGTTTCAGGTTGTTGAACAACTTATTACTCTATATGCTGAGTTATTTAATGAATATCATACTTATACTACCTATCTTAAATATCGTAAGATATATAAAGATATTAAAAATACCTTGCAGAATAAAGTAAATGTAAAACTCATTGCTACTAGTGAGTACAATTTGCTCTTAGAGAAACTAGCTACGCTAGAATACAATATTAATGAAACAAGGCTTAATCTTGATAATCTACTTCAAAGAGTTAATATCCTTACAGGGCTTAATCTTCTTATTGAAGATATTGATTTTGCTGATACTCTAGACTTTTATCACCTAGAGTTTGATACTTTTTATAAGGCGCATTATCAAGTACTACAAAAACACTCAGAAATTAATATATTAGATGCTAAGTATGATATTGCGAAATCAAAGTTTATGCCTAAGGTTGATCTCTCGTTTGAGCATCAAAAAGGTAATTTTTCTAATAGAAACTTTGGTGAAGAAAATAGAGTTTTTATTGACTTCACTTATAATTTTTCTTTTGGTGATTTGGGGGAAGCAGACAAGACACTCATAGATAAACAAACTGCTATATATGAGTTACAATCACTAAAGCAAGAATTACGTACTGAGTTTAGTGAAAAATATACCCGCTATGGTTACTTAGACGATAAATCTATACTTATGAATAAACGCATTACTTCATTAAAGCATACTCTTGAGTCTAAACAAAGATTATTTGCTCATAATAAAATAAGTTGGCAAGATATGCTCGGAAGTATTGAGTCGCTCGTTAATCTGAAAAATCAACACACTGAACTTATAAGCCAAAAAATCTTACTTGGGTATTACTTTTATTATTTAACCACCTTATGAATGGATTAATTGATAGCATTCGTTTACTTGCTAGCTTGCAACGTGCACCCATAAATCATGCAGAACTAGAAGAAATAGTTGTGTCTCATTATATCGACCAAAACAGTGCTATAAAGAATTTGCAACATATTAGTAAAGAACTTCTTATCAAGCAACCTAAGATACTCAACAATATTGATAACCCCTCTGAATTACCGCTATTACTTTTTGATAGTAACAATTGGGGAGTACTCAAAAGTATTAACGCTCAAGGAGAATATATTGCGCACCTTGATAAGGAGATCACGCTTCATGATGTTTCAGAGTATCAATTATTTACCCTCAATTTCACTAAAGAACTCTATCTTGTTAAAAGCAAAACATTTAACTTAGTGAAGTCTGAAATATTCAAGCACAAAAAACTTTTAATAGATGGCTTGATTGCGGGGGTGTTTATTAACCTTGTAGCTATTGTGAGTGCGTTCTATTCTATGCAAATCTATGATAGAGTTGTACCAACAGGGGCAAAACAAACGCTTATGGTACTTACCATTGGGGTGGTTATAGTAATCATTTTGGAGTTTATTGCAAAACTAGTGCGGAGCAACTTATCAGAAAAACTGATAGAAGCAATTGATAAGAAACTGTCCCACTATGTATATGAGCGTTTTACTAGAGTGCGTCTTGATAAGTTACCTCAGAGCGTAGGTACACTCTCAGGGCAAATGAGAGGATATGAATCCATTAGGGGGTTTATGGCAACTATCACTTCGTATGTGTTAGTAGATATGCCATTTGTGTTATTTTATGTTTTTTTGATTTTTTTTATTGCCGGATATTTGGCGCTCATTCCACTGCTCTTTTTTATCTTAGCAGCACTAGTGGGGCTGTATTTTTATAAGAAGATCACACATCTTGCTAATAATATTAATGAGGCAGTGAATCTCAAAACAGGGCTATTAGTAGAGTCTATTGAGGGAGCAGAAACTATTAAATCTGGCCAAGGAGGCTGGAGATTACTGAGTAAGTGGCGAGATGTGAGTAATGATGCTAGAGATTATGAGCTAGAAATGAAACAAACCAGTGATTATTCTTCATATATCACTGCGATGTTTCAACAATTATCTTTTATAGGCATTGTAGCGACTGGTTCACTTCTTATTAGTCAAGGTGAGTTAACCATGGGTGGGCTTATTGCTTGTTCTATTTTATCTGGTAGAGTGCTCTCTCCTATTGCTCAAATACCTTCACACTTAGTCAATTACGCTAATACCAGAACTGCAGTGAAGTCACTAGATGCAATGCTTGAGTTAGATATAGATTATGGCTTTGAAGAAAATCCAATAATTCTTGACAATATTACAGGTCATTATAACATTACTTCACAAACAAGTATGTTGTATGGTAACAAATTAGGCTTGGTACTATCTAAACTCACTATTCACCCAGGTGAGAAAATAGCAGTTATTGGTAATATTGGCTCTGGTAAGACTTCGTTATTACGACTTCTTAGTGGTATGTATCAACCCACAGAAGGTAAAATACTATTAGATAACGTAAATCTAGCGCATATCTCAAAACCAAATCTGGCAGAAAACATAGGATACCTGCAACAAGATGGCAGACTTTTTAAAGGCACGTTACGAGATAATCTCACCCTTGGCTTAAGTTCCATATCAGACGAAACAATAATAAACATCTCTGAGCAAACAGGACTCTTGAGTCGGGTCATTAACACTACCGATAAAGGACTAGACTTTGAAATTTCCGAAGGAGGATTAGGGTTATCAGGCGGACAAAAGCAACTCTTAAACTTCACTAGAATACTTTTAAAACAACCAAATATTTGGCTATTAGATGAACCTACTGCCTCCCTTGATACGCAACTAGAACAAAGTATTATTAACTTATTATCTCAAACATTAGCAGTGAATCATACTCTTATCCTTATTACTCATAAAATGCAAATGTTAAATCTTGTAGATAGAGTAATAGTCATAAATAATAATCAAATTGTGATGGATGGCAACAAAGAAGAAGTTATGAATACACTTAGTCAACATACAAAGCAATAATTGGTGAATTCAAGATATGCTAATCAAAATATTTAAAAATTTCTCTATAAGTTATGTATTAGTACTCTTCTTAGTAGCGTTTATTCTATGGGCATCATTCTTTGAAATTAATCGCTCAGTACGAACTACTGCCACTGTAGTATCAGCATCTAGTAACCAAGTGATCCAAATTACCGATGGCGGAGTATTATCTGGCGTACTTGTAAAAGAAGGGGAGCAAGTTACTAAGGGTCAACTTTTAGCTTCCCTAGAAAAACAACGCATACTTGCAAGTTATGAGCAAGTAAATACAGACATTGCTTACTTAACTGCTTCACTTAATAGAGTCAATGCACTTATATTGAATCAAGACTTACATTTTGATGATTTTCTTGATAACCATGCAGCAATTACTGAATCACAACACACACTATATAATCAGCAAAAACAGTCATTACAGGAGCAACTATCACTTTTGAATGAAAGATTAAATATTACAGAAAAGCAACTCTTAATTAACACTAAACTCTTTCATACTGGCGATGTATCAGAGTTAGAAATACTTACGCTCAAGGAAAAAACTATTGATACTAAAGAAAAAATACTGCAAGCCACAAATAGTTTTTACCAAGAGCTTAAAAAAGAGAAAGAGCAAATAGAAGCCAATCTCTTAAAAAATAAATACAAACTTGAAGAGCAAAAAGATATATTAAAACATAGTAATATTTATGCTCCAATTAAAGGTATTGTAAAAGATATAAAAATGAAAACTCTAGGAGGGGTATTAGGTGCTGGAGATACTATTATGGAGCTCTCGCCAATAAGTAATGATATTATTTTGGAAGCTAAAGTATTCTCCCAAGATATTGCAGATATTAGTGTAGATGATGAGGTACTTATTAAACTTGATGCATTTGATTTTACAATTTTTGGATCATTACAAGGAAGAGTAACCTATATTAGTTCCGACACACTACTTGAGCAAGATGAATCTGGTAAGCAACAAAGTTTTTATAAAGTATACATACTCATTACCGAAACAAAGGATACTATCATACCAAAACTCGGCATGTCAGCAACAGTAGAAATTATTACTGGCATGAGAAGTGTATTTACTTATTTAGTCAAACCTATTAAGAGGGGGTTTGATGGGGCGTTGATTGAAAAATAGAATCTATTGTCACACGCGAACTAAAAATGTACCAGAACGCGAACTAAAAATGTACCACTAGTTTTTAACCATATATCATCTCTTCTTTATGTTTTATGGAGGTGATATGTGATAACAACAGAGGAATACATTATGATTCACACGTTACATGCTAAAGGCTACAGTATGCGTAAAATTGCAGACATTGTAGGATTAGATAGAAGAACAGTATCAAGAAGATTAAAACAAGATACATTACAGCCATATATCACTAGAGGCAAACGACCCTCAATACTTGATCCTTATACCGAGTATATTAATAAACGCTATCATGAGACACTCCCTGACATCATACCTGCAACAGTCATCTTACGTGAGATAGCAGAGTATGGGTATAGTGGAAGTTTACGTAGGCTGCAAGAACATATGCAAACTCTTAAGAGGTCTGCCACCAAAAGCGAACCTATGGTGCGCTTTGAGACTGCACCAGGCAAGCAAGCTCAGGTAGATTGGACAGTTATCAGAAGTGGTAAATCTCCTATATACGGCTTTGTCATGGTACTAGGCTATAGTAGGTATGCCTTTACCTACTTTACCAATACTATGAACCAAACTACGTGACAAGAATGTCACACTAAAGCATTTGAGTATTTTGGTGGAATCCCTGATACTATTCTCTACGATAACCTCAAGTCAGTAGTTATTAAGCGTGATAAATACGGCAAAGGGCAGCATAGTTTTAATAATGACTTTTTAGAGTTTAGTAAAGGAGTATTTACTCCCAAACTCTGTATGCCATACCGTGCTAAAACTAAAGGTAAAGTAGAGAGATTTAATCACTATCTTAAGAGTAACTTTTATGTACCACTAAAGTCATCACTTAAAGGCAGTGGCATACCTATTACTCACCAATTACTCAATGAATATATTTTTAGCTGGTTAACATACGCCAACAGCAGAATCCATGCAACTACAGGTAACCGACCAGATGAGATGCTAAAACAGGAATTGCCTCACTTTAGTCCAATATATACCAGCATCAAGCAGAGTAAAGGTAAAAATAAGGTCAATACCAATACTCATAACAGTAGTTCTATTATAGACAACACAAAGCGTAGCACTAAGAGTAATACTCTGCCTCATATTGATATCACCTATCAAACAACACTGGATGATTATAGGGAAGTATTAGGAGGTGATTATGCTTAAAGCCAAAATAGATGAAGCACTTGTTACACTTAAACTACCAGCAGTGTTAGAGCACTATGAAGCACTTGCTGATACGTCTGCATGTAATAATACTCCCTATAGTGAGTATTTACATACACTTCTTACCTACGAACTAGAAAGTCGTGATACTAGAGCAAAACAAACAGTACTTAGAATGGCATCACTACCTACTGTTAAAACGATAGATACTTTTAGTTTTAAAGACAGTAGTGTAGACAAAACTCTCATTAACGAACTACTTACATTGCGTTTTATTGATGAAGCAAAGAATATACTTCTTCTTGGTCCTAGTGGAGTAGGTAAAACACACTTAGCTATAGCACTTGCATACGCTACTACCCAAAGCAGAATAAAGACCAAGTTCATTACTATGAGTGACTTGATGCTCCAACTTGAGAGCAGCAAATACAATAACACATTGGATACCTATCTTAAACGAGTAATTTATACACCAAGACTACTCGTACTTGATGAGTTTGGCTATGTACGCTTAAATGAAGAACAGGCTAATCTCCTCTTCCAAATAGTCAATAAGAAGTATGAGACGGGCTCTATTATTATCACTTCTAATGTCTCACCAACACAGTGGCAAACAGTACTTAATAATGATGAGGCTCTAACCAGTGCAATATTAGACAGGCTAATACACCATTCACACGTAGTTAATATTACAGGAGAGAGTTATAGACTAAGAGAGAAAAGAAAGGCAGGAGTGTTAAATATGACAATAAGAGAAATGGCTAAGTAAAATAACTAGGAAAGTGGTGTACTTTTAGACTGCGTTCTGGTACATTTTTAGTTCGCGTGTGACAGCTATTCTTAATAATGTCCGTATCAACTAACTTCGCATAAACCCCAATGCCTCAACTACATGAGCATTGTCTAGTGTGTCACTCCCTGCCAAATCGGCAATCGTTCTCGCTACTTTAAGTACTTTAGTATAACTTCTGGCTGAGAGATTAAGTTTGTCTATGGCATTTGCCAGTAGCTCTTTTTGTTCTGTGGTGAGTGGAATGTACTTATCTACTTCTTTTGTGCTTAGGTGAGCGTTTTGTTTGCCTTGTCTCCCCATTTGAATGTTATAGGCATTAACTACTCTTGCCTTAATTGTGGCACTATCCTCTGCTGTAGTATCCGTATGTAATAATGCTTTTTTCTCTACAGGTTGAACAGTAATTTTAATATCTATTCTATCAAGAAGAGGTCCTGAGATTTTGCTCTGGTAGTTTTCTACTTGCTCTAGGGTGCAGTGGCATTTGTTTGATTGGTCTCCAAAGTAGCCGCACTTACAGGGGTTCATTGCTGCGATTAGCTGGAACTTTGCAGGGAACGTAACTTGTTCTTTAATGCGGGAGATATGTACCTCCCCACTTTCTAGTGGCTGACGCAGGGTTTCTAGTACGTTTTTGTTAAACTCTGGAAGTTCATCAAGAAATAACACCCCATGGTGAGCGAGTGATACTTCACCTGGCTTGGGGGTACTCCCACCACCAATAATCGCTACGTTAGATGAGCTATGATGTGGTGAGCGTACTACTTTGACTTTAGTCTGTAGTGGGTGCTCTATCCCTGCGAGTGAGTGCATTGCTGCGACTTCTATTAGTTGCGCGAGAGTGAGTTCTGGAGTGATAGCAGTAAAGCGCTCACTGAGCATCGTTTTACCTGCACCCGGGGTGCCACTAAGGAGGACGTTATGCCCACCACTTGCAGCGATTTCAAGGGCACGCTTGGCTAAGTGTTGCCCTTTAATATCGCTAAAGTCTGTACTGAGCGATGTGTGTTTTTGTTCGGGTAACGTTATCCCTGCAAGTTCAGCAGAGCCTTGTAGATAGGCTGCTACCTCTAATAAATGTGCTGCTGTGCGCATAGTTTCTTGGCTAAGTAGGCTCAGGTTGGGGTCTTTGCTGGGCGGGATAATGCTGGTATGCCCTGCATTTTCAGCTTGTACAATGCTGGGGAATAAGCCATTAACTGCAGCTATTTTGCCATCTAATCCAAGCTCGCCGTAAAATTCAAGCATGGTGATATCAACACTCGGGACAATTTGCCCCGAGGCAATGAGAATACTTAGAGCGATACCAAGATCATAGCGACCACCACTCTTGGGCGTGTTTGCTGGAGTGAGATTTACGGTAATGCGCCCTTCGGGAAATTTGAAGTTACTACTAATAATTGCACTTCTAACGCGATCTTTACTTTCTTTTACTGAGGTATTGGGTAAGCCAACTACACTAAACGCAGGTAAGCCTCTGGCAATGTGTGCCTGAATATGCACAATAGGTGCATCTAAACTACTATCAACACGGGTGCGGACTTCTGCTATCATTATTTAGACTATCTATTCTCCATTTGGGCTTGATAGAAATATCATTATTAGGCTCACACTCCCTATATGTGGTAAATTTTATGTTACCACAGATCGCAATCATTGCTCCATTATCAGTACAAAATTTTGTCGGAGGCATACACAAGTCAATACCCTCCAGTGCAGCTAATTTTGAGCGCAAATAGCTATTACTACTTACTCCGCCTGCTATTAACAAGGTGCTACATGATTCTTCCTGTAGAGCCTTTTTAGTTTTATGGATTAATACATTCACCGCAGCAGTTTCAAATGCTTTGGCGATTTCGCTATTGTTGTCTGGGTGTGCACTGTGAATGGTGCGTGCTGCAGTCTTGAGCCCACTAAAACTAAAGTTTAGCCCCTTATGTTTGAGTGGCTCTGGAAAGGTAAATTGAGTCGTATTAGTTGTAGCAGCCAGCTCAGATAGTGCCTTGCCTCCTGGGTAGCCCAGCCCTAATACGTTAGCAGTTTTGTCAAAGGCTTCGCCTACCGCGTCATCGATACTTTCACCTAATATGTGGTACTCTCCGAGCATAGTTGCTTTTAATAAAAGTGTATGCCCCCCAGAAACCAATAGGGCAATATAAGGGTAGGTGAGTGTTTCTCCTGCAAGTAGGGGTGCCATCAGGTGCCCCTCAAGGTGGTTTATCCCAGTAATGGGTAGCCCATGAGCAAATGCTAAAGATTTTGCAAAGCTCGCACCAACTAGGAGTGCACCTGCCAACCCTGGCCCTTTAGTATAGGCGATGTGGTGGATATCTGTAATGTTTAGCCCCGCATGCTTGAGGGCGCTCTGGGTGAGTGGTGCGAGTTTGTTGAGATGGTCGCGAGAGGCGATTTCTGGGACTACTCCACCATATTCTGCATGCAAATCAACCTGAGAAAAGAGCTCGTCAGCCAATAACCCTCGGGTATTGGAATAGATGGCTACCCCTGTTTCATCACAAGAGGTTTCAATACCTAAGGTAATTACTTCTGCAGACATCCTAGAGCGAGCTACTGCCTAAGTACACTGAACGTACTGCTTTGTTTTGCAGAATTTGATTTTTTTCACCTTCGGCGATAATTTTGCCACTATGAAGTACGTATGAATGATTACAGGTATCTAGCATTTCACGGTAGTTATGGTCGGTAATTAACACCCCAATTCCCTTGTCTTTAAGGCTAAAAATAATTTGCTGGATATCTACAACTGAAATAGGATCTACCCCAGCAAAGGGCTCGTCAAGTAGGACAAATTTGGGGTCAATAGCTAAACAACGGGCAATCTCAGCTCTTCTACGTTCTCCACCAGAAAGAGAGATG
Source organism: Gammaproteobacteria bacterium (assembly GCA_965277055.1). Lineage (GTDB taxonomy): Bacteria > Pseudomonadota > Gammaproteobacteria > PS1 > Pseudothioglobaceae > CBDCHC01. The sequence goes on along the minus strand of OZ255703.1, from coordinate 847,546 downwards.
CCCAAACTTTTACGCACACTCCCTAGGCTAAACTCAGTGATAAGTTGCTCTAGTGTTTCTTTACGCTGTGCTTTAGAGAGTTTTTTACGAAGCTCTAAAATCGCCATAATATTATCTTCTACACTGAGTTTTCTAAAAATAGATGGCTCTTGTGGTAGATATGCAAGCCCCATTTGGGCTCGTTTATGCATAGGTAGGGTAGTGATTTCATTTTGATTGACAAATACTGCTCCGCTATCAGCTTGGACTAACCCACAGGCAATATAAAAACACGTAGTTTTACCAGCTCCATTAGGACCGAGCAACCCTACCACTTCTCCTTCTTGAACAAAAATAGAAATATCATCCAAGATACGTCGGTTATTATAGGATTTATTAATATGTTTTACTTGTAGTACGTTATTCATAATATGCGCATATTACCTGAACTTGTCAGCACTTTGGTAGCATTTTCACCTCTGAGTTGCAAATACCCCTCTGTAGTAACACCATGGGCGGTGTAGTATTCACCTTCATACTCAATGATTTTTTGCTGACGAGTGAGGTAGTCATTCGCTTGCCACTGTGAGATAAACCCAGCAAATCCCTGTGCAATAAAACGCTGGTTATATGAGAGTATGTTCGCAGTGAGCTCATGGATGAGCACGAGAGTATCTATGGATGTTGCCATAGAAGCGATTGTGCTATTAGATGTCTGAATATTGAGCCCTACACCAATAACGCAGTGCCCTGTAGTACCTTGAGCTGAACTTTCAATCAATATTCCTGCAAGTTTTTTATCACCTCTATAGATGTCATTCGGCCATTTGATAGCAATGTCTGTGAGTTGATATTGCTGCTGTAACAACTCACTAATGGCAAGCCCCACCACTAAGCTTAAGCCTGAAAGCACAGACATGTCCTCATAGCAAAGTTTAAGAGAAAAGAGTGCACTTTGTTGCTCGCTGACCCATGTTCTGCCAAACTGTCCTTTACCTTTTGTTTGATGGTGAGCTATGCATAATACTGGAGCATGTGTCGTATCACTTAGTAAAAACTCATTGGTACTTGGCAGTGAATCAAACTCAAATACGGTAATATTTGGTGGTAATAGTGAAAAAGTATTTTTTTGTGGCTTCAAGGGTTAAATGTTTTGTTATGTACTAAACTTATTGTTATAATTATACTTTTTATAATCTTATTGTACGCCATGTTTAATAAAACTACCCCAACAAAAGAAGCTACAGCACAAGTAGAAATTCCCACTCGTGAAATCAAAGATGCTCCAACAAAATCAGCTACTCCTGCGGATACTTTAGTATCTACCAGTAGCTCACTTATTTCAGAAGGAATTTTGATTAAAGGTGAAATCACTGGTGATAATCATATCAATATCAAAGGCAAAGTAGAAGGCAGTATTAACCTCAGCGAAAACGAAGTGAATATTGAGCAAAGTGCTGATGTAAAAGCTGAGGTCAATGGTAAGATTGTCCGTGTACATGGTAAGGTTACGGGTAATATCACCGCTAAAGAAAAAATCTTAGTAACTAGCAGTGCACACCTCACGGGTGATTTAAGTGCGCCTAAAGTTGAGCTCCAAGATGGTTCTTACTTTGATGGTAAGATATCTATGGGCAATGTACCAAAAACTGCAATCAAGCCTAAAACACCATAATTGCCCAGAATAGTTGCAGGCGTTGAGTATTTAGGGACTCATTTTCATGGGTTTCAAACTCAGCTCTGTGTTCGCACCGTTCAGGCTGAGTTAGAACGTGCACTGAGTGAAGTTGCAGCCCAGCCTATACGTGTAATATGTGCAGGGCGTACTGATGCTGGGGTGCATGCACTCGAGCAGGTCATCCATTTTGACACAGAGCAAATACGTACAGATTCCGCATGGGTGTTGGGCACTAATCGGTTTTTACCTAATGATGTTAATATTCTTTGGGCACGAGAAGTGGACAGTGAATTTCATGCCCGCTTTCATGCTACCGCACGCAGATATCACTATAAAATTTACCACTCCCGTATCCGTTCGGCATTAAGGCGTGATACCCATTTATGGCAATCCAGAGCACTTGATGTGCCTAGTATGCAAAAGGCTACTCAAGCATTACTGGGTACGCATGATTTTTCCTCTTTTCGTGATAGTCAGTGTCAAGCAAAATCACCTATTAAAACCATAGAGCACTTAACTCTCACTCAAGAGGGTAAGGAAATTATCCTAGATATTAAAGCAAATGCTTTTTTGCATCATATGGTCCGCAATATTGTGGGCACGCTGTTAAAAATTGGTTATGGGGATAAACCAGTCTCATGGATGAAAGTAGTATTAGAGGCGAAAGATAGAACGAAAGCTGGGATGACTGCTCCTTCTGAAGGGTTATATTTTGTCAAAGCGTTTTATAATTCTTTTCCTGATGTAAATATGATAGAGATATAATGATGAGATATTGTCAATTCTTGTTGTATAATTATCTTTCTCTTGTAGTCGCGTAACTCAGTTGGTTAGAGTGTCACCTTGACATGGTGGAAGTCGGTGGTTCGAATCCACTCGCGACTACCACACTGTGTTAAACATACGCTATTCATCGTATTTTTCTATCACCACAACATTTACGCTATTATGCGTATTTCATATCATTTGTTCCAACGGTATCATTTGCCACATCTTCCACACAAAATAACTACAGGTTCTATAGTTAATTTGCTAAGAAGAGGTATTACTTAATTTTTGACTTTAACTTAAATAAATAATAGGAGCAAACTATGAAAAAACAACTTTTAACTTTAATTGCAGGCTCTACTCTTGCAGTAAACGCTTTTGCTGCTACTTCTGATAGTATCAATATCATAGGTAGTATTGATAACCTCGTATCCATCTCCTTTGATGCAGAGAACTTAAACTTAGGTGATATGACTGTCGCTAAAAATGCATCATTCACTGTAGTAGCAAATACTGACTACACACTCAGTGCACCAACAAGTGGTACGCTGATTGAAGCAAATAGTGGAGCTACAATAGGCTTTGCTATTGCTTTAGACAAAGCAAATTCAGTAATGACTGTAACTCCAGATGCCTATGCGGCAACGCAAACTTCTGGTAACTATTCTGCGAATGTTACTATTAGTGTAGCAGCGATTTAAGTAGTATCATGGGTGATAGGCGTGTCCTATCACTCATCATTTAGGAGCCAAAATGAAACAACTTATTATACTAAGCCTATTCCTGGGATTAATGGGGAATATGTATGCTTGGAGCGTAAAACCAATGAGTAAAACGCTTGAGCCTAGAGAACGTAGCTATCAACTCAAAATTAATAATTCCGATGGCAAAACACCAGTAGCTATTAGGCTATCAGCCTTTGAAAGAGATGTAGATAATTTAGGTGCTATCGGTTAACACCCACCAAAGATATTATAGTGTTTCCTAAGCAACTCATTGTGAAACCAGGTAAAGTAGCAGTCGCACGTGTATCTATTCGTAAAGCGAATGGTAGCCCAATAGAAAAAGCATATAGAGTGGTGATAGACCAAGTGCCTGTACGCCGTAATAATGAAAAAACTGGGGTTAAGGTGCTCACACGCTATCTTACCAGTATATACCTTAAACCACAAGCTAAGCCAGTAGAGGACTTCGCCTTTGTGAGTGGTAGTGTGGATAAAAATAGTATTAACTTACGTGCTAAAAATGCAGGTAATATGCATAAGGTTCTTTTACCTTCTAGTATAGTAGTGACCAAAGCGAATAATGAAACTATTACTATTGATAAGAGATTTGAACCGATAAATATATTGCCAAATAAAGAAGTTGATATTGTCCTCCCAATGAACACAGACGTATTACAAAATGCCAAATTAATTAGCTTTACAAATACCTGTATAACGTGTGGCAAAGAAACCTACGAAGTAGAATTATCCAAGTAGTATGTGTACTTTTCATAGCACTACTTATGAGTGTAAGTAGTCGAGCCAATGTAACCGAAGAATTTAGCTATGAAAACATTTTTGGCTCCGACTCTGGAGGGGGTGAGCAGTTATCTACCGATAATTTACTTGCCCCTTTCATTGTCCTTGGTATTAGTGCAGGTGAGATATTTGTTAATATTCGCCCTGACCTTTCTATTGCTTCCATTGAGAAAGCGCCCTTTCTCAAAAACACCAAAACCTATCTTAACCCCAGCATTTATAAGCAATTTGAGGCAATAGATACTGATTATCTAGTGCTAGAAGATATGCCAGAGGGCATCACTATTATCATGGATGAAAATTTAAGTGTGCGCTTAGAGCTCATTCCAGAAGTAATGAGTGATATGAGTCCACAGATGTATATGGATACCCCTGCTCTTAGAGATAGTAAGCGTACCAAGGCACGCTCACTCATTTCTGATATTACCTTAAAGTATGAAAATGAAGAGTTTACAGCAGGTATAGATCAACGACTACGCATGGGTAATGTTTACGGGTTTGCCCGAAACAACATTGGCAAAGATTCTGAGTTATTTGCTGATTATTATGTGGGGTATGAAGCCCAGGACTATGACATATTGGTAGGTAATATTAGACCGCGCAGTTTTGCAGGCGTGTATGCAGAGAGTAATCTGGGAGTGGCACTAACTAATTCCTTGTTAAGAGGTAGTGTAGTACTCGAATCAAACCCGCGTTATATCAATATTAACCACGCCTCTACTGTGAAAATATATATTAACGATGTCTTAGAAGAAACTAAGGAGTATAAGCCTGGAAGACACCGCTTAAATATCCCACTGAATATGACTAAAAGTAATATTAAAGTAGAAATCATAGATAAATATGGGCGTGAAGAAGTCATTGACTTCAACTTTGCGGGGAGATATGCGCATAAAATCCCTTCAAGTGAGCAAATGCTGTACTTTTTAGGAGTAGGGGAACATGCTCTCACTCATGACATAGAGCTCTATGCAGGGGTAGAACTCGGCATAGACACACTCAGTAAAATTCAGCTTGCATCTTTACTCAGTAGTGAAATTCAACTCATTGGTGGACAGTATTTTATTGCTCGAGAATTTGGTACTAATGAAACGTATCTTACTCTTTCTCACAAAGATTCTTTTGGCGTTATTCTAAAAAACTATACTAATATCTACTGGGAAAAACTTTCTATCTGGGTCAATCTAGAGTATGCTCAGGACTATGTGTATAACACCATTATTGCACCCAATAATGATATGATACTCGGTGTAGGAGGAAGGTATAAATTTAATAAAGGGACTTCTTTAAGAGTGGGCATTGAGCAAAACTTTAACACGAATGAGCTAGAATATAATTTAAGAGGAGCATATACACTCAATGATAATACCGTGTTTCGTGTTTCCTATGATCACACGCCAGAAGAGCAAAATATCCAATTCGGGCTAGAATATCGCTTTGGCAAAGATGGGGATACTTCTGTATTTTATTCTAATGAAAAGTTTTCTACCAATACCCGCTATCGGCTGGATAATAATGAATTTATCTTCAATACTTTTGACACCAACCAAGATTTGAGTATAACGAATTATCATGATATTTTCCAGAGTAAGATCGTACTGACTAACACTCCAGAAGAACGTTACTACAGTGCTCGTAGTGAGTTTTCGCTTGTTGCTACACCTGAAGGATTAGACATAAGTGAGACTATTGGTAAATCTGCTTTTGTGATGCTACAAACAGATGAGAACTTTATTGGCAAAATGGATGTAGAGTTTTCAGATAAAAGTTGCGAACTGAGTGCTGATACACATTGCACCTTTAAACTTTCTGGTGGGCGAGATACTTATTTTGACTATACACTTGATGATATGCCGTTAAATGTACAAGTAAGCCCAAGTGCTGAGGTGTCATTTTTCGCAGCAAATGGTAGTGGTAAAACCAGAAAAATATTTACCAAAGAAGCGTTTTTTGTCTCAGGTATGTTGACTGTAGATGGTAAAAAAGTAAATTTATTAATTGCTGAAATTATAGATGAAGCAGGTACTGCTCAGGAGATATTTACCGATGAGGAAGGTGGGTTTTTTGCGGAACTCTTAGAGGGAACCTATACCCTAAAAATGGATGAAATGATCAGTAACCCATTTACCATAGATGCAACAAACGCAGTAGAGGGGCTGATTGATATAGGGACTATTACACTACCATAATCGATGATATGAAGAATTTTTATGCTAATTTTGCATAAAATATTCTAAAATTATATAAATTATGCAAAATTAGCATAAATTATGCAGAATAATTGGCTATTCTATAATTGATGCAACAAATGCCTCTGGGTCAAATACCACGAGGTCATCTTGCCCTTCCCCTACGCCGATAAAGCGAATAGGCAGATTTAACTCATCACTAATGGCAAATACGACCCCGCCTTTAGCAGAGCCATCAAGTTTGGTAATGGTAATACCTGTGAGTGCTACTGCTTCATTAAATGCTTTGGCTTGGAGTACAGCATTGCCACCACTGGTACCATCTACCACGAGCATTACTTCGTTAGGTACATATTCCCCGTGCTTACCGAGGACATTTTTTATTTTGCCAAGTTCTGCCATGAGATTATCCTGCGTATGTAATCTCCCAGAAGTGTCTGCAATCAATACATCAACTCCTTTGGCTTTGGCACTACTATAGGCATCAAATAATATAGCAGCACTATCCCCACCTTGCTTGCCTGCAACCACAGGAATATCATTACGCTCCCCCCAGACTTTAAGTTGCTCAATTGCTGCTGCTCTAAAGGTATCACCTGCTCCCAACATCACTGACTTGCCTTCTGATTTGAGCCTATGTGCTAGTTTACCAATAGTAGTGGTTTTCCCAGCACCATTCACCCCAACAACTAATATTACATAGGGGCGTTCACTCGTGATAGTGAGTGCATTATGCTCGGGTAATAATGCTAATAGCTCAGAAGCGATATGCTCTTTGAGTGATTCAGAATTTTTTAATTCTTGTTTTGATGCTTTAGAGCGTACATTTTCAATAATAGTATAGGTGGTATCTACCCCCACATCACTACTAATTAATAAGAGTTCTAATTCTTCAAAGAGTTCATCATCAATCTTTGTATGTAGACTAAATAAATTTTTTAGTCCGCTAGTGAGTGTTTTTTTAGCAGAAGTATTAGTATCAGCCTTTTTAAACAGCCCAAACATTAGAGTAATACCTCTTCAATCACTACCTCATCTACAAAGGTTTGCATCCAATGATCCCCTAATAGACTTTTAGCCATAACCTCAATAGGGTACACCGTAGCAACACTAGTCTGTGATTCGTAGCGTGATAAGCCTTGGCGACATGCTGGGCAAGTGGTAAGCATTTTTACTCCGTCAGTATTGGTGTGTTCTAAGTCTATGACATTTTGTTGTATGACTTGGAGCTTTTTGCCTTTCGCAGCTTTAGCCACATCTGGACGAGACACGGCAAAGGTACCAGACTCCCCACAGCATCTCTCACTACTTAAAATATCAGTACCCATAATATTGGTGATTACTGCTGTATCATCGGTTTTAATTGGGTTATGACATGGAGCATGATACAAATATTTTTCACTATGGTTAGTTAAGGTAATATTGTTATCACTCAGATATTGATGGATGTCAATAGAGGTACTGCCAGTAAAGATTTGTGCCAAATTATATTCGTCTAATTTATCAATGCACGTTCCGCATGAAGTAATCACGTGACTAATATCTAAATAATTAAGAGTGTTAGCAATGCGGTGCATCAGGACTTTATTATCAGTGACTATTTTATTAGCAAGCACACTATTCCCACCAGCCGCTTGAGGATAGCCACAGCAGAGATAGGTATTAGGCAGTACGACTCTCACTTTGTGATGATATAACAGAGCTAAGGTTGCTAATGAAATTTGCGAAAACAACTTTTCTGAGCCACAACCTGGGAAATAAAACACACTAGCAACAGGGTCAGAGGGGCTTAATACAGGTATTTTAGTAGCATCAGATAAACGCAATAACTCACGTAGCGGCTTAATGTTGGTGTCACTTGGAAGTGGTTTGTCTAAAATAGTTGTGAGACTTTTAAAAGCATTGGGTTTTGCTACAGTAGTATCAGCTACTTTGGTGTTAAATGGGGCATAGAGTTTTGCTCCTAGACGCTGAATCTTATAGCCAACATTCATCATGCGTTTGGCAACATGATTTGCCCGAGCACCATTAATATTTAAGAAGCCCATAGCAAGCTTAGTGGCAAAGGATGTTTTCTTTTGTTTTTTGGTGACCAGAATTTCGCGCATCTTAACCGATACGTCGCCAAAATCAATATTCACTGGGCATGGGTTCACACATAAATGACAGACTGTGCAGTGATCAGAAATATCATCAAACTCTTGGAAATGATTTAATGCAATTCCTCTTCTGGTTTGTTCTTCATAGAGAAAGGCTTCAATCAATAAGTTAGAGCCAATAATCTTATCACGTGGTGAGTAGAGTAAGTTTTGTTCTGGTACGTGAGTGGTACACACGCTTTTACATTTCCCACATCTAAGGCATGACTTTGTCATCTCATTGATTTCACCTATTTGTGAGCTTTCTAGGATGAGTGCTTCTTGTTCTAGGAGTTCAAGCGATGGTGTGTAGGCGTTATCCAGCGTACTACCCGGCATGAGCTTATGGGTATTAAATAGCCCGTCTGGGTCTATCTCTTGTTTATATGCCACAAAATCACGCTTAAATTCTTCACTCAGATATTGGTACTTTGTGAGCCCAATACCGTGTTCCCCAGAAATCACCCCACCGAGAGTGGTAGCGAGTTGCATGACTCGATCAACCACTTCATCAGCACGTTCTAGCATCTGCTTAGAAGATGAATGCACAGGAATATTGGTATGCACATTACCATCACCAGCATGCATGTGCAGAGCAATAAATATTCTGCGCTTTAAAATACGCTTATGAATGGCTTTTATCTCGGTACACACTGCTTTAAATTGCTCACCAGTTAAGAGCTTAAATAATGGCTCAGCAAGCTCCCTGTGGTACGAGATAACTACCTCGGCAGTTTGGATGCGTTTAAAGTGAGCATCATCTCCCAGTTGGTCTAAGTGAGTTTGCCAAGTATGCATGACGTTGTCAATGAGCTCAGTTGCTGCGCCCTTTTTTTGCTCACATTTGGTGCTAAGGTAAGTTTTGATTTCTCTCGCAGTATGGAGTTTATTTTCGATAGAGAGCTCAATATTTATCCGCTCAATTTCATCAGAATAAGTCGCTAAGCTCTCTAATGGCAACACTACATCTTCATTGATTTTAAAGGCGTTAGTATGTGCAGCAATAGCAGCAGTGCGGGCACGATCTAACCAAAATTTGGCACGAGTGCTGGCATCTGTGGCAATAAATAATTCTGCATCTAAACTAGTAATGTGGGTGCGTATCTCACTTGAAATGGTATCTAACAAACTCGCTCTATCAGAACTGATATCTATGAGTAATAACATACGTGGGAGTTCAAAGCGATTAGCCTTTGAAGAATATCCCACAGCTTTAATGTAGCGGTGGTCAAGATGCTCCATACCAATGAGCTCAATATTTGTGGTAGTGTCTATTAAGTTTTTAATGGTGACAATACTCGCAACTGCTTGCTCACTTTCATAGCCATAGTATTCCAGACATAAGGTCGTGATATGTTTTCTCGGGGTGTGAAGAATAAATTCACCAGAAGTGATAATCCCATCACACCCTTCTTTTTGCACCCCCGGGAGCCCACTTAAAAATTTATTTGTCACATCTTTACCCAGTCCACGCTTACGCATTTCACTGGTGGGGATGTTCAGAGTGCGCTCTTCTCCAGTGGTGAGGTTAGTAATACTAAATGATACTTCATCCAAAAGTTGGATTTTGTCGTAGTTTGGTTGCAGACGTCTAGTTTCTATAATATCGCCCTGTGCATCTACCAGCCTCCATGAAAGGAGATTATCAATAGTGGTTCCATATCGTAGGGCTTTTTTGCCCCCAGCATTCATTGCGATATTGCCACCAATGGTTGAACTATCCTGCGAGGTAGGGTCCACGGCAAATATCAGCCCAGACTTACTGGACTTTTCCGCCACGCGTTTGGTGACTACCCCACTCCCTACTTGGATAACAGGATGTGCATCACTATCATAGACATCACTTAAAACAAGAAGCTTTTCAGTATTGATCACTGCGCTAAACTTAGTCATCGGCACACAACTACCCGTATAGCCTGTACCACCCCCACGGGCAATGAGGTTGAGCCCGAGCTGTTTACACGCCTTGACCATGGCTACGACTTCATTTTCTGTATCAGGGGTGAGTACGAGCAGTGGGTACTCTACCCGCCAGTCAGTGGCGTCAGTCGCATGCGATGAACGAGAGAGCGGGTCAAAGCGAATATTATTAGTACTGGTGATTTTTTTTAATGCTTTATGAATACGTGCTTTATCAGCCTTAAAAGTCTGAATGCTTTGAGCAAAATCATTGATTTTGTGCTCTGTTTTAGTTGCGATATTAAAGACCATGGTATTACCATTTGTTCTCGCCTTAATAAGTGAAAGGCGGTGGTTCATGGCATCTATAAGGTTGGTAAAGCGTTTGTTGCTATTGACTAAATCCTCTTGCAAATAGGGGTTACGCTCTACTGCCCACATATCGCCTAAGATTTCAAATAGCATTTTGGCACTTCTGCCTGTTTTACGGTCTTCTCTTAAAGTATTCAAATCCTTCCACGCAGACTCGCCTAAGAAACGTAGAACGATTTCTTTATCGGAAAATGAGCTGTAGTTATAGGGAATTTCGCGGTATTGCATATAAGTCTTTGAAGCAAATATGTTCAAATAAACTATTTTACCGAAGAGTTATGTGTTTCTGCACAGGAATACTACTCAAAAAAGTATCAGAAAGTACAATAACTATTATTATCATAATAGTGATATCTTATTAACTAGAGTATTTTCTAGTTACATATTCACTAAAATATTATATATCATATATTTATAACTATTCTCATGCTCTGGATTAAAGCCTTTCATATTATAAGTGTTATTACCTATTTTGCTGCGGTGTTTTATTTGCCAAGGTTGTATGTTTATCATGCCATGAGTAATGCTGAGCATCCTGATGATGAAGTCAGTAATGAACGCTTTAAAGTCATGGAGCGTAAGCTCTACCGTGGGATAATGAACCCCTCTCTAGTGGTGATGGTTATTCTCGGCGGGTACTTGGCATATACGAACTGGGCGGTATATGCTGCGTTTTATTGGCTACATGTGAAGCTTTTGATTGTTGCGGGGCTAATGGTTTATCATTATCTGTGTTATCAACACCTTGTAGCGTTTAGAGAAAATGCGAATATTAAAGGGCATGTGTATTTTCGATGGTTTAACGAAGTGCCAGTATTAGCACTAATAGCCATAATAATACTAGTTGTGGTACAGCCATTTTAAGACTATAATAGTCAGCCATTAGTTCTTTTAGGGTTATTCACATTATGGAAGTCTTAGCACGCATCAAACAACAAGTAGAAAGCGCACCAATCGTTTTATATATGAAAGGTACTCCGCAGTTCCCACAGTGTGGGTTCTCAGCACGTGCTGCACAAACATTGGCATCTACTGGGATAGAGTTTGCCTATGTTAATATTTTTGAAGATCAAGAAGTGTTTACTCACTTACCAGAGTTTGCGAACTGGCCAACATTCCCACAAATCTATATGAATGGCGAGCTTGTAGGCGGGGGCGATATCATTGTGGAAATGGCTGAACTAGGTCAGCTTAAAGAAGCAATGGAAGCTGCGGTAGAAAAGTTTAACAACACGTAAATAGCTCATGAATCTTGCTGAATTTACAAGTGCGTTAAGTGAGCAAACAAGTGCTATTAGTATACTACTCCCTACGGGAGCAGAAGTACCTGCACATTTTCATATTACCGATGTAGGGGTGATTACCCATGATATGATTGATTGTGGTGGGCAACACTCTACTACCCAGCATGTGCAAGCACAGCTGTGGCTCGGGGAAGATACTGAGCACCGCATGTCAGCAAAAACATTATCAGGCATTTTAGGGGCAAGCCAATCTATTTTTGATAAGTTTGCTGGTATTGAATCAGCACCTGTGCATATTGAATATCAACTGAATTCTACTATTAGTAAATATATGGTAGAGTCGGTAGAATCAGGTTGTTGCGGGGTGACTATACACCTTTCAAACGTTCATGCAGTATGCCTAGAACTAGAGCGTAATCCAGAATCCACGATGTGTGGTAATGATGCAAATTCATCAGGTTGTTGCTAGTGGCGTGTTAGGTTGTAGTACGTAAAGCACAAGAGCATAGATAAAATAGACATAAATTTTATTATGAAGATGGATAGCCCTCTATTATCTGTGCGTTCTGATGAGTTACACGTTTAATATTGGTAGTATAATATTAGTTTTTTGCTAGTTTTTTTTGCCTTTTTCACTTCACTCTAAATTTACTCCTGCAGGAGACCAACCCGCTGCTATCAAGACTATTTTGAATGCACTTGCAGATGATGAGCAATTTATCACTCTCTTAGGGGCTACTGGTACGGGCAAGACCTTTACCATGGCAAATGTGATTGCTCAAAGTGGGCGACCTGCACTCATCATGGCACCTAATAAAACCCTTGCTGCCCAGCTTTATGCTGAAATGAAAGAGTTTTTCCCAGAAAATGCAGTGGAATATTTTGTTTCTTACTATGATTATTATCAACCAGAAGCCTATGTTCCTGCTAGTGACACCTATATTGAAAAAGACTCAAATATCAATGAGCACATAGAGCGTATGAGGCTCAGTGCTACTAAATCACTACTTGAAAGGCGTGATGTGGTGATTGTCGCTAGTGTTTCTGCAATTTATGGCTTGGGTGATGTGAGTAGTTATAAGCAAATGTTAGTTACTCTTAAGGTGGGAGAGAAACTTAATCAGCGCGAGTTATTTAGAAGCTTAGTTGCCATGCAATATAACCGTAATGATGTTAACTTGGCACGTGGGAACTTTCGAGTGAAGGGCGAGGTGATTGATGTTTTCCCTGCTGATAGCGAGGAGCTCAGCATACGCATAGAAACCTTTGATGAAGAGATTGAGCGCATGTATTATTTTGATGCGCTGACTGGGGAAAAGGGTGAAGATATGAAGCAAATTACCATTTATCCGCAAACGCATTTTGTTACCCCAAAAGATAAAATCCTAGCCCAAATAGATAATATCAAAGCAGAACTGCGCGAACGCAAAGAATATTTTTTATCGCAAAATCGTTTTATTGAGGCTCAGCGCATCACCGAGCGCGTGCAGATGGATTTGGAACTTCTGGGTGAATTAGGCTTTTGTAAAGGGATTGAAAATTATTCATTATATCTTTCTGGCAGACAACCAGGGGAGCCACCCCCTACCTTTTTTGATTATTTGCCTGATGATACTATTATCATGATTGATGAGTCGCATATTGGGGTATCGCAAATTGGTGGGATGTTTAACGGAGATAGAGCCCGTAAACAAACACTGGTGGACTTTGGCTTTCGCCTGCCTTCTGCCTTGGAAAATCGCCCCTTACGCTTTGAAGAATTTCTAGAAAAAACAGGGCAAACACTACTTATTTCTGCCACCCCTGCCAACTTTGAACTAGAGCATTCTGCCGTAGTTGCCGAGCAACTTATTCGTCCGACTGGACTGATAGACCCTGAGGTAGAAGTGCGTGAAGCACGCACGCAAGTGGATGATGTATTGGGGGAAATTCATAAACGCATAGCTCAGGGTGAGCGGGTACTGATTACCACACTAACTAAAAAGATGTCTGAGCGCTTGAGTGATTTTTTATTGGAAAATGATATTAAAGCGCGGTATTTACATAGTGATATAGATACTGTTGAGCGCGTAGAAATTATTCGTGATTTACGCCTTGGGGTATTTGATGTGCTGATTGGTATCAACTTGCTACGTGAGGGTTTGGATATGCCTGAGGTGTCACTGGTAGCAATTATGGATGCAGATAAAGAAGGGTTTTTGCGTAGTGAACGTAGTCTGGTGCAAACCATTGGCAGAGCAGCACGGAATATTCATGGTAAGGCAATTTTATATGGCGATACTATTACCAAATCGATGCAAAAAGCGATAGATGAAACCAATAGACGCCGGGAAAAACAAATTGCATATAATGAAGCACATGGTATTACCCCAACTCCACTAAATAAAGCAATAGTAGATATTTTAGAAAGTGACGCCCCGAAAGGCTCTGAGGATGTGCCACCGCCTAAGCCAGCAAACCAGTTAAATCTCTCACCAGTAGCACTGAGTAATAAAATTAAAGAATTAGAAAAGAAAATGTATACTCATGCTGAACGCTTAGAATTTGAAGCAGCGGCACAAGTACGTAATGAAATTAAAGAACTTAAGCAAGCGCAACTCTTAGCATAATTATGTTTACCTCCCATCACAACTATACTATTTTAGGTTACAGCCTGACTATCTTTTTAAGCTCGGCAATTCTTCTCATTATTGAGATTGTCGCAGCACGACTCATTGCTCCATATGTGGGAGTAACGATTTATAGTTGGACTGCGATTATCGGGGTGATTTTGGCAGGATTATCTCTTGGAAATTGGCTTGGAGGCGTACTTGCTGACAAAGGGCATAAGGCACCAACTGTGGGCGTAGTACTCGCATTAGCGGGCATCACCACATTTTTAAGTCTATACGTGCTTACACTGGTTGCTCCTATGTTGCAAGCTTCAGATATAGATCTCATTAGTGCGAGTTTTGTGTATGTGCTGACTTTGTTTTTTATCCCTGCGATATTACTAGGCATCCCCACACCTTTGCTTACTTCTCTTGCCTTGGTGCTTGATACTCGTTTGGGGAGAATAGTCGGACGTATGCATGCTTTGGCTGCTCTTGGTAGTATTGTCGGTACTTTTATTACTGGATTTGTCTTAATTCAATATTTGGGTTCACGAAATATTATCATGCTTAGTAGTGCCATGCTCCTTGTTCTGAGTATTGCGTTTTTAGTTACACGTGTGCGGATAATCATTGTGGTAGTTATTATCGCTATACTGAGTGTGGTCCTCGCCTATAGTAATAATAGCTTTGCGAACCCATGTGAAGAAGAAAGTAGCTATTTTTGTATTCGCACGGTTGATGTTACGCAGATGATGGGTGTGGGTGAGACAAAAGCCTTGATACTAGATCACTTGATGCATGGTATTAATCATAAAACCGACCCGTATATTGTAGCATCACCGTATGTAGAAGTGATGGATGTATTAACCAATGTACAATTTGGTAATGATACGCCACTTAGGTATTATTTTGTAGGTGGTGGAGCCTATACGCTGCCTCGTTTAGCTCAGGCAAAGCACCCAGATAGCACGATTGTAGTTGCTGAGATAGATGAAAAAGTCACCAATATCGCCAGAGAACAGCTCTACGTTGATACTACGGGCATGGAAATTATTCATCAAGATGCCAGAGGAGCACTACACCAACAAGAAAAGCAGTTTGATGTGGTAGTGGCAGATGCTTTTGTAGATGTTGCTATCCCCTATCACCTCGTGACTAAAGAGTTTATTGCGTTGGCAAAAAGTAAAATGAGTGATACTGGGTTATTTATGATTAATATTGTAGATATGTTTCCTGACCCGCTCATGGTGAAAAGTTTGGTGAATACCTTAGAGACTGAGTTTGAGCATGTGAACGTCTGGTTGGATACCTTGCCGAATACACAGGAGCGTATGACTTTTGTCGTGAGTGCCAGTGATGTAGCACTCAATCAAACACAACTCAACTCAAGCATGAGTGGCGTGCGTTGGTATGAGGTGAGTGCCCCACTGAAAAATACGGGCACGGACATGAGTGCATTACCAGTACTTAGTGATGATTATGTGCCAGTAGAGCGCTTAGTGAGCAGCGTACTCACCAGTAGCAAAGGTTTATAAGACAATGTTATCCATTGGGCGATTTGGCTAACTAGCGTATAATAGTGCGTTTTACAGCCTAATAGTATGTAGCATCACTTGTGAAGCATATTCGGAATTTTTCAATTATCGCCCATATTGACCATGGGAAATCTACAATTGCAGATAGATTTATTGAGTTTTGTGGTGGCTTAGATAAGCGAGAAATGTCTGGACAAGTCCTAGACTCTATGGATATTGAGCGTGAACGAGGGATTACTATTAAATCCCAAAGTGTGACGCTCAATTATACTGCTCATGATGGCAATACCTATGAGCTCAATTTTATTGATACCCCAGGGCATGTGGACTTTTCTTATGAAGTATCCCGTTCTCTGAGTGCCTGCGAGGGGGCACTGCTGATTGTAGATGCTTCTCAAGGGGTAGAAGCACAAACGGTGGCAAACTGCTATAGTGCGATAGAACAAGAGTTAGAAGTTATTCCCGTACTGAATAAAATTGACCTCCCAGCCGCTGACCCAGAACGGGTACAAGCAGAGATTGAAGATGTGATAGGTATTGATGCAAGTGAGGCAGTACACGCTAGTGCCAAAAGTGGGATTGGGATTCAAGCTATTTTAGAGTCTATAGTAAAGGGCGTGCCTGCCCCAATGGGTGATGAATCTGCACCCTTAAAAGCACTGATTATTGATAGTTGGTTTGATAACTATTTAGGTGTGGTGTCACTGATTCGGATTATTGATGGCAGTATCAAAGCCAAAGATAAAATCAAAATTTTCTCCAATCATGATGAGCATTTAGTCGATGAAGTCGGGATATTTACCCCGAAAAAAACCAAAACAGACACCCTCCACGCTGGTGAAGTAGGCTACTTGATTGCCAGTATTAAAAACATTGATGGTGCACCTGTGGGAGATACCATTACCAGTAGCAAAAACCCTACTACCCAAGCTATTGCAGGCTTTCAGCCAATAAAACCACGAGTATTTGCTGGACTATTCCCAGTATCTGGCGAAGATTATGAAAAGTTTCGTGATGCACTCGGCAAACTCAGACTCAATGATGCAGCCTTGCAGTATGAACCAGAAAACTCAGATGCTCTTGGCTTTGGCTTTAGAATTGGCTTTTTGGGCATGCTTCATATGGAGATTGTGCAAGAACGCTTAGAACGTGAATATGACCTAGACCTGATAACGACTGCTCCTACAGTAGCCTATGAGATTATCACCACAGCGGGCGAAACACTCCTTGTGGATAGCCCATCAAAACTGCCAGAGCAACAAAAAATTGATGAATTTCGCGAACCAATTATTACCGCAAATATCCTGACCACAGATGAGTTTGTGGGGAATGTAATGACCTTGTGCATAGAAAAAAGAGGCGTCCAAAAAAATATTCAATATCTCGGTAAGCAAGTATCACTCACCTATGATTTGCCACTCAATGAAGTAGTGCTTGATTTTTTTGATAAACTCAAGTCAGTTTCACGTGGATTTGCTTCTATGGATTATGAGTTTTCGCATTACCAAACGAGTGATTTAATCAAGCTTGATATCCTGATTAATAGTGAAAAAGTAGATTCCTTAGCGCTGATTATCCATAGGGAAAACTCGGTGTACAAGGGGCGTGAGATTATCGAAAAAATGCGCGAACTTATCCCAAGGCAGATGTTTGAAATTGCCATTCAAGCAGCAATTGGGGCGAAAATTATCTCTAGAGCAAATGTCAAGGCTCTGCGTAAAAACGTCACCGCAAAATGCTATGGAGGGGATGCCTCACGTAAACGTAAACTGCTAGAAAAACAAAAAGCAGGTAAAAAACGCATGCGTAGCATTGGCAAGGTAGATGTACCACAAGAGGCGTTTTTAGCGGTGCTACATATTGACTAATATGAATATGAGTGTTGCTAGTAATGCTGATGCTGAGCAACTTCGTGAACTCTATTTGAATACCTTTGACAATTCTGAGGCTCAAAGTGTGTGTCAAGTTGCATTAGATATTGTAGCAATGGATGCCAATCAGCATGTCAGCTTAGTATCTAAGCATAACAACATAATTGTAGGACATATTGCCTTTACCATATTGCACACTGAATGTGCTGAAGTTGGATATATTTTAGCTCCGTTAGCGGTAGCTCCCCCTATGCAAAAGAGAGGCATAGGTTCTGCATTGGTGCAGGCAGGAATTAAAATGCTATCAGTAAAAAATACAGACTTTGTCATAGTATATGGCGACCCTGCATATTATGCTAGATTTGGCTTTGAGGTGATTACCACACTCAAAACACCATTTCCACTGAATTATCCCCATGGGTTGCAATTACTGACTATTAATAACATGCCTCCAGTTGATATGAGGATAGTACCTGTACAGCCCCTGATGTGCTCTAGTTTATGGTAGGATGATAACATTTCATTGTCGCTACATTACAAAAACACCATTTATTATTTATGAGTTGAGTTCGCTCTTTGCTGAAAATAAAAATTTTGAAAAAAGACAATTGCATCCTATTTTCTTCTAAACCATATCCTGATGCAGTGATCGTATATGAGAATAGTAACGCATAAAATATTGTGCATATCTACTGGGAAACTAGGTGCACCGCAAGAGGGATTTCTTGCAGTATTATTAATTTAAAAGTTGTTGATTTTTCGATAGTAAAAAACTATTTAATCACTTATAATAGCGGATGGTAAGTTGTATGCCCCTGCATTCATTAATGTCTCAGAATAATCAAAACCAACACGGAAACAAAAAACCGCTACGAGTGAGAAGCTAGAAAATACCCATGTAGTGGAGGCGTTGGGGTTTATGCGATAAACCAATCTATTTATCCTATAATATTATGTTATTTATTTAGGAATTAGCATGAATACCGCAACCAAACTTCCTGTTACCGTTTTATCTGGCTTTTTAGGGGCAGGGAAAACTACGGTATTAAGCCACATTTTGCATAACCGTGAAGGTAAAAAAGTAGCCGTTATTGTCAATGATATGAGCGAAATCAATATTGACTCGCAAGCGGTGCAAAACGAAGTATCGCTTAATAGAAGTGAAGAAAAACTGGTAGAAATGAGTAATGGCTGTATTTGCTGCACCCTTCGTGAAGATTTACTACTTGAGGTAACTACCCTCGCTAAAGAAGGGCGATTTGATTATTTAGTGATTGAATCTACTGGTATTTCTGAACCTCTTCCAGTGGCAGAAACTTTTACCTTTACAGATGAAGATGGGGTATCACTCTCAGATGTAGCCAAGCTTGATACCATGGTGACTGTCGTAGATGCGGTCAACTTTATAGAGCAATATGAAGAGGCAAAATACCTTAAAGAAACGGGCGAGTCGCTCGGTGAAGAAGATGAACGCACGGTGGCTGATTTACTCATTGATCAGGTGGAATTTGCCGATGTAATTTTAATCAGTAAGACTGACTTAGCCTCACCAGAGCAAGTAGATCAGCTCACTGCTGTGCTGCACACACTCAATACTCATGCCCATGTTATCCCGATTACCAATGGGGAAGTCTCTACCTCTGAAGTGCTGAATACCGGGCTATTTAACTTTGAGCGAGCACAGCAATCCCCAGGGTGGCTTAAAGAAATGCGTGGTGAGCACGTGCCAGAAACCGAGGAATATGGTATTGCGAGTTTTAGTTACCAAGCGCGTCGCCCATTCCACCCTGAAAAGTTTTATGCCTTTTTGCATTCTACTGAATCATACGGCAAACTCTTACGTTCTAAAGGCTATTTTTGGCTCGCGTCCCGCCCAGAATATGTAGGCACATGGAGCCAAGCAGGGGGTGTTGCCCATTACGGAGTTGCGGGATTATTTTGGAAAGCAGTACCAGAAGACCAATGGCCAGAGGAAGAAGAATATCTCAACCTCATTAAAGCCCAATGGGTAGAGCCTTTTGGTGATATGCGCCAAGAACTAGTATTTATTGGGCAACATTTACAACAGGAGCAAATCATTCGTGCTCTTGATAATTGTCTATTAACCGATGAAGAATTACTCGCAGGCAAACAACACTGGCAAACCTTCACCGACCCATTTACAGAGTGGGAAGTAAGTCAGTGATTGCTGAGTCTTCTTTGGAAACAGTGCCTACGGGGTTAGCTGAGGGTACAAGTATAGAGGTGTTCAGTGATATATATCGTGATGATATTACCATTGCCACATATCAGCGCACGTTGACTGAGTACGTACGGCAGGAAACACAGCAGTTTCTCCTTGCTCATCCAGATTGTGAGCTGGTGTTACGTACTCGCCCCCGGGAAATTCACAATCATTTGCTTACTGCTTTTTCAGATGCGCATCACTATACACACCTCATTGCTGATATTACTCATTTGATAGAAGCATTTAGTTATTTGTTAGCATTAGACCAAGTGGGCGTACGCCTCACAGCACTCAATAGGGCAATGTGCCCAAAATTCCATGTAGATAGAGTGCCCTGTCGGCTTGTTACCACCTATCAAGGGGTAGCGACCCAATGGCTTGCATATGATAAAGTGGACTATACTAAACTCAGTGTAGTGGGTAATGCCACGGACCAAGAAAATGGCGTATATAGCAACAACCAAGACATCCAACAGCTTACCACAGGTGATGTAAGTATCTTAAAGGGCACAAAGTGGTATGGAAATGAAGCCACAGGGTTAGTTCATCGCTCACCAGCACTAGAGCCTAGTGAGGTGAGATTATTACTCACCTTGGATCTTGTGAGTTGAACTAAAACTTACCGCTGTTCACATCGGTTTCAGGGACCGGCTCAGCATTATCCCAATGCTCCACTATCATGCCACCTTCCACGCGGAAAATATCTGCCTGAGCATAATCTTGGGTAGTGGTACCATCATTCCAGTTTGCCTCAGATAGGGTCGCTACAAAGTTACCTTGACCCACGCAAAGTACAATACGCTTATATCTTAATGGGGGATGTTCTTGACTGGCAAGTGTATAAAATTGCTCTGTACCATCTCCTACTTCTTTGTTATGTTGGATATAGTCAGGGGCAATATAGGTATGAATAGCTTCTGCGTTGCCATTAATGAGCACTTCAGTAAGCATATTGCATACTAGTTTTTTATTTGTTGTAGTGTGTTCAAGGTCAATAATAGTCTTCTCACCATCTACTGAGGAAT
This sequence comes from Gammaproteobacteria bacterium, assembly GCA_965277055.1. GTDB lineage: Bacteria > Pseudomonadota > Gammaproteobacteria > PS1 > Pseudothioglobaceae > CBDCHC01. The sequence goes on along the minus strand of OZ255703.1, from coordinate 826,504 downwards.
GCCCAGAGGGATTACTCGCAGAAAACGGGGCAATCACATCCCAGTGCTCGATAATTTTGTCCTCGGCATTCGTATCAAAAAAATCGGTAGTTACCCACTCGGCTTCTCCGTTATTGATATTTTGATATGCATGAATAAAAACATATTGTCCATCTTCTAACCCTCTTATAATCTGTATATCCCGACTGGGATTACGTTTAATAAAAGGCTCAAAAAATTCTACAAAGCCTTCCACGCCATCACGGACCCCGGTGCTATGCTGGGTATATCGTTCTCCTGTGTATTTCGTAACTGCCTCTCTCACTTTGCCATCTCTAATCCCCTCCATATACAGGTTTGTTGCGTTTTGTAATTTTTGTCCCATATGATTTGCCCACTACATATTGTTAACTGATATTTACCCATATCTTCTTTTCATTCCAGTTGCAGACATAATCTGTACTGCAATTTCTTCTATAGAACTATTGCTGGTATCTAAATACTTAATATTGCATTGTTTATATAATTGCTCTGCACTTCTAATCTCTTTTTGGCACTGCGAGAGACTGGCATAAACGCTATCTTGTCTGCGCTCTGTTCTAATATGTTTTAAGCGAAAAGGGTTAATGGTGAGCCCAAATATTTTATCTTTATAGGGTTGTAGTACCTTGGGGAGCGCTCCAGTTGTTAGATCTTCCTCTAGTAATGGATAGTTGGCAGCATATAAGCCAAGCTGTAATGAGAGATATACACACGTAGGGGTTTTGCCACAACGTGATACGCCAATTAAGATAATATCAGCATTATCATATTCGCGCACATTTACCCCATCATCATTACCAAGGGTGTAGTTAATGCTGTCTAGGCGCTGCGTATAGTCCCCGGCTATTCTATCTATCGCATGAGAAGTCCCTGAGCGTTGGGTTGCTTCTATACCAAAGGTATGTTCTAGTTTGCTAATGTAGGTATCAAAAATGTCAAACACAATAGCATCACTAGTTTGTAATAATGCTCGTAACTCAGGATTCACCAAGGTGCTAAAGACAATGGGCGACAATATAGTAAGTTGTTTTTGCTTATGAATATCTTCAATAGCATCTTGTACTTGCTCAGTGGTAGTAATAAAAGTGAGATAAATAAATTCAAACTCTAATACATCAAACTGAGACAAGAGCGCACTGCCAATATTACTAGCAGTAATACCAGTACCACCTGAGATAAAAAATACACAGCGTTTATCCATAATACCTTAACTATTAAAATTTGATTATATGCTAAATGGATTGGATTATATATAAATTTACATGATGTTAGATATATCAAACCAAATAGTATGTAGCGCATTAGGGGTAAGTGTGAGGTTAGTTACATATTCTCCCATACGCACACTGATTTGCTGAGATGCTCTAGTAGTATTCAAGAGTTGCATTGTTACTTGTTCTGAGTCATTTATGGTACTCAGCGAATATACTTTATCTACAAGTGATTCAGGCAAAGTCAAATGTTGTGTAATTACGCTGTCCCCTGGTCTGATAGTACGACTAAATTGCGAAAGTATATGAAATATTGGTGTATAGTATATTTCTTTAGTAGCAATATCTATCATAATCGGTGCACCGCAATAATTACCCACGTGGTTAGGTCCACCCTGCTTATCAAGCACTACATTCCAATCAACCCAACCGGTCATCCAATTATCAAGTCCGACGATAATATCTCTTGCATACCGATGCACAGGAGTGTATTTAGGATGCTCAGCTGCATTAGGCGCCCACTGGGCAGTATATGCCCAATCAGTTGCATTATCATTCCACCAGAACGTATCATTTTGAAACCAACCAGACTCTTCGTAGCCCTTAGGGTCTAATATCCCACCACCAGCTGGAACGCCTAAGTTATCTATGGTAGCTTCGGTATTAATTATTACTTTATCTGGGAATAATTCATGAATCTTGCGTAACTCCTTTTCATATACCTTGTAAGTACTTGAATACCAATGTACTGCGGTGCCATATACGTAAGGATTTGTTTCTTCATCTCCCAAAATTGTAGTTGCCCATTCCATAAGATGATCTCTATTTTGATCATAAATAAGGAGATTTACACCCATGTTACTCTGTGTAAGTTTGGGCCCTAAATGGTTTTTTATAAAATGGTTTTGTGTCTCAGGAGTAAAGTGCATACTTTCCCACATGCCACTATTACCATTGGGCTCATTCACTGGCGTAAGACCCCAAATACTTACACCTTCTTGTTTATAAGCCTGTAAATACTTCAATAAATATTGTGCATATGTGTCTACATATTCTGGGAGCAAAGATCCGCCCGTACCTTGATAATTATTAGCTTCAGTGCTTTGAATAAACCATGTATTTATATCCTTCATCCAATAAGGAGCAGTCCATGCAGAGGCAATAATATTCATGGTACTATCATTACTTAATTGTTTAATGGATAGTGCCTCTTTAATCATAGGCAAAATATCATATGAGGTATCCTCAATATTTGGATATTCCTCTGTAGAAAACCCATCTTTATCTACCGCAATAGAAAAGTTATGAAGCTGTGCATCAGGAGTGTCAGCATACGAATATTTGCCCTTTACTGAAAAATCTGTAGAGCCAATAGTAGTTCGCATCAGAGAAAAGTTTGCTCCACTTTCGCTGAATATTTTCTTCATCACTTGTGCTCTTTTACTCGGTTCAAGATGCGCGAGTACAAATGCAGAAGACTCAGTAAATGAAGTACCAATGCCACTAATGGTTTGTTTTGTTTCTAAGGGCTTAATGGTTATAGTTGCCTCTAGTGTATTATCTTTTTTAAAGGTGATAGGAGGACCCTTAGCATGAATATCACCTGCTTCATTAGTGATAATGTGTGTGTTCGCAGAAAATTCCATATTCGCTATTAATGGACTACTCCAGACTAACAAAAGTGCTACCAAGCTTGGAGTATGCATTTGAGTACTCATATATCCAACTGGGACACAGCATCTTGGTCAAACATAATGATAGTATCCTTGCCCTTTACTTGTGTGACGGGTAATAGTTCGCCATTTTTGATGTTCTGAAGTGGGGCATTTTTATTAGCACCGGTAATCATAAATAATACTGTCGATGTATTACTAAGTGTCTCCTTGCTCATCGTAATGCGAGTAGGTGGTGGCTTAGGTGAATTATAGGACACATACACATCTTTGTGCATTTGCTCAATGCCTGGAAAAATACTGGCAGTGTGCCCATCTTCTCCCATGCCTAGCAAAACCATATCAAATGGTAAGTAAGATAGTATTAATGCACCATATGCATGAGCTGCTTCTTCAGCTCCAATTTCAGCAGGTATAAAGAATGTATTTTCAGGAGTTAGTACCTTACCAGCAAACGCTTGGCAAATAACTACAGAGTTGCGCTCTGGATCATCCTGCGGCAAACATCGCTCATCACCAATAAAAAACCGCCATTTATCCCATTCTTCATTACACTTGGCTAACAGGGAATACATTAATACTGGAGTAGATCCGCCTGCTAAGACAATTGTAAACACGCCCCGTTCATCAATTGCTTGGTGTGCTTGCTTGAGGACAAAAGCCAATGTTTCTTTTGCTACATCTATTGGCGTATCTAGTACATGTAGTTTTGCCTGAGTGAAAAAATCCATACGCATTACTGTGAAGTCTCAAGTGCTGCAAGTGCTGCTTGAATAGGTGCTTGTATTGATTTAAAATGCGTTTGAATAGCGTCCTTAGGTATTATCCAACTGCCACCAACACAACTTACATTAGATAAGTCTAAATACTGCTGAAAATTATTTTGATTAATCCCCCCTGTAGGGCAAAATTTAACCTCACTAAAAGGGCCTGATAACGCTTTTAATAATGCTACACCTCCGATTTGTTCAGCAGGGAAAAATTTTAAATGGGTAAATCCGTATGAAAGCGCAGTCATAATTTCAGAACTCGTGGCAACCCCAGGTATCAGTGGCGGAGAAGCATTCTGCACTGTTTGCACTAATTCTGTAGTGAGTCCCGGGCTAATAGCAAAGTCCGCTCCTGCACCCACGACACGTGTATAGTCATCAGAATTATGAATAGTACCAGCACCAACTAACATATCCAATGACAAGTTAGCTACTTTTTCAATACTTTCTATAGCACTGTTATTACGTAGAGTAATTTCAATAATCCCTATGCCTGCTTCAACCAAGGCATGGGCAAGCTCCACACACGCACCGCTATCATTGATATTTACTACAGGAATAATAGGAGAGTTTGATAACACTGTATCGGGATGAATAATTTGCATAATAATTAGAAAATAGTTGCACCAGTATCTGCACTTGAGATATTATTGCGATGTAGTAAAAATAGTTCTCGCCCCATCAGCGAATCATTATCACTTAAATCTACCTCGGGGCTTGGTCTGTTATACAGTTTATCATTACTATCTTTCACTTCCATGAGACAATTAGGTACATCAATACGCACGATGTCTCCTGAGCGAATTTTGCCTATAGGAGCATCATCTAGAGCCTCAGGAGTTACATGCACCACCGAAAGAACCTTACCAGATGCTCCAGACATGCGCCCATCAGTAATCACAGCAATTTTATATCCTTGGTCTTGTAATGCAGACAAAGGTGGCATCAGCCCATGCAATTCAGGCATCCCATTTGCCTTCGGCCCTTGGTATTTGACAATAGCTACGAAGTCTTTATTAAGGAGTCCTGCCTGATATGCTATATGTAATTCTTCTTGAGAATTAAACACCTCCGCCGGCTGCTCAATAACCAGATGTTCTGGTTTTAGTGCTGAAGTTTTAATAACTCCTTGCCCGATATTGCCTGTTACGATTGTTAAGCCACCATTGGGGCTAATAGGTTGTGCACATGTCGCTAAAATATCATTATTAGGGTGCTCTACCATAGTCCATGTGAGTGTATTATCGTTTAGAGATGGAGTAGAACTAAACTCATCAAGTCCATGCCCTAATATTGTCTGTACGTCGCCATGAAGCAAGCCATTATCTAATAAATCTTTAATGACTACTGGCATCCCTCCAAGTGCGTGAAAGTGATTCACATCAGCACTACCATTTGGATATAACTTCGCAACTAATGGAATCACTGTTGCTAATTGATGAAAGTCTTCCCATTTGAGGATAATACCTGCTGCTTTAGCAATGGCAATGAGATGAATAGTATGGTTACTTGACCCACCTGTGGCAAGTAGTCCAATGACAGCATTCACTATAGTTTTTTCATCTATTAATTTCCCTAGTGCTTGAGAGTTATGCTCAAGGTCTATCAGATTGAACAGTGTCTGAGTGCCGGCTTTAGTCAGCGCATCTCTAAGCGGGGTATAGGTATTTACAAATGATGAGCCTGGTAGTTGCAGACCCATAATTTCTAATAACATTTGGTTACTATTCGCAGTGCCATAAAAGGTACATGTTCCCGGGCTATGATACGATGCTGATTCTGATTGAAGTAGCTCTTTTTCACCGATATTTCCTATAGCAAACTCTTGTCTGGTTTTGGCTTTTTCTTCATTACTAATACCTGAAGTCATAGGACCAGCAGGAATAAATGCCATAGGCAAATGACCAAAACTCAATGCACCAATAAGTAGTCCTGGAACAATCTTATCACACGTTCCTAGTAATATCACGCCATCAAACATATTATGAGAGAGTCCAATAGCTGTAGATTGGGCAATAATGTCCCTACTAAATAAACTGAGTTCCATCCCTGGTTGAGACTGTGTTACCCCATCACACATAGCTGGCACCCCTCCAGCAACTTGGGCAGTCGCTCCCATTGTAGAAAGTGTTTGTTTTATAATATCAGGGAAAATACGAAATGGCTCATGAGCTGAAAGCATATCATTATATGCTGTGATAATCCCGACATTTGGGGCTGAATCTTCTATCATTAGCTTTTTTTCACTAGCCGCAGCAGAAGCACAGCCATGCGCAAGATTACTGCATCCAAGCACTCTTCTATTGATACCTTTTAAATGAGCACGATTAATCTTGTCTACATACATTGCTCTAGTGTGCTTACTTCGCTCTATGATGTTTTGGGTAACTTGTGTAATTATTGTATTCATATTTAGTACCAATTTCTATGATCTTTTTCTATCAGTTTAGTTGCCTCTAGGGGTCCATCTTCACCCATTTCATATTCGGTTATGGGTGCATTAGTATCATGCCATGCCTTCGTTATTTTATCCATCCATACCCATGAGTGTTCAATAACATCTTCTCTGACAAACAATTCTCTATTATTCTGGATGACATCAAATATTAGTCGTTCATAGGAATTGGGTGCAACCCCACGAGATTCATTATGCTCACTATCTAGCATCTTGTGGGTATTTTGACCCATAATAAGAGATTCTCTATCTTTAGTTGTGAGTCTCAGGGAGATCTTGCCCTCTGGTCGTAAATCAATGATTAATGTATTTGTATTATCACCTGAAAATAACTCGTCTGTTTGTATTTTAAAATGCACAATGATTTGGGATTTTTTAGCGGAGGTGCATTTACCTGTTCGAATGTATATCGGTACACCATTCATAGAATTATTAGCGACTTCAAGTTTCATGGCTGTAAAGGTTTCAACATTCAGTTGATTAGAGTACTCACTCTTATATACTCCGCGTACCGTAGCTTCCTGAATATTCTCAGCATCCAGCGTAGAAAGTCTTTGTAATACTTTCACCCGCTCATCATTGATTGCGTCTGCTGTGAGTGCAGTTGGTTGCTCCATCGTGAGTAAACACAATAATTGTAAAATATGGTTTTGAACCATATCAAGAGTAGCACCATATTGATTATAGTACCCTAGCCTCTGTCCTACTGTATTTTCTTCTAATAAGGTAATTTGGAAATGGTCAATGTATTCTTTGTGCCAAATATTAGAGAAGATTGGATTAGCAAAACGCAATTGCAAAATATTTGACACTGCGTCTTTGCCTAAATAATGATCAATAAAAAAGATATTATCCTTATCAAATATCTGATATATCGCTCTTGTTATCTCTTTAAAACTAAATAAGTCATTTCCTGTAGGTTTTTCCAATACTACATTTGAGCTCACATGAACCAAGTGGTGCTCATTTAAGTGATGACATGTGGTTTCATATAAAGATGCAGCAATAGAGAAATAAAATACTGTATGAGAATTGACTGAAGACTGGATGATTTTTGCCAAGGACTGATAGGATTCTCCAGTAGTAATATCCATAACCAAATGAGATATACGCCCAATAAATGACTCTATCGTTTCGCTGTCGCTCTGTGAGTTAGTGATAATATTCTTAATAAATGCATTATGCTCTAAAGGACTCATATCACGGCGAGTAACCAGAATAATTTGAGTATGTTCGCTCAACATATTATGAGTATGAAGAGTAAATAACGCTGGAACGAGTTTTTGGGTGGATAAATCTCCATGTCCGCCAAAAATAACGATGTCAGTATCTAATAATGGTGACCCCATTTCTACCCACTAAAAAGAATATGCTCAGGTATGTCTACTACCACTTTAGTGATTGCATTAGTTCGGGCAAATATTAACTTACTTGTTTCTAAATCCAAAGCATCCCCTATAATATGACGAGTACGTTGATTCTCATAATAAATGGTAATGTGTATACTTGTATCTTGAGTTTTGCAGTACACAAAAGGAATTTGACAAAAAGTAAATACTAAAGAATTTGGAGCTAAGGTACATGTATGTTTTTTATCCAATACATCGTAATAGCTAAAGTCTGACTCAGTGGCCAGAAATTCAGAGCTTTTTAATAACTGAGGTCTCACAGTCAGTGTGCCTTCATTGATGTGAATACCTAATTCATTAAACCTTAACAGCACCCATTCTTTTACCTGACCAGTCATTCCGGGTTGTTGTGCTCCTGAATGCTCAGGTGAGTGCGAATATGGGTCTGTAGGAAATGCACCATACTCAAGTGGTGTTTTATTAAAACTAAGCCCACGACGTAATTGGTAATATAGCTTGCCTAGTCGTTGAGTCTCAGAGTCACAGTCAGCAAGTGCGTTAAAAAAGAGTTCTTGGCTTGTTATGAGTAATTTACTGACCATGTGCCAATACACTGATCCCAGACCCTCGTAACTAAACATAGTCCCAGAACGTCCAGTAAATTCATTATGTTTAAATACCGTGCGGTACAGTGAAAGTATATCATCGCGAATCTCCCCACATTCCTGCATTTTGTCTAGGAGTATTTTCTCACTGACAATATCTGCATGAAAACGAATATTGTATGCAGTATCGGTCACAAAAATACACTCCTGCGTTGCTTTTTGGTATTCGGCAAAATCTGTAATCTGCTTAATGTGTTCAGCAGATATGATGTTTTTATCTAAGAAACTTGGTAGTTCTCTATTTGGGTATAAAATAAAACTCTCTTGATCAGTTCGATATAATGCAGTGGTAAATAAACGCTCAATCGCACTGGCAGCTTCATCATAGCTAATAGCATTAGAGCTAAGTGCTGCCACTTGCCCTTCCAACATTGTATATAAATGGCTAATTTCAATACTATTTGGTTGGATATTAATTAAATTGTATGTGTGGTATAGCCCATCTGAAGTTGTATTATTATGAATACTAAAGTCAAGCGAGGCAAGTGTAGCGTCTAAGAATTCATGGAGTGTTTGTACTGGCACATCTTGTGATTCTGACACACCATGCTCATACACATGCATACGATAAGAGCTCGCCTCTTGTCCTAGTTCGGCAAATATTTCATATATTTCTGCATTTGAAATAGTGCCTCTGTTGACAAATTGAGCTGCCTTATTCATCGTTACTAATGTATTTCTTAACCAATCGGCTACTTCCACACTCAAAGATATATCTGTAGCAATATGAGAGGCTATATCTTTAAAAAACACGACATATCTTCTGAGGTAATACAGAGTGACCATAGATACTCCGTTCCCCACAATTGCATTATTGGCATCATTCCATTCAGGTCGTTGCGTATTCAGCCAAATTCCGCCGTTAATCACCAGATTACTCACTTTTGCCAGCATGGTAACAATCATTTTTTCAATCAACGTTACCATAATGACTTCATTGTCTTTAGTGAGCAACATCTTAGCATCTTTACCAATGACACTCGCTTTGTGTTGAATCAATGTATCAAGCTCATAGTCAAAAATGATAGTATGTTTAGGGTCAGCAACGAGTTCATCAAAAGGTTTGAGTTTATAAGGGACATTTGCATAGGAAAAAATTGGTCTTAACAATAATTTTTCAAAATCTTGTCTATTAAATGTAACTGAAAGCTCAAGTAATTTAAGTAAATAAATTATTTGGTGGTCGCCCCAGTAACCAATATGACACCATTCTCCTTCCTCAGGTGCTTCCCAATCTATATCATCTTTGGAAATACGATATGGGTTATATCCATCAATGGTACTGTTATTAACAAACTTAGCAATTGAGTTATTGATAAATTGCGGGTAACTGTATAAAAGTGCCTCCCAATTTTGAAAAATATCACGCCAATTTCCTTCGTAATATAGGGTTTTGTTGCCTTGGTTGTCTGTAATTTTGATATTAAATTTATTCCACGGTCTACTAGGATCTCCATGTCTGCGACCAAAGGTAATAGGCAAATATTCTTGAGCAAGGCGCTCTAACTGAGCGTTCTTAGTCGCTCTAATTAGAGAAAGTAAACTCTCATGGGATAATTGGTCAGGTAAGTTTGTTAAAAATGCAAACTCAGATTGATACAACGCAGTATTAAAGTGTTGTATGACACTAATAAAATCTTGTTTTGAAACATAATATTGGTCATTGATAATCCCACCACGCATGCAATTAAACACCGTATTAGAAAAATGATACGCATCAACAGCAATATTATTTGTGTGCTGAACTCCATCACTTCTGCCTATAATACGTTGCAGTTCATCTTGATCAGTAGCAATAGAAGCAGTAATATGGGCTAATAGAGATTGTGGATTCAGCAATTCATGTTCTAAAGTAGCCACATCAGACTGAGAATAATGGACATCTGCGACCAGATACCAACTTGTGTCTTCTTTACCACTAAGGTTTGTTTCAGTATGAATAAAATATGCACCACGCTTACCACGCACATATTTGGAGGTATCAAAAGGAGTTCCTTCAATAAAAGAACGAATACTTGTATTTCCTATATAGGTAGTAAAGTTATCTAAACCAAGAGCATAAACACAATTAGCGTGAAATGAGTGTACAGGTTCAGCCTTATCTGACACACCAGAATATATTGTATAAAGCCCTAACCCAGAATTTGTAAGTTCATTCCATTTATAGGCATCTACTAAGTTGCTATAAGATGTTTGTAATTCTTCACTCACTCCAGCAGACATGATATTTTGTAGCCCATCTAGCACTTCTACGGTGCAGTGTTCATCAGTAAGGTTTTTTATGGTTGCGTGTCTAATAAAACCATATTGTTTACTGGTTGACCATTGATAACTAAACACCAAGCCAAGAGTCAAGTGTATTTCTTCAAATACAACTTGATTACCAATAATGCTTTTATAGACATTACGTTTAATGTTGGCATGGTCTATGATTTCTTCTTTAAAAGGTTGCCAAATTGTTGAAATGGTTTCTGTTGTGACCCTCAGCAGTGTGCAGGGCCCTGTAGTTCTGTGAGTATCTTGAAGTTTATCACTCGTAGCATACGGAAATAACGCATGATTTGCATCTATTCTCCCACTGCTTAGTGCACCATTGGAGAAAATAAATGCCCAGTGGTTTCCACTAGATACCAAACTAATCAGGAACGGGTCTAACTTATCACTATGAGCAATTTTGTAATATTGCGACCCATTTCGATCAATAAACTCCCCACTAACATATGCGGATTTCGTCGAAATAGTGCTAAGTGAATGCTGAAAATTAACCACAGTGTGCTCTTATTACAATCTGCTTACTGTGTTTGCGGTATAGTCATACCCCCATGAGCGCAGAGTATCGTATGCTTGTGTTTCACTAGAAAACAAGTTAGAGAGTTCAGTTGGTGCTACTAACCGTATTCCAGTGTCATGGCGCACGAACACTTTATCAGTAGATTTGCCATCACCATCATAATCTCTATATGTAACATCACCAAAATAATTATCTAACACAGAACGATAGGCTTTAATTGCTTGGTTTTTAGCATTTATACTTCCACCATTATCATATAACGCATGTAAAGCAAGTGCAGCGTAGTATTGGTTTTCGCCTTTTTGTTGTTGTGCAAGAGCGGTTGCCCATAAATAAAATAATGCTTTCTGCTCTGTACCTACACTTTTTACTAAATCCCATTTTGTCTCATCATTGACTACACTAAATCTAAATGGGTTATCAGGATCATCTAATACACAGGTATTATCAGCAATGCCCACCTCTAAACAAGAGAGAGTAAGATCTGTACCTGTAGGTAAGTCTAATTGCGTAGGTGCTGGTGAGCCATTACTGCCTCCACCGCCACAAGAAGCCAATAATAGGAGTGATAGACTTAAAAAAAATGCTTTAACACTGGTTGATACTGTAGTATTCATGCTCTATACTCCTAAAAACGCAATTCTAAGAAAAAATGTATCTCATTCATATTTGAGTAATCTCTATCATCGTTTACGCCTGCTGGATCAAGTGTTCTTCTGTAGAAATTTACACCGATTTTGTCTGAGTTAGACTCTGTTTTTCCTACCTCTAGTAACCTGGTGTATCCTAACGCAAATTGATGAGGGAAGCGAATGTCTTGCTCTTTTTGGAAATCATATTCACCCCATGCATTTTTCTTATAAGTAGCTTCAAAAATATTGCGTTTATTAATAATATGTTTTGATACAATTGATTGGGAGATTTCTGCCTTATTTACTTCTGCATTAGGTTGCTCTTTACCTATAGATACATGATATACAGAACGTAAATTACTATGATAGTTTCTAACAATTTTACTACTTAACTTCCATACTTGTTCAGCTGGCTTGTTTAGGAAATATACATCTGTTTCGTTTTTTAACTTTGACGAGTTCGCATCAGTTATTGTTGGGTATTTTTCATACGTTATCCCAAAGTTATATGCCAAGCCAGCATCCTCTCTATCATCATTGTCCCATTCATAAAAATATGTTCCTGGTGTAGGGTCATAAGTCATAAATAACTCAATACCACGCACCGCTCTATTTCCCGTTACAGCAAATGGATCTCTGTCAACTCTACGTGGGCTAGTACCTATAGTCACTGCACTACCATTAATAGTGGCTGCTGTGTGTGGAATAGCATCTTCTAAGTTATCCCTAAGTAATATTCTTGGAGTAAAGGTCATGTGCCCTCTTGGTATATCCATCCCTAGCTCTAACTCACGTTTATTACCAGCACCGCTATATGATAGGTTAGTACCCTTTTCAGCAATATGTTCTCCACCATCGGCAACGAGTCCACCATAACGTAACCCGATGTAAGGCTTAACGCTAGTGAATTTATCAAAATCAATTCTTGCCTTAAGCCCTAAGGTGTCTTTAAATTCTATTGTATCTTGATATAATTTACCATTTCTATAATAAAAATAAGGCTCATCAATTTTTTGGGTATTTGAGATTATCCCGCCTACTTTAAGTTGAATATTATCTTCTAGTTCAAACTCCCCTTGTAAGGTAGTTACTCTAGCTTTATCTGTATCATCATTACTACTTTGTGAGTCGCCAGAGCTTTCTTGTATATCTTCAGAATGGAGAATTGTGTATTGCTTATTGTTACCAAATTGATATTTGATAATAGCCTTTGGATTAGCTCCCCAGTACACCTCTTCACCAGCAAGTATTTTGAGTCCATCTAGTGTTCCAGTACCTTCAAACTCTACGCCACTTGGTGCTTTGGCATTCCAAATATCTTGTCCATCCATGTCAGTGGTTTCACGCAATATCCCAAAGTAATCACCCTCATCTCCCCAATGATAGCGTGGAACATGGTAAAACCCATTAAAATTTCCATATGGAGTTTTATATGTTGCTTCAAAGTCATAGACCTCAAGATGTTTTTGTTCATTTTCATCGTCATCATGCATTCGGTCGCCATATCTTTGTTTGAAATTACTTTGGATAGCGCTTTGAGTAAGGTTTAATGTAGTTTTTGCGTTAAAGTTGTTACTTGGGTTCAAGCTAAAATCAAAAAACGCCATAGCACCAATATCCTCTCCTTCATGCTCACCATTGTGTCTTGTCAGGGCATCTATTACGACTCTCCCACCATCAAAGGTTAGAATTTTTTTATTTTTAAGTGCTTCAGCGTAGTCCACTCTTCCCTGTGTAATCAAATCATCCAGAATTAGCTTAATAGACTCTGTAGAGTTAGTATAGGGGTTAATTGCCCAAATTTGGCTCAGCACATCTAATGCTAATCTCGGCTCTGCTTCAAATACCCCATCACTATTTGCATCACCTAAGCGGTTTACCCCCCACCACTCTTCATTCATATTGTTTTGTCCTGATTGGTAATCATTTTGGTATCCGCCATTGCTCCATGAAGCATTGGTATCTTGAATATCTAAATTTTCAGTTTGTTTAAACTTCCACCATTCATCACGCCACTCAAACACAAAACCACCTAATGAGTTACCTTCTTGGTTGTTGTTGTAGGACTTTTGATACATTTCCTCCCATTGTGCACGAAGGTAAAACGCTTGGGAAACTTCATCTTCCACAAAGTCTTTGGCATTAAAAGCATCGCTCCCAAATTCAAACATTAGGACTGGTTTGTTGTATTTTGCTTTTACCTCAGCCCATAATGAGGTAAAGCTTACGCCACGGTAGACATTTGTTCCTAGTAAATCCCAATTTTTGCCATATTTGGCAATTAAATCAAGATACTGAATATCGCCGTTGACAATGGTGTAAAGATTTTTAGAATCTATCATTTTTGCTTCATTAATCACTTCACCAAATAGGCTATATAAGTACTCTGCTTTTGCTGTATTTTGTTCGCCAACTGGGAGATTTTCTATTTCAAAACTCTTCCATGAAAGACCATAATTACTTTCGTTACCCAGAGCAAACATAATGACCCCTGGCACATCTTTGTACCTACGCACAGTTTCTAGTACTTCCTCTTTAAGAATTTGACGGGTGCGAGAGTCAGAATAATCAGTAAATTCTACCCATACCCCATCTATGCTTGCACCATAACGACCCATAAGAGGGTTAATAGCAGTCATAATGCCATAAGTTTCATAAATGTAAGTTACCCACTGTGGTGGAATGGTAGCAAATGAACGTATGACATTCACACCCGCATCTTTCATGCGGCTAAAGTCATAGTCAAGTACTTTTTTTACATATGCATCACCTTGACCCCAAAGATTATAGGTATAGTTAGTATCTCTTGGTGAATATCCCCAAACCATCCCTTTTATATAAGTATCTTGCCCATTAACTTGCATTTTCCAGCCCTTAGAATCATTCACCAAGTTTACTGATTCAGTAGCATGTGCAGTACTAACTAGCACTATACTTACTAATATAGCCTTAAAAAATATGCTCAAATTAAAATGTTTTGTACTCATATTATCCCCAAATTATTATTGATATACTCTGACCCAATCAACTAACATTTCTTGAGGTGTAGTTTTGATTTGGTTAGGAGTGCCACCAAGCCTACCGCCAATAGCAATATTTAAAATTAAGAAAAATTCTTGGTGAAATTCTGACATTGCATCGCTTGTAATATCTTGTTCAAAGTATTGGATACCATCTATATACCCAGTAATTTTTGTGCTATCCCACTCCATAGCATACACATGAAAATCATCACTGAGCGGGCTACCATTATCTCTTCGTTGCTCAACAGACTTACGAACGTTATCCTCCCAGTGCATAGCAAAAATTGATTTATTTATGGAGTCCTTACCAGAGACTTCCATAATATCTATTTCACCTGATTCGGGCCAACCTTGATAGGTAGTAGGATTAAACGTATTGCCCAACATCCAGAATGCAGGCCATGTAGAATCACCATTAGGTACTTTAATACGAGCTTCTATCCAACCATATTGAACACTAAAATTACCCTTAGTATTAATACGTGCAGAAGTAACAGAACCATCTCTTCCAGCACAATTACCATCGCTACATCTTGCGGTGATTTTTAAAAATTTATTATTCGGATCATTAGGGTCATTTTCAATTGAGAGATTATCTGGACTATCAGTATAATTTTGCCTTTCATTATTCCCCCAACCACTATTATCTAAGCCATAGCCAGTTTCATAATTCCAATTACTGGTATCTAATGTTGAATTATTAAATTCATCGCTCCATATAAGAGTTCGTATAGCACCTATCTCCCCGGGTGGGGTAAAATTCGAATCAGTAACAGTAAACATTCCAGTATATGTAGCACTCCCAACAATATTATTAGCATAAGTACTTTCAAATTGGCTTCTAGTAAATGAAGTGTCGAGACCAATATTAACATTAGGCATATCAGCATTGAGTGCATAAATAGTTGTTTTATATTCATGAGTTGTTGGAGGGCAAGGTCCCTCATAATCTTGCGTCAAGGCATAGTTATATCCTTCAACTACTCCATCTAACTCTGAAATATTAATATTTTCTGCAAACGAAGTAACCCCAAATGGAATATTAAACACATTCCAATGAACGCAAGCCTCATCTCCTGAACCACAAGGTGATGTTTCATCATCCATAATTAAAGCAAAACTACTTGCCCCTGTAGGAATATTATTCCAAGCATAATGTGGTGAAAAATTACTACCAGAATAGTCTACACAGGCAAATGTAGTAGGAATTTCTCCACCATTTGAGTAGCTATTAGATGAAAGATTCATAGCACTACTACTACCTCCATCTGAAGTTGAATCTGCCTTATAGAAGTAGATGTTATCAATATAAACATCAGATAGGCTTGATGTAATCACAAACTGAGCAAGGTCGGAGCTACCAAAACTACTACTATTATTATTAAAGTTACTGATAGGTAAATCTACTGATATCCATTGTCCAGAGGTGATTGCTGGAGTAGTTCCAGTGTTAATAGCGTACTCTAACGCATTAGTCTCCTTAGTACCGTTTTCATGGTTAGATAGTTTAAGGTTAAATACCTTGTTTGTGACATCTGCATCGCCTACCCAAAAATCTAAACGGAAGTGAGTATAGACAGAGCCATCTACTTTATTACTACTAAAATCATTTGCAATAAACTGCGCACCTGAACTATCAAATGATCCTTTTTTTAATGCATTTGAAGCAATGTTTACATCAGTAGGTGCAATATTAAAGGCTCCCCATCCGCCGGCATTATTCCATGCATTAGTAACATCTTGATACGCATCACTAAATATTGAGATTACATCTGCTGCTGCTTGGGTGGGTGCTGCTGGAGCATCTGTTGGAGCAGTTGGAGTTGGGGTGCTTGCAACCTCTTGAGTGATATCATCAATATACATGGTCCAGTCTGCACCACCACCACCATTGGTACCATTATCCATGATAAAGACTACTCTTACCGCTCCACCATTTGAATCAAATGGAGCAAGGTCTTTAGCACTAAAGTCAAAGGTAAGTTCTTCCCATTGTGAGCCACCTGGGTGATTGACTTCTACTTCTATTTGATTAGGGTGTGCTGGTGCTCCAGTACTATTACCTAATTGGAGCAAGAGTGTACGTGGTTGAGATGACCATGCTTTTACTTTAAATACTTTACCTTGGTTAAAGTCAATAGCACTATCCAAGGTGAGGAACGATCCTGCCCATGTTTCACCTGGACCTTTGATGATTTCTGCAACATTGCCACTGGTGTTAATGCCATTTGGTTGTGGATTTGCTTTGACAGAGATACTACCGCCATCAAACCCTGTAACTGTATAACTACCAGCAGCTTGTTCAAAGCCTACTGGGAGAGTAATATTAGTATCTGGAGTTGGGGTGCTTGCAACCTCTTGAGTGATATCATCAATATACATGGTCCAGTCTGCACCACCACCACCATTGGTACCATTATCCATGATAAAGACTACTCTTACCGCTCCACCATTTGAATCAAATGGAGCAAGGTCTTTAGCACTAAAGTCAAAGGTAAGTTCTTCCCATTGTGAGCCACCTGGGTGATTGACTTCTACTTCTATTTGATTAGGGTGTGCTGGTGCTCCAGTACTATTACCTAATTGGAGCAAGAGTGTACGTGGTTGAGATGACCATGCTTTTACTTTAAATACTTTACCTTGGTTAAAGTCAATAGCACTATCCAAGGTGAGGAACGATCCTGCCCATGTTTCACCTGGACCTTTGATGATTTCTGCAACATTGCCACTGGTGTTAATGCCATTTGGTTGTGGATTTGCTTTGACAGAGATACTACCGCCATCAAACCCTGTAACTGTATAACTACCAGCAGCTTGTTCAAAGCCTACTGGGAGAGTAATATTAGTATCTGGAGTTGGGGTGCTTGCAACCTCTTGAGTGATATCATCAATATACATGGTCCAGTCTGCACCACCACCACCATTGGTACCATTATCCATGATAAAGACTACTCTTACCGCTCCACCATTTGAATCAAATGGAGCAAGGTCTTTAGCACTAAAGTCAAAGGTAAGTTCTTCCCATTGTGAGCCACCTGGGTGATTGACTTCTACTTCTATTTGATTAGGGTGTGCTGGTGCTCCAGTACTATTACCTAATTGGAGCAAGAGTGTACGTGGTTGAGATGACCATGCTTTTACTTTAAATACTTTACCTTGGTTAAAGTCAATAGCACTATCCAAGGTGAGGAACGATCCTGCCCATGTTTCACCTGGACCTTTGATGATTTCTGCAACATTGCCACTGGTGTTAATGCCATTTGGTTGTGGATTTGCTTTGACAGAGATACTACCGCCATCAAACCCTGTAACTGTATAACTACCAGCAGCTTGTTCAAAGCCTACTGGGAGAGTAATATTAGTATCTGGAGTTGGGGTGCTTGCAACCTCTTGAGTGATATCATCAATATACATGGTCCAGTCTGCACCACCACCACCATTGGTACCATTATCCATGATAAAGACTACTCTTACCGCTCCACCATTTGAATCAAATGGAGCAAGGTCTTTAGCACTAAAGTCAAAGGTAAGTTCTTCCCATTGTGAGCCACCTGGGTGATTGACTTCTACTTCTATTTGATTAGGGTGTGCTGGTGCTCCAGTACTATTACCTAATTGGAGCAAGAGTGTACGTGGTTGAGATGACCATGCTTTTACTTTAAATACTTTACCTTGGTTAAAGTCAATAGCACTATCCAAGGTGAGGAACGATCCTGCCCATGTTTCACCTGGACCTTTGATGATTTCTGCAACATTGCCACTGGTGTTAATGCCATTTGGTTGTGGATTTGCTTTGACAGAGATACTACCGCCATCAAACCCTGTAACTGTATAACTACCAGCAGCTTGTTCAAAGCCTACTGGGAGAGTAATATTAGTATCTGGAGTTGGGGTTGCACTTCCTTTATAGAAGTAGATGTTGTCAATATAAACATCAGATAGGCTTGATGTAATCACAAACTGAGCAAGGTCGGAGCTACCAAAACTACTACTATTATTATTAAAGTTACTGATAGGTAAATCTACTGATATCCATTGTCCAGAGGTGATTGCTGGAGTAGTTCCAGTGTTAATAGCGTACTCTAACGCATTAGTCTCCTTAGTACCGTTTTCATGGTTAGATAGTTTAAGGTTAAATACCTTGTTTGTGACATCTGCATCGCCTACCCAAAAATCTAAACGGAAGTGAGTATAGACAGAGCCATCTACTTTATTACTACTAAAATCATTTGCAATAAACTGCGCACCTGAACTATCAAATGATCCTTTTTTTAATGCATTTGAAGCAATGTTTACATCAGTAGGTGCAATATTAAAGGCTCCCCATCCGCCGGCATTATTCCATGCATTAGTAACATCTTGATACGCATCACTAAATATTGAGATTACATCTGCTGCTGCTTGGGTGGGTGCTGCTGGAGCATCTGTTGGAGCAGTTGGCGTTGGGGTGCTTGCAACCTCTTGAGTGATATCATCAATATACATGGTCCAGTCTGCACCACCACCACCATTGGTACCATTATCCATGATAAAGACTACTCTTACCGCTCCACCATTTGAATCAAATGGAGCAAGGTCTTTAGCACTAAAGTCAAAGGTAAGTTCTTCCCATTGTGAGCCACCTGGGTGATTGACTTCTACTTCTATTTGATTAGGGTGTGCTGGTGCTCCAGTACTATTACCTAATTGGAGCAAGAGTGTACGTGGTTGAGATGACCATGCTTTTACTTTAAATACTTTACCTTGGTTAAAGTCAATAGCACTATCCAAGGTGAGGAACGATCCTGCCCATGTTTCACCTGGACCTTTGATGATTTCTGCAACATTGCCACTGGTGTTAATGCCATTTGGTTGTGGATTTGCTTTGACAGAGATACTACCGCCATCAAACCCTGTAACTGTATAACTACCAGCAGCTTGTTCAAAGCCTACTGGGAGAGTAATATTAGTATCTGGAGTTGGGGTGCTTGCAACCTCTTGAGTGATATCATCAATATACATGGTCCAGTCTGCACCACCACCACCATTGGTACCATTATCCATGATAAAGACTACTCTTACCGCTCCACCATTTGAATCAAATGGAGCAAGGTCTTTAGCACTAAAGTCAAAGGTAAGTTCTTCCCATTGTGAGCCACCTGGGTGATTGACTTCTACTTCTATTTGATTAGGGTGTGCTGGTGCTCCAGTACTATTACCTAATTGGAGCAAGAGTGTACGTGGTTGAGATGACCATGCTTTTACTTTAAATACTTTACCTTGGTTAAAGTCAATAGCACTATCCAAGGTGAGGAACGATCCTGCCCATGTTTCACCTGGACCTTTGATGATTTCTGCAACATTGCCACTGGTGTTAATGCCATTTGGTTGTGGATTTGCTTTGACAGAGATACTACCGCCATCAAACCCTGTAACTGTATAACTACCAGCAGCTTGTTCAAAGCCTACTGGGAGAGTAATATTAGTATCTGGAGTTGGGGTTGCACTTCCTTTATAGAAGTAGATGTTGTCAATATAAACATCAGATAGGCTTGATGTAATCACAAACTGAGCAAGGTCGGAGCTACCAAAACTACTACTATTATTATTAAAGTTACTGATAGGTAAATCTACTGATATCCATTGTCCAGAGGTGATTGCTGGAGTAGTTCCAGTGTTAATAGCGTACTCTAACGCATTAGTCTCCTTAGTACCGTTTTCATGGTTAGATAGTTTAAGGTTAAATACCTTGTTTGTGACATCTGCATCGCCTACCCAAAAATCTAAACGGAAGTGAGTATAGACAGAGCCATCTACTTTATTACTACTAAAATCATTTGCAATAAACTGCGCACCTGAACTATCAAATGATCCTTTTTTTAATGCATTTGAAGCAATGTTTACATCAGTAGGTGCAATATTAAAGGCTCCCCATCCGCCGGCATTATTCCATGCATTAGTAACATCTTGATACGCATCACTAAATATTGAGATTACATCTGCTGCTGCTTGGGTGGGTGCTGCTGGAGCATCTGTTGGAGCAGTTGGCGTTGGGGTGCTTGCAACCTCTTGAGTGATATCATCAATATACATGGTCCAGTCTGCACCACCACCACCATTGGTACCATTATCCATGATAAAGACTACTCTTACCGCTCCACCATTTGAATCAAATGGAGCAAGGTCTTTAGCACTAAAGTCAAAGGTAAGTTCTTCCCATTGTGAGCCACCTGGGTGATTGACTTCTACTTCTATTTGATTAGGGTGTGCTGGTGCTCCAGTACTATTACCTAATTGGAGCAAGAGTGTACGTGGTTGAGATGACCATGCTTTTACTTTAAATACTTTACCTTGGTTAAAGTCAATAGCACTATCCAAGGTGAGGAACGATCCTGCCCATGTTTCACCTGGACCTTTGATGATTTCTGCAACATTGCCACTGGTGTTAATGCCATTTGGTTGTGGATTTGCTTTGACAGAGATACTACCGCCATCAAACCCTGTAACTGTATAACTACCAGCAGCTTGTTCAAAGCCTACTGGGAGAGTAATATTAGTATCTGGAGTTGGGGTGCTTGCAACCTCTTGAGTGATATCATCAATATACATGGTCCAGTCTGCACCACCACCACCATTGGTACCATTATCCATGATAAAGACTACTCTTACCGCTCCACCATTTGAATCAAATGGAGCAAGGTCTTTAGCACTAAAGTCAAAGGTAAGTTCTTCCCATTGTGAGCCACCTGGGTGATTGACTTCTACTTCTATTTGATTAGGGTGTGCTGGTGCTCCAGTACTATTACCTAATTGGAGCAAGAGTGTACGTGGTTGAGATGACCATGCTTTTACTTTAAATACTTTACCTTGGTTAAAGTCAATAGCACTATCCAAGGTGAGGAACGATCCTGCCCATGTTTCACCTGGACCTTTGATGATTTCTGCAACATTGCCACTGGTGTTAATGCCATTTGGTTGTGGATTTGCTTTGACAGAGATACTACCGCCATCAAACCCTGTAACTGTATAACTACCAGCAGCTTGTTCAAAGCCTACTGGGAGAGTAATATTAGTATCTGGAGTTGGGGTGCTTGCAACCTCTTGAGTGATATCATCAATATACATGGTCCAGTCTGCACCACCACCACCATTGGTACCATTATCCATGATAAAGACTACTCTTACCGCTCCACCATTTGAATCAAATGGAGCAAGGTCTTTAGCACTAAAGTCAAAGGTAAGTTCTTCCCATTGTGAGCCACCTGGGTGATTGACTTCTACTTCTATTTGATTAGGGTGTGCTGGTGCTCCAGTACTATTACCTAATTGGAGCAAGAGTGTACGTGGTTGAGATGACCATGCTTTTACTTTAAATACTTTACCTTGGTTAAAGTCAATAGCACTATCCAAGGTGAGGAACGATCCTGCCCATGTTTCACCTGGACCTTTGATGATTTCTGCAACATTGCCACTGGTGTTAATGCCATTTGGTTGTGGATTTGCTTTGACAGAGATACTACCGCCATCAAACCCTGTAACTGTATAACTACCAGCAGCTTGTTCAAAGCCTACTGGGAGAGTAATATTAGTATCTGGAGTTGGGGTGCTTGCAACCTCTTGAGTGATATCATCAATATACATGGTCCAGTCTGCACCACCACCACCATTGGTACCATTATCCATGATAAAGACTACTCTTACCGCTCCACCATTTGAATCAAATGGAGCAAGGTCTTTAGCACTAAAGTCAAAGGTAAGTTCTTCCCATTGTGAGCCACCTGGGTGATTGACTTCTACTTCTATTTGATTAGGGTGTGCTGGTGCTCCAGTACTATTACCTAATTGGAGCAAGAGTGTACGTGGTTGAGATGACCATGCTTTTACTTTAAATACTTTACCTTGGTTAAAGTCAATAGCACTATCCAAGGTGAGGAACGATCCTGCCCATGTTTCACCTGGACCTTTGATGATTTCTGCAACATTGCCACTGGTGTTAATGCCATTTGGTTGTGGATTTGCTTTGACAGAGATACTACCGCCATCAAACCCTGTAACTGTATAACTACCAGCAGCTTGTTCAAAGCCTACTGGGAGAGTAATATTAGTATCTGGAGTTGGGGTGCTTGCAACCTCTTGAGTGATATCATCAATATACATGGTCCAGTCTGCACCACCACCACCATTGGTACCATTATCCATGATAAAGACTACTCTTACCGCTCCACCATTTGAATCAAATGGAGCAAGGTCTTTAGCACTAAAGTCAAAGGTAAGTTCTTCCCATTGTGAGCCACCTGGGTGATTGACTTCTACTTCTATTTGATTAGGGTGTGCTGGTGCTCCAGTACTATTACCTAATTGGAGCAAGAGTGTACGTGGTTGAGATGACCATGCTTTTACTTTAAATACTTTACCTTGGTTAAAGTCAATAGCACTATCCAAGGTGAGGAACGATCCTGCCCATGTTTCACCTGGACCTTTGATGATTTCTGCAACATTGCCACTGGTGTTAATGCCATTTGGTTGTGGATTTGCTTTGACAGAGATACTACCGCCATCAAACCCTGTAACTGTATAACTACCAGCAGCTTGTTCAAAGCCTACTGGGAGAGTAATATTAGTATCTGGAGTTGGGGTGCTTGCAACCTCTTGAGTGATATCATCAATATACATGGTCCAGTCTGCACCACCACCACCATTGGTACCATTATCCATGATAAAGACTACTCTTACCGCTCCACCATTTGAATCAAATGGAGCAAGGTCTTTAGCACTAAAGTCAAAGGTAAGTTCTTCCCATTGTGAGCCACCTGGGTGATTGACTTCTACTTCTATTTGATTAGGGTGTGCTGGTGCTCCAGTACTATTACCTAATTGGAGCAAGAGTGTACGTGGTTGAGATGACCATGCTTTTACTTTAAATACTTTACCTTGGTTAAAGTCAATAGCACTATCCAAGGTGAGGAACGATCCTGCCCATGTTTCACCTGGACCTTTGATGATTTCTGCAACATTGCCACTGGTGTTAATGCCATTTGGTTGTGGATTTGCTTTGACAGAGATACTACCGCCATCAAACCCTGTAACTGTATAACTACCAGCAGCTTGTTCAAAGCCTACTGGGAGAGTAATATTAGTATCTGGAGTTGGGGTGCTTGCAACCTCTTGAGTGATATCATCAATATACATGGTCCAGTCTGCACCACCACCACCATTGGTACCATTATCCATGATAAAGACTACTCTTACCGCTCCACCATTTGAATCAAATGGAGCAAGGTCTTTAGCACTAAAGTCAAAGGTAAGTTCTTCCCATTGTGAGCCACCTGGGTGATTGACTTCTACTTCTATTTGATTAGGGTGTGCTGGTGCTCCAGTACTATTACCTAATTGGAGCAAGAGTGTACGTGGTTGAGATGACCATGCTTTTACTTTAAATACTTTACCTTGGTTAAAGTCAATAGCACTATCCAAGGTGAGGAACGATCCTGCCCATGTTTCACCTGGACCTTTGATGATTTCTGCAACATTGCCACTGGTGTTAATGCCATTTGGTTGTGGATTTGCTTTGACAGAGATACTACCGCCATCAAACCCTGTAACTGTATAACTACCAGCAGCTTGTTCAAAGCCTACTGGGAGAGTAATATTAGTATCTGGAGTTGGGGTTGTGCTATCAGCGGCAAACAACGCAACATCATCAATACTTACCTCACCAGCGGCAGCGCCCATATCAAAAAATACACGGCTGTTTGAGTCACCAAAGTTACTTGTAAATTCAAGTGTGTATGATTGCCATTCATTTTTCAGTGTTACATCATTTGTTACATTAGTCCATGGAGATTTATTCAACCCAATACCTGCAGAAATCGCTCGAGTTCTGTCTGATTTAGCCTTAAAAGTTAAGGTATATGACTTACCATTGATAATTTCAACGACCTGTTGTAAATTTATATCATATGGGTTAGCACTTGCCTTTGGAGGGTTAGCATAAAAATATTTATTAGCACCATCATCTTTTGTGTCTAGACCGCCAGGTGGATTTCCGCTCCATGAGTTAACACCTGATTGGAAGTCGCCATTGGTGAGCAATCCATCCTCAAATGGAGGCACAGAAGAGCTATCATAAAAATAAATATTATCCAAATACACAATTCCCGTTGGAGTGTGTGATGTATCAAATTTTAATTGTGATATTTTGGTTAAATCCACGCCACCATCGGCAAAATGAGAAGTATCAATATCTACTGATTGCCATGAGTTAAGGGATGTAGATGCCGGATATGCGGCTTCTGTTGTTACGCCATCGATACTAATTAAAAATGAATTAAACGATTTAATATCGTGTGTCCAATAATTAAAATAGAATTTATCATAAGCAGTTATATCTTGTTTGTTGTCCTGAAAATCAATAACTTGATGATCAAAATCTTTTAGTTTTAATACATTATTTCCTCCATAACTTTTTTCAGTTAATATGGTTGTTTGTCCATTATCTTGAGTTAAGTCTCTAGGTATATCAGTATACGCATCGCTATAGATAGAAATTGTTCTGGTAGCACTCGGTGATAATGGTGCGGTAGAAGGTTCCCGGAAAACATCATCTGGAATGGTAGCGTACTGCTCTAAATCATCAGCATAGAATGTCCAATTTGCTGGTGTAGAGGCAAAACCATTGGGACTACCATTATCAAACTTTATGATGATTTTTTTTGCGTTGGAACCTACTGCGTTAGCTACATTTGAAAAATCAAACAAGACCTCTTCCCACGCCCCAGTATTGGGATATCTATACTGGCCAACTACTGATCCTGTTTGTGATGGGTTGTCAGGATTTTGCAGTGTGAGTTCTATCGGAGTTGCTCTTGAGGCTTTGACTTTGAGAGTAAAATATTTATTTGATGATAAGTCAATTGGTGAGTCAAGCAGTACGCTCACCTCTGCATTATCCGCACTTTGAGTGATTTTAATAACTTTTTTAGATTCATTTACCCCATCTGTAGTTTCAAGTATATCAACGATAGAAATACCTCCGCCATTTGCTTCAGAGAGATTATAACTTGAGCTCGAGAGCTCAAAATCAAGTGGCAACCCAATGAGAATAGTCTCCGCCATTTGCAGGTTATCAACCAATAAACTACCTGTTACTGGTTGGCCATTTGCATCAACAGGGTCACTAAACCCAATTCCAGTGAAGTTAGAAAAATCAAAGGTATTATTTGCCTGAGTAAAATTTCTTAGAGGGATGCTATAGTTATTCCAGTCTGTCGTACCACTAGAAGTGTTTAAGGTACTAAATGGATTTGAATTATTTACGTTATTAGCTACACCAGTGTCCGCAGTAACTACTGCAGGAGTAATCTCAGAGATTGATATGGTAGCACTAGAGTTTGTATCATATACGATTACCTTCATACTCGCTAAATTACTCATTTGGCTGGTATTAATTGCAAAGTTTACATTGGTTTTTTGTGAGTAGTCAGTAGCATTCACCTTGAGGATTGCACCCGCACCAGCCTCTGTGGTATTAAAGTCTAATGCTATATACGAGTCACCTTGTAGGGGTGTAACGCCTCCTACATTGTTAGCTGAAGTATTAACGCTTACATTGCTATTTGTGGTTTCTACAGTAGTTGCTGAAACTTTAGTTGAGTTGTCATCTCCTAAAAAGCCAGTGTTGTCTTGGGTTTCATTAGGATATACCTTAAGCCAATCAACTAACATCGTAGCAGTGCCAACCAGAGTATTGCCAGTTGGCACCCCTATGCTCAGTGCAACAAAAAACTCTTGTTGAAATCTAGGATCATTTGCAATATCAAAGGTATGTAGCACTGTACCTGATTCTTTTACAATCATTTTATCAGTTGTCCAGTCAACGCTATATACCCTAAATCCATCAGCCAAACTTTCATTTCTGAGTACTGGGGTTGAAGATGGGTTTGCCCCATATAGTTGCGGAGTGATGGTTTTGGTGTCAGAACCAACCTGCATAATATCTAATGCGCCTGCAGTAGGGATATTTACTGTAGTGCTAAACGACTCACCAATAAGGGAAAAACGTGGAACTACCGCAGTGTTATTAGGGATTTTAATGCGCGCCTCTACTCGTCCGTACTGAAACTCCTGAAAGCCCTGAGTAGAAACATAGCCCGAGGTCACCGTTCCGCTATTGGTCGTAGCTAATATTTGTAGATAGGTCTCTGGAGTGCTTGTACTTTGTGTAGAATAGTTAAGTGTATTCACACTATTAGCAGTGGCTGAAGGGCTAGTGACAATACTTACGTTGTTGGGGTTATAGGTTTGGGACTCGTTAGCGTATGGGGCTTGTGGCGCAGTGGTGTTGAGTCCAGTTAAATTATTAAAATCATTATTAAACTCTGTCACCTCAACTACTGTGATTGTAGAGTCCGATATGGGATCATACTGCGTACCGCCGCCACTGCCACAACTGGTAACAATAAATACCACAACAATAAAAAATAAGTAATATTTAGTATAGTCAAAGATACTATTCATGCGTTTTCCCCCAAACCAATAACCATAATTGGCTAAAATATAATAATAAATTTAAATATTGCTATATAGCGTTTTTTCTAATATACTCTGTTCATATCTGTTTGTCAATATAATAATAATCATTTAAAATGAGTTATAGGCACTTAAAAACATCGTATTTATTGTGTGTAATATTTGTGAGTTTAAAATCTAATGCAAAATATCATTCCAAAATATCAACAAGTCGTTAACAAAATCAAGAAAGATATTGAAGACTGCACTATAGCAGACAAGCTACCAAGTGAGCGTATGCTTGCGAAAGAGCTGGGTGTGTCCTACATGACTGTACGTAAGGCTTTGGATAAATTACTAAATGAAAATGTCATCATTAAGATTCCTCACAAAGGTTCTTTTGTAAATACTCAACCCGCCCAAAAAAATCGGATTATTGGATATTTTTTGGATAGTAGTATTCGCTCTGGCATTGCAAGTCCGTACTACTCTTTATTATTTCAGGAGCTAGAGCGCTGGGCTGCGAAAAAAAATTATGCTCTCGTGTTTTTCTCTGATGCTGATAAAGATCGTCTTGATAAATTATTACCTACACTTGATGGGGTTATTGCAACGTGTATTCCCTCAACTGAAGATATTATTCTAGAAATCAACCAATATTTGCCCGTAGTGGTTATAGAAAATTCTACTGTAGATAAAACTATTCCTGCAGTGGTGATTGATAATTTTAATGCTGATTCAGAGGCGGTAAATTATATTGTGTCATTAGGACATTCGCACATAGGCTGTATGACTGGACTATTTGACTCCAAAGTTGGTACCAATCGTTTCAAGGGTTTTGAGTACGGACTCAAGCATAATAATCTCGTAGCAAACAAAGAATACATCTTTCATGGTGATTATTCTCACGAATCAGGAATAAAAGGTGCAAAGTATTTCTTATCGTTACCTACCCCGCCTACTGCAATTATCTGTGCCAATGATTCTATGGCACTTGGGGCAATTAAAGAATTTCAAAATAACGGGGTAAGAGTTCCAGAAGATATGAGCATAATTGGCTTTGATGACATTAGCATTGCCGCTCAAAGCAACCCAGCACTTACTACTGTTCGTGCACCAATTCAAAAAATTGCAAAATACTCATGCGACTTGCTCTTCAATAAAATTAACAATAAAGAAAATGACTATAGCCTTATCGCTCTATCAACTCAGCTCATTGTTAGAGAAAGTTGTGCGCCAGTAGTGAAATAAATTTGCGTACTGAGTTTATTGTTGCATTAATAATTTCGGCTTTCTGCTTTCAAAAAATATGCCCCAGTGCTTTTCTGCACCCAAAGAATTTGCTGGGTCACCTTTCCAAGGCTCATCAAACGCCTCAAAAAAGAAAATAGTAGTATTTGTCTGTTGTCCCCATTCAGAGAGTTGAGTAAAGTATGTCACTTGGTCTTGCTCATTTGCTCGTTCGCCAAACTCAATTGCTGTAGTTGCCCATCCTGCTTCAAAAATTGCTATCTTACTTTCTGGTAATGCCTGACGTACCATTTCTATATTTTCTATAGTAAAGGGCAGCCCCTTATCAATGCCTCTACCTTCCCAAATAGGGTAAGTATGCACTCCAATAAAATCAAGCTCTGATGCTAGTTCTTGACCTTTTTTTGCCCACCAAAAGTAATTCTCAGCTACAGTAACCGGTTGTGAAATTGCTGCTTTAACATTTCGTACATATTGAATCATACTATCAACACTTACTAAATGATCAGTCCAATCAACTAACGCTTCGTTGCCCACATTGACTGCAATGATGATTTCAGGATATTCATTTGCAAGGGTAATGAGCCTATTAATTTCAGCAATATTTTCTTTAGTATTTGCCGTAAGCTCACTCTGCGGTATAGGCTCAACACACCACGAACAGCCACGGTGATTACTGAGCTCTGCACTAATCCATGCACCCATCACTACCTTGATGTCAATATTATGTTCTTTAATAAGTTCCAGCGTGTGGCGGGAGTTAATGCCAGAATCATACATACGAATGAGGCGAAACCCGTGTTTCTCTAATATTTGTAGATCTTCAAGAATTTCTGCTTTGCTCGGATTGATGGCCCCATTACCCCTATCAGGATGTTGTCCTGCCCTAAACCCAGAGTACGCAATAGCCATCACTTCTCCAATCAGTAAGTCCTGTGGTTGTTGTGTGTAATTGGCAATACTGTTCATAGAATATAATACCAATATAATAGCAATTAAATTTTTCATAGTGTTTCAGCGTGTTTACGTGCAAGTTGCTCAGTTATCTCATTCGCACGTTGTTCATCTAGGTCGTAGTTATACATTACCAAAATAGCGATAGAAGTACCAACAATAGGAATAAGAATATAAGCGTTAATAAGCCCATTTAGGGTTGCCTCAGTTTGCTGAGCTACTGCTGAATCAAATCCAACGAACGTAAAAATCAAGCCAGTTAACAGCCCAGCCACCGCCAACCCAAATTTCACCATCCACCAATATATCGCACTAAATATGCCTTCTCTTCTGACGCCATTCTCTAGCTCATCAAGTGCACAAATATCAGCAGTCATTGACATCATAATAGTAAACAGCCCACCAATACCGAACGCAAAAAATGGCATCGGTAAAAAAATCATCCAAGGTTGTTCTGGGTTAAATGCAATATAAAAGAGTAGATATCCGCCAATAGAAATTGCTTGAGCTGTGATAAACGTCTTACGCTTACCAATTTTTCTAGATAAATAGGTAATAATAGGAATAACAATAAAACACGTACACAGTGCACTTGCCATACCAAAATAGGTAGGCCATCTACCAGCAGCACCTGGATCACCACTAAACATATCATATACTATGATAAACCAAGATAACCCAGCAATAACGTTAAATGTGTTAAACACTAAGAATGTGGCACCGCACACTCGTCTAAATTCACTATAACGAAAGGTTTCAACTACATCTTTGGCAATATTTTTTAAACTATTGCCCATATTTTTGGTAGTAAGTGGTGCTAGATTATCTGGCGACGGAATAGTTTTAGCAAACAACGCTGGCACCATGCATAACAGCGCACAAATAGCTCCAGCCCATATTGCCAGAGTCCGTACAGCTTCTGCAGAGTTTTCAAACAAATCAGGATAATAAATGACTACCCAAAACCACGGGGCAATTACCCACGCCCACTGACCAATCCACTGGGCAACCGCCATCAGGCTCGTGCGGTCATGAAAGTTATTACTCATCTCGTACCCCATAGCTACGTATGGAGTAGAAAAAATAGTCATGCCTAAGAAAAATAGTAGAGAAAATCCTAAAAAATACCAAAAATTATATATTTCCCCGTTTTCGGGATACACTTGCCACATAGCCATAAAACTCAGCCCTGCAATAATAGAGCCTATCAAGATATAGGGCTTTCTTCTTCCCCATCTTGAATTAGTATTATCAGTAATAAACCCCATAATAGGGTCCGTTATTGCATCAAAAATACGCGGAATAAATAACAATAGACTGTAAAGCAATGGATTGAGTTGTAACCCCTGAATGAGCACCACTACAAATATCCCTAGTACTGCTGGAAACATTTGATTTCCTAACATTCCCACGCCAAATACAATTTTTTGACTTAGTAGCACATTCTTTTGATTTATGTTTTTCATTTTTTCCCCAAAAAAAATTTAAAATACCTATATTGGTTATGAAACGTGTTTTACTCCAATACCTTCATAATTATTCCCAAATAAAGAAGTAATACCTTTGAGTCCAGCATATTCATCAAGAATAAGATAGGTTGGTATTTCAGCCAAATAAGATGCAAACTCGCTATTGATAAAAGTATCTCTAAACTGCTCTTCGGCAAAGCACTTGGCTATTTTAGCAGTCACTCCGCCTCCAATATACACTCCGCCTTTGGTCCCAAACATAAGAGCACAATCACTAGAAAAACGAGCGAGCAAGGTAGCAAAAATTTTGAGTGTCTTTTGTGCCACACCACATTCCTTATTAAACGCTTTGGCACTTATTTCGCTACTAGAATATACAAATTCAGTACCACCATTCATTTGCATTAATGCATTGTATATTCTGACAATGCCTGTTCCAGACAATAATGTTTCCGCAGATACAATATCTTCATTTAATCTTAAAATGTCTAAAATTTCCGCCTCTTCGCTACTCAATGCTGCCAGATGAATATGCCCACCTTCGCTTTGAATAGGCAAAAAATTTCCAGAGTGTAAATGTATGAGTCCTGAAACCCCAAGTCCAGTACCTATGCCAATCACGGCAATATTATGCTGGGGGACAGGCTTTTGTGTGCCTAATTGTTTTAAGCTTTGCTGAGGTAAATGCGGAACGGCAAGTGCAAGAGCAGTTAAATCATTAATCACATGAAGTGATGATAATGAAAATGTATTCACAATATCTGCAATATTAAATTGCCAATGACTATTTGTCATGGATATGTGATGAGAGACCACAGGACCTGCAATTGCCAGAGCCAAGTGATTAATTTGTATATTTTTTTGCTCAATATATGCTGTAAGCCCCTGAGTAAAACTTTCATAGTTGCTTACTTTTTCAACATGAATATCTGAGAGCGTATACTGCTCATCAACCATTGCTAGGCGAAAATTAGTTCCCCCAATATCTGCAACTACATTCTTAATAATATTTTGTCTCTCGTTCATATAATGAATTGCTATATAGCATATTGACATTATCCCACAAAGTTTATAATATATCAAATGCCTACATACATACAACACAACTCCCTGCTTTTCGTGCCTATATCCAAAGTACCCTACTCGTCATAACGACTACTCAACTATTAGTACAACATTTCCTAGAGGTAACACCTATAGCGATAACTCCTGTCCCTTTCTTGGAACAAACATGGTGAATAAGGGGTTGGCATTCAGAGCAATAATATTAGCATTAGCTCAGATATATTGTGCTAGCTGGTTAGCTCGGCAGAGATAGATTAACTCACGCTGGTAAGTATTTTGATAATAATAGAGGCACATATAACCAACCACATCTAGATGCATTGAACAAAGAACTATGCAGGGGGTGTATGGATGAACTTGCAGACATCATCCAACAATATATGATTTAGTATCACTCACATCATCACTAAAGAGCTAATTTATAATACTATTTAATTCAATTTTCACCCCTAGTGGGGTATAAAAAAATATTTGCTTCATCTGTAGCGTTGCAATAGTATGCACCTGATACTCAATATTTTGCTCATGGAGTCGCTCTTCAAAGGGCGTAAGTTGTTGGACTGAAAATGCAATATGATCAATCACTTCTCCGACGAGGGTTTTTTCTTCATTGATACTCATGTGAATAATGGCTTCATATTGGGCATTATACAACCAATATCCCGTACTATAGGCAAATGGTCGCTCGCCCTCGTGTAGTCCTAAAACTGCTATCAAAAACTCTTTTTCCTGCTCTATAGCTACTCTGGGTGCTTTAATATTAATATGATTTAGCTTCATTAGATGGTATAGTGATGATTCAGTAAAGGAATAACATCGAGTGCGACTTGCTCATAAGGATGATTTGCTTTAATAATGTCAATCGCAGCTTGCACATCAGTTTCATAACACAAAAACTCTAGTTTGGCTTCTGGCACCTCACTTTCTTCATGTGCCTTGCCGATAGTGGGGTTGGTGTGAGTACTCGGAGTAAAGTAGCCCCTACCTTGGGTCACAAAACTACAGCGGTGATACTCACCAATGCTACCAGCCCCTGCTTCACCAACAGCATCTCTGAGCGGGTGAAGATGAGTGAGTGGCACAAATACTATGATTTTAACCAGTGGTGTACGCATGGTATAAATATGTTAAAACTGTTATTTTAAATCCTTTGTTCATAGTGACTTCAGAGTTTACTCGTGTACATCCTAATTATTCAGTGCTTGCTATTCTATTGGTAGGCATTCTAGGGGTATTTGTAACTATCGGTATTACACGCCTGAGTTTTGGTATGGTGGTACCTCTGTTGCAACAAAATCCTGAAATCACTAGTACGGTGATAGGCTTCATTGGCACTGCAAATTTTATAGGCTATTTTATTGGGGCGTTATTAGCACATATGTTTAATCAGCGCTATGCCCTGCGCCCACTGATATTTGCCGTATTTGCAGTTGAGGCTGTATTTATGTTAATCATGAGCATAGTGGATTCTTACCTATTATTAGCTCTGTGCTTTGCCTTGGTAGGAGTTGCCTCTGCTATTGGATACATGAGCATTATGTCTTATGTCGCTCATACTATCGCCCCATCTCTTAAAGGTAGGGCGCTGGGGGCGGCTATATCAGGGAACTCGGTGGGTATTATTATTTCTGGGCTCAGTGTATATGGGCTTGGAAGTCTTGGAGAATATTCATTTAGCAGCAATTACTGGGTGTTTATTGTGTGTATGTGTGTGAGTATTATTATCATTATGTTACGCATTATTCCTACGCAGAGTGTGCATAATCCTGCTACTACAGCACTTTCTACTAGAGCTATTATCACCAGTCGCAACTTTATCAAAATGGCGAGTATTTATCTCTTATTTGGCATTAGCTACACCTTATTTCTCACCTATTTTGTGAGTCATATCATTGAAAAATTTACTATAGATATTCAAATTTCTAGCTACTTTTGGCTCGTACTAGGGGGTATTTCTCTCGCTTCTGGTCCGTTATTTGGTTTGATTGCCGATAAATATAGCACCTATACTGCGCTTGCCATTACCTATGTACTCCTTGCCATTTCGGCGATGAGTATTGTTATTGGCACTGAGCAATATGTAATTGTGCTCAGTGCATTGTTATTTGGGATTGCGGTTTGGAGCACCCCCTCACTAATGTTTTTACTCAGTACTACCTACTTTGGTAAAGCAAACACCACCAAGGCTACTGCATTGGTTACTGTAGCCTTTGGCTTGGGGCAGATTATTGGTCCTATTACTGGTGGAGCAATGTATGATATATTTGCCGGATATGATCTCGCATTTACTTTTGTCGGCATGCTGTGCATCCTCTGCGCGGGTATGAGCGTGGTATTTAACCGTCAGCTCAAATATGCTACCCGGGCAAAATAGCACTTACCACATTCATGCACTAAACAATCTTACCCGCATAACTCTCAATACCAGGGTTACCTTTCACTCCTTTTAAGGTTGGGTGATTAACTTTTGCCAATTTGAGAGACTTCTGCTTGCGTAGATAATCTGCAGTTACATCCCACACCAAGCGTCCTGGGCCCACAGAGTTTACTTGTGCCCAACCAGAGACTGAGTATGATTTATTCATTTGTACCTTGGTACCATTATCAAGCATAATATCGCTTATGCGTTTACCAAATTCGCCATTTGGCTCAATAGTATAGTCTAGCCCGCCAACACGAACCATATCGCCCCCACTTTGTAAATATGGGTCCTGAACGAATAAATTTTCAGCAATGCCTTCAAGCATATCTTTAATTTGCTGACCAGTCATTTCATTTACATAGGTCTCAGCATAGGTCATAGAAGTATTGGTCATTAGGTCTTCCATGGTCACATCATGCCCTGCTGGTACACTGGTACCCCAGCGAACACCAGCACTGAGTGCAATATCGGAGTTATATTCTTCACGCAAGGCATTAACAATAACCTGATCCCAGGTACCCATAAAGTTACCACGGCGATAAAGTGTTTCTTCGGTGGTACATAGTTTTTCTGTCAAAATCTCCTCATAAGTTTTACCCAAACGCCCTGGGTTATTTGCCATTTTAGAGTTTCTTGCTTCGATCACGTCTTTATCATAGGTCGTTTGGCGCATTTTGCTAATATAGGACACCACTTCTTTATTTGGCTTCACAAAGTTACTAAAGACAGGCAACATCTTATATTGATAGTCCACAACTTTGCCACCCTTAATATCAAAGTCCATCACACCTACGTACTTACCAGAACAACCTGCATTCGTTACTAGTGTAACCCCGCCTGCATTTTTTACTTCTACCGGAAGGGGCATACCATCATGCGTGTGCCCACCAAATATAGCATCAATGCCAACTATGCGAGATGCCATTTTAATATCTACATCCATGCCATTATGCGAGACTACAATCACCGCATCTACTTGTTCGTTAGCACGAATGTCTGCGACTAACTCACTCATTTCATCTTCGCGCAGACCGAACGACCAGTCTGGGAAGAAGTACCGCTGTGGGTTTGCATTTGAAGTACGTGGGAAGGCTTGTCCAATAACTGCAAAACGTTTACCACCCACAGTTTTAATCACATATGGCTTAAATGGAAGTGCTTCATCTTCATCATACAATCCATTGCCATCATACTTTTCGACCATTTCAAAATATTTATCTTCTAGTAGAGCATCTTCAAAAATGCGCACATTTTGCCCTAAGAAATCACCTTTGAAAAAGTTGATGTTCTTTAAAGTTTCAGCTTCTTTATAGGTAAATTCCCAGTGGCCTACCATCACATCAACGCCTATCATATTACAGGCTTCTACCATATCTGCACCTCTAGTCCAGAGTGAAGTACCCGATCCCTGCCAGGTATCACCTCCATCTACCGTTAGGGTATTTTGCCGTCCACCCGCACCCTCCCTGAGGCTATCTAGTACTGTTTTAAGTTGACCAAATCCACCTGTTTTGCCGTATTTGGCTGCCAACTCTTCAAAATCATTATAGGCAAAAGCATATGCCTCTGGAGATCCTGGTTTAATGCCGAGTTTGGCTAATAACTTAGTGCCCACTACATGAGGAATTTTGCCGTAAGCAGGACCAAACCCAAGGTTTACATTTGGCTCACGGAAGTAGTTGGGTAAGAGGTTACCGTGAGTATCAGTAATATGTAGGATGCGTGAAGTGCCAAATTTAGGAACTTCATACATATTCTCTTGCAGTGATAGGCTGTTGTTGCTATATACGTAAGTACCAACAGCACCTGTAGCAACCCCTGCACCCACGATCTTAATAAAATCACGACGACTTAAAGCCATATCTCCCCCTTAAGTAAATACCAAAAGTTTTATTATAAAGAGGTAAGGTAAAAATTCTACTATATCACGGTATGCTTATATAATAGTTATTTGCTTAATAATATATCTTTAACTTGAGTATATCTTGCTTTAGTTTGGTGGATAATTTCTGGTGGTAGTGTCGGAGGGGGCGGGGCTTTATTCCAGTCTAGGGTTTCTAAGTAATCTCGTAAGATCTGCTTGTCATAACTTTCGGGACTGCTCCCCACTTGATACACAGCTGCATCCCAAAACCGAGAACTATCAGGAGTGAGTATCTCATCCATAAGCTTAAGTGTGCCCTCACTATCAATACCAAACTCAAACTTCGTATCAGCAATGATAATGCCACGACGGCGTGCATATTCATAGGCAAAAGAGTATAACTGAATGCTCACATCTTGCACTTGTTCGGCTAACTCTGCCCCCAAAAGTTCTACTGTTTTAGCAAAACTAATATTTTCATCATGATCACCCACTGCTGCTTTAGTGGCTGGAGTATATACCGGTGTTTCAAGTTGTTGGGCGAGTTGCATACCCATGGGAAGAGTAATGCCACAAATGCTCCCAGTAGCCTGATATTCTTTCCAACCACTACCGATAATATAGCCACGCACCACGGCTTCCACAGGAAGTGGCGTGAGTTTTTCGACCACTTCACTACGCCCCTTTAATGCATCAATATATTCATCAGTTACCACATGAGATAAAGGTGTATGAGTAAGATGATTGGGAATAATGTGCTCTGTCTGACTAAACCAAAAATTAGATATTTCATTTAATATCTTACCACGCTCAGGCATCACTTCATTAAAAATTACATCAAACGCGCTCATTCTATCAGTGGTTACCATAAGGATTGAGTGCTCACCAATATCATACATATTGCGCACTTTGCCTTGATGCAATAATGGTAATCCAGTAGAAATAGAATACGTAGTGCTCATATTATGATCGTTGTATGCGCTTAATAAATGCATCAAATGCTGCCTTTTCTTTACCGCGTATGCGATATACTAGTTGTGGCTTATGTGTTAATGGGTTTTTGTATTCGCCATCTTTTTTTAGTTCATAATGCAGGTGGTTCCCGGTAGAGCGACCAGTAGAGCCCACATAGCCAATGACTTGTCCGCGCTTAACCTTCGTGCCTTTGACTACCCCACGCCTAAATCTCGACATGTGTGCATAGGTAGTTTCATACCCATGTTCGTGTGTGATGTTTACCGTATTCCCTAGTGCACCTTTATAACCTCGGTACGACACCACTCCATCAGCAGCAGCATAAATTTTAGTACCTTTATTTGCTGCATAATCAATAGCACGGTGCGGAAGCCGTATTTTTAAAATCGGATGCATGCGGCTATAACTAAACCCAGAACTAATACGCTTATACTTTAATGGTGCTTGTAAAAACATAGGTGAGGCAATCGTACCCTCTGCATCAAAAAATAACCCATCCCACAAGTACCATGAGCGTTTGCGGGACTCAATAGCGATAATTTTTGCATCCTGCATATATATACTAAACCGCTCATTACGTGATATCGCCTCAGGAGAAATAACACCTGCAGTAATATCTAAAAATTCAATGAGTTGCTCTGAGGTGAGTCCACTCTCGCTAAATGCCTGAGCAAGTGTGCTACGAACGGTAATAATGATTTTGGTAACTGGGGTGCTATATTCTGCCTGATGGTTAATAATACTATTAAAAAAGCGCTTACCCTCTAAGCGACTTACGAGTGTTTGCTTACTATTGATTTGATATCTGAGCTCTTTAAATTTACGATTACTAGTGCGAATAACTAGCCGATTGCCAATACGTAAATTATTCAGATATTTAGCATTATCACCACTATTTAATAAATTAATGAGTAATCTATTTGAGAGATTATGTTTTTTAAAATATTTAGTAAGTGTATCCCCAGGCACTACCACATAGTTTTGCACTTGAGCCTGTGCGGAATATGCTCCTAGCATACATAGTACTAGGATTAGTTTCCACAGGTAACTACAGGGAAGAAATGATCTTATTTGCATATTCTCTTGATTGTTTATCTTGGGCTAATACATCTTCTAAGGCATCTAATGCGTTAGGTAGAGTGTGTTCTAATACCTCACAAATCACTCGCACGATATCTAAAAAGCCAATTTTCTCTTGTAAAAACGCCGCTACCGCTTCTTCATTTGCACCATTGAAAGCTGCTAAGTGGGCGTGGCTGGTGCGAAGAGCTAAATAGGCTAATTTTAAACTCTTAAACTTATCATAATCAACTGGATAAAACTCTAAGGTATGTTGCGTTAAATCTAGTGTGTCCGCCCCTGAAAAAATACGTTCGGGGTGGCTTAATGCATAAGAGATAGCAGTACGCATATCAGGAGTGCCAAGCTGAGATAATACACTGCCGTCTTTAAAATACACACTAGAGTGAATAATGCTTTGTGGGTGTACTACTACATCAATCTGCTCAGCAGGCAAGCCAAACAAATAATGTGCCTCTATGACTTCTAATGCTTTATTCATCATTGTGGCACTATCTATAGATATTTTTGCACCCATAGACCAGTTTGGGTGTGCACACGCCTGTGCCGGAGTCATATGGACTAATTCAGATATATCAGTATGTAAAAATGGTCCTCCACTCGCTGTTAATTGAATTTTCTCTAGTCCGCTATCCCCACCCTGTAATGCTTGAAATATTGCGCTATGTTCACTGTCTACTGGGATAATTTGCGCACCATTTTCTTTTGCCGTAGGCATAATAATATGCCCACCAAGAACCAAACTTTCTTTATTGGCTAAAAGAATACGCTTACCTGCCTGTGCAGCGCTAAGAGTGGAGTGCATTCCAGCACTCCCCACAATTGCAGACATCACTATATCTACCTCTGGAGCAGAAGCAATATCTATTAATGCACGTACATCACTATATACGCTAATGCTCTTTGAAATTTGATTTTGTAATTCTTTAGCAGCACTTGGTTGGGTCATAACCACTACCTTGGGGTTGTATGTATGACACAATGTAATCATTGTATCTACCGAAGAGTGAGCGCTCAGAGCATATATATCGTACTTATCACGGTGTAAATCCACTACTTGCAAAGTCTGAGTACCTATAGATCCTGTAGCTCCAAGAATAGTTAATTGCTTCATAACTCAAGTACTAAAATACCCAATATAAATATTGGTGTAGCAGCTAGCATCCCATCAAGCCTATCCCACAGCCCACCATGCCCTGGGAGTAGGGTGCCGCTATTTTTAACCCCCCGAATACGCTTAAACACACTTTGATAGCCATCACCAATCAGAGCAAATAATGCAGTTAATACAATAATAATGCCATACTTACCCAAATCTGTAGTAATCATAATATAAGTATATAGTAATGAAATACCAGTACCGCCGATTATGCCACCGATAAATCCTTGGGTGGTTTTGTGTGGGCTCAGCTGTGGCAACGGGGTATGCGTGCCAAATAATTTGCCCACTATATATGAGCAGCTATCTACGCTAATAACAATAACTAATAAGAGTCCTAGAAGTGGGGTTGAATATGCATGAAGATAAGGAAATACCAAAACAAAGGGGGTGAGTAACAATAATGCATTCATTGGCTGAAACAACCGATGATTAATGAGTGTATTTTGCTTAGGGTACTGGACCACAATCACAAGATTGTAGAGCCACCATATACAAACTAACCAAAAAAAGATCTGGATATCAGCTACTACTGCATAAGAATACTGCCAGCCAAGAGTTAGTATAAGCACTAATATTACAGTTGTCATCCCAGTGCTGACCTTTGACAACTGTGTGAGAGAAGCATATTCAAAAAGCAATATACCCCCGACCAAAGCAATAAGAAGTACCACTCCTAACTGCGTCAATGAGGTGAGTGCAACCACCACCCCCGCTAGAAGAACTAATCCTGTGATACTGCGTTGTATAAGATTAGTCATAAGCAGGAGTAAGGTTCAATGTGAAAGATTACTTCTTAACGAGCGCTTTAATAAGCGGAGTAAGCATAAGATCAAGAACATCTGCCATGTAATTTCCTTTATACACTAAGGTAGTGTCATTTTGTAAAAATGCCATTGCTCCCTCGGGAAGAGCTTGCTTAATAGCCTCTAAATCAACCTCATTGATACGCACAGTAGTCACTACTAATGAATCCTCAGGTTTAGGTACTGGCTTCGCAGTTGAGATGTCAAATGGGTTTGCAGTATCTACTAATGGGATACGATGAAAGTTAATATGCGTATTATCAAATTGCGGGGTGATAAATTTCGCATAATCTGGCATTCTTTCTAATATTACGGTATGAACATCTGCTGGTGTGTATGGACGTTCTGAAGTATCGCGGTAAATTTTTTGAATCCATTCGATATTAATAATAGGTACTACACCTACTAATAAATCCACCTCAGATGCGATATCTACTTCAGCAGTACGTAGCCCACCATGTAAGCCTTCATAGAACATTAGGTCTGTACCTTTTGGCACATTCTCCCAAGGGGTAAATTGACCCGGTTCAAGTGAAGTACCTAAGCGTGCATTATGTCTTGTGGCTTCTGCTTCACTGTGGATATAGTAGCGTTTTTGACCGCCCCCTGTATTGCCATATTCGCGAAATAGATCACGAACTTTATCAAAGTGATTTGCCTCATCAGAAAAGTGCGTAAGCACTTTACCATTTTCTCTACTTTTGGCTACTAATGCTTTCATTTCAGATCGTTCGTACTTATGAAAACTATCTCCTTCAATAATATTTGGGGTTATATTTTGCTCTTTAAAAATTTTTTTAAATACGCGTTTGACAAATGTAGTGCCAGCACCAGACGAGCCAGTAACTGCGATAACTGGGTGTTGTTTAGACATACCTCTCCTTAAAAACTAAAAATCTAAATTTTGTGCCAGTAATGCATTTTGTTCGATAAATTCACGACGTGGCTCTACCTCATCACCCATAAGTGTGGAAAACACACCATCAGCTTGTATTGCATCACTTATTTCTACTTGCATAAAGGTGCGTTTTTCTGGGTCCATAGTGGTTTCCCATAATTGCTCTGGGTTCATCTCCCCCAATCCTTTATACCGCTGAATACTTTGTCCTTTTTTGGCCTCACCGAGCAGATATTCTGCCGCACTCATAAAATCAGTAAAAGTTAATTCTTTTTCTTTTTTAACAATAGTCAGTTCTGGTGCAAAACTCATTTCAATATCTTTTGCATACGATATGATTGTTTTAAAATCAAATGTTTGCAATATTGTGTCATCAAGGAGTATGCTGGTATTTAGCACTCCATAACTATAATACTCATATTGCAATTCACCACCTATCTCACTAAACTGGTGTTGTTCGTTAAGATTGTTGTATTGTTCTGCTTTGGCATTTAAGCCTGCTATATATTTGGAAATATTGTCACTATAATACCCAGCAAGTAACGTAAGCATTGCTGTTGTGTAGGTGTTTGAGAGTGTGTTAATACTAGAAATTACTGTTGTATATCTCACCAACATCTCTTCTAGAGCACTTGGTACTATGCTTGGTGCACCCTCTTCAAGATAAACACTCACGTTAGTAATAGCATCTTGCAATAAATAATCATTTAACTCT
Source organism: Gammaproteobacteria bacterium (assembly GCA_965277055.1). GTDB lineage: Bacteria > Pseudomonadota > Gammaproteobacteria > PS1 > Pseudothioglobaceae > CBDCHC01. The sequence continues at coordinate 784,770 of OZ255703.1, read as the reverse complement.
TTATCATCTTTTAAATACTGCTCTTGTTTACCACGCTTAATTTTGTATAATGGTGGTTGAGCAATGTATAAATACCCTTTTTCAATAAGCTCTGGTAGGTAGCGGTAGAAAAATGTTAAAAGTAGTGTTCTGATATGTGCACCATCTACATCCGCATCAGTCATAATAACGATTTTATGATATCTGAGTTTTTCAATATCATATTCATCTGCACCAATCCCGCAGCCGAGGGCGGTAATTAAAGTGCCTACTTCTTGAGAAGAAAGCATTTTATCAAAGCGGGCTTTTTCTACATTTAGGATTTTTCCTTTTAGTGGCAAAATAGCTTGAGTTCTTCTATCACGTCCTTGTTTTGCAGAACCACCTGCAGAATCACCCTCTACTAAATATATTTCACTTTCAGAGGCGTCTTTACTTTGGCAATCACTGAGTTTACCTGGGAGACCTGCAATATCAAGCGCACCCTTTCTTCTAGTCATTTCTCTAGCTTTACGTGCAGCATCTCTAGCTTTAGAGGCTTCTAGAATTTTACCGATGATAGTCTTAGCATCATTTGGGTGTTCTAGTAAAAATTCTGCTAATTTTTCGTTTACGCTTGATTCTACTGGAGCTCTTACTTCGCTAGAAACCAACTTATCTTTGGTCTGTGATGAAAACTTAGGGTCAGGTACTTTTATAGAAACAATAGCAGTAAGCCCTTCTCTCGTGTCTTCACCCGAAATAGTGACTTTTTCTTTTTTCGCTAGATTTGAGTTTTCAATATAAGAATTTAGTGTTCTAGTAAGTGCTGCTCTAAACCCTGCTAAGTGGGTACCACCATCTCGCTGAGGGATGTTGTTGGTAAAACAAAAAATTCCGTCGTTATAACTATCATTCCACTGCATAGCTACCTCTACAGAGATATCACTTCTAGTGGTGTTAATAGAAATAATAGAATTATGAATAGGTGATTTGGCTTTATTTAAGTATTCTACAAAAGAAGAAATACCACCTGCAAACTCAAATATATTATTAGTGTTAGTGCGTTTATCTGTGATTTCAATATGCACTCCAGAATTTAAAAAACTCAACTCACGTAAGCGATTTGCTAATACTTCATACTTAAATTCAGTAATAGCAAAGATTTCTGTACTCGGCAAAAAACGAATTTTAGTACCTTGTTTGTCTGTGGTGCCTATACTTTCTAGTGGTTGTTCTGGCTCGCCAAGATGATATTTTTGATAATACTCCTTACCATTTTTATAAATAGTGAGTTCTAACTCTGAACTTAATGCATTTACTACTGACACACCTACACCATGAAGACCACCTGAGACTTTATAAGAATTATCATCAAACTTACCGCCTGCATGAAGCACAGTCATTATGACTTCTGCTGCAGATCTTTGTTCTTCAGGGTGCATATCTACAGGAATACCCCGACCATTATCCTCAACTGTAATAGAATTATCTAAATTGATGGTAATAGTGATTTTGGAGCAGTATCCTGCAAGTGCCTCGTCAATAGAATTATCCACCACCTCAAACACCATGTGATGTAGGCCAGTGCCATCATCAGTATCACCGATATACATCCCCGGACGCTTACGAACAGCATCTAGGCCTTTTAAAACCTTAATATTGTCAGCACCATAATTTGGGCTTTGTTGTTCATCCATAAGAATTTCCAGTAGTGTCGTCTATTTAAGAGTAATCAGTTGTATACACCAATAATAAGGTTGGCTTATATAGCTTATTACCCTTAAATACTTGGTATAAAACGCGCGTATTTTTTTTTAAATTGTGTTTTAACAATTATACTCTACTTTGCCAGATTTCACAAAATTTGTAGTACTCACTTGTGGTAATGGGTGAATATTTGTAATAAATGATTGGATGTGGTGATGTTTTAAAAAATGTAGTAATGAGTCGATTTTCATATTATCTAATTCTGAGGTAATATCATCAATTAACACTACGGGTTGTTTGCCTAAATCAAGTAGTATTTGAAGTTGTTTTAAGCAAAACAATACTGATAGTATTTTTTGTTGTCCTCTTGATAAATTAGTTTCAGGTGTGTTATTGTAGTTAAATTCTAGTGTTGCCCTATGAGGTCCGTATCTCAAATACTTGTTTTTTAATATAAAATCAATATTTTTTAGTAAAAATTCATGGATGTCTTCAGTGGTTTTTCCTATGGTTTTAGGAATACTGCTAGAGTACGTATAGTGTAGTAATGAGGCATCAATATCTGTGTTCTCAAAGTAATCATATTTATCATACGTGTTTAGCATTTGTAAGTACTGCTCTCTAAGGTTATTTATTTGTGATATATGTTTCGCTAGGATGGGTAGCCAAATTAGTAATTCTGATTTATTTTGATCTTTTATTAATATATTGATATTTTTTTTAATTTTTTGGTAAGCAATATAGAGTTTTTTGAACTCTGGTTTCACGTGGAACACCCCCCAATTTAAGCTTCTACGTTTTAGAGATTGTTCCCCGCCTATAATATATCCTCTATCTGGAGAAATGACCTGCATGGGCACAAGTGCAGATGCATCAATTGCAGAGATGGGTGAATTATTTAGGGTTATAGTAGTAGTTGTGCTTGTTTTGTTAATCCTTAGTTTTCCAGATTCTAAGGTTATTAGAGTAGTAAGAGAACTTTGATCTGTGGATATGATATCTTGAGTTTTAGCAGACTTAAATGATTTATTATGAATTGCATAATATATTAATTCAAGAATATTAGTTTTCCCTTGAGCATTGTCCCCTACAAATACATTAATCCCAGGAGCACAATCAATAACAGCGTGTTCTAAATTTCTGAATTGGTATGGAAATACCTGTGTTATAGTGTGATTCACTACCTCTTAATTAGACCTTAACAGCCATAACTAAGTATTTAGCAATAGTGTTATCCTTACCTCTTAATACTAGTGCATTTTCTTTGGTGCTTTGCATTTCAAATATTACATGTTCTTCATCAATATTTTGTAAAGTTTGTAGCAAGTAAGCAACATTGAATCCTACTGTTAATTCACCATTATAACCTTCTAAATCTACTACACTTTTTGCATTACCGCGTTCAGACTCCGCTGAGATGGTGAGCTCACCTGGGGTAAACTCAAGATTGATAGTTTTATTTTCTTTAGTGAATATCTCAGTTTGTTTAAGTGCTTTTTTAAATAAAGAGTTGTTGATAACAATTTGAATATCAGTTTCATCTGGGAAAAATGTTTGATAATCTGGAAATCCACCACTAATAAGCTTAGATTTTATAGTGGTATGATCATTACTTAATATGATGTTATATTCATCCACAAATAGTGAAATTGTTGGTTCGCTAGTATTATTTAGTAATTTAACAATTTCAGCAATTGTTTTTTTAGGGATAATTGCACGTTTGGTTTTATTATGTGGGCTGGTGATACTTGCCATAGATAAACGGTGTCCATCTGAAGTTACTGTGTTAATAAACTCTTTATCTATTTCTAACAACATGCCATTTAATACACTCATGACCATATCTTGACCAATAGTAAAACTTGTTTTTTTAATAAGATTAAGTAGTTCTTCTGTAGAAACATCAATACTTCCTTCATTGGTTGTATGAATTGATGAGTTAAAATCTTCTTTATTTAAAATATTTAAATTAAATGTATTTTTATTATTTACTAGAGTTAAGGTGTTGTTATTTATTTTAAATATTATACTTTCTTCTTCATCTATTCGTAATAATATATTATGGAGATCAATTAATTTAATAGCAAACTCAATCTTATCGTATGTATCAGATAAGGTTGTTTGAGTGTTAATTTCTATTTCAGAATCATTAGTAAATAAATTAAGAGTATTTCCAATTATTCTAAATAACACTGAAGAGAGTATTTGGTGGTTGGAGTTATTTTGTACTCCCCCTCTAACTATTTCTAATACTTCTTTGAGCTCTTTATTATTAAATTTAATTTCCATTTGCTTTTATTAAAAATTATTATTATTATTATAAGGTAAATATTTTGTGAGTAAGTTTAACTTTTTCCTATAAAACAAGAACTTATTTTGTGGATAACGTGTGTTTGTTGTTGTGAGTAAAATTGTGTGTTTGTGCATATCTTTGTTTAATTGTTCTAAACTATACACAACTGTGCAAAATATATATACACATCATGTTAAATTGTAGATAACCGAGTGAGTATAACTTCGTATTGTTTGTGTATATCAGGCTTATCTCCTATAAGTTCTTCAAATTTTTTACATGAATTTATTACTGTAGAGTGGTCTCTTTTGCCAAAGTATTCGCCAATACTACTAAGAGAGTGATTGGTTAGCTCTTTGCTTAAAAAGATAGCAGTATGTCGAGCATGCATAATATGTTGTTTTCTGCTTTTTGAGGTTAAATCACTGGTGGTAATACCATATTGTTTTGCGGTTTCTTTTTGAATATCTAAGATATCAACATTTATCCGTTTTTGGCTAATAATATGCCCTAGAGCAGAACTGGCGACACTTCTATCAACAACAGCATTTTTTAAGCCACTAAATTCTACAAAGCCTTTAATGGTAATAAGTGCACCTTCTAAATCTCTTACATTTGATTTAATATTACTTGCAATAAACTCTATAGCTTCTTCGGTGAGTTTAATTTGTTGTTTAGTCGCTTTATCAGAAAGAATAGCCTCTCTCATTTCTTGCTCAGGTGGTTTTACTTCCACACTAAAGCCACTGGTAAGCCGAGTTTTTAGCCGAGTTTCGATATCTACCATGGTGTGTGGCACCTGATCACAGGTCATAATAATTTGTTTTTTATTACCAAATAAGAAATTAAAAATATGGAAAAACTCTTCTTGGGTTTTTTCCTTACCGGTAATCATGTGAATATCATCAATGAGTAAGAGTTGTGCTCCTTTGTAATACTCTTTTACTTCTTCAATATTTTTGTGGCGAATACCTGAGGTGATATTTCTGACAAAGTCATTAAGTGAAATATAGACCACTCTAAGTCCTGGGTTGAGTTGCAAACTCAAAATACCAATCGCCTGCATTAGGTGAGTTTTCCCCAATCCAGACTCGCCATAAATTACAAATGGGTTGTAGGTTGCGTTTTTAATATTATTTGCAATTTGCTTACCTGCACTCAGGGCAAAGGCATTGGCATTTCCTTCTACCAAATTATCAAAAGAGAACTCTTTGGTAAGGTTGTTGGTAATAAGTTTTTTCCTCCCAGAGTCAGCAATCACCTCAAACTGAATGCTGACTTCACTATTAAAGGTCTTAATAGTTGATGAAATGGTATCTTTTAGGTGCTTGTTGATATAATTATTAATCACTGCATTAGGTGAAATAATATTAAGTTTGTTACCAGAAAGCTGTACTTTAAGTGGAGCAATATACATGGTAAACTCCTGTATAGACAAGATTTTTTTTAATTGTGTTTTACATTTGTCCCACATGGTGCTTCTTAGTTACTAGTGTGTTGTAGCACTTGCAGTCGTTGCTGCTTGAGTAGTGCTATGCCATTCTCTGCAGTGGTATCAAATTGAACAGACTGCAATCGTTTGTGCATTGTGCGAATATCTTCAACCTCAATTCCTATGCATTCACACACAGATAATAATTGCATAAATTGTTCAGTATTTCGTAGGCTATCACTCTGGATAAAAAACGTTAACTGATCTTCAGCACTTAGAGTATTAAAGTGTTCAAGTGTTACCGTATGTGTATGAGTAAGCAACGTTAATGAACGATATTTATTAGGCACCTTCAGGATTTTAATTATGTTTGATATAGTAGTCAAATCATAATTTTGCAACCATAGGGCAAATTTAATAATAGCAGGTTGTGAACCATCAAGGTGAGTAAAACTATTGCTATGAGCATCAGAGGTATCATTAGTACCAAACAATGTGTTATAGGCGCCACAAGCGAGTAAAATTTTAAAAAACGCCGAAGAGTGAGTGTAAGTTAAGGCTTTATGAAGTTCGGTAAAAATACGCTCACCTGGAAGCGATGATAACTCTCCACTTTCGACAATATAACGCATGAGTGCATGAGTACTATGTGCTACCTTAAACCCATACGGCTTAAAGCGCGCACCAAACCGAGCGACCCGGAGTACCCGGAGTGGATCTTCGATAAATGCAGGGCTGGTATGACGAATAATTCCGAGTTGGAGATCTTCTTGGCCATTTGTGGGGTCAATAATATTGCCACGATCATCCATTGCTATAGAGTTTATAGTAATATCTCGGCGCATCAAATCCTCAAGTAGGGTGACACCCGAGGTAGAGGTTTTAAAGCCAAGATAACCACTAGATACTTTAGTTTCGCTTCTTGCTAGTGCGTACTCTTCCTTGGTAGTGGGGTGTAAAAATACTGGAAACCCTTTGCCAACTTTGGTATAACCCAGAGAGAGTAATTCTTCTTCAGAGCTATCTACGACTACATAATCTTTATCGGTAGTCTCAAGTCCTAACAGCATATCACGGACTGCTCCGCCTACTAAGTATATTTCCATACTTAGTATTATACTGCAAAGCAGTCATACCGACTCATGTCAGTACCCACCTATACCAGTGGGCGGTATAGGTGCTATGATGGGATTACTTACTATTCTGAGCAGCTTCTTTAATACGCTCGGCAACCTGATGAAGTCTGGTATCAAAAGGTTTAGGGATGATATAGTTTGCTCCGCGTTCTAATACTTCATCTGGGTATAAGAGTTTTACCTCTTCAGGCACTTTTGCCGTAGCGAGTTCTACCAATGCTTCTACTGCTGCTATTTTCATCTGTAGCGTAATTGCACTAGCTTGTGCAAGTAATGCTCCTTTAAAGATAAATGGAAACCCAAGCACATTATTCACTTGATTTGGGTAGTCACTGCGTCCAGTAGCAATAATAGCATCACTGCGTACTGCCTTGATATCCTCAGGGAGTATTTCTGGCACTGGGTTAGATAGAGCAAAAATAATTGGTTTATCTGCCATGCTTGCTACCATGTCCCCACTCACTAAGTTTGCCGCTGCTAGCCCAATAAAAATATCCGCACCCTGCATCGCCTCCTCTAAGCTAGATTTGCTAGTAGTATTCACAAATGTTGCTTTTTCTGGAGTGAGATTCGTACGCTCATGGGTAATTATTCCTTTTGAATCTACCAGCATAATATTATCTTTTGTAAAGCCCAACTCAAGTAGGAGGTTGAGCGTAGCAATCCCCGCACTCCCTGCTCCTAAGCAGACAACAGTGGCTTCTGTGCGAGATTTGCCTACAATGTCTAGAGCATTAATCAACCCCGCAGCAATGATAATAGCAGTACCATGCTGGTCATCATGAAATACTGGGATATTACATTCTTCAATTAATCGACGCTCAATTTCAAAACATTCCGGGGCTTTGATGTCTTCTAGGTTAATGCCACCAAAACTCACCGAGATATTTTTTACCGTAGTAATAAATTCTTCCACATCAGCACAATCTACCTCAATATCAATCGCATCAATATCAGCAAATTTTTTAAATAACACTGCCTTACCTTCCATCACTGGTTTAGAGGCTAGTGCGCCCATATTACCAAGCCCAAGTACGGCAGAGCCATTACTAATGACTGCAACCAAATTGCCCTTGTTGGTATAGGTATATGCAGTTTCTGGATGAGCGTGAATTTCCTTAACGGGCTCGGCTACTCCTGGGCTATATGCAAGGGATAAATCTTGCCATGTATCGAGCTCCTTATGTGGAGTGATAGAAATTTTCCCAGGTTTGTTTTTGGCGTGATAATGCAGGGCGGCGTCTCTCATGATGATAGGTATGGAGTAAAAAACCTTATATCATACCTCAATACAAGAGTTATAGTAGAGTAAACTGGTAAAATTATGTATTTTTATCATATTATTTGAATATCCTGCACTTAGGATGCTCAATTGGCACACTCAACAAAGGGTGAGGTTATTATGCACATTGTTAAAATACTCACAGATTTTTCTTCAGCTCACTCACTCCGTGATTACCCTGGCGACTGTGCTAATATTCACGGGCATAATTGGCACGTAGAGGTATCAGTATTTGGCACACTGGATGAGAGCGGTATGGTTATTGATTTCCGCACATTAAAACAACATACCAAAGCTATTATTGATCGCTTAGACCACAAATACCTTAATGATGTTGCGCCATTTGATGTACTTAATCCTACTGCTGAGCACTTAGCAAAGTATTTATTTGAGGAATTAACACATTGTTTTGCCGAGCATCAAGCATCTGTATATGAGGTCGCAATTTGGGAAAATGCTCGCTCATGTGCCATATATCGGCAATAAATTATGCATAAAGTGCAAATCCACGGGATAATCACGCAAACCATCTAAAAAATGGTTATATAATATCCGTTTCATACAACTATTGTCGTACATGTCATTACCTGATACCCAAAATAAAGTCGATAGCCGTAATATTTATATCAACCAAGTGGGCATTAAAAGCATTAAGCACCCGCTGGTATATATCAATAAAACTGGAGATAAATACCCAAGCGTAGGCGACTGGCAAATGACTGTCGGGCTAAAGCCTGAGGTTAAAGGTACTCATATGTCTCGCTTTATTGAGATTTTAAATGAAAAAACCCCAGAATTTAGTGTCAATAATTTTGCCCAAATTACCCAACGTGTTTTGCAAAAACTAGGTGCAACGAATGCAAAAGTAAGTGTTAATTTTTCCTTATTTATGGCGAAAAAAGCCCCCGTTTCTCGCGTAGAAAGTCTGATGGACTATGATGCCACCTTGACTGCAGAAATATATGAAGGTAAAACTACAACAACGATAATCGTGGTGATTCCCGTAACTAGTTTATGCCCATGTTCTAAAAGTATTTCTGAATACGGAGCACATAATCAACGCTCGCATATTACAATTGAAGCAAAAATAGAATTTGGTGTGAGTTTTGAAGATATTATCTCTGAGGTAGAGCGTTGTGCTTCTTCGCAACTTTATGCTATCTTAAAACGTGAAGATGAAAAATATGTGACTGAAGAAGCTTACAATAATCCAGCGTTTGTAGAAGATTTGGTCAGAGATATTGCCTTACTTTTAAACCAAAATAATAAAATTACCGCCTATAGTTTAGAGTCTGAAAACTTTGAATCAATTCATAACCACTCAGCCTACGCTATTATTACCAAACCTTAATACATATAGACATCCTCATGCTTAAAAAGTTTTTTAAACGTGTTAACAATCTCAGAATTACTGATAGTAATAAACTTAATACTCCAGAATTTTATTTAGAAAAATATCATATTGATAAATCTGATAGTGATTTTATTGTCCAGTCTCGGGAAACAATTACTGATATTATTGCAGGTACTGATAAACGCTTAATGGTGATTGTTGGCCCATGCTCTATTCATGACACTAAAGCTGCCCGTGAATATGCGACTCGTCTGAGAACGTTGAAAGAAGAACTGGGCGACAAACTCTTCATTGTGATGCGTGTGTATTTTGAAAAACCTCGCACTACTATCGGCTGGAAAGGGTTGGTGAATGACCCGCATTTAGATAATACTTTTGATATTGATCATGGCTTAGACATTGCTCGTCACCTGCTGTTTGATTTAGCCAAAATGCGTATTCCTACCGCAGTAGAATATTTAGATCTTATTACCCCGCAGTATTTCTCAGACCTGATTACCTGGGGGGCTATTGGTGCCCGTACTACCGAGAGCCAAACCCATAGAGAACTCGCCTCAGGTATGAGTTGCCCGATTGGCTTTAAGAATGGGACTGATGGTGGAGTACAAGTAGCGATTGATGCGGTGAAGTCAAGTAGTTATTCTCACTCATTTTTATCAGTGAGTAAACAAGGAATCTTAACGAGATATAAAACCAATGGTAACCCAAATTGTCATATTATTCTGCGCGGGGGCGGTGGTCAGCCAAACTATGACAAAGAGAGTATAAATAATTATTGTGCTATCTTAGAGAAGAATAAGTTACCTGCACGACTTATGGTAGATTTCTCACATGCCAATAGTGAAAAACAACACAAAAATCAAATCACAGTCAGTGATGAAATTATTCGTCAACTCCGCTCAGGGAGTAACAAAATTTTTGGCGTGATGATAGAGTCTCACCTAGGTGAAGGCAATCAAGCAATTAATACTCTTGATAAGTTAGAATATGGCGTGAGTATTACTGATGCTTGTATTAACTGGGAAGATACCGAGATGGTGTTGAGAAATCTCGCAGATGCTGTTCAGTAGTTGTTATTGGTAGCGTTTACTTACTAGCTACTAATTCTTTCACCCAGCGGGTGTTTTGCTCCATAATCAACAACTCACTTCTGGCGCGCATACATAGGAGTAATGCGTACAGCACCTTAAAGGCAAATGCCATAATAATAAGAGGTATCAGCATATCAATATGAATACTCGGCGCATCAAGTTTAGTTACTGATGCCCCTTGATGTAGAGTATTCCACCATTTTACAGAGTAGTGAATAATAGGAATATTTACCACACCCACGAGTGCTAAGATACTACTGACCTTCTGTGCAGTTTTAATATCATCAAAGGCATTGTAGAGTGCAATATAGGCAATATATAAAAATAATAAAATCAGTTCAGAAGTCAGGCGCGCATCCCACACCCACCAAGTCCCCCACATTGGTTTACCCCAAATACTGCCTGTAGCAAGGGCTAAGAGAGTAAATGCCGCACCGATAATAGCCGAACTTTTAGCTACGATAAATGCTGTTTTGATTTTCCAAATCAGCCCAATGGCTCCAGAGGTTGCCATTACCATATAGACCATCATACTCAACCATGCACTTGGTACATGAATAAACATAATGCGGTAACTCTCCCCTTGTTGGTAATCTACAGGGGCAATGACCATCCCCCAATAGAGCCCGACTATTGTGAGCAGTGCAAAAATAACTGCTAAATACGGGATAAATAGAGTGATATAGTGGTAAAAATTATTCGGTGAAGAAAATTTTTTAATCCATTTCCACATAGAAAATAGTTCGCTACAATAATGTAAAAATCATGATTTTACTGATTTTTTTGCGACATTATTACGTAAATATTGAGGGGTTGCTAGTTGCATATTCCACGCTCCAGACTGTAATGCGAGCATCACCAAATGCCTTGCGTGAGGGTAAGTATCTGGGTAGATATGTCCACATGCTACAAAATTACCATACGTACGAAAGCCTGTGCCCACACCGATATACTCACTAGAATTATGAGTAGAACCATTTATAGAACTTATGAGTTGAGCTAATTCTTCGGGGCGCATCACATACTCCTCATCATGATAACGTACATAGACCTCGCCCATACGAGCATCAATCGCACTAATAACCTTTGAGGTGTGGTACTTTTCTACAGCACCGTACTCAAGCATCTCTAATGAGCTAAAACCAATGGTGGGAATTGCATGTGCCAAAGCCAGCCCTTGTACTACACTAATGCCAACCCTCACTCCAGTAAATGCACCCGGACCCTTGCCATAGGCAATGGCATCTAGGGCATTCCATGAGAGCTCTTTTATCACATCCGCAACCATTGGCAAAATGAGTGATGAGCTTTTTACATCTCCAAGTTCGCTTCTGACAACATACTCTCCATCAGCATATAGACATACAGATATGTGTTCAGTCGCAGTATCTATCGCCAAAATATTCATAAATGCCTGATGTGTGGATGGGAAGTAAAGAATATGATTTTACTAAATTTTATGGTATAATTTTTAGTTCCTTGTTTGACAGGCGCTCTACAACATATATGCTGATACTCGTTTGCAAACTGTATAGAGTGATGTTCTCTTATCAAACGTCACATTTATTTAAAAACCATAAGGACAACTATGAGTACAACTACTGATGCCAAAAGGCATTATGAAATCGTCTTAATTGTGCACCCCGATCAAAGTAAAAACATTGACTCAATGGTGGACAGATACAAAACGATGATTACCGAACAAGGTGGCACCGTTCACCGTTTTGAAGACTGGGGCAGAAGACATCTTGCCTACCCGATTCAAAAAATCTATAAAGCGCATTATGTGTTATTTAACATTGAAGTGAGCAAAAAAACACTTGATGATTTGCATTATAATTTCCGTTTTAATGATGCAGTATTAAGAAACCTTGTAATTGGTAAAAAAACCGCAATTACTGGTAAATCAAAAATCCTAGAACAAAAAGAAATGGAGAACGATAATGCCTAAACAAGTACGTAGAAAAAAGAAGTTTCAACAAATTGTCAATAATTTTTGTCGTTTCACTAGAGATGGTTGGACAGAAATTGACTATAAAGACGTAGATATCTTAAAAGCAAATATCGAAGACAGTGGTAAAATCACGCCTTCGCGCATTACTGGTACGAGTAGTAAGTTTCAAAGACAACTCACGACTGCAGTAAAAAGAGCAAGATATTTAGCACTGATCCCATATACGGATAAACATAAGAAATAGGAGATATCATGCAAGTAATTTTATTAGAAGCAATCGCCAGAACGGGTAAGCTTGGTGATATTGTAAATGTAAAGTCAGGCTTTGCGCGTAACTATCTGATCCCACAAGGAAAAGCACAAATGGCTACCAAAGCCAACCTTGTTGCCTTTGAAAATATTCGTGCTGAGTTAGAAGCAAAAGAAGCAGACTCTAAAGATAAAGCACAGCGTGTATTTGAGCAAATGAATGGTGCAGCTATTACTGTAGCGGCTAATGCCTCTGAAGAAGGTAAGCTATATGGTTCGGTTTCAGTAGCTGATATCGTAACTGCACTTGCTACTGCAGGCTTTGAAGTCGAGAGAAGAGCAGTTAATCTTGACTTTGCTATTCGTAATATTGGGGAGTATGAAGTAGCAGTTGAGCTATGGACCGACGTCACTGCTAAAGTAAACCTTACGGTAGAAGCACTACAAGCAACAGCGTAATCCTAATATTACAAATATAAGGGGCGCCATCGGTGCCCTTTTTTGTCTGCATTTGTAGTTTTGTACAGATAGGCTATTTCAGATATAATATACCACCTATTTGACACCTATTTATTATTCACTTTCTTATGCCAAAGACTCTATATGACAAACTCATTGATGCCCATACTGTACTCAACAATGGGGAGGATATTTTATTATATATTGACCGTCAACTGATTCATGAGGTCACTTCCCCACAGGCATTTGAAGGCTTAGGCATGGCGCAGCGTCAGCCGTGGCGAGTTGGAGCAAGTTTGGCAGTGGCTGACCATAACGTACCTACTGAGCACCGCGACCAAGGCATCGCAGATGAAACCTCGCGCCTTCAAGTAGAAACATTAGATGCCAACTGTGCAGAATATGGCATAGAACAAATTCCGATGAACGATATTCGCCAAGGCATTGTCCATGTTGTTGGACCCGAACAAGGGGCAACTCTCCCAGGAATGACCGTAGTATGTGGTGACTCACATACCTCTACGCACGGCGCACTCGGCGCACTTGCATTTGGCATTGGCACGAGCGAAGTAGAGCACGTGCTTGCTACGGGGTGTCTCTGGCAACAAAAAGCCAAAAACTTTAGTATTGAGGTCAATGGCACATTAGCCGAACATGTGAGCGCTAAAGATATAGCACTGTATATTATTGGGCAAATTGGCACCGCAGGTGCTACTGGCTGTGCGATTGAGTTTCGTGGGAGCACTATTCGTGCATTGACCATGGAAGGACGTATGACTTTATGCAATATGGCGATAGAGGCGGGTGCTAGAGTAGGGCTAGTAGCCGTAGATGAAATCACTACTCAATACGTTATAGGCAAACCAAAAGCCCCTCAGGGTACTGAACTAGAGTCAGCACTGCACTACTGGCACACTCTTTATAGTGATGAGGGTGCAGTATTTGACAAGCACATTAGCATTGATGCACAGGATATTACGCGCCAAGTCACATGGGGCACTTCTCCAGAAATGGTCACAGGGGTAGATAGTAGCATTCCAATCCCTACTTCGTTTGATAATGAAGTGGTCCAAAAAAGTTATGCAGATGCTCTGAAATATATCCATCTTACAGCTGATACTCCAATGAGTGCAGTTGCAGTAGATAAGGTATTTATTGGCTCGTGTACGAACTCTCGGATAGAAGATTTACGCATTGCAGCCAGTGTGGTAAAAGGACAAAAAGTTGCCCCAAATATTAGGCTTGCTATGGTGGTTCCAGGCAGTGGCTTAGTCAAGACCCAAGCAGAAGCTGAAGGGCTAGATCAGATATTTATAGAAAGTGGCTTTGCGTGGCGCGAACCTGGGTGCTCTATGTGTTTAGCAATGAACGCTGATAAATTAGAGGCAGGTGAGAGATGCGCCTCTACTTCTAATCGTAACTTTGAAGGGCGTCAGGGGCAAGGCTCCTTTACTCACCTAGTGAGCCCGTATACCGCAGCGATGACTGCTATTTGTGGGCACTTTGCCTAAACGAGCAGAATACGGTATAGTAATAGTATGTTAGCACTTATTTCCCCTGCCAAGACTCTAGACTACTCTACTAGCCCACATACAACATGCTCGTACCCAAAACTGATGGATAAGTCTCGTGAACTGATTGCCGTACTAAAGCAAAAGTCCACTGAGGAAATTGCAACTCTGATGAAACTCAGTGATAAATTAGCCCAGCTTAATACTCAGCGCTATCAAGACTTTACTCCAGAGTTTGAACTCGGTACCAACGCCAAGCAAGCCATATTTGCCTTTAAGGGCGATGTATATACAGGGCTTGATGTCGAGAGTTTAAGTGAGGATGGCTTAGCAATTCTTGCGGGGCAATTACGCATTCTTTCTGGGCTATACGGCGTATTACACCCATTTGATTTAATGATGCCGTACCGCTTAGAAATGGGTACACGCCTACAAGTAGGTGCGCATAATAACCTCTACAGCTTTTGGGGAGATACTATTAGCAAACATCTCAATGCAGTAGAAAGCGAAGAAATCATTAATCTCGCATCAAATGAATATTTTAAAGCAGTAGATACCAAGGCACTCAGTGCTAAAATTACTACTATTGACTTTAAAGACTACAAAAACGGCACCTATAAAACTATTGGTATCCACGCTAAAAAAGCTAGAGGCATGATGGTGCATTTCATGGCGAGCAATGGCATTACCAACTCAAACGACCTCAAAGCATTCACCAGTGCAGGTTACGCCTACAATGCAGACTTTTCTACCCCAGACACCTGGACCTTCACCAGAAAAGCCAGTTAATAGCCTAGACGCCACCCTCTTAGTTGAGCGGTGCGTACTGTGCCACACCCCTGAGCACTCAGCAGTATGTAGTGACTGCATGAGCGCACTTACTTCACATAAGCAGTATTGTCACGGCTGTGCAATACCGCTTACCGATACCCAGCTAAACTTCTGCGGGCAGTGCCTCAGTGAGCCTTTTAGTTTTGATAGAACCTATGCCCTTTATACCTACACTCCTGTGTTGGCAGAGCTTATTCACCGCTTTAAATATACCAAAAACCTAAGCATTGGTAAGCTCTTTGCCCAAGAACTCAGTACATATCTGGAGCAGCATCAGCTAAGTTATGACCTAATCATCCCCATGCCTCTACACCCCAAACGGCAAAAAAAGCGAGGGTTTAACCAGTCGATAGAGCTTACTCGCTATATGCCTAAGGTCAATACCACAGTAGCTAAAAGGATAAAGCATACCACAGAACTCAATAACTTACGCCCTAAACAACGAAGCACCGAGATAAAAGGAGCGTTTCATGTGAAACATCTTACTGCTGAGCGGATATTGCTGGTAGATGATGTATTAACTACCGCCAGTAGCATGAACGAACTCGCAAAGACTATTCGCAGAACCTACAAACAACATACGCAACCCCAGCCCTTGATTGAAGTATTGGTACTTGCACGGGCAGTGCTAGGCAATTAAAGTGCGCTATACGTTAACAGACAAAAGCGAGACCACTTTAACTCGCTGTCAGTTAACTCGGTGGTGTCAGATGGAGTTTTGAGTTTTACACATAACAACATTTTAAGCATATTTTTAAATACTTAAGTTGTCATAACCCTTATTTAAATATCTATAATTCTTGTAATTACAGCTATTTCCTCAGCTAAAGAACGAGTTCTTTCTTCAATCGCTTGCTTATTCCATTTTTCTCTTGCTACAAGTGCTCTATTTATTTTGAATACAGATTCTTTGTAAATAGGCTTTTTGTCAACAAAAGGTTTGCAGCTTGCTTCTTTATTATTCTTCTCTGCTAATAAGGTGTAATTACCTAATTTATCTAAATAATATTGATGTACTTCTTCACTAAATTCCTCTTTCCATTCATCGTATTTTAGTTCTTGTGGACAAATATGCTCGGCATGTAAATCACTACTTCTTCTTAAAGTATCGCCAGCTGTATCTCTACTAGAATTCTCAATCATGATTAAAATATCTTTTGCAATCTCTATCTTTTGGTCTGAGTTTTCCATAGCCTTGATAAAATTATCATCAACCAAAATTCTCTTATTATTATTGTCTATTTTTTGAAGTTCAGCAACAAACCATTTATTTTTTAGGAGATTAATATCTTTATAATCCAGTATTTCTTTGGCAATTCTTGATAATTCCTTTCCATATTTGGCTGCAGGAATATTACCAGTAAACTTTGTTCTCTTTATAAAATTTATCAAGTTATGTATGATATTTTTTATTTCTATTTTTGTTTCATTAGTAAGTTTAAGGTCGGCTTCTCTTATTAAATAGATTATTGAAAATAAAATTGCTTTTCTAATTTTTGGAGCGTATTTTTTAATTATATCAAGGTCTTCAATTAAACTATCATCATCAAAAATCTGTCCTAATAATAATCCAGTACTACCATTGGGGTTGTAGATAGTAGAATAAATATCAAAGCAATTCGCAACTCTATTAAATAAATGATACGGATATTTTGTATCATCTTTATGCAATTCTAAGTCTATCTTGATTTTATGGAATAAGTCTTTAGTCTCAATCCAAACACCTAAATTTGCTTCAAAAAATGTTGTAAATAAATCTTGTAAGTGCGTATCTACAGATTTCCCATTTCTAATACTTTCTGCCTTGGCATACAGGTCATCCCAAGTATTACAAGCATTATCAATATCACTTTTTGACATTGCTCTAAATAGTTTATTTCTCACAAGGTCTAATTTTTCAAGGTCTCTTGACCTATCATTCAAAGTTTCAAATATTTGATAAGCACTTTCAACATTTTTAGTGTTAACCAATACAAATGCAACTTTATTTAGCAAAAATTTAACAAAATCTATATCTTGCAAAAGGTTATTATTTTTTATTTTGCTATAAATATCAATAATTTTATTACTCTTCTTGGTGCCTTCTTCAAGAATAACATATCTAAATGATAGCTTATCTGCATTTCTTGATTGAGATACCCTTGTAGTATTATCATCAATTAATACAATATTTTCGCAATCAGTTTTTATAGCATAATTAGAATCAGAAATAGTTTTTCTAATGCA
The DNA here is from genome assembly GCA_965277055.1 of Gammaproteobacteria bacterium. GTDB lineage: Bacteria > Pseudomonadota > Gammaproteobacteria > PS1 > Pseudothioglobaceae > CBDCHC01. The sequence goes on along the minus strand of OZ255703.1, from coordinate 767,284 downwards.
ATCAATTATCAGACTAATTGTTGTAATTCTTTGTTGACCGTCTAATACATCATATGTTTTTCTATCTTCACTGATAGTGGTAATGGCTCCTAGCAAATATAAATTATCTGAATTGTCAGTTGACGCTTCTAGTAAATCTTCAAATAATTTATTTAATTCTTGCTCAGTCCACGAGTAAGACCTTTGATATGGAGGTATATCAAATTTAGATTCTTTAAAGAATTCTTTAATTGTTAATACATCTGCTGTTATACCATCTTTTTGTATCATATCTACTTTTCTATTACAACCATTTGATTGTTTAAATACTCAATTGAATGTTTTGTCATTTCTTGCAATAATTCCGCATCACTCCATTCTTGCTTAATAACAAAAACTTCATCTTTTGATAAAAATTCATGTTTGGTAATACGCCCAAGTTCTGAAAGTTTATCATATATTGTTTTTCTGGCTTCTAAAGTTAATGGACCAGGAATAATTGTATTATCCTTTCTTCTTCTTACTACTCCTTTCCTTGAAAAAGGATAACGATTCTCTTTTGTATTTGAAAATTCTATTAACCAATTTCTAAAATCTACTAATAACTCGAAATTATTGTTTTCATCTCTGCTCAAACCCTCTAAGCTTTTATCTTTTGCTACTACAGTACATGTCCAGCAACCAAATCTGGCAGATTTATTACCACATGAAGGAGTGTCGTCTTCTGCTAAAACAATAGGACACTCGCCATTTAGTGCATCCTTATATAACTGAATAAGCTTAGTATATCTTTCGCCCCAAAAAGTCTTAAATGCGGCAATCATTTCCCACAAATCATCTACTTCAATGTCAGCAATGGGCATAAATATTTGGCAATTTTCTAAAGTAGAGTGGTTTGATAAAAACTCTTCTTGATTAGTAAGATGTTTTTTTATACTTTTTTCTCTTTGTTTACTTTCTTGCATTCTTGAACCAATCAGCATTACAACAGAACTATTTTTTGAAATAATATCTGTAATGTATTTAGTGGTTGGCTTGATTTTAAGTCTATCAGTACACCACCTAAACATTCGTGAGGGTGGCGGATAACCCTTACCAATAATATTAGTCCAAAAAGTATCATAATATTCAGGGTGCGTAATTGTAAACTGCATTGGTAAATTATTTTGCTTAGCATATTTTTCAAATTTAGAAATATATTCTCTAGCAATATCCATAACAAATGGACTTTCCACCAATGTATCGTTGCAAACAACATGAATAGGTCTTTTATGTCTTTTGATTGTAGTCAGATATTGAATCACTAAATGCAAGACCAAAGTAGAATCCTTGCCTCCAGAATATGCAATAACCCAAGGATCTTTACCTTTTTTTTGATATTGAGAACCTATTCTTTTGAGAATGGTGGTTTGTATTTTTTTAAGAGGAAGCTGTTTCATTTGATATTATTTTACAAGATAGTCAAATTATCCTACGTACTTCTCCTTCAAATTCCTCACATTATTATTAGCTAATACCTTAATCTGCACCATAGCCTCAGGGCTCAGAGTTGTAGTATTTTTGGCAATATTCTTGTCAATAATATTGTCAAGCCCCCAATCTTTGTACCACTCCTTAAGACAAATTGGATGGTACTATAAATCCTTATTTTCATCATATTATACCTCCACAGTCTCAGGTACTGGAACCCTCATTCCTAACGACTGATGAAGTCTGATATGGGTATACTCTTTTAACCACTCGTTAATAGTTATACCAAAAACCAATAAGAAGAGATGAATGTAATTCGCAAGTATTTTTTCTTTATGCAAGGCGAATAAATAATTTACGCAGGAAGTTTACAAATAGGTAAATGACCAAGGAAATTATGCAGTTCAACACAGCATAAGGGGAAAAGACGAAGTGAATTTGGTGGGCCTACTTGGACTTGAACCAAGGACCAATCGATTATGAGTTGCAAATTATGGATTTTTTATATTCTTGTATCTTTATTTATTACCCAACAAAACTGCTATAAAATAAGGTCTTAGTGTAGATAATGAACTTTTATATTATCTGTATTTTTTAGGAGTTATTTATGATAACTCTTACGTAATCCTTACGAATTTTATTTTTGGGCATAAAATTGGCAATAAATTTCACTAATAGAACTCTTGATAATTTGCCACTTACTGGAAAGAGGCAGAGCCTCAAAGATGAGAAAACTAGAGGGCTATATTTAGAGATCACTGCAAAGGGTAAAAAAACCTTTTCGCTCATTCGTAGCGTTATGGGTAAAACTTACCGCCACTATATAGGTGTATATCCTGATGTAAAAATCGCTCAAGCTCGTGAGCGTTGTACTGAGCTTAACTCTATGCTTGATAGAGGACAAGACCCGAACGCTGAACGAGATAAAAAGAAAAATGAAAAAACACTAAATGACCTATATCAGCTCTTTTATGAACGCCACGCCAAAGAACGCAATAAAAACCCTGAACGCTTCAAACAGCATTACCGACTTTACCTATCATCATTAGGGCATAAAAAGCTCTCGCAAATAACTAAGCCTTTAGTAATAGAGCATCACAACAACCTAAAACAAAAGATTAGTGGCAGAACCGCTAATATTATGTTGGCTTATCTTAAATCAATGTTTAATCGTGCTATTGAGTGGGAAGAATTTGATAAAACAAACCCCACTAATGGTATTAAGAAATTTAGAGAAGTATCACGTAGTAGATTTTTAACAAAAGATGAAAGAGTGCGATTTATTGATGAAATTTATAAACTACCAGACCTCACCATGCGTTCATTCTTTTTACTGCTTATCTATACCGGACAAAGAAAAAGTAATGTACTCTCTATGGCTTGGGCTGATGTGGATTTAGAAGGTAAATTATGGGTTATACCTGAAACCAAAACAGATACTAATTTTAGAGTGCCATTATCAAATAAGGTAGTAGAGATATTACAAGAGCTGGAGCAAATAAGAATAAATGATTATGTATTACCGAGCTTTGGTAAATCAGGACATTTGATAGAGCCTAAGAAAGCATTTAAAAAGATACTTGATAATGCAGAAATTACTAACTTTAGAATACACGATTTACGGCGCACATTTGCGAGTATGTTAAGCGAACAAGGGGTAAGTGAATTTACGATAAAAGACTTACTAGGGCATAAAACTTTAGATATGACTGCAATTTATGCAAGGAGTAATATAGAGGGAATGCAAGAGGCAGTTAATAATTTGGATATATGACCATGGGTGATTGTCACGAATACGAAACAATGCGAGACTGGCTATTTAAAACTGGCAGTGATGGCAATATATACCGAGACTTATTAAATATATGGCAAATTTGCCATTTATGGTATGACATAAACCCAGACCATAACGAACAACTTAATATTAAAGTGCAACAGCTGATTATGATATTTTCCCAATGGATAGCAAGAGGGGAAATAAATATTTGTAGCGAAAATCACTACACTTATGACATTAAAAATGCTGAAATGCTAAGCGACCAAAAATATGTTGAAAAATATTACCCTGACATTTATGCAAACAAAAATAAAGAACCTATACCACTCCACATATTTGAAGAAAATAGTAGAAAGTTAGATTATGAAATGAGAAAAAATAAGCAATATTATGATTTTGCTGGTGATATTATCTCTATTTATCAAAACCAACAATTTGATAAAAATATTTTAACTAGTGTATTTCTGGACTGCGAAGAGGTGCAGTGGTTTTGTGAAAAAATGAGAATGGATTTACCTGGTTTTTGGTTTGATGAAAATGAAATATCAGAACATATAAATAAAATAAAAGGTCTTCAAGAACAAGGCGAAAATAACAAAGAAATTATAGATCTTAATAATTCCTCTGATTTATTTAAAACAATGCTCCAGATAAAAAAAGATATTTTTGATAAGCCATATACTGATACGTTAGCCAATATCAAAGAAGATGTAGAAAACAAATATCATCTCTCAAAAAATGAAGCACATTATATATGTACCATACTCAATAAAAATAAATCTGGTGGTACAAAACCATATAAACACAAAATAAAATAAATCTAAGCATACATACCCACTATAACAATATATATCAATAATTTATCTTATTAAATCAATGGGTGTGCACCCATTGCATACCCACTCTTAGCGGTTGCTAACTTCACAAAATAGCGAATAATCACTTCATTGGTTGGCAATATGCCTAAACCAATATAGGTATTTTTCTAATTTTTTAAAGGAAGTTTATTTATGGAATTATTAAATGAGTTAAGAGCTGCAAAGATGTTAGGGCTTGCACCTAATACTTTGGCTCAATGGAGATTTAGCGGTAGAGTGGATTTACCCTTTATCAAGATAGGTCGCAATATCAGATATAGACCAGATGATATTGAGAAATTCTTACAACGTAATACACAAAAACAAACGGAGGTAAGATAATGCACCAGATAATAAAAAACCCCACTTTGGGCGGTGGGGTTCAAATACTTTTAGAGCAACAAGCAAAAAGCATTGACAATAATTATACCCAAACTTTTAATGCTGGGGTTATATCAAATCAATACTTTTTACCTAATACTTACAAAACCCTTGTATTTACTTGTTTTGCAAGAGTAATGCAAACTGTAAAAAGTAGCAAATGTCAGTTTTACCATGTGCAAAAATTGGTACAAAGTTTGACAATCGAAATAAGAAAGCGTATATTTACAATCATTACATCGTTCAGCGGACATAACCGCGCCCGTCAGCAAGCGGTTTTTTTACGCCTATTATATTTTGGGCTATGCTACAAACTTAAAACAGTTTATGGCGGGTTGAGAGAGGGAAATATAACACCTTATGGAAATACCCTCCGCCGTCTGAACGCGGTAATTGAAACCTGCCACCCTATTAAGGTGGTAGTTTTATTAAATCGTTCAGGAGGTCAATCATGACTACACAAACTTACTTAAGCGATATTGAGCGCTTCAATATTCAACATTGGAATATACAAGAGATAGATAATGCTCTAAATCTTGTTGAGTCTTACCTAGAAAATCACGATTACGAAAGTATTATTTTTCAGCCCGAGCAGGTAATAAGTGTGCTTCGTATGGTTGGTGAAAAAGTATTGATTTTAAAAGATGAGCTAGACCAATATCACCAACATTTAGAAAATGGAGGTGCGAAATGAGTTTATCAATAATAGATAAATGCAATGAGGCATTATTGCACTTTGGTTTTTATGAAATCCAACAAATAGAACCCGAAACTATAAATATTGTAAATGCCTGTTTCCCAAGTACTTACAAGGGTTTTACCAACATTTTACAGGGTGGTAATACCGCCCTTGACCAGGGTTTTCAGTTGCAGAATTCCAAGCCATTATTTTGGTATTACTTACACTTAAAAGATGAGAAAAACTGGAATTTTCTATTTGGTTGGGTAGGTAAAAAGAAAGTCTATAAATGGAAAGAGGGTAAGAAAAAACTACCAATTCATCATGTTAGAAATATTAAAAATGAAGTTAATGCTAGACTCCAAGAATTGGCAAATTATCAGTTAGGAGGTGTAGCGTGAGTTTAGAAGCACTACGCCAAGATATGGCAAATAATGGATATAACTATAAAGGCTCTTTTGAGTTTGGTAATGTAAGACGTTTTGATACCAAAAAGCGAGGTGATAAAAATGGCTGGTATGTGGTTTATGATAATGGCGGTTTTTATGTTGCTGAATATGGCGACTGGGTAAGTGGTACTAAAATTAACTGGAAAAGTACAGGCGAAAGTATAACCAAAGAGGAAAAACACCAGATACAAAACACTCAAGCTAAGTATAAAGAGGAGCAAAAACAACGCCAATTACAAGCTAAAAAAGAAGCTCAAGGATTGTATAACTCTGCAAGTGATAATACTCTTTTTAATGGATATTTGAAATCTAAAGGCTTTGATAACCTGGGCGATTTTGAACACCCTGCAAAGCAAGATGATAAAGGTAATCTCATTATCCCATTGTCTAATATTGATGATGAAATCACGAGCTTACAAACTATCTACCCAGACGGCAAAAAGCAACTGCTAAAGGGCAGTGTCAAAAAAGGGAGTTTCTGCATATTAGGTAGTTTTGGTAGTGTTAATAAAGAAGTTTATATATGCGAGGGTTACGCTACAGCCCTTAGCGTATATCTTGCCTTTGACAAGGTGCGAACGGTAATATTTGCCATTGATAACGGCAACCTTGAGCCTATAATTCTTGCACTTAAAAACCGTTACCCCAACAAGCAGATTATTAACTGTGCAGATAATGATCATAGCAAGGATAAAAACGCTGGAGTAATAACCGCTAAGAGCCTAAGGAAAAAATACAATATTCCTTTTGTTTATCCAGAGGGCATTAAAGGCACAGACTTTGATGACTTACGCCAAGAAAAAGGCTTAGAGGAGGTTAAAAGAGTAATATCTAATGTTGTTATTGATGAGCAGGTTTTTAAAGAAAAAGAGCCTAATTTTATTGATAAGGTTTTGGCTAAATTAGAGCTCGTTAAAAGTGTTGATGATACTGCATACGCCACACTACCTACAGGGCAAACAGTAAAAGTTAAAAGCTCTATATTTAGAGATTATCTCACCTATGAATACCGCTCTATTATGGGTGGCTATATTAAGGATAATGCTGTAAAAGATGTTATCCATAATATCAATGGTGAAGTAATGTTTAATGCCAAAAAAACAGAGATATTTAAAAGAGTGGGATATAGTAGTGACAAGGCTAATATTTATATTGATTTAGCAGATGATAATTTTAATGTTATCAAGGTTAATGCCAAAGGTTGGGAAGTAGTACAATCAAAAAGTACAGGTATTAGGTTTGAAACCAGTAAAGATATGCAACCACTACCACTACCAACGCAAAAAGGCGATATATCCAAGCTCTGGAAATACACTAATATTAAAGATGAAAATCAGCAAAAATTGGCGTTAGCGTGGATTATTAACTGCTTTATTCCATTTAGTGGTTACCCTGTATTAGTTTTAACTGGTGGCGAGGGTACGGCAAAAAGCACTACTCAATACAACCTAAGAGAGTTAATTGATCCCTCACTGGGGAATTTGCGCATGAAAAGTAGTGGTAGTGATTTTTTACCAATCCAAGCAAAGAATAACTATATCGTATCTCTTGAAAATCTGGGAAGTGGTAAGAATAATCTTACTCCTACCGAACAAGACCAGCTCTGCACTATCTCTACAGGTGGGGCGATATCCGGGCGTAAAAAATATACTGATGATGAAGAGAGCTTACAAGTTGTGAAAAACCCAATTATGCTAAATGGTATTACTGGATTTATCTCTCAGCAAGATTTACTCAGTAGAAGCGTGGTATTAAAACTCTCAAAAATTGATGACACAATCCGAAAGACCGATAGCGAACTCAAAGAGGAGTTTATCCAGGACAAGGCAGAGATTTTTGGAGCGTTGCTTGATACACTTTCTCAAGTGCTGCACACTTTACCTAATGTTAATGCTAATAATTTACCTAGAATGGCAGAATATGGCAAGATAGGCACAGTATTAGAGGATATTATGAACTGGGGCAAAGGTAATTTTTTAGCCACGTACAAGCAATATCAGGATGATGTAGCGATACGAACATTAGAAAGCGAACCAGTGATAATTGTATTACTTGATTTCTTAGATAATTTAGATAACTCGGCTATAGTAGATGGTTATTACCCAGATGGCTGTTTTTTAGATTATTGGCATGTTCTCTTAAAACAGTTAAAGGGTTTAGGTTATCGTAATGGAATGAGTCTAGATAATCTTACCCCTAAAGGGCTATCAGCGAAGCTAGAAAAGAATAATACCGCTCTTATGAATATCGGTGTTATTGTCGATAATGAACAGACTAGAGGAAGTAAAGGATCAAGGGTAAAAATTACTAAAATAAAAGGAGGCTCCTTATGATAAACAGCATAGTTAATGAATACTCAAAAGTTGAGGTTATAAGATTTAACAATATTCATGATATTGTTGATATTAATGTCAAAACTTGGTGCAAAATATTTGGCATTAATTTTGAACAATATCAAATGCTAAGTATTAAAAATCCACCACTTGATTCTATATCTAAATCCTTATTATTCTTTATGGCAGAAGTCAAAAAAAATTATGACTATGTTGGATTTATGCGTTTAGTTGATAATATGAATCATTTCTTAATTAAATATGCCAGCGAGGGTATTGATAAAAAAGATAGAATTTTTCAAAATGCGTGTTCGATGTGTGGGACAACAATTAAACCTAATCAGAAGTATTGTAGCTCAGTTTGTAGGCAAAAATCATATAGGCTCAGAAAAAAAGCATTATCATAGTGTGATGATAAAACAACCGCTCTTTATGGGCGGTTTTTTTGTGTACGTTTATAATAGAGATGTGAAAAAATCCAAAAGGTATATTGGTTATTTATCTATCTTTTTTATTTATTAAAAGATATAACATACACAACATACACTAAATTACTATAACTACATATTTATATCAGTTTTAGCGGTGCATGTCTTACAAAAATAACATACACAACATACACAACATACACAAGGCGAAATACAATATACACTCACAAACAACACATATACATACAAAATACATTTTTTAACTAATTGATTTATAATGTAAATATTCTTAAAAGTGTATGAGTGTACGTTGTGTATGTTTTTTGAGATATTAAAATGATAAAATTTCACTTTGCATTTTAATAATAACCTATGAATAAAATTATATTTGAATTATCGAATAACAATAGACATAAAAATAGGATACTTGCCCACCCCCCCAGTATATGCCCTCAATGTCATAACTCTATAGCTCCTAAGTTTGAAAAGGGATTATTTATTGCTGATGATTATGCTCAGTTGTTATTTCAATGCACTCACCAAAATTGCAGAAAACTATTTATTTCTTCATATAATGTTAAAGCGTATGATTCGAGTAATCCAGCCGAACTTATAGACTCACAACCAACCACATATAAGAAAGAGAGTTTTTCTGGAGAAATACAAGGAATATCTATTAATTTTATAAAAATATACAACCAGGCTATACAAGCTCTTTCTATGAGTATGGAAGACATAGCAGGAGTTGGATTGAGGAAATCTATAGAGTTTCTAATCAAGGATTTTGCTATTGTTAAAAACCCAAAAAATGAAGAAGAGATTAAAAGGAAACTTTTATCACAATGTATCAATGATTACATAGAAGATTCAAGAATCAAAAAGTTATCTAAACTTGCTGTTTGGCTAGGTAATGATGAAACTCATTATGTTAGAAAATGGGAACAAAAAGATATAAAAGATTTAAAGATATTGATTAAATTAGTGGTTAATTATATTGAAAATGATATATTGTCAGATCAATATTTACAAGATATGTCAGACTAAACCGCTCATACGGAGCGGTTTAATTTATTAGTGAAAATTGTACCTACTCCTCTTGTTCGGTGTCGGTAGTATTGTCATCAATATTATTAATAAAGTATAGAATGTACTCATTTATAGAGCGCTCTCTATCTGTTTTTAATTCAGATAGGTGCGGTATTTCTTCATCATATACTGCATTGATTGAATAATCCCCTGTAATGTGCATAATATCAATATAAGCCTTTGCCATGCGATATATAGTATTTTTAATAATCTTTAGGCTCTCTTCTTGATCTATGACTGTACTTTCAAGAAAAGGTAAGCCCACTTCTTTTGTAGGCATGCTTTCTTCAGATAAAAGTAATAAGTCACTATTTAGCAGTCCTATATCACCCATGATGCTCACAGCTTCATTGTAAGAAATAAAGTCAATATCAGGAACAATACCATTTATTGGCTTAATAACTTTAGTTTCTTGATACTCTAATTTTTTGGTATCATCATCACCCTTTGGTTGCTCTGCATTATCAACTTGAATACCTTGTTTAATAAAGAAAGCCTCCAGCGTTTCTTTAAATTCTAAATCTGGATCAAATTTACCAGCTTCAAAGTTTGAAAGATAGGGGCGTGATAGCCCTGTAGCTTTTGAGATGAAATTTTGTGATAGACCTAGTGATAGTCTATATTCTTTTGCTTGTTTGCTTGTAATCATTTTATTTACTCCGTAATATTAAAAAAATACCTTGATATAGAACCTCATGTATCAAAGTATTTTTGATGTTACGTAATCCTTACGAATTAGTAAATATGTGATAAATGCAAATGGTTGTAATAGTTGTTTAGTGTATGAAAATACATATAAAACAATACTTTAAATTGGTGGGCCTACTTGGACTTGAACCAAGGACCAATCGATTATGAGTCGACTGCTCTAACCAACTGAGCTATAGGCCCGTAAACTGTAGTTGGTGTGTGAAGTAATTATACTTAACTTTACTCTAAGAAACTTTGCAACTTATGTGCACGTGATGGGTGACGCAGTTTTCTCAGTGCTTTTGCTTCTATTTGTCTGATGCGCTCACGGGTGACGTCAAATTGTCTACCTACTTCTTCTAAGGTATGATCATGGCTCATGCCAATACCAAAACGCATTTGTAGTACTTTTGCTTCACGTGGTGAGAGGTTATCTAGTAGCTCTTTAGTAGTTTCACGCAAGCTTTCCTTAAAGGTTGCATCGACTGGTGAAACTAGGTTAGTATCTTCAATAAAGTCACCTACGCTAGAATCTTCATCATCACCTACTGGGGTCTCCATAGAAAGTGGTTCTTTAGCGATTTTGAGAATGCGAGCGATTTTATTAATAGGGAGTTCCATTTCTTCTGCTAACTCTTCAGGAGTGCCTTCTCTACCATGTTTTTGCAAGAGTTGGCGACGCACACGGTTAAATTTGTTAATGGTTTCAATCATGTGGACTGGAATACGAATAGTACGCGCTTGGTCGGCAATTGATCTAGTAATTGCTTGGCGAATCCACCAAGTTGCATAGGTCGAAAACTTATACCCACGACGATACTCAAATTTATCTACCGCTTTCATAAGTCCTACATTACCTTCTTGAATAAGGTCTAGGAATTGTAAGCCTCTGTTGGCATATTTTTTGGCAATAGAAATTACTAAGCGTAAGTTTGCTTCTACCATGACCTGCTTCGATTTCTTGGCTGTTCTATCGCCTTTTTTATAGCATTTACCAATATCTTTAATCTCTGCTATGGTGATTTGCATCCCTGTTTCAATGTCAAGGAGTGATTTTTGCGCATAATAAATCGCCTCAGTGTCTAATGCACTACGTGTTTCTTTTGAGAGATTGCATGCATCTAGGAAATTATTATTTGTTTCATTCCCTTCCCACGCTGCAAAGAGCTCTGCTCTATCTACGCCAGCATCTAAACAGGTTTTTAAAATATGTGTTTCAAATTGCTTAATCTTTTCGAGTTTGTCATCCACCATCTCTATCATCAGTGCTACTAATTTCGGTGCAAGGCGCAGCTCTGAAACAGACTGAGAAAGTTTTAGTCTGAGTGTGTTAGTTGTTTTGTGGGTATAGCCGTGTTTTTTATTTGCTGTTTCGTATGCGTCAAAGTCAGCCAAAATCACATCAAAGAGTTCATATATCTTGCCTTCATCAGGCCCGGCATATTCTAACTCATCAAGTAACTCTTCATCTTCAAATTCTTCGTTTTCCTCTAGAGTTTTGAGTTCGGCTTGTTTTTCTTCGTATTCTACATCATCACCTTTATAACCAATGACTGCATCGGTGAGTTTACATTTTCCTTCGTTCAAACGATTATACTCTTTGAAGAATATTTCTAATACTTTAGGATAACGAGTAATCGCATACATAATATCAAATACTCCTGCTTCAATATCCTTAGCAATTTTAATTTCATCTGAATGCTCAAGTAGCTCAACACTCCCCATTTCACGCATATACATCCGTACTGGGTCAGTAGTCCGGCCAAACTCACTATCAAGTGCAGCGAGAGCTGCCAGAGCAGCTTCAGAAGATGCTGCTTCTGCTTGAGCGCCTGTTTCTACTACCAAATCATCTGCATCTGGTACTTCATCGGTAATTAAAATCCCCAGCTCTTCTAGGATAGTAGCAATGGACTCAATTTTGTCATTATCAATGAGCTCTTTAGGGAGGGCATCATTGATTTCTGCATAGGTCAAGTAGCCTTGTGATTTCCCTTGGATAATCAGGTTTTGCAGTGCTTGTTTGTGACTATTGCTTTTTGTTTTTGTTTTGGTACTTTTCATATATTGTTATTTCCCGAAGTATGGGTATGTGGTGATTAGCTCTATTTTTCATCCTTGTAAATAGTACTAATTGATTGTTCTTTACTAATTCTGTTAATGACTTCTGCCAACATTGGGGCAATGCTCAGTTGCTTGATTTTTGGGCAAGCACTACTCGCAATATTCAGTGGAATGCTATTGGTAATGACTAATTCATCAATTTTAGAATTGTTAATATTTTCTATTGCCTTGCCAGATAACACCGCGTGTGTTGCATAAGCATATACAGCTTGTGCTCCGTTTTTCTTTAGTGCTCCGGCTGCTTGGGCTAGGGTTCCTGCAGTATCTACCATATCATCAATAATAATACAGTTTTTTCCTTCAACTTGGCCGATAATATTCATCACCTTAGCCATATTTGGTTTTGGACGACGTTTATCAATAATAGCGAGATCTGCATCGTTTAGTTTCTTAGCAGCAGCACGTGCACGTACTACACCGCCTACATCTGGTGATACCACTACCATGTTTTTGAGTTGTCGTTGCATAATATCATGTACGAGTACCGGTTGTGCATAGATATTATCAATAGGAATATTAAAAAACCCCTGAATTTGATCCGCATGTAAATCAACAGTAAGCACTCTATCTACCCCCGCGCTTTCTACCATTTTAGCGGCGAGTTTCGCAGTAATGGGTACTCTGGTCATACGTGAGCGTCTATCTTGTCTGGCATAGCCAAAATATGGAATCACTGCAGTAATGCGCTTAGCACTTGAGCGTCTGAGTGCATCTGTCATGACTAGCAGCTCCATTAAAGTTTCTGCGGGGTTAGGCGGGCACGTAGGCTGGATGATAAAGACATCGCAGCCACGAACATTTTCTAAAATTTCAACTTGTGTTTCCCCATCACTAAACTTACCTACTGCGGCCTTGCCTTGACTAAGATTTAAGTTATTAATGATTTCAGTTGAAAGAGCAGGATTGGCGTTACCACTAAAAATTTTTATGTTATTTGACATAGTTTTTTATTGTAATTGGCTGGGCTGGCAGGATTCGAACCTGCGAATGACGGGATCAAAACCCGTTGCCTTACCACTTGGCGACAGCCCAATAAAAATAGTAAACCTCACTTCCCGCTTATTATAACCAGTGATAACACCTTGCCTGTACTATAGGCTACGAGCTATAAAATGCGTATAGTTATTATAGACACTTCTCTTCAATAGTTCGCTGGCATACTGTGCATGTTTCTCTGTTTGAAATACGGTAAATATACAACACCCAGTGCCACTAAGTTTTGCTTCTGATATCGTATTGGGGAGAGTATTTAAAAACTCCAAACACATGCGTACCTTGCTACTCTGATGAGTTACTGCTTTTAAACAATCATTCTCTAGGGATAATGATTGAAAAAAGTCTGGTATTTTCTCAAGTTTTGGGCTTTTTGTCAATAACGAATCACTAAAAATACCCGCAGTACTGATAGGCTCATCAGGACATAATACTAAAAAATAATGCTGGGGTAATGTCACTGGATGAAGTACCTCGCCAATACCAGTGGCAAATGCATGAGTCCCCAGCACAAATACTGGCACATCTGCACCCAAATTGACTGCTAGTTTTTGCAGTTCTGCATTAGTGAGTCCGAGCTCCCACAGTTCGTTTAAGGCAAGTAATACGGTAGCTGCATTAGAGCTCCCTCCGCCCACACCACCACCTATAGGTGCACGTTTGTGAATGCCAATATCTGCTCCCTTACCTGAGGCATTAAAGGGCTGTAATATATTGGCTGCTTTTAGCAGTAAATCCTCATCGGGGTCGATATGCTCATTGCCATACATACGCTGAATGACCCCGTTATTCGTTGTGGTAATCTCTATTTCATCACCATAGTCTATCAGTTGAAAAATTGTCTCTAAATTATGATAGCCATCAGAGCGTTTATCAAGAATATGTAAAAACAAATTCAGCTTGGTTGGAGAATGATACATCGGCATATTATGCACCTTCCTCATATTTACGGCATAGTGATTCTAATTCACAATACCTACAAGCTTGTGGGCTCGGGGTGACTTTCGCTTGACCATCAGTAAACTCTGCAAGTGTTTCTTTTATTTGCACATTCCAGTATTCATATTGTTCGCTATATGTTGCAAAATGTCGCGGTTTTGGTAAATATTCCATTGATGCATCACCCACATATTGATAACTAACTTCTCCATTAGCAAGTAAGGCGATAAAGCCTATAGTCTGGTGCTCGTGAGCAATAGCGTAGAGTGCGAGTTGTGGCTCAGTGAGCTCTACTGCAGCACCTTTGACGCTGACTGTAGCAGTTTTATAATCATAAATAATCTGATTGCCATATTCATCTATATCTATGCGGTCAATGCGTAGCGTAGTTGAGATATTTTCAATAGTGATTTTGAGTGTTTTTTCCACTTCCTGAACGATAAAGTTTGGGCGTTTTTGCTCGGCAGCAATACATCTATGAAGAAGCGTTTGCATTCGCTCCCGCTCTAAGCGGTGAAATACTTCAGGTTGCTCTGCTTTGTCAAGGTGCGATTCAAGTTTTAAAAAGGCATAGTCTATGCTCTCTAAGATATATTGCTCCAGAGAATGTTTATCGAGCGACCCAAGTTCCATAGAGCCCGGGACGAGAGTATAAAATTTTTCTAAAGCACTGTGCACTAGTGTCCCCCGGTGCATCGGGCTCACTCCCACAAAGGATGGTACGTCCTCTGGGATGTTGAGTCGTTTGGCAAATGCACTAAATGGACATAACCGCTGGGCTTTGAGCGTAGCTACTATTTTAGGGAGTGTGTGATGCGTATATGGGGGCGCACGCATTGCTAATGGGGTGGTTTCCCAAGATTGTTTTAGCTCTGCTTTGGGCTGGACATCAGGTGCGATATGCGTATGATTCTCACTGTGGGCGCGTTGCCAGTCTATGAGTAACGTAGGGATTCGCTCTTCCTCGCCCACCATTGTAGGGCTACTTAAGTACACTACATCTGCCATAGACTGATATAGTGCAATACTTTGTTGACTATTTACCAGATTATCACTGAAATGACTTCTGGGTAAGTGATGCTCAAGTGCAGTAGTGTGGGAAATATAATGCAGATGTTGTGTTGATGGGGGGAGCACCGTACTCATAAGACCTAGCACCCATACTGTATCAAAATACAACCCTTCAGCCTCAAGTGTACCCATCACTTGTAATTGATTCTTGCCAGATTGTGGGGAAAATATCGTAGTGTGTAAAAGCAATGTAATATCTGCCAGTAAGGTAGAGAGGCTGATCTTATCACTATGTATCCGCTCAAGACTTAGTAATTCGCTTTTGAGTTTTTCATATATTTGGTATTCATCACTCGAGAGGTGGGTATTGGTTAGTAATTCTAGGTGTGTACTCCATTGGATAATACGCCTAAACCACTCATCTACTGAACACTGAGTGTGCTCATTTAGGTCTGAATGTATGTGTGCATATAATGGTTCTAACAAAGTGTAGAGTAACTCCTCATGCGAAGGTGGATGTGTGGATGTGGGCGTACGCTGGACATCCAAGCACTCTTGCCATGAGAGCACCATTGTAGCATCTGCCCCTTGAATATATGAACTATTCAATGCAGTATAATTACTCTGCACTAAAGGTAGTAATGACTCAAGGCGCACCTCATCTTGCAACAGCCCCTCGCACACGTGTAGAAGATTCCATACTTGAGCACATAGTGGGTAGCTGATTAATGGCCGACCGAGGGAAATATTAAAACTCTTGTCTTTGGTTTGCAAGTGATGTTCGTGAAATATGCTAGTAAGTTCATGAGTGAGCTCTGAGTAATAGCGCTCAAGCTCTGGGTGTACGATCGCTAAAGACATATTGGGGTTCTCTTGATATGCTTGATATGCCTGCTGACAAACAGCTCTGAGTTCGCTACTATCGCTCTGGTAGGTTGTACTATGAATGTGATTATCTAGGGGAGTACTAGATAATTCCTGTGCTTCCAAGTAGTCAAATAACGCATTATTTAACGGAGTACATGACTTAAACCCGTAGTAAAAATATCTTGCATGAGGCGGGGTATATTCCCCAGAAATATACGAATTATAAATATCAAAGATGTCTTTACATCCTTTTTTGCTTTTATATGCTTGGTAATACTTGATAAAGTCAGTAAATACTTGGTGTTGCTCTGATTCAATACTAAGCATATCCACAGTGAGCAAATACCCGCGGAAATAGGTATATTCTTTTAAGAGTCTCTCAGTAGCAGTAGCATTAGTTTGTATTCCCCGCCTGTGTAGCCATCGCTGGGCGACAAACATGCGCTCACTATGTGAGATATGGGGTTGGTTCCACCATGAAAGTAGTGCATTTTCTGCAGTGCTAATCGTAGGTAAAAAACACGCATCGCGCTCTTTAGAAAATTGAGCAGTAAGAGCAATTACCTGACGGTTATTAGCAACTATGATAATATCATCAGGAGTAATATTATCAATAATTGCTAGAGTGTACATTAGTCGAAAAACCCTTCCATGTGAAGTTCAGTGAGCTCAGAAAACCCACCAATCCATTTGCCATCAATCACAATTTGTGGCACTGAGCGTGCCCCATTAGTCATCTTGCTCATTTCTACTAATGCAGCTCTATCTTCATCTACTTTTTTTAAATTCATGCGTGAGTTGCCATTTTTCTAGTAGAGTTTTAGTTTTATCGCAAATCGGACAAGTATGAGTAGAATATACGGTAATCATAGCTATAAACGCTGTGTTATCAAATCACCCATTTCGCTGGTTGATACTACTATATCATTTTCATTATAAGCAATATCTTTAGTGCGGTAGCCATCAGCGAGCACTTGCTTTACACTATGGTTTATCAGATTTGCTAAATCTTCACGTTCTAAAGAGTATTTACACATCATCCCCACAGAGAGAATAGTTGCAATTGGGTTGGCAATATTTTGTCCAGCAATATCTGGAGCAGAACCATGAATGGGTTCATACATCCCAAAGTTGTCACTATTAAGTGAAGCCGATGGTAACATCCCAATAGAGCCAGTAAGCTCTGCTGCACAATCACTCAAAATGTCACCAAACATATTGGTGGTCACAATAGTATCAAATTGTTTAGGGTTGCCTATAAGTTGCATGGCGGCATTATCTACATACATATGTGAAAGCTCAACCTGTGGATATTCTTTAGCAACTTCAAGCATAATTTCTCGCCACAACTCAGACACCTCTAATACATTTGCTTTATCTACTGAGCAGAGTTTATTAGTGCGTTTACTCGCAATAGTAAATGCAGAGTGAGCAATACGGCGAATTTGGCTTTCGGTATAACTTGCAGTGTTGTAGCCATAGCGCTCACCATCTTTTATTTCAATTCCTCTTGGTGCTCCGAAATAAATACCTGCAACCAACTCACGCACAATCATTAAGTCAAGCCCAGAAACCACTTCAGGTTTTAAGGTAGAGCTCTGTGCAAGTTCATCATAAAGCAGTGCAGGACGCAAATTAGCAAATAAATCAAAATGAGCACGTAATCCTAGCAACCCTCTTTCTGGACGTAATTCACGTTCTAAGCTCTCCCACTGATAACCACCTACCGCACCAAGGACTATCGCATCACTTGCAGTAGCATCGGTTATGGTTTGCTCAGGTAGTGGTGTACCCACAGCATCATATGCCGCACCACCAACAAGCCCTTCTTTAAGCGTTGCATCAAGGGTGTGATGTGTGTTTAAATGCTCTAACACCTTGGTTGCTTGAGCAGTAATTTCTGGTCCAATCCCATCTCCTGGGAGTAATAAAATTTGCTTCATCTGTGTACCTTATGAAATTTCTATCATGTCAAATTGATCTTTGCTTGCTCCGCATAGTGGGCATACCCAATCCTCTGGAATATCTTCCCACTTCGTCCCAGGGGCAAGGCCTTCATCTGGAGCACCAAGAGTTTCATCATATATCCAATCACAAATCATACATCTATATCGTTTCATTGAATTTCGTTATTACTTAAAGATGCATAATTTTAGCGTATTTGCTTCTTTATAATAGTTCAAATACTATAGGAGTAATAATGAATACCATCACTATTGGCATTGACGAGGTAGGCAGAGGGGCACTGGTTGGCAATGTAGTCACCAGTGCAGTATATTTCACTGATGACACACCAGAGGAAGTCATTGCCCTATGTGCTGACAGTAAAAAACTCAGTGCAAAAAAACGTGAATATATTTACAATCAATTGATACAACATGTGCATTACAGTGTTGGTGAGGCTTCTCCAGAAGAAATTGATAACTTAAATATTTTAGGTGCAACCATGCTTGCTATGCAGCGAGCATTTCATGCCTTAGAGCTTAATAAAGCAGAGTATCAAGTCTATGTAGATGGCAATAAGTGTCCTGATATTCCAAGATGTGAGTATGTCATTGGTGGTGATGGTCTCATACCAGAAATTGGTGCTGCTTCAATTATTGCGAAAGTTTTGCGCGATAGACAAATGCATATACTTGATTTGGAGTATCCAGAGTATGGATTTAAGAGTCATAAGGGCTATCCGAGCACTCTTCACCTAGAAGCATTGCAAACTTACGGGGTACTCCCAGAGCACCGCAAAAGTTATGCACCAGTGCAACGCATTATTACCGAGTAATTAGGATAATAGGTTCGTAATTGGTCAATAATTACAAGTTATTTTCTTGTGTTTGCAGAGCTTTTAATTGCTCTTGTAATAATTTTTTTTGAGCTTCAATGGCTTGTTGCTTTTTGAGCTTTTCTCGCTCTTTAATTGCTTGTTCCTCACGTTCTTTAGCACGTTGTTGCTCTCTAAGTGGTATATCTTTAAGATAATTAAAATGCTTCACAATCTTCGTCACCCCGTGTGTAGAGCCCACACTCGCCGCAATTTCTGCTGCTTTATTTGCTTCACGCTCAGTTACATCACCCAATAAGAAAATCACCAGATTTTCAGTATGTACTTTAATGTGTACTGGGTTTACCACCTCTTGAGAGTTCAATGCGAGGATAATCCGATTATCAATGAGCGTGTCTTTCGCTCTAGTAGCAATACTACTTGGTGGACCGATAATCGTTTCATCAATTACGCGCCCAATATTTTCACTTTGTAAGGGAACATTATTTGTTAGAAACTGCTGTACATCTTGATCAACGACCTCACCAGTAATTAACACCGTAGAGTTATATACATGAAAATTAACATGTGAATCAGTGAGAGCTTCGTTATTAAGTGCCCACGCTCTTAAGTTGAGTGCTAGGATATTATCATCTGCAATGGTGCCAATGGAACGACGATCACTATCGGCAACAATCACTGTGTTTACCGCTGAAGCAATACCTAACAACCCGCCACTACAAGCAGAAAGAGTAAACACCATGGTTAAAGCTAAAATAAAATTACGCATAATACTATAGTCAAAAAAGTTTAGGAAATTATAGCATTTTCTATATGTTCAATACTAGGATATTTTAACGAGCCACTTACGCCCACCACATCAAATCGATACAACATATGAGCATATTGCCGGTGTTGTTGTAAGTACAACTGAGCGGTGCGCATGAGCTTATTCTGCTTGCTCTTCGTAATAGAAGCAAGCGGACTAACGGTGAATGGATTTTGCTTGTAGCGTACTTCTACAAATACCAGAGTTGTATCATCACGCATAATAATATCTATTTCTCCAATCTTGGCCAGGTAGTTTTGTTCAATGCACGCATACCCTTGTTGTTCAAGATATTCTTTGGCTCGTTGTTCGGCGATATTACCTACTCGTCGTTTGAATGAAAACACAGGGAGTTAACGTTTAAAATAAATCATCTACTCAATTATACTCCTAAGACCAAAACACTATGGCTGGAACTCTCTATATTGTCGCAACCCCTATTGGAAATTTAGGGGATATGACTTACCGTGCTACTGAGGTATTACAAAATGTTGATTTAATTTTATGTGAAGATACCCGCCATAGTAAGCCCTTGCTTGAGCATTATAATATCACCTGCCCACTGAAGTCTCTACACGAACATAACGAACATAAAGTTACCCAGAGTATACTTGACCAACTTGCTACTAAAGATATTGCTCTTATTAGCGATGCAGGAACTCCACTGATTAGTGACCCTGGATATATTTTAGTAGCCGAGACAAAACGCCGAGGAATACAGGTAGTCCCTCTCCCTGGGGCAAGTAGTGTAATTACCGCACTTAGTGCAGCAGGATTACCAAGTAATAACTTTTGCTTTACTGGATTTTTACCTACTAAGTCTAGTGCTAAAGCAAGGTATTTACGTACTCTTGAATATGCTACTACGACTACTATTTGCTTTGAATCCCCAAAACGCATTATGGATACTATGAGCCAAATGAGTGAAATTTTTGCTACAGATAGAATCATCACAATCGCCAAAGAACTTACCAAACATTTTGAGACTATTACCACAGGCACATGTCAAGAGATATTGAGGTATTTATCCGCAGATACAGCTCATACTAAGGGTGAGTTTGTGGTACTCATTTCCCCCAATGATTCAAGCCAAGGAGGATATCAGCAATTGCCATACATTCTTGAGGTGTTAGGTGAAGAATTACCCAAGTCACAAGCTGCGAAAATTGCAGCGAAACTCACAGGTATTTCAAAAGCAGAGTGCTATGATGCTCTCATGAAACACAACAATACATCCTAAGCTTGTCGCCAAGTAGTGCCGTCTTTAGTGTCTTCTAAGATAATACCCATCGTTAATAACTCAGAGCGTAACTCATCAGCACGGGCATAGTTTTTTTCTACTTTTGCAATGTTACGCTTAGCAATCATTTGTTCTATTAATGCTTCATCTACTGAAGTAGTAGTGAGAAAATGAGCATTTTGTAAAATTCCAAGATGATTACCTAAACGCACTAAAATCCCAGCTAAGTGAGGCTTGTCATTAGAGGAGGCAGTATTAATATCTTTGGCTAGAGAATATAATACCGATAAGGCAATAGGTGTATTAACATCATCATCTAATGCACTATAAAACTCTTTGGCATACTGGCTTGAATCATCGGTTGGTATTGGCGTAATATCACGAAGTGCAGTATAAAGTTTGGTTAGATTTTGCTTAGCGATATTGAGGTTTTTTTCGCTATAATTGAGCGGTGAGCGGTAATGCGAACTTATAATAAAATAGCGAATAACTTCACCATCAAAATGCTTTAATACATCTCTAATAGTGAAAAAGTTATTCAGAGATTTACTCATTTTTTCACCATCAATATTTACAAACCCCACATGGGTCCAATAGGTTGCCAAGGTGCAGTCATGGGCTCCTTCACTCTGGGCAATTTCATTATCATGATGCGGGAAACTCAGGTCAGCACCACCCCCATGGATATCAAAACTCTCACCTAAGTGGTGCTTGCTCATAGCAGAGCATTCAATATGCCAGCCCGGTCTACCTTCGCCCCACGGACTATCCCAACTGACTTCACCGGTTTTAGCGCTTTTCCAAAGCACAAAATCAAGTGGGTTTTCTTTATCTGTTGCTACCTCTACTCTGGTGCCTGCGACCAAGTCATCTAAAGCTTTGCCGCTGAGTTTACCATAGTCTGCAAATTCACTTACGCGGTAATAAATATCACCATTTTCACCTTGATATGCAAGCCCTTTATCCATCAAAGTAGCAACAATATTTTGCATATCACCAATATGATCAGTTGCTTTGGGTTCTTTATCTGGCGAGAGCACACCTAAAACCTCCTCATCTTCATGCATATGGGCAATAAACCGCTCGGTTAGACTATAAATATCTTCATTATGTTCAGCAGCTCTGTTGATGATTTTGTCATCAATATCAGTAATATTACGGACATATGTAACAGATGGATAACGATGGCGTAAATGACGCACCATAATATCAAAAGCAACCATCACACGCGCATGTCCAATATGACAATAATCATAGACCGTCATACCACACACATATATCCTGATATGCTCTGGGTCAATCGGAGTAAAAGGCTCTTTCGTGCGCGAAAGCGTGTTATAAAGGTGCAACATGATTATATATTATGAAAAAATAACCGCGCATATTGTACCCCAGAATATAGGGTAAGTGCAGTAGCAATACCAAGCGTAATACTACCAATTTGCAGACTACTTATGCCTAATATATCCACTTGTATGAATAACACAATGATTGCAATAAACTGCATTGTGGTTTTAAGCTTACCCACCATGGACACTGCTAATACTTCAGACTTACCATTAGCAGCCATCCACTCTCGCATGGCAGATACTGCAACTTCACGCAGAATAATTACTATAGTACACAACGTAATCACTATATGTTGATGAGCATCTACTATTAAAATCAGCATGGTAGTGACTAATAATTTATCTGCTACTGGGTCTAAAAATGCCCCAAATGCACTTTGTACTTGCAGTTTGCGAGCCAAATAACCATCAAAAAAGTCAGTAATACTTGCGAGTATAAACAATGAGACCACCACTAGATGTGCATTATCCTTAGAAGCAGTAACATACACCACAATAATCAGTGGAATAATGACAATACGCAGGAGTGTGAGAATATTTGGGAGATGTTTCATATTACTCGCATACATATAGTAACAATAAAGGCAAGTAAAGCAAATTATGGCGCACTCGGCAGGAGTCGAACCTGCAACCGCTCGGTTCGTAGCCGAGTACTCTATCCAATTGAGCTACGAGTGCGAAACACATAATTATACCTCATAAACCAAAAAGAAGCACCAATTTACCATAAAATAGTGCTTTTCGCTTTATTCACATGACCATTATGCAAGAGTATAAACAAGACTTTATTCACTTTATTTTAGAAGTTAATGCCTTAAAATTTGGTGAGTTTACTTTAAAGTCTGGGAGAGTTTCGCCGTACTTTTTTAATGCGGGACTATTTAATACCGCAAGGCACCTTGCCAAGCTCGGTGAATTTTATGCTCAGGCAATTCACGAGCATATTGGTGAGTTTAATGTGTTATTTGGTCCAGCATATAAAGGTATTCCGCTTGCAAGTAGTACTGCTGTAGCATTATACAAACAGTACAATGCACCTATTAGTTATAGCTTTAACAGAAAAGAAGCTAAAGACCACGGTGAAGGTGGCATGATTGTCGGAAGTGAATTAAAGGGTGAGATTGTAATTATTGATGACGTTATCACCGCAGGTACTGCTATTAATGAATCCATGAACATGATGGCAGAGTATGACTGCACAGTAAAAAGTGTAATTGTCGCTCTTGATAGAAAAGAAAAAGGCAAGGGCGACACCTCAGCGATTCAAGACATTAAAGCAAATTATGGTATAGATGTGGTGAGTATTATTTCCCTAGATGATATTATTGAATATATTAAACAACGTGGCGATAACGAGATTCTAGAAAAAGTAGTAGCGTATCGTGATGAGTATGGGGTCTAATACTAGCTATTATTGTATTTGAGTGTTTGTTTTCAAAAACTCCTCTGTCAACCTCTTCGCTTGCTCCTCTCGCCACTGTTTAATGAGTTTATCATTACCGCTTAATAACACTTCTGGCACTGCTTGCCCATCAATCTCTCTGGGGCGAGTGTACTGCGGGTAGTCTAGTTGTCCATTACTAAAGCTATCATTAAGTGACTCTGCATTGCCTAGTACATTGGGAATTTGGCGACTTACTGCATCTATAATCACCATAGCTGCAAGTTCCCCGCCACTAATCACATAATCACCTATAGAGATTTCCATATCAATATCATGCTCAATAATACGCTCATCTACACCCTCGTATCTACCACATAATAAGGTCAGGCTCTGTTCTTTTGATAATTGCTCACATAAGTTATGCGTGAGTTTTTGCCCTTTTGGTGAAAGATAAATCACTTTAGTCTGTGGGTCAGTTGTTTTGATATGCTGAATGCACTTACGAATGGGCTCTACACTCATCACCATCCCTGCTCCGCCTCCATAAGGAGTATCGTCTATACTCTTATATGCGTTGGTGCTATAATCACGCAATTGATAATTTTCTAAAGAAATAATACCGCGTTGTATAGCACGTGCAATAATCCCTTCACTGCGTATAGCATTAAACATATTTGGAAAAATAGTGAGTACATTAAAATGCATAAAAAAATAATTATAGCAATACGTGTCCATATTATAATGAACTATAAATTTGTATATCTGATATCTGTATGACAACCTCTGATAAAAATAGTTTAATTACTCTCATTACCTCATGGAGTAATATACATT
Source organism: Gammaproteobacteria bacterium (assembly GCA_965277055.1). GTDB lineage: Bacteria > Pseudomonadota > Gammaproteobacteria > PS1 > Pseudothioglobaceae > CBDCHC01. The sequence goes on along the minus strand of OZ255703.1, from coordinate 742,827 downwards.
ACACCAAAAAACAATATTTAGCGCACCTTGAGGATAACACCTTAGATATCATCCTTATCAACATAAATCAAACTATTGTTGAGGCGCTGCAACTAACAAAAATATTTGCACAATCACATCAGCATGAGATTCAGCAATTACTCAATCATGCAAATGAAAATCTGGCTACTCAAAAACAGAACATCATATCTTTTTATATTGAATATTTTAAATCTCACTCTATTATCAATACGCAAATTGCAGATTGTGATGTGGATTTAATTGTTGTTTTAGGGTGCAATCATCCGTGTGTCGAGCATCGTATTTCTTTTGCTGCTGAGCATATTAAAAAACATCCTAATGCAAGAGTATTAGTAACTGGTGGTGGATTTAATTTAGCAGCTACCGAGGGTAGGTATATGCAAAAACAACTAGAAAAGCACCATATTACCAACAATATATTAGTAGAAGAATTATCGATGGATACTATTGCTAATGCCTTGTTTTCAAAAATTATGTTACGCAAAGAAGGATTACTTAATACTATCAAACATATCAAAATTATTACGTCTAAATTTCATGTATTGCGTGCAATGCATTATTTTGATACTATTTTTAATAGTCATGTGGACAACCCTGTATTTCATTTTTGTGGTCAGGGAGTATCTACAAGTACGAAAGAGAATATAGAATCTTTATCTGAGCATGAACTTTCTAGTGAGTTTCAATCGATGCAAACACTTAGTGTGTTTAATGATAGTACCATGCTGATTAATGACAACCAAAGTTTAATAGAGCTTATAAAAAATCACACTCTCTATCAATCACGTTTTGATATTCTCAGAGAGTTGTTACCATACGCAGATTAACATACTTAACCGCCTCTTACAGCAAGAGATATATATTTTATTATTGTTTTCATACAAATAATAATATTTTATTATTATCATAAAAAAATATATTATTAACACTAACCTAAGCATAATTATCACAAGGGTATAATGATGATTTTTTCTAGCCATGTTTAGGAGGTTACAATTATGGGTAAAGGGTATAACGCTGGTGTTAGAGACTATCAAGAAACCTACTGGATGCCACAATATGAGCCGCTTGATACAGATTTATTAGCTTGTTTCAAGATTACTGCTCAAGAAGGTGTTCCACGCGAAGAAGCTGCTGCTGCGGTAGCTGCGGAAAGTTCTACAGGAACCTGGACAACTGTATGGACAGACTTATTAACTGATATGGACTTCTATAGAGGTCGTGCATACAGAATTGAGGAAGTACCAGGCGATAAAGATGCATTCTATGCATTTATTGCATATCCATTAGACTTATTTGAAGAAGGCTCAGTGGTTAACGTACTTACTTCACTTGTGGGTAATGTATTTGGTTTTAAAGCAGTACGTGCACTAAGACTTGAAGACATTCGTTTCCCAATCGCATTTATTAAAACATGTATGGGTCCTCCTGCAGGTATCCAAGTTGAGCGTGACAAATTAAACAAATACGGTCGCCCAATGTTAGGGTGTACTATTAAGCCTAAATTAGGTCTTTCTGCCAAGAACTACGGTCGTGCAGTATATGAGTGCCTAAGAGGTGGACTTGACTTAACAAAAGATGATGAAAACATCAACTCACAACCATTCCAACGTTGGAGAGATCGTTTTGAATTTGTCGCTGAAGCTGTGAAAAAAGCACAAGCAGAAACTGGTGAAGTAAAAGGCCATTACTTGAACGTAACCGCTGGTACCTTTGAAGAAACTATGAAACGTGCTGAGTTCGCAAAAGAGTTAGATCAGCCAATTATTATGCATGACTTCCTGACAGCTGGATTCACTGCAAACACTTCACTTGCAAACTGGTGTCGTGATAATGGTATGTTACTTCACATTCACCGTGCGATGCATGCGGTAATTGACCGTAACCCACTGCATGGTATTCACTTTCGTGTACTTGCTAAGTGTTTACGTCTTTCTGGCGGTGACCACTTACATACAGGTACTGTAGTAGGTAAACTAGAAGGCGATAGACAATCTACATTAGGTTTTGTAGATCAACTTCGTGAGTCATTTGTCCCAGAAGACAGAAGTCGCGGTGTATTCTTTGATCAAGATTGGGGCTCGATGCCGGGTGTATTTGCAGTTGCATCAGGCGGTATCCACGTATGGCACATGCCTGCACTGGTAAACATCTTTGGTGATGATTCAGTGCTTCAGTTTGGTGGTGGTACACAAGGGCACCCTGGTGGTAATGCTGCTGGTGCTGCTGCGAACCGTGTTGCATTAGAAGCATGTGTAAAAGCACGTAACGAAGGTCGTGAGCTTGAGAAAGAAGGTGGAGACATTTTAAGAGAGGCTGCACGTCACTCAGTTGAGCTTGCACAAGCACTAGACACTTGGAAAGAAATCAAATTTGAGTTTGACACTGTTGATAAATTAGACGTAAACTAATCACAGGACAAACTTAACATTAAGGAGTAAAACATGTCAAATATGCAAATTACAGACTACCAAACAAAAGCAACACTTGAGACGTTCTCGTTCTTACCAGAATTCACAAGTGATGAACTTTATGACCAAATCGTGTATATCATCAATCAAGGTTGGATCCCTTCCATTGAGCATGAAGCACCAGAGCAAGCTACATCTTCATACTGGGGAATGTGGAAGCTACCATTATTTGGTGTTCGTGATCCAAATGAAGTATTAGCGGAAATTGAAGAATGCCGCAGAACATATCCCGGTCATTTAGTAAGATTAATCGGTTACGATAATTACACACAGTGCCAAGGAGCAAGTTTAGTTGTGAACCGTCCACGTTAATTCATAATCTTACACATAGGAGTTGTATAGTATGAGTGATATAATGCACACAGGAAGAAAAGTTGCCATGGAGCGTCGTAAGCAGATGATACATGGCAAAATCAAAAAACCTGTTACATCAGCGTCACCTGTGCCAGAAGAAGTGCCAGAAGTAGAACCAATTGTGCCATGTGCAAGTAAAATCCAAATGCCTGCATCACAGCCCAAGCGTGCTGGAAAAATCAATGGTCAACCAATTCTCCAAGGCGGAAGAGCAAATTCTGTAGCGTACAGATTAGCGTCTTCAAATGGCAAGAGCGCACAAAAATCTTTTAAACTAAAAGGGAGTGCGACCCCAAGCCTGCAAGTATTAGATCCGAATGCTTCAACTCGAGACATCGCTAAAAAAGTCCGTCAGGAGCGTTGTACAAAAGGTAAAACGTGTGCAACTGTTTCTGACTCTTCTGGTAAACGTAGAACAGAGCGTAACTCAGCTGGTAACTCTGAAACATTGAGCGGTCAAGAAATTTCTGGTACTTCTGTAGGTGCTACAGCAAGTTCGGTTGGTGCAATTACAGGTAGTGCTAATGCGTGTAAAACAATTACTGGTACTGAGTATCTAGGTAAAGAAGATTTTGTTAATTGCTCTATTACTCCAAGCCCAATGCCAAATAAAGTAACCTCATCACATACGACTAAAGGTCAAAATATTAGTGGTGCAAGTATTGGCGGTGCTCAAAACGTAACTGGTGATAGAAGTGGTCAATATACTACAGTTACTGGTACGTATCCCATAAAAGAACAAGAAGCAATTTGTACGAGCCAATATACTAACACAAATAGAGGGTTTTCAATTATGAGTCCAACTACAAATACAAATTCAAGAATTACAGTTAGTGGTAACGATAGAAAGTCACAATCAACGACACTTCGCCCAAATAACGCTCCTACTAAAGTGATGCCTTCAATGACTGCTAGAGGTAATATGACTACTGGTACGCAAGTAGGTAGAGTAGAGAATGTTACAGGCGTTCAACGTGGTGAATGTTCTCACATCACTGGTACTGGTTACCAAGGGAGAGAAGAAGCAAAAGAAATCTGTGGTACTGATATTCCCACAACTGCTATGAAAGTAGCGAGTTCTTCTACCATTAAAGGACAAATGATTACAGGTGATAGAAGTGGCGGTGGTAGTGATATCACGGGTTCTGAGCCGGGCAGTTGCAATGCAGTAACTGGTACGCCATACACTGCTGTAGAAGATAGTGTTGCATGCTCTGCTAGCAATCAAGAAGAAATGAGAAGAAGAACGAGTGTAATGCCAAGAGCCACAGGTATTTCTGGTACTACTACTGGACCTAGTGGCTTAACAGGTGCTGAAAAAGGTGCGTGTGATGATATCACTGGTTCAAATTATGACAGCACTGCTGAAACAAATGCTCTGTGCAATACCGATGCTCCAGTAGCAGGTACTGCTGGAAGAGATTTTGCTCCAGTGCAAGATAGAAAACAAATTACTGGCGATGGCTGGGATCGTGGTGATAAAGTAACTGGTATTGGCGGTATATGGGCATCTACTAGAAATGCTTCACTACGTGGTACAGGCACAACTCCTATGGGAAGTCATGCATACCGTCCCAAGGAGCAATTAGAAGTTCCAGCGAGCCCAATTACCGGTTCAGCAGGAAATGCTGAAGTGGGTGCAAAAGTAACCCTCTCAGGCGGAGCGAGAGCGTAAATTATAGTTTGATAGTGAGATAAGTTCATGAGTACAAGACAGCAATATGGTCATAGCAACAGAGTAAAGCACTCTACATTTGCTAAAGTACCATATATGCATCAAATCAAACAACAGGATAGTTGCATGAGTACCAATCATACACCTGCACGTACTGCTTATGGGACAACGATGCCAAGTACGCATGCACTGGTAGATACGCATACAAACCACACACTACGTGCATACGAAGAAAATACCAAACGCAGATTTGATACTATTGCTACACTGGTACAACAAACAAATAGTATTGATGTAACAGCTCTAGCAAATAACGCAGTGCTTAATAACTCTGCGTATCTGCCAAAAGCAGAAGTGAATACAAGCTTAGCAGAAGTTTCTGAGTGTGCACATAGAAAAATATTTGCTAAAACATTATTTGCCGAGTTTTTAGAAATGTCTGCTGAGTTCTTTACCAAAGATCCATTAAAAGGTCAAGATTATGCTCAAACAGCCAAACTATTTAAAGACGCAGGATTTCATGCAGTAGGCATGGCTTTATGTTCTGATGGTAGACTTGCACACCTAGCGAGTTATGTATTACGCATTCCATATAGTTTTGTGCGTAGAAAAGCCCATGCAGGTGCCTTATTTGATGTGAGTGAAAGCGTACGCAACTGGGTATTTATAGAGCATAATAGATATAGAGATAGCCTGCCAAATAGTGCGAGTGAAGCAACAAAATACTTACAAATTGCAGTATATCATTATTCTAGCTCTGCACCACAAACACAAGGGTGTGCAGCTCATGGAAGCAGTGAGAACGATGCAGCATTAGCTGCCCTTGGTAGACTCAAAGATTTAAAACAAGCTATTGAAAATAGATTTGGTAAAGAAACCACACTACAAACACTCTTAATCGGGATTGATACTGATAATGATAGTTTAAAAATTCATGTGCCAAATGCAGATGGAAATGTATGTGTAAAACGCTTTCTTGAAACATTACCACTCTATACTCAAACAAAAAACTTAGATGCAACTACCGCTAAAAATGTAATCTCTAATGCTATTGATGACTCAAACATGAGCAGAAATAGCAGTGCACCTAATATGGGCATTCGTACGGTTGTCGCATGGATGGTGGAAAACAACTTCTCACAAATTGCCTATGTTGAAGAATTTGAACAAGGCACATATACTGATATTGGCCATGCTGAGCGTTTTATTGGGATTGGTAATGGCTTTGAAGAAGTGCAGCTTCGCAACCTTAGTTACTATGGATTTCTAGATACGGTTGAAGAAAGTAGTAACGATATTGATATTGGGATTAAGATTTTTAAAGAGCTGAACGTAGCGCATGGTTTGCCAATCCCTATTATTATTAGATGTGATTTTGATGGCAGAGTGCCAGGGTCAAAAGAGCGTGCAGAAACTAAAGCACAACGAATTAATAACGCTATTCATGACAGATATAAAGAATTATCTAGTTCTGGATACTTAGAGACATTAATTACTATTAGAGATTATACCGCTTATACCCCGGTAGAAGTCTTAGCAGAAGAACGTATAGCCATATAGTATAAAAAGATTATGAAAATTTTTAAGGTAGAAAAAACACTGGTTTCAACCAATAGAATAAGCACTATGGAGCATAAACCTCTACTCGTAGTAGTAGAGCACGAAGGAGGTACTCCCTATGTAGCAGTTGATCCTGTGGGGTGTAAGCCGGGTGACTGGGTGTTATGCGTTGGAAGTTCTGCTGCCCGTGATGCAACTGGTATTAAGGCATATCCGAGTGATTTAACTATCGTAGGAATTATTGATAACTGGCAAGGATAACGACATAGTATGGAAATTCATCAAGTACAGAAAGAACTAGTACTTACGAGTAGACTGGAAAAACTGGGACATCAAAGTATTAAAGTGCTCACCAGCCTCTCAGGGATGACCTTGGCAGCTATGGACCCTATTGGTGTAAAGCCAGGGGATTATGTATTTACCATCGCCAACTCAGCTGCACGTAGAGCAGCAGGTGATGATAAGTTATTAACAGACTTAACGGTCGCTGGGATTATTGATCGGTGGCAGTAACGCTGTTTATTTTTTAACTAATATTTTAGGAGTTTGTAATGAGTGAAGAATACGGTATTGCATTAGGGATGATTGAAACCCGTGGGCTAGTTCCTGCAATTGAAGCTGCAGATGCTATGACTAAAGCAGCAGAAGTCAGACTAATTAGTCGTGACTTCGTTGGTGGTGGGTATGTTACTGTAATGGTACGTGGTGAAACTGGTGCGGTAAACGCAGCGGTAAGAGCTGGTGCAGACGCTTGTGAAAGAGTTGGTGATGGCTTAGTAGCTGCTCACATTATTGCTCGTCCTCACAAAGAAGTTGAGCCAGTGTTAAGTAATAAATAATTTTTTCTTTAATAAAACATTTAGGAGTTTGTAATGAGTGAAGAATACGGTATTGCATTAGGGATGATTGAAACCCGTGGGCTAGTTCCTGCAATTGAAGCTGCAGATGCTATGACTAAAGCAGCAGAAGTCAGACTAATTAGTCGTGACTTCGTTGGTGGTGGGTATGTTACTGTAATGGTACGTGGTGAAACTGGTGCGGTAAACGCAGCGGTAAGAGCTGGTGCAGACGCTTGTGAAAGAGTTGGTGATGGCTTAGTAGCTGCTCACATTATTGCTCGTCCTCACAAAGAAGTTGAGCCAGTGTTAAGTAATAAATAATTTTTTCTTTAATAAAACATTTAGGAGTTTGTAATGAGTGAAGAATACGGTATTGCATTAGGGATGATTGAAACCCGTGGGCTAGTTCCTGCAATTGAAGCTGCAGATGCTATGACTAAAGCAGCAGAAGTCAGACTAATTAGTCGTGACTTCGTTGGTGGTGGGTATGTTACTGTAATGGTACGTGGTGAAACTGGTGCGGTAAACGCAGCGGTAAGAGCTGGTGCAGACGCTTGTGAAAGAGTTGGTGATGGCTTAGTAGCTGCTCACATTATTGCTCGTCCTCACAAAGAAGTTGAGCCAGTGTTAAGTAATGCTTAAGAATATACTTTATAGTAACAAAATATATTACAACTCTATAGTATAATCAATGTGCCCTGCTGAATAACTCAGAGGGTGTGTTGTCTATACTTCTAGGAGTAAAGTATGTTTGATTATTCTATGGATACACGCTGGAAAACACGCAACAATAATAAAATGCTAGAAGCACGTTTTGAGTTCGATACCTTTGAACAAACGCGTGATTTTTTAGATGAAGTTGCAGGTTTTGCAGAATCTTTGGAACACCACCCAAATATTAGTTTTGGGAAGAATTACGCATCTATTGCAATTTATGCAAAAGATGGTGAATTACAAGAGATAGATAGGACTCTTGCTGAGGAAATAGATGGCGGATTTACAAAAATTACAAAAAATTAAAGAGGCAATGGGAATGACTACTCCAGAAACAAAAACAGTTGCAACTAAGCCAGTGAAAAAAGTAGCTACCACTACACCTACAAAAGAGACTCCAAAGGAAGCTCCGAAAGAGTCAATAAAAACAGTAGCAGCTACAAATGCAACAACAGCAAACACTGCGACATCAACTATTATCAAAAGAAGAGTTTGGCCTGACTAACTCGTAATATAGTGTGGCATGCAATTACTAAATGATGTTGTTATTGCAACACATAACCCTGATAAATTTGCTGAGTTGCAAGCACTCTGTAGCCCATTTTGTCGGAGTCTGAGTGCACAATATGAGCATTTCTCAGACAGTATTCCAGAAACGGGAAATTCTTACCTAGAAAACGCCTTGCTGAAAGCTAGATTTGCTAGTCACAAAACTGGATATGGAGCAATTGCTGATGATTCTGGTCTTTCTATAGATTATTTAGATGGTGCCCCAGGTATATATTCCGCACGATTTAGTAATGGCGAACATTCAACTAGTGAAGATAATGTGCAAAAAGTATTGAGCCAGCTTACAGATGTACCATTTGCACAACGTGGAGCATACTATATTTCATGTGTGGTCTATGTACGTCATGCACACGATCCTGAGCCGATTATTGGGCTAGGGAAATGGTATGGGGAAATTCTTACCGAAGTGAGAACAACGTATGGAATTGGTTATGATGCAATATTTTGGGATTACAATCGCTGTAAAGCAGCATCGGAAATGGATATAAACTTAAAAAACTCAATCAGTCACCGCTATAAAGCAATCGAAATGCTTAAAACTCAGTTACAGGAGCAATGCTAGTGGTTAAATTGCGTACCTATGTCTTTTTAGACTCGTTGCAACCTCAATTAGCCTCTTATATGGCTACTGTTTCTGCTGGATTCCTCCCCGTAGAAGGTGACTCCTGCTTATGGGTAGAGGTCTCTCCGGGCATGGCAGTACACAAGCTTTCTGATATAGCACTCAAAGCCTCCAATGTTCGCCTAGGGCAACAAATCGTTGAGCGTGCCTATGGCTCTACCGTACTCCACCATAAAACTCAAAGTGATGTGCTAGAGGCTGGGGAAGGTATCTTGCGTCATCTCAGTGCGCGCTCCAGTGATAGAGCACAGTGCACTATTATGTGGAGCGAGGTGATTCAATCAATTACTCCTGATCACGCAACGCTGATTAACCGCGACAGACGCGGTTCTATGATTCTCTCTGGGCAAAGCATGTTTATCATGGAAGTAGAACCTGCAGGTTATATTGTTTATGCTGCTAATGAAGCAGAAAAAGCTGCAAATATCACTTTAGTAGAAGCCCGTGCAATAGGTGCGTATGGGCGATTACTCATGAGTGGCAAAGAAGCTGATGTATTAGAAGCCGCACATGCTGCTAATCGTGCTGTCGAGCAACTCAAATATAAATAATGTTTTTACACTACTATAAAAAAGGTGAATACAAACGCACCTTGTTTATTTTCCTATAATAACTTTATTGCTTAAACGATAGTACAAAATTTACAGGAACTGTAGGAGATAAAGCGATACCACCAACTGTTTTGGCAAGTGCTGTAAGGTTGTCCGCTGGAATACCAAAATCACTCGCACGTACAATAATAGGCTGAGTGGTTGCCACCAACAATCCTTTATATGTTGTACTCGCAATTACATCTGCTTTGAGCGTTTTTACTTTCCCGTATAGCATCACTTCAAACGCTACATCTTTAATACGCTTAACACCAGTAATATCTAGCATCTCTTTAGCGAGGTTAGCCTTAATACTAATATTTGGGTGCTGTGCTATCTTAAAATAAATATTTTTGAGGCGATCATTTCTAATACCTACCATCGTATCAATACTATCAAGCGAAGCAGTAATAAGCAACTCACCATTATTAATACCACCTTGTACATTTTCAACAGTAGCAGGCTCAACAATATATTGTTTTTTGATTGTGGCAAAATTGATATTTGAATTATTAGTATCAATGTTCATAGCAACATTACTATAGTCTTTCGCAAACGAAGGGGAACTTAGTAATATTCCAATAGATACAACCACTAATATAAAACTATAATTTGATTTTAAATTAATGTATTTCATTATTTTCTCCTATATAAATGTTTAACACTCATAATTTACCAGAAAAAACTACTTTATTGTATTTTTTATATTGATATGCTATACACAAAGAGTTAATGCTCACCATAAAGTCGTCATCTCCCAGAGTACTCTATGCTTTTGGCGAGTATCAACATATGACACTTAGTGCATCATACTGTTTGGTATAGTTACGAATAGCAAAATATACAGAAATCATTATAAGGCAAGACGACTACTGGATTGCCTCGCAATTGGAGGGCGCAATATCTGCTCATACGAAACATAAAATTAGGGTTATGACCCTTGACATAATAGCATATTGTGCTAATACGTACTTATTATGATGGAATAATATGTGTAAATTTTATTATTAATAAAGTTTTAGTGCTATCAATGATTCATGTTTTCCTTACTTTTTTAAAACTTGGTCTCACCTCTTTTGGTGGACCAATTGCGCATATTGGGTATTTTCATAAAGAATTTGTTGAGCGTAAGCTCTGGCTTAGCGAAGCACAATTTGCCCAGTTATTAGCTATTTGTCAATTTATCCCTGGTCCAGCGAGTAGTCAGCTTGCATTTGTGATTGGTTATATGCGCTCAGGGTGGCTTGGTGCATTGGCTTCATTTGTGGGGTTCACATTGCCGTCAGTGCTGTTACTCATAGGCTTGGTTTCTGCTCTCCCCTACTTAGACACGGCATTAGGAGTAAGCATACTCACAGGGTTGAAAATTGTTGCTTTCGCAGTAGTAGCAGATGCGGTAATAACTATGTTTTTAAAACTCTGCCCTGATCTACAGCGTAGAGCTATTGCACTATTGGCTATGGGAGTCTTAGTAAGTATTGATGCCAGTTGGCTACAACTTTTGGTTATTGTAGGTGGTGGATTATTGGGCATGTTGTGGTGTACACAGTCCACAAACACCCCTCACCCTACGCTGTCTATTCGGTATAGTCGTACTCTAGGTCTAGTATTGACTAGTCTAGCCGTGGTGCTGTTAATAATGATGATTGCTATTTCTTGGCAGCATGAACTTATGTATATCGCAGGTGTGTTTTACCAAGCAGGTGCTCTGGTGTTTGGCGGGGGTCATGTAGTTTTGCCACTATTAAAAGAAGGAGTACTTGCTTCTGGCAATGTCAGTGAATATCACTTTTTAGCAGGATATGGGGCAGCGCAAACAGTGCCCGGACCTATGTTTAGCATCTCGGCGTATTTAGGCATGTTAATGACTACCAATACTGCCCCGTTACTCGGTGGGTTGGTTGCAACTCTTACCCTCTTTTTGCCTGGATTTTTACTTATTAGTGGTGTCTTACCCTTATGGCAGGGTTTAATGAGCCATCCAAGGAGCGCACGCACTACCCAAAAGATAGTGATGGGTGTAAATGCTAGTGTGGTTGGAGTGCTTGCAGCAGCACTCTATAGCCCTATTATCACCCTAGGCATGACTACCCTCACAGACTGGTTGATTGGTATTGTAGCACTGATGTTACTGGTAATTGTCAAGGTTTCGATATTGTATATCATTCTCTGGTGTGTAAGTGCAAGTATCATTCTTGGGCTCTACGCGCCATGGTAAATAGTGCCAATATATCTCTATGCTTTAGTGCCAAAACTACTATAATATGACTTTAGATTATCATTTGAGAGTACTATGGTTCGCGCAATCTTAATAAAAAATGCTCAATTAGTAAATGAGGGAAAGGTATATACTTCTGATGTCTTAATTCGTGATGAACGCATTGAAAAAATTGCAGAGTCTATTTCTGCTACAGGCACTGAGCAAGTTATAGATGCTTCGGGATTATATTTACTTCCCGGGATGATTGATGACCAAGTACACTTTCGTGAACCAGGACTTACGCATAAAGGCACTATAGCCAGCGAATCTCGGGCTGCAGTCGCAGGTGGGATTACCAGTTTTATGGAAATGCCTAATGTTAACCCAGCAACAACGACTATTGAAGCATTAGAGAGTAAGTATGAAATAGGGCGAAATTCAGCATATGGTAATTATGCCTTTTACCTAGGGGCTACCGAAGATAATATTGAAGAAATTAAGCGTCTTGATCCTAGCAAGCATTGCGGGGTAAAGGTATTTATGGGGGCATCTACAGGGAGTTTGTTGGTAGAAGATCCTGTGGCGTTAGAAGCTATTTTCCGCGACTCACCTGCTCTGATTATCACGCATTGCGAAAGTGGTGAGGTGATTGCCAAAAACTTAGCAGTAGTAGAGGCTGCTCATTCTCCTACGGTGATTACTGATCATCATATTATTCGTGATGATGAAGCATGTTACGCTTCTTCTTCTTATGCAGTAGGCATGGCAAAAAAATACGGCAGTCAATTACATGTACTGCATCTTACCACTGCTAAAGAAATGAGTTTATTTGATCCAGGTCCTATTGAACATAAGTCAATTACAGCAGAGGTATGTGTACATCATTTATGGTTTAGTAATGACGACTATCTAGCACTAGGCAATCAGATTAAATGCAACCCAGCAATCAAAACTGCTACTGATCGGGCTGCATTGATTCAGGCACTTCATGATAATCGCCTAGATATTATTGCAACCGATCATGCTCCGCATACTTGGGAGGAAAAGCAACAACCCTACCCACAAGCACCTGCAGGACTCCCACTAGTACAACATGCATTACTTTCGCTCCTTGACCAAGTGAGTGCTGAACACATTTCACTGCCGCAACTCGTAGAAAAAGCTATGCATAACCCAGCGATCAGATATGGGGTGATTGATAGAGGGTATTTGCGTGAAGGATATTATGCAGATTTAGTACTCGTTGATCTGAACACACCATATAGCGTAACTTCGGATAATATCTTATATCATTGTGGCTGGTCGCCATTTTTACACTATGAATTTAGTTCACGCATTGCTAGTACTTGGGTCAATGGGCAGTTAGTCTTTGATGGAACCACAGTCTTAGAAAGACCTCAGGCAAAACGATTGGAGTTTACTGTCAGTAGATAGTAATATATACAAGATAATATAAAGATATATACAATATATCTTCTGTTATCAATATAATAGTAACATCACATACAAATAATTTAGGGGTAATTATGAAATTTATTATTAGTCTAGGTATCTTATGTCTGACTTCACTGAGTTTTGCACTTGGATATCCATTTACTAAGACCACGTATCCACAAGATACTCAAAAACTCTGGTGGGATGATTTGTGGTGGGATGAGGGTCACTTACAAGTACCTGCCAATCACAAGGTGCGTATCACCCCAGCAGACTATGAAAGCGGGGAGAATGAAATCACCGCATTTGTATTACGCCCAGATGATGATAAACAATACCCCGCAGTAGTGTTCCAACATGGACGAAGAGGGCTTGATGAGCTCGTATTGCCATTAGCCAAACGCCTAGCAGCCAGAGGCTTTGTAGTTCTTGCTCCAGATTTATATAGTAGTCACTTTATTGAAAAACTCCCGCTTAAACATGACTATGCACTAGAACAAGACACCGCAAATGCAGTGCACACTATCTTGCAGCGCGATGATATTTCTACCACAAAAGCGTGTATTGTTTCACATACAAGAGGAGGGTATTACACTTTAAAGGCAGTAACTTCTTATGATATTGCAGACAAAATTGCCTGTTATGCTTCTACCTACCCTCACTGGCAAGATCCGAATGCCGTGGAGCCATTGCAAGTATATCAATATGCCCCAGAGGTCGATTTACTTACGATGCCAGTACTGGTACTCATAGGTGAGCATGAACAATACCAACGTGCACGTTCTATAGTTACTGGCATAGAATCACTTCAAGCTAAAGGCAGAGATGCAACGCTGATTGTCTATCCCGGGGTAGGCAGAGGGTTTGATTTTCGCCCACCTAATGTGCGTACTTTTGCAGATGATTTAGCAACTAAAGATGCAGTAATGCGCATTGCCAACTTTATTCATAAACATAGTAAATAATATGCCATATATAAATATTAAGGTTACTAAAGAAAGTGTAACCAAAGAACAAAAGCAACAGTTGATACAAGGGGCAACACAATTATTAGTAGATGTACTAGATAAAAATCCAGCGACGACAGTAGTGGTTATAGATGAGGTAGAAACTGATAATTGGGGAATTAATGGTGAGCAGATAAGTAAACTGCGAACAAACGCATCATCATAATATTGAGGCATGTCTATGGATTTTAATTTCTTAGTCGTTGCATTAGTATTTTTAGTCGCAGTTACTACCCCAGGTCCAGCGAATATTGCTATTTCTTATATTGCACTGCACTCAGGCAGAACTCCTGCATTAATATTTGCTGCAGGAGTGGTTTGTGGTTCGTTTACTTGGGCGGTGTTTATGATGCTAGCGATTGAATATATAGAGCATCATTATGCAACGTATCTGACATATCTGAATATCTTAAGTGGTGCATACTTTATGTTTTTAGCATATCGCACTTTATATTCTAACTCTTCACACTCTCAGCCTGGGCTTAATAGCACGCATTTATTTTTTTCAGGTTTGGTACTTCATCTGACTAATCCTAAAGCATTTATTGTTTGGAGCTCTATATTTACTATTGCTGCTAATATAAATGCTTCTCCTATTATGACACTGATTAGTTGTTTTATCTTTGCACTCATTATATTTAATGGCTATGCTTTGTTATTCTCTAAAGAGTCCTTGCGGGCTTATTATGGTAAAAATGAACGCATTATCACCTATGGTGTGAGCGTATTTTTTGTTGGGTTGGCACTCTTTATGTTTTCACATACTCTTTAACCCTACACTATTATGAATGCGATTAATGCCAAAATGAACCTAATAGAATGGTCGCTGCTACTTCTACTAGCAGGCATTTGGGGATCTTCATTCTTCTTTATGGAGCTTATCTTAATTGACTTATCTCCTATGCAACTTGTATTTTATCGCCTTTGTATGGGGGCACTCTTTCTCTGGGTGATAGTATTCGCTCAACAACTTGCAAAGCGTTCTTACCTCAAACATTGGAAGGAATTTATCATCTTAGGGATGATTAATAATGCCCTACCTTTTAGTATGATTGCTCTTGCACAAACGACTATTACCTCTAGCCTTGCCTCTATTTTAAATGCTACCGTGCCTTTTTTCGCTGCACTATTTGCTTATATGATGCTACCTGATGAAAAACTCAGTCCACTGAAATTTCTGGGGCTGGTGATTGGCTTTATTGGAGTGATTGTGATTATTGGGGTAGATGCTTTTAGTGGCTTTAATGATGCTCATCAGGCAATGCTACTGATGATTGTGGCAACAATTAGTTATGGCTTAGGTATTGTCTATGGTAGAAGGTTTAAACAATACAATGTCCGCCCTATGTTCTTAGCCACGATGCAAGTGACTACTGCTGCTATGTGCCTTATGTTAGTAATAATCATTCGGGGCGAATCATTTGGTTTTAGTGCAAGTTCAGACTCGCTATATGTTTCTATGTTTATTTTGGCGATTGCCTGTACTGGTCTCGCATATGTGATATTTTTCTACATCTTAGAAACTGCGGGTGCAGTGAACGTCTCACTCGTGACCTTTTTAGCACCAATTGTAGCCATTAGCCTAGGTATTATTGTATTGGATGAAGTATTGCTCCTAAACCACATCATTGGCTTTGTGATTATTTTTTGTGGGCTTGTGGTGATTGATGGTAGAATGATTGCATTTAACACAAAAAGATATTTATGAAATTAGTGATTGGCAATAAAAACTATTCTTCTTGGTCTATGCGTCCTTGGGTATTTTTATCGGAATTTGAGATACCTTTTCAAGAAGAAAAAGTGCCGCTATTTCAAGAAAATACTAATACGCAGCTAGAGCAATATAACTCAGATTACAAGGTTCCAATATTGGTAGATGGCGACATAACTATTTGGGATAGTCTTGCCATTATGGAGTATGTTAATGAAACATATCTAGATAATATGGGAGTACCACAAGACAAAAGCGCCCGAGCATTATGCAGAAGTATGTGTGCTGAAATGCATTCTAGTTTTTTCTCACTACGAGAAGAGCTAGGAATGAATATTAAAAAAAATATAAAGACTAATCCCAATAAACAAACTATTACGGAGATTAACAGAATTGAGGATTTATGGGAGCAATGTTTGACAGAATATTCTCATAATGGTCCATATTTATTAGGCTCATTTTCTATGGCAGATGCGATGTTTATCCCTGTAGCAATGCGCTTTATCTCTCATAATATTTCACTACAGTCAAAATCTATGCAATATATTGATACTATTTTACAAAACGAGCATGTTCAACACTGGATAGCTTCGGCAAAAACAGAAACAGAATGTATTCAAGCATTTGACTAGTTACTAAGCAAACTCCCCATATCAGTCAGTGCTCTAGCGACCTTTACTCCTGCCCGCTCAAGAGCAGTAATTTTACTTTCTGCACTGCCACTGGTACCTGAGCTAATAGCTCCTGCGTGCCCCATACGCTTACCTTGCGGTGCGGTTTGTCCAGCAATATATGCAACTACGGGTTTAGTTACATGGCGTTGTATATATTCTGCTGCTAGTTCTTCTTTATTACCACCAATTTCCCCTACCAATACTATTGAAGTAGTCTCTTCATCTGCTTCAAATAGCTCAAGACAATCAATAAAGTCTATCCCAAAAATAGGATCGCCGCCAATACCTACACAAGTGGTTTGCCCAAGCCCAATATGCGAGGTTTGATGTACTGCCTCATAGGTAAGTGTGCCTGAGCGCGAAACAATACCTACGCTCCCCTTTTGATGAATATTTCCCGGCATAATGCCTACTTTAACGGCATCAGCAGTGATTATCCCTGGGCAATTTGGACCAATTAACCGCGACTGAGAACCTTTGAGTGCGTCTTTTACATAGAGCATATCAAGGACTGGGATACCCTCGGTAATACATGCAATCACCTCAATTTCTGCCTCAATCGCCTCAATAATACTTGCTTTAGCAAATTTCGGTGGGACAAAAATCATACTTGCCATATTGGCACTACCTACTTGCTTTTTGAGTTCTGCTACCGTATTAAATACTGGTTTATCAAGGTGCGTTTGTCCACCTTTTCCTGGAGTAACCCCACCTACAAAATCAGAACCATATAAAATACTACCTTGTGAGTGAAAAGTGCCTTGCTTACCAGTAAACCCTTGGCATATTACTTTAGTATCTTTATTGATTAATATACTCATATTATTTCGCTAACATCACAGCAGTATGAGCTGCATGGGCTAAATCATGTTCACTCACGATATTTAGTCCAGACTCCTCAAGCAAGCGTAATCCTTGTTCTGCATTGGTACCTTCTAGACGCACCACTAAAGGCAGACTCAGGCCAGTATCCTTGAGTGCTTGAATAATTCCCTCTGCAATCAAATCACAACGGACAATACCACCAAAAATATTAATTAATATTGCCTTCACAGTCGGCTCACTTTGAATAATACCTATAGCTTTTGCCACTTTATCACTATCAGTACCCCCGCCTACATCTAAGAAGTTTGCTGGGGTACTGCCAAAATGTTTAATTAAATCCATAGTTGCCATAGCTAACCCAGCGCCATTCACCATACACGCAATCTCACCTCCAAGGCTAATATAATTAAGCCCATAGCGAGATGCTTGAATATCTTTGGCATGTTCTTGACTTTCATCTCTGAGGTTAGCGATATCTGGATGTTTAAATAACGCATTACTATCAAATTCTATTTTGCAATCAAGTGGGAATAATTTCCCCCCAGATACCACTAATGGGTTAATTTCAATCAGGTTACAGTTTTTACTGGTAAATATCTCATAGAGTATATGAAGTAAAGTACTCAGTTCATCCTTAGAAACCGCGAGTTCATTTGCTAACGTAACTACGGCAGATTGTTCAAGTCCAGTTATGATATCCACACTTCTGGTCAGAATCAGCTCTGGAGTCTGGATAGCCACTGCTTCAATATCTCCGCCACCTGCGGTAGAAGCAATAATGCCAATAGTTTGTAAGGCTCTATCAATGGTAATACTGATATATAACTCTCGCTCAATAGCGACCCCTTCTTCTAATAACACACTATTAACAGGCAAGCCATCAGGATTTTGCGGAGTAATCAGCGTACTCCCTAAGAGTTGGGTACACGCCTCATGTACTTCGGTCAGTGAGGAACACACCTTAATACCCCCAGATTTACCACGTGCACCAGAGAGTACTTGGGCTTTTACTACCACTATTTCGCTACTGAGTTGCTTATAAGCACTCTCAACAGCTGTAAGCTCACTGACATGTACAGAACGGGGTAGAGCTACTCCGCTCTCACGTAGTATGTCTTTAGCTAAATATTCGTGGATATACATAACCTTAAGCGTGTAAAGAATGTGCTAACTGGCTGGCATCGCCCGTATAAGTACGTGGGCTTAGGGCGAGTAGTGTTTGTTTGGCTTCAGTCGGGATATCTAAACTCTGAATAAACTCAGTAATCACTTCCTTGGTGATACGCTCGCCTCTGGTGAGCTCTTTAAGTTTTTCATAGGCATTAGGCACTCCGTATCTGCGCATCACGGTTTGAATAGGTTCTGCCATTACTTCCCATGCATCATCCAAATCAGCATATATCGCAGCTTCATTGACTTCTAATTTACTAATCCCTTTGGTTAACGATGCATAAGCAATAAGTGCATGTCCAATTCCCACACCGAGGTTGCGTAGCACCGTAGAATCAGTAAGATCACGTTGCCAACGAGAGATGAGTAATTTTTCACTGAGATGTGTTTGAATCACATTAGCAATACCTAAATTCCCCTCAGCATTTTCAAAATCAATAGGATTTACCTTATGTGGCATAGTGGATGAGCCCACTTCGCCTTTAATGGTTTTTTGTTTAAAGTAGCCAATAGAAATATACGACCAAATATCACGGGCAAAGTCAATTAAGATTGCATTACTTCTATTGAGCGTATTGAAATATTCTGCAATATAATCATGTGGTTCAATTTGGGTGGTGAATTTATTATAGGTAACGCCAAGGCTAGTGATAAAGTCCTCAGAAATTTTTTGCCAGTTTAGCTCAGGATAGGCAGATAAATGCGCATTATAATTGCCTACTGCTCCATTAAACTTACCCATAATCAGCACCTGATCTAGAGCATGAAACTGACGTTCTAACCGTGCAACTACATTTGCCATTTCTTTCCCTAAAGTAGTGGGCGAAGCCGTTTGCCCATGGGTACGACTGAGCATAGGTATATCAGCATATAGAGTAACTAACCTACTTATAGCTGTAATCACAGCGTGTAATTCTTCACATATTACCTCACGCCCTTGACTGAGCATCAATGCATGAGAGAGGTTATTAATATCTTCAGAGGTACAGCCAAAATGAATAAATTCCAGATGAGGAGCAAGCTCAATATTATCTTTAATATACTCTTTAATAAAATATTCAACCGCCTTGACATCGTGGTTAGTCGTGCGTTCTATATCTTTAATACGCTGGGCATCCGTGATGCTAAAATCAGTAACGAGACTCTCTAAAACCGCATGCGCTTCTTGACTAAATGATACTTCGGTAATTGCTTCATGATGAGCAAGATATTGCAACCATTTTACTTCCACATATACGCGAGACCGAATGAGACCAAATTCACTAAAGATAGTTCTCAGACGTTCTGTTTTATCAGAGTATCTGCCATCAAGAGGTGAAATAGCAAGAAGAGTGTCTACATTCATATCAAAAATCTAAAAGTGCTACACTGCACAGAAAATCTTACTATTTTACGCCAAAAGTAGGCTTTACTTCGCCCTAAAGACAGAGCGCTAACGCATAGTAACCAACTCTTCAGCAGAAGTAGGGTGGATGGAAACAGTATTATCAAAATCAGCTTTAGTAGCCCCCATCTTAATCGCTACGGCAAATCCCTGCATGATTTCATCAGCATTATGCCCTACAATATGACATCCCACTACTGTTTCTTCTTTTCCTGCACATACCAACTTGAGTGCAGTAGTGGTTTGATACTCTAATAATGCATCATTCATGGGAGAAAACTTACTAGTATAGCACTTCACTTGATCATATTTTGCTAGAGCTTCTTGTTCAGTAAGACCAATGGTTGCCGATGGCGGATGTGTAAAGATTGCCGTAGCGATAGTGTTATAATCCAAATAACGCTCTAGCATGTTATTATAGAGTCTATCTGCCAAGCACCTGCCTGCTGCAACAGCTACTGGAGTGAGAGGCATATTATTGATAATATCTCCTACTGCAAATATATTGTCTATATTGGTAGTTTGAAATTTATCAACTGGAATAAATCCACGCTCATCTACGTTTATACCTACCTTATCCAGACCAATATTCTCTGTCATTGGTGCACGCCCAATAGCCCAAACTACTTGGTCGTATCCAGTATATTCTCCTGTATTCGTATGAAGAGTAATGCCTTCTCTGAGCTCATTAATATTCGTATTTCTATAAATAGTAATCCCAGAATTTACTAAATTTTCATTCACAGCATCACGAATAAACTCATCTAGGAAACTCAGAACATGCTCTTTTCTGATGAATAAATCTACCTCAGATCCTAATCCTCTGAGTACACTTGCAAATTCTACGGCAATATAGCCATTACCAACTATTGCTACTTTATTTGGTAAAGTATCAAGAGCAAAAAACCCATCGGAGTCAAGTCCTAGCTCTTTTCCTGGAATATTTGGCGTAATAGGTGTGCCACCTGTGGCTATCACTATGTGTTCTGCAGTATAGGAATGATCCCCGAGTTTTACAGTGTGTTTATCTAGTAACTCACCATGTCCTTCTTTGTAATCAACGCCTAATTTCTCCAAGTAGTCATCATACCACGAGTTAATTCCCCTAATAAATGTATCACGGTTGTGTTTTAAGGTAGCAAAATCCAGTGTTGCAGAAACATTAATACCAAAACCTTTAGCATTATGAATATTATGATATGCATTTGAAGCAAACCACATCACTTTTTTAGGCACACACCCAGCATTTACACATGCACCACCAACAAGCTTTTCTTCAATAACCAAACACTTCTTACCATATTCAGCAGCACGCTCTACAACTGAGAGTCCGCCACTACCCGCACCTATTACGATAACATCATAATCCATTGTATTTTTCCTACATAAAAATGGAATTTTACTATTTTTTGTAGGTATAATTTAGCGTCTTGTGAATGATAATTCACATCGTGCCGACATAGCACAGTTGGTAGTGCAACTGATTTGTAATCAGTAGGTCCGCGGTTCGAGTCCGTGTGTCGGCACCATTAAAATCAATAACTTATAGCACTATCACCAATATTTCATTTTGTATTCTGGCGACAAAATGACTACAATGGATTAAACTTCACAATATTTTTTAAATACTCTGGAGATAAATGAGCATAACGCATAGTTATTTTTAAATCACTATGTCCAAGTGTTTTTTGGAGTGTGAGTATATCCCCACCATTCATAATAAAGTGCGATGCGAAAGAGTTAGTGCAATAGCTAAGTGGAGTAAGATAGTACGAGCAACATACTCCAAACCATCAAAGGCGAACAGATATTATTTTGCTACTTTTTTAAAAGTAGATAAAACGCACAATGCGGCTTGTCGCATTGCGTTTTACACTTTATTTAATTTGTGCATGGGCACCGCAGGTCAAGCAAAGATTTGAATCATCATAAATACTATTTTTCAACTCATAAATCACATTTCCAGAACAGTCATCTTTGCTACAATCTAATCTCTTAACCTCGAATTCTTTTTGACATGAACCACAGATGATATTTGTAGAGTCTGATGTATTGGGCATTAATACTGCATGCTTATAAGAATAGTTATCAGCATCTACATTTACATAAATATAACAATCAGGACAATAATACCTACGTGCTTGGAAATCAATACCTAATAATTCCCCAGTACGTTTTAGCCCATGAATTTTAATCATTGATTCAATAGTATGCGAAAACCATGCTAATTCTTCTTTTTTATTGTAACTCCCAAATTCAGAATAACTTGTTATATACTTCTTATATTGAGTCCACCAAATTCCTGCACCCCAAACATATTTCACAATTATTGCAAAATCATTAAGAAGGTCCTTAGGATGTAAATTAGTATCATAGAATGTGTGCGTAATAAGATTTCTTTTATTTCTTAAACTCTCAAGTTGATTTAAGACATTGTCAGGTAATTTTTGATTTGTAATTTCTATATAAAGTGTAAGAAGATCATCAAAGGACCTAGTATGAAATTTATAGAATGGTTTATCTTTTTTATAGGAACCCCACTCACTAGGTTTTTCAGATAAAAGTAGAAGTGGTGATATTTCACATATTTTTTTCTTTAATTGATTTTCCAATGCAAGAAACATTAGGGTTAAAGCGTTTTTTAATGCAACCTGATAATATTTATAATAGTCTTCTAGATCATGTTCGCAAATATCACCAATAAATTCAACCAAATACTCAATACTTTGTTTTTCAAAATCTAGTGGGCTAGGTTTATGAGTAATCATGAACTTTAATATGAAATAGTAACTAAAGGAATTATAATAAATTATTAAACTAATATAACTTTTTATGTAATTAGGTGGTCATTTACTTCTCTTGATTGACCCATTGTAAGAACAAAATAATACATTATTACGAATAGATTTTGATAGTCAATTATTCAATTAAAGAGTGGCGACAAAAAGCGGTAAAAGCCACTAATTTTAAAATTAGTATAGACATAACAATACTTTATCATATTTTTATACCTCTAAAGTTGTCATGACCTAAAACAAATATAGTTGACAAATTCAAAATAAGACATATAATACTATCGTATTATTTAATAAATTTATTAAACTATGGAAGCACGCACAACTACAAGCATTAAACTTAACCCTAGTGTTAAAAAACATGCACAAACTATTTTTAATGATTTAGGCTTAACAATGAGTGATGCTGTTAATATTTTTCTTAAACAAGTAGAGCTGCATAATGGTATGCCTTTTGAAGTAAAAATACCCACTAAAGAAACTATTAAAGCGATGAAAGAGGCACAGCAAGGCATTAATGTTGATGATTTTGATACACAGGAATTTAAAGCATTGCAACCCTCTGCAAAATGATTATTAAAAGACACAAATCTTTTATTAATGATTTTAGAAAAGCAAAATTAACTGATCAGCAGTTTGATAAATTTATCATCTATATTTCATTATTGCAGCATAATGAACTGTTACCACCAGAAGCACGAGACCATAAATTACAAGGCGAACTACAACACTTTAGAGAATTTCATTTGAGTGGTGATATGCTGATTATTTACCTAGTGCAAGAGCAAAATATTACCTTAGTACGCATTGGCACGCACTCGCAATTATTCAATTAAAAAGTGGCGACAAACTGACTATAAAAAGCCGTAAAAACTATTAAACACAAATTAAATTAATTCATAAACTACTGTTTTTAAATGATTTTAAAGGTATTTAGAGTTTTTAAATGGATTTGTAGTCAGTAGGTCCGCGGTTCGAGTCCGTGTGTCGGTACTATTCTTAAACTGTTGTTTTATATGTATTTTCATATATTAAACAACTATTACAACGATTTATCCTATATTTACTAATTCGTAAGGATTGTACAAGATTTAAAATACTTTGATATATGAGGTTTTATATCTAGGTATTTTTTAGATAAGAGTTTTGTACGTATGATGTGAACTTAAGAGTTGATAAAACCTAACTGCCGCCACATTTCATAGCTTACTATTGCCGCTGAGTTTGATAGGTTTAGGCTTCTTGAATCAGCTTGCATGGGGATAGTGAGTGTATGGTGCGCCTCTCGAATTTCCTCAGGTAGCCCTCTGGTTTCGGGACCAAATACCAGTGCATCGTTATCACTAAATGTTACTGAAGTATAGAGCGTATCTGTTTTAGTAGTGAGGCAATAGAGTTGGTTATTTGGATAATTTTTTTGATGCCATAAGACAAACTCAGCAAAACAATCATACTCAGTAATCACGGCAATATCTTTATAATCCATCCCCGCTCTTCTGAGTTTTTTATCATCAAGTGTAAATCCATAGGGCTTAATCAGGTGGAGTTTTGCGCCCATATTAGCACACAAACGCATGATATTCCCAGTATTACTAGGGATTTCTGGCTCGAATAAAACGATATGTATCATGGTGCATATTATATAATTATTATTTATTTACTTATTTAGAGTTACCATCATGGAAATTGCTGAATATTTTAGTTTTTTACCCTATGGTAAATATGCATTTTATATTTGGACTTCGTATCTTATTACCTTTGTAGTACTTGGGGTGTTGTTATTTACTTCAAGCAGGCTTCATAAGCATACGATGCAGAAATTACAAGCAAAATATCAAAGAGACCAACAATACCATGACTAAACGACAACAACGTGCTTCACTTATTCTCTTACTCATGGCAGGTGTCGCACTCGTAGTATACTTAGGAGTGAAAACCTTTCAGAGTAACTTACTCTATTTCTTTTCTCCGAGCGATGTAGTAGAAGGCAAGGTGCCCACCGACGCTACCTTTAAAATTGGTGGGTTAGTCAAGGCAGGATCAGTAGATAAAGATGGGTTAACAACCACTTTTACTCTAACGGATAATGCTCATGAGTTTGTGGTGCAGTATACCGGCATTTTGCCTGATTTATTCCGCGAGGGGCAAGGCATTATTGCTACTGGTAAACTTAACGATAGGTTATTTACTGCAAGTGAAGTCTTGGCAAAGCACGATGAAAATTATATGCCACCAGAAGTAGCAGCGACTTTAAAGGAAAATCCTAATGTATCGGGTGAGGTAAGTTACTAATGAAGCGTTTTCTCCCTGTTACCATTGTTCTGGCATTATTCATTCTATTGTTTATGGGGTTGAAGCAAAGTACGCGTGACGGGGCAAGAGATTTGCCTTCTCCATTTATTGGTAAGCCTTTTCCTGATTTAATAGTGGAAGACTTTACCACAGGTGAACAATATCCTATTCGTGAAAAACTTAACACATGGAGCATTGTAAATTTTTGGGCATCATGGTGCGTGACTTGTAGGGCAGAACATCCAGTATTAGTAGATATTCACCAGAGTAACGCCTTGCAAATGATTGGGGTCAATTACAAAGATACCAAGCAAGCTGCGAACCAAATGCTTGCCCAAAAAGAAGACCCTTATGACCTGATTATCTTTGATACCAAAGGTAAAGTAGGCTTAGAACTCGGGGTATACGCTACGCCAGAAACTTTTTTGATTGACCCAGAAGGGATTATCCGCCATAAACACTTAGGAGCACTGACTGCTGAAATTTGGCAACAAGACTTTCTCGCAAAAATCAAGTAAATCATCCACGCCTTCGCTGACAACTAATCGGGGGTAAAATACTTTCTTCTATTATTTCTATTGATATTATGTTAGCGCGTTATCTTACGAATCTTCTGCAAACTACTTTAAGCGAGCACTATGGTGAAGTAATCAGCACAATTTCTGCCCCACTAGTATTTGGTGAAAGTACTAAAGAGGGGTTTGGTGATTACCAAACGAATGCTGCGATGATTCTCGCAAAACCATTAGGGCAAAACCCTCGTGCTCTTGGTGAAGAACTCGCTCATGTGCTCGGTAGTACTACTACTGATGTTACTTTTAGCATTGCAGGTCCTGGGTTTATTAATGCTACTATTACTAATCAATATCTTTGGCAGGTATGTAATGAGATTCAGTCTAGCCCTACTTTAGGCGCTCAAGCGAGTACAGACAATGAAACTATTGTAGTAGATTATTCTCACCCAAACCTTGCTAAAGAAATGCATGTGGGACATCTGCGGAGTACTATTATCGGCGATAGTGTGGTGAAAGTATTAGAATACTTAGGCTATCATGTTATTCGGCAAAATCATATGGGAGATTGGGGTACGCAATTTGGCATGTTAATTGCCTATCTAGAAACCATTAAAGCCAAAGATGATGATAGCCAGTTAAAAGATTTAGAAGAGTTTTATCGCAGTGCTAAAGCAGAGTTTGATGCGAGTGCTGAGTTTGCTGATTTGGCTCGCGAATATACGGTGAAACTCCAAAGTGGCGATGAGCGTTGTTTGGGCTTGTGGCAGGAGTTTATTGCAATTTCTATTGCGCACTGTACTAATGTATATACTACACTGGGAGTTTCACTGACTGAAGCGGATGTGTATCCTGAAAGTAAGTTTAATGATGACTTACCTATACTGGTAGAAGAGCTTGATGAGAAAGGGCTACTTACAGAGTCTGATGGAGCACAGTGTGTGTTTTTAGAAGCATTTCGCACGAATGAAGACCATATTAGTCCCATTATTGTACAAAAGCAAGACGGAGGGTACTTATATGCAACTACAGATCTTGCAGCTATTCGCTACCGTGCTAATGTCCTAGGTGCTGCGCGGATACTCTATGTAGTAGATGCGAGACAAAGTTTACACTTAGAGCAAGTCTTTACCTTGGCACGCACTGCAGAGTTTTTATCTGAACACACTACTCTTGAGCACCTCTCATTTGGCACGATGATGGATACAGACGGTAAGCCGTTTAAGACTAGAGCAGGGACTTCGGTGAAATTGATGGAATTACTGGGAGAATCACAACTGCGTGCTCGTGAAATTATCGCTGAGAAATCCCCACATATAAAGGGCGATGAGCGCGATGAACTGGCTCGTATCTTAGGCATTGGTTCGGTGAAATATGCTGATCTTTCTAAAAATAGAACAGGGGATTATATTTTTGATTTAGATGCGATGCTCTCTTTTGAGGGCAATACTGCCCCGTACTTACTTTATGCACATACCCGTATTTCTAGTATTTTTACTAAAGCAGGGGTCACGATAAGCGAGCTAATACCCGTAGCAGGATATGCTCTTTCTGAGCATGAAGAGCGTCGCTTAGCCATGCAATTGGTGCGCTTTGGTGAGGTAGTGAGTCAAGTTGCTCAGAGTGGTATGCCAAATGTACTATGCACCTATCTTTACAATCTTGCTAAGAAATTTATGTCTTTTTACGAAGCGTGTCCAGTGCTTACTGAAGATGAGAAAGTGCGTAATGCTCGCTTGCATTTATGTAGTGCTTGTGCTACTACGTTGCATACTGGACTTGGATTGTTGGGGATAGAATTACCTAAGCGGATGTAGTCCAACGCTAGTGATATTAAATATCAAAGCGTTTAATGGTGCTTATCCCTTTTTTGTATTTAGTAATATCGTTAAATAGCTCCTCACTATAATCTTTATACAACGCAGTATAATCAACAGGTTGCTCTCTTTCCTGAATGCGGATACCACTTACTTTCGTCACTAAAATGGTATCTCCTGTGCTATGGGTTGCATACGATTGATTTTTTGGAGTGGCAAAAGCTGCATTAATTACTTCAGGGTCTCCTTTGGATGCGTCATCTCTATAGGTCCAACTGAGTGAAGTATCAAGGTCTTTGTTTTCATCTACTAAAATATTAGCATAGGCATTAGCTAAATCACGAGCACGTTCTGCTCTTAATATAGTTGTAATTTCCGCAGTAGCTTCCGCTAAGGTTTTAGGGAGGGCTGGCTGTAGAGTATTTTTACGTAGTGCCATTGTAGTGTTTTCATCTACTTCAATCACTACTGCTTCATTAGTGGTACGCACTTCTTCGCTATATGCAGTATTTACTACTATAGAAGCCAGTGTATTAGAATCACGAGTCAGGGGTTCACTGGTGGTGATGGTTAAGCCTAAACCTTCCGCAGCTATATCTAGCCCTTGTTCGTACACAAGCGTTTGAAGTTGTTCAGACTGCTCAAGCATTTGTAAACGCGCTTTAGATGATTTAATAGAAGTAGTAAGTTCATCACGAAGCTCTGCTAATGGCTTGGTGCGTGGCTCGCTAATAGCATCAAGTTTTATGATATGGTAGCCAAATTCGGTATTCACTGGAGTACTTATTTCCCCAGTATTCATAGCAAATACTACTTCTTCAAATTTAGGCACCATTACGCCTTTACCAAAGAATCCAAGTGAGCCACCATTCCCAGCATTACTTTCGTCAATAGAATATTCAGCAGCAAGAGACTCAAAACTTTCTCCAGCATCTAATTTAGCTTTTAGTTCCTCAGCAAGAGAACGTTCTTCTACTAGAATATGCGAAGCACTGCGCTCTTCTTCTGTTTGATAACGTGATTTTTCAATTTCGTATTCTTCTAATAACTCTTCCTCTGATACGATAATAGAGTCCATAATCTTAGACTTATCAATGGTAATATAGTCAATGGTAATGGTTTCGGGATATGTGAATGTATTTGTATTCGCTTCATAATAGGAGGCAATTTTGCTAGGAGTAATATCTGTCATTCGCTCATCAGTATTAAAGTCATTAACATCAATAGAAGTAAAACTAATATCACGTTGCTCATTAGTGAGCTGGGTTAAAATGTTCTTTTCTACATCACTTAAAAATGCATTATCTTCAAGATTATTACGAAGTTGAGTGATGGTACTCATCATCAGTAATTCTTCTTCATAACGCTTTGGCGTGAGACCATTTAAAGATAAGATAGTGTTGTAGGTTTCTAGATCAAATACCCCATCTTTATAAAATACTTCATTTGTTAAAATAGTAGATTTGATTTCATCGTTGGTGGTAGCATAGCCTAGACTTGTTGCAATATTTTCTAATACTTTGCGATCAATTAATGAGTCAAGTGCTTGACGACGCAGATTATTTTCAATATCTGGAGTGTAGGCATCACCTAGTTGTTCTTGTGCTCTACGAATGAGGTTGCTGAGTTGTTGATTATATTCTGCACCAGAAATTTCTTCTCCATCTACCGAGGCTACAGTGACGCTATGATTGTTATTGATATAATCATGAATCCCAAAGAGTGCAAATGGCACAGTAATTACCCCTACAATAAGGTAAGCAACCCAGCCTTTGGTTTTGTTTTTTATGCTTGCTAACATGCGTATATCAAAAATGTAAAAATCAGATTTTACCAAACTTAGGTCAAAAATTTTCTTTTTCAGAATCGAGAAACGTAAAATCAACCTTTTATCTTAGGAGTTATGATGAGCAACAAAGAAATTATTAGTACTGCTAATGCGCCTCAGGCGATTGGCACTTATTCTCAAGCAGTCAAAGTAACAGGTGGAACTACCATATATCTATCAGGGCAAATTCCTCTGGTGCCAGAAACGATGGAAATGGTTACAGGCGATATAGATGCGCAAATTACCCAAGTATTTACTAATCTTCAAGCAGTATGCAACGCCAGTGGTGGTTCGCTGAAAGACATCGTGAAACTTAATATTTTCTTAACTGACTTATCGCACTTTGCGCTTGTGAATGAAATTATGGCAATATTTTTTGAAGCACCGTATCCAGCAAGGGCAGCAATTGAGGTTGCGGGCTTGCCTAAGGGCGCATTAGTTGAAATGGATGGTGTGGTAGTCATTGACTGATTTAACTAAACTCTCAGGTCTCGGGCAAAAAAGTGCTGAAAAACTTGCACATTTGGGTATTTATTCACAGGCAGATTTACTTCTGCACTTGCCCTATCGGTATCAAGACAAACGCAGCATAAGCACTCTTGATAGGCTTGAAGTAGGCCATGAGGTAGTGTTTAGAGGAGTAGTGCGTGAGGTAAAACCCTCAGCTAAACAATTGATATGTGTATTAGAAACCAATCAAGGGCGGACATTTTCCATTCGGTTTTTTAATTATACTCAATATATGCGTACTAGCTTTGTTCGCGGATATGAAGTGGAGTGTTTTGGTGAAATGCGTATTGGACGAAAAGGGCCAGAGTTATTTCATCCAGAGTACAAAATACTTTCATTGGGGCAACCTTCTTTACTCTCTCCTACCTTAACCCCTGTGTATCACACTACTGGTGGCATATTTCAGGCAAATATTGCCAAGTGGGTTAAGGAGGCAATCACTGAGTTTAATGCGCTTAATGAAGCTTCTGAGTTTAAACGTGCTATCAATGCAATACATTTCCCGAGTGAAGATATCCAGCAATTATTAGAATTTCGACATCCCTTGCAAGAGTATTTAATAACTGAAGAGTTGGCGAGTAGAAAACTCTTAATGCTCAGAGCTCGTGAGCATCTCGCCACAAAACAAAGTTATGCTTTGCAGAGTTCCCCTCGGGATATAGCACACATTATCAGTCAGTTACAATTGCCATTTGCCTTAACCAATGCTCAACACAGAGTTGTACAGGAAATTTTAGCTGATATGAGAGACACCACCCCGATGCGCAGACTATTGCAAGGTGATGTCGGCTCTGGGAAGACTATTGTCTGTATTATTGCTGCCTTAGTTGCGGTAGCAGGGGGCAAACAAGTAGTGCTTATGGCACCTACGACTATTTTGGCAAAACAACATTTTGATAGCATTGCGCAGTATTTAGAGCGGTATAACTCTCCTATCCAAGTCGTATATTTAAGCTCAAAATTGACTAGTTCAGAAAAAAAACAAGTACAAAATGACATTGCTACTGGTGCAGATATTATTGTGGGCACGCATGCACTGATAACTGATGAAGTAGAGTATCGCGATATTGGCTTAGTGTTAATAGATGAACAACATAAATTTGGCGTAGCACAGCGCATTGCTCTGCATGAAAAAGCTCGGGTGACTCCGCACCAACTGCTGGTAAGTGCTACTCCTATTCCACGTTCACTCGTGATGAGTGCGTATGGTGAACTTGATGTATCGGTCATTGACGAACTCCCGAAAGGGCGTACTTCAATACACACAGTGGTGATGAATAGCACTAAAAAGCGAGAACTGATTCAAAAATTACATAGCATTATTGCCAGTAAACAACAGGTGTATTGGGTCTGTAGTTTAATTGAAGACAGTGAACAATATAACGCCCAAGCTGCCACTACCACTTACACGGAGTTGGTCTCACTCTTGCCAGATGCTCGGATTGCCCTTGTGCATAGCAAGATTAGTGCAGAAACCAAACAGCATATCATGAGTGAGTTTAAGATGGGGAATATAGATATTTTGGTTGCTACCACTGTGATAGAGGTAGGTGTGGATGTACCTAATGCCTCGTGCATGGTGATTGAAAATGCGGAAAAAATGGGACTTTCTACTTTGCATCAGCTACGCGGGAGAGTAGGCAGAGGAGCACTCAAAAGCACGTGTATTTTACTCTATCAAACCCCACTGAGTAAAGCTGCTCAGAGCAGGTTACATATATTGCGTGAAAGTAATGATGGCTTTGTAATTGCCCAAAAAGATTTAGAACTTAGAGGAGCGGGCGAGGTATTGGGCACGGCTCAAAGTGGGGGCATAAGTTTTAAAATTGCTAATATCATTCGTGATGAACGCCTGATGAAAGACGCTAATACGCTCGCTAAACAGCTTTACTCTGAGCAATCGCCACTAGTAGAAACACTCATTGAGCGTTGGACTAATGCGGAAAATAGAGCGTATTTAATGAGTTAGTTAGGTTGCCAAGTGAGCTACTGTGATGCATAAGCAACTAGAACTGAAATCTCATCAGTGCATAATGCACTTCACCTGCCTTTTTTTGTTTTAATATTTCTAGGTTGCTGTGTTGTACTTGGTATTCGCTTTCAATATATACTAATGTTCGCTCATGTGCAAAGGGCATAATATGTTTAAGTGTGGGGTCAATGAGGTTTGTATGAAAGGGTGGGTCAATAAATATCACGTCATAGGTGCCACTGAGTGCTACTTCAAAGAAATTACCACTTAACAGTGTGAGCTCTCTAGTGGGAGCAAGGCTATGGATACTTGCTTGTAGCGTTTGAATAGTCTGGGGGTGTTGCTCGATGAGGGTTACTGAAGTAGCCCCTCTGGAATATGCTTCAAAACCTAGTGCTCCGCTCCCGCTAAAGCAGTCAAGCACTCTCGCCCCACTAATGTCAAATTGTAACCAGTTAAATAGTGTCTCACGAACACGATTAGGAGTAGGTCTTAGGGTAGTATCACCATAAAAACTCAAAGATTTACGACGATACTCTCCGGATAAGATAGTAAAGCTATTAGTTATAGGCTTTCCTGGCATCTACTAAAATTTGTTTGGCAGTTGCTGCGTTGTCCCAACCATCAATTTTGACCCATTTCCCCTTTTCAAGGTCTTTATAATGGGTAAAGAAATGTTCAATTTGATTACGCAGTAACTCAGATACGTCCTCAATATCGTTAATATGTGCTTGGCTTGGTGAGAGTTTTACTGTCGGAACTGCGAGAATTTTGGCATCAACTCCACCGTCATCGGTCATTTTAAGTACGCCTACTGGACGGGCTTTAATTACGCAATTATGCACCAGTGGATATGGAGTAATCACCAACACATCAGCAGGATCGCCATCATCAGCTAAGGTCATAGGGACAAAGCCATAGTTTGCTGGGTAAAACATTGGTGTTGCCATAAATCTATCTACCATCAAACTATTGGTATCTTTATCAACCTCATATTTCACTGGGCTAGAGTTTGCTGGAATTTCAATTATTACATTTACTTCGTCAGGCACGTTGCCTGCATCAATATTCTTTATTTCTGACATGGTGTTCCTTTAATGTGTGCAAATTTCTATTTGCAATGAATCTAAGATATCTCTGCGCCAGCCGGTGCAAAACACTACTGAAGTGTTTCCACGCAGATAGCTGAGCATATCTTTTTTTGTTGCAAATAACTCAGGTGGTAAATTATACGCTGTTGCAGCGAATTCAAATTGCTTTTGTAATTGTTTGATTATGTTGCGTTCCTCTGGAGTAGGGGGTGTATAGCCACCGCTTGAGACATGAGGTACTTCAGGAAGTTGCATCCAAATATCTTTGGGGACGGCATTATTCGTTGCCATTGCTAGGATTTTTTCATCACTTAACACCCATTTTCTTGGGATGTTTTGCTCGCTTGCCTGGATTTCTCGGTAAGCACAAATGCGAGTGGCGATATTTAGTGCTTCCTCAGACAACCGCCCCTTACCTTTTAAGTAGTGGTGACTATGCTCTGGTTTGAGGCTATACAATGCGGGGTCTAATAATAACTGAGCATCTGCATACGCATAGTTATATAGACTCACATGCTTGCATTTATGGTAGATTTGGATTAAATATATTACATCCTCAAGAGCGTATTGTAATACTTCTTTTGGTAGAGGGCGGGTGCTCCAGTCATAATGAGAGTAGGCTTTTTCTAGAGTCACACCAAGGAGTTCAAACACTAAATTACCATACGAAATTTGCCGGGCAAATCCTAAGAAGTGCGCCAAAATTTGGGTGTCAAAAACCACGGGTGGCAAGGCACCAAATAAATGATAGAACACTTCTAGGTCTTGTCGGGCACTATGAAATACTAAAGTTTTGCCGTAAAGCGCATCTTTCACCAGTGAGAGGTCAATCTCAGCTAATACATCAATGGCGTTGTGATGCTCTTTTGAGGCAACTTGTAGTACACAAGGGTTAGGGTAAAAAGTGTCAACACGCAAAAACTCGGTATCAATAGCGAGCACCTCTTCCTTGGCAATAAGAGAGAGAAAATCGTTAAGCTGTGAATTTGTGGTAATCATTTATGCTTATTTTCGCCGTTTTCTCTTTGGTTTTTCTGCTTTTGTCATGAGTTTTTTATAACTCGTCTTATTGTGCGGACTGGTTGTTTTTTTTCTGCGATTTGCTGGGGATGCTGGTGGTGTTGCGCGTGTTCTGGTTCTTGAGTGTTTCTTTTTTGATTGCTTCGAGTCCTCTTCAAACGAGATTTTTTCTGCGACATAAAATCGCTTGCCACCTCCGATCATCAGTAGAAGTTTTGCTGCAAGTTCACTAGCATCTGCACCATGCTCTTGTTCAAGTATGGCAATAATATCTCTATATTCGCCCAAATGGAATGTATCGAGTGCATTGATACGCGAAACTAAATTATGTAACTTAGTCTTATTAATCTGCTCCACACTGGGAAATTGATATTTTGGCAGTGGATGTTCGGTATGCTGCTCTATTTCTTTAATGATGCGAGTATGTTTAGGGTTTAAGAGTACAATTGCTGTGCCTTTTCGCCCTGCTCTACCCACGCGCCCAATACGGTGCACATAAGTAGAGACATCATCAGCCATATCGAAATTCACTACATGTGTGAGGCGATTCACGTCTATCCCTCTAGCCGCTACATCTGTAGCCACTACAATATCTATGGCTCCCCCTTTAAGTTTTTTAATGCTTTTTTCTCTATTTTCTTGGGTGATATCACCATTGAGTGCTTCTACTTTGTAGTCTTCTAGTTGGAGAAAACTGGCGACCTCTTCTGTGCTTTTTTTAGTTCGACAAAAAATAATCACACCATCTGTTTGCTCAACCTCTAAATAGTGACGCAGAGCTATGAGCTTGTGTTTATTAGCGATTGGTAAGAAACTTTGAGCAATATTTTTAGTAGAAGTATCTTTATTTTGAATAGTGATTTCTTTAGGATGATTTAAGTATGTACTACTAATTGCCCGAATTTGTTTAGGCATCGTGGCAGAAAACAGCACACTTTGTTTGTCTTTTGGAGTATGACTAAGAATCCACTTAACTTCATCAGCAAAGCCCATTTTGAGCATTTCATCAGCCTCATCAAGAATAATACTACGCACCATTTGCAGAGATAATTTTCCTTTTTCAATCAGATCAATCACTCGT
This sequence comes from Gammaproteobacteria bacterium, assembly GCA_965277055.1. Taxonomy (GTDB): domain Bacteria; phylum Pseudomonadota; class Gammaproteobacteria; order PS1; family Pseudothioglobaceae; genus CBDCHC01. The sequence continues at coordinate 708,088 of OZ255703.1, read as the reverse complement.
CCTGGAGTTCCTACCACAATTTGTGCTCCTTTTTGTAATGCTCGTATTTGAGTGGTATAGCTTGACCCGCCATAAATAGGGATAGCACTCACACCCTCAAGATACCCCGCGTACTCGGTAAATGCATGCGCAACCTGAATAGCAAGTTCTCTGGTTGGTGTTAGACATAAAATCTGAACGTGTTTCGATGAGGTATCTAGGGTTGAAAGCAGAGGCAAAGCAAAAGCTGCGGTTTTGCCCGTACCTGTTTGAGAGACTCCAAGGATATCACCACCATCAAGCAGGTGTGGGATGGCTTGGGCTTGTACTTCTGTAGGTGTGTGGTATCCCAGACTTTCTACTGCACGTAAAACTTGAGGATGAAGGGCGAATTCCGCAAAAGAAGTCGCAAGTGAAGGAGAGGGCACCATAAATTAAATATGTATTATACCTGATAACCCCTAATGAAATAAGGTTGTAAAGTAACTTTGATAGAAAAGTTGTTACAATTTTGTAATATATATTACGAATATATTACAAAAAAATTATCTCAGTGAAGTTAATATAAGCAACGCTTAAAATGACCTTTTTAGTTGTTTAATTGACTCACTATGCTCTCAATGCAGGAACTTTCATTAGGTTACCATAAGGAAACCATTCTAAGAGATATAAACCTAACTATCAAAGATGGTGAGTTTGTAGGCATTATTGGTCCCAGTGGTGCAGGTAAATCTACCCTGCTTATGAGCATCGTAGGTGGAGTCAAAATCTTTGGTGGTAAATTTCAAGTATTAGACTTCACCTTAAACCGCATAAAAAAGAAAAACATCATTAAATTACGTCACAAAATTGGGCTCATTTATCAAGGCTACTATCTAGTAGATCGCATGTCAGTGCTTGATAATATTGCGAGTGGCATGCTTAAGGGAATTCCCTTATACCGAGCAATATTCAAGTACTACACCAAAGCTGAACTACAAAAAATTCAAGAACTCATGGAGTTGGTCAATATAGAAAAACACTATAACAAACGTTGTGATGAATTAAGTGGTGGTCAGCGCCAGCGTGTTGCTATCGCCCGAGCATTGGCTGGTAACCCAGAAATTATCTTAGCGGATGAGCCGATTGCTGCACTCGATCAAAAAAGTGCAAAACAAGTGATGAAAACACTTAAAAAAGTAAATAAAGAATTAGGAGTAAGTGTCATAATCAACCTACATCATATTGAAGTTGCGCAGAAATATTGCTCGCATATTGTAGGGATTAACTCTGGACAGATTGTATTTGATGATGAAGTATCTCACCTCACAGATGATGCAATAGAGAAGATTTATGCAAACTAAGCATATTTCTTTTTTTTATGAAATTTTAATTTGGAGACATAATGAAAAAATTAGTATTAGCATTAGTGCTTGCACTAAGTACAGTAGTATCTTACGCAAGTCCTAAAGAGTGGCCAGAGGAGTTAACTTTTGGTGTTATTCCAGTTGCGGGTTCTACTTCTATGAAAGAAAACTTTGGCCCATTAACTGACTACTTAACTGACGCACTAGGTGTAAAAGTTAAGATGCAACTTGCAGGTGACTACACAGGTATCATCGAAGCAATGCGTTTTAAAAAAATTGATTTTGCATACTTAGGACCAAAATCATATGTTGAAGCCGCAAAAAGGGCTGGTGCAGAAGCAGTAGTTGTTGAAGTTGATGCTTCAAGCGGTCTTCCTGGATACCGTGGTTTCATCATTACAAAAAAAGGTAGTGGTTTAAAAACCTTAGAAGATATTAAAGGCACTAAATGGGCATTTACTTCTTCACAATCTACTTCTGGTACACTGGTTCCTACAGTAATGTTTGCGAAAAAAGGTATTGATCCTAAAAAATACTTCTCTAAAGTAGTATATTCTGGTGGTCACGAAGCTTCTATCCTTTCTGTAAGAAATGGTAAAGTTGATGCAGCATCTACCAACAACCTTGACTTCAACCGTGGTCTTGGCAAACAATGGAAAGAAGATGATTTTAACATCATCTGGATTTCAAACCTTATCCCTGGTTCTCCAATGGCTGTAAGAAAAGATTTACCTAATTCTTTAAAACTTGCAATTAAAGGTGCATTCTTACAATACAAAGACAAAGAAGGTTTAAGTAGACTTAAGATTGATGGCTACATCGATGGCGATGACAGCGTATATGACAGTATTCGTGAGCTTAACGAGCTTAAGAAAAAATTAAAAGCTAAAAAATAATTAGCTTTTTGCTCTACGAACTACAAAGTGCTATTTTCAATGATTACATTCAATGACTATGGATATTAACGAACTACGAAAAAATTCCGGAGTATTTAACTTTTTTAATGGGTTGATATTTTATGTTATTGCCTTAATTGTTTATAAAAGCTGGGTTGATACTGAGATGGACCTTACTGTCTTTTATGACAACTGGGAATATATGCTTGAGTATATAGGCGGTAATCCAGATATTCTAGGGAGTGGGTACTTTCCGCCAGTATTTGATGATGCGGATTTACATGACTACTTTTTTGCCATGGTGGAAACAGTGCAGATGGCAATTTTAGCACTCATCTTATCTGTGATTATTGCACTCCCTTTTTCACTCATTAGCTCGCGTAATATCCTACTCCTTATTATTCCAGGCTCTAGTTATTTTCACGTTGTTTTGAGAAATGCGCTATATAGTACTTCTACGCTGATTGCTAATATTTTCCGTTCAGTGAATGAGTTAGTCTGGGCGCTTATTTTTGTAAGTGCAATTGGTCTGGGACCCATGGCAGGGATTATTGCTTTAGGTATTCATACTGGTGGTGTGCTGAGTAAATTATTAGCAGAGGGTAATGAAGCGATTGATCCCGGACCGGTGACCGCACTCACTAATAGTGGCGCCGGTACTTTGAAAGTAATTTTATATGGGGTGTTACCACAAACTATGCCTCACTTTATCTCTATGGTCTTATATCGCTTTGAAAGTGATGTGCGCAGTGCGTCTATTCTTGGCTTTGTAGGTGCGGGCGGTATTGGTTTTTATTTATATGATAAATTACGTTCATTTGAAAACGGCTCAGTTGCTACAATTCTTTTATTTATTATTGTTACTGTGTGGGTATTAGATTACCTCAGTTCAATTATTCGTAAGAGGTTTATTTAATGATTAGAGAAGAAGCATTATTTGTCTTACAACACGCAGATGAAACTGCTCTAGATACGCTCTATCAGGCAATCCTATCTGCACATACTATCACTACTATTCAACCGCCCACTGAGCAAACATTAATGCAACCAGTAGTGGACCCGATTAGTGATTCGGAGTTTTTTATTGGCGAAGTGCTTACTACCACTACTATTGTAGCTATTGATACATTGGAGCATAAAGGCTGGGCGATGGTTATGGATAGCAATGAAGAACGCTCTTTGAAACTTGCAGTCATTGATGGCTGTATTGCTAAAGAGGTGTTTATGCCTGAAATTACTAGTTTATATGAAATCACACTGCACAATATACAGGCTGCAAAACAACATACTAATAAGCAAACTCATAGCACCAAGGTGCAATTTGACTTAATGAACTAATGAATAATCCTGACTTAGAATACACTAATAGACATAACTTTCAGGCGATGATGAATGCCTTATCACGCCCCGGGAGCAAACAACCAATTACACCATTATTTGACTCAGGTATGCTTGCCTTAGCAAACGCACTTCTCTATAGTGAAGTAGGGGTATATCTCAAAAGTAGTGAAGATTTTCACCTCATTAGAAGCATCACTAATTTTCAGTCTGTAGGGCTTGGAATAGCTGATTATGTGTTTCTTGATGAAGAGGATAATATCATTTTGCAAGAGGTGAAAATTGGGGACCATGTCAATCCCGATAACTCTGCGATACTGATTATTCATGCTGGAAGTGAAACTACTGAAGTTATTATTAGTGGTGCAGGTATCGACGGCTCTGATACTGTGCACTTACCATGCTCGCCTGCATTTATTGCAGAAATTACAGACACTAATGCCCAGTATCCATTAGGCTGCGAGATTATTTTTATATATAAAGATTCTATTCAAGCGATATCAAGAGCCACGCAACTGGAGATTGTCTAATGGGATATATTGCTATTAAAGGCGGCGAACAAGCCATAGAGAACTCACTAGCATTTTATCGTTCAACTATTAGTGAACGTATAGATGCACAAGATGTACCGAAAGCACTGCCATTTGCGGTAGATAAAATAATGAGCGAAGGTGCGCTCTATACTCAAAACCTCGCATCATTAGCACTTTTACGTTCAGGCGGGGAGTTATTTAATGCAGCATTTTTTGTACGTGCACACCGCAGTAGTTGTGTGCGTATTGGTAATGCTCACCCGATTCACACTGATGAAATGCGGGTAGTACGCCGTATATCTTCTGCATTCAAAGACATTAATGGTGGGCAAATATTAGGTCCAAGCAATGACTACGAGGTTAAACTCTTATTACAAAAGTCAGTAGATCACAGCCTGTGGGATGAGTGTGCAGATACTGATATTGTAGTACCATCAGCAGTAGATGATTTGCGTAAAAGAGGAGTCATTAAAACACTGCCCAAAAGTCCATTATGTGATATTACTCGTAAAAGCTTAGAAGCACCATATGAGCGCAGTGCAGTAATGCAAACACTTACTAGAGGCGAAACAGGCAGTATGCTCGGATTTGCCTATACTTCTATGCGTGGTTATGGTGACGTGCATCCCACTATTGGTGATTTACGCCTGGGGATGGCAGATGTGAAATTTACTCATCCCTTTACCGGAAATACGACCAAAATCGGTGAAATTAAACTCAGTTCCTGTGAAATCGTTGCCATGTTTGAGACTGATGAAGACGATAAGACTCTTCTGACCACAGGTTTTGGAGTCAGCTTTGGTTATAACGAAACTAAAGTAATTACGATGGCTATTTTAGATAATGCCTTGTATAACGGAAGTTATACTACTGGCAAAGGCAGTATTGTGAATAACTTTGATATGGTGTTGCATCATATAGACGCGATTGAGTCAGCAGGGTTTACTACTCACTATAAGCTTCCACATTATGTTACCTTCCAGTCAGATTTACAAGTATATGATACTGCCAGTAACTTTGAAAAACCAGAGGAAAAATCCTTATCACCTTCAGGAGAAATCTAATGCACTATGGTTTTTTAGATGAAGATGCAAAAAAAGAAATTCGCAGAGGTATTCTTAAAGCGATTGCTATCCCTGGTTATTTAGTAGGATTTGCTTCAAGGGAACTTCCTATTGCCAGAGGATTTGGTACGGGCGGCTTACAACTCACGCTAGCAATTCTCACAGAGGATAAGGTCCTTAAAGTAATTGATCAGGGATGTGATGGGAGTGTAAATGCGGTTAATTTACGTAACTTTATCACTTCTACTACGGGTAACACTACTACCTATGAAACAAGCAAGGCAGATATTATTCAAAGTCGTCACCGCATCCCTGAAGAGGAGATGCACCAAGGGCAAACCCTGGTATTACAAGTACCTTATCCGGAAGTATTAAGTAATGTGGAAGCCAATACGCACAAGCAAAAAATGATGCACGCGCACCGTGACTATGCAAAGTTATGGGTATTATTATATGAAGATACTGCACAATATGGTGATAGCCGCATAGGTCACCGTTATCCAGTTATTGTTAATGATTATTATATTATGGATCCTTCACCGATTCCCAAATATGATATTGATAAACTCCATGATAACAAAGCACTTATTTTGCTCAGTGCCGGACGTGAGAAAAAAATCTATGCGATTCCTCCTCATACCAAAGTAGAACCTATTAAGTTTAGCGATAAAGCATTTAACGTAGAAAAATTTGAACATGCTACCTGTGCGAGATGTGGGGCTACTCATGTATTTATGGATGAAGTTATTGTTGGTGATCAGACTGTGTATTATTGCAATGACACCAATTACTGCGACCAGCAATTAGCAAAACAAAACGCCGAGGCATCACTATGATTATGCAGGCAACAAATGTGCAAAAAATATTTGGTAAGGAATGTCCTGATTGTTTGACCTCTACTGGTGCTGATATGCACTCATCTATTTGTCAAAGTTGTGGTAGTGTCGTTGCAGTTCATGGTGCAAGTTTTTCACTTGCTGAGGGTGAAATCTTAGGCATTGTGGGGGAAAGTGGTTCAGGTAAATCCACGCTATTACAACTCTTATATCAAGACCAAAAAGCACATAGTGGTGAAATCACTCTAGCAGGATTTACCGACACGACGGGTAAAGCGAAAAATCTTATTACCGCTTCGATGATAGAAATTGCACATTTACGTGATAAACACATGGCGATGATTTATCAAAACCCGCATTTAGGACTTAATTATGATTTTAGTGCGGGGGGCAATATAGCTGAACGCATCATTGCTAGTGGAGAAATGCGGTATCAAACCATTCGTAACACTGCTAAATATTTTTTAGATAAAACTGAGCTTGATATTAGTCGCATGGACCAATATCCCGACACTTTTAGTGGCGGACAACAACAACGCATTCAAATTTCTAAAGCTTTGGCAAGTCAGCCAAAATTATTGTTATTAGATGAGCCCACTACTGGGCTTGATTTGTCTGTGCAAGCCAAAATTATTGACTTGATTAAAAACTTACAACAAGAACTCGGCTTTGCTATGATTATTGTTTCACATGACCTCGGGGTTATTAAGCACCTCACTAACACTACTATGGTCATGAAAAATGGTGAAATTATTGAGTATGGGCTCACAGACCAAATTCTAGAAGACCCTCAGCATCCTTATACCCAAATTTTAGTATCTAGTATCTTATGATTAAGGTAAAACATCTTGCCAAAACATTTACCATGCATACCAGAGATGGCGCACAGGTACAAGGTTTTGCAGATATTAGTTTTTCAGTAGAAAAAGGTGAATTACTAGCTCTGAGTGGTCCTAGTGGCAGTGGTAAATCTTCTATTTTAAAAACCATGTATGGCACCTATTTAGCGAGTGCAGGTGATGTGATTATTAGCCATAATCACACGCAGTACAATATCACAAAAGCAACACTCATCCAGATATTACAACTACGAGAAGAGGCAATTGGTTACATATCGCAGTTTTTACAAGTATTACCCCGTGTAAGTACGGTAGATATAGTAGCAAAGCCGTTGATATGCTCAGGAGAATTAGAGCAAACCGCTCAAGAAACCGCAAAACAATTATTAAGCGACTTAGGTATTAAAGAAGAATTATTTACCCTCTCCCCATTAACCTTTAGTGGCGGAGAACAACAACGGGTAAATATTGCCAAAGGTATTATCGCCCCTAAAGACCTGTTATTACTTGACGAGCCTACCGCTTCACTTGATGTGCATAATACTAATATAGTGGTTGATAAACTTCAAGTGTTAAAAGCACAAGGTAAATGCTTAATTGGTATTTTTCATGATACATCAGTCATGCAAAACCTAGCCGATAAGATTTATAACCCTCTTACCCATTCTTACGAATAATTATGATTAGTATCAGTAGCGACCGCGTATTGGTTGCAGATAAAATTATCCCCGCAAATATCGTCATTGAGCATGGCACTATTGCCTCTATTGACTCATATGCACCAGAGAGCGCAACCTTTGATGCATCAGGGAAGTTCATTACACCGGGGTTTGTAGATTTACACTGTGATGCACTGGAAAAAGAAATAGAGCCTCGCCCTCATGCTTCTTTTGAGTCACTATTTGCCCTTAAACAAATGGATAAACGCCTAGCTATGGCAGGGGTAACTACGATGTATCATGCTATTGGATTTGAAGATAATATAGCAAAAAATCGCAGTGTAGAGAGTGCGATATCCCAATTAGAAATTATTAAAACAGCAAATGATAGTTTATTAGTTGATAATAAAATTCATGCCCGTTTCGAGATTAGTATGTCTGAGGCGATTGCCCCTATTCAAGAGGCTATTACTAATAATTATGTGGATTTATTATCACTTATGGATCATTCACCGGGGCAAGGGCAGTTTAAAAGTTTAGAGAGCTTTAAAAAGTTTTATGGTGCCTATTATGGCTTAGATGACACAGGCATAGCAGCAGTTATTGAGAAAAAGCAAAACAAAGACGAAGATAAAATAAATGTACTCATTGCCTTTGCCCGTGAGCATAATATTACGCTTCTTAGTCATGATGATGACTCTACTATTAAACTAGATAGTTTGTTAAAAATGGGAGTGCGTATTTCTGAGTTTCCATTGACCGTGGAAGTTGCTGAATATGCCAAACAAAACGGTATTACTACAGGAATGGGGGCACCTAATATTGTCCGTGGTGGTTCACAAAGTGGCAATATTGCTGCTATTGATTTAGTTAAACGAGACCTCTGCGGGTATCTCTGCTCAGACTATCACCCTGCATCATTACTACAAAGTATGTACACTATAGAACAAAGTATTGATACTGACTTAGCGCACATTTTCCCAATGATTACATCAACTCCAGCAACCTATGCGGGGCTGACTGATAGAGGGAGTATAGCCACTGGGAAACTCGCTGACTTAGTAGTGATAGATGATGCTTCGCTTTATCCGCAAGTAATGATGACTATAAAAGAAGGTAAGGTAGTATATACCTACCATAATATTCTTTCATGATTCATATAGCTAGCCGAAATTTAACTATGAGCCCTCCCTTAGGGAGTCAACCGAGTATTGCACCTGATGCTATTATTCAATACGTGTCATTTGGGCACTATGTGGAAATTGGTTCTGGCAATCATATCAGCGAATCCTCTATAGATGACTATAGTTATACCAGCGAATATTGCCAAATTATTTATAGTACAATTGCGAAATTTGCCAATATTGCTTCTTACGTACGACTAAATCCTGGGCAACACCCAAAAGAGAGAGTGTGCCAACATCATATGCTCTATCGTAAATCAAAATATGGTTTTGGTCATGATGATGCTGAGTTTTTTGCTTGGCGGAGAGCACATCCGGTGCATATAGGTAATGACGTATGGATTGGACATAATGCCACTATTATGGGCGGAGTACGGATAGGTGATGGGGCAGTAATAGGCACCGGAGCTGTTGTCACTAAAGATGTTCCACCGTATGCTATTATTACTGGCATTCCAGGTACGATATTAAAATATCGATTTTCCGAGGCAGTGAGAGCAAAGTTACTAGCTATTCAGTGGTGGAATTGGTCTCATGAAGAACTCGCGTCAGGGATGTCAGACTTTGATGATATAGATCTGTTTATAGAAAAGTATGCATGATGAATAGTGATTCACCACGTATTATCCTGATTATGGGTGCCAGTGGAGTAGGTAAGGACACCTTACTACGTCATGCCAGAAAGCAGGTAGAGGCTCAGTTTGTGAAGCGATATATCACTCGTAAACCTGATGCTCATGAAGATAATTACTATGTGAGTGAAGCAGACTTTGTTTATCTGAAATCAAGTGGTGCATTTATTTCCCACTGGCAGGCGCATGGCAATAACTATGGAATTAAAGCTACTGATATTACAAAGGGACGCAATATTATCTCTATCTCCAGAGGAGCTATTGCTGATTTCGAACAGGTATATGCTAGAGTAACCGCTATAGAAGTGGTTGCAAATCACACCCTAAGAGCAGAGCGACTCACCGAGCGTAACCGTGAAGCAAATGTAACGCATAGACTCTCTAGAGATTATAATGCGCTACAGGCAAAACACCTCGTGCAATTTGATAATTCGGCTACGCTAGAGGTAACTGCACCACAGTTTATAGAGTTATTAGAGAGCTTATGAGAGTTGCCAGTTATAATATTTTTAAAGATGAGGGTGACTTCCCGAGTCGCATTCATACCCTGAGTCAGCTGCTGGGCGACTATCAAATAGATGTCTTATGCTTACAAGAAGATTATACTGCTGTAGAGTTTAGTAGTAGTAGAGTAATTAATGCCAAACTCAATATGCATCGCTATAGCACAACCACTAGAGAAAAAATCCGTGATGGGGTATTGAGCTCTTCTAATCTCACCATATTATCCAATACCAAAGCTCTAGAACACCGCATCTTTTATTTTCAATTTGGTGCTGATGAAGAACGTGCGGTGCAGTATCTTAATATTGGTGAGTGGCGGGTGATGAATACGCATTTATGCCATCTTTCTAGTACACATCGTATGCAGCAAATTGACATCATGCTGGAGTATGCTTCGGAGCAAACCATACTTTGTGGGGATTATAATGCAGAGCCACATAGCCTAGAAATACAAAAACTCGAGCAATATTATCAGCACAATAGCATAGGCCCCACCCATGAATACCAGCGCACCCTTGATTATATTTTTACGACCAAAACTTCATTAGTAAGTGTTCATCCCTTGCCTTATAGTGATCACTACTTAGTGATAAAAGATGTATAGCATTCTCTTAGGAATTAGTACTACCATTGGCTATGGTACCTTGTTTTATTCTTTTGCTATTATGTCTCGGGCGTTAGAAGAGGATTTCGGCTGGTCCAAGAGTTTTCTCTTTGCCTTTTTATCTTTGGGCATTTTGCTTTCGAGCTTGTTTTTACCTTTCGTTGGTAAGTTGCTTGATAGATATGGTGCTCGAATCATTATGAGTATTGGTTCGGTATTAGCCATGTTGGCATTTATCAATATCTCACTAGTAGAAACAAAACTGCATTATATTATCGCCATTATTCTGATGGAAATTATTGCGGTTATGGTGGTGTATGAAGCAGCTTTTACTGCAATTACCCAAATATTTGGTAAGAATAGCAGAAGCAAAATAGTCTCTATCACCTTAATAGCTGGGTTTGCTTCTACGATTTTTTGGCCACTGATTACCTATTTATTAGAGTTTCTTACGTGGAAAATAGTGTATTTGGTATTAGGCGCATTTCATATTATTGCTTTGGGTATTCACTTACACTTACCACGTCATCATCGTGTCACCAAACAGCAAGAGCATACAACTCAGGAAAATTTTCCACTATTGCTACTTTTGGGAGTATTTTTTAGTCTTATCGCTATTCCTGTGACTACTATGCAAACGCATTTTTTAAGCATTTTTACTGGGGTAGGAGTTTCTGAGGCACTCGCAGTTACCATGGGTGCACTTATTGGTCCCACACAGGTGATTGCCCGAATAGTAGAGCGGTTTAATATCTTTAATCCGAGTTACTCTGCCTTATTTGTAGCACTGAGTATGAGTATTGGTTTTATACTATTATCACAAGGAAGTAACTTGTACTATTTAAGCATTTTTATTATTTTTTATAGTCTGGGGCAAGGGCTGAGTGATATTATCAAAGGCTCTCTGCCACTATATATATTCGGTGAGGGCAACTTTGGTACCTTAAGTACGCGAATTTTAATATTACCTACCATTGTGGCGGCAATTACCCCGTTTGCTATGGCATTTGTGCTAGACACTTATTCCGCACAAATTGTCATATGGATTTTAATTTGTACTACAATAGGTGCATTTGGACTATTAAGTTATCTGAAGTATAGGTATCACTACTAATGAAAATACGATTTTTAGGCTCTAGCGACATGGGTGGCATACCTACTCATAATTGTTATTGTAGCATCTGCAACGAATACCGTGAAGCGGGGAGAGTAAATACCGCTACTTGCGCATATATTGAGCATCAAGGCGAAATTATATTATTAGATACGGGGTATGAAACGCTCAGTACGCACTTTGATACCCAGACTATCTGCGCTGTACTGCTGACACACTTTCATGCTGACCATGCTGTGGGTTTATTACGCTTACGCTATAGTAATGATATTATTGTCTGTCATCATCCCGAGGATGAATTAGGATTTGGGGATTTATTTAAATACCCTAAAGCGATAGAATATGTGATGAATACTCCGTATGAGTCATTTATCATTGGTGGGCTTACTATTACTCCTGTACCGCTATACCATTCTAAGCGTTCACATGGATATATTATTGATGATGGAAGTTACAAAATCGGCTATTTAACTGACTGCTCAGGAATTAACCCTCGCTCGATGAAGTTCCTTCGGCAAGCAAACTTAGATGAATGCTATATTGATGCGTGCTTTGCCCCGAATTATACTAATGGGAATCATCTCAATTATGAAGAAGCAACACTCCTTCTCGATCAGATAGGTGCAAAAAACTCTTGGTGTATGCACGGCTCACATTTCACCAGAGCCTATATTAAAGATCACAATATTACGCTGAAGTATCCCTATATAGAGCCTTGGGATACTGCAGACTAGAGTTTATGCACGCGATACGTACTCAGAGGTGCGGGTGTCAATTTTGAGTTTATCACCGATATTTACAAAGAGCGGAACTTGTACAGTAACTCCTGTAGTCATCGTTGCCGGCTTTCCACCTGTGCCTTGGGTGTCGCCTTTGAGTCCGGGGTCTGTATCCATTACTTCTAATATCACATGATTTGCTGCAGTGACTGAAATAGGGTTATTATTCCACAGTACTAAAGTACATATATCTTGCTCTACTAAAAATCCAGCTGTATCACTGACCACTTCTGTACTTACTTCGTATTGCTCAAAGGTATCTGGATGCATGAAGTTATAGATTTCTCCGTCATTATATAGATACTGCATATCAAGCTCCATAACATCAGCAGCTTCTAAGCTTTCTCCTGATTTGAAGGTTTTTTCCAGTACTTTACCAGTAATTAGGTCTTTGAGTTTGACACGGTTAAAGGCTTGACCCTTACCAGGTTTGACGATTTCGTTATTCACAATAGAGCAGGGGTGGCCATCAAGTAGTAGTTTTAAGCCGTTTTTAAATTGGTTAGTAGATACTGTAGCCATAAGAATTATCAAAAAAAGTTCATAATATTTTAACCTACTGGCATGCACTCATGCGATAAAGAGTTATGCTAGGAGCCGACAAACACAGAACGAATTTCAGCATTGCTAAAGCCTCTTGAGGTGAGAAAACGTATGCATTTTGCTTTTGCTTTCGCTTCAGTAGGGAGTTGTTCACCATATTTTTTATGAGCAACTTCATTACACAGTTCTGCGAAATCAACTTCATCTAGTAGGTACACATAGTCCAAGACCCCGTGTTTAAAGAATTCTTGCTCAATGAGTAATCTGCCTTTACCTTTTTGGGTGCGTGAGCGAATCAGCACTGCACAAAAGCGTTCATCACTTTGGTAATTTTGTGTAATCAGACTTGTGAGGACTTCAGTAATGACCTCTGCACCATAGCCTTTGGAGCCCAGTTTCTTAGTAAGCTCAACTTGTGAGTGCTCCCGAGTACTTAAATACCGAATTGCTTGATCATAACAATTTTGATATTCGGAGTACAATTGAGTTAACTATTATTTGCGTCAATTACACTGCGAATATCGGCTTCTAGCTTATTCGCAATTTCTGGATTCTCTAACAGATAATCTCTGGCTTTATCCTTACCTTGAAGTTTGATTCCTCCAATATCATAAAATGCACCAGACTTTTTGATAATCTCATGAGTCACCCCAAGGTCTAAAATCTCACTTTCTCTAGAAATCCCTTGGTTATATAAAATTTGGAACTCTGCTTGCCTAAATGGAGGCGCTACTTTGTTTTTCACTACCTTCACACGGGTATCATTACCAAGGATTTCATCCCCTTTTTTGATTTGTCCAATGCGTCTGATATCCATACGAACTGAAGCATAAAACTTCAATGCATTCCCCCCAGTGGTAGTCTCAGGTGAACCAAACATAACTCCAATTTTCATCCGAATTTGGTTAATGAAAATCACCATGGTATTGGTTTTTTTAATATTCGCTGTAAGTTTGCGTAGTGCTTGACTCATCAGGCGTGCTTGTAAGCCCATATGTGAGTCACCCATATCTCCTTCAATCTCGGCTTTAGGCGTGAGTGCTGCTACTGAGTCAATAATCACAATATCTACCCCACCAGAACGCACAAGCATATCAGCAATTTCTAGTGCTTGCTCGCCAGTATCAGGTTGAGAAACTAATAAATCATCAGTATTTACACCGAGCTTCTTTGCATAACTAGGGTCTAATGCATGCTCTGCATCAATAAATGCTGCAGTCCCTCCAGCTTTTTGCATTTGTGCTACGCAGTGGAGCGTAAGTGTAGTTTTTCCAGAAGATTCTGGACCAAAAATTTCAATAATACGCCCACGGGGCAAGCCACCGATACCAAGTGCGATATCAAGGTTTAAACTCCCTGTTGATACTGCTTCTATCGTGCCATCAGCACGTTCGTCATTAAGGTACATGATAGAGCCTTTACCAAATTGTTTATCGATTTGAGCAAGAGCAGCGCGTAAGGCTTGTTTTTTATTTTCGTCCATAATATAGCATGTAACAAATGATGAGTATTTTGGAATTATAAACTATAATGAGCACTATGAATACTTATATGAATTATGCCTTAGAACTTGCCGCTCAGGGTGCGTTTTTTACCCGCCCAAACCCTATGGTGGGCTGTGTCATTGTGCATAATGATAAGATAGTTGCCAGTGGTTATCATGAGAAATGTGGGGGAGCACATGCAGAAATTAATGCCCTCACCCAGATTAATTATAATGCCCGTGGGATGGATATGTATATTACCCTTGAGCCTTGCTCGCACTATGGTAAGACTCCGCCGTGTGTAGATGCAATTATTAAGGCTCAGCCTCAGCGGGTAATCATCGCCAGCCTTGACCCAAATCCAAAGGTCTCTAGTGTTGAGAAAATGCGAAAAGTAGGGATAGAAGTGCTTACTGGTATATGTGAAGATGAGGCAGAAAGGCTCAACGCAGGTTTTTTTAAACGCATGAGAAGCGGACTTCCCTTTGTGCGACTCAAATTGGCAATTAGTATTGACGGTAGAATTGCCATGAAAAGTGGTGAAAGCAAGTGGATAACGGGTGAAGAGGCCAGAGCAGATGTGCAACTCCTTAGAGCACGAAGTGGAGCACTGATTAGCTCAAGTAGTACCATACTTGCAGATAATCCTCGCTTAGATGTCAGAGATACCAACCTCCCTTCACCAATAAAGGTGATTATGGACAGAAGGGGGCGCATTCAACCCAGTGAGGCATATCAAATTTTTACAGGCGAGGAAACATTGCTTACAAGTCGTACCCCAGAAGAAGTATTACGCATGTTGGGCAATACAGAAATCAATGAGGTACTCATAGAAGCAGGGGGACAGCTTGCAGGGGCGTTTATTGTAGCTAATCTCGTAGATGAACTCATTATTTATCAAGCACCAAAAGTTTTAGGCAGTGATGCTCAGCCAATGATTGCAGGTACCTTTGGCTCTTTAGCAGATACTCCAGCATTTTCTCTTGCAGATACCACGCTACTTGGGGATGATATTAAACTTACCTATACACACTCATGCTAACACATACCAACCTCCTTATCATCGTTTCTGGCTCAATCGCTGCGTATAAAAGCCCAGATATTGTCAGAAGAGCGATAGAATCTGGTGCGAGCGTCAAAGTGATATTAACCACTGGTGGGGCTGAATTTATCACGAGGCTGAGTTTAGAAACAGTAGGTGCAGATGTCTATACCAAACATCATCAGAGTGATATGCCGCATATTAGTTTAGGGAAATGGGCAGATATAGTACTGGTAGCCCCAGCGAGCAGTAATATGATAGCCAAAATTACCCATGGTGAGTCTGATGACTTAGCCACCCTTGCACTCCTTTCTACCACCGCTCCTGTGTATATTGCCCCAGCAATGAATAAAGAAATGCTTGCCAACTCCGCTACGCAGGCAAATATTGCAGAGCTTCGGGGGCGTGGTGTAGATATATTACCCACTGGGAACGGTGCTCAAGCATGTGGTGATATGGGCTATGGCAGAATGTTGGAGCCCACTGAGATTATTACCTACTTAACTGAGCACAGATATAGCTCCGTTTTAAGTGGTAAGAAAGTGTTGCTCACCGTTGGTGCCACCAGAGAGCACATTGATCCTGTACGGTATATCTCTAATCATAGCTCGGGCAAAATGGGGAGAGCACTCGCTCAGGAATGTATGAATAGAGGGCTAGAAACCACAGTAATTTATGGTAATGTGAGTGTGCCACTGCCCCAGAAATCTCATACCATCTCAGCCCCAAGCGCACTAGAAATGTATGAGCAAGTAATGCAACATATTAACCAATATGATATATTTATCGCTGTGGCTGCAGTGAGTGATTACCGGGCTCATGAAATATCAGAGCACAAAATTAAGAAATCGGGCGATACTCTGGAATTAACATTCACCAAAAACCCTGATATTTTGAGCGAAGTTTCTCAGAACTATCCTAATATTTTTACGGTCGGGTTTTGTGCTGAAACAGAACATTTAGAGCAGAATGCTAGAGAAAAATTATCTGCTAAGCAATTAGATATGATAGTTGCAAACTACATGTCAGATGGTTTTGGTGGGGAAACTAATAGTGTTATCATTATGAACGCAGCAGATTCCAAGAGTTTTACAGACACTAAAGCAACCATTGCTCAGCATATTCTTAATGCGATAGAGAAGCAACATGAGTAACAAGCGTTGTGGCTGGGTAAATCTAGATAATCCACTCTATGTAAAATATCATGATGAAGAGTGGGGAAAGCCTGTATATGATGATAGAGTATTATTTGAGTTTTTAATTCTTGAGGGCGCACAAGCAGGGCTTTCATGGGAAACTATTCTCAATAAGCGAGAGGGGTATAGAATAGCCTTTGATAACTTTGAGATTCATATAGTAGCCCAGTATGATGAATACAAAGTAGCACAGCTTCTGGCTAATCCTGCGATAGTGCGTAATACACTCAAAGTAAATGCAGCTATTAAAAATGCTCAGGTCGTATTACAAATACAAGCAGAATTTGGTAGTTTTTCTGAGTATCTTTGGCAATATGTGAATTATACTCCGATAATGAATAGCTTTGTAGATTACACAGATGCGCCAACCCAAACAGATATTTCCCAGCAACTCTCTAAAGATTTGAAACAACGTGGGGCAAGTTTTGTGGGTCCGACAATTATGTATGCGTTTATGCAAGCAGTGGGGATGGTGAATGACCACGAAGCGGGATGTGATTTTTATAACCTTTGTTACTAATCAAACTTAATTCATAATCACATTAGTCTGCGCATATCAGTATAATGTTTTATTTTTTGAAGTTAGAGAATACATAGTTACTTAATTCTGTAACTATTCTATCTAAGGCATAATTAATACCACCCCCAAAAATACCACTACTTATTTTACCATCAATTTGGATCTCACCTAGTTTGTTGCCTTGGTTATCAAAAAATTCTGCCTCAATGATGACAGCAGCTTCGCCCCAATTACCAATGCCTCCAGAGATATATCTTTTCAGGCGATCGCCTTCTTGAAAACTGATAAAGCGGTATTTGAGCGTAAGATCATTTCCTGAGGAGAAGTTTTTCATTAATTCTTCTTTGAGCTTTTCATCAAAATATGATGATGCATCACTAGGGATTTGAATGGCAGAGTTATTTCTTATAATGTTTATATTACTACTTGCATAGCGTACTTGAGGTTGATCTGTTGCAACTATGCGTGCAGTACCACAACCACTTAATAAACTAACAACGAGTAAAGATAAGAGTATATGTGTTTTGATCATTGTGATAATCTTTGTAAAAATTTAAGGGTCTTGACTAGTTAAGCGGTCTATTTCTTAACTCTTTAAGTAAAATATTATACATATTTTTATCTCTATTATTAAATCTAAATTCACACTCCTTAAGATGAAGCTCAAACTTAGACTTATCCATACCTCTAAACTTAGATAATCTAGTCTTAGCATAGCCCCAAAATGACTCTATACCATTAATGTGAGACTTACCACGGACAAATTCATTTGTGCCGTGGTCTACTCTTAAGTGTTTCTTATAGCCGAAGTCTACTAAACCATTATAGCCACGCCAACCATCAGAATGAATAACACTATCTAGTTCTACCTTGCCTCGTATAACCGCTTGCAGTGTAGCACTTTTGCAATTTGGTACTATTTCGGTATACACATTCCCACCACGTTTTAAAATACCAAATACAATAGTTTTACCTAAAGCTCCACGACCTCTTTTGCCTTTGACTCTTTTTGCTCCAAAGTAACTTTCATCAACCTCAACCTCCCCTTTAGGGTGAGGGGGTTGGGTTGTTGAAAGTTCTACTAACCTTTGTCTAATAAGCAACAATATTTTGTTAATAGTGTTTCTATTGAGGTGAGTAAAGTGAGCAATTTGTTCTGCTGTTAAATCAGCACAAAAATATCTTAAAACTTCTCTAAATTTAGCCTCTGTAATTCTTGAACGATGATAATACTTGTTTTTCAATGTCATAACTAGTATTTTAAGCATTTTACAAATGCTTAACTAGTCAAGACCCAAATTTAATTATCATAAATTATATACTAAAAAAGTACTTTTCGCATTCTTATACATGCTGTTTAAAATGTGAGTTGTGAGTCCAGATTTCACTTTATTCCCACTCTAATTCAGAGTACACCTGTTGAGCATTTGCTCCTGAGAGTGAATTAGCATTTAATAAATAATCATAGGCACTCATATCAACTTTTGAGAGTTCACTCATATCCCCACCTTCATCGATAAATGCACTTACTTTTATGCGTAATGTATTGATATAGTCATAAGTATCTTTGGTTGCTTGCTCCACCGTACTTGGTGTTCCATGACCCGGAACAATAACTACAGGATTAAGTGCAGTTAGCGACTTAAAAGCACCTAGCCATGATTTTGAGTTGGAATATGGGCGAATACTGAGCATCCGAGTAGTGTAAACAATATCTCCGCTAAACACAATGCGCTCTTTTGGTAGCCATACAAAAGTATCACCAGGTGTATGCGCCCCACCTGAGTGAATGAGTTCTAATGTAGTATCACCAAATGTAAGCTCCATCATGGTGTCAAAGGTAGTATCCGCATATACAGGCGCGGTTTTAGTTAATAGTTCGCTACCGATGAGGTGTTCCATTCTGGCGTATTGTGTTGCATACCGAGATTGTTGGTCTGCAACTGCATTATTACTACTGATAATCTGTGCACCAAGTGCCTTAAAGTAGCCATTACCAAAAAAACGATGATCTTGCCCTCCAGTATTAATCACTGCAATAATAGGCTCATCAGCTATTTGCTTGGTAATCACATCGTGCATATGCTTAGCACCCTGATAACTCCCTCCACTATCTATTAGTACAAGTCCTTTGTTCGTGCGGACTACACCAAAGGTTGCATTATTTCCAAGGTTATCAGGCGCACGGTTGCCGAGCTCACCCACAATAGCATAGATATTAGGCGCAACAGAATGAATGGTCAGCCCATGTGTTTGATCTGCAAAAGTAAATTGTGTAATACTCCAGAGAAGAATAATGCGTAATAGTTGCATACAATAATCCCCATAAAACATCTTATTATAACTGATAGAATCCTAGATACAAATGCTAGATAGTAGATACCACCTTGTTATTATTCTCATATTATGTGCATTTGTCATAAAATAGTACTCATTTCTTCTTGGTTATAATTCATGTTACAGTCAAATACCGAATGTATTGCATCGCTTTTTAATACCTCGTGTGTCTCTGTAGTGTTTAATGGGGTGAGTATTGATAGTAGAGACTGTAACCAGAAGTTATTTATTGCCATTAAAGGCGAGCGTTATGATGGACATGATTTTATCCTAGATGCGAAAAAAAATGGTGCAGTAGCAGTAGTAACGCATCAGAAACATAATGTAGATATCCCAACTATTTATGTAGAGGATACTATTATTGCCTTAGGCACCATTGCTCAGTTTCATAAGCGCTCATTGGCAGTAACAACTATTGGGATTACCGGAAGTAATGGCAAGACCACTACAAAAAATATGCTGTACCAAATATGTTCACAAATAGGACATACCTTTAAGACCCCGGGAAATTTTAATAATCATATCGGCGTGCCTCTGAGTCTATTGCAGTTAGATAGTGCTCATAACTATGCTATTATTGAAATGGGTGCAAATCATTTAGGAGAAATCGCATATTTACGCTCCCTTGTAGAGCCTGATGTGGCATGCGTGATTAACACCTTAGATGCCCATATTGGCGAGTTTGGTGGGAAGGAAAATTTGATTAAAGCTAAAGGAGAGATATATACTCCAGAGAGTATCAATATAGTTAATACTACCACTTGTTATACGGGACACTATTATTTTGGTACGGGTGGGAATATTGATTACGACTATCTTGATGATGTGCATTTGCAAGTGTTGGGTGTACATAATAAAGAAAATGCCCTAGCCGCAGCTGCTATTGCTACCGTATTAAATATCCCAAAAGAGATTATTAAGCGAGGCTTAACCCACACACCAGCAGAACCTGGGCGACTTGAGCGCATTGCTACCCATCATCATCAGATTATCAATGATAGCTATAATGCTTCTCCTAGTTCTACTCGGTATGCGCTAGAGGTATTAGCAGCCGAACCGGGGGTGAAAATTGCTGTCTTAGGAGTAATTGCGGAATTAGGTGATGATACGGATGAAGTATTACACGCTATCGGCGAGTATGCAAGTTCTTTAGATATAGACTATTTATACGCTGTAGGACAGGGTTCAGAGGAATATGGGATTGCACATGTTGCAAATATTACTGAGCTTGCTTCTACGCTGAGCCAACATTCACCTGCAACCATATTATTAAAAGGCTCAAGAGTGGCACAACTAGAGCGGATTATTCCACTTCTTAGTACATAACATTAAGTGTAGGTGCGTATTGTGACGTATAGACTCACGTGCGTACGTTAAAATAATGAGTTTACGTTTTTAGGATTTAATATGAAACAACCGAATCTAATTGCCCCATCTATTTTGGCTGCAAACTTTGCAAAATTAGGTGAGGAAGTACAAACTGTATTAACAAGTGGTGCAGATATTGTGCATTTTGATGTTATGGATAATCATTATGTGCCGAATTTAACTATTGGTCCATTAGTGTGCGATGCCCTTCGTAACTACGGAATAACTGCTCCTATTGATGTCCATTTGATGGTGAAACCTGTAGACCGCATTATTCCGGACTTTGCAAAAGCAGGTGCGAGTTATATTACCTTTCATCCAGAAGCGAGTGAGCATATTGACAGAACAATTAATTTAATTAAAGAACAAGGCTGTAACGCAGGGCTAGTATTCAACCCAGCAACTCCACTGAGTTATTTAGAGCATACTCTCGAGCAAATTGACATGGTGTTATTAATGAGCGTAAATCCAGGATTTGGTGGTCAAAGCTTTATTCCGTATACACTTGATAAACTCAGAGCAGTACGCAAGATGATTGATGATCAAGGACTTGATGTGAGGCTAGAAATTGATGGTGGAGTAAAAACCAATAACATTAAAGAAATTGCTAGAGCAGGTGCGGATACCTTTGTGGCAGGCAGTGCGATTTTTGGTACTGATGACTACAAAGCAACGATTGATGCGATGAGAGCTGAGCTTGCCAAAGCATAATCATCAAGGAGGGAGAATGAATGTATTAATTATAGGAAGCGGAGGGAGAGAACACGCACTTGCATGGCAGTGTGCCCGCTTTGATGAGGTGAAGCAGATTTATGTGGCACCAGGAAATGCAGGCACAGAACTTGAGCCCACACTCACTAATGTGCCTATCTCTGAGATACCAGAACTTATTGAATTTGCCAAACATAATAAGATTGATATTACCATTGTTGGACCAGAAGCTCCTTTGGTAGCAGGTATTGTAGATGCCTTTATGGAGCACGGTTTAGCGATATTTGGGCCTAATGCTTATTGTGCTCAACTTGAAGGCTCAAAGGCATTTAGCAAGCAATTTATGCTGCAACACAATATTCCTACCGCATTTTATAAAGTGTTTACCAAAACTAAGGAGGCAGTTGAATTTGTCAAAACGCAATCATTACCCATAGTTATTAAGGCAGATGGATTAGCTGCGGGTAAAGGAGTGATTATTGCTCATACCTTTGTAGAAGCCGTGGATGCGATTACTGACATGCTTGAAGATAATATGTTTGGTGAAGCAGGATCTAGAGTCATTATTGAAGAATTTTTACACGGTGAAGAAGCCAGTTTTATTGTGATGAGTGATGGCAAACATATCTTACCTATGGCTACTTCGCAAGACCATAAAGCCCGTGATAACGGTGATATGGGTCCTAATACTGGCGGTATGGGTGCATACTCTCCTGCGCCTGTGGTCACAGAGGAAATTTATCAAAAAGCTATGACAGATGTTATTGAACCAGTAATTCGGGGCATGGCTGAACATGGTACTCCATATATGGGATTTCTCTATGCAGGGCTGATGATTCATGAAGGAGACATTAAAGTTTTAGAGTTTAATTGCCGCTTTGGTGATCCAGAAACACAACCTATTATGATGCGCTTAGATTCTAATCTTGCTCAGTTGTGTTTGGCTGCTACCAAAGGTGAGCTTGATACTATGCGTGCTAAATGGAATCCTCAAAGTGCATTAGGAGTAGTGCTTGCAAGTGCAGGATATCCATTTGAATACCAAACAGGTAACGCCATTCAATTACCTGAACAATCTTCTCCCTCACAGAAAGTTTTTCATGCAGGGACGCATCTAGATGATGGCGTGCTTGTGAATTCTGGCGGGAGAGTACTTTGTGCTACTGCTCTTGGAGATACTATTACCGAGGCTAGCTCTGAGGCATATGCATTAGTATCAGAAATTAACTGGAAGGGCAGTTATTTTCGTACAGATATTGGTTATAAAGCCATCCAAAAATAATTATTTAAAGTATAATCAATGGTATAAAGACAATATGAATGTCAGCATTGCCTGATTCATATTGTTATACTTATTTTTTATACTCTGAATAATTATGACTACAATACTTTCTACTAAATATACTATTAGTGCTCTATGTGTAGCATTATGCACAACCTTTTATACAACTTCTGTTACTGCGAATAACTCTTATACCACTAACGCACGTATTACTGCTGTAGAGCCAGTGTATCGTGAACAAACCATACGTAAGCCATATCAAGATTGTTATGTGAAAACGGTATATGAACAACCTAAACCTAGTGGCAATGGTTCTGCCACTAATGAGCTCTTAGGCGGAATTATTGGTGGTGCTATTGGTAATCAGTTTGGTGGTGGCTCAGGCAAGGATGCACTCACAGTCGCAGGGGCATTGTTAGGTGCTTCTGTGGCAAATGATATGGAACAAACCAATACTACCCAGGGGCAATATGTCGATAAACGCATTTGTGAAACTAAGTATGATTATATTACTGAAAATCGTTTTTCGCATTATAACGTAAGTTACCAATATGCTGGTGAGACCTATAGTTTTAAGTCTTCCACCAGACCTGCTGATGATACGATAAGCTTAAGAGTAAATCTAAGCCCACTCGTTCGGTAAATTGTGAAATTAGTTATGTTGTTCTAAGTGCGGTGTTGCTGAGAGAATAGTGAGTTTTACTAACTTAATGGTCGTCTCATGGATCTGGATAATTTCAACAATGATATTATCTATTTTAAAACTCACATCTCGCTTAGGAATACTTTGCAGTGTTTCTAGAATTAAGCCATTTAAGGTTTTTGCATTTGCTTTTAATGATAACCCAAGTTTTCTATTGAGTTTATGCAGATTCACACTTGGCTCTACCAAATACGAACCATCCTCTTGAAGTATGATATCTTCAATCACCTCAGTAGTATTAGAGGTAAATTGCCCCACAATTTCTTCTAAGATATCTTCTAGAGCAATCATACCTTTGATTTCCCCATATTCATCAACCACCAAACCTAAGCGTTTTTTGTATTTTTGAAATTCTGCTAATTGTACTGCTAGACTAATTCCTTCTGGGATGAAGTAAGGTTTGGCAATAATTGCTTTAATATTTTCTATAGTAAATTGATTTTTGACATATAAATTGGCAATTTTGCGCATATGTAATATACCAATGATTTCTCCGTGTTCATACGTTACTAAGCGGGTATGATTACTACTACTGATAATTTTAATTGCTTCCTCAAGTTCAGTAAGTTCTACTCCAATAAACTCTGTTTTAGGAATCATAATATCATCCACAGTCACTAGTTTTAGGTCAATGATATTAAGTAGGATTTGATAATACGTATCATCAATATTTTCCTTTGCATCAATGACACTCATTTTGAGTTCATCGAGCTCGACAGAGGTGTCTTCTTTCTGGTGTCGTATGCCTAATACGTTTAAAAAGAGGCGTGCAATATGCTTTACAATCCAAACAATTGGCTGAAATAACCAAATAAGCAATCTGAGTATGGGTGAAGCAAATAATGCAACTTTTTCGGGATTTTTAGCAGCAAAGGTTTTGGGCGCGGTTTCCGCAAAGATCAGCACTATAATAGTTAATAACAATGAAGATAAAAATACTGCCTCCTCATTATAAAGGTTAATTGCAATAATCGTCGCAATGCTAGCAGCTAAGATATTAACAAAGTTATTCCCTAAAAGAATTGTCCCAATGAGACTATCTATATCGTTAAGTAGTTTTATTGAGAGTTTGGCGCGTTTGTCGCCTTTCTTGGCTAAAGATTGTAAGCGATATTTATTACTCGCAACAAGCCCAGTCTCGCTACCTGAGAAAAATGCTGATAATAATAGGAGAAAGAGTAAGATTATTATCAGCCAGAGTATGGGGAGATCCATTAGCTATTAGAATGAAATGGTAAAGCTATCTTTGCCTTTATATACTGCCTTATCACCAAGCATAGCTTCAATTTTTAATAACCGATTATATTTTGCTAATCTATCAGAGCGTGAAAGTGAGCCTGTTTTTATTTGCCCACATCCTGTTGCTACTGCTAAATCGGCAATTGTCGTATCTTCAGTCTCGCCACTTCTATGAGACATTACCGCAGTATAGTTTGCAGATTGTGCGAGTTCCATAGTAGCAAATGTTTCACTAAGTGTGCCAATTTGATTTACCTTAATTAAAATTGAATTTGCAATATTTTTGTCAATGCCTTCTTGTAATATTGCTTGGTTAGTTACAAATAAATCATCTCCTACGAGTTGTACCTTGTCACCAATCTTTTCAGTGAGTAATTTCCACCCATTCCAGTCATTTTCATCCATCCCATCTTCAATAGAGATAATAGGATAACGTGCTACCCAATCAGCCAGATAGTCAGCAAATTCCTCTGAAGTAAGTGATTTATCTTCTGATTGTAAGTGATATTTGCCATCAGAGAAAAATTCTGAACTGGCACAGTCTAAGCCAATAAAAACTTCTTTACCTGCTTGGTACCCCGCTTGTTTTATAGCCTGTAGAATCACAGTAAGTGCTTCTTCATTGCTATTCAGATTTGGGGCAAAACCACCTTCATCACCTACTGCGGTGCTCATACCCATGCTACCCAGTACTTTTTTCAAGTGATGAAATATCTCAGCACCACATCTAAGTGCTTCTTTAAATGAAGGAATACCTGCAGGAATAATCATAAATTCTTGCATATCTACGCTATTATCTGCATGCTCACCACCATTGATAATATTCATCATTGGCACTGGCAATGTATAGGTCGTAGTATCATTAAAGGTAGTAAATAGCTCTTTACCCAGTGCATTAGCTCTTGCGTGTGCACAAGCGAGTGATACCGCTAATATGGCATTTGCTCCAAGTTTTGATTTGGTACTTGTACCATCAAGAGCAATCATGGTTTCATCAATAGCATATAAGCTTTCTATAGACATTCCTTTGAGTGCTGTCTCAATTTCCTTAATGTGTTCAATTGCAGTGAGCACCCCTTTACCAAGGTATCTGCCTAGGTCATTATCTCTAAGCTCTAAGGCTTCACGTTGACCAGTAGATGCTCCGCTAGGTACCATAGCAGAGCCGTTGCTTCCAGTATCCAAATATACCGTTGCTTCTATGGTTGGGTTGCCTCTCGAATCAAGAACTTCTAATGCCTCTATGCGGGAAATATTCATGGTAAATCTTAAAAAAATATAAAGTTAAAGTGTGAACAGTCATTCACGTAATGAGGCTAATGCTTCGGTGAGTCTGGAAATAATAGTATCGGTTGCATCTTCTGGGCATACGCCTATAGATATGCGATACCAACTATCAGCATTTTGCGCCCCAAACCAAGAGAATGGCAATACTGCAATATGTGCTTGGTTTAATAAGAACTCTTGGACATCATCTACGGTAGAAAGCACAGTACCATCTGCAGTAGTTTTACCAATAATATCAATTTGTAGTGATAAGTAAATAGATGCTTCTGGACTGATTGAATCAACCGGTAAGCCCGATGCTTTCATCTGCATTACGCCTTGATATAAACTGCCAAGTACCCGTTCTAAGCGCGCACGAAAGCCAGTGATGTAATCATTAACTGCAGGAATATTTGCTAGATAAGTTCCGGTTGCTACTTGTTCTGCCTTTGGTGCCCATGCACCAATATGAGCTACAAATGCACGCATTTTAGCAATCACGTCATTTGGTCCAGTAGCCCAACCTACTCGTAGACCAGTAGCAGCAAATGCTTTGGACATGCCATCAATAAATACTGCATATGGCTCAATTTCTGGATTAATATGCAGTCCATGATGAAATGTTCCTTCATCAAATGCCATGAGCCAATACACTTGGTCAAACATTACATATAGCGGTTTTGTATCTGACCCTCTACGTTTATTTTCAGCTACAACAAGCTCACAAATATCGCTGAGTTGTTGTTTTGATAGTACCGTACCTGTTGGGTTTTGTGGTGAGCATAAGGCAATAAGTCTTGCATCTTGAATATGTGGTAATAACTCATCTCGTGTAGGCATGAAGTTATGTTCGGCTGAGGTTTCAATAGTTATTGCGTTTGCTCCTGTTAACTGAGCATAATGTTCATTATTCCATGATGGTACTGGAAACACTACCGTATCTCCCTCATCTACTAGAGTTTTATAGGTAGCATAAATTAGTGGGCGAGAACCAGAAGCAATCAGAATATTGTTAATATCAATCTCAACGCTCGTATAATGCTGAATTAGTGAACTAATAGCCATACGAAGTGGAGTGAGTCCAACTGCTCCAGGGTAATTGGTTTCATTATCCTTATAGGCATTGATAATTTCTGTTTTTAAGCCGTCAGGAATCTGATAAATATCTGGATTAAAGTCTCCAACTGTTAAGTTGTATATGTGTTCTCCTGCAGCAATTTTGGCATTAACGCTCGCTGCAAAAGTGAGAATAGGAGAAGTGATGGTTTCGTTTGCGAGTTTTGAAAGTCTAGACATAAAAGTAAAGTATTTGTATTTTGTAGGATTTTGAAATTATATACTATGAAACAATTAATGTGAATTTTACTGTATAACGTAATAATAGCATACACAAAATGTTTTTTCGCTACATTTTGGGTTAATAGGCAATAGTGCCGGTAAATACTGTCTCTGCTGGACCACTGAGTACGACATGCTCCCCAGCAGTAATAACTGCACTCCCTCCGCGCATATGGACAGTAACAGTGTTCTCAACTGCACCCATCTGATGTAAAAATGCAACAGCAGCACATGCACCAGTCCCGCATGCAAGTGTATGCCCAGAGCCACGCTCATAAGTTTCTAAGGTAATTTCAGTAGGGCTAGTAATCTCTACAATATTCACATTTACCCCATGTGTCCATACGGGACTCTGTTGAATAGTAGTGCCAATGTGTACTACATCTTCTGTTGCCAAAGATGAGGTTTGATATATTGCATGAGGATTGCCAATGTCCATAATGCCGAGTTCATACCCTGCCACCATCACCGTAGGAGAGAGTAACTCCATGGTCGTGACTCCACTTGGATTATGCGTAGCCACTCCCATATCAACACTTACTTGCGTAATAGTACCAGTGGTTGCACCTAAGGTTAAACTAATAATACCACTCATAGTTTTTGCAGTAATTGTAGTATTGGTGGTGAGATTATGATCATACACATATTTAGCAAAACACCTAGCACCATTACCACATTGTCCCACCTCACCACCATCAGCATTATATATGCGGTAGTTGAAATCAGCATCCCCAGTAGTATTTGTTTCTACGATAAGTAATTGATCAAAACCAATGCCAAAGTTACGATGTGCTAATTGCTGAATATGATCAGGAGAAAGAGTAATAGCGTGTGCGGTATTGTCAATAACTATAAAGTCATTACCAAGTCCATGCATTTTAGTAAAGTTCATAATTGTAATTTATATTAATTGTTAGAAATATTTTACTTTCTCCTTTTTTATTTTAATGGTATAATTTTGTGTTTTGATTGCACAATTTATAGTAATTGTAGCGTTCGCACTAGGAGTAACGCTTATATATTCTCCTGTTGCTGGACTTGCACTTGGGTACGGTGGCATCATAAGTATTATTAATAATCTACTTATTATACGTATTACCTGGAGGCAGGCGCATATAAAACCAGAAAGCCCATCCGTAGGATTTGGGCTTTTAATATATAGCCTGATTACAAGAATGATAACTGTTGCAATTCTCATATATATAGGATTTCTAATAAATCTCTCATCATTTCAGATGATTATAGGTTTATGTATTGGACAAGTTACATTAGTAATTAATAAATTAGTAACAAAAGGATAAATAATGGCAGCAGGTGAACTCACAACCACTGGATATATTAAGCACCATTTACAAAATCTTACCTATGGTCAACTTTCTGACGGAACATGGGGCTTTGCACATAGTGCTGCAGAAGCAAAAGCAATGGGTTTTTGGGCATTTAATGTAGATACATTGGCAGTATCATTTATTTTAGGTGCTGTTTTTCTTTTGATATTTTATCGTGTGGGCCGTACCATAACGTTAGGTGTACCAAGCGGATTTCAAAACTTTGTAGAAAGTATTATTGACTTCATTGATGACAATGTGCGCGGTACTTTTAGAGCACATAATCCAATGATTGCTCCACTTGCACTCACCGTTTTCGTATGGATCGTACTAATGAATACTATGGATTTAGTGCCAGTAGATTGGCTACCAGAGCTTGCTAAATTATTCGGGCTAGAATATCTTAAAGTTGTGCCTACAACTGACCCTAATGCTACATTTGGGTTATCTTTTAGTATCTTTATTTTGATGATTTTTTATAGTTTCAAACATAAAGGTGTGAGTGGTTTTGCGAAGGAACTTACCATGCATCCTTTTGAAGCGAAAAATCCATTTATAAAAATCTTGCTTATTCCTGTAAACTTTTTCCTAGAATTTGTCAGTTTACTTGCTAAACCAGTATCTCATTCATTGCGGTTATTTGGTAATATGTATGCAGGTGAGATGATTTTCATCTTAATCGCCTTAATGTTTAGTGCAGCAGCCACATCAGGCTCAATATTTGGCGGGGTGTTTCTAGGCACTTTAGGTGGTGGGTTACAGTTGATTTGGGCAATATTTCATATTTTAGTAGTACTTTTACAAGCATTTATTTTTATGGTACTTGTAGCAGTATATTTAGATATGGCCCATGATAGTGGGCATTAATTTTAATTTTTAATTTTATTTTTTTTGAATAGGAGTATAACAATGACAGAAGCAACTTCAACATTATATTTAGCGGGAGCACTCTTAATGGGCTTAGGAGCTCTTGGTGCTGCGGTTGGTATTGGTTTATTAGGCGCACGTTTCTTAGAAGGTGCTGCACGTCAGCCAGAACTTATCCCACAATTAAGATCACAAATGTTCTTATTAGCGGGTCTTATTGATGCGGTACCAATGATTGGTGTAGGTATCTCAATGTATATTTTATTTGGTGTCGCATAAATATTTTTGAGAGAATCAAGGTATAAATTATGAATATTAATGCAACCATTATTGGGCAATCAATATTTTTTCTCATCTTTGTTTGGTTTTGTTATAAATATGTGTGGCCACCACTCGTAACAGCCATGGCAGAAAGAAAACAAAAGATTGAAAATGGTCTACTTGCTGCTGAGAAGGGTATGGCAGCCGAAGAAGAGGCAAAAGAGAAAGTGGCTGAGCTCATTGATCAATCTAAAAACCAAGCAGCAGAAATTATTGCCAATGCAAATAAGCAAGCGTCACAAACCATTGAAGAAGCAAAAAACAATGCAACAGTGGAAGCAAATAAAATCATTGCTAAGGCTATGACTGATATTGAGCAAGAACGCAACAGTGCTGCGAATGAGTTAAAAGATAAACTTGCAGGGTTAGTAATGAGTGGTGTCAATCAAGTGTTAGCAAAAGAGGTTGATGAAAACACTCATAAAGATATGTTAAATAAACTAGCTACTTCATTATAAGATATTATGGAACTTACAGTTATTGGTAAACCATATGCAAAAGCAATTGCTGATATTGCACAAAATGATCAATCATTTGAAGCATGGAAGCAGTTACTTACTGCATTATCGCTTATCATTGAAGATGAGGCAACGCAAGAATATATTAGTGCACCTAGTACTTCTAATGAGCAAATAATACGCTTTTTAACTTCAACTTTAGAAGCAATAGGTGTCATCATCAGTGAAAAACAAGCAAACTTTATTTCTCTGCTTATAGCAAATAATAGAATTTTTGCAGTTCCAGATATGTTGGTGCAATTTCAATCAATGAATGCTTCAAGTGAAAAAACTATAACTGTTCAGAGTGCATATGCCTTAAGCAAAGAAGAACTTGCAGATATTAGCACTCAGTTAAGTAACGCTTATAATACAAAGATTTCTATCGCTGAAGAAGTGAATAGTAGTTTACATGCAGGAATCATAATTAAGGATGGAGATAAAGTCGTGGACTTATCAGTTGTCGCGCGTGCTGAAGCATTAGCCGCTCGGTTATCAATATAATTTGAGAATTTTTAAAAAGAGGATATTATGCAATTAAATGCTGCCGAAATTAGTGACTTAATCAAAAAACAAATTGAGGGTTTTGATTTTACAAGTGAAGCAAGAACTCAAGGCACTGTAGTAAGTGTAAGTGATGGTATTGTGCGTATTCATGGACTTAGTGATGCGCAATTTGGTGAAATGTTAGAATTTGCTAACAATACCTTTGGTATGGTACTTAACCTTGAGCAAGACTCAGTTGGTGCGGTCATTCTTGGAGACTATAAACATATCTCTGAAGGAGATATCGTGAAATGTACTAATAGACTTGTAGAAGTACCGGTAGGTGAGGCATTATTAGGAAGAGTCGTTACACCACTTGGCTTAGACCTCGAAGGAAAAGGCAGTATTGAGACTACTGCTTCGCGTCCTATAGAGGTGATTGCACCAGGGGTAATTGATCGTCAATCAGTTGATCAACCGCTTCCTACTGGTATTAAGGCGATTGATGCGATGGTGCCAATTGGTCGTGGTCAACGTGAACTCATTATTGGTGACAGACAAACAGGTAAAACAGCAGTAGCAGTTGATGCAATTATCAACCAAAAAGATACAGGAGTAAAATGTATTTATGTAGCTATTGGTCAAAAAGCTTCATCGGTAGCAGCAGTTGTGCGTAAACTTGAAGAGCATGATGCGTTAAAACATACTATTATCGTTGCAGCAAATGCCTCAGACTCAGCAGCACTCCAATACATTGCACCATATGCGGGTTGTGCGATGGGTGAGTACTTTAGAGACCGTGGTGAAGATGCACTCATCGTATATGACGATCTCACTAAACAAGCATGGGCGTATCGTGAAGTATCACTCCTATTAAAACGTCCACCGGGGCGTGAAGCATACCCAGGTGATGTATTCTATTTACATTCAAGACTTCTAGAAAGAGCTGCACGTGTAAATGCAGATTATGTAGAAAAAGTAACAGGTGGTGAGGTAAAAGGTCAAACAGGCTCTTTAACAGCATTACCAATTATTGAAACTCAAGCAGGTGATGTATCAGCATTCGTACCAACAAACGTGATTTCAATCACTGATGGTCAAATCTTCTTAGAAACTGACCTCTTTAACTCTGGTATTCGTCCTGCGATTAATGCTGGTCTTTCAGTATCACGGGTAGGTGGTGCAGCACAAACTAAAGCGATTAAGAAACTTGGTGGCGGTATTCGTCTGGACTTAGCGCAATATCGTGAGTTAGCAGCATTTGCACAGTTTGCCTCAGATTTAGATGCAGACACTAAAGCACGTATTGACCGTGGTAAAAGAGTAACCGAGCTGATGAAACAAGCACAATACGCACCTCTTAGTGTGCCACTTATGGCAACGAGTTTATATGCAGCAACTTCTGGTAAGCTAGATGATGTAGATGCTGATGATGTAGTGAAGTTTGAAACTGCACTCATGACATATATGCAAAACAACCAAGCAGAGCTACTCGCTGAAATTGGTTCTAATGGTACTTATAACGACGATGTTGCAACGAAATTATCTGCAGCAATTGATGACTTTAAAGCAAATCACACATACTAATAAAGTAAGTAGCGGAGAATACTAGTGGCATTAGGTAAGGAAATCAGAACGCAAATTGCAAGTATTAAAAATACGGGCAAAATTACTTCTGCCATGGAAATGGTAGCAGCAAGTAAAATGAAGAAAGCTCAAGATAGAATGCATTCTTCTCGTCCATATGCTGAGCAAATTGCCCAGATTATTTCACGTGTTGCAAATGCATCATCTGAATATAAACACCCATACATGACTTCTAGAGATGAAGTGAAGTCTGTCGGTTATATTGTTATTTCAAGTGATAGAGGATTATGTGGTGGACTAAATAATAACTTATTTAGAGGACTATTAAAAGAGTTTACTACACTCCAAAATGAAGGTAAAACTATTGAGTTATGTACTATTGGAAAAAAAGCAGGAAGTTTTTTTAATTCGGTAGGAATGAATATTATAGCTCGAACTACAGACTTAGGTGATACCCCACATTTTGATGATCTTATTGGTAGTATAACTACTATGCTTGACAAATATAATGCTGGTGAGCTTGATGAAATTGTATTAGCTTATAATACATTTGAAAATACGATGACACAAACTCCGACAACTACCACAATTGTGCCAATGCAACTTGCAGAAGTAGAGGAACTTAGTCATCATTGGGATTATCTCTATGAACCTGAAGCACAAGTGGTATTAGATGCACTTATTCAAAGATATATAGAGTCAAGTATTTATCAATCTGTAGTAGAAAACCTAGCATGTGAGCAATCAGCACGCATGATTGCCATGAAGAGTGCAACAGATAATGCTGCCGATATGGTAGATGAACTCAGTTTAATTTATAACAAAGCCAGACAAGCCGCTATTACTCAGGAAATTTCTGAGATTGTCAGTGGGGCAGCGGCAGTATAAAACTGATTATATGTCATACTTAAAATAGTTAAGGAGAAAAAAATGAAAAAATTATTAGCAATGTTATTTATGCCTTTATTTCTTATAGGATGTGGTGAGACTTACGAAGAACGTATTCAAAGACACAGCCATTCTTGTTATAGTTATGGGTTTAAGAGTAATACTCCAGAGTTCGCAAAGTGTATTCAAGAAGAGAAATTAAATGAAGATAAAGCAGCAGAAAGATCATTGAGAGATTTAAGAAATCAAATGCGACAAACTGTTTGTGAAACTAAGGATAATAAGACGATTTGTAATCAATTTTAAGAAATAAAAAGGATATGTAAAATGACAAAAGGCAGAATTACACAAATTATTGGTGCGGTAGTTGATATTGAATTTCCAAAAGAATATATTCCTAAAGTATATGATGCACTTATAGTAGAAGCAACCGGCCTCACTTTAGAAGTACAACAACAATTAGGTGATAACACAGTACGCGCTATTGCAATGGGCAGTTCTGAAGGATTAAAGCGTGGATTAGAGGTAGCTAATACTGGTAACCCAATTCAAGTACCAGTGGGACAAAAAACACTAGGTCGCATCATGGATGTACTTGGTAACCCAATTGATGAAGCAGGTGAAATTGGTGAGGACGCAAGAATGTCTATTCATCGTGAAGCACCAACCTATGAAGAGCTTTCTCCAGCTAGTGAACTCTTAGAAACTGGTATTAAAGTAATTGATTTAGTATGTCCATTTGCAAAAGGTGGTAAAGTAGGTTTGTTTGGTGGTGCGGGCGTAGGTAAAACTGTAAACATGATGGAACTTATCCGTAACATTGCGATTGAGCACTCAGGATACTCAGTATTTGCTGGTGTAGGTGAGCGTACACGTGAAGGTAATGACTTTTACTATGAAATGAAAGAGTCAAATGTACTTGATAAAGTATCACTCGTATATGGCCAAATGAATGAACCACCAGGAAATAGATTGCGTGTGGCACTTACAGGCTTAACTATGGCTGAAGCATTTCGTGATGAGGGTCGTGATGTATTATTATTTATTGATAATATTTATCGTTATACGCTTGCAGGTACTGAAGTATCAGCATTACTTGGACGTATGCCATCAGCGGTAGGGTATCAGCCTACACTCGCATCTGAAATGGGTGCATTACAAGAACGCATTACTTCTACTAAAACAGGTTCTATTACTTCTATTCAAGCGGTATATGTACCTGCTGATGACTTAACCGATCCATCTCCAGCGACAACGTTTGCTCACCTTGATGCAACAGTCGTACTTTCAAGAAATATTGCTGAATTAGGTATTTATCCTGCGATTGACCCACTTGATTCTACCTCACGTCAACTTGATCCGCTCATTGTTGGCGAAGAGCATTATAACATTGCACGCGGAGTACAAGGTGTATTACAACGTTATAAAGAATTAAAAGATATTATTGCCATTCTTGGCATGGATGAGTTAAGTGAAGAAGATAAATTAAGTGTAGCACGTGCTCGTAAGATTCAAAGATTCTTATCTCAACCATTCTTCGTCGCAGAAGTATTTACAGGCGCTCCCGGTAAATACGTATCATTAAAAGACACACTTTCTGGTTTTAAAGCTATTCTTGATGGTGAGATGGATAGCTATGGTGAAAATGACTTTTATATGGTAGGTAGCTTAGACGAAGTTAAAGAAAAAGCAAATAGCTAATTAAGGAAAGACAGATGTCATCAATGAAGGTTAATGTAGTTAGTGCTGAAGAGAGGTTATACTCTGGTGAAGCAGCTAGTGTATTTGCTCCTGGAAGTAATGGTGAACTTGGTATTTTCCCTGGTCATATGGCATTACTTGCAACGTTGCAACCTGGTGAAGTTCGTTTGACACTTGAGTCTGGTGAAGAATCAATATATGTCGCTGGTGGTATGGTTGAAGTACAACCAGATTCAGTAACTATATTTTCTGATACGGCAATTCGTGCACACGACTTAGACGAACAAAAAGCTCTCAAAGCGAAACAAGAAGCTTTGGATGCGTTAGAAAATGCTCAGGAATCTCATGATGTAACGAACACGCAAAATGCTCTAGCAGAGGCTATGGCTCAGCTACAAATGATTAGCAAAATGCGTAATAAATAAGAGTCTTTCCTAGTTATAAAAAATGACACAATATGAGAAAGATCAAAGTTTTAATAAGGTATTAGACTATGTTCATAATATTAGATTTAAAAATGTCTTAAAAGAAGTATCATCTTTTTCTAAAAGTAATCCCGATAAAGTTATATCTATTTTGGATATAGGATGTGCTTATGGAAAGTTATTTGGTATATTAGATTCTAGATTTAATATTAATTATATAGGTATTGAGCCATCGAAAGATTTTGTATTAGTAGCTAAAAAACACTGGGGAGATAAAAAAAATTTTACAATTTTTAATGACTATGCACAAAATGTTTTACCTAGTATAAAGGATGTAGACATTGTAATTTCATTAGAAACGTTGGAACATATTCCTGAGAATGTTTGTGTTAGGGTCGTTGAATTAGTTAAAAAAATTAATCCAAAATTATTTTTAGTATCTGTTCCAGTAGAAATTGGTCCGAGCATATGGATGAAAAATATTTTTTCAATCCTTTCAGGATACAGCAGGCATAAAGAATATACCTGGAAAGAAACTTTTTATGCTGGGCTAGGAAAATTAGATAAACTTCCTCCGCATGGAACTGGTCATAAAGGGTTTGATTATAGATGGTTAGCCCAAACTATTAGACATAATTTTTCTATAATTAAAATAAAAAAAAGCCCCATAAGTTTTTTATCAGCATATTTTTCAATATCAGTTTTTTTTGTTGCAAAAGTTAGAACATAGAATTAACAGAGTAGTTTGAGAGGCTCGCATCTAGCATCCTCTTTCAACACTCTTTTCTCGCATAGAAAATCAGAAATAAATTAAAATATTCTTTTTGTTAAATAATATCTCCATGGTTGCAAATAAAGGGATTAGTATTTGGCTCATCGGAGCACTTACCATTTTACTGGGTATCTCTGGTCCATGGTTTGACTTATCAGTTTCTAATCATTCATTTGTTAAAACATATATTGCTGGTATTGGTATTGGAGTATTGGTCCTACTGACAATCTGGCAAAAGAATTATAGCGAACAAAGAATACATCTGAGCTATATTAAATTATTTCTAGGTATTACATTTTTAATGGGATTACTCAGTATAGCGTGGAGTGTTAATCCGGATTTTAGCATTACTAAAATTTTAATTTGGGTAACAATTTTAATGGCGGCATATGTTACCTATAATATTGACCTTACTGAAGATACTATTATCAAGTTATGTTTATGGTTGCTTGCTGCTGCTACTATAATCGCTCTTATAGGTATTTTGCAATATTTATTTGACGCATTTCGTATTACTCAGGCTGCTATTCCTTCATCAACTTTTGGCAATAAAAATATGGCAACACAACCATTGTCAATGATTTTCCCATTGGCAGTATTTGTGATTTTATCTAAACGACTGACAAACACCCAAGTATGGATTTCCACGATTTGTACCGCATTATTACTCACCTTTATTTTTTATACTTCTACCCGAGCAGCATGGCTGGCAATTATTGGTGAAATAATCTTAATTACCCTATTTTTAATCTGGCAACGCAAACACTTTAGTGCGTGGGCAAATATCAATAAAGAAAAGATAGCCGCACTAATCAGCTCAGCAGTACTACTTTTGATACTTATTAATTTTAATGGTGATGGGTTTTATCCATTTTGGGAAAAAGTAGTAGCTAATGTGGAGCGCCTTACCGAGTCTGCGACCAATTCACGTGATTTACGGATTCAAATTTGGACCGTGGCACTCACTATGATTAACGATGCTCCGCTATTTGGTACTGGCATAGGTACCTGGTTTCATAATTTAGTCAATGAAGGATATGCGACCTATGTGATAAATTATGTACAACGAGTGCATAATGATATATTAGAAATGGCAGTGAGCATTGGTTTAGTAGGTGTTAGTTTCTTTTTACTCGGAGTTATCGCACTTGTTGTGGCCCTATGGAAAATTATTTTAAGCTCAGAACATAAAACACGTGCAGTATTCTTCTTTGCATTATTCACAGCCCTTAGTGGCTCATTTGTAAATTTACAGTTTTCATTCCCTTACCAACTTGCCATGCCTGCATTATTGTTTGGATTATATGTAGGGGTTATCGCTAGAGAAAGTGAGCAGTATATCAAGCCCGTTAAAGAATGGGTAATCAAAACCAAAAAGCAATCATTACACAGGTATAAACACATTATTCTGGGTATAAATGTTATAGTATTTGTAGTTATCACAAGTTTGTATATGAGTTGGATTGGAGTCTATAGCGGACTTAATAAAATTAATATGACTGGTTCATTTGATAAACTTTCTCTAGTAGAAGTACCAGTATATCATCTAGAAACGCAGAATATCTTAAACTTCTTAACCTCAAGCTACATGAAGTCTGGTAACAAGGATATCGCCGAAAAAGTAGTAAAACAAATGCTGAAATACTGGCCTAATGATATTGTTACTAATGCGCGCTATGTATCAATATTAGCACAGAAGAAACAATATAATAAAGCCTTGCGCTATGTTCAGAAAGTTCAGGAAATTGCTCCTGTAAATTTTATGTTTCATAATATTGTGGCATTTAATATCTATTTTCAGCAAAAGCAATATGATAAATATATTGCCTTATTTGAGCAATTACGCACTATCCCAGAAGCAAAACTTTCATTAAACCCAAGTAGCTATAGTGATCTTACTGCAAATGCATTACGCGTTCAAGCGCTATGGAAATATGTACCAGAACTTTATGAAAAACATCATAAATATAATGGTTACAACTGCACATTAGAAAACAATATGCTATATTACTATTTTGCTACTGGAGATAATGTAGGACTTAAAAAACAATACACTAAAGAAGTGAATAAGGCAAATAATTGCTTAAACCCAACAATTGTAAATCAAGTAAAATCAAAATTAAATCTTCCTTAAGCGTGACTTATGCAACATAATTCTCTCTCTATTCCAGACCTAATTTTAGGTGCGGACATTTTCGTGCAGCTGATTATGTTGCTCTTAATTATTGCTTCTATTGTCTCGTGGGCTATCATTTTTTCAAAAAAAACCCAGCTAACCAAACACCATTTAGCACTTAAAAAATTTAAAAAAGGCTTTAACACTCAAGCAGCAACTGAAAATGTATTTAATGTAAATGACACGAACCCCAATACTGCAATGTTTAAGGTAGCCAAGGAAGAATTTGAACGTGGAGACAAGCATCATAGTGAGCGTGCTGAAAAAGTACTTCATATGTGCATAGAAGAAAAGGTAGAAAAACTAGAAACACGCCTTCCGATCTTGGCAATCATCGGCTCTGCATCACCGTACATTGGCCTATTAGGGACAGTTTGGGGGATTATGCATTCTTTTATTGGGTTAGCCTCAGTCAAACAAGCAACGATTGCTATTGTGGCTCCGGGTATTGCTGAAGCACTCATCGCGACTGCATTTGGCTTATTTGCAGCAATTCCTGCAAGTATTTTTCATAATAAACTCACTGCAGAAATTGATCTTGCATATGCAGAATATCATCGGATTGCAGGTGAATATATTACTGTTCTTAATCGCAGTTAACTATTATGCGCAACCAGTCTTTAATTCCGCGCAGAAAACGAAAACTCAATAGCGAGATTAATACTGTCCCCTACATTGATGTAATGCTAGTGTTATTAGTGATTTTTATGATGACTACACCAATTATTGAACAAGGAATTGAGGTTGATTTGCCAAAGTCTGGTGGCGGGGAAATTATTGATTTTACTGAGTCATATCCGTCTATTGTCAGTATTGATAAATCTGGTAAATATTATCTCAATAGTATAGATACTACTGAGGATAGCGTAGAAAACACACTTGCTGTGATAGCTACGCAACTCAGAGCAAGAAGACAAGTGTATCCACAGATGCAAATTTATGTACGTGCTGATAAATCAGTGGTATATGAAAAAGTGATTGCCTTGATGTCATATCTAGACTCAAGCGGCATTGAGAAAGTAGGACTCCTTACGGAGTCTGTGAATTAGTATGAAAGCATTTATTCGTGCTCACCGTATTGCACTAACTATCTCACTAATATTGCATCTTGTTTTATTTATGTTTCTAGCCCGGGAGATTGATATTTCTTTCATAGAGTCTCCCCAGGAACAACCTGCTTCTACGGAGGCGGTAACCGAAGTAGTAGAAAACAGTATTGAAATTAGCGAAGTTATTAATGCAAGCACATTAGATATGTCGGCAATCGCACAAGAGGCAGATCGCTTACGTGCATTAAAAAAAGCCAAAGAAGCACAAAAACAAGCTGAACTTGCACAAATTGCCCAGCGTAAAGAAACGCTTTCAACACTGAAGCAACAAGCACAATCCACTGCAAAAGATTTAGAGACAACCACTTCACAACTGAATGAAACCAGAGATAATTTACAAACAGCATCAAAAGAACAAGCCAAACTTTCTCAGGAAATTGAAGCATCTCGTCGTGAACAGAAAAAACTAAACATATCTAATAAAACTATTCAAAAAAATCTTGAACGGGCTAAAAATGAAGTGGAAAATGCGAGGATACTTAGAGATAAAACTAAAGCGTCTACTGATAAATTACTAGCCCAAAGACGCAAATTTAAATCTGATATTGATACCTTTAAGTCACAACTCTCGAATACTAAACAACAAATAGCTCAGAGTAAAAAAGAACAAGCAGAAGCCCAAAAACGTGCTAAAGAACTTACTACTAAATCGGCGTTAGCACTTGCTGAGCTCAGAAAGCAAGAAGAAAATTTAGTTGCACTCCAATCTCAAAAAGATCAAAATTCTCAAGAAGTTGCGCTCCTTAATGAAAAAATTGCTTCAGCTAAAGTAGCACTCACACAAGCAAAACAAAAAGAGCTCTCAGCGCTCAAAAATAAAGAAGAATTAGCAGCGAAAACCAAAGAGTTAGAAGCAAAAACTAAAGAGATAGAGCAGACAGTCAACTCTAAGACTAAAGAATTGACACAAAAACAACAAGAGTTAGCAAATTTGCAAGATATTGCAAAACAGCAAAAACAGGCTAAAATACAACGTGATATAGAGTTAAAAAATCAACTTGAAAAGCTAGCCTTAAATTACCAACGCCAAATTATGGCAAAGGTGCGTTCAAAGTGGAATTATCCTGGCTCTAAACCTACGTGGAGTTGCGAGGTCGCAATCAAACAAAATAAAGGCGGTGAGGTGTTAGATATTCGCACTACAAATTGTCAAGTCGATGATAAAACCAAAGCACAATCGTTTATCAATTCTATTAATCGTGCAGTGAGAAAGGCATCTCCTTTGCCACCTGCACCTGATGCTGGCGTGTTTGATGAAGATATCTTATTTAATTTTTATGGTGAACAATGACTGACCTTAGTACCCAAGACAAAAGTTCCATTACGATAAATATTATGCAAATTTTGGAGAACTGGAAACTCAGCGATGCAGAACAACTCCACCTGCTTAATCAAGATGAAATAAAATCTCGCCACTTATACCAATATCGCAAAGGAGATAAGGTATTTGAATTTGATGCTGATTTTATTAATCGTTCAAAGATGATTTTAGGGATTCATGATGCACTAGGCACAACCTATCCTACCAATAAAGATTATGGTCCTATTTGGCTAAGAAGAGCACAAAAAAAATTCAAAGGAAAGCAGCCTATTGAACTGATGCTTAGTGGTACTGCAGGGATGAAGCGTGTGTGGTATTTTTTAGATTGTACCCAAAGTTGGCAAGATTAAATGCTCATAGAACATTCACTCGGATATAAATATATTGTTGATGATTCTGCATTTGCACAGATGCAACAAGATATTTCAGCATTCGCGAGTGGACACTTTGCACCAGTAGTGCTTGATATTATATCTACCAGTTTTGAGGTTGCGAATCTACCTATACTTATTGAATTATTTGCACAAAAACAATTAGTGGTGATTGGGGTAATTACCGAGCGAGAAGATATTAAAGAATATGCAACATTGTCAAATTTGGCATTAGTGCCTCATACTTCTAATGCAGAACACCCAAAACATCTTTTTATTAATAAACCAAGTATTATTCGCAATGACATCAAAAAGAATGAACAAATTTATGCTAAAAATACCGACCTTATAGTACTCGGTGATGTGCTAGACAAAGCTGAAGCTATAAGTGATAAAAACATTTATATATATGGTGGGAGCTATGGCAAAATATTTGCTGGTATAAAAGCTAATACAGAAGCCAAAATTTTTGCTCATTTCTTTGCGAGCAAGTTGGTATGTATTGCAGGAGTATATAGAGAATTTGATTTAGTACCCGCTGAATACTATAATAAATCCGTTGAAATAAGTCTTGTGGGAGACGCACTTGAATTTAGAGTTTTAGTATGATTAATGAAATAATTGCTGATTGTAAAGAACGTATGGAAAAAAGCATCCATGCACTTGATAATTCCTTTGCCAAAATTCGTGCTGGTAGAGCACACCCTTCTTTGTTAGAACACATTCAAGTAGATTATTATGGCAGTGCTACCCCACTGAATCAAGTGGCTAACGTATCAGTAGAAGATGCACGCACCTTAAAAGTATCTCCATGGGAAAAAGATATGGTTTCGGTAGTTGAAAAAGCCATTATTACTTCTGATTTAGGTCTTAACCCAAATACTCAGGGGCAAGTGATTCGGATACCACTACCACCACTTACGAGTGAACGCAGAGCAGAATTAGTTCGCGTAGTTAAAGATGAGGCAGAAGGTGCGAAAGTAGCTATTCGCAATATTCGTCGTGATGCTAATAGTGATATTAAAGAACTCCTGAAAGAAAAAGAGATTAGCGAAGATGAGTCCAGAAGTGCAGAAATTTCTATACAAAAAGTGACTGATGAACACATCGCAACCATAGATACGAAACTCATCGAAAAAGAAGGATCACTTACAGAAATGTAAGTTTTGTTCTCATGAGACATACGTTTCTCTATGAACAATTATGCAGAGAACGCTCTGGGCTTGAACACTATTTTTCACCAGAATTAGTAGACGCCCTTTATCAGCAGAGTTTTGATGCCTGCATGACAAAGAGTAGTATGACTGCCTCTTGGCAGTCTACACTGCGTCAGATTCATCAGAGACCCTCAGCACCTTTAACATATAGTCCACCTTATCTTCACTTGCCTGTACATGTGCCTCAAAAACTCTATCAGGCATTTATCCCGTGGCGCAAAGGTCCGTATTCTTTTGAATCATTTACGCTTGATAGCGAATGGAACGGCAGTATGAAATGGGAGCGTTTTGAGAAGCATCTTGATGTTAGGCAGAAAAAAATTCTTGATGTAGGTAGTGGTAATGGGTATTTTTCTTTGCTTATGGGCTTACATGGAGCACAGAGCGTGGTTGCACTTGAGCCATTTATGCTGTTTAATTATCAATTTCACGCTATTCGCTCACTTGCCAATAATACCGAGCAGGTCCATATGTTCCCTCTAAAACTTGATGATATACAGCCCTCAGCGGGTGCATTTGATATTGTGCTATCAATGGGTGTGTTGTATCATCATCTCTCCCCGCTTATGCATCTGCAGCAGCTAAAACGCATGCTCACTTCAACGGGAACCTTAGTCTTAGAAACCTTATATATAGATGCACAAAAAGGGGGTATCCTCACTCCTAAAGGCAGATATGCACATATGCGTAATGTATGGGTTATTCCGAGTATTAATACCCTCATCGGTTGGTTAGAAACGCTAGGGTTTACCCAGATTTTGGTTTTAGATATTAATACTACTTCATCTAAGGAGCAACGAGCTACCCAGTGGTTAGGTGATGCACCTCAGTCTTTAGCAGATTTTGTGAGTGGTGAATATACGCTGGAAGGTTATCCAAGACCCAAGCGAGTAATGATTTCTGCTCAGTTAATGTAAGTCATAGCACGTGCATAATTTTTTCTATTCCTATTTGCAAATATACTTTTAATATGGGATAATAATAGGTTCCACTTTGTGATGTCTATAGTGATGTGACATGATGTGATTTAGATATTATCAGGACATGCCAAGGTAGGAAAAAGGTGCGTAGTAATCCCTTTAAAAGTAGTAGAGAGGGAGTGGCTACGAAATGTATCACATAATTTTAATGATGTATTAATTATGCTTTGGGGTGCTGGTATTACTGGTCAAAGTATAAAAAATTATGGAAGTATAACCCAAGTAGCAGAATATTGATATATATTATATTCTGTGAAATATTAAGGAAAAGTTATGGCAAACGTTTCAATGAAACAAATGTTAGAGGCTGGTGTGCATTTTGGTCACCGCTCTCGTTTTTGGCACCCAAGTATGGCGCCATTTATCTATGGTGTGCGGAATAAAGTACACATTATCAATTTAGAAAAAACTCTCCCATTACTCAATGATGCACTGAACTATGCAGGCAAAATTGCTGCTGATGGCGGAAAGATTTTATTCGTAGGCACTAAA
Source organism: Gammaproteobacteria bacterium (assembly GCA_965277055.1). Taxonomy (GTDB): domain Bacteria; phylum Pseudomonadota; class Gammaproteobacteria; order PS1; family Pseudothioglobaceae; genus CBDCHC01. Next base: position 664,214 of record OZ255703.1, on the reverse strand, counting down.
CGTGCAGCGACTACTATCATAAAAGAAGAAGCTTTGCGCTGTGGTATGCCATATGTGAATCATCGTTGGTTAGGTGGTATGATGACGAACTATAAAACGATTAAGTCATCTATCAAAAGATTAAAAGATTTAGAATTTTTAGCGGAAGATAATTTTTCGCAGTTTAATAAAAAAGAAGCATTATTGATGCGTCGTGAAATGGAAAAACTTGAAAGAAGTTTAGGCGGTATTAAAGATTTAGGCGGTATTCCAGATGCAATTTTTGTGATTGATATTGGTCATGAAAAAAATGCTATTGCAGAAGCGCGAGTACTCAATACTCCTATTATTGGCGTAGTTGATACGAATCACAACCCTGAGCATATTGATTATATGATCCCTGGTAATGATGACTCGATTCGCTCTATTGGGCTTTATGCGAGAGAATTGGCAAATGCTGTGTTGGAAGCAAAAGCACAAGTGTAATTATTTTTATTTTTAAGGAAGAAATATGGCTATTACAGCAGCAACTGTAAAAGAATTACGTGAAAGAACTGGCGCAGGTATGATGGACTGCAAAAAAGCTCTTACAGAAACTAGTGGAGATTTAGAAGCAGCAATTGACTTAATGCGTGCAAATGGGCAGGCAAAAGCTGCAAAAAAAGCAGGGCGTATTGCAGCAGAAGGGTTAGTTGCCACCAGACTCAGTGCAGACAATAAAACTGCAACTATTATTGAAGTGAATTGTGAAACTGACTTTGTTTCCAAGGGTGATGATTTTATCAATTTTGTCGATGAGCTTGCTACTATGGCCCTTGATATGGGAGCAAATTCGGTAGAAGAGTTAAACTCAGCAACTATGAGTAACGGTAAAGATGTAGATACTTCACGAGTAGATCTCATTGCTAAAATTGGTGAGAACATTAACATTCGCCGTGTAACCACATTGACAAGCGAAGGTATGATTGCTTCTTATATCCATGGTGGTGGTCGCATTGGAGTGTTGACTGCAATTGATACTGATAATGCAGAAATTGCGAAACATGTTTCTATGCATATTTGTGCATCAAAACCTGAAGCATTAAATGAAGAAGCATTATCTGCCGAGTTAATTGAAAGAGAAAAAGCAGTATTTGTAGAACAAGCTCGCGAGAGTGGTAAACCAGATGATATTATTGAAAAAATGATTACCGGTCGTATGAAGAAATTTGTTGCTGAAGTAACCTTACTTGGTCAAAGCTTTATCATGGACCCAGACATCACTATTGAAAAATTACTCAAAGACAATAGCATGAATGTTACCGGTTTCATTCGTTATGAAGTAGGTGAGGGTATTGAAAAAGCTCAAGATAACTTTGTAGAAGAAGTTATGGCACAAGTGCAAGGTTAATACGTTAACGACTATTTTGTTCTCATATTTCAAAAACTAAGGGAATTATATTCCTTTAGTTTTTGTATCTCTATTGTAGTGTGCTTTCACTATAATATCATTTTAGATTTATACTCATCCCTTGTTACTTATGATTACCCCATCTCATATTGCTCTTAATAAAGAAAAAAATATTCTTACAGTGACATTTGATAAAGAATATGCACTCACTACTGAGTTTTTACGTGTGTATTCACCTTCTGCTGAGGTTGTGGGGCATGGTCCGGGTCAGGAAGTATTGCAAGTAGGTAAAGAAAATGTAACCATCAAAGATATTACCCCTACCGGTAACTACGCCATTATCCTCACTTTTAGTGATGAGCATGATAGTGGCATCTATTCTTGGGAATATTTGCATAATTTATGTATGAACCAAACTGAATTATGGCAAAGGTATTTAAAGCGCATGAAGGAAGCAGGACATATTCATTCACAGCTTTAAAATTCTCCTATTACCACTGCCTATTTAGATTAAAATTTAAGTAACTTTTAATTATTTTTTTACGCTATGCGTTTCTTATTCCTATTATTATTTATCGTAGCAAGTTCTGCTCACGCACAAATTATTAACTCTATTACTATCATTGGTAATGAAACTATTGATAGAGGCACTATTTTGAACTACATGCCTTTTGATGCGGGGGATTTTTATAACACGGATTCTAAAAATCTTATTACTGAGCAACTGATCAATACAGGATTTTTTAAAGAAGTATTTGTCAGTGATAGAGGTAGTGAACTCACTATTGAAGTCATTGAAAACCCGATTATTCGCTCTGTAAAGTTGATAATGGATGGCGCTAAACTTATTAAAGAAGATAAGGTTAAAGATAACTTAAACAAATTCGGTATCACCGAAGGGCAAATCTATAATGAGCGCTCTATGATTACTTTTATGACTGAAATTAGGGAAGTATATAAAATGGGTGGTTATGCACAAGCACAGGCTGAGTTTAATGTAGCAGTCACTTCTGATAATTTAGTGAACCTCACCATTACCCTTGCTGAGAATGATATTACGCTAGTTGATAGAATTATCATTAATGGTAATGCAGCATATACCGATGGAGAACTCCTTAAGTTATTTACTATTGGTGAAGCAGATTTCTTCCTACTCAATTATTTCACTAAAAAAGATAACTACTCTGAAATGAAGTTAGAAAGTAGTATTGATGCATTAACTAATTTTTATATTAATAATGGCTACTTAGACTTTAAAGTGGAAGATGTAGATATTCAGGCAGAAAATGAGAAATTAGTAATCACTGTAAATCTAAACGAAGGTGTGCAATATACTATTGGAAATGTTATATTTTCTGGTACCGAAGATAAAGCACGTTCGGCATTTACTATGCAATCAGGTGAAGTATTTAAACGTCAGGAAGTGGTCCAATCTGTGCAGTCTGTCACAAATTATTACGCTGATCAGGGGCATGCTTTCATTCAAGTTGAGACAGACACTGAGAAAAAAGGTGATAGCATTGATTTAAAAGTTAATATTGAAAAAAATCAAAAAGTATTTATTAACCGTATTAGCGTGAGTGGTAATACACGCACCGCAGATTCTGTGATTCGCCGTGAAATCGGATTGCTTGAAGGTGGGTTATATAGTAATACTGAACTTGATGAAAGTATCAGACGCATCAAGCGATTAGGGTTCTTCAAAAATGTAAATATGAAAGTTTCTAGGGTGAAAGGTACAGAAGATAGAATTAACCTTCACTTTGAAGTACAAGAAGACGAAACAGGCAGATATTCTGTTGGTCTTTCGCATTCAAATAGGACTGGTATTGCTTTTAATACTGGAGTAAGTCAAACAAATATTTTTGGGACAGGCAATACCTTGAATGCTAAACTCAAGGTATCTAAAGCAACTCAAAAAGTAGATTTATTCTTTAAAAACCCACATTTTAATAACAATAACCACAGTATCAGTTATGGTATCTTTTATAATTCTATAGATGGTTCTGAACTTGAGAGTGCGGATTATGTTATTGATAAAAAAGGTATTAGTTTAGGCTATGGTATTCCATTGTCTGAGATTTCGAGACTGAGTATTGATAACCGCTTATCAACTATTGATGTGCAGTGTGATGCTACGTTTGCTGGTGAAGATTATGAAGCCAAGCAATGTGCAGATGATGGAAACTCTGAGCTATTGACCACTGTTACTTGGTCTGAAAACACTTTAAATAACTTCTACTTTCCAACTGATGGGCACAAAACACGCGTGAGCCTCGGGGTCGCATTACCATTTATGGACTATGGTTATTACAAACTTAATACTCGTTATGATCAGTATTATGATTTACAAAATGAAGTAACTTTCAAACTCAAAGCCTCACTAGGCATTGCATCTGGACTTGGTGGTAAAGAGTTACCATTCTTTGAAAGATATTATGGTGGTGGTGCTTCATCTATTCGTGGCTTTGCCTTTAACTCTATTGGTTCAAAATATCCAGATGATTCAATCCGTGGCGGTGAGCTTAATATTCTTGGTAGTGCGGCAATTATTGCACCAGTCCCAACGATGGAAGATAGTAAAGAAATGCGCATTAGTGCCTTTATGGATGTTGGCGGGATATTTGATGAAGTCAGTGACTTTGACACCAGTGAGCTTCGAGCTTCGGTTGGTACTGCTTTTATTTGGGTGACCCCTATTGGTCCGTTAGGGCTTTATTTAGCTACACCTATAAAATCTAAAGAGGGCGATGATATTGAACGCTTTGATTTTAGTTTGGGTGTTAATTTTTAATATACAAATCTATAATTATGAAAAAAATACTTTTTGCACTTGGTGCATTGTTGCTTTCAACTCAATTATTAGCAGAGGGCAAATTTGGCTATGTTAACGTTGAGGTTCTTTTATCAAATTCTAAATCTTTTACTGCGAAGCAAGAAGCACTAGAAGCAAAATTTATGAAAATTGAAGCTCAGCTTGCAGATCAATTTGCAGATTTAAAAGGATTGGCAGCAAAATACAATGAAGTCAAAGATGACTTAAGTCCAGAGGAGAAAAAACTGCAAGTAACTAAAATTACTACGCAAGAACAAGCTTTAAAAGAAAAGGCAACTAAAGCCGGTCAAAATTTCGAGCTCGCACAAGCTGAGATCCTGCAAGAGTTCCAAGATAAGATAAACGCCGCCATAAAAAAATTCGCAACTGAGAATAACTATCAACTTATTGTGTATAAAGATATTGCTTATGCTGCTGAAAGTATAGATATTACTGATAAGATTAGTGCACTCATTCGTGAATGAAGCTCCAAGACATTGCGTCAACCTATAAGTTAGAACTAACTGGGGATCCGGACCACGTTATTTCCAATATTCGTTCTTTCACTGAGGCAGCGTCTGGTGATATTACATTTGTTACTAGCAGTAAATATATCCCTCAGCTTCGTGTTTCGCAAGCAGGATGTATTATTACTACAAAGGAATTAGCCCAGTACGCAACTACAAATGTATTGATTAGTCCACAGCCCTATTTGATTATTGCCAAGCTCTCCGGTGAATTAAAATCTACTGTAACTCCAACCCCCCTTTTATCTCCATATGCAGTAATTAGTCAGCAAGCACATATCGGAAGTGATACCATCATTGATGGCAATGCTGTAATTGAACACAATGTAACGATTGGCAAGCGATGCCATATTGCAGCAAATGTAACCATTCATGAAGGTACACACATTGGCGATGATTGTATTATTTCTGCGGGTGCAGTCATTGGTTCGGAGGGGTTTGGTAATATCCTTACAGCTGATGGATGGCAACATATTACGCATTTTGGTAATGTGCATATTGGTGATAATGTGCATATCGGGGCAAATACTACTATTGACAGAGGCACCTTTGCTAATACTACTATTGCAGATGGAGTAAGGATTGATAATCTGGTACATATTGCTCACAATGTGGAAATTGGAGAGCATACTGCTATTGCCGCACTTTGTGGGATTGCGGGGAGTACTATTATTGGTAAGCGCTGCCAAATTGCGGGCAAGGTTGGTATTATTGGGCATTTAACTATTGCTGATGATGTGACTATTTATGCGACTAGTACGGTGCACAAATCCTTGGTAGAACCTGGAAGTTATACGGGGTTTATACCTATTATGTCTCATAGTAAATGGAAAAAAATCGCATTGCACATCACCAAATTTGATAAAATTTGCAAGTTATTAAACATCAAAATAGGTAAGCTATGACCACTGAAAATATCATAATGGATATAAATACTATCAAGAATTATCTGCCTCATAGGTATCCATTTTTATTGATTGATAGAGTCATTGGGTTTGAGAAAGGCGAGACACTTACTGCTATTAAAAATGTAAGTGTTAATGAACCCCAATTTACTGGTCACTTTCCTATTAGACCTATTATGCCAGGCGTACTTATTATTGAGGCATTGGCTCAGGCTACAGGTATCTTAGCATTTAAATCTGAAATAGGCAAACCCGCAGAAGATGAGGTATACATGTTAGTTGGTGTTGATAAAGCACGGTTTAAAAAGATTGTGGAGCCTGGAGATACGTTGGTTCTTACTGTAGAAGTCATGATGCAAAAGCGTGGTATTTGGAAGTTTGACACCAAAGCTACTGTTGATGGTGAACTTGTAGCCTCAGCTGAAATCATGTGTACCAGAAGAAATTAATATGGTAGAGTCAGGTGCAATAGTAGATAGTAGCGCTGTTATTCATCCTGATGCAGTGATTAAGCCCTATGCAGTCATTGGACCACAAGTGGAAATTGGTGCTCATACTATTGTTGAGTCTCATGCCCATATTGATGGCCCTACCCGTATTGGTACCCATAATCATATATTTTCTTTTGCGGCTGTAGGTGGTGATCCTCAAGACTTAACCTATAGTGCAGGACAAAAAAGTAATCTAGAAATTGGTGATCATAACATCATTCGTGAATTTTGTACCATTAACCGCGGCACTGAAAAACAAGATAGCCTGACTAAAATTGGCTCACACAATATGCTGATGTCTTATACTCACGTAGCTCATGATTGTATTATTGGTAACCATGCTATTATGGCTAATAATGCTTCTTTAGCAGGGCATGTGATTATGGATGATTATGTATTTTTAGGCGGTTTTACCATGGTCAAGCAATTTTGCCATTTAGGTGAAAGTATTTATGCAGGCATGGGTAGTAGCATTAATAAAGATGTGCCACCCTATATTATTGTAGCAGGTGAAAAAGCATCCTCAATTAACCTTATTGGACTTAAACGTCGTGATTTTAGTACAGAAGATATTACTGAGATAAAAGATGCATTTAAAACTATTTATCGCAGTGAACGTGGAGGTCTTATTAGTAACATTTTAGATACTTTAGACCAGCAAAATACTAATCAATATGTGAACCAAATGATTCATTTTATTCGTAATTCTACCCATGGTATTATCCAAGGACCAAGTACGTAATGTATCTGACAAAACGTCCACGAAGACTTCGGCAAAACCGAGCTATTCGCTCTCTTGTTGCTGAGCACACACTCCATACTAGTGATCTTATTTATCCAGTATTTGTAAGTGAAGAATTAGCACCCAAGAATACCTATGATATTCCTACTATGCCGGGTGTTAAGCGTTATGGGAGTGAGGCATTGATGAGTGAAATAGCAGAATGTATAGATCTAGGTATCGTAGCATTTGCATTATTTCCTATTATTAGCCAAGATAAAAAATCTCTTGATGCTAAAGAGGCATATAACTCTGATGGCATTATGCAACACACCATTCGAGCGATTAAAACAGCGTATCCTGAAGTACTAGTCATTAGTGATGTGGCATTAGACCCATTTACTACCCACGGGCAAGATGGTATTATTGATGACTCAGGCTATGTACTCAATGACACCACCACCCAAGTATTAGTAAAGCAAGCACTTTCCCATGCACAAGCAGGGGCAGATATCATAGCTCCCAGTGATATGATGGATGGGCGTATTGGGGCGATTAGAGATGAGCTAGAATCAAACGGGTATAGTAATACGATTATTCTCTCATACGCAGCAAAATATGCTTCAAGTTTTTATGGGCCATTTCGTGATGCTGTAGGCTCTAGTAGCAATCTTGGTAATGCAGATAAAAACACCTACCAAATGAACCCCGCTAACGGGATAGAGGCCCTCTCAGAAGTTGCACTAGATTTAGAGCAAGGCGCAGATATTGTGATGGTCAAGCCAGGTATGCCATATCTCGATGTGATTAGCAAAGTAAAGTCAGAATTTGGCGTTCCTACCTTTGCCTATCATGTCAGCGGAGAGTATGCAATGCTGAAATTTGCCTCAGCGGCAGGTGCACTTGATGAGCAAAAAGTAGTAATGGAGGCCATGCTTGGGTTTAAGCGAGCAGGGGCGGATGCGGTGCTCACATATTACGCTAAGCAAATCGCACACTGGCTTAATTAGCGGCGTCTTTTTGTTTTCTACTGTGTTGCATTTTAAAAAATACTTTGGTCACATACTGCTCGTATGCTCAGTCGTATTTTTCTCATGCGCCTTGTAGAATTCCAAAAATACTTGCTAATTACTTATAATATTTTTGATAAAATGAATAATCATAAATTCATATAATAGAGTTTAGTAATGCATTTAGATGCTGAAAATATTCAACAATCAATTGACTTTGTTAGTCATAATCAAACATTTGTAACTGAAAAATTTTGCGATAATAGAAAGTTTACTGTTGGAGGGTTATTTGCTGGCATTGGTGGCATTGAGCTAGGTTTTCAAAAAGCAGGGTTTAGTATTTCATGGGCAAACGAATTTGATAAACATGCTGCGAAAACCTATCGATACAATCACAAGCATAAGCTTTTTGAAAAAGATTTAGTTGATTTAACTACAAGTGAGGTGGATCAGATAGACATCCTTACTGGCGGGTTCCCTTGTCAGGCTTTTTCTGTAGCTGGTTATAGAAAAGGGTTTAATGATGACCGTGGCAATGTTTTTTTTGAGGTTTTACGTTTCTTAGACGACCTAAAACCAAAAGTTATTTTTCTTGAGAATGTAAAAAATCTTCAAAGTCATGACAATGGAAATACTTTTAAAGTTATTTTGCAAAAACTTCAAGAACGCAACTATTACGTTAAATTTAAAGTCATTAATAGTTCTGAGTATGCAAATGTGCCCCAAAATAGAGAAAGAATTTATATTGTTGGCTTTAAAAACTATGATTCTTATTCTATCTTTACTTTTCCAAACAAACAAAGACTTACTAAAACAATCCACGATTTAATCGATGATGAAGTTGAGGAAAAATACTATTATAAATCTAGTAAGTATTACCCTCAACTGAAGAATGAAATGGTCAATCGCGATACAGTTTACCAATGGAGAAGAAAATATGTCAGAGAAAATAAAAATAAACTTTGTCCTACGTTAACGGCTAATATGGGAACTGGCGGGCATAATGTTCCTTTGGTAATTGATACAAAAGATATTAGAAAACTAACACCACGTGAGTGTGCAAGATTTCAAGGGTTCAGTGAAAACTTTATTTTAAGTGAGGCAATGGCTTCTTCTCATTTATACAAACAGATTGGAAACTCTGTTACTATTCCTGTAATTGAAGCTATTGCTAAACAGATAGGAAAGGCTTTATATGTGTGAGTATATTGAAGAACTAAAAAATAACAATTTCAAGAAAAATTCTGTCAAAACTATTGCTAATAAGTTTAATATAAAAGAATCTGAGTTACTTAAATATTATAAAACAAGGTTTTTTAAAGATATTTCTGAAAAAGTGGATTTAAATCAATTATCTGAGGTAAATATTGAAAGTATAGAAAATATTTTAGATGATGACTTGCTTAGAAATGAATTTAAATTCATCAAAAACGATTTAAAAAAGATAATTCAAAAATCATTATATATTGCAATGACTAATGGATTTAGTGTAAATATTAATGATATAGAAAGCGGAGTTATGACTGCCAATGCTGGAGATAGTGCAGAGTTTATTTTTGTTGCTAGAGCAATTTTGGCGGGGTTTAATTGTAGCAGTGTTGATGTTAGAAGTAGTAGATATGATGCTATTATTGATTATAACAATACGTTACTTAGAGTCCAGATAAAAGGTATTAGTTCTGGTAATAATATTAGTTTTAAGGATAGAGATAGAGGTGGCGAAGGAATTGACTATACTCATGAAAGAAATAGAGGTAAGCGCATCACTTCTCAAGACTGCGATATTTATGTTGCGGTGGATAAACAAGTTGGTATATGTTTTATTGTTCCAATGTCATGGGCTGATAGTTTGACAGATGATGAATGCAAGAATGTTAAATTACAAAATATTAAAGATTACAAAGAAAATTGGAATTTAATTAAAGAAATGACAATATAACTCAATCATTATCTTAAATTATTTAATATATACTCACACAACATCGCAACTGGTCTTCCCGTAGCACCTTTATTTTTGCCACTCACCCATGCAGTGCCTGCGATATCTAGGTGAGCCCATGTATAATCCCCGGTAAATCGTGCTAAAAAGCACCCCGCAGTGATGCTGCCTGCTTCACGTCCGCCGATGTTTGCCATATCGGCAAAGTTTGATTCTAAGAGTTTGTCAAATTCTTCATCTAGTGGGAGTTGCCATGCAGTATCTAAGGCAGTAGTTCCTGCTGATATGAGTGCCTCTATGAGTGCATCATCATTGCCCATGATACCTGAGTGGTGTTTGCCCAGCCCGATGATTACCGCCCCTGTAAGGGTTGCTACATCTATCACGACTTTAGGATTATATTTATTTGCGTAGGTGAGTGCATCGCATAAAATCAATCTACCTTCAGCATCGGTATTGAGTATTTCAATAGTTTGCCCAGACATACTTTTGACAATATCTCCTGGCTTAGATGCATTATGCGCAGGCATATTTTCTACAGCTGGGATGATGATAGTCAGATTAACTTTTGGCTTGAGCTCTGCAATAGCTTGCATTACGCCTAGCGTGGCTGCTGCACCGCACATATCATACTTCATTTCATCCATAGCAGCACCTGGCTTTAAAGAGATGCCTCCGCTATCAAAGGTTACGCCCTTACCCACAATGACAATAGGTTGATCATTAGCCGCCCCCTTGTATTCGAGAGTAATGAGTTTTGGTGGGTTAATTGAGCCTTTTGCTACGCTTAACAGAGCATTCATGCCCAAGTCTTCCATTTCTTTGGCGTTTAGTATTTCACAGTCTAGCCCATACTGGGTAGCCATGGTTTCTGCTGTTTCAGCAAGATACATTGGTGTACAAATATTAGAAGGTAAATCAGCAATATGACGGGTAAAGTTGATACCACCCGCAATACTCGTGTGCTTATCAATGAGTGCTTTAACTTCCTGAGGCTGTTCACTCACCAGCCCAATAGTCAGTGAATACTCACAAGGATCGGCTTCTTTAAATACTTTTTGTACGCTATAGCTAGCAGTAATAAATGCAGTGATTACATGCCCTATGTGGTCTATAGACAACTCAGTAAAACACACTGATTCAATATGAGCAGTTTGCAAGGTAGCATATACTGCGCTGATAATTGTTGTTATTTGTTTCGCTGTAAGCTCTGATTGTTTAATGAAAATAGTGAGCTCAAAACCCGTATCTGTTTTGGTTAGGAGTTGTTTTTTGTTATGCTCACTCTCATATTCAAATTGAACGTGGCAGGTATAAGAAGTATCATGTGAAGAATCAGGCTTAGAACGTGGTAAAGAAACAAATTGCATAGAGGGAACACCTAGAAATTAAACATTTTATTATAGGCAATTTTGTATGACCATTATTGTATAATTGCATGAATTTAGTTATTTTTATTGTTATGAAATCGATTTTATTTACTGTACTTGCACTTACTTCAAGTCTTGCTTTTGCTTCTACTGATGTTATTATTAAAAATCTTTCCCCATTTGTCGGGTCTATTGAATCCTCAAATGTAGTTGCTACAGATATTCCAGGGGTATATGAAGTCATCATTACTGAACCTATTGAGTCAATATATGTTTCACAGGATGGTAGGTATATTTTTCAGGGAGATGTGATTGACCTTTCAGCGAGAGCTATTAAAGAAAAAAGTCCAAGAGTTAAAGAACTTATTACCGCAGAGCTTAATTCTATTCAAGATAAGGATATGATTATCTTTAAGGCAGATAAAGAACAACACCAAATTACCGTTTTTACTGATGTAGATTGCCCATTTTGTGCTAGGCTCCATGCACAGGTACCAGAGTTAAATAAACAAGGAGTTACTGTTAAGTATGCAGCATCTCCAATTGAGCAGTTACACCCAAACGCACTTACCCAAATGGAGAAAATTTGGTGTGCGCCAAATAGACTAGAGGCTATGGATAATTATAAAAGACAACGCATTGTGCCAGACTCAAAAGCTTGTGATAATCCAGTTCGGGATCAACTCGCTATTGCCACTAAAATTGGCGTTAATGGTACGCCAAGTATTTTCTTAAAGGATGGTACTAATATCGCAGGGTTTTTACCTGCTGCAGACTTAGTACGCAGACTTTCCCAGTAGCTTAATTCTTTTAAATTGACTACTCTATCAGGTAGGGCTCTGGCACTTGATGGAGTTACTAGTGTTGCTTTTTACAAAAAGTCATTAAGTCAATACGACTTTGGGCATGATGGCTTTAGTGCTAATCTTACCTATACCACTTTACGCTACTATTATTATTTGCTAAAGGTTGTAGATGCCCATTTACACAAAGAGTTTGCCAAAAAAGACTTAGATGTATTATATATTTTGCTCACGGGAAGTGCAGAATTGCTGTATACCTCTTCTCAGTCTTATGCCGTGATTAACGAATGGGTCACACTCACTCACAAAGAATGGGCAAAACCACTAGTTAATGCAATATTACGTAAAATAGACGCAAATAGTCGCACAATTATAGAAAATACTGACCATTCCCATCCAACATGGTTGTATAAAAAGTTAGCAAAATATTACAAAAATACGATCACTGCTCTCATAGAGGCTAATAATACCCCAGCACCCATGACGCTTCGGGTAGATAAAGATATTAGGGCGTATTCCGAGTTGCTTGATGTTGCAGATATAGCTCATACTATATACTCTAATTCTGCACTCATCTTAACTCAGCCAGTCGCAGTAAATACCTTACCGCAGTTTGCTTCTGGTGGAGTATATGTACAAGATATTAGTGCAATTGAAGCAATAGAGCATTTAGCAGTACAGCCTACTGACCGAGTGCTTGATGTGTGCAGTGCTCCAGGTGGTAAAGCTACTCATCTCGCTGCACTCAGTACTCACCCTATCACCTGCATAGAGTCTAACGAAACACGCTTAGCTATGTTTTTGGAAAATATTGCTCGTATGGGTGCTCAGGTAGAACTCATTCATGATGATGCATCAACTGTAGTACTCCATGAGCAGTATGATAAAGTATGCATTGATGCACCGTGTTCAGCTACAGGAGTGATTCGTCGACACCCTGATATTAAACTCCTACGGAAAAAAACAGATATTGGCACTTTAGTTGCTATCCAGCGGGCAATTCTAAGTAATATCTGGCAATATGTGAAAGCAGGCGGTGAACTACTCTATGCGACTTGCTCAATATTGCCAGAAGAAAATACCCAGCAAATCCAGTGGTTTTTAGCAGCGTACTCTGATGCAGAGCTCATAACCCCGCCTAGTGAGTATGCGACGTTTGGACAGCAAATATTGCCACAATATCAGCAAGATGGCTTTTATTATGCCAAATTACGAAAAAGTACTCAATCAGTGTAATGCTCTTAAAAACCGATAATATTTGCGTATTTTTTGAATGCCAAAATAGGCTAATATGATAAAATTGAGAAGTTTTTACTGATTATTTCATAAGAATTTCATTGTACACAGAGCACTCTCATTCATTTGGTTAAGAACGTTACTAATGCCTAATGATGTAAAGACTCTGTAGTTTTTGAACTAGAGATCAAAAGGATAATTATATATGAGCAATGCACGTATTTCTAGAGTAGCACGCACGAATCGCCCAGAGGCGGTAGGTCTATATCGCCCTGAATTTGAACATGAAAATTGCGGAGTAGGCTTTATTGCCCACATTAAAAAAGATGCTTCTCACCAAATTACGCTAGATGCATTGGAAATGCTTGCCCGCATGGATCATCGTGGGGGCTGTGGCTGTGAAGAAAATACAGGCGATGGTGCAGGTATTATGACTAATCTTAGTGAGTCGTTTTTCATCCCGTTGATTAAAGAGCAATTTAACACCAAGGTTGCACCATTAGAATATGCTGTAGGTAATGTATTTTTACCTACGGATGAGATGGAACGTTTAGAATGTGAAGCATTTTTAAAACAAGAAATTACTCAGCAGGGGCAAGAATATATTGGCTTTAGAGAAGTACCCATAGACTATGAATCATCTGATATTGGCAAAGGTGCATTTGATACAATGCCAGTATTTAAACAACTGATTATCAAGAAAGCTGCTGATGCTTCTATTGCTGAGTTTGAAAGAGCACTGTTTATTATTCGTAAATATGCTTCGCTACAACTCAAGCCAAAACATCCTGATTTTTATATTTGTAGTTTATCTAATAGCGTAATTGTGTATAAGGGCATGTTAATGGGCTCACAGGTATTAGCCTTTTACCCTGATTTACAAGACCCGAACTACACCTCGTATTTAGCGATGGTGCATTCGCGTTTTTCTACCAATACCTTTCCTTCATGGGATCGAGCACAGCCGTGCCGCTATATGTCGCATAATGGTGAAATTAATACTAGAGCAGGTAATCACAACTGGATGACTGCCCGTGAGGGAATGTTTGTCTCACCAGAATTGGGTGATGAACTTGCTAAAGTGCTACCAGTTATTGAACAAGATGTTTCTGACTCAGGGAGCTTTGACAATGTACTTGAGTTTTTAAAAATTACGGGTAGAAGTTTGGCAGAAAGTGTGTTAATGATGGTGCCTGAGGCGTGGCAAAATGACACTAATATGGATGACTCTAAAAAAGCATTCTATCAATATTTATCAAATATGATGGAGCCGTGGGATGGTCCTGCCTCTATCTCATTTGCCGATGGGCATTATATTGGCGCAGTTCTTGATAGAAATGGGTTACGCCCATCGCGCTATTACGAAATGACTGATGGTCGTATTATTATGGCGAGTGAAGTAGGGGTAGTAGACGTAGAAGATGCATTGGTGAAAAGTAAAGGACGTTTACAGCCAGGGAAAATGTTTTTAGTGGATTTTGATACAGGCGAGCTAGTAAATGATGATGTGATTAAGCATACATTCTCCGAAGCATATCCTTATCAAGAATGGGTTGCTAAGCAACAAGTATATTTGACCGATTTAACAGCAAAAGATATTTCTAATACTGAGGTTACTTATGAAGAATTGATTCCAGAGTTGCAAGCATTTGGCTACTCTACTGAGCGCATGCAGTTTATGCTGCACCCACTGGTTATAGATGGTCGTGACCCTGTGAGTTCTATGGGTAACGATGCTGCACTGAGTTGTTTAAGTGATAAATCACGCATTATTTATGATTATTTCAAACAAGGTTTTGCACAGGTCACAAACCCAGCAGTAGATTCTATTCGTGAAGAAATTATTATGTCCTTACGTACGATGGTGGGTCCAAGCGGAAATCTCCTATCGCATGATGAAACAAATGTTCACCGCTTAGTATTAGAGCAACCTATTTTGACCAATACCGATATTGCAAAAATCAGAACTCAAACGACGTGGCAGGTCGGAGAAATCAGCCTAGTGTATGAAAGGGGAGTAAACCAGCAAGCACTTATTGCTGATATTTGTGCACAAGCTGAGCAGCTTGTAGATAGTGGTAAAGGGTTTATTATTCTAAGCGATAAAGGTATTAATAGCACCCATGCTGCGCTTAGTAGCTTTATGGTGGCAGGCAGTGTACATCATCATTTAGTACAAGCACACAAACGTACGCGTTGTTCTATTATCGTAGAAAGTGCTGAGTGTTGTGAAGTACATCATTTTTGCTTACTTGCTGGATATGGGGTGGATGCTATGAATCCATATGGAGCGTTTAATGCACTATATGCAAGTAAAAACGCAGGCATTTTAGAGTTTGACTATACAGAAATTGTTCAAAGGTATATTAAGAGTCTGAATAAAGGTATGCTTAAAGTGATGGCTAAAATGGGTATCTCCACTCTTGAATCGTATAAAGGAGCGCAAATTTTTGAAGCAGTAGGTATTGCACCTGAGGTGGTAGATACGTGCTTTATTGGTACGCCGACACGGATTGGTGGGGTAGATTTTGCTATTTTGCAAGCAGAAATTGAAGAACGCCATCAAGCAGCATTTATCACTAGTATTGACACCTTAGGTAATGATGGACAATATCACTGGCGTAGTGGTGGGGAAACTCATATGTGGGAACCTACTTCTATTAGCAATTTGCAAACGGCTTCACGCACTAATAACAAAGACGCCTATAAATCTTTTGCTGAGAAAGTAAATAATGAACTCACTAAAAATGCTACCTTGCGTGGACTGATGGAATTTATTGTAGATGAAACAACTCGTGTAGATATATCAGAAGTCGAACCAGTAAGTGAAATCATAAAACGTTTTGCTACCGGCGCTATGAGTTTTGGCTCTATCTCTAAAGAATCTCATGAAAGTCTTGCTATTGCCATGAACGCTATTGGCGGTAAATCTAACACTGGTGAAGGTGGTGAAGATGCAGCACGTTGGGTACTAGATGAAAATGGTGATAATCGTAAAAGTGCAATTAAACAAGTAGCATCGGGTCGATTCGGGGTAACAATTGAGTACCTCAACCAAGCAGAAGAAATTCAAATTAAAGTTACCCAAGGGGCAAAACCAGGCGAAGGTGGCGAACTACCAGGTAAAAAAGTAGATGAAGTTATTGCTAAAACCAGACACTCAACTAAAGGTGTAGGGTTGATTAGCCCACCACCACATCATGATATTTATTCTATTGAAGATTTAGCAGAGCTTATTTTTGACCTAAAACGCTCCAACCCTGAAGCACGTATTAGTGTGAAACTTGTGGCAGGTACTGGGGTCGGGACTATTGCTGCTGGTGTGGTTAAAGCTAAAGCAGACCATATTGTTATTGCTGGGCATGATGGTGGTACGGGGGCATCACCGCTCACCTCTATCAAACATGCAGGACTACCGTGGGAGCTTGGCTTAGCTGAAACACACCAAACATTAGTATTAAATGATCTCCGCTCACGTGTAGTGATCCAAACCGACGGACAACTCAAAACAGGGCGCGATGTTGCAATAGCAGCCTTACTAGGTGCTGAAGAATTTGGCTTCTCTACTGCGCCACTTATTACGCTTGGCTGTATTATGATGCGTAAGTGTCATTTGAATACCTGCCCAGTTGGCGTTGCCACTCAAGACCCTGAGCTACGTGCGAAGTTTAATGGTAAACCTGAATATGTGATTAATTATCTATTTATGGTAGCCGAGGAGTTACGTGAGATTATGGCTTCCTTGGGCTTTAGAACGGTTAATGAAATGATTGGGCGCGTAGATAAACTGCGTCAATCAGAGTCCGAGAGTATGAAGAAAAATATGATTGATTTAACTGCTATACTGACTAAAGTAGAGCCTTTACATAAATCTGTCGGGCTCTATAAATTAAAAGAGCAAAATCATGATTTACCATTGCAGTTAGATAACTTGCTAATTTCCGCTGCGAAAGATTTTATCAATGAACCAGTGGTGATTGATGAACGCATTACTAATGTAGATAGAGCGGTAGGTGCTATGCTTTCTTCGTATGTGACTAAATCTATTATGGATACCGATACTACTCTTGCTGATCATCAGATCACCGTGAATTTTACTGGTACCGCAGGTCAGTCAGTAGGGGCGTTTTTGACTAAAGGAATTACCTTTCATATCACTGGCGATGCGAATGACTATGTTGGTAAAGGGCTTTCTGGTGGTATTATTTCAGTGCGACCTGATGAGCAAGCAACTTTTGACTGGAGTATGCAAATTATTGCCGGTAATGTCTGTGGCTATGGGGCAACGAGTGGTGAAATGTATTTATCAGGTATTGTGGCTGAGCGTTTTTGTGTGCGTAACTCTGGGGCTATTTGTGTGGTTGAAGGTGTGGGCGATCATGCTTTAGAATATATGACTGGTGGGCGCGCAATTATTCTTGGGGAAGTTGGTAGAAATTTAGGTGCAGGCATGAGTGGTGGTATTGCCTACATTTATAATCCAAATGATACTCTTAAAGATATGGTAAATCCGGGCATGATAGATCTAGACCCAATGGATGATGAAGCAATTTCTGAGCTGGAGTTATATTTGAGTAAACATCTTGAATATACTCAGTCTGCTCGGGCAAAAATGATTCTTGATAATTTTGATATAGAGCAAAAGCATTTTGTTAAAATCATACCTAGGGAATATAAACAAGTTTTATCAGAAGGATAATTAGACACAACCATGCGTAATAATCGCATGTCACCAAGTGACACTACTGCAAAATACAAAGAGATTATTACGCTGTTGCTTTTGTGTATTGCAGGGATGTATTTCTTGAGTTTGTATAGTCATTCTTTTACAGAAAATCCTTTTTCTGCCGCTCAAACCCTAAATTCATCAGTTAATTATTTGGGGATATTTGGTGCGTATTTGGCTGATATTTCCTATACCTTTATTGGCTATAGTTCATATGTACTTGCAGCACTGATTATAGTAATTGCGCTACGTTATTATTTGGGTATCTTTACTACGCTTAATCACTGGGTGGTACCCTTAAGATTCATCGGCGGTGTAGTGCTATTGCTAAATACTACTGGACTACTTAACCTGATTGATGTGCATTACGGCGGAGTAGTTGGTGATGAGTTGAATGCTTTGTTATCTCCATATTTAGCAATTGGATTGTGGATTATTTATATTGTACTAGAACTTGCTTTGATTAGCTTGCTGACAGGGCTATCTTGGGTGCAGGTGGTACAGACTATAGGCACTATCCTTGGGCGTATATGGCATAGCATTATAGCCATTTTGCATTTCATACGCACCATCATCACACGCATTGCCCATATGATCGGCAAAATAACAAAGCGTAGTAATACATCTGCGCCTTCCACTGCAGCAAGCAGATCGCCAACATCTGCTCGTTCTACATCTACTACTGTTAGTGCAATAGCTACCACATCAAAAACCCCTAAACCGAGAGCACGTACTACCAATACAGTGGCTACCCTATCAACCACTTCAGAAGACGCACTGCCAAGTGCAGAGTTGTTAGATACTATTAATACGAACCCAGTACGCTATTCTAGTAGTGAATTACAAACCATGGCAGATAATCTAACCCGTGAGCTTGAAAACTTTGGTATTAGTGTCTCAGTGGTAGATATTATCCCAGGACCAGTAATCACTAGTTTTGAAGTAGAACTCCCATCGGGAGTGAAAGCATCTAAAGTGGTGAGTTTGGATAAAGATTTAGCTCGGGCGTTATTAGTTCAAAGTGTGCGTATTGTAGATGTTATTCCTGGAAAGCATACGATAGGCATTGAAATCCCAAATGCTCATCGGCAGATGATACAGCTTAGAGAAGTGATTGAATCACAGGCATATAGTGAGTCTCATGCTCCACTTACTATGTGTTTAGGTAAAGATACCACAGGGAAGGAAGTAGTGATTGACCTTGCGAAAACACCGCACTTATTAGTGGCAGGGGCTACTGGTATGGGTAAATCAGTAGGGCTTAATGCCATGCTGATGGGGATATTATTTAAATCTAGCCCACATGATGTCCGCTTGATTATGATTGACCCTAAAGTGGTAGAGTTAGCCATTTATGCAGATATTCCGCACTTACTCACCCCGGTAGTAACGGATATGAATCAAGCATCAAGTGCACTCTTTTGGTCTATTGGTGAAATGGAACGCAGATATGCATTACTTGCTAAACATGGAGTGCGCAATATTGCCGGTTTTAACGAAAAAGTACGTATAGCAAAAGATGCAGGAACCCCACTGGTTAATGAAGGTCAATTAGATGAAGAGGGTAATCCTACTCCAGTGGAAGAGTTGCCACTGATTGTTATTGTGATTGATGAATATGCAGATATGCTCGGGGCACTCTCAGGTGAAGATCGGGCTAAGGCGAAACGTACCGAGGGCTTTATTATTCGCATTGCTCAAAAGGCTCGTGCTGCTGGAATGCACTTGATTATCGCTACTCAACGTCCAAGTGTCGATGTAATTACTGGACTGATTAAATCAAATATCCCATCACGAATAGCATTTAAAGTGTCTTCTAAAATTGACAGTAGAACTATTTTAGATAGTACTGGTGCAGAAGGATTATTGGGGCTTGGGGATATGTTGTATATGATGCCAGGGCAAGAGCATATTCAGCGGGTGCACGGAGCATTTGTGAGTGATGGTGAAATAGCTCACGTTGTTTCATTCTTAAAAGAAAAGTACCCAACAAATTATATACATGACGTGGTCGTCGCTGAGGATGAACCGAGTGAGACGAGTAATTTTGCACTAGATAATGGCGGGGAAAATGACCCACTCTATGATGAAGCAGTAGAATTTGTGCTCAGTAGTGGTAAGGTATCTATCTCAAGTGTACAGCGCAGACTCCGTGTGGGCTACAACCGAGCAGCACGCATTATTGACGATATGGAAGTAGCTGGTTTAGTGAGCCCAATGAATGCCAATGGTTCGCGCGAAATACTTGCTCCTAGAAACTAATGCGATTAGTAATTTTTTGTTTGGCATTACTTGGCATATCGTCAACTGTGATAGCTCAGAGCAATCTATGGCAGCAATTTCATGATTCCTTTACCACGCTTGAAGCACAATTTCAGCAAATCACTGATGATGAAATCAGCATTGGTAAACTCAGCATAGATAAAAATATGGGTAGTTTACGTATTGATATACTCTCGCCTTATGCACAAACCATTACTCTTTATGATAATAAAGTTACTCTTTATAATATTCCAGTTAAATCTGCAAATATTGTAGCGTATGAGCCTAATGTATTTATTGAACTATTGCTAGGAAATCAACTCATTCCTCTTCGGCAAACTACTGAGCATCAATTTACTTATGATACAATGCAGATAGACTTTGACCCTGAAACTGAAGTGCCAATACGCATTACTCGCCTAGAAGATGGGAAGTTCATCACTGTAGAATTTTTGGCAATACAACGTGACCCTAGCCTAAACCCTCGATTATTTGCCTTGGAATTACCAGAGTATGTAGATATTATTGATGAAACTTATTAGGTTTCTACATTACGTTTTTTTGCCACTAAATTTTTAATAAATTCTTGCCTATCCTCTGGGCTTAAGTTTTCAATATCTGCTATGGCATTGGTTCTTTGAGCTTTATCAATAGATTTCTCTATCAGATTTAGTCTATGTGATAACTCTATATTTGCTTCTTGTGGCGAGAGTTTTGGAATATTTTTCGCTAGATATATGAGCCTATTGTACAATTTTTCTTGTTTTTTAAATATATGAATCAGGTCAAAGTAATGAGGGCTAGTTAATAACATTGCATTTGTGATTACCTCTAATAATATACTTGAACCTTCTATAGTTTTTATTTTATGTAATAAATCTTCATTGGCATGTTCTGGAAAATTGAGAATAATTTGCGTTATACCTGCAAGATGCACTTTTGTATTGTTATGATTCTCTAAGTTTTTTTCATTGGTAATAGAGCCATCTTCAAAATTTTTTTGAACCTTCTCTATTATTGCTTCGCCAAATTGCTCATTATAAGTAAATATTTCCTTTTCAATAGTCTCAATATCTTTATTCACATAATCAGCCAACCCTTGTAACAATTGAGATTTATATATTGGATAATTTATTAAGTTAATCATTTGATACACTTTGTGCACAAATCGTGTTTTACCTTCAATAGTATCAAAATCACTATCTGTAGCCAGTTCAAATAAAAACTCCGAGAGTTTTGTCGCACTTTTAATTCGCTGTTCAAATTTAATTAAGCCCTCGGCTTTAATCATATCATCAGGGTCCGCTCCATCAGGCATAAATAAAAAGCTCGCTTCTAGGGTGCTACTAATAAATGGTAAGACTGTTAAGAGTGCCTTATGGGCTGCATTTTTCCCGGCAGTATCTCCATCAAAGCAAAAGATAATATGCCCTGTTGAGCGTTTTAATAGCTCAATATGTTTGGCAGTAGTTGCAGTACCTAGGGTTGCTACCACTCTTGTGATACCATTGCTATGTAAGGATACAACATCCATATAGCCTTCTACAATAAGCAGATATTCTAATTTTTTGCTGTATTTACGGGCGACATCTAGTCCATATAATGTTGCAGATTTATCAAAAATAGGACTTGCAGGAGAATTAAGATATTTGGGTTTACCATCTTTTTCTAAGGTGCGTCCACCAAAGGCAATTACTTGTGATTTATTGTTATATATTGGAAACATCAGCCGATCAACAAACAAATCATAATATCTATTTTTTTCAACATTATGTTTAATCAGCCCAAGTTCTATGAGTTGGGTACGTTTCGATTCACTAAAGGTATCTACTAATGTTTGCCAATTATGTGGGGCATAGCCTAAATTAAAACGTTTAGCAATTTCACCACTAATTTCTCGACCTTTGGCATAACTAATGGCTTTTTCAGAGTGTTTTAATGCGTTTTTGTAAAGGGTGGCAATGTCTGTGGATAGTGAAATCAGACTAGTTTTGGTGTCAAATTCTTTGTTAAGTGCTTGAGTTTTCCCTGAGGTATCATACTCCACTTCTATACCATTTTCTAGTGCAAGTTGTTCTATGGCATCTACATAGTTAAGATTATCATGTTGCATGACAAAATCAATTAAATATCCTTTGGCACCACAGCCAAAACAATAAAATGCTTGTTTGGTGCTAGATACTGTGAAACTTGGAGTTTTTTCTTGATGAAAGGGGCAACATGCTTTATAATCATTCCCCTTTGGAATTAGCTTTACGCGCTTATTTATGGTTTGGACAATATCAATTTTCTCTTGCAGGTCTTTGATAAAATCTTGAGAAATATATGGCATAAATTTAAATCATTTTAATGAAAAAACAGCGGTTCTTACACCCAAAATATATTGGTAACTGGATAGTGATAGGATTCATGCGTGTTAGTGTTTGGCTACCTGCGTACGTGCATTTAGGATTTTCTTATGTCTTGGCTTCACTGCTTATATTACTTGCTAAACCAAAGTATCAGATAGCAAAAATAAATATTCGTAAGTGTTTTCCAGAATTATCTGATGAGGAGCATACTGCTCTGGCGAATCAGCATTTTCGTGATTTTTGTATGAGCTTATTTGAAACGAGTTTAGCGTTCTATGCTTCCAAAAAAAGACTAAATTCTAGATATACCTTTACCAATCCAGAAGTCTTACAGCAACATTTAGAGGCAAAGCATAATATTATTTTGGTTGCTGGACACTTTACCACCTTAATGATTTCTGGCAGAATGCTCACTGATAACTTCAAGGTAGCAAATATTTATAGACCACAAAATAATGCATTATTTGATCATATCATGGTGACTCAGTTTCAGCGTAATGGGGCCCAGATGATTAGTAGTAAAGACCCAAAAGGCATGATTCGAGCACTTAAAAGTGGCGTACCTATTTGGTATGCACCGGATCAGGATTTGGGTGCTCGTGATAGTGTGTTTGCCCCGTTTTTCAATATTCCAACTAATACTATTACTGCTACTACAAAACTTGCGAAAATCGCTGATGCAAAAGTTATTTTTTTTAGTGCTCAACGTATTGGCACTCGCTACGAGTGTTCATTTCAGGAACTCACAGAATTCCCTACAGGTGATATGGTAGCTGATTGTACGTTGATTAATGCACACTTAGAAGCTGAGATTAAACATATACCCAGTCAATATCTCTGGGCGCACCGCAGATTTAAAACACGCCCAGAGGGAGAAGAATCGTTTTATTAAATAGTACATATGAGCTAATAAATTTATCAAATGCATCTTGAATCAATAGTAAAACTAAGGTATAATCACCTGCTTTTGAATTTGTAGTTAATACTCTTATAGGTTACGTATTGTAGTTAAGCATTGTAGTTAATAAGAGTAGGCACACTAGTATAGATAAATAACATAATGGATATTACCACTCAAACTAAAGAAGCAATTATCAAAGAATATCAAGTAAGTGAGTCTGATAGTGGCTCTACATTTGTACAGGTTGCATTATTAACTGCGCGCATTAAACACCTTACTGAGCACTTTAAAACACACAACAAAGACCACCACTCAAGAAGAGGTCTATTACAGTTAGTGTCACAACGTAAGAAACTCTTAGCATATCTTAAGAAAAAAGATCTTAATGGCTACGTAGAACTTATCAAAAAATTAGGATTACGTAAGTAATTACCTATAGTTTTATGACTCACTCTATCTTAGTGAATACGTACCTGTAAGATAGGTGTTTTAGAGTTTTAATCTTAGAGCATTGAGCTTGATAAAGCCTTGTGCATCTTTTTGATCATACGCACCTTTGTCATCTTCGAAGGTAGCGATTTCTTTACTGAATAATGAATATGGTGATTTTCTGCCAATGATAATCACATTCCCCTTAAAGAGCTTTACTTTCACTGTGCCACTCACCTTTTCTTGGGTAGAGTCAATGAGCGTTTGCAAAGCTACCCGCTCAGGAGCATAATAAAATCCATTGTAAATCATCTTCGCATACTTAGGCATTAGCTCATCTTTGAGGTGCGCTGCCTCTTTGTCTAGGGTGATAGACTCAATTGCGCGGTGCGCTTTAAGCATAATCGTACCTGCAGGAGTTTCATAACATCCGCGAGATTTCATACCAATAAAGCGATTTTCTACAATATCTGCCCTGCCTATGCCATGCTCTCCGCCTAAGGTGTTGAGATGTTTCATCACAGCCCCAGGGGTCATTGGTGTGCCATCAATAGCTACAATATCACCATTAAGATATTCTAATTCAAGTACATCTGCGGTATCTTTTGCATCCTCAATAGAGCGTGTCCAGCGCCACATATCTGCCTCTGGTTCTGCATAAGGATCTTCTAAAATTCCACCCTCATATGAAATATGTAAGAGGTTAGCATCCATAGAATAGGGTGATTTATTGGCTTGTTTTTGATAGTCAATGGCAATGCCGTGTTGCTCGGCATATGCGAGTAAGCTTTCGCGTGAAGAAAGCTTCCATTCACGCCACGGCGCAATCACTTTAATGCTTGGGTGAAGCGCATAGGCATTTAACTCAAAGCGTACTTGGTCATTCCCTTTACCTGTTGCCCCATGGGCAATAGCCTCGGCACCCATATCTTTAGCAACTTCCACTAAGCGTTTCGCAATCAGTGGACGTGCAATAGAAGTACCTAAAAGGTATTCCCCCTCGTATATGGCATTGGCTCTAAACATTGGAAAGACAAAATCACGTGCAAACTCTTCAGTTAAGTCCTCAATAAAAATATGTTCAACACCCATTGTCTCTGCTTTTGCTCTAGCGGATTCTACCTCTTCTCCTTGACCAATATCAGCAGTCCAAGTAATAACTTCGGCATTATAGGTTTCTTGTAGCCATTTTACGATGATACTCGTATCTAAACCTCCAGAGTAGGCAAGTACAATTTTCATAAGAGAATTATTTAGTGTAAGTAAGTGATTTGCTGTAGAGTACAGTATTTGATTCATCTACTACATCAACACGCCACTCTCCAGTCCAAGTGTGCCAGATGTTTTTAGTAGAATACACTCTCCAACGATTTCCTTTCGGGTTAAAAGTGATTTCAGCCATATGTTTGCCATTATGAAACCATTTATGCCTGATAGTTCTATTGGCAAGATTTCTCAAATTAGTATAAAAGAAGATTTTTTGAATCGAACTATCCGCAGTCGTAATAGTATCAACAGGAGTGCGGTCTATTACATTTGTGGTAAAGACTGCTTGAGAAATATTAGGATGTGGCCATTCGTCAGAAGCAAAAACGATACCTGTAGATGAGAAGCATAAAGCCAAGAAAAAAAGAAGTTGTTTCATAATATTCTGTAGGTTAGTTAGATCTATTTTAACATTTAATCAAATACCTGGGGCTAATTCACCAAATTTTGCAAACTCGTTAAAATTTCGTTTGCTGGTATATAATTATTTTGTAATGCTTTGATGGTCCAGTAGTATGCAAGTTGAATATTTTGTTCAATGATAACGCCATCACGGTACAGTATGCCAAGATCATATTGAGCAAGTGGATATTCTTCTTTAGCAGATTGGGTGAGGAGTTGTAATCCTTTTGGTATATTTTTGGCTACTCCATTCCCACTGAGATATGCCTGAGCGAGTCTATACTGAGCAATAACATCGCCATTTTCAGTTGCTAATACAGCGAGCTTTAGATCACCACTACGCGGAAGTGCCTCAGGTTGAATTGGCGTATTAGTAGCAACCGAGGTGGCTGTAGCGACTAGATCTTGAGTTGTGGTATTTTGTGCTGGTGTATTGGTAGTTTGAGCAATGGTTGGCATGGATACCTTCTTAGGTAGTGAAGTGCTCCGGTTTTCAAGTAAGGCTAGGAGTTGTTTGGCACTTGCATTATTGTTATTTACTGCATGAGTCAGGTATATTTTGGCTTCATTAACGTCAGTGTTGATAAGTTTTTTACCGAGTTCATAGCCTGCTGATTTATGATTGGGGGCTAATGTTTTGAGTAAGGAAACCGCTGTCTCAGGCGCAATAGAGGTTTTTGTACCACCTATAGCGAGTACGGCTAATTCGTATTCGGCTTCTTTGTTACCAAACTGATATGCTTGTTCTAGATGATAGATGCGTTTATACTTGTCTTGTTCTACCCCTTGCCCGAGTTTATAACGCAGAGATAAAGAGTAGTGAGCATAAGGATGTTGTTGTGAAGCTGCGCGTTCTAGCCATTTTATGGCTTCTTCATAATTTTGTGCAATTCCTTTACCAGTGAGATAGCGAATGGCTAGCGAGTATTGGGCATTACTATATCCTGCCTCAGCAGATTTAATAAAATATTCTGTAGCAGTTATAACATTTTTTTCTACGCCTTCACCTTTCAAATAGGCAACACCAAGAGAATATTGAGCAAATTGATTATTATTTGCTGCAGCTTTTTTATACCACTTTATTGCATTTTCTAGGTCTTTTTTATAGGTTTTATATACTACTCCAAGTAGATATTGTGCAGGTGCAAAATCTTGTGACACTGCTTGAGTTAATAATTCATATGCACGTTCATTATCTTGCTTTACTCCTTTGGCAATGCGGTGCAAATAAGCGAGTTGATATTGCGCTTTGAAGTAGCCTGCAGCAGCAGATTTTTGATAATATTTGACTGCTTCTGCCATACGACTTTGATTTTCCAAAAACCAGCCATATTCATATTCTGCTACCGGATTATCAGTTTGCACTGCTTGTTGATACCAGTTTTCTGCAGTGATTAAGTTCTTTGTGACCAATACCCCGTCTGTATAGATTTTTGCTAAGTTGAGTTGAGCGAGAATATAGCCATCACGCGCCGCTGTTTCATACCAAAAAATCCCTTGTTTATGCTGATTTTTATCAAAGTGAATCACCCCGAGGTTATACGCAGCAGCAGAAACACCTTGCTTTGCCGCTTTTTCATACCAAATCATCGCACGGTCAATATCTTGTTCTGTGCCTATACCATTATAGTAGCTATTTGCTACATTAAATTGCGCACTCGCATAGCCAGCAATCGCTACTTGCTTATACCAGTATAAGGCAAGTTTTAAATCTTGATCTACGTTTTCACCGAGATAATATTCATTTGCTATTGCAAATTGAGATTCTATATCACCTTGTTTTGCTTGCTTTTCTAGTTGTGTTATAGATATTTGTGCAGTGTTGGTATTGGCAATGCTACCCAATGAAAATAAAGATAAGACGCATGTACTAATGAGTAAGTGTAGTTTCATTCGTTATCCAAATTAGATAAATTATTATATTTTATAACGTTTTGTATTGTCGTGATATATTTCTCACCGATGCCAGAATATTTTAACAAACCATGTGCAAGCGCACTTCCGCTCAGAGGCGAATGTTCAGCACGCATTTGAGTTCTGAGTGCTCGTAACTCAGCATAGGCTGGATGGGAATTTAGCATCCGCATATAATATTGAACACTTTCACTCACAGTTTCAAAGGTGGCAACCTCATGCTTAGCATTGGAGTCACGATTTAGAGGTACAACTCCACATCCTTTCTTAAAACACCAAATACCAAAAAAATTATTATATTTGGCAAACCGAGATCTGCCCCAATTTGATTCTATAGCTGCTTGTGCTAAGACTAAAGAAGGGGGAATGATATCAATGTGTGTGAGTAATTTTTCGGGCGTGGTTTTATATATTGTAGCAAGCTGTGCGAGTTGTTGCGTTGGCAAGGTGTTCGACTCAATAGCAGTACGCAGTTGCATAATCTCTGCATTTACACCTCGTACTTTAGGGAGTAGATAAGTGAAAAACTCACGTTTAAGGGTGGGTGTATCACTAATAGTACTAAAGTTTGGTGTGTGTTCATCAGTGTTTGGTACGACTGGTGGTTCTGGGGTGTCACGCATGTGGGAGGTGTACATTCCCTGATATATACTATAAAGTAAGACAATAATAGCAATAATAGACGATGCTACTAATACATAACTACGCATAATATTCTGTAGTGATATCCCGTGCTAATAATGAAGTCATAGCGTCTTTGGCATTTATAGCACCAGAAGTTACTGCATAAATGTGTTCGGCAATAGGCATGGAAATACGTTGTTTTTCAGCAATGGTAATGACTGCCTCTAGGGTAACCAGTCCTTCTACTGTAGCATTAACTTTATCTAGTGCTGCAGAGATACTATAGCCTTGAGATATATATTTGCCGAATCTTCTGTTGCGTGAAGCATCATCGTAGCAGGTGAGTGTTAAATCACCAAGCCCTGAAAGTCCCATAAAGGTCTGCTCTGTTGCACCAAAACAAAGGGCAAATCGTGTCATCTCAGCAAGACTTCTGGTAATCAGCGCACTTAAAGAATTTGTACCCAGTCCAAGCCCAGAAGTAATCCCTGCGGCAATAGCATAAATATTTTTAAGTGCACCCCCGAGTTCTACTCCGATAACATCAGATGAGACATAGGGTTTAATAGTATGGGTGGAGCATAGTTCTGCCCAAAAGGTACGAGTTGCTTCGTGAGCACTAGCAACGACAAGTGCAGTGGGTTGTTGTTGGGCTACTTCTTTGGCAAAACTCGGGCCAGAAATCACGCACGAGGGATAATCAGGTAATACCTTCTCAAAGTGCTCATGGAGTAAGAGGTGCTGATGTAGTCCCTTAGTAGCCCAAGCAATGTGGTTGGGTGCTATAGGTACTAATTTTTTAACCACATCTATAAATGCACTACTTGGGGTAGCAATAAGTACTGATGTGTCATGATTGAGAGTGTCATAAGACGTAGTACACACTACATTATCTGGGAGAGCTACTCCCAGTACAGGGTGTGTGCGAGATGAGATAAATGAGTCACTCCATTGTTGCCCAATGAGTGTGAGTGTAGTCACTTTAGGGGCAAATGCAATTGCTAAGGCACTCCCCCATGCACCATTACCAATAATAGCAAGGTGATTCATAGGCATTACTGTACTATGAGTGCGTCAAGTTCCCCATCCATATCAGCCTCGGAAAGGTCGTCAAACCCACCGATATGGGTGGTACCAATAAAAATTTGTGGTACGGTATTACGCCCTGTTTTTTCGTACATTTCATCCCAGAGGTGTGGTTTGCCATCTACACAAATTTTCGTGTAGCTAATATTTTTTTTATCCAATAAGCGAAAAGCCATGGTGCAAAATGGGCATGTACTAGAATAATAGACAATATTTTTCATTATGACTCCCTTGAAAGAATTATTTTTTTACTATTGGTAAATTTGCTTTGACCCAAGCATTAAACCCACCTTTGAGATTATATACTTGGTTAAACCCATTTTTTGTCAGCATAGAACTAATATGTGCAGAACGGTTACCAGAGCGACAATATACTAATACGGGATGATTAGTATTCAGTGTGCTGAGTTTGCGTTTGACATTAGACATGGGAATATGTGTATCATTTTTGATATATCCACTAGCTCGTTCTTTGGTCTCACGCACATCTAAAATGGTAGTATGCTTGTCATCTAATAAGTCAATTGCTTTATTGGTATCCACATCTATATATTTCTTGGTTAGATCCATAACAATAGACACAATAAACATCACAATCAGCACTACTAAGGTAATAGAAATAAGTGCTTCATCAATTAAAAAATCAATAAATTCAGCCATATTGGATTAAGTATATGTGGTTAAAAAACGTTCAAGCATTTCATGCCCAAACTCAGTTAAGATAGATTCAGGATGAAACTGCACTCCTTCAATGGGTAGCTCAGTATGTTTGACAGCCATTATTTCATCAAGTTTACCCTCTTTTTCAGTCCATGCACTAATTTCAAAGCAATCAGGCAAGCTAATTTGCTCTGCTGCTAAGGAGTGGTAGCGCGTCGCCTGAAAGGGTGAAGCCAGCCCCTGGAATACTCCAGTATTCTGGTGGTGGATGTCAGAAACCTTACCATGCATAATTTCTTTGGCATGGGTAATTACCCCACCATAGGCTTGAACAATAGATTGAAAGCCTAAGCACACTCCTAAAATCGGTAATTTACCAGCAAATTCAGTAATTGCCGAGAGTGAAATACCTGCTTCATTTGGTGTACAAGGCCCCGGGGAAATCACTAGATATTTCGGATTGAGTGCAGTAATTTCTTCAAGAGTAATATGATCATTACGATAGACGACCACCTCTTGTCCTAACTCACCAAAATACTGAACTAAGTTATAGGTAAAACTATCGTAATTATCGATTAATAAGAGCATGAATGCTGGGTTATGCTATTTCTACTGGGAGATTAGCTTCAGTCCAGGCATTCATCCCTCCAGCAATATTAATCACATCAGTAAAGCCCATTTGTTGCATAACATCTGTGGCCATGGCTGATCTACCGCTGGTTCTGCATAGGACTAACCATTTACCATCTCTGCCTTCTTGGAGGGCTTTATTACCTTCTTTATTCGCTAAATCAACCGATGGTTCAAGCACTCCGCGCGGAATGTTGATACTCCCTGCAATATGTCCTTTGCTGTATTCTATTGGCTCTCTGACATCAACTACAGTATAACCTTGGGTTAATAACTTGTTTGCGGTTGTAACATCAACTTCAGTAATTTTTGACTTTGCTTCTTTCACAAAATCCATCAGTGTTTTAGCCATACAAACCTTTACTATTTGAAAAATTATCTATTTTACAATAGTGGTATAATGGAATGTTTTGTTTATAAGACTATCAACTATGAATTGGTTGGTAACAAGGGAGTTGAGTGGACAACATTCGTATTATTGGGGCAAAGACGCATAATCTAAAAAATATTAGTTTAGCAATCCCTAGAGACAAACTTATTGTTATTACAGGACTTTCTGGTTCGGGGAAGTCTTCTTTAGCCTTTGATACTATTTATGCTGAAGGGCAGCGTCGATATGTTGAAAGCCTATCTGCGTATGCACGTCAGTTTTTATCGGTGATGGAAAAACCCGAAGTAGAAAGTATTTCTGGGCTTTCCCCAGCCATCTCTATTGAGCAAAAAGCCACAAATCATAATCCACGTTCTACGGTAGGCACAATTACTGAGATTTATGATTACTTGCGTTTACTTTACGCACGTCTTGGCGTGGCTCATTGTCCAGATCATCATATTCCTCTGCAAGCTCAGACCATTTCGCAAATTGCTGATAGTATTTTAGCTTTGCCTGAGAATAGTAAAGTAATGCTGCTTGCACCTATTGTGGTAAATAGAAAAGGCGCACATACCAAACTCTTGTCTGAATTATCAGCACAAGGGTTTTTGCGCGGGAGAATTGATGGTGAAATTGTGTATCTTGATGATGTGCCTGAACTCAATAAAAAACAAAATCATACGATTGAAATTGTAGTTGATAGATTAAAAATAAGGGCAGATATTTCACTCAGGCTTAGTGAATCTTTAGAGAGTGCTACCCACTTATCCAAAGGAGTGGTGATTTGTGCTTCACTAGATGATACATTTACCGAACTCACATTTTCCACCAAATTTGCTTGTACAAAATGTGATTATTCATTAACCGAATTAGAACCACGCTTGTTTTCATTTAATAATCCTATTGGTGCATGTAGTCATTGTGATGGGCTAGGGGTCAAAGACGTATTTGCAAAAGACAAGGTAGTAGCAAACCCTGACCTAAGTATTAGTGAGGGGGCAATTGCAGGTTGGGGAAGAGCAAATGGATATTTTTATAAAGTATTATTTGAAGTTGCAAAATTTTATAATTTTAGTTTAGATGTGCCCTTTCATTCCTTGAGTCAAGAGCATCAGGATATTGTTTTATATGGTACTGGTTCTGAGCGTATTAAATCGCCAACAGGCAAGGTGAAAAAATTTATTGGTGTTATCCCCACTCTAGAAAAGCGCTATCTTGAGAGTGAAAATCCTTCTACACTGAAAAATTTAGCACATTATATTGTCAGTGAGCCTTGTAGTGCTTGTCATGGTGATAGACTCAATGAGGCAGCGCGAAATGTATTTATTGAGGGGATAAATCTCCCTTCTTTAACAAAGATGTCAATTAAGGATATTTACGCATTTTTCCAGACATTGGAAATCACTGGGAGCAAGCAAGAAATCTATCAGCAAATTAGTAAAGAAATTAATGAGCGTTTAGAGTTTTTGATTAATGTTGGGCTAGAATATTTATCTCTTGCCCGTACGGCAAATACTCTCTCAGGCGGTGAAGCACAGCGGATTCGTTTAGCAAGTCAAATAGGTGCTGGGCTGATGGGTGTACTTTATGTGTTAGATGAGCCTTCTATTGGGCTACATCAACGTGATAATGAAAAACTTATTAATACTCTCACGTACTTACGCAATTTGGGTAATACCGTCATAGTTGTAGAGCATGATGAAGAAGCGATTCGTAGTGCAGATTTTATTATTGATATTGGCCCTCATGCTGGAAAGCAAGGGGGAGAAGTAGTAGCCGCAGGCACCTTAGCGGAAGTCTTACAAGCTAAAGACTCTTTGACTGCAGATTATTTAACAGGTGCTAAATCAATTAGTGTGCCTAAAGAACGTAAAGCATTTGATCAATACCTCTCTCTTACAGGAGCATCGGGGAATAATTTAAAAAATGTAAGTATAGATATCCCATTAGGGGTACTTACTTGTATCACCGGTGTATCTGGCTCTGGGAAATCAACACTGATTAACCGCACACTCTATCCGTTACTTGCTAATACCTTAAATGCTGCTTCACAGCCAGTGTCACCGTATGAAACTATTTCCCTTGGCAATATTGATAAAGTAGTCAATATTGATCAAAGTCCTATTGGGCGTACACCAAGATCCAACCCAGCAACCTACACTGGGGTATTTACTCTTATTCGTGAACTTTTTGCCAATACTGCGGAAGCCAGAAGTAGAGGATATACCGCTGGTAGGTTTAGCTTTAATGTGAAGGGTGGCAGGTGTGAAGCCTGTAAGGGTGATGGGCTTATCAAGGTAGAAATGCACTTTTTACCAGATGCGTATGTACCCTGTGATGTGTGTGATGCTAAGCGCTATAACCGAGAAACTTTAGAAATTACCTACAAAGGAAAAACGATTTCAGATGTCTTAAATATGACTATTGCTGATAGCTTAGAATTTTTTGCCAATATGCCAAAAATTAAGCAAAAACTTCAAACACTTGTTGATGTGGGATTGTCTTATTTGACTTTAGGGCAAAATGCTATCACGCTTTCTGGCGGAGAAGCACAGCGGGTAAAACTCGCTAAAGAATTAGCAAAAATTGCTACTGGAAAAACAATTTATATTTTAGATGAGCCAACTACAGGGCTACATTTTCATGACATTAAACAACTTTTAGATGTGATTTATCGTCTGCGTGCTAAGGATAATACCATTGTGATTATTGAACATAATTTAGATGTAGTCAAAGTTGCAGACTGGGTGATTGATCTTGGTCCTGAGGGCGGGGAAAAAGGTGGGGAGATTGTGGCTACTGGCACTCCAGAAGAAGTTACTAAGATTAAAAAATCTTGGACTGGGAAATATTTAAAGCCCTTACTCAATGAGCGAGTTGTTAGTAAAACTGTTTCATGAGCCACATTCTGAGGCGATATCCCCATGTGGTGGTGTAGCCAACCTCTCTAAAGCGGATGATATTGTCTTTAATAAAAAAACTGGTCGGGGTTGCTTGCACGTTAAAAATCTGGGCGAGTTTTCCAGTGCTATCATTGACAATGTTATCTGCATTCATATTCTCTGCTAAAGCATAGCGTAGGATATCGGCGTCACTTCCTGAGGTCATAGCAACATTGATGACTTTATAGTCTGTTGCTAGTGCTTCTACATTGCTATTTTCATAATGACATACAGTACACCAAGTAGCCCAAAAATGCACCAATACTGGCTCATTAGTACTTTTAGAATTAAGTACAGTGCCATTGATACTTGCTGTGGTGAAGATGGGTGCTTCTCCTGCTAATAAATCTACAGTTTGGTAGTAGCGAATGGAAAACAAGATAGCAATGATTAACCCCCATTGTAATAAGGATTTACGCTTAATTTTTATCATAAAATAAACCAGTTTTTTGAGTATTGTCTCATTTTAAATTAATTCTAGAGAGGTATGATGCAGATGCGTGTGGGGACAGTCTCCCAATTTGGTGCAAAAGGGTATGGATTTATAGAGGATAAAGAAGAGAATAAGTATTTTGTCCATCAAAAAAATGTCTATAATAAATCAAGGCTTAAAGCAGGAAGTAAAGTCACCTTTAATGTTAAGAAAACAGACAAAGGGTTGGTAGCAATTGAGGTTAAACCATTTCAAACTTCAGGCAAATTTAAGATTATTCCAGTATTACTCGTGGTGTCATTTATCTTACATAGTATAGTGTTATATGCAGTTTTTATTAAATAAAATTATTCTCACATTCCCTGTTGTGTTCTTGCTTTCAGGGTGTCTAGGGTTTTCTAACTCACCTAAACAATATAGTGATGTGTGTGCTATGCTGGATGACAACATCAGCTGGTATAAAGACCTCAAGTATGTAGAACAACTATATGGCGTTGATATGTCAAGTATTTTGGCAATTATCAAACAAGAGTCAAGCTTTAAAGCAAATGCTAAACCACCTAGAAAACAACTGTTTGACACCATTCCACTCGGGAGAGTATCGAGCTCTTATGGATATTCACAAGCAAAGGATGAGACTTGGGAGTGGTATCAACAACAAACAGGAAATACCTCTCATAAAAGAAATAACTTTGCTGATAGTGCAGAATTCATAGCTTGGTATATGACTAGAACCAAAGATATCAATGGGGTGTCACTTACTGATATGGATAACCAATATCTTGCCTATCATGAAGGGCATACGGGATATAAAAAGAAAACCTATCAAACAAAGGGCTGGTTACTCGGTGTAGCTAAAAAAGTCAGCACCACGGCAGCAAATTATCAAGCAAATCTCAAAACTTGCAGACCAACTTTAGACAAGACCTATAGTTGGAGTTATTTATAATGTGGTATAAATTAGATACCAGACTGCCGATAGACTCAGAAATTATCCCACTCACGGTAAATGGGGTAGATATTTTTATCACCAAAAATAATGAGCAGTGGTATGCAGTGCAAGATGAATGCCCGCATGAGGGTATTAAACTCAGTTTAGGATGTATTAAGCATAATGCTATTAAATGTTCACTTCATGGGTTTAGTTTTGACTTAGCACATACCTTGTGTGATGAAGATGGTGTAGGATCTATCACTACCTACCCAATTAAATATGAACAAGAGACACTATGGATTCAAATGAATTAATGCAGTCGGTTATTGGTAGAATTGCTACTGGACCAGAACTTTCAAAGAATATTTCATTTGCAGAAGCCACAGATGCTATGAATGTGGTACTTGCTGATGAAACCAGTGACGTTCGTAAGGGGATATTTTTGATTGCTCTTCGGATGAAGCGCGAAACGATGGATGAAAATAAAGGGATTTTGCAAGCTATTATTGACCAAACAGACCGAGTCACCGCTGATGTAGAGACCTTAATTGATATTGGCGATCCGTATAGTGGGTTTGATAGAAGTGTGCCTATTTCTAGTTTTTTACCGCCTTTACTTGCTGAGCTTGGATTACCTACTATCATCCATTCACTACAAGCAGTATCACCAAAATATGGTCTTACCCACTATCATGTGAGTGAAGCATTAGGGCTTAACCCATTATGTAGTGTTGCCGAGGCACAGGGGCGTATAGAAGACTCTTCGATTGGTTGGTCGTACGTAGACCAGTCGATATATTGTAAGCCCTTACATGATATGGTACCCCTGCGTGATAATATTATTAAGCGCAGTGTGATTAACACTATTGAAACCTTGATTAAACCTATTAGTGGTCATAACACTCATTCAGTGCTGGGCTTTGTGCATAAGCCGTATCCACCTATTTATGCGAGTTTGACTGCGCATTCAGGCTTTGATAGAGCATTATTTATTCGTGGTGTTGAGGGTGGTGTAGTCCCTTCACTACGACAAAAAGGCTTGGCTATAGGCTATCAGGGAGAAGAGGAGCTAAAACGCTATGAACTCAACCCAGCAGACTTAGGTATTGATGCCACGAACCGAGCAATCCCAATGCCTGAGGGCAGTCTGAGCGAACAAGCAAAGGTTATCACTCAGCTTGGGCATGATGCACTTAGTGGAAAGGCTGGAGACATGTACAATGGGTTATTGCTTACGAGTGTATTGGTGTTATTGGATACTGGCAAAGCAAACTCTACCGATGAGGCAGTAAGTGTTGTAAAATCAGCACTTGATAGCGGTAACGCAGCACATAGACTCACTAACGGATAATTATGACACAAACTCAACACTCAACGCAACAACAAACACAACAAGTAACTCAACACGCACTCAAGCAACGCTCACATAGGCAAGGCGGATTTACGCTCATTGAGCTGATTGTGGTGATTGCTATTATTGCAATTTTAGGTACGATTACTGTAACTCAATTAAGTGATGAGCCAGAAAAAGCACGGATCGCTGCTACTAAACTCTCAATGAAGAGTATTGAGACCTCACTAGAGATTTATAAAATCGAAAATGGCTCATACCCTGATACTTCTGCAGGGGTTGCTGCCGCCTCTAAAAAAGTCCCCAAAGATGCATGGGGTGAAGAATTTATATATATAGGGGGTGAGGAATATAAGTTATTCTCTAAAGGTCCTAATAAAATTCAAGGTGATGGCGACGATATTAAGCCCGCACAATAATCACACTTTTTCTAAAGATAGGCACACGAGGTGCCAATCAGGATTTACCTTATTTGAACTCTTAACGGTCGTTGCTATTTTAAGTATTTTTGTGGTGATTACCTTTAGTACTATTTCCATACAAAGCAAAACTGATACTGAAAAATTACACGAAAAGGTATATTCTATGCTTGATTCTGCGAGTACCTTTGCCATTAATTACAATAAACATTTCAGAGTAGTTGCTGATGATGGTGCAGGTAATATCTACACAGAATATTTAGATTCTACTGATAGTAAATGGCAAAGATTTAAGCAAATTAAACCGATTAAATATGCCGATAGAGGTGAGGAAATTATTCAAAACTATGTCACACATTATGTCTTAATTTACCCCAGTGGACAGAGAATGGCGGAGAATTTTGCGCTCAATACCGATACAGAAGTGGTAGAATTTGATGCTGAACAACTTACTGCAACTACTCAATAAGGAATATATGAAACTTAAATCATTCGTAATAACTACCACACTCTTCTTGGGTGCGTTTACCAGTATCTACGCCATGAGTGCCGAGCAAAAAGAACTCATCAGCATGGGTGAAGACTTGCATGATGAATCATGTTTAGCGTGTCATATTGCCACGCATGATAATGCGTTTTATACCAGAAGTGATGCCAAAGTAACTAATATGTTTGAGTTAAGAAGCCAAGTCAGTCGGTGCTCAGCATTTTTTGAAACATCTTGGTTTCCTGATGAAGAGCAAAGCGTGATTGAATATCTCAATCATGCACACTATAAACTCCCTCTTGAGTAGTGATATACCCTTAGGGGAGTATGACAAGGTTATTGCTACTTATGGCAAGTTTTCCTTGGTTGCCACTCCTGATGGTGCTCAGATAAGTTGCACCAAACGTAGTAGCGTCCCACCTATTGTCATTGGTGATCGGGTGATACGTAAAGACAATGTTATTACTCAGGTGCAAGAACGCACCAACTTATTGGAAAATAATGCCAAAAATATTGCGGCAAATATTGATCAAATATTTGTGGTGGTTGCTGTGGAGCCACATCCTCATTTATTAAGCATTGATAGCTATTTAGTTAAAGCCCATTCTTTAGGTATTTCGCCTATTATTGTACTCAATAAAATCGATTTACCAAAACACCCAGAAGTATCTAAACTATTACATATATATCAAGAAGTGGGCTATACCACGCTTGAGGTCAGCACCTTGAGTGGTGCACACATGTCAGAAATAGAGCAGTATGTTCAGGGACACACGAGTGTATTTGTCGGGCATTCTGGCGTGGGGAAATCTTCTATTGTAGCAGCACTCAGTGGTGAAGAGTTACGAATTAATATTCTAGGAGCAGATGGGCTCGGTAAGCATACGACTACTAATAGTTCATTATTTTCAGCATATGGGGGTGATATTATCGATACTCCTGGAGTGCGTGAATTTGTGATTTCACAGATTGATCCTACTGATATTATTGCAGGATATCCAGAGTTTCATCAGTATGTAGGGCAGTGCAAATTTAATAATTGTCGTCATATCAATGAGCCTCAGTGTGCAGTGAAGACAGCACTGAGTGCTGGAGAAATTCATCCCTATAGGTATAATACTTACAAAGAATTACTCTCTATCCACCTATAGCCCCTTACTTATGAAGTTTGCTGTTGCCCCGATGATTGACTTTACTGATAAACATTGTCGGTATTTATATAGAATTATCTCTCAGCATGCTTGGCTATTTACCGAAATGATTACTGCCAATGCGATATTATTTGGAGACAAAGATAGACTCTTAGCATATGAGGATTCTAGTGGTAAAACGGCATTACAAATTGCGGGCAATGTACCCAGTGAGCTTGCTCAGTGTGCCAAAATAGGTGAGCAATATGGATATCCACACATTAACCTTAATGTAGGTTGTCCTTCTGACAGGGTGCAGAGTGGGTGT
The DNA here is from genome assembly GCA_965277055.1 of Gammaproteobacteria bacterium. Lineage (GTDB taxonomy): Bacteria > Pseudomonadota > Gammaproteobacteria > PS1 > Pseudothioglobaceae > CBDCHC01. The sequence continues at coordinate 625,380 of OZ255703.1, read as the reverse complement.
TTTGGTGCAGTATTGATGAAATCACCTCAGCTGGTTGCAGACTGCATTAAGGCGATGCAAGATGCAAGCTCTAGCACGATTAGCATCAAACACCGCACTGGTATTGATGAGCAAGATAGTTATGAGGAGTTAGTTAATTTTGTAGGCACTGTTGCAGATGTAGGATGTACTGATTTTATTATCCATGCTAGAAAAGCTTGGCTCCAAGGTTTGAGTCCTAAAGAAAATCGCACGATTCCACCACTTAACTACCAGATGGTAACTCGACTTAAAGAAGATTTTCCGCAATTAAATATTATAATAAATGGGGGCTTTACTACTCACCAAGAATGTCAGGATATCTTGCCTCGAGTCGATGGTGTGATGGTTGGGCGAGGAGTATATCATCATGCATATTTTTTAGCAGCAGTTGATACATTGTATTATGAGAACTCAAACACTGCATTGACTCGAGCTGAGATAGTAGAGCAATATATTTCTTATATGCAAGAGCAAGCTACCCGTGGAGTTCCTATTAGGGCGATGACTAAGCACATTCTTTCTTTATATTATGCTCAACCTAATAGCAAGGAATTTAAACGCTTATTAAGCGGTAAAACAGTAGAGTTAAATGCCTTAAAAGACTATATGATGGAGCGTGCATAATGGCAGTAGGTGATATTTATGCAGCGATTGATATAGGCTCTACCGCATTACGACTTATTTGTGCGGTGGAGCAAATGGACGGTACATTAGAAATCCAAACAATGCTCTCTCGTCCTACTCAATATATTACTGATGGTCGGGTGACCGATGTTGAGCGTTTCACGATAGAGTTAGAACGATTATTGAAAAATATTAATCTATCTTCAGTGAATATCCATTATGCACATAGCTCCTTACTTGGAACCAGTAATCCAAACCCGACACTTTTAAAAATCCGTGGTAAAGTCAAGAGTGATGATATTATTCGGGGGATTGAAGAAAGTGCCGATTGGCTTAGCAAGGCTAGTAGTCATCGAGAATATTATCCTAATAGTTTTGTGATTGATAATACTTATACTACTCATAATCCCATTGGTGAACCTGCTTCTACGTTACAAATTGATTACCATTTGCTTACTCTGGATAAGGGTGTGGTCAATGATATTTCTCTAAGTATGAGCAGTGCAGGTCTTGAAATTGTAGAACATTGTACTGGCGTACGCAGTGTGGCTGAGCTATTACTGAGCGAACAGCAAAAAAATCACGGCGTTGTAGTAGTGGATATTGGACACGAACTAGTAACCATGATTGCTTATCACAAGGGCAATATTGTATTAAGTAGTGCCTTTAGTATTAGCGGAGTATCCATAGAAGATGCTATTATGTATCATTATAATTGTAGCAAACCCGAAGCAATTGCCCTTAAAGAAGAGTATGGATTTATTGACAATAAAGCTAAAGATGAAGATATGATTATCTCCTACACATCAGCAGATGGTGAGCGATATTTTTCTACTCATGATTTGTCTATTGTTATTACAAAGGTGTATCAGCGTATTTTTGAGATGATTATCAAAAAACTTAAGGTATATGGTGTGGCATATACTACCTTTCGTTCCGGCATAATGTTTGTGGGGGGGAATGCACAAATCATGCATTTACGTCCTTATGCGATTGATGTATTTAAAACTCCAGTACGCATTGGGCATGTGAGTGAAGTCTTACTTGGAGAAAAAGGTATATCGCTAAATACAAAATTAAGCTTAAATAAACTCATAGGCACCCATGAATATTTACACGCTTTGTCCGCATTAGCACCACCTGTTGACCGAGGTGTTGTAAAGGCTGGTGGGTATCAAGTATCTGCCCAAAAAACTGGCAAGGTGAAGAAGTTATGGAATAATTTATTTACTGCATCTTAAGTATGCTTAACATAATAAGGGAGTAAAATATCACAACTCAAATTCATTTATTTGTAATGCTATTAGATGATTAACCAAAAAACTATTATTAATGAGGTCAAAGCGAGAGGCGTAGGAATCCATAGCGGTAGTTATGTAAACTTGGCGATTAAGCCTGCACCTATTAATCATGGAATTATCTTTAAACGTCTGGATGTCGATGGTAAATTAGTACGCGCAAAAAACGCCTTTGTGAATGAGGTGATACTCTCTACTAGCGTTGAAGAAAATGGTGTTAGTATTTCTACTATTGAGCATCTTCTAAGTGCTATCGCTGCAATGGGTATTGATAACCTACTTATTGAGCTTGACTCGTTTGAGGTGCCGATTATGGATGGCTCATCTGCCCCTTTTATTTTCTTATTGAATTCTGCAGGAATAATTGAGCAAGATGAACCTAAGCAATTTTTAGTTATTGAGCAAACAGTAGAAGTCTCTTACGGAGACTCTTGGGCTCGTTTAAGTCCATTTAATGGATATAAAATTTCTGTAGAAATTGATTTTGATCATCAAACTATCAAAAATAGCGGACAAACATTAGTGATTGATTTTAAAGATGAATCTTATATCAAAGAAATTGCGAGAGCACGCACCTTTGGAAAGTTATCTGACCTTGAGCACTTACAAAAACATGATAAAGCACTCGGAGCGTCTATGGATAACGCGATTGCCCTGAGTGATGATGATGTATTAAACGAAGAAGGGGTGCGCTATAGTAATGAATTTGTAAAGCATAAAATTTTAGATGTAGTCGGCGATATGTATTTACTTGGTCATCCACTTGTAGGGTTTTATGAAGGGTATAAAACTTCTCACCTGATTAATAATAAACTGATCTCAGCAGTATTAGCAACCCAAGATAATTACCGCACTACCCCACTTAACGACATTCCTATTAGTTTTTATGTCCAAAGTGAATGAACATCACTGCTAAATTCTATTTATATTTTGTTTGTGTAATTTTTTTATCTCTACTCGTAGCATTTGGGTGGGTTCTCCATATGAGCCTTAGTATTGTTGGGGCAGTGCTCTTTGTTGGATTATTTCTGGTTATTAAACGAGATTTCGTAGACCCCCTGAGAAGTGTCTGGAGTTGGCTCGGGAATTATAAAGATTATGAAGATTATCAGGGCGATTTACCCAAAGATAAAGCTTCTTTTGCCCAAGTATCTAGTGCTATTGATCACTTAGCTAAAGAGAATCAGTCTCTCTATGATGACATGGAGGCGGTACTCAATCACCAATTAACTAGACTAAGTAAAAAAACTGCGTTTTTAGAAATTTTATATTCCATGAGTGAGCGCATTAATAAAATCAATAGTAAAGAAGCACTTTTTAACGAATTTTTACTTACACTCATTAAAATGAGCGGAGCTTCTGGAGGCATTGCTCGGGAAGTGGTTACTGAGGCAGGGCATATGCACTTTCGCATTAGTGCCGAATATAATACGAGTGTTGCAGATAAATATATCGGAGTCGATGCTCCGTGCTTACATGCAAATGGGGTGCAATTTAGCGTATATGATTGTCCGTCTTGCACTAAAAATACGGCACACATTGGGACAATTTTCATCCCATTGATCTACAAGGAAACTAAACTCGGGGCATTTGGCTTATTTTTTGATAGTGAGCCATCTTTGGCATATGATGAACGGATGCTCCTACAGACCATTGGAGATAATGTTGCGGTGTATTTGGATAAATTAAATCAAATTGAGCACACCAAACAAAGTGAAATTTTCAAACAACGTCTGCGGCTATCCCAAGATATTCATGATAGCTTAGCGCAAACAATTTATAGTATGAATATTAGCCTAAGTATGCTAAAAGAATCTATAGCCACAACTTCAATCACTCAAAATGAGAACGATGCTCAAGCACTTACTTCCCACGTAGAAAAATTAGAACAACATGTAATCAAGGCTAATAGCGAAATCCGCACCATGATTGAGAGCTTTAGAACTCCAGCGAGCACTCCCTCAGAATTACGCACTATTATTGATAAATTTACTAGTGAAACTTCGATAAAACTCTATACACAAATAGAAGAACTTGAAGATAAAGAGAAAAACACCCAGCTTACTATGATTATTAGCGAAGCATTAGCAAATATCAAAAAACATTCCAAAGCACACAATGCCAGAGTGATGCTTGGTGGTGGACAACTCCTGATTGAGGATGATGGAGTAGGCTTTGATATTAGTAATACTATCTCTGATGATAATACCTATCACTTAGGAACTAAAGTCATGAAAGAGCGTGCAGAACGTATTGGAGCCAAGTTTTATATTGAGTCAGATGCAGATTCGGGCACTATTATTGTGGTGAACTATGAACTATAAACTTGCGAGTCGCTCAGTACTGCAAATTGTGTTATTTACCTTGGTATGTATTTCTTTGGTGATTGGTATATTTATCCAAAGTAGTGATATTATTGCCGAAAATAAACGTCAGTATTTGATCAGCCAACTCAATACCTTAGTCAATACTTATGATAATGACATCTTGGCTGATAGCTATACCCAAACTCTACTACTTGCTGGGCGTCAAAGTGAAGTCACTATTTATCCAGCTATGGTTAATAATATCCGTATTGCCAGACTCATTAAACACACCACCTCTAAAGGCTATAGCGGTGATATTACGCTTTTGACTGCCATTGATGAGCAACACAAAGTGATTGGGGTGCGTATACTTGAACACAAAGAAACCCCTGGACTTGGAGATAAAATAGAGCGTAAAAAATCTGACTGGATTACTCAATTTAACAATGTATCCTTAGCTTCCTACCCTAAAGAAGCATGGACAATTAGTAGTAGAGGTGGGCAGTTTGATGCACTTACGGGAGCTACTATCACACCATTAGCTGTGATTAGTGCAGTAGAGGAAGTGCTGCGTGCTACCACGCAATAGGTTAGAAGCACTATGAAACTCACCTCAACCATTGGCATATTGAGCTGCCTTTTTGATGTCAAGTATCGCTACAATAGGCAGAGTTTTTGTGATACGTATATTATCAATACGCTTACACATCTTGCATATTGTCCATTATTGCCCAAAATCCCCAGTATTTGGCACACCTGAACAACTTTCGTTTGGTAGCAGAAAATAAGCAAATGAGCATGTGTCAAATTAATCTGAGCTCATACAAATAATAAAGGTAAAGATATGTATAATATTTTGCGTAAAGAGTTAAGAAATAGACCGTTTAATTAGTCAATACCTTTGATAATATGCAGCTTGCAGACTTTGATTTTATTCTACCTGAGGAGCTGATTGCTCATTACCCACTGCCTAATAGAAGTGATGCGCGTCTCTTAATCGGCAATAGTCTAGATGATAAAATTTTTTCAGATATTTTGGAGTATCTCAAACCCGGAGATATTTTAGTACTCAATGATACTAAAGTACTACCCGCTAGGCTTTTTGGTCGTAAAGCCACCGGGGGCAAAGTAGAGGTGATGTTAGATAGTATTATGAGTGATACTAGAGCAACGGCACTTTTAAAATCTTCCAAATCACCAAAAGTAGGTGATAGCTTATATTTTGAAGTAGGTGGGCATACAGTCACTGCACTGATTATAGAAAAAGCTGAAATGTTTTATACGCTTGAATTTTCTCTTGATATTCTAAGCCTTACAGATGCTATTGGGCATATTCCCCTGCCACCTTATATTAAACGTGAAGATACTCCCAAAGATAGAGAAGAGTATCAAACCGTATTTGCCAAACACCCAGGCGCAGTAGCAGCACCCACGGCAAGCTTGCATTTCACCACCAAATTATTAGAGCAAATTACTGCTAAGGGAGTACATATAGAGTATGTAACGCTTCATGTCGGCAGTGGGACGTTTTTACCTATTCGCGATGATAACATCACCAACCATATCATGCATAGTGAGTGGTATAGTGTATCTGCTCAAACGGTAGAACATATTCAAAGAGCAAAAGGCAACCATGCCATTGTCGCAGTGGGTACTACTGTAGTGCGTGTACTAGAAACTATTGCTGCTAATAACTATACTGAGCTCACTGGAAGTACTAATATTTTTATTTATCCCGGGTTTCGCTATCAATTAGTAGATAAACTTATAACAAATTTTCACCTTCCGAAATCTACCTTATTACTATTGGTAAGTGCGTTTGCTGGCGAAAGAGAAATAAAAGAAATCTATCAACATGCTATACAACACCAATATCGGTTTTTTTCGTATGGTGATGCAATGTTATTAGAGTGTAAGTAAGGCTATGAATATACCATTCTATAAGTGAGATTTATTCTTGGAGCTTGACACCGTAATCGTTTGGGTAGGGAGTGTTCATAATAATGCTGTATATTTTTATTCATAATCAGAATACTGCCATTTTCTAAAGGCAGTATAAGTTTTTGTTTTGGCTTTGCTTTATTTCGCAAGATAAAATCACGTGTTGCCCCAAAACTCACTGAAGCAATAATAGGATTATTCCCAAGCTCTGGCTCATTATCACTATGCCAGCCCATATGATCTTTACCATTTTGATACCAATTGAGCAGCACAGAATTAAAATGTGTATGTGCTACATGCTCTATGATTGATTTAATCATGAACAACTCTCTAGTCCATGCTTGAGGTGGAAGGGTGATACGTGAGTATGTGTATGATACGTCACCATACCATGCCTGCATACGTGGAATCTTATGATATGTACCAAATAACAATATTTCATCCTTCGTCCAATTGACAGTATGTGCAAGTGTATAATATAGTGCTTGAGTATTATGAAAATAACAAGGAATATAAGTAAGCGTACCATGAGGAATAGTAATAGTGTATTGTGGTATTGCATCAAGCATGTGTCCATCAAAAGTAAGATCGCTTTTACAGATGATATGTGGCAATGTTGAATGTGTTATTGGCATAAATTTGTAAATATTATATATTCATTGCATATACATATTTGCTTTTGCGTATATATCAAGGTATTATTCTAGTATATCAACTAATTTCATTCTCATATTGTGAACGCAAAAAAAGAACTATATCTTCTTTTTCTTAGTTTTGTCTTGCCAATTGGTTTGGGCACACTATTCTTTTTTCTGAATCCTAACTATTTTGCTCAGGATACCGTAAATTTTGGTACACTTATTCAGCCAGTAATTACTACTGAAGAAACCGATATTACCTTAGACACGACTGAGCAAATTTCAGGTATATGGACTATGGCCTATTTGACTGCTGCAGATGGGTGTAATACTCAATGCGTAGAAACATTAGATACTTTGGCGACTACACGTCTATTATTAAATGAAGATATGCGTAGATTGCGCATTATTACCTTGGGTTCTAATGCTTTGACTAAAGTTCCGAGTGCTATAATATCTTCATCTTTAGAACAAAAGTTGACACCATATTCAAGTGGTACTATTTTTGTGATTGATCCGATAGGAAATATTCTCATGTATTATGATAGTAAGACTTTTGATGTAAAAAAAGTCTTAAAAGATTTTAAACGACTTCTCAAGTATTCGCGTATTGGATGATGAGTGTTTCATTCTTTTTAGCACTATGTGGGCTGTGTAAACTCAAAGTAGTCGCCCTTATTTTATTAACTGCTATTGTAGGTATGTTTTTGGCAGTGCCGTATATTCCAGACTTAACTTTAGTGGCAATTGCTACATTGGGGATTGGTCTCTCGGCTAGTTCTGCGGCAGTGTTTAATCATGTCATTGATGCACATATTGATAAACACATGTCTCGTACTAATAAACGTCCATTAGTAAAGGGGTTGGTGACTAAAACACAGGCTATTGTATGGGGGATGAGTTTAGGAATAGCAGGAATTAGCATACTATTTATTTGGGTAAATACACTGACCGCAGTACTTACTTTTGTTTCATTGATTGGCTATGCAGTGTTTTATACGATATATTTAAAGCATACTACTCCACAAAATATTGTTATTGGGGGAGCAGCAGGAGCTGCCCCTCCGGTACTGGGTTGGGCTGCTATTACTGCTGAGGTACATGCCTATGCTTTGTTATTATTTTTGATTATTTTTATTTGGACCCCTCCTCACTTTTGGGCATTAGCCATTTATAGATATAAGGAATATGCCAAAGCAGACGTACCGATGCTACCAGTGACCCATGGGTTGCAATTTACCAGATTGCATATTTTGCTATATACAATACTCTTATTTATTATTACTCTATTACCGTATTTGAGTGGAATGAGCGGTGTCATTTACCTAATAGGAGCAGTGATACTCAATGGTATATTTGTCTATTATGCTACGTCTGTGTATCTTAATCCAGACAATGACAGAATAGCATATCAAACCTTTATGTATTCTGTGAATTATCTCATGGTATTATTCCTAGTGTTGCTGGTAGATCATTATTTACTTTTTACTTTGCGTTAACGTGTGATGAATATTGTACAAATACTCAAGGCTATGAATTCTATTATGATTGGGATTGGCAAACAGAAAAATTTAGCCAAAGACCTAGAAGCTATTGAGCAATCAGGACCTTGGCCTTATATCATTGCTGGACTCATTATGACCGTACTATTTATTGCTGTAATCATATTAGCAGTGCGTTTTGCACTTATGATGTAAATTCACGGTTGCTTGGTATGTTACAAATATCTGACGCTGTTAGTACGTATGGCTAAGGCTAATAAGCTGAGTAATAAGAGTAAGGCGACAATATTATGCAAGGTAGCAATACTAATAGGTAATGATAAATAGATATTGAGCATACCAAGAGTAATTTGTGTACCCAGTACTAATCCTATTATCAATAAATAAGGAGTCACAGAGCGGTAGGTGCGCATTTTGAATATAAGAAATAGTATATATAGTAGTACAATTCCCGCGCCAATCCTATGGAGAATTTGTATCCCTATTCTATCGGCATCTGATAACACCCCAAATTCATAATCAACTCCTAAATCTCCAACGAAAAATATATTTCCTAAGTTGATAGGGTGAATATATTGACCCAAGCAACTCGGAAAATAATCACCGCAAGATAGAGCGGCATAGTTAGTACTTGTCCACCCACCAAGGAAGATTTGCATACAAACAAGAACGATAGCCAATATAAGAATAGTATTGTCTAAAGAGCGTATGGGGATTTTTTCGCGGTTGCGATTTAAGAGTGTAAATAAAATCAAAAAAATCAAACTTGTAGTAATAAATCCTCCTAATAAGTGCGCAGTTACAATGAGCGGATGCACCAATTCTGTCACTGTAAACGCACCCAATGCTCCTTGGGCAAGAATCATGGCTAATAAGCCTGAGGCAAGTTTTCTAATACGTTGATACTTGTGTTTTAAACTCGCAACAAAAATAATAATAGCAAATACACCTAATAAGGCAGCAATGTAGCGATGAATCATTTCTAGCCACGCTTTATCACGTTCTAATGGTCTATCATATCCTGCTATTTGAGTATCAGGTACCAGTATTTGACCATAACATCCGGGCCAGTCGGGACAACTGAGCCCTGCATCACTTAAGCGCGTCCACGCACCTAATGCTACAACCATAAATGCGAGTAATAATGATAGTTTAAGCAGGTGCACCAGTTTCATAGAACGCTCATTTTACACAATATCTTGCATCTTGCCAATCAAGCTTTTATAAGCATGCCATGTTGCATGGGCAAGTAATGGTATTATAAATATGAGCCCTAAGAAGTAAGGTAACACAAGCGCAAGAATCACTAGTACTGCTACTATTGGAATCCAAACAATCATAACTAACTTATTGGCATTTGCTGTTTGTAATGATGCGATAGCAGCGGTAAATGGATCTACATCTTGATCTAGCACCATAGGAAAAGAAAACCAACTAATCATAAACGCAAACCAAGCCAAAATTGCGGTAAAGATCCCATACACTATTAAGTATGGAATATTTTCACCACTTAAAATACTGGCTATAATTGAATGAATAATGTTTTGTGAGTCTCCTACAATGTGTAAAGAACCAGAATGAAAAACTGCATAAATGAGTGGAGTAAATATCATCCAACCTATAGCAAGAATTAAGAGGAATAATGATAAAAATAATGAAGGGTACGAACCTTTGGCTGTAAAGGCTGCTCCTACTACATGATGAATGGATGAAATAGATATTTTTTCACCATTATGTATTTTTTGTGAAGCACTATATAAGCCCATCGCAGAAATCGGACCGAGTGCTAAAATGATCATTGCCAATAAAGGCGCAGAGACATCATGCATTGCTGACTGTGCATTTAATACAGACCATATACCATAAGACATTGCCCAAAATAACGTGCCATAAAATAATCCGAGTGTTGGGCATTGCATAAAATCTTTATACCCGTTACTTAGCCACTCAAAAATAGCGGAAATACCTACCGTATTAAGCGTAATTTGCTTGGTAAAATTAGTTTTTATGCGTTGTGTTTTTAATATACTCATTTTGTTTTTATTATGACTTACTTACATATTACAAACTCCAAGATTAAAACAGTATTTTAAGTTTTTGTCAATTATATTAGAATATTATTATATTTTTATATACTTGACAAATAAAGATGAAATAGAAAAAATATACGAAATTTTGCTAATAAGCTAAGGAGAAGTTTATGAGAGGTTTTTTTGTGGTATTTACGTTGTTTTTGAGTAATACCGTATTTGCTGCGTATGAATTTAATTTACGTCAAGGAGTTACACCAGTAAGTAGAGATATCTATGATTTACATATGATTATCTTTTTTATCTGTGTATTAATCGGTCTGGTGGTATTTAGCATTATGTTTTACTCCATCTTTAAGCATCGTAAATCTAAAGGTGCTGTGGCAAGTAATTTTCATGAAAGTACCTCAATAGAAATTTTGTGGACAGCAATTCCAGTTATTATTCTGATTGCTATGGCAATTCCTGCAACCAAGAGTTTGATTGCTTTGGAAAATACCGATGGCTCCGAAATGAATATTAAGATTACTGGCTATCAATGGAAATGGCGTTATGACTACCCAGAAGAAGGTATTAGTTTTGTTTCTAACTTAGCCCAATCTAGCAGAGATGCTATTAATAGCGATAAGAAACCTGAACATTACTTATTAGAAGTAGATAATAGATTAGTTCTACCAGTAAACACCAGAATTAGATTTTTAATGACTTCGGCAGATGTTATCCATAATTGGTGGGTGCCAGATTTTGGTGTTAAACAAGATGCCAACCCAGGGTTTATAAATGATGCATGGGCATATATTGAAAAAGAAGGTACCTATCGTGGACAATGTGCAGAATTATGTGGTAAAGATCATGGATTTATGCCTATTGTAGTTGATGTAGTTTCCAAAGCAGAATATAAACAATGGGTTGCCGATAAAAAAGCAGAAGCACAAGCTGCAGCAGCAAGTGGTAACAGAGAATGGACTAAAGAAGAGTTAATGGCTAATGGTGAAAAAGTATATAACGCTAACTGTGCAGCCTGTCACCAAGTCAGTGGTAAGGGTCTGCCACCAGCCTTCCCTGCAATGATTGGCTCTAAAGTGTCTAATGACCCAGATCCAACTGAACATATTAACTTGGTACTACATGGTAAAGCAGCAATGCCAGCCTTTAAAGCATTATTAAACGATGCAGATGCAGCATCAGTTATTACCTACGAAAGACAAGGATTTGGTAATAACGGCAGTATCGTCCAACCAACTGATGTTAAAAGCAGAAGATAGATTTCAGGAGAATAGATATGAGTACAACTACCGCAGATTACGAGGTTTCTCACGAGGGACATCATCATGCACCACCAAAAGGAATTTTACGTTGGATAACTACCACAAACCATAAAGATATTGGTACGCTATATCTTTGGTTTTCATTCATCATGTTATTGGTGGGTGGTGCAATGGCAATGGTTATTCGTGCTGAACTTTTTCAACCAGGATTACAATTAATAGAACCTCAATTCTTTAATCAAATGACCACAATGCATGGTTTGATTATGGTGTTTGGTGCTATTATGCCTGCATTTGTGGGGTTAGCAAACTGGCTGATTCCAATGATGGTAGGTGCACCAGATATGGCATTACCACGTATGAATAACTGGTCGTTTTGGATTTTGCCATTTGCAGGGGCTATTTTACTGAGCACCTTTTTTATGGATGGTGGAGCTCCAGCCTTTGGTTGGACATTTTATGCCCCACTTTCTACCACCTTTGCTCCTGATAGTACCGATTTCTTTATCTTTGCTATTCACTTACTAGGATTTTCTTCTATTATGGGGGCAATCAATATTATTGCCACTGTACTCAATATGCGTGCTCCTGATATGAAATTGATGGACATGCCATTATTTGTCTGGACGTGGTTAATTACTTCATTTTTACTTATTGGTGCAATGCCAGTTCTTGCAGGTGCGGTAACGATGATGCTGACCGATAGAAACTTTGGTACTGCATTTTTTGATGCTGCTGGAGGGGGCGATCCAGTGATGTTCCAACATATTTTCTGGTTTTTTGGACATCCTGAAGTATACATTATGATTTTGCCAGCATTTGGGATTATTTCACATATTTTACCAACCTTTGCCAGAAAGCCATTATTTGGCTATTCGTCAATGGTTTATGCAACAGTAGCAATTGCATTTTTATCATATATTGTTTGGGCGCATCATATGTTCCTCACAGGTATGCCAGTAGCAGCCGAACTCTACTTTATGTATGCAACTATGTTGATTGCAGTACCGACAGGAGTAAAAGTATTTAATTGGGTTGCAACGATGTGGCGAGGCTCTATGACCTTTGAAACCCCAATGCTTTGGGCGTTATCCTTTATCATTTTGTTTACTATGGGAGGCTTTTCTGGGCTGATGCTTGGTATTGTGCCCGCAGATATTCAATACCATGATACTTATTTTGTAGTTGCACACTTTCACTATGTTTTGGTAACTGGGGCATTATGGTCTATTATTGCTGCAACATTTTATTGGTTACCAAAATGGACTGGTCGGATGTATAACGAAAAACTTTCAAGAGTTCATTTTTGGTGGGCAATTATTTCGGTAAATGTATTATTCTTCCCACAACACTTCTTAGGCTTGGCAGGTATGCCACGTCGGATTCCTGATTATGCATTACAATTTGCTGATTTTAATGCTATTTCTTCTATAGGAGCATTTGCCTTTGGATTGTCGTTCTTACTATTGGCTTATATAGTCATTGATTGTATTCGTAACGGTAAACCTGTAGAAAGTAATAGAGTATGGGAAGGTGCTAAAGGGCTAGAGTGGACATTAGAATCTCCAGCACAGTACCATAGTTTTGATACCCCACCTGCGAGAGAATTAATTATTAAAGAGTCTCAGCATACTGCATAAATTATGAGTAATCGTAGTAGAAATAATGGAGCAAAACTAACTGCGGTGATAGTGTTTGGTGTTGCAGTAATGGTGTATAGTATGACAATTTTCTTAAATGGATAGTAGACAACCTATTTCTAGGAAGTTTTGGATACGCCTAGTTTTAGCACCTATCTTAATGTTTTTCTTCGCGTATGCGTTGGTGCCACTATATACCATTATATGTGAAATCACTGGATTTAACGGAACCACTGGTAGGGTATATGAAGAAAATACCATGCAGATTGATGAAAGTAGAGTTGTTGATGTGAGTTTTTTTGCGGATACTGCAAGTGGATTTCCAGTGAAATTTTATCCCAAGGATACGAATATGGAAATTGTTCCTGGTAAGTTTTATACTACGAGCTATATTGCTAAAAATAATACTAATCAGGTGATTGTTGGTCAAGCTGTACCTAGTGTTGCTCCTAGTGATGGGGCTGCATACTTTAAAAAGTTAGAGTGTTTTTGTTTTAATAGACAAGTATTCCAACCGTTTGAAGAGGTAGAAATGCAAGTGCGATTTATTGTTGAACCTGAAATGGCCACACATATTAAGGATATAAGTTTATCGTATAATTTTTTTAGATTAGAAAGTTAAAGGAGTGAAAATGAGTAACCAAGATTATTATGTTCCTCATGGAACATATTGGCCAATACTAGGTTCATTAGGTATTGCTACATTATTTGTTGGATTTGCGAATTCATTACATGGTAGTGAGTGGGGTGGATTTACTATGGTAGTTGGGTCTGCTATTATCATTTTCATGATGTTTGGTTGGCTTGGACAAGTGGTTAGCGAAAGTGTTGGGGGGTTATATAGTGCACAAGTAGATCGTTCATTCCGTTGGGGTATGGGTTGGTTTATATTTTCCGAAGTCATGTTTTTTGCTGCCTTTTTTGGTGCTCTTTTTTATGCGAGGCAATTTGCTATACCGTGGTTAAGTGGTGAGGGAAATAACTTCTATACTCCAGAATTATGGAATGGATTTAAAGCTACATGGGACTCTATTGCATTTTCTACTCCTGGGACAACCTTGCAATCTGGCGTGGAAATTTCTACACCTGATAAATTAGTACATTGGTCAGGATTACCACTGGTTAATACCATTTTATTGGTGTTGTCTGGTGTTACTATAACTTTTGCTCATCACGCACTTCGCAAAGCTCATAGAAATGCTTTAATGTTCTGGATGGTAGCAACTATTGCTCTTGGTGTAGCGTTTCTTGGGTTTCAAGCACTAGAGTATGGACATGCGTATCATGACGGACTTAAACTCACTTCTGGCATTTATGGCTCAACCTTTTATATGCTTACAGGGTTTCATGGATTGCATGTGACCATTGGGGTTATTATGCTCACTGTTATGCTCTTTAGAATTCAACGAGGTCATTTTGACGCCAACAATCATTTTGCCTTTGAAGCAACAGCATGGTACTGGCATTTTGTAGATGTTGTGTGGTTTGGGTTATTTATATTTGTATACATAATATAATTTCTCATCCATTTTTCTTTGAAAAAGGTTTTATAATGATGTTATAAAACCTTTTTTTGTATTTTCCGTATGAAATTTATAATTATTGTTGCATTATTAGTTATTCTTGCTACACTAGCAATCGGCTTTGTTGCGATGATTAGAGGCGGTGAATACAATTCTAAAAAGTTATTTAGTTCATTGAGACTCAGAATAATACTTACGGTATTGATGCTATTATTTCTAATTATTGCATATTATTCTGGATGGATTGAACCGAATAGAGTCTTGCTTGATAAAGTACAGTGATGAGAAAAATAATAGTACCATTATTATTTATCCTACTTTTTTCTTTACTTATTAGTCTTGGGTTATGGCAACTAGATAGAGCCGCAGAAAAACAATCTATTCTTGACGACATTCAGCAGGTCTCTGATACGTCTATTATCACTATTTTCAGCACAAATGAATTACAAAACAAAATTCATTACAATGTAAGATTGAGTGGCAACTACCTTAACAAACAATTTGTTTATGATAATCAAACTGTAAATGGTGTGTATGGATACTTTGTCATTACACCATTTAGGCTAGAATCTACTAATGAAGTATTACT
>OZ255703.1:0-607500 GCA_965277055.1 Gammaproteobacteria bacterium | reverse complement strand
AAGTAAACAATGAGTAATTTCGGGTCTGTAGCTCAGTTGGTTAGAGCGCACCCCTGATAAGGGTGAGGTCGGAAGTTCAAATCTTCCCAGACCCACCACTTTTGCCAATAACTTTGTTATTTTCTTACTCATTTGCTATTCGCAAACTTCGTAATAAAATGCCTCGTTCTTGACAAAAGTATAATAAAAAATTACATTGCAGAGAGTGTGCTGAATTTAACCAAGACCAGTTTATAATTTTGGGGCTATAGCTCAGCTGGGAGAGCGCCTGATTTGCATTCAGGAGGTCAGCGGTTCGATCCCGCTTAGCTCCACCATCCTTATAGTATCAAACATAGTTAGCGTAAATTAAAAGTTTTATATTTATAGTTGAATATAAACCTTTTAATTTACCCTATGAGTTTTCATAGGTTGCTCTGTAACAATTTGGTGATGAAGTAAAGTTTGTAAAATACAATATACGTAAATACAACACAACGCAATAATATAAACCATCTGTTATCGGTTTATATTAATTTAGTAAGTATATTGCATTGATACAACAATTTCAAAAAATATAGATTCTCATAGTAATTACTGTAATTTACTCAGTAATTACTAAATAGAATGAAAGACACCAACTACAATTATTTTTTTTAATCGTAGTTAGTGACTTCAAGGCAAAAAAATAAAACTAGTTATTGGTTTATAACTACTAAAACCTAATTTTTAGGAAATTAAAGTTTTATTATTTTTCAAGGCACTTTTTATTTTTGTGCAAGGAGTTTAGCGTGCTAAATGACTCAGCAAAAATAAAAATAACACAGAAAAATGATGAAAATTTGATTTCTTTAACCAGATGGTTTGGGGTTATATGATCAAGTAATTAAGTGCATACGACGGATGCCTTGGCGAATACAGGCGATGAAGGACGTGATAATCTGCGATAAGCCTCGATTAGCTGATAATACGCTTAGTCGGGGATCTCCGAATGGGAAAACCCAATAGCCATAAGGCTATTATCCTTTTACTGAATACATAGGTTTAAGGAGGCAAACCTGGAGAACTGAAACATCTAAGTACCCAGAGGAAAAGAAATCAACCGATATTCCCTTAGTAGCGGCGAGCGAAAGGGGAAGAGCCGATTAATATATAAATAGTAGAATATTCTGGAAAGGTTAACGATACAGGGTGATAGTCCCGTATACGAAATTTATATATTAACATATTAAGTAGGGCGGCGCACGTGAAACGCTGTTTGAAGATGGGGGGACCACCCTCCAAGGCTAAATACTCGTATTCGACCGATAGTGAACAAGTACCGTGAGGGAAAGGCGAAAAGAACCCCGGGAGGGGAGTGAAATAGAACCTGAAATCGTATGCATACAAGCAGTCAGAGCCCTTAGGGGTGATGGCGTACCTTTTGTATAATGGGTCAGCGACTTACTTCTATGTTGCAAGGTTAACTTTTAAGGGAGCCGTAGGGAAACCGAGTCTTAAATGGGCGATGAGTAGCATGGAGTAGACCCGAAACCGGATGATCTATCCATGGCCAGGGTGAAGGTAAAGTAACATTTACTGGAGGCCCGAACCCACTTATGTTGAAAAATGAGGGGATGAGCTGTGGATAGGGGTGAAAGGCCAAACAAATCCGGAGATAGCTGGTTCTCTCCGAAATCTATTTAGGTAGAGCGTCATGTATTACTTCTGGGGGTAGAGCACTGTTATGGCTAGCGGGTCGTCAAGACTTAGTAAACCATTGCAAACTCCGAATACCAGAAAGTATGAGCATGGCAGACACACTGCGGGTGCTAACGTCCGTAGTGGAAAGGGAAACAACCCAGACCGTCAGCTAAGGTCCCAAAGTTATAGTTAAGTGGGAAACGATGTGAAAAGGCATAGACAGCCAGGAGGTTGGCTTAGAAGCAGCCATTCCTTTAAAGAGTGCGTAATAGCTCACTGGTCGAGTCGGTTTGCGCGGAAGATATAACGGGGCTAAACTATACACCGAAGCTGCGGGTGCAGAAGATAGAACAAAATAACTTACATTTGATAAAATCTTTATTATGAATTTACTTCTTCCTTCTTTAAAAACAATACTACTTATTTCTACTTTTTTAGTTATAAGTATTCTATTATTACCTATTGATATAATGCAATTTATTTTGCAAGAGCATGGTATTATAGAATCTCTTTCAGCATTGTTTTGGTTTGTCTCTGCTGGATTTGTTATATACTCTAAAAATATTAAGTATAAGTTATTAGCGCTATATCCATTAATTTTCTCACTACGAGAAATAAGTATTAGACAGATTATTTATGGAGATAATTTAACAAATAGCATATTTAAAATATCGTACTATACGGATAATAGTATTCCATTAGACAATAAATTATTTTTTGGCATACTCATAACTATGTTAATAGTACTTTTAATATTATCTATCGCTATGAATGTTAAAACTTATTTTATTAATTTAATAAATAAAAATTTACCTGCTACGTATGTATTATTATCAGGTGTATTTCTCGTAATTAGTCAACTTTTGTTTGATAAACCAATATTTCAAAATATACTAAGTCCATATATTACTATAACGAGTTACTTTTCTTTAGTTATGGAAGAGTTATTAGAATTGATGGCATCTGTATTAGTTTTATTGGCATCAATAAATGTTTTTTATAGAAGTAAGAAATAAAAAATAAGAAGTAAGAAATGATAAAAAAGTTATTTCGTTCTATCTTTTGCACGGTAGGAGAGCGTTCTGTAAGCCGTTGAAGGTAAACTGTAAGGTTTGCTGGAGGTATCAGAAGTGCGAATGCTGACATGAGTAACGATAAAAGGGGTGAAAAACCCCTTCGCCAGAAGTCCAAGGTTTCCTACGCAACGTTAATCGGCGTAGGGTTAGTCGGCCCCTAAGGCGAGGCAGAAATGCGTAGTCGATGGGAAACAGGTTAATATTCCTGTACTTCATATAACTGCGATGGGAAGACGGAGAAGGTTAGCTCAGCTTGGCGATGGTTGTCCAAGTTTAAGCGTGTAGGTTAGCTATTAGGCAAATCCGGTAGCTTTTATCCAAGGCGTGATGACGATCCCTCTTTTGGGAGAAGTGAGTGATACCATGCTTCCAGGAAAATCCTCTAAGCTTCAGGTTATATGAAACCGTACCCCAAACCGACACAGGTGGACGAGATGAGAATTCTAAGGCGCTTGAGAGAACTCGGGTGAAGGAACTAGGCAAAATGACACCGTAACTTCGGGAGAAGGTGTGCTCTTTGTATGTGAATTCACTTGCTGAAGGAGCAGAAGAGAGTTGAAGATACCAGGTGGCTGCGACTGTTTATTAAAAACACAGTACTCTGCAAACTCGTAAGAGGAAGTATAGGGTATGACGCCTGCCCGGTGCTTGAAGGTTAATTGATGGGGTTAGCGTATGCGAAGCTCTTGATCGAAGCCCAAGTAAACGGCGGCCGTAACTATAACGGTCCTAAGGTAGCGAAATTCCTTGTCGGGTAAGTTCCGACCTGCACGAATGGCGTAACGATGGCCACACTGTCTCCACCCGAGACTCAGTGAAATTGAAATTGCTGTTAAGATGCGGTATACCCGCGGCTAGACGGAAAGACCCCGTGCACCTTTACTACAGCTTTGCATTGAACTCTGATCCTACTTGTGTAGGATAGGTGGGAGACTTTGAAGTGGGGACGCTAGTTCTCATGGAGTCGTCCTTGAAATACCACCCTGGTATGGTTGGGGTTCTAACCTAGGTCCATTATCTGGATCGGGGACAATGTATGGTGGGTAGTTTGACTGGGGCGGTCTCCTCCCAAAGAGTAACGGAGGAGCGCAAAGGTATCCTCAGCACGGTCGGACATCGTGCAATGAGCGCAAAGGTAAAAGGATGCTTGACTGCGACACAGACACGTGGAGCAGGTAGGAAACTAGGTCTTAGTGATCCGGTGGTTCTGAGTGGAAGGACCATCGCTCAACGGATAAAAGGTACGCCGGGGATAACAGGCTGATACCCCCCAAGAGTTCACATCGACGGGGGTGTTTGGCACCTCGATGTCGGCTCATCACATCCTGGGGCTGAAGCAGGTCCCAAGGGTATGGCTGTTCGCCATTTAAAGTGGTACGCGAGCTGGGTTTAGAACGTCGTGAGACAGTTCGGTCCCTATCTACCGTGGGCGTTGGAGACTTGAGGGAAGCTGTTCTTAGTACGAGAGGACCGGAATGGACAAACCTCTGGTGTTTCGGTTGTGACGCCAGTCGCATTGCCGAGTAGCTATGTTTGGAAAGGATAACCGCTGAAAGCATCTAAGCGGGAAGCCCCTCCCAAGATTAGGTCTCCCAGGTATTTATACCCTAAAGTTCCCTTGAAGACTACAAGGTTGATAGGCTAGATGTTGAAGTGCGGCGACGCATGTAGCTAACTAGTACTAATTGAACGTGAGGCTTGATCAGATAACACCCAAACTATTTTATGAATACATATATATTATGTATTTGCTAGAATCTATGGAAGTTGTTGAATCAAAGCAATATACTTTCTTCATCACTATTTTTGTTATGTTATTATTTAGGAGTTTAGTTTTGAGATTTTGCTAGGCAGATTTGTAAAAATTTGAGGGAGTATAGTACAGCTATATGACTAAAAATTTTAAAAACCTAACACCGCAAAAGCCAAAAATAAGCCCTTAAAAACCAGTTTTGCTTGGTGACAATAGCAAGTGTGACCCACCTGATTCCATTCCGAACTCAGCAGTGAAACCACTTAGCGCCGATGGTAGTGTGGGGTCTCCCCATGTGAGAGTAGGACATTGCCAAGCTCCTCATTAGTTTCATATTATGAAATTTATTTCATAATATGAAAAAAATAAAAAGCCCCAGTATCTGTTTAAGGTACTAGGGCTTTTTATTATCAAAATTTAAGACTCTTATATTAACCTCTATCTCATAATAGAGAACCTTATACCGCACACTAAAAAATTCTATTAAAATTGATAAATTGTAATAACCTAAACTTCATCTGACAATGAAGTATACTCATTTATCACCAAATCACTTAAAAAGATGTATTGAAATATAACTCTGTTGTCAATATGTTGTCAAGTTAATTTATTTTATTTTTATAAATTATTGATTTTATGATAATAATTTGGTGGAGATGGGGGGTATTTAATATATTCGTTAAAGTATTGTTTTAATAATATTAATTTTTAACAATTATATTTGTTACTCACAATGTTACTCATATCATGATAAGTAACCAATTTTATACATTATTGTGCAATATAAAACCATTTCATACGATATTGAACAATATAGTTCAGTTTTGCACAACTCTCTTTAAAGATTAACACATAGCTCTATAAAGGAGATTAGCATGTTTGTGTAATACATCATAGATGCGCTATACAAAAAAAGTGTCTTAAATTGCAAATATTGGCTTTGTTTTTAGTAAAGATTTTGCTGACTTCTTGGGTTTTGCACTTTATCCATCTACATGAGTTCGCCGCCAATACTCTGCTGAAGGAATTGGTAACCCATGCTTTAGCATGTCATTTACACCCATAGAGCAAGATACCTTAAGATAACCGCTTTTATATTTATAAACACATAAGCCATGCCTAAAGAAGAAATAGTTGCAACAAAAAAAACAATTATGTAGTACAATATTTAAAAATTTTCAATTTATTTTAAATGTATGTCAGGATTAAAAATGAACACACTCAAATTATCAACTTACATAACCATATTGTTCACCCTGCTATTTCTTAGCTCTTGTGGTGGCGGAGGTGGTGCTTCTTCTTCTTCTAGTGCAACAGGCGGACAATATAACGCTACCGTAGTTGGGTCAACATGTGAGATTACATTAAGCAATGGCGCTACTCACACTGTTACAACTGATGATACTGGAATAGCTTCATTTTCAGGGTTCACAGTTCCAGCTGGGCTTACAACTATGGAGTGCGGAGGTGGTAATTATACTTCTGAATATGATGAAAGCGGAAAAATAGCTCCTACACAGCGTGCTGCTACGAATTATAGTGGTTCTGGCGAATTAACTCTAATCGTTACCCCTCTTTCTAATATTGCCTATAATATCGCAAGTAATACAGGGAATTTAGCAGCAGCTATTGATCAGATAAATGCTGATGTTGCAACTACATTTGGTTTAAGTGCAGACTTTATTTCTACCATTCCAAAAGACTTAAATGATGGCGCAATTACTGGTGCTACACAAGCAGATAAATTAGGCATTATTCTGGCAAATCTTTCAGTACTTGATGGTGCTACGGCTGGCTCTGCAAGTCAAAATGTGGATAGTGCTACAGAACTTACTAACCTTGCAACGAGTGTAGCAGGAGTTACTGCTAATGACTTCAATCGTACTGATAATAATGCAAACAATTCGACCACAACAGTAAACACTAGTACGGTAGCAGAAGCCCCTGCTCCTACTATCTCAGGTGACTCTTCAGTTTCAGTCGGATCTAGTATTACGCTCAGCGCAACTGGTGGTACTACTAACACTATATGGATTTCAGCAGATACTAATATTGCTACTGTAAGTGACTCAGGTGTTGTTACAGGTGTTGCAGATGGTACTGTAGTTATCATAGCAACGAACGTTGACTTAGCAGGAAATTCTGCTACGATTACTATTACTGTGAATGCCGTAACATACGATGTAACCTATGATGCAAATAATGCAACAAGTGGTACCGCGCCAACAGCTCAAAGCAAAACTCATGGTAGTGATGTAACACTTGCGACCAACACTGGTAACTTAGCAAGAACAGGCTATACCTTTGCTGGTTGGAATACAGAGGCTGATGGTTTAGGTACTGACTATGCAGTTGGTGCTACATACTCAACTAATGCAGCATTAACCTTATATGCTAAGTGGGCTCCTGTAATTACTTATGATGTAACCTATGATGCAAATAATGCAACAAGTGGTACCACGCCAACAGCTCAAAGCAAAACTCATGGTAGTGATTTACCACTTGCGACCAACACTGGTAACTTAGCAAGAACAGGCTATACCTTTGCTGGTTGGAATACAGAGGCTGATGGTTTAGGTACTGACTATGCAGTTGGTGCTACATACTCAACTAATGCAGCATTAACCTTATATGCTAAGTGGGCTCCTGTAATTACTTATGATGTAACCTATGATGCAAATAATGCAACAAGTGGTACCACGCCAACAGCTCAAAGCAAAACTCATGGTAGTGATTTACCACTTGCGACCAACACTGGTAACTTAGCAAGAACAGGCTATACCTTTGCTGGTTGGAATACAGAGGCTGATGGTTTAGGTACTGACTATGCAGTTGGTGCTACATACTCAACTAATGCAGCATTAACCTTATATGCTAAGTGGGCTCCTGTAATTACTTATGATGTAACCTATGATGCAAATAATGCAACAAGTGGTACCACGCCAACAGCTCAAAGCAAAACTCATGGTAGTGATTTACCACTTGCGACCAACACTGGTAACTTAGCAAGAACAGGCTATACCTTTGCTGGTTGGAATACAGAGGCTGATGGTTTAGGTACTGACTATGCAGTTGGTGCTACATACTCAACTAATGCAGCATTAACCTTATATGCTAAGTGGGCTCCTAATAGTGTAACCATGAATGATCCAATCGCAGGTTATGGCGAAATATCTCTAAGCTGGAGTAATAGCGGACCTGGTGCAACGTATAACTTGTATTACGCTAAAGAAAGTTTTGCAAGCCTAGATGATATTAGTAATTACGCCACTTTAAACGGTGGTACGTTACTCAATAGCATCGCGACTCATAAAACTATTAATTTAACTAATGGTATTACATATTATTTTGTTGTAACCGCCATTCAAAACAATATAGAAAGCAGTGCTAGTAATGAGGTCTCAGCCACGCCACAAGGCAAACTCAACGACACTGGTATCACCTGGGGTGGGGATTATTCAAGTGGTAATAATAGTGACTGCACAGGGGAAAATATCTCAACACAAGACTGCTCTCATGGTAGAGACGCCAAAGCACAAGCAGGTACACTTCAAAAAGTAGGCGCTGGTCATGCTGGCTTTGACTTCACCAAAATAAGCTCAAGTGGAGCAGAGCTCCCTGCAAGTAGCACCAGCTGGAGCTGTGTGCGAGATAACCATACAGGCTTACTATGGGAAGTCAAAACAGATGATGACGGTATTCATGACAAAAATAACACCTACCACTGGGGTGGACTCACTGCCCTAGGTCGTGACCACTCTAGTAAAGAAGGCATCTATTATGACGACTGGAATATATTAGTAAATGAGGCAAATAGTGGCAGTGGCTTATGTGGTTTTACCGACTGGAGAGTGCCTACTAAAGAAGAGCTTCACTCCATTGTGGATTATAGTAGGACTAACCCAACTATTGATACGACCTACTTCCCAAATACACCTACCGCCCCCTTTTGGTCGTCATCCCCGAATGCTCTTAACTCGGACAATGCGTGGCTACTGAATTTTAGCCATGGTAACGACAGCTACAATCGCAACTCCTCTTATAGAGTGCGTTTGGTTCGCCTCGGAGAGTGATTTTTTATTTTTAGTTTTTTAAATTTTAATTTTTAGATTTTATGCAATATCAAAACAAGTTTCCCATATATCGTAATGCTACCAGGCTAGTGATAGCGATAGAGGAGTGTGTAAAAAAATTCCCTAGATACCATAAATACACCGTCGGTAGTGAAATGCGGAAAAACACATATGATGTATTAACTGCCATAACATATAGTATAAACAACACACAAACTAGAATACAATCAATCAAAAAAGCGCATGATTTTAGCGAGGTACTAAAGATAAAGATCCATCTCGCTAAAAGTATTACCAACCTAAGCTTTAAAATATTTGAACATCTTGCCACGCTGGTAATAAGCATATCCAAGCAATGTAAAGCATGGCACAAACAGTTGCAACACCAGCACCAGAATGAGGGTAATTATGCGTAATTACACTCAGAGTGTGTTTATCACTCTGCCCCTTAATCACCAGTATAGTTCTTATATTGGTAGAGTAAAGCAACTGAGCTACCAAAGAATACTATGGATGTTTAGACGCAGTTTAAGTATTAAGGAAACCGCTAACTTTTGGTCGTCATCCCCGAATGCTAATAACTCGGGCAATGCGTGGCAACTGAATTTTAGTAATGGCAATGATAACAATAACAACCGCAACAACTCTAATAGAGTGCATTTGGTTCGCCTCGGAACGTGATATGCAAGTATTAATACAAGATATCTATAAGGCATATAAAAAATGCCACAAAGGCAAAGCTAAATCAAGTAAAGCTCAACAATATGATGCGTTATTACTTGATAACCTTTTTAATACTTATTTGGTGTTGCAAACCAATACCTACCACCCAAAGCCTTATACTACTTTTATTGATGTAAAGCCAAATGCGAGCACTCTTCTGAGTAGCTTATTTGCAAGTTATTTGGGGCATTTTAAACACGCCAAACACTACAACATCATCCAACAAAAATATAGCCAATTTCCTTGGCTGAGGTTATTTTTTTATATACAGGATACTACCTATGTATCAACTAGCTACCATAAACTTGCGACTAAATTTAGCCACCAACAATATTTTTTTGATACATTGTTTAAAGACTTTATAGTGATTATACAAAAAGGCAAAAGTTTTATTACCAGTAGTATTCATAATGAAGAATGTAGCCTGAGATACCTTGCTCAATTTATCAAGAAATTACAGCGTAATAGCCAAGGGCATGTCTTTGTGAGTGAAGTCGGTTATGTTCATAACCGCTTAAAACAACGAAAAATTCGTCAAATTTTTCTTCCCTCCACTTATAACTTTTATCATAACTTCACTTATACCTTTTAATAACTTTTTCATAAGGAGCATATATGCCACACACCAACTTACGAATGATATATTTTCTATTACTATCACTTACTAGTGTTTATTCATACGCACAAACGTGCAAAGACTACATCCCCAATGAATGGCCAGATAGCAGGTACATCAATCATGGCGATGGCACTATTACTGATAATGTTACAAAACTTATGTGGAAGCAATGCCCAGAGGGCTTAAGTGGTAGCGACTGCGCTACTGGGAGTGCTAGCACGTACACTTGGCAAGATGCACTCGCCCTGAGCGGCTCAAGCTTTGCAGGATACACTGACTGGAGACTGCCAAATATTAAAGAGCTTTCCTCACTTGCATCACTCAACTGCTACTCACCAAGTATTAATACCACCATGTTTCCTAATACCCCTAACGCTAGCTTTTGGTCGTCATCCCCGTATGCTAATAACACTAGCTATGCGTGGCGACTGATTTTTAGCGATGGTTTCGGCAGCGGCAACTATCGCAACTTCTCCTATAGAGTGCGTTTGGTTCGCCATAATCCGTAACTGGGGAGTGATTTTTATTTTTTTGGTGATATGACTGAGATGATTGTAGTATGGTGAAAATCATATAATTGTTATATAACGCAGTAACGGGGGGAATAGAAAATTCCCCCAGATAACAAACACGTTTTTTGATTGCTAACGCTGTGATAACAAAAAAGTAATGTGATTTCTAATAATTGAGTTTACAAATAAATCAAATTGATTGAGTAGTTAGTTTTGTCTTTATTTGAAAACCTTTCTTTAGTATATAAATCATAAATTGCTTGACTGGTTTGTCCTGTGAAGAGCATTGTCCCGCACCCCTAAAATAAGACCACTTTTAAACCAAAACTTGATAACGGGAGGAGTGTGTACTTATGGCAAGAAATCGATATATAAAGATATTTAAAGTTAATATCAAATACCATAAAGTACCAATATATTCAATATTTTTAAGTTATATATGATACATTTAGATATAAATTGATATGTTAATAAGTTTAACTAGTGGTGGAGATGGGGGGAGTTGAACCCCCGTCCGAAAACCTTCATCTAATGACTCTACATGCTTAGAATGGTCTATTATTTAACCTAATATCACCCGACCAACAGGGATATATTAGGCGATTTTAGTTTTGTTTAACACACTTGCCCTAAAAGCAACAAATGTGCGAGTTTGCTAATCGACCGCTACCCTAGAAGCACAAACAACCCCTAAGGGCGGCTAGCTTAATTAAGCAGCTAGAGCGTAGTTGTCTTTTTCTGCAACTATATGTTTGATAAGATGTTTTACAGGTTATTATCATCCCCGACATGCATCAGTTAAACTCCATCTTCCCGTCGAAGCCAAAGTCATCCCCAAATGTAGGTAGCCTATTATACGCTTATTTTATTTTTTTTAATAGCATCACCTAAATTTTTCAGCGTTTCTGGTAATGAGGTGTCTACTCCCTTAGCATTCGTGGTAATTATTTGATCTGCTATTTTTTCAGCTATTTCTGGGCTGTCCTCAAGAGTGCGCTGGTACATTTGAGCCAAAGCAAAGCGCTCACTTTCTCTAATGCGTAGTTGTTTTGCATTAGTATATTGACGGATAATAATAAAGGTCAGAGTAGCAAAAAAAGCCATAATGGGGTAGATATAGTCTTTGCTAATAGGCACCCATTGGTTGATAGCATTTAATGTAGCAACTCCCACAATACTAATTACAAAGCTAACACTACCGCGTAGCCAAACTTTTTCATCAGTTCGAAACTCAGTTTTTAGTTTTGTGATACTCTCATGAAAATCTTCTGATTTTCTAATTTCTGTTTTAACAACTTCTTGTGCTTGTGCTACATCTTTTTGTAAAGATTCCTTATTTTTTTCACTAAGCTGCCGAATCATTTTTATTTTCGGGTCTAATGCTTCCGTACGAGCAAAGTCTTTTTGCGCTAAGATGTTTTCTCCGAGTGCCTCATATGCAGTAGCACGGTTATAGAGTGCATTAACATCATCAGGATTTAACTCTATGGCTGTGGTGTAGTCGGCTATTGCTGTATCATATTCCCCTAACTGAGCATATGCAGTCCCACGATTATAATATGCTTCATGATCATCAGGTTTAGATATATCATCATTTGGCGAATGCAACGCATAAGTACAGTAGCTACCCATAAGATATACTAGGCAGTATATGTTAAAGTAGTAAATAATTTATGCTAAATTTGCATAAAAAATGTAATTTTAAGATAAAATATGCAAAATTAGCATAAAATAACTAAGAATTACACTGTGTTATGGATTATATATTTTAATCTGGAGTTTATTATGAGTACTACCGAAGACTATATTAACCAAGAAATCGCCCGTGCGCTTACTATTGCTCGCAAATCTAAGTTATTAAACCAAGCAGAGGTTGCTCAGCATTTAGCGATGCCCCAGTCTTTTGTCAGTAGGTATGAGAATGCAAAGCAAGCCCTTGAGGTTGCACAGCTATTGCGCCTGTGTGAGCTATTAGAGGTAGATGCCTCGAAGTTGATACATACGGTAATCGAAATCGCTGAGTTCAGAGCAGAGGAAGAAAGCAAACCACGCTTTGGGTTTTCACCATTTAATATGAGACGAAGTTAATATATATCAAATACTCTTTATCAAGATTAACCTGAGTAGGTTTGAGAAGTTAGCGACGACTCACTCTGGCAAATTTTCGTTTACCTACTTGATATACTGCGTGTTCTGGTAAGTCAATATCTTTATGCTCAACCTTTTCCCCATCTATTTTTACCCCGCCTTGTGTAATCATCTGCATCGCATTTGAGGTACTATTACATAGCCCTGTTTCCTTGAGTAGGTTAGGTAGTTTTAGCTCTGCACCTACTGTAAATTCTGGCATTTCATCAGGAATAGCATTTTTACTAAACTTAGTGATAAAGTCTTCTCTGGCTTTATCTGAGAGCTCTTTACTATAAAATCTGGTAATCAGTTCATCTGCTAAGATAAACTTTACATCTCGTGGGTTTTTGCCATTTGAAACTGCTGTTTGCAGTGCTTTAATCTCTGCTAGTGGCATAAAACTTAATAGTTCAAAATAACTCCACATCAACTCATCAGTAATAGACATAATCTTACCAAACATTTGGGTAGGTGAGTCTTCTATGGCGATATAGTTATCAAGAGACTTACTCATTTTTTGCACGCCATCTAACCCCACAAGGAGTGGCATGGTCAAAATACATTGTTGTTCTTTGCCGTATTTTTTTTGCAGTTCTCTACCCATTAAGAGGTTAAATTTTTGGTCAGTGCCTCCAAGCTCCACATCACTTTCTAGCACCACACTATCATAGCCCTGAACCAGTGGATAGAGGAATTCATGTAGGGCAATATCTTCATCATTGTTGTAGCGTTTTTCAAAGTCATTGCGCTCTAGCATGCGCGCCACTGTTTTGGTTGCTGCGAGTTTGATAAACTCTAGCGAACTGAGTTCATCCATCCACTCGGAGTTATATAGCACAGTGGTTTTTTCTTTGTCTAAGATTTTAAATACTTGCTCGCTATAGGTTTTAGCATTTGTCAGTACCTCTTCGCGTGAGAGGGGTGGGCGGGTTTTACTTTTGCCTGTGGGGTCACCGATCATCGCAGTCCAATCACCAATGAGAAACACCACTTTGTGCCCTAAGTCTTGTAGCATTTTTAGCTTGTTAATCAACACAGTATGCCCCAGATGAATATCTGGGCGAGTAGGGTCAAAGCCAGCTTTAATGGTCAATATGCCTTTTTTCTCTAGTTTTTCTTTGAGTTCTTCCAAGGGCAAGATTTCTTCAGAACCACGTAAAAAAACCTCAAGTTGCTGTGCTATATCCATGTAATACCAACAAAAATGCTGTAAAAAAGCAACTTATTTTACTATAATCTAGTATATTTCTAATATTCCAATCATAAGTTTAACAATGAACAGAATTTTCGTACTATGGTGTGCACTCCTTTTGAGCATTTCAGCACTTGCTAATGACATCTTGCCTGCTGATCAAGCATTTATCCCTACACTCAGCATGCAAAATAATGCAGTCCATGTTGATTTTGAGATCAAAGATGGCTATTACATGTATCAGGATAAAACCAGTATTACTCCGCTTGATGCGACAAAACTCGGGGAACTGACGTTATCAGAAGCCAAAATAAAAGATGATCCATTTTTTGGTAAGGTAGGGGTGTATAGAAATAGTGCTCATGCTAGTGCAGAAGTAATAAGTGCGGGGGATACTATAGAAGTAGAAGTAGGCTTTCAAGGCTGTTGGGATGGAGGTGTATGCTACCCACCTATCAAGCAAATACATACCATAGCCTATGATGCTACTCGTGCACTCTCTCAAGCCAAGACTACCTTTAGCAGTGCTAAAACATCCAATGCTTCTAACTTTTTTAAGTCATTATCACTAGAGGAAAGTGTCCAAGACCCAGTAAAAGCAGATGATGCCTTTGTACTTTCTAGTACTGAAATAGATGGAAATATACTCTTGAATTGGGATATTCGAAAGGACTATTATCTCTATGCTAATAAATTTAATTTTGAGATTACTGGTGGTGAATTTGGTGAAATAAATTTCCCAAAAGGCAAGTCCAAAGAAGATGACTTCTTTGGTATGGTAGATGTATATTATGATCGCTTAACGGTAGAAGTACCAGTCACCGCTACAAGTGACTCAGGAGAAGTAACGCTATCACTCACCTACCAAGGGTGCTGGGAGGGCGGAGTCTGCTACCCACCGTTGAAAAAAGACTTAGTATTTACTTTAGGAGGCGTGGGCACATCTGCTAGCACAAAAGCAACGATAACACAGGCCACACCATCTGTAGAAGTACATACACTAGAGGCAACTCCAGTACCAACTACTAAACCAACCACAGAACTCAATGCCCAAGATGAAGTGACAGAGCTACTAAAAAATAGTAGCTTCTGGGTAATTATTGGCGTGTTTTTCCTGTTTGGGCTCGCATTATCTTTTACTCCATGCGTATTCCCAATGATTCCGATTTTATCGAATATCATTGTTGGGCAAGGTGATATTAGTAAGGGCAGGGCATTCTTCCTCTCGCTTATTTTTGTGCTTGCTATGGCGCTCACTTACACTGCTGCAGGAGTGATTGCGGGGAGTTTTGATATTAACTTAATTATTCTATTTCAAAACCCATATATTGTGGTGGGCTTTGCTCTTATATTTGTTGCGTTAGCGTTTTCTATGTTTGGCTATTTTGAGTTAAAACTAC
The DNA here is from genome assembly GCA_965277055.1 of Gammaproteobacteria bacterium. Lineage (GTDB taxonomy): Bacteria > Pseudomonadota > Gammaproteobacteria > PS1 > Pseudothioglobaceae > CBDCHC01. Next base: position 592,360 of record OZ255703.1, on the reverse strand, counting down.
CCAACAGTCTCAACACCAAACTCACCAATATTAGTAATAATCAAAAAGGCGGAAATACTATTGGCGTAGCTATTATGGGGTTGTTATCAGCATTGATTGTCGGTCCATGTGTTGCCCCACCTCTTGCGGGAAGTTTGCTCTTTATCAGTCAAACAGGTGATGCTGCACTGGGTGGAGCTGCACTTTTTGCTATGGCGATGGGTATGGGTGTGCCATTACTGATTATTGGCTCAGGCATTGGCTCACTACCAAAAGCAGGTGGCTGGATGGATGCTGTGAAGTATCTCTTTGGTGTGCTGATGTTAGGGATTGCTATTTGGATGCTTGATAAGATTTTAGATCCTGATGTGATACTTATCCTGTGGGCGTTATTACTTACTATTGCCCCTATTGCGCTTGGTGCTACCGTAGCTATCGGGACTGATACGGGGTATATTCAGCGCATCTACCGAGCAGTATTACTCATAGTTCTTGGCTATGGTGTGTTACTCTTGTTATTAGTAGCACGGGGTGGGGTTGCTACTGGTGGGCATTTGCTTAACCCACTTGGTGGGATGACTTTTGGTTCTGCACCTACTGGGCAAGTAATTGCTTCACAAACTATAGAATTTAACAAGGTGATGACTCAGGCAGATATTGATAAGGTATTAGCAAGTACTGATAAGGTGGTGATGCTTGACTTTTATGCCGACTGGTGTGTGTATTGCAAAGTATATGAAGAGCGTGTTTTCCCATCAAACCAAGTTGCCCCCGTGCTTGCCCAATTTGAGCTTATAAAACTTGATATGACGGACTATACTCAGATTCACCGAGATATTATGAAACGCTATGATATCTTTGCCCCGCCAGCAATATTATTTTTTCAAAATGGTAAAGAGCTTAGAAGTAAACGCATTGTGGGTGAATTAAATGTCACAGAGTTTTATGAACACGTTACAGGTATTGCACCAACAAAGAGTAATTCTCAAGCTAGACTAAATAATGTAATACCTAGTACAAATAATACAGAAGTAGCAACTCTACAAAAAACTATTGCTCGGCAAAAAGCACTGATTGCCAGTATGCAAAAATCAAGCATGGACACACTCCAAAAGCTTGATGCAGAGCGTAAAAAAGTGAGAGCATTACAAACTCAAGTGGGCAAGTAGTTATAAATTAGTAACCTATTGCGAGTTGCAAACGAGTAAGAGCAGTTTGTTTGCCTACAAGTTCGGCAGTTTGGGCAATATCCCCTGCTTTACCATCTCCGCTTAGTGCTAAGCGAAACGGCTGACCAACCTTGCCAAAGCCGACTTCTAGTTGTTCACAGACTCTGCTAATGCAGGCTTTAATATCTGTAGCATTCCAGTGAGAAAGGTTGTCTAGTTCTGTGTAGAGAGCATTCAGAATATTTTTATTTGTAAATTGTTTATTGGCGAGTTTAGGTTCAAACTCAGTAATATCGGTATAAAACATCACCATACTCTGGGCAAGTTCTACTAAGGTTTTAGTACGTTCTTTAGAGAGTTCAATCAATGCTAAGATTCGTTCATCAGGGCTGATACCCAGTTTAGTTAGGTGATACTCTAAGTGTGGGAGAATATCCTGAGAGTTCATTGCTTTAAGGTACTCACTGTTCAGCCAGAGCATTTTTTCTGTGTCAAAACGTGCTGGCGCTTTATTTATTCCCGCTAGGCTAAACAATGTGCGCATTTCTGCTAAAGAGAAAATCTCTTGGTCTTTATGCCCCCAACCCAGACGCACTAAATAATTCAGCACTACTTGTGGTAAAAAGCCGTTTTCTTTGTATTCCAGTACACTCATTGCTCCGTGGCGCTTAGACAACCTAGAGCCATCACTGCCTAATATCATGGGCAAGTGGGCAAATTCTGGTACATCCCAGCCTAGAGCGTGGTAGATATTAATTTGTCTTGGAGTGTTGTTGATGTGATCATCCCCCCTGACTACATGAGTAATACCCATATCATGATCATCTACAACCACGGCAAAGTTATACGTGGGAGTACCATCAGCACGAGCGATAATCACATCATCAAGCTCACTGTTCGCAACGGTAATAGTACCCTTCACGCTATCGGTAAACGTAACCTCGCCATTATCAGGGTTACGAAAGCGAATAACTCCGCTATGTAGCTTACGTTCACGACATTTACCGTCATATTTTGGTTTTTTACCTGCTTTTTTTAATTCTTCGCGCAAGGTATCAAGGCGTTCTGGGGTACAATCACAATAATATGCCTTGTTTTCTGCTAAGAGTTGGTTAATGAGTTCTTTATGGCGTTCAATGCGGGTACTTTGATAGACTATTTCACCTTCGTGTTCTAACCCAAGCCAGTGCATGCCTTTTACAATAGCATCAATAGACTCTCCAGTAGAGCGCTCAGTGTCGGTGTCTTCAATACGCAATTTAAACTCCCCACCTTCTTTGGCAGCTACCAAGTAGGCAAAGAGTGCAGTACGTACCCCGCCAATATGGAGGTAACCAGTGGGTGATGGAGCAAAGCGTGATTTCATATTATTTATCTTTCGGAGTCAATGTTAAACCAAGGTCTGTATAAGGCAATATATTCATTTTCTTTATAAAATCTCTCTGAGACATCATCAATTTTTTCATAGCTAAACCCAACATTCTTATTGATGATTTCAAAATTCTCTTCGCCATTTCTAAATAGCCCATCAATACCATATCTTAACTGGCAAGCAGTAGTATGTTTTTTAGGTATACAGTTTTCTTTAGTGTATGAGTGCAATTTTACTTTTTTAATCTTTGGTAAGATGTGCTGTGATAACCTTTTTTTAATATTTGTGGATTTTCCTATGTATAGGCATATTGGAAGCTCTGATTGTTTATCAAATGGGTAATTAATTTTAATTTTTCTCCCTTTGCTTGCGTATACATATTTATATAAAGTTGTAGACTCTAGAATTGTTTTATCTCCAATCCACCAAAATGCATAACATCCCGCTAAATCTTTATATATATTAGCTCTTTTAGATATTTTGTGAATGCTAGGTCGGGCATTAGTCACCATGTGTGAAGCTTACTCATCCATCGCATTACCGATGTTAATCCACTCCTCGGCTTTAGTATTATCGTTTTTCATGTCGCTATAGATAACTGACAGGCTAAACGCAGAACCTTGCATGCCTGCTTCTACACCTTTTTCAAAGTAGGAGATGGCAGTATCGAGGTTTTTTTCTACGCCTTCGCCGTTCATATATGCTACGCCTAACATATGTAGAGCCATGCCATTGCCATGTGTGGCAGCTTTTTCAAAGGTTTCAACCCCTAGGCTACTATTTTGAATCATGCCGAGCCCATAGGACTGCATCATACCAATACGCCAAAGTGCTTCATCATTGTCATTGTTGGCTAATGGTGCTAAGAGTTGATACGCCATAGAAAAATTCTTTGCATCATAGGCGGCAATGCCACTTGCTAAATCAGCATCGTAGTTGTCGTTTGTACTCATATTAGTATTGGGTTGGTTTAGTGTAGTTTGGGTCGTTTGGGTTTAAGAAAATGAAGCTATAGCCTATTTCTTTATCGATTTCATCGTAGTCTATGGTAGTACCTTCAAGTAGTTCTTTCATCGCATAAGTCATAATATATTCTACACCATTAGATTCTAGGTGAATATCGTCTTTAGTACGCTCATCAAAACCCATGAGATATTGCCAGATTTCACCCGAGGTATCCACTGCAAAACGAATAATTAACCCATGGTTATCTGGGTTAGAAAAATTGAGCTTGAGTTCATCTGCTGCGTTGTCAGTAAATGTTATCATAAATAAACGTGTATAACGTTAAAGGAGGTATTATACCGTGAGCCTAAGTTATTCTTGAAAATAAAAACTGCCAATCGTTGCGTGGTTATATGGCTTGCTTGTCAAGCCAATAATCTAAGCCACCTGCACATAGCACCACATCAGCAGTGAGAATTTTATGTTGTTCTTTGGTGAAATCATGGTCTAAATATTCTGTGAGCTTACGTGCGATGGCTGATTTACGATTTGGCTCATCTTTACAACTTTTAGCAATAATGCAAAAATCTTTGATTCTGCGCTTGAGTTGCCCACTGATTTGGGTGCTCCAGGTAATTTGGTTATAATGTGTGAGATATGCTTTGGTAATTCCTTTATCTGTGAGCATGTCAATTGTGTGAAGCCATGCATCAGGGTCAAACTGAGTAGGTGTGGTGGGTGGGAAAATTAATGTTCCGTCGGTATTTAGCTCAGTATAACTCACACCTAAGGTATCTCCAGAAAACACCCCCTGAGATTGAGCATCATAGATAACATAATGATGATAAGCGTGCCCCTGGGCTTCTATGAGCTCTAGTGGGCGACTGCCAAGCATGAGCGTAGAGTGTTCGCTACTTAAGAGAATGCGCTCCTGTGGGATGGGCTCAAGCCCACCGATATGATTATTGTAAAAAGTTTCACCATATACATTCATCACTGCAGTTTGTAGCTGCTCTGGGTCTATGAGATGTTTGGCACAGCTTGGGTGTGCTACTACTTTAGCATTTGGTGTATGTGCGAGTATGGTACCTACTCCCCCAGCGTGGTCTAGGTGACAATGTGTAGGCATTAAGTACCGAACGCTTTCTGGGGCAACACCTTTATCCTTTAATACTGCTAATATATCAGGTGCAGATAGCTTTACCCCCGCATCTACTAATGCATATTCGCCTGCACTCTCAATAAGATAACAGGCAACAAAATCAGGGCGCATATGCCCAGTGTCAATACATGTAATATCGTGTTCAAGTTCTTGGTAGTTCATACTCATTCGGGAGATCAAAATAGGCGGTAAAAAAACCGCCCGAAGGCGGTTTGTGGTAGTAAGAGGAGTTAGAAGTCGCCTTCTGCTCCACCATCTTGAATAGCATAAATGGTTTCTTGTACGCCTAATGCCATTTCATGAAGGTCTGGTGGAAGAGGGGTGCTACCATAAATCATGAGATCCATATCAAGCGTATATAACCAACGCTCTCCACTTAAATCTTCAATAAGTGCGATACGACATGGTAAGTACGCTGAAAATGCATCAGAATGGTCAACCATTTTCATTGCTGTTTGTGGGTTGCAATATTGATAAATTTTGAGGAAACGTTGTTTCTCACCAAGCTGAAGTTCTACTTGTTCTGAAAGTGGGAGCATCCCTACTTCACGAATGCCCATTTCGGTTGCAATTGAGCTCATTGATTCTTCTACTTCTTCGTTAGAAACATCAGGGTTTACTTTAACTCTTCTAATACTTGCCATCGTGATATCACCAGTATCAAGCAGAGTATTTGCCATGCGCATGTAGGTTGGTAGGGCTTTTTCATGCAATGTTGGAGAGATAATTTGACCGATAAACTTAGTCGTAAATCCATCATATTTCATCTGAAATGTTACTCCATAATATACTATAGTAGCACCGAGTAGGATTAAAATCCATTTAATAATAAACCAAATTGCTTTCATAGGAACCTCCTTAAAAAATCTGCACTTAATTTTATCATAAGGTACGAAGGCGCGATATGCATTTTAATGTCGCTGCTTTATAGGTGTAGCCGAACATATTTAGATGATTGAGATAGTGATATAATTGATAGAGGTAGTTTCTTAGCGTAAAGCCAGATTGTTTTGGTATATGCTTAAAATATTCTGTATAAAACGCTGTATCAAAGCCACCAAACATATAACCAAGTGCTAAGTCAGCTTCATGGTGCCCATAATAACACGCAGTATCTATGAAATAATGACTATCTTGGTCATAGAGTACATTGCCACTCCACAGGTCTCCATGCAGTAGTACTGGAGTGATTGGAATATCTAGTACCTTTGTAACAATAGGCTCTAGTGTTAGTGCTTGTTGGTATTCTTTGTTTGTGAGTTGGTGGTTGTTGTATGCTAATATTAGTTGATAGCGGAGGCGATGTTGCCAAAAAAATTGTGCCCATGAGTCTTCTTTGGTATTGTGCTGAATGATGCTGCCTAATATATTATCATGACCAAAGCCAAAGTGCGTACTGGTGACCTGATGGAGCGCTGCTAATTCTCTGGCAAAAGGTACATTATGGTGCGGGGAATAGACGGCATCTATCCACTCGGTTATAAAATATGTCTCAGTGGCACATAGGAGTTTAGGCGTATGTACATAGTGAGCTATAAGCCTGAGTTCTATGCTACTTGCAGAAATATCTGAACGCTCACCAATTTTAAGAAAGTAGTGCTTTTTTGGCGTAGTGAGCTTATAGCACGTACTGCTTTTATTTGCAGTAAGAAGTGCGACTTCTGCGAGTGACTCGTTTAAGAAGTCCTCTATTTGGTGTTTAACGAGACTGTTTAAGCCCATCAAGTACCCCGTCCCAAAAAGCAATCCGTGCATTTACTGCACTTCTTGCAGCAGTAATGGCTTCTTGTTCTTTTTCTGGAGTATCGCAGAGTTTTTGTATGAGTTTGAGTGAAAGTGGCGCATGAAAATCTTCATCCACGTGCACATGTCTGTTAAGATAATAATGAAAGATTGGTGCTTGAGTGTTAGTAATACCAATATTTTTAAGGAGTGCTCTAAAAATAGTAGGAATAATATGCTCGCGCCCCAATCCGAGATAACTTGCTGCTACATGTGGTTTACCAGAATTAATCACTTCAAAAGTTTTAGTGGTAAATACTTTTGAAGGCTCAGGGATACAGTCCAGTTGTAAGGCAGTATTAATATCATTGTTTTTGAGTGTTTCCAAGAATGCTGTAAAGCAGTCTTGGGTTGCACCTACTTCTGACATTGCCTCTAGATATAACTCCACATGACTTGAGTGCGTGCCATCTGGGCGCTCATCTGATTCTTCTTCTAGTACTAGTTCATTGATCAGTCGTTTAACATCACTATTACCAGTAGGAACCCAAGGTACAATTGTGGGAGCTACAACACTTTGTAAATACTTAATGAGAGACATAAAGTCCCAGACGGAATAGATATGATGTTGCATAAATACTTGCAAATCACGTGGGGTACTAATATAGGTATAAATAGGGTGGGAATCTAGTTCTGCCTTATACTCATTAATAATTGATTGCTCTATCACTAATGGCTAGATTAGTTATTAATAACTAATCTAAATCCGATATTTTTAGCAGTAGGAGTAACTTCTGTTTTGCTTACGTCTTGATCTAAAAATGAACCACCGCGTGCCACAACTACTGCACCTTCGTTAACGAGCTCAGCAACATTACCATAGAAATCATATAACCCCCAGTCATTGGGTTGATATGATGCTACATTATTACTTGTATTGATGTTACAATCTAATAAGTTAGCGTGAGAGCAACTCATTGCATTTTCAGAAGCATTGGCAATATAGAGCCACTGTGCTGCACTTGGGAGGCTATATGTTCTCTTATCGTAAGTATTTAACCATTCAATATATCCTGTTACTTCTTCAAGTGTAACATTTACTACAGGTTGGTTATCCGCATTACGGTTTGTACCGCTATTGTGAGATTTTTTATATCTACGAAAATCTTTATTAGTAACTTCTACTCTACTAATTTTAAAGTCGTCCAAACATTCAGTATCGCTAATACAACCAGCATAAATAGTTGCGTACTGCGCAATATTTTTTTGTGTTCCTGTAGTAGTTTTGTATTGCGGAACTTGTTTTTGCACCCCAGAATTTTTAACAGGCTCGGGAATTAAGCCGTCTTTAACAAAGAACATTGGTCTTGACTCACTATTATCCCCCCAACTAATAGAAATAGATTCGGCTAATAATGGTGTGCTAATGCAAAAAAGAAGGAGAAGTCTAAGCATGAGTAATTATTAATCGTTAGTAAATGTAAATTCTTTATCTAGTAAGACATCGTTAATATCAATTACACTTTCAAACACAATTTCTTCAGGGTAGAATTCAATGGTTTCTAAAACAAGTGCCTCTCTTTCTGTACTTTCTACTACTGCTTCTACATCAGTATCTTGTACTTTAACAATATCAAATTTCTCTAGGATTTCGCGGTCAAGCAAACTACCTGTATAGATAGTATTATTATATGCAAAATCTAACTTAGAGAAGATAATTTTATCACCAAGAATATCAATCTTAATTAATGGCTTCACTTTTTGATAGTTTTCCTTAAATGTTTTAGCGTCACCTAAAGGAACATCAATTTTTACTTGAGTAGTGAGATTATTATTACTTGATTTAAGAGTAGCGATAAATTGTTTTTTATCAGCAATATAATTTAAATCGGAAATAGTTGGGTTGCCTAATGCTTCACTTAAGGCAATATCCATATAACGTTTACGCATCGATGGTACTTTTTCTAAACGTGAGCGTTTTTCCCACACTATTTGTTTATTATAATCTCTTACTGCTTGGTTATAAACATTTACATTGCGCTTGTATTCGTTGATAATCGCTTCAGCATCATTAGCATATTTCTTTTGTGCTTGGTTGACTCGTTGTTTAAATGAAACAGAAGTCTCAAACTCACCACGAGTCATTATTGGTTTCTCAGGTAATTTTGGTACTGGTGGTTTTTGAATGTCAAACGCAGGTATTAAACTTGGAGCACGTAAGTAGTTTTGAATATGTCTCTCAACTACAATCGCAGAAGTACTAAACGGAGCTTCTAAAATATCAAGTAATGATTGTACTTGTTTGTAATCTGGGAAGTTATTTGCTAGTGCTTGGAGGATATTTATCCCTTTATCACGTTGACCTTGTTCAATCAGAGTAAGTGCTTCGTTATAGTATTGCTCTTTTACATCTGGGTTATTGAAGTATTGGTCAAAGCCACTTACACCATTTTCTCTAATGTATTCGTAAGAAGGATACGAGACTTCTGGTGCTGATTCTTCTTGTGCACCTGGTTCTGCTGTTTGTGCAGTTACCACTGACTCATTAGTACTTTCTTGAATATACTTAAAAATACCGTTAGAACAAGAACTTAGCAATAACGCAGCCGATAGAGTTGCTACTAGTTTCATAACATAATGTATAAAAATAAATAGGCACTATTATACATTTATAAAATGTCATATGGAGTTTTTTTTGTACATTATTACATCATTAGTCGTACTACTAAAAGTATGGTATAATTTTATGCTTAATTTGGTATTAATATAAGTATTTACTAATATTAATAGCTCCTAATTCACTTATCCTGTGGTATGTCAGTTAAAAAACTCATAATCAATATTGTATTTTTTGTATTTGCTGCTTGGGCAGTGAGCCTCGCACCCACTACGGTAATTGCTTGGACATTGGCAATATTGTTACTTACTATTTACTTTTTTGCCTTTGAGGTGATTGGTGTGGATGAGGCAGCAATTACCATTATGGTTATTTTAGGACTCACCTCTTTGCCAGAACTTTATACTTTAATGGGACTTGATAAGGGGTTGGTTGATGAACGCTTATTATTTGATGGATTTGCTTCTAATGCAGTGATTTCGATTATTGCAGTTATGATTATCGGGGCAGGACTTGATAAAACTGGACTGATGGCCAAAGTGGCAGGATTTATCTTAAGTGTCGGTGGCAAAAGCGAGTCGCGCATCATTCCTATTATCTCAGCCACTGTTGGTTTAATCTCTTCCTTTATGCAAAACGTAGGGGCAGCGGCATTGTTCTTACCAGTAGTTAGCCGTATTTCTTCGCGTAGTGGACTTCCGATGTCTCGCCTTCTGATGCCTATGGGCTTTACTGCAATATTAGGTGGTACAGTAACTATGGTGGGCTCATCGCCACTGATTTTATTAAATGACTTGATGCTCACGCAAAATAATGCATTACCAGCAGGCGTAGAGCCAATGCAAGCATGGAGTTTATTTTCAGTCACACCAATTGGTTTGGTGCTGGTAGTTGTAGGTATTGCGTATTTTGTTATTGCTGGTCGTTTTGTGCTTCCTGCTAATAAAGATAAAACTGATAGCAAAGAATCAACTATTGAGTACTTTCAAAGTATTTACGATATTCATTATGACCTGTTTGAGGTAATTATTCCTAAGGATTCTGTAATTGTGGGTATGCGTCTAGATGACTTAGAAACCGTGGGTAGTATTCGTATTGTTGCGATACACCTGCCTAATGGTGATGACTTAATTGGGCCAAATTCTGTATCACGTGATACTACTATTGAAGGTGGCTCTACCTTAGCGGTGCTTGCTGATAAATCTAACCTTGATCGTTTTGTTAGTGGGTTCAAGTTAGAACTTTCTACTTCTATTTCCAAATTCTCAAGCCTACTTGCGACTAATGAAAGCGGGATGGCGGAAATTGTGATTCCACCAAATTCTTCACTTATTGGTAACAGTGCCCGTGATGTATGGATGCGTAAGACTTATGGGATTGCCATGGTTGCACTTCATCGTAATGGCGAAACCACCAAAGAAGGTGAGGGCGTAAGAGATATTGCATTACAAGCTGGGGATACGATTATTGTGCATACCAAGTGGGAATATTTAGATAGATTGCAAAAGAATAAAAACTTCTTAATTGTAACTGCAGACTACCCTCGTAAAGAAGAAGTGCGCCCTAGTAAACTCAAATGGGCAGGATTATTTTTCTTGACTGCATTAGTTCTTATTTTATTTACCGATGTTCGTTTATCTATTGCACTTCTTACAGGTGCAATTGGTATGATTTTATCTGGGGTTTTGAATATTGAAGAGGCATATAGAAGTGTTTCGTGGAAAACAGTATTTCTCTTAGCGAGTTTGATTCCGTTAGGTATGGTTGTTGGCGACTCGGGCACTGCCCGATGGATTGCCATAGAAACAGTAAAAGTAGTAGGTGGTATGCCTTCTTGGGTGATTTTGGCAAGTATTGTAGTGTTAGCAACTGGATTTACCCTAGTGATGTCTAATATTGGTGCGACTATTTTATTAGTACCGATTGCGGTGAGTATTGCGGTGCAAGTAGGGGAAAACCCTGCAGTATATGCGCTACTTGTAGCACTTGCGACATCTAACTCATTCTTAATTCCTACGCATCAGGTGAATGCTCTGATTATGGGTCCGGGCGGCTATAGAGTAGCAGACTATATGCGTGCTGGTGGAATTATGACCCTGCTTTTTATTTTGGTCTTGGTACCAATGATAACCTTGTTTTATTAAGTAAGGCTAAGCACATAAAAAATACGGTGATAGAAGTTACGTTGTTATTAAAATAAGTCAACAAAAAGTTTATATAGAAATAAGGAAAGAAGTATGACCTTAAATGAAAAATATGACTTTAAAGTAGTACAATGGTTTAGTGTAATGTCTGTGGTATACCTAGCAATAGGTACGTTAGTGGGCGTATATATTGCTTCTGAGTTAGCATGGCCATGGCTGAATATGGATATTGCCGAAATGTCATTTGGACGCTTACGCCCTCTTCATACCAACTTAGTAATTTTTGCCTTTGGTGGTTCTGCATTGATGGCAGCTGCGTTTTATATTGTACAGCGCACCAACCAAACTAAACTTTGGTCTAACAAAATGGCGTGGTTCACTTTTTGGAGTTGGAACTTAGTTATTCTCGGGGCAATTATCACATTGCCAATGGGTCTGACCCAATCTAAAGAATATGCAGAGCTTGAATGGCCGATTGATATTTTGATTACCATTTCATGGGCATCATATCTTTATAACTTTGTGATGACTATTCATATTCGTGATAGAAAGTTAGTACCTCATGTATATGTAGCTAACTGGTTCTTCTTAGGTATGATGGTGATGGTAACTTATCTTCATGTGGTAAATAATCTCTCGGTACCAGTAGGTTGGTTTAAGTCATATTCTATCTTCTCAGGTGTGCAAGATGCAATGATTCAGTGGTGGTGGGGTCATAATGCGGTGGGCTTTTTCTTAACTGCTGGATTTTTGGGCATGATGTATTATTTCGTTCCAAAACAAGCACAGCGTCCGATTTATTCGTATCGTCTTTCAGTGATTCACTTTTGGGCATTAATGTTTGGCTATGTATGGCTTGGTGCTCACCATTTGCAATATACTGCGTTACCAGACTGGGCAGGCTCATTAGGAGCAGCTATTTCACTTGCGATGATTATTCCGTCATGGGGCGGAGCAATCAACGGTATCTTAACTCTCTCAGGTGCTTGGGATAGACTACGTGATGATTATATTCTGCGGTTCTTAATTATTTCTATTGCATTCTATGCGATGAGTACCTTTGAAGGTCCGGTAATGGCTTCTAAAACTGTAAATGCACTTTCACACTATACGGATTGGACTATTGGTCACGTACATTCTGGTGCATTAGGTTGGAACTTAATGGTAGCAGCGGGGTCTTTGTATCATATGATTGAGCGTATTTTTGGTGTGCGTCTCAACCAAACATTATTAGGGCTTCATTTTTGGCTACATACTCTAGGTGCGGTCACATATATTGTTGCCATGTGGGTATCAGGTATTATGCAGGGTCTTATGTGGAGAGCTTATGATGAATACGGCCAACTTGCATATACTTTCAGTGAGTCAGTAGCTGCGGTGCATCCGTACTATGTAATGCGCACTATAGGTGGTATGTTGGTAGTAACTGGGGTGATCATCATGCTCACAAATATTATTATTACCATTAGAAATGCGAAAAAACAAGAATCTGCATCTCTAATACGTACCGCTCAGGCGTAAAGAAGATCTTATGGCAGACAATAACAGAGGTATTCAAACATTTGTAGAAAAAAATATTTTTGCTTTGTATTTGGGCTTGGCATTAGCAGTATCGCTTGCGGGCATTGTAGAAATTGTGCCATTATTTACTAATAATAGCGTATCTGAAGATAGAATGCTCAATGCAGATGGTACTAAAAAATATCCAGATATTTTATGGCAACGCACCCAGGGGCAGTCGTTAGAGGAGCATAAACCAGGTGATGGTGTGCGTCCATATACACCACTTGAACTTGTTGGTCGTGATATTTATCAACGTGAAGGATGTTACTTATGTCATTCACAAATGATTCGCCCATTTCGTGATGAAGTAGAGCGTTATGGTCATTTTTCCCTCGCAGTAGAATCCAAATACGATCACCCATTCCAATGGGGCTCTAAGCGTACTGGCCCTGACTTAGCACGTGTAGGTGGTAAATATTCTGATGAATGGCATCGTTTGCACTTAATTAGACCACAAGCCCTTGTTCCGGAGTCAGTAATGCCAGGATATGGATTTTTACAAAAAGAATCAATTGACCCCTATAAACTTCAGCGTCATATGTCTGGACTTACTAAAGTGGGCGTACCCTATACAGAAGCTGATATAGCGAGTGTGTTTACCGCAGTTGAAGGAAAAACAGAAATGGATGCTTTGATTGACTACTTACAAGTGCTTGGTACTATGGTGAAATTTGAAGAAGGTGTGGAATATCGTAAGTAGGAGCATTACAAATTGTTATGACATTAAATGATTACATTGGTGCAATATTGGCGATAGTCATAGCTATATTAATGGTGGGTGCATATATATATGCCTTTAGCCCAAAAAATAAAAGTAAATTTGAAGCAAGTAAACACATCCTTTTTAAAGAGGATGACACTCCCAAATAGGGATACTGTGCAGGAGAGAGTATGAGTGAACATAATCCATATCCAAATGAAAATAATACCGGACACATCTGGGATGAAGAGCAAGATATTCGTGAGCTAAATAATCGTCCGCCAAGATGGTACATGATTGCCTTCTATGCGAGTGCGTTTATTGTAGTTGCATATGCTATTTATTATCCAACTATTCCTTGGTTTGGTGACCATACTAAAGGTGTTGCAGGCTGGACTGCAATTGCAGAACTCAAAGATGCGCAAACAGAACTGACTACATATAGAGAAACTCGTTTTAAAGAGCAAGAAGCATTAATTGCAGCAAAAACACCTGCAGAAATTTTAGCAGATAAAGAACTTACCACCTATGCGGTGAAAACTGCAAAGACCTTATTTGGTGATAACTGTGCAGCGTGCCATGGTAACGAAGGGCGAGGTAATATTGGCTTCCCTGTACTAGTAGATGATGATTGGCTGTATGGCGGAACTATTGGTGATATTCATACGACGTTACTTAATGGGCGTAAGGCTAATATGCCTGCCTATGGTAAAAACTCCACCGAAGCAGAAATTGACTTACTTGCAGACTACGTAATCAGTAATGGAGAGGATAAACGTGGTCTGGCTCTTTATATGTCTAAAGGCTGTGTGGGTTGCCATATGCCAAATATGAAAGGGATGAAAGCATTGGGCTCTGCTAATCTATCTGATAGTATTTATAGGTTTAAAGCAGATACGCCAGAAAATCAAAAAGAAATGGTGAAAACAGTAATTCGTTATGGAGTAAACCAAGCACATCCAAAATCACAAAATGCAGTGATGCCAGCATTTGCTGATTCTTCGGTAGTAGATGCAAATGAACTGAAGAAAATTGCAATATATGTACACCAGTTAGGTGGTGGTGAATAATCAATAACTTACCTAAGTATCATTTTATATACTTTTTAAAAAAATACGCCATGTAGCGTATTTTTTTTGGCTAGCCTAGATTAAAATCAAAAGTATTATAGGAGCCACATTACCTATGTTACAAAAAATTAGGGATTTTTTTGCTATTTGTAGCATAAAAACCAAACTTATATCAATATTCATTGTTATTAAAGTACTACCGCTCTTGGTTATGGTGTGGCTAATAGTCAGTTATATTCAGCCACTGAATACTAAATTGGGTGAATATACAAGCATAATGGGTGAAACCGCCCAAGAAAATATTAATTATATCGCTTCTATTGCAATTACTGATTCAGTTGAGGCGTTAGATTATAAATCTATTGAAAATCAAGAGCGTATTTCTACCGAATTAGCTGATAATATTGCAAAATTTTTATATGAGCGAGATAATGATATTCGCATCGCTAGTGTATTACCAGTTGATAAAGAAGTATATCAGTCCTTTATTACACATAATACTAAAGAAGTTATAGAACATCCAGACTGGGTACTCAGTAAGGATAAAACCAAATGGGAGTCACCGTATGCGGTGGATGTATATCACAGTAATAAGGAAATGCATCATAACCACATTCATCATAATGATGTTTTAGCTACTGATGAAAGTATTACTGGGCAATTTCATTATCATAGGCCCTATGCTTTTATTGGTAGAGAGAAACCTCTATATTTAAGTATTTCATTTATTGATTTATCTGGTAAGGAACAACTTAAAGTCACCAATAGTAATTTACTAACGCAAAGTTTAGTTGACGTAAGCAACCCAGAAAACACCTTTTTATCAGCTGAAGATTATTTTAGTGAATTAGAGCATTTAGATAATGATGATATTTATGTCTCAGAAGTGATAGGCGAATATGTTGGTTCACGAGTTATTGGACCATACACCCCAATCACGGCACAAAAAGCTGGAATTAGTTATAATCCCATGTCTTCTGCATATGCTGGTGCAGAAAACCCATATGGTAAAAAATTTAGAGGGATTATTCGTTGGGCGAAACCCGTAGTACAAAACAATAAGCGCATCGGATATGTGTCACTGGTATTAGACCATACCCATGTCATGCAATTTTCTGATACTCTTTTGCCTAATGAAATGCGCTATAGCGATATTGCAGATGCATCCGATGGGAATTATGTGGCGATTTGGGATCATAAAGGCAAGAATATTTCACACCCAAGACATTACTTTATAGTGGGATATGATAAAACAACGGGTAAATTGACTCACAGATGGTTAGAGCAAGAAATGTATGCAAATTGGCAACAAAGTGATATTCCTATGGAGCAGTTTATCAATTTGCAGCAAACATATCAAAATCAATCATACGATAAATCACCTGCTTGGGAACAAATCAAAAAAGGTGAGCTCGGTTTAGATTGTCGTTATCTTAATTTTGCTCCGTACTGTACTGACTGGAATAACATTAATACTAATGGGGGCTCTGGCTCATTCTATATTAGTTGGGATAGGGCTCAACTGCGTACTTCTGTATCAACTATTCCATACTATACAGGTCAATATGGGGAATTGGATAAGGGATTTGGTTTTGTCAGTGTCAATGCAAGTACCCAAGATTTTCATGCACCTGCACTCATATCTGAGCGCAATATCCGCGAAAATATTAATAGGCTCGCAGCAACATTTTATGACCAAGCAGGTGACATTAATAGCACTATACAACGAACTATCAAAGAACTTACTCTTGATTTAACAATCGTAACGCTATTAATGATAATTATAGTAATTATTATTGCTATTATGATTGCATTAGCTATTACCCGTAGGGTGACTACTTTATCTCAAGGCATTCAGAGATTTAAATCTGGAACATATAATTATAGACTTCAAGTTCAAGGCAGGGACGAACTGTCTGATTTGTCAAAAGAATTTAATGAAATGGCAGATAAGGTTGCTAAATCAATTCAGTCCATCAAGCGTGCAAAATACCAAGCGGAAGAACATAATCGCCACAAAAATGACTTTCTTGCGTATGTTTCTCATGAGCTTCGTACACCATTAAATAGTATTTTTGAACTTTCTGACTACATGAGGCGATATGTTGAGAGCGATGATGACCACCAAAAGACAGTACAGCTAATCCATGAAAAATCAATACACTTGGAGCGTGTAGTTGATGATATTTTAGATCTTGCGCAAATTGAAGCTGGTCGCATGAAGCTACACCTAATCAATGCTGATATATTTGAGTTGTTTGCTGCACTGAATGAACTCTACACACAACGTGCAAAAGACTTAGGCATTGCATTTAGACATATACACAGTGGTGATGAGGAGCATTTGTTAGTGTATAGTGATGTTCAGCGCCTTCGTCAATTACTAACCAATATATTAGATAACTCATGTAAATTTACTTCAGAAGGTGAAATATCTTTGTTAACCGTTGCAGATGCAAAATATGTATATATTGAAATACATGATACTGGTGAAGGTATTGATGAGAAATTATTACCCAACATTTTTGATCAATTTTATCAAACCGAATCATTTGAAAAACGAAACAAAGAAGGAATTGGGCTGGGTTTATTACTCGCTAAAGCAATTATTGACCTATTAAACGGTAAGATTGAATGCTCTTCACAAGTGGGCAAGGGTACACAGTTTAAAATTCGTATCCCGCGAAATTTGCAATAAGTATAACTATGAAGCACATTCTAGTAGTAGATGATAGCCTAAAAAAACTGTTTTGTAGTAGAGCCCCTCTTACAAAAAACTTGGTGTTGTCGTGACTTCTATATAAGTCAGTTACTCAGGACAAAATTACAGTGTTAGTAGCCAAACATAACATGCTGAACGCTTAACTATACCCTTCTCCTTGAGCGCGTTTATTTTTACGCAGTGTGAGAATAATATCAGTGAGTGCTAGCGAGCCCATTGGGGTACCTTCTTTGTTTATCACATTAGCTTTTTGTACTTTGCCCAGCACCATTTGTTCTAGAGCTATTTCCAGAGTAGTGGAGTCCTTAAGTGCATAATCAGTAGCTAATACCTCAGTATTCATAATAGAGCTAACTCTTACTACATTTCCTTTATTAATATCTTTAATAAAGTCTTCAATATACACATCGGCAGGGCGCAAGATAATTTCTTCAGCTGTCCCTGTTTGCACAATTTCTCCATCTCGTAAAATACTAATAGTATTCCCAATATTAAGTGCTTCATCTAAATCATGGGTAATAAATACGATAGTTTTATTTAACTCGGATTGAAGCTCTAATAGGATAGTTTGCATATCATGACGAATCAGCGGGTCTAGAGCTGAAAATGCTTCATCCATTAACAAAATATCACTATTTGTAGCAAGAGCACGGGCTAAGCCTACCCGTTGCTGCATACCACCCGAGAGTTGTGAAGGATAGTTTTTTTCAAAGCCTGAAAGTCCAACACGTTCTAACCAATGATGACTACCAGAGATTGCATCTTTTTTGCGCATTCCCTGAATCATTAAGCCATAACCCACATTTTCTTCAATGGTTTTGTGCGAATGCAAGCCAAATTTTTGAAACACCATTGAAGCTTTATATTTACGAAATTCTTTGAGTGCTTTACTGGAAAGTGCGGTAATATCTTCACCAAATACTTCAACTGTGCCTGTTGTAGGTTCAATAAGCCTATTAATATGGCGAATAAGTGTTGATTTACCTGAGCCCGAAAGACCCATAACTACACTAATTTCATTTGCTGGAATCGTAAGATTAATATTATTGAGTCCTACGATGTGATTATGTTGTTCTAGTAGGTCAGTTTTGCACACGCCATTTTTAAGCTGTTCCATTGCCCAAAGTGGGCGCTTCCCAAATACTTTATAAAGATCAGTTATACAAATAGCATCCATTAGAGTTTGCCTCCGTCACGGTGTTTTTGGATGCGTTTACCATATGCCTGAGTAATGCGATCAAAGATAATAGCAAGTGCGACAATTGCTAAGCCATTTAACAGTCCAAGAGCTAAATATTGATTAGAAATAGAGCGTAGTACTGGTACCCCCAAACCATTGACCCCAATCATAGCAGCAATCACCACCATACTCAGTGCCATCATAATGGTTTGATTAATACCTGCAAAGATATTAGGCAAGGCAAGCGGTATTTGTACGCCAAATAACCGCTGAAAATAATTTGCTCCAAAGGCATCTGCTGCTTCTATAGCTTCTCTACTTACCAGATTAATTCCTAAATATGTAAGTCGTACAATCGGTGGAATCGCATATACACATACTGCAATCAACCCAGGTACTTTACCAATACCTAAGAGCATCACAATTGGTATGAGATAAACAAAGGCGGGAATAGTCTGCATGACATCTAAGAGCGGGGTGATAATAGCCCGTATTATTCGAGAGCGTGCCATTAGGATGCCAATAGGAATACCAATTACAATACATAAAAATGTAGCAACAGAAACAATTGCAAGAGTGGACATCGTGTCTTCCCACATGCCTAAGTAGCCAATAGCCATAAAGGCGAGCACTGCACCTATGGTAATGGTTTTACTCCGCGAAGCTAACCATGCGAGGGTTGCTATGATGGCAATAATAATAAACCACGGAGTGGAAAGTAGGGTTTTTTCAAAACTAATCAACAACCACAACACTGGGTCAAAAAATGCCTCAATTGCATTACCATAGGTTCCAGTGAATTCACTAAACCCAGAGTCTATATATTTTTTTAAAGAACTTAAATCACCACGACTCAGCGCAGGAAAACTTGCAGTATCCATAGAATGCTATCCTCTCTATACTATACAGAGAGGGTTATAATTATTTGATTGCGTTTGTAATCTTGGTAGCAACTGCTTCATTAACCCAAGCAGTCCATACGTCACGATGCTCTGTTAAGAATTTGTATGCTGCATCTTCGCCACTTGCTTTGTTTTCGTTCATGTGGACTAATAATGCGTTTACTACACTACCGGGAAGCACACGCTTAGCAAGATAATCACTGACATCAGCGGATACGCCTTGTTTAAACGAATCAGTTACGATAGTACGCACTGCTGACTCAGTCCACGCAGTAGCTTTAGGAGCATCACAATCTACTTTAGAAGTACATGCATTCCAATGCTCATCACCAATATATGGAACCCCATAGTCTAGTTGAACCAGATTATATTTACCAATAATTGCCGTAGGTGCCCAATAATAACCAAACCATGCGGTACCCGTTTCCGCAGATTTCGCAATAGAGCCATCAAGACCCGCACCAGAACCAGGGTTTACCATAGTCCAACCTTTGGCTTCCATATCAAAGCCTTTAAATAGGTTGCCATTAATGACTTGACATGCCCAGCCTGCAGGACAAGTATGAAATGCCCCCTTGGTTGCATCTTCTTTATATGGGAATAAATCAGGACGTGCAAGTACATCAGCTACTGTTTTGATTTCTGGGTGATTTTTTGCGGTATTCGCATCTATCCACCAACCTTCGCCAAGTTCGGTAATTGGTCCCATATTTGCAATATGAAGTGTACCTTCACTTATTGCTTTTTCAAGTGGGTTGCGCACTGAGTTAATCCACATTTCGGGAGCAATATCAGGTACGCCTTTGCTACTCATAGAAGCAAAAGTAGGGTTAGTGTCACCAGCGATTAAACTTGCGTTACAATCATACCCTTCTTTTAAGATAAGTTTGTCAATATTCGCGACTAGCTGAGCAGATGCCCAGGTCATTTCAGCAATTTGTACGTCGCCACATTGTGAAGCACTGGCAGTGGTCGTATTGTCATCCGAACCACACGCACTTAATAATAGTGCTATAGAAGTAAGCATTGAAGATAATAATAGTCTCATAGGATTTCCTTGGTAATTAAAAAATACTGTAAAAAACTAGAGCTAAATATAAGGATATTGGTGATACCAATTATAGAAAGCCAACTGGATTGAACAGTTGGTAATACATTATAACATCAAGTTTCCTTCACTTGGAGTAAATGTCCATATTAACTTTAAGGATATACCTCGCATTTTTACTAGTTGCATCTCATGAGAGGTATTGATATAATAAGCACTGTGCTGATTTGCCCCGATTGCTAGCACTGTAAATAGTATGTATTTACTAAATTAAGCTAAAGTAGGAGTTTCTCTATAGAGCCCCCGCTTTGGGGTTTTTCATTGTTAGGAGAAACATATGTCAAATACCAACTTCACAAATAATATTTTTACTTCAGAAAGCGTATCACGCGGTCACCCAGATAAAGTCTGTGATCAAATTAGTGATGCCATTTTAGACGCCGCACTTGCTGGTGATAAGCATTCTAGAGTAGCAGTTGAAACTCTCGTTAAAGACAATAACGTAGTCCTTGCTGGTGAGATTACTACCAGTAGTAAAATTGATTACGATAGTATTGTCCGTAGTGTTATAAACTCTATTGGTTATAACGATGATGTGCTAGGATTTAACGGAGATACGTGTACTATTATCAACTTACTTGGTGAACAAAGTCCAGATATCGCCATGGGTGTAGATGAATCAACAGCACATGAACAAGGTGCGGGCGACCAAGGGCTAATGTTTGGTTATGCGTGTAATGAAACACAAGTATTGATGCCTGCTCCAATATACTATGCACACTTGTTAGTAAAAAAACAAGAAGAGTTGATGAATAATGGTACACTCGGTTGGCTTCGTCCTGATGCAAAAGCTCAGTTAAGTTGTATATATGATGGGGATATTGTAGTGGGTGTAGATGCAGTAGTACTTTCTACTCAGCATGATGAAGACATTAGCCAGAGTGACTTACAAGCAGCAGTACGTGAAGAAATTATCACTAAGGTACTCCCAAGCGAATGGTTAACTGATACCACAACCTACCACATTAACCCTACGGGGCAGTTTATTATTGGTGGTCCTGTGGGGGATGCGGGGCTCACAGGCAGAAAAATTATTGTTGATACTTACGGCGGGGCAGCCCGTCACGGTGGAGGTGCATTTAGTGGCAAAGATCCCTCAAAAGTAGATAGAAGTGCTGCATATGCTACTCGCTATGTAGCTAAAAATATTGTGGCGAATGGCTTAGCTACTAAGTGTGAGGTGCAAGTATCCTACGCTATTGGCGTAGCAGAACCCACCAGTATTTTGGTAAACACCTTTGGTACTGGCACAATTCCTGAGGCAGAAATTGCTGCTATTGTGCGAGAAAAGTTTGACCTACGCCCGAAAGGACTGATTAGTATGCTAGACTTAAAACGCCCAATTTATCAGCAAACTGCCAGCTATGGCCACTTTGGCAGAACCGAAGCAGAGATTAGTTGGGAGAAAATTGTACGTTTATAATAGTGATATATGTTTAGTTTATTTAAGAGTAAGCCATTATTAGCAGATACAGATCAATTGTTTCAAATTGAATGCTATAAATGGCTCATTACTAACTTTAAAAAACGTGAACACTATAAAGATGTCAGAATAATACTTCCCACTAATGATTTTTTTCCAGTTCAGGAAATGGGTAAAGATAAATTGCCACAAAAATTATTTGAACAAGTGAAAGCATATTGTGGTTTATCACATTTATCGATACGTTTGGTCGAACAAAACCCATCGCCTGATTTTGTAGTTTCCCCTACTGTTGTTGTTCAAAATGTTGAAACAAATCCACTAGGGACTTTTTCTATTGATGATAATGACATAGTAATTACTTATAACCCTGATATTTCTAATCCACAGGAACTTATTGCTACTTTTGCACATGAACTATCTCATTATTGGGTTCAATTATTTGATACACCTCCACCAGGAGGTAATGATAACATGGAATTTGCTACCGATCTATGTGCAATATTTTTGGGATTTGGTATCTTTATTGCAAACAGTGTTTTTCATTTTGAACAATATACCGATATTGATTCTCAAGGCTGGAGTTCTTCTCAAAGCGGTTACTTAACTGAGCAAGAATGTAGTTATGCACTTGCCATATTTATGAAAATTCATAATATACCTTTTGATAATATAAAACAATTTTGTGATTTTAATATTAAGAAATATTTACAAAAATCAATAAAAGAAATCAGCAATTCTAAAATAATGGATAATTTATTTTGATTGTCAAAAAAAAGATTGTTAAATCCATGATAAAGATATACGCATAACTTTATTAATTCATTAAAATATTTACATTACCAAGAAGCGTTGCAATAGATTTTCTCTATCAGGCTTGGTTTACACACAACGACGCTTATTTTTATTTTTTTAATTTAGGAGATAAAAATGAGCAATCCAACATTGACTCAAAACGATTATAAAGTTGCAGATATTACTCTTGCGGACTTTGGCCGTAAGGAAATAGAGCTTGCTGAGCGTGAAATGCCAGCACTTATGAATCTGCGTGAAAAATACGAAGATAGCCAGCCTTTACAGGGCGCAAAAATCCTCGGCTGTATTCATATGACGGTGCAAACTGCGGTACTGATGGAGACCTTAAAGCATCTCGGTGCACAAATGCGTTGGTCTAGTTGTAATATCTTTTCTACCCAAGACCATGCAGCAGCTGCGATGGTTGCAAGTGATATTCCAACCTTTGCGTGGAAAGGTGAGACTGAAGAAGAATTCTTATGGTGTATTGAAAGCACGATTTTAAAAGATGGTGCCCCGTGGGATGCAAATATGATTTTAGATGACGGTGGCGATTTAACCGCAATGCTTCATGAAAAATACCCTTCAGTACTAGAGAATATTCACGGCATTAGTGAAGAAACTACTACCGGTGTTCATCGTTTATTAGAAATGATGGACAAAGGTGAGCTTAAAGTACCTGCAATTAATGTAAATGATGCAGTTACCAAATCTAAAAATGATAATAAATATGGCTGTCGCCACTCGTTAAATGATGCGGTGAAGCGTGGTACTGATATGCTACTTAGTGGTAAAAAAGCATTAGTAATTGGCTATGGTGACGTAGGTAAGGGGAGTGCAGCCTCACTCAAGCAAGAAGGAATGATTGTCCGAGTAACAGAAATTGACCCAATTTGTGCAATGCAGGCGTGTATGGATGGGTTTGAAGTAGTATCTCCATACCTTGCAGGGATGAATACTGGTGAAGCAAGTTGCATACATACACTTCTGTTGCAAGATACTGACTTACTTGTTACCACCACAGGCAATATTAATGTCTGTGATGCTAATATGTTGCAAGCACTAAAAAATGGTGCAGTTGTGTGCAATATTGGTCACTTTGATAATGAAATTGATACTCAGTTTCTTCGTGATACCTATGAGTGGGAAGAAATTAAGCCACAAGTGCATAGAATCAACAGAGGTGCAAATGATTATCTGATTTTGCTTTCAGAGGGGCGTTTAGTAAATTTGGGTAATGCGACAGGACATCCAAGTCGTATTATGGATGGTTCATTTGCCAACCAAGTATTGGCACAGATGTATTTATATCAAGCAAAATTCGCAGACTTGCCAGTAAATGAAAAACCTGCAAATATTTATGTAAAAGTATTGCCTAAAGAGTTGGATGAAGAAGTAGCTAGAGGTATGGTAATGGGCTTTGGCGGGGTGATTACTCAGCTCACTGATACGCAAGCAGCATATATTAATACGTCAAAATCTGGTCCATTTAAACCAGAAAGTTATAAGTATTAGTGCAACAACTCACCACAGACGCTGCTGATATTAAGCGGGCGAAACTCCCACATGAAATCTTAACGATAAATGTGGTAGTGCTACATATTTTTTTGTCTGTAGCCTTATTAAAGTTTGCGAATGAGCATTTGGCTATCCCCATCCCTATTGCAATTTCTTTGGTGATTATTGTCTGGACATATTTTAAAGCACGGGCTATCAGTAAAGAGGGGAATTGCTTTGTCCATATCAATTGGCAAATTACTTTATATAGATATAAGTTTTTAGTGGCAAGTTATATCATTTATGCAGTGATTATTGGCATCGGTGCCTTAGTTACGCAAGATGCCCCAGCTACTATGGATGGGACGAATATTGTCTATAGCATTTTCAATATTTTAAGTGTGGTACCACTCTTTATCACTCTGCTTGCATTAACAGTGCTTGGCTCGGGCTCATTGTTTAATGTTTCTCGGGGTGAGGTGCCTGAGAAACTCGTAGAGATGCATTGCTAAAAAAATTCCAAGTTTTGGTTTTTCACGGTATAATAGTGCGTTTTTGGGCGCTTAGCTCAGTTGGTAGAGCATCGCCCTTACAAGGCGAGGGTCACAAGTTCAAGTCTTGTAGCGCCCACCAAAACAAGCATAGCCCGAGTAGTGTTGCAATGCTTGCTGGTGTTTGTAGACCTTTAAATATGGGGTGGTAGTTCAGCTGGTTAGAATACCTGCCTGTCACGCAGGGGGTCGCGGGTTCGAATCCCGTCCATCCCGCCATATATTTAAGAGGTAATTTGCACCCAAGTTGTTCTCTGGCCACATAGCTCAGTTGGTAGAGCAA
Source organism: Gammaproteobacteria bacterium (assembly GCA_965277055.1). Classification (GTDB taxonomy): domain Bacteria; phylum Pseudomonadota; class Gammaproteobacteria; order PS1; family Pseudothioglobaceae; genus CBDCHC01. The sequence continues at coordinate 567,456 of OZ255703.1, read as the reverse complement.
GGGACTGAAAATCCCTGTGTCCCTAGTTCGATTCTAGGTGTGGCCACCACAACTTCTGACAAACTTTTGTATACTCCCCATAAATACATAGACGGCTATAACTTTACCAGTTTGGTATAATATTCGTTTGATTTATGATTTTCTCAACGCATTAGTGAAGTAAACTAATGGGTTTATAACAAAATGTAATGCAACACTCCTATACGTACGAAGAACTTATTGATTGTGCTGAGGGCAGATTATTTGGTCCTGGCAATGCACAACTCCCTAAACCACCTATGCTTATGGTGGATAGAATTTTATCCATTACTGAAGATGGTGGTACGTACGGTAAAGGAGAAATTATTGCAGAATTAGACATCAAGCCAGAATTATGGTTTTTTGATTGTCATTTTAATAATGACCCAGTCATGCCTGGTTGTCTAGGCGTTGATGCCATGTGGCAATTAGTTGGCTTTTATTTAGGTTGGCTTGGTGGCCCTGGTCGTGGGCGTGCTCTTGGTTCTGGGGATATTAAATTTACCGGACAAGTTCTTCCTACAAGCAAAATAGTAACCTATAAGATTAGTTTATCACGGGTGATTGCACGTAAACTCTATATGGGGATCGCTGATGCCACGATGGAAGTAGATGGGAAACAAATTTACGAAGCAAAGAACCTGAAAGTAGGGCTATTTACTAATACAAGTAATTTTTAATATGAAACGTGTAGTTATTACTGGTATGGGCATTGTGTCTAGTCTGGGACTAGGCAAAGATGCTGTTACTACCTCATTACAACATGCGGTAACCGGCATTAAACAAGATGAGTCTTATGCACAAATGGGTATGCGCTCTCAAGTATCTGGGCAATTACCTGAAATAGATTATAGCGAAATCATTGATCGTAAAATGGTACGCTTCATGGCAGATGCTGCAATTTATAACACTGTGGCTATGAGTGAAGCCATTACTCAGTCTGGACTTACTCAGGAGCAAATTTCTCACCCACGGACTGGTATTATTGTTGGATCAGGCGGGGCATCTAATGTGAATGTGGTAGAAGCGGCAGATATATTACGAGAAAAAGGCATTAAACGGGTAGGACCCTACCGTGTACCCCGTGCGATGGGCTCTACTACTTCAGCATGTTTAGCAACTAATTTTAAAATTAAAGGCATTAACTACTCTATTAGTTCTGCATGCTCTACTTCTGCGCACTGTATAGGTGTAGCGATGGAGCAAATTCAGCTTGGCAAGGCAGATGTGATGTTTGCTGGGGGCGGTGAAGAACTAGACTGGTCATTGAGTATGCTATTTGATGCTATGGGTGCATTATCATCAAATTATAATGATACCCCAGAGCTTGCTTCTCGGGCATACGATGCACATAGGGACGGATTTGTCATCTCTGGCGGGGGTGGTACTTTAGTACTCGAATCATTAGAACACGCCCAGAGTCGTGGTGCAAATATCTTAGCTGAGATTACTGGCTATGCTGCTACGAGTGATGGGTATGATATGGTAGCCCCAAGTGGCGAAGGTGCAAAGCGTTGTATGGAACTTGCACTCTCACAGCATAGTGCTAGTGAGGTATATGGTAATCAAGCACTTGACTATATTAATGCACATGGTACTTCTACTCCTGTAGGTGACTTAAAAGAATTAGAAGCAATCAAATCAGTATTTCAAAATAATACTCCGTATATTAGTTCTACCAAATCACTCAGTGGACATGCCCTTGGTGCTGCTGGAGTAAATGAAGCAATTTATTCTCTATTGATGATGGAACATGGCTTCTTAGTGAAGTCTGCAAATATTACCGAGCTTGATGAGGGAGCAGCTGGTCTACCTATTCTCACCGAAACTAAAGAATTAGAAGTGGCGAGCGTTATGAGTAATAGTTTTGGCTTTGGCGGTACGAATGCTTCGCTCATTTTTTCTAAATTTCAAGCGTAACTCCACCTATCACACTAAGGCTTTTGGGTAGTGCACCAAGACATTAGGGATTTCTGTGAAACTATGATATAATAGTTCTGTTTGATGCGGGGTGGAGCAGTCTGGTAGCTCGTCGGGCTCATAACCCGAAGGTCGTTGGTTCGAATCCAACCCCCGCTACCAAATTGATATACCTTAGGTGTATCACTGGTGAGAATTTTGTATTGCAGTATGTTGGTTCAGTACATGTTAAACCCCCTTTATGGGGGTTTATTTTTTGATTTTTTAAAATAATCGTGGCAATAAAAGACCAAATAGCACAGCTTATTACTCCCACTATTGAAACATTGGGGTATGAACTTTGGGCAGTAACATATGTACAAGGGGGAGCAAAGACTATTAAGGTATATATTGACCATGAGGACGGTATTTCTCTTGATGATTGCTCACTTGTGAGTGGGCATGTGAGTGCGATTTTGGATGTAGAAGACCCGATAAGTACTGAGTATAGCTTAGAGGTCTCTTCCCCCGGAGTGGAGCGTGAATTATTTACTCTGGAGCATTATCAGCGTTATATTGATCAAGAAGTGCAACTTAAGCTGATGCGTCCGATTGAAAAAAATAAAAAAATTACTGGTAAAATCAGTAAAGTAGTAGAGAAATCTATTTATATAATAGTAGAAAATAATGAGTTAGAGGTAGACTTTAACATAATCAATAAAGGAAATTTAGTAATTACTTGGTAGGACTTATGGAAACAAAAGAATTATTATTAATGGCAGAAGCAATTGCCAATGCAAAAAGCATCCCACAAGATGCAGTATTTAGTGCCCTTGAGGAAGCACTTGCGCTGGCAACTAAAAAGCAAACAGATTGGAATATTCGTGTTGCATTTGATTCTGACTCTACGACCTTTAAAACGTATAGACTCTGGCAAGTGATTGCTGATGGAGAACGTTTTGTAGATGACGATGGCACTGAGTTTGATGCCCAGTTACATATCTATCAAAAAGATGCACCAGATACTGAAGTGGATGATTTTGTGAGTGAAGAAATTCCGCCGATGCGCTTTGATAGAATAGGTGCACAAACAGTAAAACAAGCAATTATCCAAAAAGTACGCGAAGCAGAAAGAGAAAGCATTGTGGCACGCTATCAAACCAAAGTGGGTGAAATTATTAGTTGTGTGATTAAGCGTATCACTAAAACCAATATTATTTTAGATCTGGGTGGTATTGATGGTATTATCACTAGAGGTGAGTTAATTCCTAATGAGATTATGCGTAAAGGCGAACGTATCCGCGTATTAGTCAAAGAAATTAGCGAAAGCCCACGTGGCAAGCAGGTGGTACTCTCTCGTACTGATGATGCAATGCTCGGTGCATTATTTGCTATGGAAGTTCCAGAAATTGCTGAAGGAGCCATTAAAGTAATGGGTGCGAGTCGTGATGCGGGTATTCGTTCTAAAATGGCAATTAAAGCACGTGACCGCCGTATTGATGCAGTGGGTTCATGTATCGGGATGCGTGGTACACGCATTCAAGCGGTAAGTAATGAATTGGGCGGAGAGAAAATTGATGTAGTTCTTTGGGATAGCAACCCTGTGAACTTTGTGATTAACGCAATGGCACCGGCAATTGTTGATTCTATCACTATGCATGAAAATACTAAATCAATGGACTTAGCATTTGCTGAAGAAGAACTTGCAAAAGCCATTGGTAAAGCGGGGCAAAATATTCGCTTAGCCTCGAAACTCACGGGGTGGAGTTTAAATGCGATTAGCAGTGATGAAGCACAAAAAATTAAGCAAGAAGCAGAGCATAAAAACCTTGAGAAATTAGCTGACGCACTCAGCATTGATATAGAGCTTGCAGGTGCACTCTTTGCTAAAGGATTTATTTCTGTAGATAGTATTGCTGAGTCTGAACCAGAAGCACTCTTAGGGGTTGGCGGGCTAGAGGAAGAAGGCATACTATCTTTGCAAGGAGCAGCACTAGATGCACAACTCGTAGCAGCACTAGATAACGCAGATTCTAGTGAAATATTCCTAGATATAGAGGGTGTGACTAACGAAGTGTCCAATGCACTAATTGATAGCGATATTAACACTCTAGAAGATTTAGCTGAACTCTCCATTGATGAACTATTAGATATTTATGCATTAGATAAGGATACTGCTTCAAGCATTATCTTAACTGCACGTGAAAAAGAAGGCTGGTTCGAATAATATAATCCTAATACACTATATGGCACATACGGTACAAAGCTTAACAAAGCTAACAAAAAAAACAGTAGATGAACTTATAGCCCTTCTAGATGAAGCCGGTGTAGGGGGCAAAACTGCTGACAGTGAGGTTTCTATGAGTGAGGTGAAAACCTTAATGGAAAGCATTAAAAATAAACGTATGCCAAGCACTCCTGTGAAGGAAGAGCCGACTACCTCAAGCAAAGAAGTAGAACAAGCACTAGAAGAAGGGCGTAAAAAAGCCTTGAAAGAACGTGAGTTAGATGCAAAACGCCAACAAATGCTCAAAGAAGGGCGAGAAAAACAAGAGGCAGAGCGTATTCGCCGTGAAGAGCAAAAAAAATTATTAGAAGAACAACAAAAACAACAAGAGACCGAGAAAAAGCAACAAGCCAAAGACGCTAAAAAACAAGCACCTAGTAAAACCTATAGAACTCCAGAACAACCACGCAAAAATGCGGGTGATAGTTTTAGCAAAAAAACTAAACTTAAGAAAAAAGACCGCAGTAGGCTTTCGCAAAAATTAAAAGAAGAGCAAGCCCAACACGGCTTTGTGAAGCCAGTGGAAAAAGTAGTCTTAGATATTAATGTCCCTGAGATGATTAAAGTTTCTGAACTCGCACTACTGATGAAAATCAAAGCAGGTGAAGTGCTTAAAGTCATGATGGGCATGGGCGTGATGGCTACGCTTAATGATAGTATTGACCAAGACACTGCTATGCTCGTAGTAGAGGAACTCGGACATAACCCTGTAGAATATATAGAAGAAACGGTCGAAGACACTCTCGTGCGTAAAAGTAATAACTCAGGCGAAGAGCGCCCACCAATTGTTACTATTATGGGACATGTGGACCACGGTAAAACTTCATTGCTTGATTATATTCGTAAGTCTGGTGTAGTGAGCTCTGAAGCTGGGGGTATTACTCAGCATATTGGTGCCTATCAGGTGAGTAGTGATACCGGAAAAATTACCTTTATTGATACCCCGGGGCATGCGGCATTTGGCAAAATGCGTGAGCGCGGAGCGAATACGACTGATATTGTCATATTAGTAGTTGCTGCCGATGATGGGGTGATGCCACAAACCATTCAATCTATTGAATATGCTAAAAAGGCTGAAGTACCGATGATTGTTGCGGTCAATAAAATAGATAAAGAAGGGGCCAATATTGACAAGGTTAAGCAGATTTTATCAACTCATGATGTGGTATCTGAAGACTGGGGCGGAGATACGATTATCTCTCCAGTATCTGCACTTACTGGTGAGGGAATTGATGACTTGTTAAATAATATTTCTCTAACAGCAGAAATACTTGAACTCAAGGCAGAAGTAAACACTCCAGCTCAAGGGGTCGTACTAGAAGCAAAAGTAGATAAAGGACGTGGTAAGGTCGTGGATGTGTTAGTGCAATCGGGGACCCTCAAGCGCGGTGATATTGTCGTTGCGGGCGTAGAATACGGGAAAGTAAAACAAGTGCTTTCTGATTCAGGCGAGATTCTCAAATCTGCAGGACCTTCTACACCAGTAGAACTCTTAGGGTTTAGTGGTGTGCCAGATGCAGGTGATGAAATCTTAGTAGTAGAAAATGAGAAAAAAGCCCGTGAGGTTGCTGAGTTTAGAAAGACTAAACTCAGAGAAAAACTAATTCAAAAACAACAAGCAGATAAGATGGATGCCTTCTTAGCCAAAATGGAAGAGGGCAATGTATCTATTATTAATATCATGGTGAAAGCTGATGTGCGTGGCTCTGCACAAGCAATTGTCGATAGTTTGGAAGACCTTTCCACTAATGAAGTAAAGGTCAAAATTATCTCTAATGGAGTCGGGGCAATTAGTAATACCGATGTAGTTTTAGCAGAAACATCAAATGCAGCCATTTTAGGCTTTAACGTGCGAGCAGATAGTGTAGCACGTAAAGAAGCTGCTAATCTGGGTGTGAAAATTGAATACTATAGTGTGATTTATAACTTGATTGATGATGTCAGAGCAATGATGAGTGGTATGCTAGCACCAGAACTTAGTGAGAATATTATTGGTATTGCAGATGTGAAAGAAGTGTTTCGTTCACCGAAGTTTGGCGATATTGCTGGGTGTATGGTGGCTGAGGGTGTAGTACGCCGTGATATGCCGATTCGTGTACTCAGAGATAGTGTAGTAGTATATGAAGGCGAGCTTGAAAGTCTGCGCCGTTTTAAAGATGATGTGAATGAAGTGAAATCAGGCACCGAATGTGGTATTGGTGTTGTTGATTATCAGGTAGAAGTGGGCGATCAAATCGAGGTTTTTGAACGCATCGAGACTAAACGCACCCTCTAAAATTACTGCCTAGAAGTAAGTCTAATTAGAGCAAGCATAGACTAACATATCCCGTATGCAACAACAAAGTTATAGAACCGAGCGATTCAACCAACTTATTTTACGAGAAGTGATTAATATTCTGCGTACATTGGTGAGAGACCCACGCCTAAATTCGCTTGAGATTATTGAAGTTATTACCGCTAAAGACCTGTCAAGTGCCAAAGTATTTTTTACTTGTGAACCAGATGAACTCAGTGAAGTACAACACTCCCTAACCAAAGCCTCGGGATTTATTCGCTATGAACTCGCTCATCGGGTGCAGTTACGCCATACGCCTCATCTTAATTTTAAATATGATGATACCCCGCAAAAAGCTCAAGCTATTGAAAACGCACTCTACAAACTCAAACAATAATTGAGTTTTTGGTCTGGTATGAATATTCTTAAAGATTAAATCACATTCTGACTAGATTAAAAAACCAAAATATTCTATAATATTAGGTATTTTTGTATATTTTTATGTCAATATAGTCACAAGCTGTTTTGCCTATATGCCTAAAACTACCGTATATATTAGATTTTATTAATATTTACCTCTGGAGAGTGAGGGTATATAAACGAAATAGTGCAGTGGGATGAATTATCATCATACTATATATTTTAAAAGGATAGTTATGTCAGAACAGACTACAAATCAAGAAATTGACCTTAAAAGAAGACGCTTCCTTACTGCTGCTACCAGTGTAGTAGGTGCAGTAGGGGTAGGGTTTGTGGCAGCGCCATTTTTATCTTCTTGGATGCCTTCTGAAAAAGCAAAAGCCGCAGGTGCTCCAGTAGATGTAGATATTTCTAAATTGGAAGAAGGGCAGTTACTTCGTTATTTATGGCGCAAAAAAGCAATTTTTGTGTACAAACGAAATGCTGATGAACTTGCGCGTTTAACTGAAGTAGAGGCTAAACTCACTGACCCTACAAGTGCATCATCTGTTCAGCCTACCTATGCAAGCAACCAGTACCGTTCAATTAACCCGGAAATTGGAGTATATATGGGTATTTGTACTCATCTTGGGTGCTCACCTACCTATCGCCCAGAAGTAGGGGCTGCTGACTTAGGTGGCTCATCATGGCTTGGTGGTTTTTACTGCCCATGTCATGGCTCTAAGTTTGATTTAGCAGGCAGAGTATTCGCTGGTACACCAGCACCAAGAAACCTTGAAGTGCCACCATATCACTATGTGAACGACCAATTAATTCGTATTGGTGTGGACCCATCAGCATAAGGAATAAGACATGGATAATAATAAAAATTGGATTGATCAAAGATTTCCACTTACCAAAGTATGGAACGAACATTTAGCTGAATATTATGCACCAAGAAACTTTAACTTCTGGTACTTTTTTGGCTCCCTTGCAATTTTAGTATTAGTCATTCAGTTAGTGACTGGTATCTTCCTTGCGATGCATTATAAGCCTGATGCTGCTCTGGCGTTTGGTTCTGTAGAGTACATTATGCGTGATGTGGATTGGGGCTGGTTGATTCGCTATATGCACTCAACTGGTGCTTCGGCATTCTTTATGGTGATTTACTTACATATGTATCGTGCGATGATTTATGGCTCATATAAAAAACCACGTGAGCTTGTCTGGATTCTTGGAATGATTATTTATATTGCCTTAATGGCAGAAGCCTTTATGGGGTATGTACTCCCTTGGGGGCAAATGTCGTATTGGGGTGCGCAAGTAATTATAAATCTCTTTGGTACTGTACCATTTATTGGGCAAGATATTTTACTTTTCATCCTTGGTGACTATGCGGTAGATGACCCTGCACTCAATAGATTCTTTTCACTGCACATCGTTGCATTGCCACTAGTATTGGTATTATTAGTATTTTTACATATTGTAGCACTTCATGCTGTTGGATCTAATAACCCAGATGGAGTAGATATCAAAGCAAATAAAGATGATTCAGGCATTCCCAGAGATGGTATTCCATTCCACCCTTACTATAGTGTAAAAGATATTGTTGGTGTAGTGGTATTCCTTATGTTATTTAGTGCAGTGATATTTTTTGCTCCAGCACTGAATGGCTATTTTTTAGAAGCGCCAAACTTTATTGAAGCAAACCCGCTGAAAACACCAGAGCACATTGCCCCATTATGGTACTTAACGCCGTTTTATTCAGTACTTCGTGCTATTCCACCATTATTTAATTCTCAGTTCCCAGGGGTGCTCATGATGTTCTTATCACTTGGTGTATTATTCCTCTTGCCGTGGCTTGATAAAAGCCCAGTAAACTCTATTAGATACCGTACATGGCCATTTAAAGTAGCGCTTGTTATTTTTGTTATTGGCTTTGTGGTTTTAGGTTGGTTAGGTATGAAAGGGGTAACTCCATTATATGTAGCTATGGCGCAACTCTTTACCGCCCTATACTTTGGGTACTTCTTATTATTTCCATGGATTACTGCTAATGAGAAAAAAGAAGGTGTAGGTAGTACGATTTATGTATTAGTATTACTCGCAACTTTGGGCATTGTAGGATTATCTTTTGTGTACTACCTATTTACTACCTCATTTAATGGGTTTGAGAAATTTTTTGAAAATCTTGAAGCAATGCAAACCATTGGCTTTGGTGTGGTTACCTTATATTTAGCATTCTTTATCTTCGCTATGAAGTTATCCAAAAGTGCAATGATAGTCAAACCAGTACCAGAGCGTACCACAGGAATTTAGGAGAGAAGTATGAACAAATTAGGAGTATTTTTAGTAAGCACACTTCTTTGTATTGGTGTATATGCAGCTGGTCCAAAGTTAGACTTGCAACATGCACATACTGATATTAGTGACCAAAATTCATTGCAAAATGGTGCCAAGTTATTTATGAACTATTGTTCTGGATGTCATAGCCTCAAGTACATGCGTTATAACCGTATGGCAAAGGACTTAGGACTGACTGAAGAGCAAGTTATTAAAAACTTAATGTTTAGCGGTGACAAAGTAGGTGAGCCAATGTTCAATAACATGAATGAAGAGGATGCTAATAGATGGTTTGGTGCATTACCGCCAGATTTATCATTGACTGCACGTTCACGTGGTGTTGATTGGATTTATACCTACCTCAATAGCTTTTATGATGACCCAACACGTCCATTAGGGATAAATAATAAGGTACTAGAAAATGCTTCTATGCCAGATATTTTATGGTCATTACGCGAAAGCAAATCAAAACTCGAGTTTGAACAAGATTTGCGCGATATTACCAACTTCTTAGACTATGTAGGCGAACCTGCAAAACTTGTACGTACTTCTCTTGGCTGGAAGGTATTAGGATTTTTATTTATTTTATTAATACTCAGCTACTTCATGAAGAAAGAATATTGGAGAGATGTGAAGTATGGCAAATGGAAAGCAAGATAATTTCATCTTTGCATATAACCACTCACGATTATGTTAAAAAAACCTAACCCCTCAGAAACCGTACTCTATTCAAAGCCCGGCTCATTAGAGTCTCATACTATTCGCTTTATTGCGGCAGAGAAAGACTTAGAATGCGAAGTACAACATGTTGAGTTTGCGCAATTACCAGAAGAAATTATTGCCTTCAACCCAACGGAAACAATGCCTACGTTGTTTGATAGAGGCCTGATTTTGTATGATATGACGGTTATTATGGAGTACTTGGATGAACGTTTTCCATTCCCACCAATGCTACCAGTTGATCCGATTGAAAAAGCAGAAAAACGTACATTAGTGTATCGCTTTACCCGAGCAAAAGACAATTGGTACAAACTATTAGACACCATTCAAAACGGGACTAAAAAAGACGCAACTATTGCCAAGCAAATACTGAGTAGCGACTTAGTTGATTTAGCTCCGTTATTTGCCTATAAGCCATTTTTTGCGAGTAACACATTAGGTGCGGTTGATGCATGTATTGCCCCGCTGTTATGGAGATTAGATAGTGTGGGGATAGAACTACAAAAAACGCATGCGTCAGTATATGAATATGCAATGCGTATCTTTGAATTAGAAAGTTTTCAAAAGAGCTTAACAGAAGCCGAGAAAGAATTGCGCTAAGACGCCACATCAGCCAAGAGCATTATTTAATAGGTTATTTTAGGAGGTGCTATGAGCCTAGAAGAAAGAGAAGAGTTTAATATCGCAACCTGTCCAGAGGGCATCGAATTAGACACCAGCCTTCCACAATTTGAAGACAGAGACAATCAGGAAGTCAAAACTACGACTTGCTATATGTGTGCATGTCGTTGTGGGATTAAAGTAACAATAGAAAACAAAAAAGTACGTTACATCCAAGGTAATAGAAAACATCCAGTAAATAAAGGTGTGCTCTGTGCAAAAGGGAATGCAGGGATTATGAAACAAGAATCTCGGGCAAAACTCACTTCACCACTGCGTAGAAAATCAGGTACAGAACGTGGTGCAGGCGAATATGAGGAAATTAGCTGGGATGAAGCATTAGACGAACTCACTGCACGTCTTAAACATATTAGAGAAACAGACCCGAAACAACTCGCATATTTTACAGGCCGTGACCAAATGCAAGCACTTACTGGTCTTTGGGCTGCACAATTTGGTACGATTAACTGGGCAGCGCATGGTGGCTTTTGTTCAGTTAATATGGCTGCTGCTGGCTTGTATATGTTGGGGCAGTCATTTTGGGAATTTGGTGACCCAGATTGGGATAATGCCAAATACTTCATGATGTGGGGTGTGGCAGAAGATCATGCATCAAACCCAATAAAAATTGGTTTAGGTAAACTCAAGAAAAACGGTGGTAAATTTGTTTCAGTAAACCCAGTGCGCACCGGATACCAAGCGATTGCTGATGAGTGGGTAGGAATTCGTCCAGGTACAGACGGTATGTTTGCCCTCGCAATGGCGAAAGTCCTGATTGAAACAGGTAACTATGACAAAGAATTTTTAATTCGTTATACGAATGCTCCACAACTGGTTATTCAAAACCCTGGGCAGTCAAATGATGGGTTATTATGGCGTAATGCTGATGATAATCCACAAGTATTTGACCTAGAGAAACAACAGTTTGTAGATGCAACTTTAGCAGAAATCAAACCAGCACTCTTTGGTGAGTGGACTACCCCTGATGGGCTTACGGTTACTACTTCATGGACATTGATTGTAGAGGACTATGTGAGTGACAAATATTCACTTGAGCGGGCAGCAGAAGAAACAGGCATTAGTGCAAGTGATATTGAGCGTTATGCTCTTGAAATGGCACATGTCGCCTTTAAAGAAACGATTGAAATCGAAACAGAGTGGACCGACTGGGCAGGCAGAACACACGATAAATTTATCGGCCGTCCAGTAGCAATGCACGCAATGCGTGGTATTTCTGCACACTCGAACGGCTTTAATACCTGTAGAGCAATTCACATGTTACAAGTGCTCTTAGGTGCTGTGGACTGCCCGGGATCGCATCTTGCGAAACCACCATTCCCAAGAATGATTCCACCACCAAATAAGCCAGCAAAAGATATGGCGCCCAATACACCGCTTAAATCTCCACCATTAGGGTTTCCAACTTCACCAGAAGATTTAGCAATTGATGAACATGGTAAACCACTTCGCTTAGATAAAGCGTACTCATGGGATGCACCAATTGCCAACCATGGTCTAATGCATATGGTCATTAATAATGCGGTGAAAGGGGATCCATACACGATTGATACGATGATTTTCTTCATGGCAAATATGGCATGGAATTCAAGTATGAATACTAAAAACACGCAAGACCTACTGCGTGAAAAAGATGAAAATGGCGAATACAAAATCCCATATCTTGTAGTGATTGATGCTTTCCACTCGGAAACAGTAAACTTTGGTGACTTAATTCTTCCTGATACTACTTACTTAGAGCGTCATGATACGATTTCTATTTTAGATCGACCTATTTCAGAGCCACATATTATTGCAGACTCTATTCGCCAACCAGTATTAGAGCCAGAAGGTGATGTACGCCCATGGCAAGAAGTAATGGTTGATTTAGCCACTCGTTTAAAATTCCCTGCTTTTACTAACGAAGACGGCAGTGCCAAGTTTAGTGGTTATCTTGATTTCATTACGAACTGGGAAAAATCTCCGGGCACTGGATTCTTAGCAGGCTGGCGTGGTAAGGATGGTACCAAATCAGTATCTGGTGAGCCAAATCCAAACCAGTGGGAAGCATATAAAGAAAATGATTGCTTTTTTGAAATGGAGCTTCCAGATTCACAGAAGTACTATAGATATGCCAATAAAGACTATCTTGATTATGCAGCAGACAATCACCTAAACGCTAATAACAAGCCAATTGTGATGGAGCTGTATTCTGAAACACTACAGAAGTTTAATCTCGCAGGTCAAGGACTCTATGATGGTCCTTGTCCAACTGAGGAACAAGATAAAGAGCGTTTGATACGTTACTTTACGCCGTTCCCTACGTATTATCAACCAATTGAAGTAGAGCGTACCGATAAAGCACAATATCCATTCTCTACTTGCACTCAGCGCCCAATGTATATGTATCACTCATGGGATTCACAAAATGCATGGTTACGCCAAATTATGGCCCAAAATAAACTCTTCATGAACCGTAAAAAAGCACATTCAATGGGCTTAGAAGATGGTGATTGGGTGTATGTTGAAAGTACTAATGGCAAGATTAAAGTACAACTCCAACTCATGGAAGGTTGTGAAGAGCACACCGTGTGGACGTGGAATGCAATTGGTAAACAACCTGGTGCATGGGGCTTAAAAAAAGGAGCAGACGAAAGTGAAAAAGGCTTCTTATTAAACCACCTGATTTCAGAGCTATTACCAAAATTAGATGATCAGCGTGAAATGACCAACTCTGACCCTGTCACTGGGCAAGCAGCATGGTATGACACACGCGTGAAGATTTATAAATCTGAGGATCAAACTCCCGTTTCATTGCCACAGTTTGAGACTATAAAACGCTTACCAAATGCCAGCAAACAGCCAAGTATGTTGAGATATTCAACGCACAAAGCGGTTAATTTGGTGCGCAGCATGAAAGATGTGCTAACCCGTGGTAATACTGCCAGATAGTATAGGAGGTAATATATATGAGTACTGCAGCAGCAACAGAAAAGAGATTAGGTTTAGTTATTGACTTAGATACCTGTGTAGGGTGTCATGCATGTGCTATTTCCTGTAAACAGTGGAATACTTCGGGTACGACTGGAGCATTGACTGATACTAACCCATACGATGCTAATCCTAGTGGTGTATTTTTCAACCGTATTCGTCATTACGAAACAGGTGATTACCCAAATTCTAAAACCGTTAACTTTCCAATGTCTTGTATGCATTGTGAGGATGCAGCATGTGTGACAGTATGCCCAACTGGTGCAAGTTACAAGCGTAAAGAAGATGGTATCGTACTTGTGGATCAAGATAAATGCATGGGCTGTAACTATTGTGCATGGGCGTGTCCATACGGCGCACGTGAGCTTGATACAGGCGTTGGTGTCATGAAGAAATGTACACTTTGTATTGATAGAATTTATGATGAAAACTTAAATGAAGTTGACCGTCAGCCAAGCTGTGTAATTACTTGCCCTGCTGGTGCGAGACATTTTGGCGACTTTAATGATGAAAATTCAAATGTTTCTACCCTAGTACGTGAGCGCGGTGGTGATGGACTATTAAACGAGTTAGGCTATAACCCAACCAATCAATACCTACCACCAAGAACCATGAAAGCATACCCACTTGCCCAAGCAAAACAAAGCTTAGTAGGCAAAGTAAAAGAGTGGGCAAATGAAATGATTGCCAGATAATTGCTATAGTTATATATTAGGAGAGAGTTATGCATCCAGCATTTTCAGTTATATTCTTTACCGTAACCTCTGGTGCAGGCTATGGAGTGTTAGTATTTTTAGGGATTATTGGGTTATTTATCCCTGAAGTTTTTACAGAAGTAGGTGCACCAGAAATATTTCTCATTGGTGGTGCTATTGGCTTAGGTATGGTCATTATTGGTTTAATGTCTTCTAGCTTACACTTAGCGAATAAAAAGAACGCATGGCGTGCATTTTTTAGATTCCGTTCTTCATGGTTATCACGTGAGGCAATTTTTGCTGTAGTGAGCATTCCTGTAGTACTTGCATTTTTTGCAAGTTTTTATTTTGACATGGGGAGTACACTGATTCAACTACTCGCAGTGTTTGTGATTATTCTATCATTACTTACGGTCTATTCTACAGGAATGATTTACGGTTGTCTAAAAACTATTCGTGCATGGAATACTCCGCTTGTACCATTTAACTACGTATTACTTGGATTAATCTCTGGTAATATCATTTTAACCGTATATTTTGATTACTACCAAATGCACTCACCACTCTTAGAGTCTAGCCTGATTGTTTTATTAGTACTTGGTTTTATAAGTAAGGCGATATATTTTTCATATATTGGTCAGCCGTCACCGTGGAGTGTAAAAACTGCAACAAACTTACCGGGAAACACAGTAAGACTCTTAGATACTGGGGAAAGCTCAACAAATAATAACTTCTTAATGCGTGAATTTGGCTATGTAATCACTCAAGACCTAAGCACTATTACACGTGTTTTTGCTTTAGTTGCGATGTTTATCGTTCCTGCAATTATGTTGTTTATCCCATTAGACTTTGGCTTACTTATGGCTATTGCATTTATCAACTACGCAGGTACCTTAGCTGAAAGATGGTTATTTTTTGCCGAGGCAAAACACGTGGTAAACTTATTCTATGGTAGAGAAGCGTAAATTAATCTGAAAGTATAATTAGCACTGTATCCAAGGTAGTCCGTCATGTCTCCAGCCATTGAGATTACCTCTTTGGTCATTTTCATCAAGGTCACCTTCAAACCCAGTTGCTACATGAGAGATGTCAGTATACCCATTTTGTAATAATAGTTTTCCAGCATCCAAAGAGCGGTTACCACTTCTACAAAGAAGAATAATAGGTGTATCTAGTGGAGAAGGGTGATGTGCTACTATATTTGATATTTGTTTTACAAAATCTGGGTTAATCTCCCAATCTGGTTCATCCACCCAAGGAATAAGATGAAGAGCACATTCTGGACGACCTACAAATTTATTTTCAGCAAAGGTACGTATATCAATAAATACTGCATCCTGAGATTGCGATAGTATCGTGTATACTTGTTTTGGTGATAGGTTTTTTACTATTTTAGACATATGATTATTATACTACGCCTTATGCTGATTTTTTATTCAAATAATGTTATCAGGTATAATTTTGTTATTTAAAATTATAACTATCTTTTGAGTATTAGCATTAAATCTACTGAAGAAATCGCAAAAATGCGCATTGCTGGTAAATTAGCAGCAAGGGTACTTGATTTTATTACTCCGCATGTCACAATAGGCATTACTACCGATGCACTTAATACGTTGTGTCACAATTATATTGTCAACGACATAGATGCTATTCCTGCTCCGCTTAATTATGGTAATCCGCCATTTCCAAAGTCTATTTGTACAAGTGTAAACAATGTGGTATGTCATGGCATCCCCAGTAGTAAGACGCTTAAAAAAGGGGATATTGTAAATATTGATATCACAGTCATTAAAGACGGCTATCACGGAGACACTTCTAAAATGTTTATTGTAGGTAATGGTAGTATTAAGGCAAAGCGGATTACTAATATTGCTCGTGAAGCATTGATTATTGGTATTCAGTCGGTGGCAATAGGCAAGACATTTAGCGTTATTGGGCAGGCAATAGAGCAGTTTGCTAACAGCAAAAAAGTATCAGTAGTGCGAGACTACTGCGGACATGGTATTGGGAGTAATTTTCATGAAGCACCACAAGTAGTACATTATAACGATGGCAAAGAATACCCAGTGATCACTCCCGGTATGTGCTTTACTATAGAGCCGATGATTAACCTTGGTAGTTGGGAAGTAAACCTCTCAAAAACTGATAACTGGACCGTAACCACCAAAGATAGAAGTCTCTCTGCTCAATGGGAGCATACTATACTCACTACCGAGACGGGAGTAGAAGTACTTACTCTTAGAGAAGAGGAAACAGACCTCAAAGCAGCTCTAGGCATAGCATAACACTATATGAAGATATTTACCTCACTTTACAATAACGCACTCCAGTTGGCAAAGCACCGCCTAAGTGTTTGGTACTTATGTGCTTTAAGCACCGTAGAGAGCTTTATTTTGCCATACCCTCCGCCTGATGTGATGCTAGCTCCTATGGTGCTGACTCGCCCTGAAAAAGCCTATTATTTTGCCTTTATGACTACCTTGTTTTCAGTCATTGGTGGGATTATTGGCTATGTACTTGGAATGTATTTTATTGATTTTATTATGCCCTTGGTTGAACGCATTGGGTATATTGATAAATTTAACTTTGCCCGTGAAGCATTTGTTGATTATGGCGTGTTTATTGTCTTTGTGGCAGGGTTTTCGCCGATTCCATATAAAGCATTTACTATTGCTGCTGGGGTAATGGCTATGAGTTTTGGGCCCTTTGTTCTCGCTTCATTTGTGGGCAGAGGCTTACGTTTTTTGCTCGTTGCATTATTTGTGAAATATCTGGGCAAGGAATGCGACAAATTCTTACGTAAATATATAGATTATATAGGCTATGCGTTAGTAGTACTTCTTATACTCTTTATCCTGATAAATGTTGTATAGTGAATTGTGCCAAAACTCGTCATTATGCAAAATAGTGAATAACACTTGGAGTAATGTATACATAATGTTATTAGAATAATCTTTGTGAATGTATGCTTTTACTCAGCACATCGCAAAACACATCGCAGATAGGTGAGTAAAATAGAAATTTTTTATTTATCCTATACCAATGATTGTGCAATCAATATTTAAAGCTTACGATATTCGTGGTACCGTAGATACTGAGCTCACTCCCGAAAGTGTAGAACTTATTGGTAAAGCACTCGGTACCTATTCACTCCGCCAAGGCGAAAAAGAATTTGTCATCGGTCGTGATGGGCGTTTAAGCGGAGCATGGATTCGTGATAGTCTAATTAAAGGCATTATTTCTACTGGTTGCTTTGTAGTAGATATTGGTATGGTGGCATCGCCTATGACCTATTTTGCTACTAAAACTACCTCGGCAAATAGTGCCGTGATGATCACTGGCTCGCACAACCCGCCCGAGTACAATGGCTTTAAAATCATCATTAATAGCACTACTATTAGTGGTGAACAAATTCAAGAACTCTATCAACTGATTATTGCAGGTGACTTTGAAGAGGGCAATGGACTAAAAACTAATGCAGACATTAATGAAAACTACTATAACCGTATTACCTCTGATATTACCCTCGCAAAACCTCTAAAAGTAGTCATAGACTGCGGAAATGGGGTAGCATCAGACTTTGCCCCTGAACTGTATACACGTCTTGGAGCAGAGCTAGAAGAACTCTACTGCACTATAGATGGCAACTTCCCAAACCATCACCCAGACCCTTCTCACCCTAAAAACTTAGAAGACATCATCGCTCAAGTAGTCCAAACGGGGGCTGATATTGGATTAGCATTTGATGGCGATGGGGATAGACTCGGAGTGATAGATAATGAGGGGAATATCATCTGGGCAGATAGACAAATGATGCTCTATGCTGAGCATATTTTGCGAGAGCAACGTGGTAAGATAGTGTTTGATGTAAAATGCACCGCACACTTGCCAAAGCATATCACTAAGTGTGGTGGCACACCTATTATGAGCCGAACAGGGCACTCATTTATTAAAAAAACCATTTATGAAGAACAAGCACTCCTAGGTGGTGAGATGAGTGGTCATATATTCTTTAATGACCGTTGGTATGGCTTTGATGATGCACTGTACACTGGTGCACGCCTACTAGAAATACTCGCGCAGACTAGCCAGACTAGTAGCGAGTTATTTGCAGCTTTGCCAAATAGCGTAAATACCCCAGAGATTAATATCAAATTTGACCAACAGGGGGAGCAGTTTAAGGTGATGGATACACTGACATCACAGATGAGCTTCCCTAATGGTGAGGTGAATACTATAGATGGGGTGCGAGTGGATTATCCGTATGGTTTTGGGCTTGTGCGCCCATCTAATACTACACCATGTTTAGTATTACGTTTTGAGGCAGACACCAAGGAGCACTTAGAGTCTATTATTAGTGAATTTGCCAACTGGTTAGATAGCCACCACATTCCACACCCACTCTCATAATATACAACTATGAAAAAAATATTCAGCTCAGCCATGCAAGGAGTCTTTTGGATCTTGCCTATTACCGCAATCATCTTCATTGTGTTATGGATATTTGACCAAATATCTTTCATTATGGACGACCTCTTTGGTTTATTAGGTTTCAACCCCAAAGAGTACGAGCTCATCTGGACAGGCATTGGCATCATCATTGTAATTTGTATCCTAGCTATTGTTGGCTGGATAGCAACTACTCGCTTAGCAGTATATTTAGAATCTATTGTTACTCGTATTCCATTCTACTCAACTATCAAAGATATTGTGGGGATTTTTAACTCCTCTAAAAACGACAACAACACCAATGTATTAGTAGTCGCCATTCATGGGTTTACTGGGGTAGGCTATAATATCGGGCTGATGTATTCACTTAAAGAAAGTATTATCAAAGACCACTATACCATAACTCTTTCTATGAGTCCCATTCCCAATGGTGGCTTTATGTTTGAAATCCACAAAGACCAAATCTTTGTGCTAGAAGGCGCAACGTTTAACGATAATCTTACCTACCTCTTATCGATGGGGACTAAAAGCATGACAGAGATTTTAGAAATTGACTCTCAGGCAGAGCTGGTGAGTTTGGCAGAGTATTTAAACAAATAAATAATCATTTATAAAAATTCTGGTTGGTAGGACTTTGGTTATCATAACAATGTTGCCTATGAAATATATTTCATTAGTGCCAAAAAATGTAAGCGATCGTTGGTTACAATCTCACTATCGTGAGATCACATCTATTAATATAGATTTCCACGAATGGTAATTTCAATATTTAAGAACCAATTCCTACCATCAGAAGAGTTCCAGACATCGTTTTTATATGAAGATGAATTATCGTAGCCACCAATTACATACAGAGTACCACCCATGACCACCACTTGGTGACTATCTCTTGGAGTAAATAGAGTACTAGCGGTGTCTACTTGTCTCCAAGTTTTTCCACTATTAGTAGATTCCCAGACATCATTAAATCTTGTAGAATCATCCTCCCCACCAATGAGATACAGAGTATTACCCATGACCACCACTTGGTGATTTGCTCTTGGGGTAAATCCAGCAGTTTCGGTTACTTTTTCCCAAGTTTCCTCATCAGTAAATTTCCAGACATCGTTTTTGTATGAATCTGGAGCAACACTCCCACCAATGAGATACATAGTATCACCCATGACCACAACTTGGTGATCTTCTCTTGGGGCAAATGGAGCATTAGGTAATTGTTCCCAAGTTAGTCCTTGAGTAGTAGATTTCCAGACATCGTTTCTAAATCTATCACTATCACTATCATCAACATCTTTATCACGCCCACCAATGAGATACAGAGTATCATCCATGACCACAACTTGGTGATTTGCTCTTGGGGTAAATCCAGCATTTTCGGTTACTTTTTCCCAAGTTTTCCCACTATTAGTAGATTGCCAAACATCGTTTTTGTATGAATTAAAACCATCTTGACCGCCAATGAGATATAAAGTATCACCTATGACCACAACTTGATGATTCCACCTGCCAGCAAATTCAGCATCGCTAGTAATTTGTGTCCAAGTTTCTCCACTATTAGTAGATTTCCAAACATCTTTTTGGCGTCCATCATTAGTAAGCCCACCAATTACATATAAAGCATCATCTATTGCCACGACTTGATGACCTTGTCTTGCAGCAAATTTAGTAAAACCATCAGGTGTATAATACGTAGTAAGTTGTGTCCAATTCACTCCATCAGCAGATTTCCAGAGATCTGAGGTATCAATCGTACCAATTAAATACATGACCTTATTCATTACCACAACTTGATGACCTTGCCCTGCGTTAACTTGAGACCCAGTTAGTACTTCCCAAGTTTTACCATTATTAGTAGATTTCCAAATATCGTTTTTAACTCCATCACCATTATTTCCACCAATTACATACATAGTATTATCTATGACCACAACTTGGTGACTTTCTCTTGGAGCAAATCCAGCATTTTCAGTTACTATTTCCCAAGTTTCCTCATTAGTAAATTTCCAGACATCGTTTTTGAATGAATCTAGAGCAACACTCCCACCAATGAGATACATAGTATCACCCATGACCACAACTTGGTGACCATCTCTCTCACTAAATATAGAATTAGGATCAGTTGGTTTTGGCACTTGTGTCCAATTCGCTCCATTAGTAGATTTCCAGACATCATTAAATCTCTTAGAATTATCACTCCCACCAATGAGATACATAGTATCACCCATGACCACAACTTGGTGATCTTCTCTTGGAGTAAATTTAGTATCATTTTCAAGAGTATTATCTTGAACAGATATTTGTGTCCAATTTTTTCCACTATCACTAGATTTCCAGACATCGTTTCTGTATGAATGTGAGTTATCAACCCCACCAATGAGATACATATCCTCACCCAGTACCACAACTTGATGATTTTCTCTTGGAGTAAATCCAGCATTTTCAGTTACTTGTGTCCAAGTTTCCCCATCAGCAGATTGCCAAACATCGTTTTTGTATGAAGATGAATTATCATACCCACCAATGAGATACATAGTATCACCTTTTACCACGACTTGATGACCATATCTTGTACTAAATTTATCTACTGAAATTGAAAAACTAATAGTATCAGCAGTAGTTTCTAATAGACCATATAGTGGAGTGCTTAATGTCAAAGAGGTAGTAGTAAACTCTGTAGAGTCATTTGCTGGAATGTTTTGCGTTTCATTGCATGTTACTCCAGGGTTGGTAGTATCACAGTGCCTAGTATTAGATACATATAGAGTGTAGGCGTCAGAATTAGGATTAGTAATGTGCACTGTAGAGCTATTCACTCCTACCTGTGCAGTTACTCTCATATTATCAATAATTGGTTCTTGATCACCACCGCCACCACCGCCACAACTGACTAATAATATTGATAATACTAGTATTAGATATATTTTAAGACTTGTAAGTATGTGAGCAAATGTATGAGTTATATGCAGTGTAGTGTACATATACTATCCTTTTAAAGATATTAAAACATAAGATTTGATTATACTATAATTCACATCAGGCGAATTTACATCATAAGTATCAACGCAAGTAATAGATACTATCACTTTTGACAAGGAGGCACAAATCAAAACCATCGTCAAGATAACTACTCTTATGAAATATAACCCACAGTAGCAATAACCACTGTTTTGGTGAGTAATAGACTAAGAAAGTGCCTAGACTAAGATACCAATACAACAGAGTTAACTTGCAAGAACTATTTTTTAGACAAGAGTGTTACACGTATGGGCTGAACTTGCCACATAATTAAATTATTCAATTGAATCAAGAAAAATGTTAACGTGTAGATTAAGGAACCAATTTTTGACATCAGTAGAACTCCAGACATCATTGAATTTATTATCTTTATCACTTCCACCAATTACATACATAGTATCATCTTTCACTACGGCTTGGTGAAATTGTCTTCCAACAAAGTCAGCATTTTCGGTTACGTTGTCCCAAGTTACGCCTTTATCCTCAGATTTCCAGATATCACTTTCGTATGCATTTGTATTACTCCCCCCTCCAATCAGATACATGGTGGCATTGGTATCATCACCTATGACCACGACTTGATGACGTTGCCTTGGAGTAAATTGAGAACTCTGAGGAGTATCATTGTGGGCAAGTACTTGATTCCATGTTTTGCCATCAGTAGAACTCCAGACATCGTTTAATCTTTTAGAACCATCAAACCCACCAATGAGATACATAGTATTATCTATGACTACAACTTGATGGTTATCTCTTGCACTAAATATAGGATTATTCTCATCTGATTCCACCGGTTGCCAAGTTTGCCCATTATCATCAGATTTCCAGACATCGTTAAGTCTCTCAGAGTTATCCCTACCACCAATGAGATATAGAGTATTATCTATGACCGCAACTTGGTGATCTAGTCTTGGGATAAATTGAGAACTCTGAGGAGGATCATTGTAGGCAAGTACTTGATTCCATGTTTTGCCATCAGTAGAACTCCAAACATCGTTTAATCTTTTTCCACTATTTCCACCAATCACATACATAGTACCATCTATGACCGCAACTCGGTGATTTCCTCTTGGGCTAAATTTAGTATCAGCAGGATTATTATTCTGAGGAGATACTTCTATCCAATGCGTTCCATCAGTAGAACTCCAAACATCGTTTTTGTATTCACTTGTACCTTCATTCACTCCACCAATGAGGTATATAGTACCATTCATTTCAATGACTTGATGACTAGTTCTTTGACTAAATTCAGCGCGGATAGATATTTGTGTCCAATTCTCCCCATCACTAGATTTCCAGACATCGTTGAAGAATGTATAACCATTAAACCCGCCAAGCACATACATGTCCTCACCTTTTACTACAACTTGGTGACTTTGTCTTCCACTAAATTTAGACTCAGTTATTTTCGTCCAATTCTGCCCATCACTAGATTTCCAGACATCGCTTCTAAATCTCTCAGTAGCCCCAGAATCTGGACTCCTATCAAACCCACCAATGAGATACATATCCCCACCCAGTACCACAACTTGGTGAGCAAATCTTGTACTAAATATAAGGCTAGAATCAGTTGGTTTTGGTACTTGTTCCCAATTCGCTCCATCAGAAGATTTCCAGACATCGTTTTTGTATGAACTAACAGTCTCTCGACCACCAATGAGATACATATCCCCACCGTTTACTACGACTTGATGGTCATATCTTGCACTAAATATAGGATTAGAATTATTCTCATCTGGCTCTACCAGTGCCCAATTCGCTCCATCAGAAGATTTCCAGACATCGTTAAATCTCCCAGAACCATTAGTACCACCAATGAGATACATATCCCCACCCAGTACCACAACTTGGTGAGCAAATCTTGCACTAAATATAGGATTAGGATTATTCTCATCTGGTTCCACCAGTTGCCAAGTTTCCCCATTACTAGATTTCCAGACATCGTTAAATCTGTTAGAGCCATCAGTACCACCAATGAGATACATATCCCCATCTTTTACTACGACTTGATGATCTGCTCTTGGGGAGAATTGCGTATTATTAGTAACATTAGTATTATGAGGAAGTATCTCTAGCCAATTTTGTCCATTATCAGTAGATTTCCAGACATCATTTTTGTATGAAGATGAATCAAAGTTCTCTTGACCGCCAATCAGATATAAATCACCGTTCATTTCAACGACTTGGTGATTACTTCTTCTACTAAATTTATCTAATAAAATAGAAAACTCACCACGCTTATTTGAAGTAGTTTGTAATACACCAAATGTTGGACTGCCACTTAGCCTAAGATCAGTAGCAGTAAACTCTGCAGTTTGATATGCTGGAATGATTTCTGTGTTATTACATGTTTGTCCGGAGATATCAGTAGTATCACAGTTTGGATAAGGAGATACATAGACATTGTATTCACCAGGTGTAGGATTAGCAATCTGCATAGTAGAGGTATTAGTTCCTACTCGCATAGTGATTGTAGCAACATTTGGTTCCAATACTGTCAACGTATAGGTAGTATCAATTGGTAGATAATTATCATCACCTGCCTTGGTAATAGTAATGGTAGTAGTACTTGCACCTTTGATAACAACGTTACCATCTTCTGATACCTCTGCCACATTTGGATTACTAGAGCTGGTTGCAGTAATTGTTTTACCATTACCAGAACCACCCTGTGCACTTACAGTAAGTTGACCAACACCAAATGTGATAATGGTTGGGATTGGGGTAGTGAGTGGTGCTTGTGTGCCTTTATTTACTGTAATGTCAATAGTTGCTGAATCAGTAGCTCTAATATTCCCTACAGTAATTGTGTACTCTGTAGATGATGAGGCAGTAGTTGGAGTACCAGTAAGTTCACATGTGCCTGAACTCGTAGCAGGGGTAGAAAGTAGAGGAGTACCATTAAGCTGTAATCCTGGTGGTAAAGCACTGATACTACACTCTGTTATCTTACCAGCAGTAGAGTCAAAGACCAGAGGAGTAATGCTAGCATCTACTGTATAGCTTACCTGAGTATCAGTAGTAATAGAGAGAACTGGAGCAGCTACTGGGGTTACGGTAGCAGTAGCACTACCGATTGCTTGTGTTAAGTCTGAGGCAATTTCTTTATAGTCAGGGCTATTTGGATACTTATTATTAATAAAAGTCTCAATAGCTGTTCTCAGATCGTCTTTGGCATCAAAGGTACCATCTGCTAAATCAGTAGCAAGTGCTCTAATCCCTTGTGCTACTTCCTCAGTAGCAGTACCATAGTTCTCAAAAAAGAGTTGTGATAACCCTGCGAGTACTATGGCGAATTTATCTGCAGCAACATCCTTACTCACTGCAGTTGCGGCACCTGTACCTACTAGAGGAGTTGGCACTGTCTTAAGAATATCTACACCCTCAAGACCAAACAAAGTTGCTATTTTCTGGTGTTCATTACCTATCTCTGTAGCAGTAAGAGAGGCAACATTCTTTGTAAGAGCGATAGTTCGTTGATAGACAATTTCTGATAATGGAGATATCGTAGCAGAGAAGTTATTACCCGAGTGGTAGCCTAGTGCATGCATAGTTGGAGCATCTATCACACTACCTGTTGCTTCATCAGTATAGCTACCATCTGAGCAAGCAACAATGAGTGCACCTGCAGTTATTGTTGCTGTATTTTCGGAATGACCAGTTGAATCTGTTTTATTGGGCTGGGTAGTGTTCTTACCTGTAGCATCAGTAAGCATACAACTTGCATTTGTAACCGGACCCTTGGTTACATTAAGAAAGATAGTAGACTCAGTACTCCCAGTAAACTCTTTAACAGGGCCACCGCCACCACCGCCACCACAACTCACTAACAATAGTGATAATAAAAGTATTACATATACTTTAATACTGGTAAGTATCTGGGTACTTGTGTGAGTAGTGTGCGGTGTAATATGCATATCGTATTCTCTTAAAAAAATTAATACATAAACCCAGATTATAGATCAACCTCAGTAAATTAGTGAGTTATTCTAGAGGAATTGTAACCTGTACATGTAAGAACCAATTCTTGCCATCAGTAGAACTCCAGACATCGTTTTTGCGTCCATCATTAGTATGCCCACCAATGACAAACATAGTACCATCTACTACCACAACTTGATGGCCCTGTCTTGGGTTAAATATAATGTTACTATCCACATCAGCAGATATATCCTCCCAAGTTTTGCCTTGATCCTCAGATTTCCAAACATCGTTCAGTCTGTTAGATTCATTATCAATACCACCAATGACATACATAGTACTACCCGTGACCACGACTTGGTGATTTCTTCTTGGAGGGAATATAGTAGTACTAGTAGGAGTGACTGGGTTCCAAGTTCCGCCTTGATCCTCAGATTTCCAGACATCGTTTTTGTTTCCATCATTGTCATTTCCACCAATGAGATACATTACATCATTTATGGTAACGACTTGATGACCATATCTTTCGCTAAATATAGAGTTAGTATCATCTGGTTTTGGTACTTGTGTCCAAGATTCTCCATTAATAGATTGCCAGATGTCGTTGCTTCTTCCTGAATCAGCAGTCCACCCACCAATGAGATACATAGTATCACCTATGACCACAACTTGGTGAGCATCTCTTCGGGCAAATGTAGTGTTATTATTCGCATCACCAGCAGGTATATCTTCCCAAGTTACCCCTTGATCAGTAGATCTCCAGACATCGTTTTTGTGTGAACCATCATACCCACCAATCACATACAGGGTATTACCTTTTGCTACGACTTGATGCTTACGTCTTGGAGTAAATATCGTACCCTCAGTTTTTACTTGTGTCCAAGTTTTGCCTGTATCAGTAGATTTCCAGACATCGTTTTTGCGTGAACCATCATCCCCACCAATGAGATAGAGATCACCGTTCATTTCAACGACTTGGTGATATTCTCTTAAGCTAAAGTCAGCACTCTGTAGATTTGATTTTATCTCTGTCCAAGTTTTCCCATTATCATCAGATTTCCAGACATCGTTTTTGAATGAACCATCACGCCCACCAATGAGATACATAGCACCATCTTTTACTACGACTTGATGGTCATATCTTGCACTAAATATAGTACCAGTAGGAGTGACTGGTTGCCAATTCGCTCCATCACTACTAGATTTCCAGACATCGTTTTTGTGTGAACCATCAAACCCACCAATCACATACAGGGCATCATCTTTTACCACGACTTGATGGTCATATCTTGCACTAAATATAGTACCAGTAGGAGTGACTGGTTGCCAATTTGCTCCATCACTAGATTTCCAGACATCGTTTTTGTGTGAACTACGATCAGCCCCACCAATGAGATACATGTACTCACCTTTTACTACGACTTGGTGAAACCATCTTGGGGAAAATTTAGTAGTATCAGTAGCATCATGAGGAGATATGTTTAGCCAAGTTTTGCCATTATCACTAGATTTCCAGACATCGTTTAATTCATTATTACTACCATCATCATACCCATACCCACCAATGAGATACATAACATTATCTTTTACCACAACTTGGTGACCCGT
This sequence comes from Gammaproteobacteria bacterium, assembly GCA_965277055.1. Lineage (GTDB taxonomy): Bacteria > Pseudomonadota > Gammaproteobacteria > PS1 > Pseudothioglobaceae > CBDCHC01. Next base: position 540,179 of record OZ255703.1, on the reverse strand, counting down.
TCTTGAAGAGAATTGGTTATCCTCAGGGGTAGTATCAGGATGATTAATAAGTACCAGATCCCAATCTTTCCCATTAGTAGATTTCCAGACATCGTTTCTATATAAACCATCAGCATCGCCACCAATCACATACAGGGAATCACCTTTTACTACGACTTGGTGGCCATGTCTTGGGGAAAATTTAGTATTATCATTAGTATCATCATTAGGAGATATGTTTAGCCAAGTTTTGCCATTATTACTAGACTTCCAGACATCGTTTTTAGGTGGAGTTGAACTAACAACGCCCTCTCTACCGCCAATCAGATAGAGATCACCGTTCATTTCAATAATTTGATGACCAAATCTTTTACTAAATTTATCAAATAATATATCTGCTACTGCAATAGAAAACTCATTATATTGATCTGCGGTAGTTTGTAATACACCAAAGGTTGGGCTGCCACCGAGTGTAAGAGCAGTAGCGGTAAACTCTGTAGAGTCATATGCTGGAATTGTTTCTGTGTCATCACATTCTGCTCCAGCTAACCCAGGATTTGCGGGATCACAGTATGTACCCTGAGATAAATAGACAGTGTATTCACCAGATGTAGGATTAGTCACCTGCATAGTAGAATCATTAGCTCCTACTTGTGCAGTGATTGTTGTGACCCCACTAAGAATTACTGTCAAGGTATAGGTATTAATAGTTTCATAGTAATTAGCATCACCTGCTTTGGTCAAAGTAATGGTGGTCGTACCTGCACCTTTGGTAACAATTTTGCCATCTACTACCTGTGCAACATCAGTATTACTAGAACTTGCACGCACTGCACCTGCACCTGTACCACCAATGGTTTCAATCTCTAGAGGTGCATCACCAAATGTGGCACTGGTTGCACCAGCATTACTAAGTTTTGGTTGATCCTTTTTAAAAGTAACTGTAGCCTGTACATGTAAGGACCAATTGCTGCCATCAGTAGAGCTCCAGACATCGTTTTTGTATGAGTCATCACCATCAGACCCACCAATCACCAGCATGGTGGCATTATCACCATCACCATCACCTACTACCACAACTTGGTGACCCTCTCTTGGAGTAAATACAGTGTTACTATTCGCATCAGCAGATATATCTTTCCACGTTACGCCTTGATCAGTAGATTCCCAGACATCGTTGAATCTGTTGGAGTCATCATACCCACCAATGACATACATAGTACTACTCATGACCACAACTTGGTGATTATATCTTGGAGTAAATATAGTAGCAGTTATAGTACCAGTAGGGCTAGCAGTGACTGGTGCCCACGTTTCGCCTCTATTCTCAGATTTCCAGATATCGTTTAAGGCATTAGAACCATCAGTTCCACCAATGAGATACATTACATCATTTATGGTAACGACTTGATGAGCATATCTTGCACTAAATATAGAGTTAGTATCATCTGGTTTTGGTACTTGTGTCCAAGATTTTCCATCAGTAGATTGCCAGATGTCGTTACTTATTCCTGAGTTACTAGTCCACCCACCAATGAGATACATAGTATCACCTATTACTACAACTTGGTGAGCATCTCTTGGGGCAAATGGAGTGTTACTATCATCAGATATTTTTGTCCAAGTTTCGCCTTGATTATCAGATTTCCAGATATCGTTTTTATATACACCACCAGCATTGCCACCAATCACATACAGGGAATCACCTTTTGCTACGACTTGATGCTTATGTCTTGGACTAAATATATCACCAGTAGTTTCTACTTGTGTCCAAGATTTTCCTTGATCAATAGATTTCCAGATATCGTTTTTGCTTGAGCCATCACCCCCACCAATGAGATAGAGTTCACCGTTCATTTCAACGACTTGGTGAGCACTTCTGTTACTAAATTTACCAGATGACATATCTGCTGATGAAATAGAAAACTCACCATACTGGTCTAAGGTATTTTGTAATATACCAAATGTTGGGGTACTTAATGTCAAAGCAGTAGGAGTAAACTCTATAGACTCATTTGCTGGAATTGTTTCTATGTCATCACATTCTGCTCCAGGTAACCCAGGATTTGCAGGATCACAGTATGTATCCCGAGATAAATAGACAGTGTATGAACCAGATGTAGGATTAGTAATCTGCATAGTAGAATCATTAGCTCCTAGTTGTGCAGTGACTTTGGTTGTCATAGGAGTTACTGTCAAGGTATAGGTATTAATAGCTTCATGGTAATTATCATCACCTGCTTTGGTCAGAGTAATGGTGGTCGTACCTGCACCTGTGATAGTAATTTTGCCATCTACTACCTGTGCAACATCAGTATTACTAGAACTTGTTGCACTCACTATACCTGTACCGGTACCACCAGTGGCACTTACTGTTAGTGGGTCATCACCAAATGTGGCACTGATTGCACCAGTATTACTAAATTCTGGTTGATCCTTTTTAAGAGGAACCGTAAGCTGTACATATAAGGACCAATTCCTACCATCAGTAGAGCTCCAGACATCGTTTCTGTATAAGCTATAATCACTAGACCCACCAATCACCAGCATGGTGGCACTATCACCATCACCTACTACTACAACTTGGTGGTCATTTATTGGAGAAAATTTATTAGTATTATTAACATTATGCATAGATATTCGTGTCCAAGATTCTCCATTATCAGATCTCCAAACACCATTTGTCCTTCCGCCAAAAGTAGACCCACCAATGAGATACATGTACTCACCTTTTACTACGACTTGGTGAAACCATCTTGGGGAAAATTTAGTAGTATCAGTAACATCATTAGGAGATATGTTTAGCCAAGTTTTGCCATTATCACTAGATTTCCAGACATCATTGTGCATTCCTGAATCAGTCCACCCACCAATGAGATACATGGTATCACCTTTTACTACGACTTGGTGGCTATATCTTGGGGAAAATTGAGTCTCATCAGGGGCACTAGTATGATCAAGTACCGGATTCCAATCTTTCCCATTAGTAGATTCCCAGACATCGTTGAATCTGTTGGAGCCATCAAACCCACCAATGAGATACATGGTATCACCTTTTACTACGACTTGGTGGCTATATCTTGGGGAAAATGCAGCGTTGTTAGTTAACTCTTTCCAAGTTACGCCATCAGTAGAGCTCCAGACATCGTTTAAGCTTTTAGAGTCATCAAACCCACCAATCACATACAGGGTATTATCTTTTACTACGACTCGGTGGGCAGATCTTAGGGAAAATTGAGTCTTATTAGGGGTAGTAGTATGAGCAAGTACTTGTGTCCAAGTTTTGCCTTTATCACTAGATTTCCAGACATCGTTAAGTTTAAGACCATCAGTTCCACCAATGAGATAGAGATCACCATTCATTTCAACGACTTGGTGTTTATTTCTTTTACTAAATTTACCAGATGACGTGTCTGCTGATGAAATCGAAAACTTACCATACTGATCTAAGGTATTTTGTAATACGCCAAATGTTGGGGTGCTACCGAGTGTAAGAGCAGTACGAGTAAACTCTATAGACTCATATGCTGGAATGATTCGTGTGTCATCACATTCTGCTTCAGCTAACCCAGAGTTTGTAGGATCACAGTATGTACCCTGAGATAAATAGACAGTGTATTCACCAGATGTAGGATTAGTAAGCTGTATAGTAGAGGTATTAACACCTAGTTGTGCAGTTATTGTGGCAACATTTGGTGGCAATACTGTCAACGTGTAGGCAATAGCATCACTTGGCAGATAAACATTATCACCTGCTTTAATAATAGTAATGGTCGTAGTACCTGCACCTTTGATAACAACGTTACCATCTTCTGATACCTGTGCTACACTGTGATTACTAGAGTTGGTTGCAGTAATTGTTTTACCATCACCAGAACCACCCTGTGCATTTACCGCAAATGGAGCAACACCAAATGTTACAGTGGTTGGAGTAGGGTTAGTAAGAGCTGCTTGCTCTAGTTTATTTACAGTAAGAGTATAGGTATCAATAGTTTCATAGTAATTAACATCACCTGCTTTGGTCAGAGTAATGGTGGTCGTACCTGCACCTGTGATAATAATTTTGCCATCTACTACCTGTGCAACATCAGTATTACTAGAACTTGCACGCACTGCACCTGCACCTGTACCACCAATGGTTTTAATCTCTAGAGGTGCATCACCAACTGTGGCACTGGTTTCACCAGTATTACTAAGTTCTGGTTGATCCTTTTTAAGAGGAACCGTAAGCTGTACATGTAAGGACCAATTTCTACCATCAGTAGAGCTCCAGACATCGTTTGTGCGTCCATCAGCAAGCCCACCAATCACCAGCATGGTGCTATCATCACCATCACCTACTACCACAACTTGGTGGCCATATCTTGGAGAAAATCTAGTATTAGTAGACGAATCCGGGAGTATTCGTGTCCAATTCGCTCCATCACTGGATTCCCAGACATCGTCAACAATATACCCACCAATTACATATATATTATCACCTTTTACTACGACTTGGTGTTCCGTTCTTCCAGCAGGACTAATTGATTCAGTATGACCAGAAGTTTCTATTTTTTCCCAAGTTTTGCCATCATCAGATTTCCAGAAATCATTTTGAATGCCATTAGCATTATGCCTCCCACCAATGAGATACATGGTGTCACCTTTTACTACGACTTGGTGGCCATATCTTGGGGAAAATTGAGTCTCATCAGGGGCATCGTTATAATCAAGTACCGGATTCCAATCTTTCCCATTAGTAGATTTCCAGACATCGTTTGTTGTGAGTTCATTTCTAGACCCACCAATGAGATACATGGTGTCACCTTTTACTACGACTTGGTGGCTAGATCTTGGGGAAAATGCAGCGTTGTTAGTTAACTTTTCCCAAGTTACGCCATCAGTAGAGCTCCAGACATCGTTTAAGCTGTTAGATTCCTTATCAGCACCACCAATGACATACAGGGTATTATCTTTTACCACAACTTGGTGAGCATCTCTTGGGGAAAATTGAGTATTATCAGGGGTATTAGTATGAGCAAGTACTTGTGTCCAAGATTTCCCTTTATCACTAGATTTCCAGACATCGTTAAGTTTAGAACCATCAGTTCCACCAATGAGATAGAGATCACCGTTCATTGCAACGACTTGGTGTTTATTTCTTTTACTAAATTTACCAGATGACGTGTCTGCTGATGAAATCGAAAACTTACCATACTGATCTAAGGTATTTTGTAATACGCCAAATGTTGGGGTGCTACCGAGTGTAAGAGCAGTACGAGTAAACTCTATAGACTCATATGCTGGAATGATTCGTGTGTCATCACATTCTGCTTCAGCTAACCCAGAGTTTGTAGGATCACAGTATGTACCCTGAGATAAATAGACAGTGTATTCACCAGATGTAGGATTAGTAAGCTGTATAGTAGAGGTATTAACACCTAGTTGTGCAGTTATTGTGGCAACATTTGGTGGCAATACTGTCAACGTGTAGGCAATAGCATCACTTGGCAGATAAACATTATCACCTGCTTTAATAATAGTAATGGTCGTAGTACCTGCACCTTTGATAACAACGTTACCATCTTCTGATACCTGTGCTACACTGTGATTACTAGAGTTGGTTGCAGTAATTGTTTTACCATCACCAGAACCACCCTGTGCATTTACCGCAAATGGAGCAACACCAAATGTTACAGTGGTTGGAGTAGGGTTAGTAAGAGCTGCTTGCTCTAGTTTATTTACAGTAAGAGTATAGGTATCAATAGTTTCATAGTAATTAACATCACCTGCTTTGGTCAGAGTAATGGTGGTCGTACCTGCACCTGTGATAATAATTTTGCCATCTACTACCTGTGCAACATCAGTATTACTAGAACTTGCACGCACTGCAGCTGTACCGCCACCACCAGTGGTTTCAATCTCTAGAGGTGCATCACCAAATGTGGCACTGATTGCACCAGTATGACTAAGTTTTGGTTGATCCTTTTTAAGAGTAACTGTAGCCTGTACATGTAAGAACCAATTCTTGCCATCAGCAGAACTCCAGACATCGTTTCTGTATGAGCTATCAGCATCAGACCCACCAATCACCAGCATGGTGGCATTATCACCATCACCTACTACCACAACTTGGTGGCCTTGTCTTGGAGTAAATATAGTGTTACTATTCGCATCATCAGATATTTTTGTCCACGTTACGCCTTGATCAGTAGATTCCCAGACATCGTCAAATCTCCCAGAGTCATCATACCCACCAATGACATACATAGTACTACTCATGACCACGACTTGGTGATTTCTTCTTGGAGCAAATATAGCACTAGTAGGATTAGGAGTGACTGGTGCCCACGTTACGCCTTGATTCTCAGATTTCCAGACATCGTTTTTGTTTGTACCATCATTTCCACCAATGAGATACATTACATCATTTATGGTAACGACTTGATGACCATATCTTGCACTAAATGCAGGGTTAGTATTAACCGATTCCCAATTCTCCCCATTACTAGATTGCCAGATATCGTTACTTCTTCCTGATTTATCCGTAGTATTAATCCACCCACCAATGAGATACATGGTGTTACCTATTACTACAACTTGGTGAGAATCTCTTGGGGCAAATGGAGCGAGTATATTTGATTTGTTCCAAGTTACGCCTTGATCATCAGATTTCCAGACATCGTTTTTGTGTAAACCATCATGCCCACCAATCACATACAGGGTATTATCTTTTACCACGACTTGATGCTTACGTCTTGGACTAAATATATCACCAGAAGTTTCTACTTGTGTCCAAGTTTTGCCTGTATCACTAGATTTCCAGATATCGTTTTTATTTAAATCATCATCCCCACCAATGAGATAGAGTTCACCGTTCATTTCAACGACTTGGTGATATTCTCTTGGGGCAAATTCAGCACCAACATTAGTAACTAGTTGCCAATCTTCCCCATTAGTAGATTTCCAGACATCGTTACTTCCTCCTGAGTTATTAACCACCCCACCAATGAGATACATAGTGTCACCTATTACTACAACTTGGTGATTATCTCTTTGAGTAAATATATGATTAGTAGTTTCTACTCGTTCCCAATCTTTCCCATCACTAGATTTCCAGACATCGTTTTTGCGTGAACCATCATTTCCACCAATCACATACATGTTATTACCTAGTACCACGACTTGGTGGTCAATCCTTGGAGTGAATTTAGCCTTAGTATCAACAACATTCTGTCTAGATATTTGTGTCCAAATTTGTTCATCATCAATAAATTGCCAAACAGTATTTTTGTTTTCGTAAGTACGCCCACCAATCACATACAGGGAATCACCTTTTACCACGACTTGGTGATCGTATAATGCCTCAAGTGTATTATTAGTGTCTACTTGTACCCATGTTATCCCATTACTAGATTTCCAGAGATCATTGAATCTCTTAGAATTAGAGCCATCATACCCAGCAATGAGATACATGTAGTCACCTTTTACTACAACTTGATGAGCCGTTCTTGGAGAGAATTGGTTATCCTCAGGAGTAGCATCAGCCTTATGAGGAAGTACTTCTACCCAAGTTTTGCCATTATTAGTAGATTTCCAGACATCGTTTTTGTTTGAATCATCATTATCATTTCCACCAATGAGATACATAGCACCATCTTTTACTACGACTTGATGATCTGATCTTGGAGAGAATTGCTTACCATTAGTAACATTAGCATTATGAGGAAGTATTTCTGCCCAACGTTGGCCATTATCAGTAGATTTCCAGACATCATTCAATTTATTAGAACCATCATCCCCACCAATGAGATATAAATCACCGTTCACTTCAACGATTTGGTGACCACTTCTTTTACTAAATTTATCTAATTCAATAGAAAACTCACCATACTGATCTAAGGTATTTTGTAATATACCAAATGTTGGACTACCATGGAGTGCAAGAGCATTAGCAGTAAACTCTATAGAGTCATTTGCTGGAATGGTTTGTGTGTCATCACATGTTTCTTTAGATTTTTCAGGATCACAGTATGTATTCTGAGATAAATAGACAGTGTATGTACTAGATGTAGGATTAGTAATCTGCATAGTAGAGCTACGAACTCCTACTTGTGCAGTGACTTTGGCTATACTAGGAATTACTGTAAACGTATAGGTAGTATCAATTGGTAGATAATTATCATTACCTGCTTTAGTTAGAGTAATGATGGTAGTACCTACACCTTTGATATCAATTTTACCGTTTGATACTGTTGCCACATCGGTATTACTAGAACTGGTTGCAGTAATTGTTCCACCATCAATAGAACCACCCTCTGCATTTACTGTTAGTGGTGCAACACCAAATGTTGCAGTGGTTGGGCTCGGGTTACTCAGTGGTGCTTGTGTACCCTGAATTACTGTGAGTTCGTATTGTTTAGGCAGAGGGGCATAGGTATCACCACCATCAAGCGTGGCTGTAATAATTGTCTTACCTACTGATGCAATAGTTACTACCCCAGTGGTTGAGTTTACTGTAGCAACATCTTGACTAGATGAAGAGTAGGTTAATGTACCAATGCCATCTGATGTAGCAGTTCTAGTAGTAATAGTCCCATTAAGGCTATATGCTACAGTTAATGGATCAGTGGTAAAGGTCAGGCTTGCACTAGATTGTGTCATTTTATCAGTGACTTCTAATACAACTGAAGTACTACCTGAAAAATAATTTGTAGTCTCTGCTATACTTACTACTAGCGTAGCAGTACCAATATTAGTACCTTGTGGAGTAAATATTCCTTCTTCGGTAATAGTACCAATGTTGTTAGTATTATTAGTTAATGAATACGATACTGTAGCAGTATCAGTATTACCTGTTAGCAAAAAGGTTGATACATCTAAATTATCAATTTCTTTAAAATGCTGAATAATTTGATCATTATTAAATCTCAGATTACGTGGTGCTTTACTTACAGTGAGAGTGTAGGTAGTATCAATTGGTAGATAATTATCATCACCTGCTTTGGTAATAGTAATGGTCGTAGTACCTGCACCGGTAATGGTAATTTGCGTATCTGATACTGTGGCAACACTCTCATTACTAGAGCTGGTTGCAGTAATTGTTCCACCATCAATAGAACCACCCTCTGCACTTACTGTTAGCGGGTCATCACCAAATGTTGCAGTGGTTGTACCAGTATTATTAAGTGGTGCTTGCTCACCCTGAGTTACTGTGAGTTCGTATTGTTTAGACAGAGGAGCATAGATATCATCACCACTAAGCATGGCTGTAATAGTTGTAGTGCCTACTGATACAATAGTTACTACCCCAGTGGTTGAGTTTACTGTAGCAACATCTTGACTAGATGAAGAGTAGGTTAATGCACCAATGCCATCATTTGATGTAGCAGTTCTAGTAGTAATAGTCCCATTAAGGCTATATGCTACAGTTAATGAATCAGTGGTAAAGGTTAGGCTCGAACCAGATTGTGCAATTTTATCAATGACTTCTAAAATAACTGAAGTACTACCTGCAAGATAATTTGTAGCCTCTGCTACACTTACTACTAGCGTAGCAGTACCAGTATTAGTACCTTGTGGAGTAAATATTCCTTCTTCGGTAATAGTACCAATATTGTTAGTATTATTCTCTAATGAATACGATACTGTAGCAGTACCAGTATTACCTGTTAACAAAAAGATTGATACATCTAAATCACCAGCTTTTTTAGCATGTTGAATAATTTGATCATTATTAAATCTCAGATTACGTGGTGCTTTATCTACAGTGAAAGTGTAGGTAGCATCAATTGGTCGATAATTATTATTACCTTCTTTGGTAATAGTAATGGTGGTAGTACCTGCACCGGTAATAACAATTTTACCGTTTGATACTGTTGCCACATCGGTATTACTAGAGCTGGTTGCAGTAATTGTTCCACCATCAATAGAACCACCCCCTGCACTTACCTCAAGTTGACCATCACCAAATGTTGCAGTGGTTGGGGTAGGGTCACTCAGCAGTGCTTGCTCAGCCTTGGTTACTGTGAGTTCGTATTGTTTAGGCAGAGGAGCATAGGTATCATCACCACTAAGCGTGGCTGTAATAATTGTTTTACCTGCTGATACAATAGTTACTTCACCAGTGGTTTGATTTACTGTAGCAACATTTTGATTAGATGAAGAGTAGGTTAATTCACCAACGCCGCCAACATTTGGCGTCGCAGTTCTATCAGTAATAGTTCCATCAGGGCTATATACTACAGTTAATGGATCAGTGGTAAAGGTCAGGCTCGAACTAGATTGTTTAATTTTATCAATGACATCTAAAATAACTGAAGTACTACCTGCAAGATAATTTGTAGTCTCTGCCACACTTACTACTAGCGTAGCAGTACCAATATTAGTACCTTGTGGAGTAAATACCCCTGCTTGAGTAATAGCACCAATGTTGTTAGTATTATTAGTTAATGAATACGATACTAAACCATTCCCAGTATTACCTGTGAGAGCAAGAGATGATACATTTAAATTACCAGCTGTGTTAGAATGTTGAATAATTTGATTATTATTAAATGTTAGAGTAAGTGGTGCTCTATCTACAGTGAGAGTGTAGGTAGTAGTAACTGGTAGATAATTATCATCACCTGCTTTGGTTAGAGTAATGGTGGTATTACCTGCACCGGTAATGGTAATTTGCCTACCTGATACCGTTGCCACATCGGTATTACTAGAGCTGGTTGCAGTAATTGTTTTACCATCACCAGAACCACCCTCTACACTTACAGTAAGTGGGTCATCACCAAAGGTAGCAGTGGTTGGGCTTGGGTTGGTGAGTGGTGCTTGTGTGCCTTTATTCACTATAATTTCAATAGTTGCTGAATCAGTAGCTCTAATGTTCCCTACAGTAAGGGTGTATTCTGTAGATGATGAAGCAGTAGTTGGAGTACCAGTAAGTTCACATGTACCTGAACTCGTAGCAGGGGCAGAAAGCTTAGTAGTACCATTAAGCTGTAATCCTGGTGGTAAAGCACTGATACTACACTCTGTTGCACCACCATTAGTAGCAGTAGAGTTAAAGACCAGAGGGGTAATGGTAGCACCTACTGTATAGACTGGTGAAGTATCAATATCAGTAGTAATAGAGAGAACTGGAGCAACTACTGCGGTTAAGGTAGTAGTAGTGGCACTACCAATTGCTGCTATTAACTCTGGGACAATTTTGTCATTATAGCCAAGGCTGTTTTTATTAGCCTCATCAAAAGCCTCAATAGCTGTTCTCAGATCGTCTTTGGCATCAAAGGTACCATCTGCTAAATCAATAGCAAGTGCTCTAATCCCTTGTGCTACTTCCTCAGTAGCAGTACCATAGTTCTCAAAAAAGAGTTGTGATAACCCTGCGAGTACTATGGCGAATTTACCTGCACCATCATTCGCTGCAGGTTCAGCACCTGTACCTACTAGAGGAGTTGGTACTGTGTTAAGAATATCTATACCCTCAAGACCAAACAAAGTTGCTATTTTCTGGTGTTCATTACCTATCTCTGTAGCAGTAAGAGAGGCAACATTCTTTGTAAGAGCGATAGTTCGTTGATAGACAATTTCTGATAATGGAGATACCGTAGCAGAGAAGTTATTACCCGGGTGGTAGCCTAGTGCATGCATAGTTGGAGCATCTATCACACTACCTGTTGCTTCATCAGTATAGCTACCATCTGAGCAAGCAATAGTGAGTGCACCTGCAGCTATTTTTGCTGTATTTTCGGAATGACCAGTTGGATCTGTTTTATTGGACTGAGTAGTGTTGTTCCCTGCAGAATCAGTAAGGATGCAACTTGCACCTGCAACCGGACCCTTGGTTACATTAAGAGAGATAGTAGACTCAGTACTTCCAATAGCTTTTTGACCAGGGGCACCGCCACCACCGCCACCACAACTCACTAACAATAGCGATAATAAAAGTATTACATATAGTTTAATACTGGTAAGTATCTCAGTACTTGTGTGAGTAGTGCGCGGTGTAGTATACATATCGTATTCTCTTAAAAAAAATTAATAAATAAATTCAGATTATACATCAATCTCAGTAAATTAGTGAGTTATTCTAGAGGAATTGTAACCTGTACATGTAAGAACCAATTCTTGCCATCAATAGAGCTCCAGACATCGTTAAATAGATCACCATCAGACCCACCACCAATCACCAGTATGGTGTTAGTGTTATCATCACCATCACCTACTACCACAACTTGGTGGCCCTGTCTTGGAGCAAATTTCGTGTTACTATTCGCATCATCAATAGATATATTTTCCCAACTTACCCCTTTATTAGTAGATTTCCAGACATCGTTAAATCTCCTAGAGCCATCCTCTCCGCCAATGAGATACATAATATGACCTATGACCACGACTTGGTGATTTCTTCTTGGAGGGAATATAGCACTAGTAGGGCTAGCAGTGACTGATGCCCAAGTTTTGCCTTGATCCTCAGATATCCAGACATCGTCTTCGTTTGAACTATCATACCCACCAATGAGATACATATCACCATCTATGACTACGACTTGATGCCCATATCTTCCACTAAATATAGAGTTAGAGTCAGTATCAACCTCTCTCCAAGATATTCCATCAGTAGATTTCCAGATATCGTTGCTTCTTCCTGAACTACTAGTCCACCCACCAATGACATAGAAGGTACCATCTATTACTACAACTTGGTGAGCATCTCTTGCAGGGAATGGATTGTCATTAGGTAATTGTTTCCAAGTTACGCCTTTATCATCAGATTTCCAGACATCGTTAAGTTTCCCAGAGTAATCAGTGCCACCAATCACATACATAGCATCACCGTTTACCACGACTTGATGACTATGTCTTGGAGTAAATTGAGTATTATTAGGGGTATTAGTATGAGCAAGTACTTGTGTCCAAGTTTTGCCTATATCACTAGATTTCCAGATATCGTTTTTGTATGTAGTATCACCCTCATCCCCACCAATGAGATAGAGCTCACCGTTCATTTCAACGACTTGGTGATATTCTCTTTGAGTAAAGTCAGCACTCTGTAGATTTGATTTTAGCGCTGTCCAAGTTTCGCCATTAGTAGATTTCCAGACATCGTTTTCGAATCCAGATGTAGCAGTAACACGACCACCAATCAGATACACATCCTCACCTTTTACCACGACTTGGTGATTTTCTCTTGGAGTAAATATAGTACCAGTAGGAGTGACTGATTGCCAACTATCTCCATTAGTAGATTTCCAGACATCGTTTTTAAATCCATCACTATTATGCCCACCAATCAGATACATAGTATTACCTAGTACTACAACCTGGTGAGCTTCTCTTTGAGTAAATATATCAGTAGTTTCTACTTTTGTCCAAGATACTCCATTTTCAGATTTCCAGACATCGTTTCTGTATACACCATCATACCCACCAATCAGATACATAGCACCATCTTTTACTACGACTTGGTGATCACTTCTTGCAGTGAAATCATTAGTATTATCAGCAGTATCATTTTGCCTAAGGATGTTTTTCCAAGATACTCCATCATCTTGAGATTCCCAGACATCGTTCAATCTCTGAGAGCCATCATTCCCACCAATCAGATATATAGCATCATCTTTTACTACGACTTGATGATCATATCTTGCACTAAATGTAGGGCTAGAGTTAGTATTAACCGGTTCCCAATCTTTACCATTACGAGATTTCCAGACATCGTCAAATATCTGAGAGCCATCATTTCCACCAATAACAAACATAGTGTCATCTATTGCGACAACTTGATGATTCTCTCTTGGAGAGAATTGGTTATTCTCAGGATTCTCTTTATGAGAACGTATCTCTACCCAATTGTGTCCATCAGTAGATTTCCAGACATCATTTCTGGGTGAGCCATCAGTCCCACCAATGAGATATAAATCACCTTTTATTTCAACGACTTGATGATTCTCTCTTTTACTAAATGTATCTAATGAAATAGTAAAATTAATAGTATTACCCGTAGCACTTTTTAATATGCCAAATGCTGGAGTGCTGAATGTCAAAGCAGTAGCAGTAAACTCTGTAGAGTCATTTGCCGGAATGATTTCTATGTCACCACATGTTGCTCCGGGGATGTCAGTAGTATCACAATCTGTATCTTGAGATAAATAGACAGTGTATGAACCAGATGTAGGATTAGTAACTTGTACGGTAGAATTATCAACTCCTATTTGCGCAGTTACTGTGGCAACATTAGTTATTGGTGCTTGACCACCGCCACCGCCACCGCCACAACTCATTAATAATAGTGATAATAGAAGTATTACACATAATTTGACACTGGTCAGTATCCCAGTACAATTGTGAGTAGTACATAGTGTAGTATACATATCGTATCCTCTTAAAAAATTAATAGATAAACTCAGATTATACATCAACCCAAGTAAATCAGTGAGTTAATTTAGAGGAACCGTAACTCGTACATGTAAGAACCAATTACTGCCATCAGTAGAACTCCAGACATCATTAAATTTAGTAGAGTCATCAGACCCACCAATCACCAGCATACTGTTAGTGTTATCATCACCATCAGCTACTACCACAACTCGGTGGCTCTCTCTTGGAGCAAATTTCGTATTACTATTCGCATCATGAATGGATACTGGCGTCCAAGATTTTCCATCAGTAGATCTCCAGACATCGTTAAATCTGTTAGAGGCATCAACACCACCTATGAGATACATATCATCACCTATGACCACGACTTGGTGATTTTCTCTTGGAGTAAAGTCAGCATTTTCAGTTACTGATGCCCAAGATTCCCCATTATTACTAGATTGCCAAACATCTTTTTTGTATAAAGATAAATTATCAAACCCACCAATGAGATACATATCCTCACCTTTTACTACAACTTGGTGACCCGATCTTGCAGTAAAGTCAGCATTTTCAGTTACTGATGCCCAAGATTCCCCATTATTACTAGATTTCCAGACATCGTTTTTGCGTGACAAAGAATTATCAAACCCACCAATGAGATACATATCCTCACCTATGACTACAACTTGGTGACCCGATCTTGGAGAAAATATAGTACCAGTAGGAGTGATTTGTTGCCAACTCTCTCCATTAGTAGATTTCCAGACATCGTTTTTGTATAAAAGTAAACTATCATACCCACCAATGAGATACATAGCATCATCTTTTACCACGACTTGGTGACCTTCTCTTGGAGTAAATTGAGTATTATCAGGGGTATCAGTATGAGCAAGTACTTGTGTCCAAGATTTCCCTGTATCAGTAGATTTCCAGACATCGTTTTTGTTTTTATCATCATCGCCACCAATGAGATAGAGATCACCCTTCATTTCAACGACTTGGTGATGGTCTCTTGGGATGAAGTTAGTAGCACCATTAGTAACGAGTTGCCAATCTTCCCCATTAGTAGATTTCCAAACATCGTTTTTGAATAAACCTAAATTATCATACCCACCAATGAGATACATAGCATCACCGTTTACCACGACTTGGTGATATTGTCTTGCAGAAAATATAGTACCAGTAGGAGTGACTTGTTGCCAACTCTCTCCATCACTAGATTTCCAGACATCGTTTTTACGTATATTCCTAAAACCAAAACCATTCCGAATATGATTAACCCCACCAATGAGATACATATCATCACCTATGACCACGACTTCGTGATCGGATCTTGGAGAGAATTGTTTATCATCAGGAGTATTATCATGAGGAAATACTTTTTTCCAAGATACTCCATCTTCAGATTTCCAGACATCGTTTTTGTCTTCATCATCACTACGTCCACCAATGAGATACATAGCACCACCGTTAGCATCATCTTTTACCACGACTTGGTGCCCTTCTCTTGGAGAGAATATAGTAGTAGTAGGAGTAAGTAGTTGCCAATCTTCCCCATTAGTAGATTTCCAGACATCGTTTGTCGTTATAGTACGAATATTATCCACAGACCCCGTCAAAGGCTCATGCCCACCAATGAGATACATAGCACCATCTTTTACTACGACTTGGTGACTCATTCTTGGAGAGAATTGTTTATCATCAGGAGTATTAGTACGAGGAAATATCTGTTCCCAATCTTTACCATTACTAGATTTCCAGACATCGTTTTTAAATCCATCACTACTACTCTGCCCACCAATGAGATACATAACATCACCGTTTACCACGACTTGATGCTCACCTCTTGGAGAGAATTGGTTATTCTCAGGATTCTCGTTATGAGAAAGTATCTCTACCCAATTTTGGCCATTATCAGTAGATTTCCAGACATCATTAAGGATATGATGAGCGGCCCCCCCAGATGGAGCCTTCCCACCAATCAGATATAAATCACCGTTCATCTCAACGACTTGGTGCTGATATCTGTCACTAAATTTATCCAATGAAATAGCAAAAGTAGTAGTAGTATTGTCCGCAGTATTTTCTGATACACCAAATGTTGGACTACCACCCAGTGTAAGAGCAGTAGCGCTAAACTCTGTAGAGTCGTATGCTGGAGTGGATTGCATTTGTCCATTGGTACATACTGAATAATTTGTAGTATTACAGTTTGTATCATTAGATACATAGACAGTGTATGTATCAGATGTAGGATTAGTAATTTGCATAGTAGAGTCATTAACGCCTACTTGTGCAGTGATTGTAGCAACATTTGGTGGAAATACTGTCAACATATAGGTAGTATCAATTGGTAGATAATCATCATTACCTGCCTTAATCACAGTAATGGTAGTAGTACCTGCACCTTTGATCACAACTTTACCATCTTCTGACACCTCTGCCACATTAGTATTACTGGAGTTGGTTGCACTCACTGCCCCATTAGTAGAACCACCCTCTGCACTTACCGTTAGTGGAGCAACACCAGAGGTGGCAGTGGTTGGGCGAGGATTAGTTAGTGATGATTGCCCAGCTTTGTTTACAGTCAGAGTATAGGCAGTGGTGGCTACTTCGTAGTTGTTACCACCATCTTTAGTCAGAGTAATGATGGTAGTACCTGCACCGGTAATGGTAATTTGCGTACCTGATACCGTTGCCACATCGGCATTACTAGAGTTGGTTGCACTCACTGCCCCATTACCAGAGCCACCAGTTGCACGTACAGTAAGTTGACCAACGCCAAATGTGGTAGTGGTTGCACCAGTGTTGAAGAGTTTTGATTGTTCAGCCTTGGCTACTGTTAGAGTATAGGTAGTGGTGGCTATTTCGTAGTTGTTACCACTATCTTTAGTCAGAGTAATGGTGGTAATACCTACACCGGTAATAACAACTTTACCATCTTCTGATACCTCTGCCACATTAGTATTACTAGAGTTGGTTGCGCTCACTGTACCTGTACCTGTACCACCCTCTGCACTTACCTCAAGTTGACCATCGCCAAAGGTGGCAGTAGTTGGGGTAGGGTTGGTGAGTGGTGTTTGTTTAATTTTATTAACTGTAATTTCGATAGGAGTTTGGCTAATATCTCTAATGTTCCCTACAGCAATTGTGTACTTTGTAGGCGATGAAGCAGTAGTGAGCGTACCAGTAAGTTCACATGTGCCTGAACTGGTAGCAGGGGTAGAAAGTAGAGGAGTACCATTAAGCTGTAATCCTGGTGGTAAGGCATTGATACTACACTCTGTTGCACCACCATTAGTAGCAATAGAGCTAAAGACCATAGGGGTAATGGTATCACCTACTGTATGGATTGGTGAAGTATCAACACCAGTAGCAATAGAGAGAACTGGAGCAGCTACTGCGGTTAAGGTAGTAGTGGCACCACGGATTGCTGCTATTAACTCTGGGACAATTGTGTCATTATAGCCAAGGCTGTCTTTATTGGCATCATCAAAATCCTCAATAGCTTTAATCAACTTTTCTTTGTCATCAAAGGTACCATCTGCTAAATCAGTACCAAGTGCTCTAATCCCCTGTGCTACTTGCTCAGTAGAAGTAGAAGTACTATCGTCACCAGCAAAGAGTTGTGATAACCCTGCGAGTAGTATGGCGAATTTGTTTGGAGCATTATTATTCACTGCAGTTGGGGTATTTACACCTACTAAAGGAGTTGGTATTGTCTTAAGAATATCTATACCCTCAAGACCAAACAGAGTTGCTATTGCCTTGTGTTCATTACCTATCTCTGTAGCAGTACGAGAGGCAACATTTCCCATCCCTGCAAGAGCGATAGTTCGTTGATAGGCAATTTCTGATAATGGAGATACCGTAGCAGAGAATTCATTACTCGAGTGGTAGCCTACTGCATGCATAGTTGGAGCATCTATCACACTACCTGTTGCTTCATAAGTATAGTTACCATCTGAGCAAGCAATAGTGAGTACGCCTACAGTTATTGTTGCTGTATTCTTGGAATGACCAGTTGAATCTGTTTTATTGGACTGAATAGTTTTTTTATCTGCGAGATCAGTAAGCGCACAACTTGCCTCTGCAACAGGAACATTAGTAGTTACATTAATAGAGACAGTAGACTCAGTACTCCCAGTAAACTCTTTAACAGGGCCACCGCCACCACCGCCACCACAACTCACTAACAATAGTGATAATAAAAGTATTACATATAGTTTAATACTGGTAAATATCTCAGTACTCGTGTGAGTAGTGTGCGGTGTAGTATGCATACTGTATCCTTTTAAAAATAATTTTAGGGAACATAATTATACATTAAATTAAGTAATAATTTACTTAATTTACTTACATTTAGAAAAATGGTAACTCGTACATGTAAAAAAACCAATTACTCCCATCAGTAGGGCTTTAGAGATGGTTTTTAATATACCATATTCAAGATTCCTGTGTAAATTAAAAAACATATTGCACTTCTTTCGCCTAGTAAAAGACCTATAAAAACTACTAAAAACAATGCTGATATGATCTGACATAGTTCACTGTGAATTGTCTTCGCATGATGTACATATGCTGTATGATATGTGTATGGATGTATTACAACAACGAAAAAAACATAAGCAATTAAGCCCATCCATGAAAAAAAGAGCGAAGATGTGATTGAGTTTTTGCTACCTTTTCTATTTTTCTAGTACTATATACACAAAGGTAATAGCACCACAATTAAAAGATTATGATTATTCTTTACGGCATCCCCAATTGCGACACTATCAAAAAAGCTCGTACGTTCCTTGAGAACTTGGGGGTAAAGTATCGGTTTCATGACTTTCGTACCGATGGTATTTCTGCTGAATTAGTGGGTAACTTTGTGGCTTACTCGAGTCTTGAGCAACTGGTAAATAAGCGCTCTACAACCTACCGCATGTTAGATAATCAGAATACTATTACCATAGATACCTTGGTTACCTACCCCACGTTAATAAAACGCCCTGTGTTAGATATGGGCGACAAGCTAGTGATAGGTTTTAAACAGGCGGAGTACGAGGCGTTATTTACCTAGCATATGTTATTTCACTGGATGTTGTTTTAGTTTTGGCTTAGGCAGGATGTATTCATCTGCTTCGTCGTAATTTACTTGGTAGCCCAGATCAGCAAACACCCCTAGCGTAATCTTGCCTAAAAAATATCCATGTGCCATGAGTTCTGGAGCGAGTGGAATGAGGGTATTTATACGCCTATCATCTTGTCCGTAAAGGAAGTCATAGAGATGACCTCTATCATCAGATATGGGAATAAAATCATAGGGTACATGGTATATCTCTTGGTAGTATTTGGCTGCCTCACCGTTAACATCAAAGATAATGCCGTAGTCGGTATGTAGCCCGAGGTAGGGAAGCATCATATCATTAAAGCCAAATACATGCCCCATTTCATGGAGGATATTAGTGTCAAATTCACGGTTACTAATAGCGGGTGCACCCTTTGGGGTGTAGGTGTAGCCACTAATGAGGAGTGCACCTCTAGTAGGAAAAGTATATTTGCCTCGCTGACTGAACTCTCTAGCAGTTGCCAGCCCATAGCCAAGGCGGGTGGGGTAGATAGCAATGGTGAAGCTAATAGTATGAACTGTGCGCTCGGGGTCTGTTGGTACACCACCTAATGCTCTTAGCCAACGAGAAGCGTGTTTAAGATAGGGGGATTTAAGTGCATCATTCCATGAATGCTGGCTAAAGTCAGAAAGTACTACTGGCTCTTTAAACTCTAGCTGAAGAGCTAAGTTATTATGCTGGAGGGTTTCTATTTGTGCGACTGTGGAGTTATCTGCAAAACTATCAAGCGAGGCAAACTCTGTAGGGAGCTCATTAGCGTATACCTGATAGTTCAGAAAAGTAAATAGAAGTATAAAAAATGGATACATACCTAGTAGTTTAGCAGGTATAGGGCAGAATGGAGGATAATAGTGGATAAGAAATATATGCTAATTTTTTGTATAAGTAGTTTGATAATGCCTTACTCTACAGAGATATAGATGAATGTAGTTGAATATAGATACAGGTGTATGATTACTTCCCCACCTTAGTTAGGTGTGCGTAAGAAGATAATACAACATAAGTAATTGATTTAAAATAATTTTAATTTTCCAAAAAAGTTAAATGTAGCACCGTACCCAAACAGGGAGCAATTTCACCAAAAAAGCAGGTAAATTTAACTGTACTAGCTCAGATTTAATCTGAGCTAGTACAAATTAAGATAATGCTGATTTACACAACTTATCAAGATATTACTAAATTTACACAATATATCAAGGTTAAAACCTATAAACTTTTGTAATATTGCTCAATGAGTTGTGCTATTAGTACTCTACGCTCATCTAAAAAAGTATCATAATCTTCTATTTCCATATTAAAGATTTCGCTAGGAATGGCGTTATGTTTTAAGTTTTCCATTAAATTATCTTTATTCGTAATTGTGCCATGTTCTGCTACATCGCCACCACAACTACTTAATACCTCACTAAAATATTCGCTAGGTGCTTTAGCTCCAACCTTAATGTTTACATCTTGTTGGAGATAAACAAAATTAGCAAGCTGATTATATTCCGCTCTATCTTTGCCATGATTTTGTAAATATTTTTTAGGGAATATATGGTGAATATCTCCCCTAATTTCTACTAAATTCTCAACACTAACTGATTTAGAAAAAAGAGCTTTGTAGTTAAAATAAATTTGAGCAATGAAAAATAGATTTAAAAATGGGTTATTCACTGAGGATTTTTTCAAATCAGCGACAAGCCCATTTTTCCAGTAGGTTTCTGACAAATCAATAGTTTCTATATCTTTGATTGTATTTTCTATGCCATTTTTATTTATATCTCGAATATCTCTATCCATTCTTGATTCGGGAGAACCTGAATATCTTTCAGTTAAGATAGAGATAATAAGCCATTTTCTTGTATATCTTTCAATTTCGTTATTGGCAATATTATCTTTTCTCAGTTTTAGATAAACAATATAAGCAAAATTTAATACATTTTTTGAATTGATAAGTTTATTATGGATTATTCCAGCAGAGCGAATAATGATTAAAAACTTCTTAAAGTGATTTTCATTGACAAAATCAATCACGCCAGTTTGAAGTTTTTTAAAGGATTCTTCTTCGGTATTTTCATCAAATTTTCTAGTTTCAGGGTTTTGTCCAGAAAGTAACTTTACTAAATCACTTAATCTCCCTCTATTAAATTCCTTAACAAAACTAACTCTTAATATGTCTTTATAGCTAGGGTCGTATAAATCATCATTTTCATTTTTTAGCCACTTTATTTTTTGCAAATAATTAGTTTGTTTAAATTCTTTATCATTTGTATCAATTTCTTCAAAAAAGTGCGGTGCTTTTGCAAGATGAGCAAAATAATCAATACACTTTCTAAGATTAACGCCAAAAAGATTATCAAAATTTGGCTCGTATGATGCAATTTTACTCATTGCAAAATCAGCTTGATCTAGCCTTACTCCTTTTGAGTTTATTCTTACAAAAATCTCTGTTACATCCGAAATATCTAATTTTGCATCTAACTCAACAATGCCAACATCACGAGTTTTGATTGCCGATAGTTTGTCAATAGAATCTTCTATTTTTTGTTCTTCTTCTGGTGTTAATTCTTGTGTAATGCCTGATAAGTATTCACGCCAAAATTTTCTTGTGCTATTCATAGAGAAAAACCATGCAATATCATGAATCCATATTGGGCTTTTCTTAATAGCTGGTGTTTGGGTTTCAAATTTTTCTTCAAGTGGGTTAAAGGCTATAAATATTCTGCCTTTTTTATAGTTTTCATCTACGACTTCTTGCCCAAGTATTGCAGACATTAAAGCAGTAATTCTTTGTTGCCCATCAATGAGTATTTGTTTGCCACTACTTAAACTCCCATTTTTAAGTCTGATATTTGGATTTTTCCAAGTGATAATATAACCAACTGGAAAGCCTTTATAAAGTGAATCCATCAAATCACGCACTTTTGATGTTTTCCATACAAAAGGTCTCTGTATTTCAGGAATAACGATTTCTTTATCTTTAATATAGTGGAGAAGTGTATCTATGCTTTTTTGATTAACAGAGTATTTTTGCATAATATATAATTGAATTAAAGCTGATGTCCACTCTCAGACTGATGCTTTTTATCTAAGATAGTTTCTTGCTGGTTTTCTGCTTCTAGCAGATTTTTACTTTGCTTAAAATTCTTTATCTGTTCGTTATTGAGCAGTCCGTTGTTATAAGCTTTTTTAAGGTCATCTTCACTAATGGAATGATGGGCTTGTTTGAGAGAGTTTCTGCTAATTTGATATGCCTCTTTAATTTCGTCTTTCTCTCCTAAAAAATTAGTTGTGCTATTAAGATTTTCCTTATCCCTCTTATAGCATTTATTGACATACTCAAAAGCATCAAACCTTTCTTTAATGGTCTCATCTTTTGGGTTAAAGATAGTCTCAGTAGTCATTGGGATATTATAATATACTCATAATAATTTACTTTCTATTTTAATCAGTGAATAAGTCTTTTAGCGATGAATTTATCGCCATAGCTAATGATATGGGCATTGCCCTATATACAAGGTTTGACCTTAAAGAGGCAAGCTTGTTTTTGCGTATTACTGAAAAAGATTTACAAGACTTAATCACTAGAGGCAAAATCAATTATCTCAAAACCAAAGATACTGAGTTTTTTGGTCATCAGTTAGTGGAGTATCTACTGAGTCAAACAACGAGTAATATCGTAACAGCAAACACTGATAAAGCAGATAGGATTATCCGCATTAAGAAACTCATTGATATGGTAGGATTATCACGCACTACTATTTGGCGTATGGAAAATTACGGCTCATTTCCAAAAAGAGTAAGTTTAGGCGCAAATAGTGTGGGCTGGAAACTCAGCGAAATTAATCAGTGGTTAGAAAATAAATAGCCAAACACACCAAAACACTTAAAATCATTAAGCGTTGTGAAAAAAAATCTAAGTGGTATACAAAGTGGTATATTTTTTGGAAAATAAGTTTTTGTTTTTAGTGTAATTTATTGATTTAAAAACAAATACTTAAATAATAATGGTGCCCGGGGCCGGAATCGAACCGGCACGAGGTTTAACCCTCGCAGGATTTTAAGTCCTGTGTGTCTACCAGTTTCACCACCCGGGCAGGTATGGTTGACATATAAAGATATGAATTATACTGTATAAGCGTGAAAATTATAGCGAATTTAGCTCAATTTTTAGCGCATCTACCAGTGCGGAAAGTGTGTTAATATCACTACTCACATCTTTGCCGTCTGTACTGCTTAGTTCTATTTGCTTAAACTTTTCACTCAAGGCAACTGCGCCAATGAGTGCACAGGTGGATTTCTGTGAATGTGCTATGAGAGTGATACCTGCACTAGCAGATGACATAGTATGCACTGCAATTTCTAACTCAGAAATAAATAATGAGAGAAATTCGGCAAATTTCTCTCCTAGTAGGTCCTTAGTTTCTTGGTATTTGCTGAGATTAAGGGTAGTCATAAATATATTATAATAAAAAATAGTGCACTACATACAGCATATTCTATTGAGTAAATAGCACTATATGAAGAACACTATATGTATGGCAGTCGGTGTAAAATGATGCAATTTATGAAATTACCATTGTGATTTATTTACTTGTAATATTATTGACGTTGGGGCTAGTGTATTTTGCTTTAGATTCACTACGTTCATCCAATGTGACACAGAATTCCCAAGGTACATCCAAAGGCAAATCTAAAGACAATGCCCAGATGGTGCTGTGTGATGTATGTGGTGTATATGTTCCTAGAGAGCAAATGAAACGCATACAGAACCAATGGCAATGTGGGGATACTACTACTTGTACTAACTTATGAAACTACTGATTGATTTTTTACCAATTATTTTATTTTTCTTTGTCTATAAGAGTTATGGGCTAAATATCGCCATTATCGCCATGACTTTAGCAACTGTGCTACAAATCCTCTACACCAGATGGCAAACCGGCACCTATGAAAAAATGCAAGTTGTGACCCTAGGATTATTAATATTATTTGGTGGGTTGACTATTTACATTAACGACCCTGCATTTATCATGTGGAAGGTTACGGTATTGTATGTAGTATTTGCTGGGGTATTACTCGCTTCACTCATATTTAAAAAGCCATTACTTGAACGCCTCATGGGTAGTAAGCTCGAGCTCCCACGCAAGGTGTGGAATAACATTACCATCCTCTGGGGTACTGGGTTTATGGTTATCGCAGGGATTAACGCCTATTTTGTAGATGCCGCTTTGACTGCTAGAGATGCATTTATAGTAGCCACAGGCGATGCCTATGTAAGTAGTGAACTCAGCACTCTGGAATGTACTGCTACACCTGCAGTTGAGTTGTGTAGAGCTGCAGCAGAGCTAGAATCTATCTGGGTAGATTTCAAGTTATTTGGTACGCTTGGGCTGACATTTGTACTTATAATTGTCACCGTAATTATGGTCAAAGGATATATAAAAGATGAAGACAACTCCGCTGAATAATAACCACAAAGAACTTTCAGCCAAAATGATTGATTTTGGCGGGTGGGAAATGCCGATTAATTATGGCTCACAAATTGCTGAGCATAATGCTGTGCGTACTGATGTGGGGATGTTTGATGTTTCGCATATGTGTGTGGTAGATGTAAAAGGAGCAGAAAGTAAAGATTTCTTGCGCATACTCATCGCAAATGATGTGGAGAAACTCTATCCCTCTAAGGCACTCTATAGTTGTATGTTAAATGACACCGCAGGGGTGATAGATGATTTAATTGTCTATTTTGTGGCTGAGAATGAATACCGTATGGTCATTAATTCAGCTACTACAGAAAAAGATATAGCGTGGATTAACTCTAAATCAGAGGTATTTGATGTGAGTGTAACTCAGCGTCAAGACTTAGCAATCATTGCTGTAGGCGGACCAAACGCACGAACAAACGTATATGAAGCCATCCCCGGTACGAAGGAAATGTGTGAACACTTAAAGCCGTTTGAATTTGCGGTCGTAGGTTCGCTTTTTATTGCCCGTACGGGATATACTGGGGAAGATGGGTTTGAGCTTATTTTGCCAAATGCTTCAGCACCATTTACTTGGCAAATGTTAGTAGAAGCTGGGGTTACTCCTTGTGGGCTTGGGGCGAGAGACACTCTCAGGCTTGAAGCAGGTATGAGCCTGTATGGTAATGAAATGGATGAAACCATTTCACCGTATGAGGCAGCACTGGACTGGACAGTAGATATGAAAGATAGTACCAGAGCATTTATTGGTAAGTCAGCACTCGCAGAGTCAGAGCTAACGATTCGTGGCGTGGTACTAGAAGCAAAAGGTGTACTCAGAGCCCACCAAGTAATACATACTGATGCTGGCATGGGTGAGATAACTTCAGGCACTTTTTCCCCTACGATGAAAACATCTATTGCCATGGTGCGCATGCCTAAGGTAGCAACTACTGCAAGTGTGGAAATCAGAGGAAGTGAAGTACCTCTAAGAATAGTAAAACTACCATTTGTGCGTAATGGTAAAATTTTGGTTTAATTAACGACATTTTGAGGAGTAATTATGAGCGATATTCAAGCAGATTTGCACTATACAAACTCTCACGAATGGGTGAAAGATAACGGCGATGGTACCTATGACTTTGGCATTACAGATCATGCACAAGAGCAACTGGGTGATATGGTATATGTAGATTTACCAAGTGTGGGCGATAGTGCAAGTCAGAGTGATGTGTTTTGCACGGTAGAGTCAGTAAAAGCAGCGGGCGATGTGTATGCACCAGCAAACTTAGAAGTGATTGCAGTAAATGAAAACCTTGAAGATAGTCCAGAACTCATTAACCAAAGCCCATATACTGATGGGTATTTACTCACCTTTAAGGCTGATGATGTGAGCGGATTATTAGACGCTGACGCATATCAAGAAGTTGTAGATAGCGAATAATATCCATTGATTGGCCTGATCGCCTATAAGGGAAGTGCTGCCCAGTGTATTGGGCAAGAAGGGCAAAAATACGCTATTCGCACCACGGGGGGCAAGTCGCTCAATGTACGTGCAAAAGACTTTTACTTTGTCCATCCAGAATTCGCTCAACCTCGCCCTACTGTAGAGCCAGAACTTACTAATCTCACAGCCTTTAGTGAAGAAATTCTTTCACTAGAAGAGGTCTGCGAGCTTTTATTTGAAGCCTATACTCCGCATACTGCTTGGCGCACCTATGAGTTGATTCAAGATAGCGTATATGGGTATTTTGTAAAAGGTGGAATCTGTATTCGTCCGAGTGAACATGTGGAAAAAATCGTTACCAAACGTGCACAAGAAGCAGCAGAACTAGCAACTCTCACTGGTTTTGTACGTCATTTTGAGCAAGGGGAATATAGCAGTTTAGATGAAGAGATTTTAGTACGTATGGCTGGAGTAGCATATGGCAAGCTCAAAACCCACAAAATATTTAAACTATTAGACTTAGGCAGTACTCCCGAACAAGCACATCAGTTTTTGGTACAAGTCGGATATTGGCATAAATATCATAATCCATACCCTAAGCGTTTGGGCATTATGGATACGGCTGAGTGCCATTGGCAAGCAGATACCTCAGAATGTGATGTGCGGGAGTATGTAGATATGACTCATATTCCTGCCTATGCTATTGATAATGCTGGAGCAAATGATGCCGATGATGCAATAAGCATTGTAGATGGCTATATTTGGGTACATATTGCTGATGTCGCATCTCTTATGACTCCGCAACTTATGGAATATGCACTTGAGCGCGCGAGTAATGTGTATTTGCCTGATAGCGTCTATCGGATGTTACCCCCTGAGATAACACCTAAACGTGCACTTGCTGGTACTACTTCTGCCTTGTCTATTGGGTGTCAGTTTACGGGTACAGAACTCATTGATATTCGTATTCAGTATTCTATGATACACATCACTGCTCTGACTTATGTAGAGGCTGAAGAGTTACTTGAAACCCAGTTGAGTGCCTATTGGCACATTGCAAAAGAACATCATGCATATCGCACCAGTCACGGGGCATTTACTGTAGATATCCCAAAGATAGATGTATATGTTGATAACCATGAGTCAATTCCACCTAAGGATTGGGCACTTAGACTACGCTCAGGGGAACGTACGAATGCTCGGATGATGGTCGCTGAGTGGATGATTATCGCAGGAAGAGCAGCTGCTCAATATGCACATGAACACCAAATAGCAATGCCTTATGTTACTCAAGCCCCAGTAGTGTTAGAGACTTCTCCACAGGAAATGACTATTGCAGAAAAATTTACTTTGATTAAAACCTTACCGCGTTCAAAAATCACTACTACTATGCGTTCACATAATGCGATGGGTTTAAAAGGCTATATTCGAGTTACTAGCCCACTGAGGAGAATATTAGATTTGGTGGCACACATTCAACTTGATAGGCATCTTGGAGGTCAAGAAATACTGACTGATGCACAAATACAAGAATACATTGAGCAAACTGAGCGTGTTCTCGGTAGTATTCATAAATGCCAACGTACCAGCGAGCAATGGTATAAACTATTGCATATAAGCGAACAAGCAAAAGATACTAAATATCAGGGGATAGTCATTACCACTTTGAGCAAAAAATCACTGGTATTTTTGTATGCATACTCACTGATAGTAGAAGTACCACAAGCACTACAGCGTGGGTGCGAGTGCACACTTGCATTCATAGAAATAGATACCTATCAGTGCACAAGCAGTTGGCGGGTAGTGTCTGCTTAAGTTTAGTGACTAATTGCCTGATGAATATTATTTCCTTTAGTATCAATAGCTACTACAATCGGCATATCTTTAATTTCAAATTCATAGACCGCCTCCATTCCTAGTTCAGCAAATGCGACCACACGTGAGCGAGTAATACTTTTAGAAATCAAGTATGCAGCTCCGCCTACCGCAATGAAATATACCGCTCCATATTCGGTAAATACTTTCGCAGCCTCCAAGCCACGCTCTGCTTTACCAATAGCGGCAATGACACCTGCACTTAAGATGCAGTCGGTATAGGTATCCATCCGCGTTGAAGTAGTTGGTCCTGCAGGACCTATTACTTCATCTGCTGCAGCATTTACTGGACCAACATAATAAATACATTGATTAGCTAGCGAAAATGGCAGTTCTTCACCCTTTGCTCGCATTTCACAGATGCGTTTATGTGCTTTGTCTCTAGCAGTAAGAATAGTCCCTGATAAGAGCACATTGTCTCCTACGCGGAGGGCTTGCAACTCCTCTGTGGTTGCGGTATTAATATTAAGCCTGATTGCATTATCAGATAAATCATTATCTAAGTCTGGGTAAATGCTGATATCTACCTCTGGAGGGGTATCACCTACTTTGAAGTGATAATGTCTTGTTGCTACGCAGTTCGCTACCAAGGCTACTGGTTTAGAGGCAGCATGTGTTGGATAATCTTTGATTTTTACATCCAACACAGTAGAGAGTCCGCCAAGTCCTTGTGCACCGATTCCTAGTCCATTGATTTCTTCATAAAGTTCAAGTCTGAATTGCTCAATAGATGAACGAGACTCTTTTGCAGCTAATTCCTGGATATTAACTTCTTCAAGCACACTTTGTTTTGCCATTAGCATTGCGTGTTCGCTACTACCACCTATGCCTACACCGAGTATCCCCGGAGGACACCACCCTGCACCCATGAGGGGGAGTTGTGCTAAAATCCAAGATTTCACATCTGCATCTGGTTCTAACACGGTAAATTTTGCTTTATTTTCTGAGCCACAGCCTTTGGCTGCCACGGTAATATGCACTTCATCACCTGCTACAATAGTGGTATGAATAATAGCGGGAGTATTGTCCCTAGTATTTTGTCTACCAAAGGCACTATCACTCACCATAGATGCACGCAGGGGATTTTCACTATCAGTATATGCTTGACGCACTCCGTCATTAATTGCCTCCTCTAAATCAAAATCAGCAAATTCAGCATGCATTCCTATTTCTAAAAATACTTGTGCCATCCCCGTATCTTGACAAATTGGGCGCTGATTCTCGGCACACATTTTGGAGTTTAGCAAGATTTGTTTGATAGCATTTTTAGCAGCAGTATTGGTTTCGGTGTAATATGCGCGTGTCATAGCAATCACAAAGTCGGGACTATGGGCATAAGAAATGTATTTGAGATGGGTGCAAATCCCTGTTGTAATATCGTTTTTGGTGATTTTATTTTTCATAGACTATTGCGAAAATAAGTAAAAAAGGTTATAGTATTGTACTATTATATTACCAGTTTTATTTCTATGTTTAATATGTTTCAGGGTAAAAGTTTATCCATTGACTTAGGCACTGCCAATACGCTCATTTATATTGATGGCGAAATTGTGCTAAATGAGCCTTCAGTAGTAGCTATCCGTGATGATAGAGGATCTAAAGATACTACTGTTATTGCAGTGGGAACTGATGCGAAAGAAATGCTGGGACGCACCCCTGGCTCTATCATGGCAATCCGCCCCATGAAAGATGGAGTCATTGCTGACTTTAAAGTGACTGAGAAAATGCTGCAGTACTTTATAAAAAAAGTTATTAACAAGAGTTTATTTACCCCATCTCCGCGGGTATTGATTTGTGTGCCGTGTGGAGCAACTCAAGTAGAGCGTAGAGCAATTAAAGAAAGTGCTATAAGTGCTGGAGCGAAAGATGTATTTCTCATTGAAGAACCAATGGCTGCTGCACTAGGTGCGGGTATGGAAATCAATAAAGCTACGGGTGCGATGGTTTGTGATATTGGTGGTGGTACTACAGAAATTGCGATTATGTCATTAAATGGTGTGGTGTATGCTGATTCACTCCGTGTGGGCGGTGATGTATTTGATGACACGATTGTTAAGTTTGTTCGCCGGGCAAAAGGCATTGTGATTGGTGAAAATACCGCTGAACGCATTAAAAAGGAAATTGGTTGTGCGTTTAGAAGTGATACAGTAAGCATTCAACAATTTAAAGGGCGTGATATTGCTGCAGGTATTCCAGTAAGT
Source organism: Gammaproteobacteria bacterium (assembly GCA_965277055.1). GTDB lineage: Bacteria > Pseudomonadota > Gammaproteobacteria > PS1 > Pseudothioglobaceae > CBDCHC01. Next base: position 509,776 of record OZ255703.1, on the reverse strand, counting down.
TTTGATATGTCTAATACAGAAATATTAGAAGCACTACAAGAGCCGTTGATGATGATTGTGAATTCTATCAAACTCGCACTTGAGCAAACCCCGCCAGAATTATCCGCTGATATTGCTGAATATGGTGTTATGCTTACTGGTGGCGGAGCACTCTTATCTGATATTGATAAGTTGATTGAGTATGAAACCAAAATCCCAGTAAATATTGCCGAGGATCCACTTACCTGTGTAGCAAGAGGTGGCGGGATTGCACTTGGGTTGATTGGTCAGCACAATATGGAGTTCTTAAGTTCTGAGTGAGTATCAAACAATTTATAATTGCTATCCTATTAAGTATTGGCATACTTATTGGTGATTATAGGCTTGAAGTATTTGAGCGCATCAAATTTTTTGGCAATATGCTTGCCACTCCAATTTCTGCTATAGCTGATTTTCCTGTTGCTGCGTGGGAACTTTTGAATCCACGTGAAATGACTAAAAATCAGCAGGATGAATTGCTCCAACTGCAAGTTAAACTGCAAAAATACAATGCACTACTACTAGAAAACCAACGCTTGCTGAACCTTGCAGGTAATAATTTGGTACTCAGAGATGAGAGTTTTAGTATTAGTCGCATATTACATACTGATAAATCTCGCCTGAGAAAACATATTACCATTAGTCATGGTTTGCAAGACAATGTAGCAAAAAATGATATTGTCATTGGCGAGTATGGAGTACTTGGGGTCGTCTTGGAGCCGAATATTTCTTATAGTATTGTACGGCTGATTACTGACCCTTTGCAATATATTCCTGTAGTGAATACTCGCAGTGGGGAAAAGGCGATTGCTAAAGGTAGAGCAGTGAGCGCTGATCAAATGATTGTGCAGTTTGTCCGCCCTGATGCTGATGTCATGGTAGGAGATATTTATGCTACCAGTGGTGAGGGGCTGATGTTTGGCTATGGTTACACAGTAGGTAGGGTCATAGATATTCTTGCTACCAGTGATAATTTCTTGAGTATTATCTTAGCACCTGTGCAAGATGTAGAGCGCACTATTTTTGCCGTAGTGGATAAAAGTTATGAATAGAGTACTGATTTTATCATTTATTACTATCGCCTCTATTGTGCTTGATACTATTAGTTTTGGTTCCTATTGGTTACATATTAAGCCATTTTGGTTACTGGCATTTTATGTAATATATGTATTCAGATATCAAACTGTCTTTGCGTTTTATAATGCCTTAGTTTTAGGGGTTATTATAGATATTGCGAGTAGTAATATTTTAGGACAAACATCATTTGCTTTGATAATTGCGACTGGGTTACTAATTCTTAACGTAAAGAGAATTCAGTTTTCAAATGTGCTTACCTATTTCATGTATGTACTGATTATCTGCATTCTTTACTTTATAGTATTAATGATTCCTCATACTATGATTCACGGTGTTGATGTACATCCGCTTACTTTGGTCGCACCACTGACTACTGCGGTATTAATTATGATTCTGTCTCCATTGTCTCGAGCATAATGGTGCAAGATATTTTTAAGCGGCGTGTTATTATAGCTATTAGTATTGTGATACTGGTGTTTTTAGGGATTATTGCCCGCTCCTATACCCTACAAATTACTGAGCACGAAACCTATAAACAACAGGCGCTAGGTAACTCACTAACGTTATCACCAGTTATCCCAGCACGCGGGCGTATTTTTGATAGAAATGGGATTTTGCTAGCAGATAATGCATTGATGTATAAGCTCACGGTGATACCAGAAAAAGTAGAAAATATTGATAAAGCACTCCTGCAATTACAAGATGAGGGATTTATTACCGATGCACAGATTAAGCGTTACTACAAAGTGCGTAAGCAATATAAGAAGTTCCAAAATATTCCTCTGAGATCTATTGTTACCCCCAAGGAGGCTTCACGTTTTTTGGTGACTAATAGGCCTGATGGGATTGAACTCACCCCTTATTTTTATCGCACCTATCCAGATGGTACGTTACATGCTCATATTACTGGGTATATTGGACGGATGAGCAAAGAAGACAAACAAACTTATAAAGAAGCTAACTACAAGGGGACGGAATTTGTCGGCAAAATCGGCATAGAAAAACAATATGAGCGTCGTTTGCACGGCATAGTCGGTACTAAACAAATTGAGCGTGATGTGCGCGGTCGTATTATTGATGAAAAAGTAGTCAAGCCTGCAGTTGGTGGGGAAGACTTGTATTTATCTATTGATGTTGCGTTACAAAAAATTGCCTATGAGGCTATGGGTAAGTTACGAGGTAGTGTGGTAGTAACAGATGTAAATACGGGCGAGATACTTACTATGGTGAGTGCGCCAAGTTTTGATAATAATTTATTCCCTTTAGGTATTAGTAGCAAAGACTACAACGAGCTAAATACCAATAAAAACTTACCATTATTTAACCGTGCAATACGGGGAACCTATCCCCCTGGTTCTACTATTAAACCCATTGTTTCTCTCGTGGGTTTAGAGGAGGGTGTTATCACCCGAAAGCATACCAAGTTTTGCTCAGGGTACTACACATTACCAAATTATTCTCGTAAATTTAATGACTGGAATAGAAATGGGCATGGCACGGTAGGCGTGGTAGATGCTATTGCAGAATCATGTGATATTTTTTATTATGATTTAGCCCGTAAAATGGGGATTAATTTACTATACCAAGGGATGAGTGATTACTTTTTAGGGACTCCAACTGGTATTGACTTACCAAATGAAGAAGAAGGTATTTTGCCTTCAAAAGAGTGGAAACGCATCTATAAAAAAGAGCCATGGTATGAAGGTGAAACTTTAATTACTGGCATTGGTCAAGGCTTTATGACTGCAACTCCACTGCAACTCGCTATGAGTACTTCGGTGATTGCTAACTTTGGGCAAAAAGTACGTCCTACGCTATTAAAAAATACTTCTCCTCAAGTGAGCCAAGTACCGATTAAAGATATTAAAAACTGGGAATTAACTATTGCTGGCATGCGTGAGGCAATTGTTGGACCTAAGGGTACTGCACGCAAACTCAATAAAGGGCTAGAATATACATTTGCAGGTAAAACAGGAACCTCTCAGGTATTTGGCTTAGACCCAGAAGAAAAATATATTGCTGAGCGCTACGCTGAACATTTACGTGATCACTCGTTGTTTGTCGGGTTTGCCCCAATAGAACAACCTGAAATAGCGATTAGCGTGATTGCGGAGAATGCAGGCAGTGGGAGTGCAGTCGCCGCTCCTATTGCTAAAAAAGTAGTAGATGCATATTTTAGTAACAAAAGAAGTAATGAGATTATTGCCAAAAATGAGTAAAATTTTATGCTTTACAAGGGATAAATTGCTACCATGATGATTGCGTTTAAAACAATAATGCGTAAGGAAATTTTGCGATTTTCGCGCATTTGGGTGCAGACTATATTCCCACCAATTATTACTACTTCATTGTATCTCATTATTTTTGGTGGTTTGATTGGTAGCATGGTTGGCACTATGGCTGGATATAGTTATCTAGATTATATTATCCCTGGGGTCATTATTATGACAGTAATTACCAACTCTTATGGCAATACCGTTGCTTCATTTTTTCTTGCCAAGTTTAATCATAGTGTTGAAGAGCTCTTAGTATCTCCAATGCCGAATGCTATTATTTTATTAGGGTATATTTCTGGCGGAGTCATGCGCGGTGTGGTTGTGGGTATTTTGGTATATTTAACTACCGTATTTTTTACTAATATTGCCTTTCATAATATTGCGACTGTACTTATTATCTTGGTATTGACTGCTATTTTATTTTCTATTGCAGGGTTTATTAACGCCATTTTTGCCAGAGACTTTGATGATATTTCTATTATTCCAACCTTTGTATTAATGCCAATGACCTACTTGGGCGGGATGTTTTATGATATAAGTATCTTGCCAGAGTTTTGGCAAACAGTTTCCTTTTTTAACCCGATTTATTATATGGTAGATGCCTTTAGATTTGGATTTTTAGGAGTGAGTAATACCGATGTGCTCCTATCTATTAGCACATTACTTATCATGATAGCATTATTATTTTGGTGGGCAGTACACTTAATGAATAAAGGAATTACCAATAACGCATGAATATTCGATTACCTAAAACTGCATTTGCTATTACTGGGGCAGATGCACAAACATTTTTACAAGGGCAACTCAGTAATGACATCACAAAACTCAGTGATGCTCAGGTGCAACTAAATTGCTATATGCAACATCAAGGGAAGATTTTTGCCATCTTGTGGCTGGTGAATTATGAGGATACCCTACATCTCATCATTGAAGATGAGCTCGCAGAGAGTATTATTCAGCGATTAACCATGTTTAGACTTATGAGTGATGTAGTGTTTACTCAAACTTCCTTACAAGTCGTAGGTAGAACTTCTAATAAAGGAACATATCGCCTTAATAATGCACAATCTATAGACTTAGTTGCTAGTGATGCACTAAGCGAAAGTGATACCACAGAGTGGGAGCGGTTAAGTATTGAGCAGAGCCTTCCAGAAGTATATAATGCAACGAGTGAAACGTTTATTCCGCAAGTTTTGAATCTTGATGAGGAAGAACGAGGGGTAAACTTTACCAAAGGCTGTTATATAGGGCAAGAAGTGGTTGCACGGATGCATTATCTGGGCAAATCAAAACGTAAGATGTATCAATTTTCTGCACCATTTGCTGTAGCGGTGGGTGATGAACTAGTGGTTGCTGGCTCTGAGTCATTACGAGCTTCAGGAGTAGTGGTGCGCTCTATTACCCTAGGTGATACGAGTTATTTTTTAGCAACACTTGAGGTCAAGTTTGTAGAAAGTAATATTACTATCAATACTCAAAACATTACATTATTACATGACTAACTCACTTGATCCTTCCCCCATAATAACACCAGAAGTAACATCAGATATACTATGTGTTGATATTGGTAATACTGCCATTAAAATAGCTGGATATCAGCAAGAGCAGACAGTGCTTAAAGAACTTTTTTATCAGCGCATTTCACATGCAGAGTGTACTACTGAACTCCTACCTCGGCATCGGCGGGCTGTTATTTCTGATAATACACACTCAGCGTATCATAAGCTCTTTACCGCTGCACACATTATTATCCCGCACCAACTGCCAAATATACGTTTTGCTTATACGCTTGAGCAATTAGGGGTAGATAGATATATCTCACTTGTAGGCATTGCACAGCAATATGATAAAGTAGTAGTTATAGATTGTGGGAGTGCTATTACTATTGATGTATTAGATAACGGCATTCATACTAGTGGTGGTATTGCCCCGGGGTATGAACGCTTGAAAGGCACCTTTAATTTCACAGGGGAGCAGAGTATTGCTCAGTTCCACGCAGGGTGCACCGAGATGATGCAACAATATGTGCAACAAGCTATTTCAAACTATCCAGACTACTCGATTATCATCACAGGGGGCGATGGGCAATGTATTCAGAAACTAGTAACTCCCTACTCTAAAAGCCAGAGTATTCAATACAAACGTAATCTGGTGATAGATGGGTTAAAATTTTATTTTCAAACATTTTTAAGTGATTCACACCTATGAGTAACCGAGTAATTTCAGGGATGCGCCCGACTGGTAATTTACACCTTGGGCATTATCACGGCGTTATTAAGAACTGGCTACAGTTGCAAAATGAATATGAGAGTTATTTTTTTGTGGCAGATTGGCATGCGTTTACTACCCATTACGCCGACCCGATTGATTTACAAACTTCTACTAGAAATCTAGTGATTGACTGGCTCAGCTCGGGAGTCAACCCCAACACCGCCACTATATTTGTGCAGTCTGGAGTAGTGCAACATGCAGAGCTGCATGTGCTATTATCTATGATAACCCCACTTTCTTGGTTGGAAAGAGTGCCATCATATAAAGACCAGCAAGAAAAACTTGCAGGTAAAGACTTATCAACCTATGGATTTTTAGGCTATCCACTCTTACAAAGTGCTGATATTTTATTGTATCGGGCAAATTTAGTCCCTGTGGGTGATGATCAAGTGGCGCATATTGAGCTGACCCGAGAAGTAGCTAGACGCTTTAACCATATTTATGGCAAAGAAGCGGACTTTGAAGAAAAAGCTGAGTTGGCAATTAAGAAGTTAGGCAAAAAACAAGCTAAATTTTATAAAGATCTCAGAAAATCTTATCAAGAAACAGGTGATGAAGAAACATTGGCAAAATCTCGTGCGTTATTAGGTGAGGTAGGAAATATCAGTATGGGCGATAAAGAACGTTTGCTCGGATATTTAGAGGGCGTAGGTAAAACTATTTTGGTAGAGCCGCAATCTCTTTTAACTACTGCGTCTAAAATGCCAGGATTGGATGGGCAGAAAATGAGTAAGTCCTATAATAATACGATTTCTCTGCGTGATACCCCTGAAGAAGTTACCAATAAAGTTAAGCGCATGCCTACTGACCCTGCACGTATCAAGCTTACTGATCCAGGTGAGCCGAGTAAATGCCCAGTATGGCAGTTACATGAGGTGTACTCTAATGAAGAAACTAAAGAGTATGTGGTGAACGGATGTACTCAAGCAAGCATTGGTTGTATTGACTGCAAAGCACCGATTATTCAGAGTATTAATGATGAATTAGCCCCTATTAACGAACAGATTCAGTATTATGAACACAACCCAAATATTGTGGATCAAATCCTACTTGAAGGGAACGCCAAGGCAAGTGAGCTTGCTAAAAAAACCATGATTGATATTCATGAGGCAATGGGCTTGTAGTTTAGGCGTGGTTACCAACTCCTAAATCATGAAAAATACTTATAAATCAAGTAGTATATAAAAGGTTAATTGGGTATAATTGAACCTCTTTTTTATTTTTAAAAAATCACAAGTCAATGAAACAAAATGGTGCCGAAATCATTATTGATAGTTTAAAGGCAGAGGGTGTTAAGCATATCTTTGGCTATCCTGGAGGCGCAGTCTTGCATATTTATGATGCAATTGATGCACAAAATCCAGAGGATGAAAACTATCTAAAGCATATTTTAGTACGTCATGAGCAGGCTGCTACGCATGCTGCTGATGGCTATGCCCGTTCAAGTGGTGAAGTCGGTGTGGTACTTGTGACTTCAGGACCAGGGCTCACGAATGCCGTAACAGGCATTGCTACTGCTTATATGGATTCTATTCCGATGGTTATTATTTCTGGACAAGTACCTTCTGCACTTATTGGAAATGATGCCTTCCAAGAAGTGGATAGTGTCGGTATTACTCGTCCATGTGTTAAGCATAATTTTTTAGTCAAAGATGCAGCTTTACTGCAACAAACTATCAAGAAGGCATTTTACATCGCGAAAACAGGCAGACCAGGTCCAGTAGTCATTGATGTGCCTAAAGATATTACTATTGCTAAAACAACTGTTGGCGCACATCCTGAGCGGTTAAGCATGCGTTCATATAATCCGACTATTAAGCCAAATGAGCGACAAATTACTAAAGCAATTAGCCTGATTGAAAAATCCAAACAACCAATTATTTATGCTGGTGGTGGCTGTGTTATTGGTAATGCATCAAGTGAGTTACGTACCTTTGTTAGAACACTTGGATTCCCTATTACCCAGACTCTTATGGGGCTAGGAGCATACCCAGCAACAGATAAGCAAAATTTACAAATGCTTGGTATGCATGGTACCTATGAGGCTAATATGGCAATGCATGATTCTGATTTGGTCATTGCGATTGGTGCGCGTTTTGATGATCGCATTACGGGTAATCTTGATAAGTTTTGTCCGAAATCCAAAATTATTCATGTAGATATTGACCCGTCTTCTATTTCTAAAACTGTGAAGCGTGTGGACTGCCCAATTGTGGGAGAAGTGGGCGAGGTATTAAAAGCATTTAACGCAGCTTCAATTACTACCTCAAATATTGATGCATGGTGGAGTACTATTGAGAGTTGGCGAGCAGTAGACTCTCTGGGCTATGAAAAAGTTAAAGGGATTATTAAACCACAAACTATTATTGAAACATTATATGAAGTAACAGGTGGTCAGGCAATTATTACTTCAGATGTGGGACAACATCAAATGTGGGCTGCTCAGTATTATTTGTTTGATGAACCGCGCCAGTGGATTAACTCTGGAGGTTTAGGTACGATGGGTTTTGGCTTACCAGCAGCGATGGGATGCAAGCTAGCACACCCTGAGGCAGATGTAGCGTGTGTAACTGGTGAAGGGAGTATTCAGATGATGCTACAAGAACTTTCTACTATGAAGCAATACAATACACCAGTAAAAATTATTAACTTAAATAATAGATATTTGGGCATGGTGCGTCAATGGCAAGAATTTTTCTATGATAATCGTTATGCTAATAGCTACATGGACTCTCTCCCTGATTTTGTGAAATTAGCACAGAGTTATGGGCATGAAGGTATTTTAGTAGATACAGAAGCTGACCTTGAGCCTGCACTAAAAACTGCATTTGCAAAAAAAGATAAAACAGTATTTTTAGATATTATCACTGACCCGAAAGAAAACGTATTTCCGATGATTCCATCTGGGGCAGGGCATCATGAGATGCTACTGGGTAGACGCGATAAAATGAAATCGACAAATAGCGATGGACTCAACTTAGTATAAGGAAGAGCGATGAGACATATTATTTCAATTTTATTAGAAAACGAATCTGGGGCACTTTCTCGAGTAGCAGGATTATTTTCTGCACGTGGGTTTAATATTGAGAGTTTAACAGTATCTAGTACGAGCGATGATACGCTTTCACGCATGACTATTGTCAGTGTGGGTGATGATGATATTATTCAACAAATTGTCAAGCAACTTAATAAATTGATTGATGTAGTAAAAGTTGTTGATCTCACTAGTGATAGACATATTGAGCGTGAATTGTTATTAGTCAAAGTAACCAGTGATAAAAAATATCAATCTGAAGTCAAACAACTCTGTGATATTTTTGAAGTAAAGATTGTAGATGTTAGTGAAAAAACATATACGATTGAAGTCGCTGGGAAAACACGTAAAATTAACGCATTTCTCACTGCACTCCATGAAATTAACTCCGCACTTGTATTAGAAGAAGTGCGTAGCGGAATTACCGGTATTGCTCGTGGCAAAAAGATACTATAATCATATTATTTCAAATTTATATATTATTTTTTAAGGAAACATCATGCAAAGATATTATGATAAAGATGCTGATTTAAGCATTATTCAAGCAAAGAAAGTAACTATTATTGGGTATGGCTCTCAAGGTCATGCACACGCAAATAACTTAAAAGACTCTGGAGTAGAAGTATGCGTTGGTCTGCGTGAAGGCTCAAGTAGTGCTAAAAAAGCCACTGATGCAGGTCTTATGGTGAAATCTATTGAAGAAGCAACCTCTTGGGCTGATATGGTGATGATTTTAGCACCTGATGAATTCCAAGGAAAAATCTACGCTGAGCAAATTGAGCCAAACTTAACAAAAGGTGCAACGCTTGCATTCGCACATGGGTTTAATATTCATTTTGGGCAAATCACACCAAGAGCTGACCTTGATGTGGTAATGATTGCACCAAAAGCACCAGGACATACGGTACGTAGCGAATTTGTCAAAGGCGGTGGTATCCCTGACTTAATAGCAATTTATCAAGATGCATCTACTACCGCAAAAGCAACTGCATTATCGTATGCATCTGCAATTGGTGGTGGCAGAACAGGTATTTTAGAAACAACATTCAAAGACGAAACCGAAACAGATCTCTTCGGTGAGCAAGTAGTATTATGTGGTGGTACTACCGCACTCGTGCAAGCAGGCTTTGAAACTTTAGTGGAAGCTGGATATGAGCCTGAAATGGCATATTTTGAGTGTCTGCATGAGTTAAAACTGATTGTTGATCTCATGTATGAAGGTGGTATTGCAAATATGCGTTATTCTATTTCAAATACTGCTGAGTACGGCGATGTGTCGCGTGGACCACGAATTATCACCGATGCTACTAAAGCAGAGATGAAAAAAATCTTAAGCGAAATTCAAAGTGGTGAATTTGCCAAAGAGTTTATTGCTAATGTAGATACACTTCCAGCAAGACGTGAAGTGCAAAAGGAGCATAAAATCGAGGAAGTAGGGAGCTCTCTTCGTGAAATGATGCCGTGGATTGCGGCGAATAAACTCGTTGATACTGCTAAAAACTAGTAGTATTAGATTTTTTATAGAGGAGCTAAAAATGAAAAAAATTATCATTAAAACAGCTCAAATCAAAAATAACTATACATAAAGTACTATCAAATATATAGTATTACTCTCGGTACTATTTTTATCCAGTTGCTACACCGGTAGCAACTGGAATATCAAACCAGGTGATGTTGATCTACACCTGAATAAACTGCAAATGGGTGATGTAATTATCACGTTTAAAGACCCGCTCAGGCCGATTTCATGGTTTGCTCACTCTGCTCTAATGGTAAGCGATATGTTAGTGGGCGAATATCCTCAGCCGTGTGCAGGTTACTATGAAACACCTTTGCAGCAGTGGAAGAATGAACGCAAGATTAAAGCACTCTTAAGATATAAAAAACTCACTCCAGAATTTAAAGCTCAGCTAGCATACAACCTAAAAACAATGAAAGATAAGCGCTATGATATTGTCTCCAAGAGAGATGCAAGTGCGTTTTATTGTTCGCAATTTGTTTGGTATGCCTATTGGAAAACGGCAAAAGATTTAGGCTATGAACTTGATATTGACCGTAATGGAGGGTTTTTGGTATTACCATATGATATGCTGAGTAGCGAGCATTTTCACCGCATTGATACCTTACGCTAAATATCCAGATTTTTTAGCAAAGTCAATGAGTTCAGCAATATTATGTGAGTTAGTTTTACGCATAATATTCTCTCGGTGTTTGGCAACAGTTCTATCGCTGATAAAGAGCTTTTCACCGACTTCTTTATTACTTAGTCCGAGCACTAACTCATGTAAAATACCACGCTCACGCTTGGTGAGTGCTTCACCAATGGCTTCACAAATAATCGCATCAATTATTTTTACCACTCTTAATTTCCTGGGCAAATAGCCCGGGGCTTAAATAATTCTCCCCATTCTCAAGGGCAGTCATCGCAGATCTTAATTCATTAACACTTATCTCATCTTTATATAAATACCCATCAGCACCTGCTTCAAATATTTCCGCAATGCGTACTTTATTACTGGTACCACTGAGGGCTAGCAGGGGAAGTGAGGCTTTACTCTGGGTAATTTCACGAATCGCTTCTACTCCGTCTTTGCCCGGCATATGAATATCAATAAATGCAATATCAAAATGTTCTTCATGACATAAGCTGACTGCATCATCGCCATTATCTGCCTCAGTAATAGCAAATGAACTCATTTGCTTAATCATAGAACGAATGGCAGTGCGAATGAGAAATTGGTCATCAACAATTAAGATTTTTTTCATCTGTGTTTCGACATGTAGTGATAGTAATAGTCTGAGTTTATTATATCTTTTTTTGTTATAATCTATATATTAAAATTTTTATTCATTATCATGACTATGACCCCTATTCATTGTAAAGCCACATCTGGCTTAGAAGTTACTATCCCTCATCCTGAGCATTTTATAGTATTATATTTTTATCCCAAAGATTCTACTCCGGGCTGTACCACAGAGGGGCAGGACTTTAGAGATATGTATGATGAGTTTACAGCTAAGAATGCATTGATATATGGAGTGTCGCGTGATGGGTTAACATCACATGAAAACTTCAAAGCCAAGCAAAACTTTCCATTTGAACTGATCTCTGACCCTGACGAAGAGCTGTGTAATATGTTTGAGATTATGGGGCTGAAGAAAATGTATGGTAAAGAATATATGGGCGTAATTCGCTCTACATTTATTATCTCCCCATCCGGTGAGATTTTAAAAGAATGGCGCAATGTAAAAGTGCCGGGGCATGTAGCCGAGGTGCTCGAAAGTTTGGCTGAACTCACCTCATGAGTGAGCACCACGCAAATGTCGATGCAGCTGAGATTAACAAATTTTCTGAGCTCGCATCACGTTGGTGGGATAAAAACTCCGAGTTTAAACCACTTCATGAAATCAACCCCCTGCGCTTAGAATATATTAAGCAGCAATGTAATGGTTCATTACAAGGTAAAAAAATCTTAGATATTGGCTGTGGTGGCGGTATTCTTGCGGAAAGCTTATGTAAGGAAGGAGCGATAGTTACGGCAATTGACATGGCTGAGGCATCTCTTGAGGTAGCTAAGTTACACTTATTAGAATCGAAGTTAGACATTGAGTATTTAAAGGTTCCTGCTGAAGAGTTTGCTACCCAGCGTGCTGGTGAATTTGATATTGTATGTTGTCTGGAAACACTAGAACACGTTCCAGACCCAAGCTCACTAGTGGCTGCCTGTAGTGCACTCACCGTAAGTGGTGGTAAGGTATTTTTATCTACTATTAATCGTAATCCTAAATCATATTTATTTGCTATTATTGGGGCAGAATATATCTTAAAGCTCCTACCTAAAGGCACGCATGAGTTTAGTAAGTTTATCAAGCCAAGCGAGATGGATAGCTTTGCCAGAGCTGCCAAGCTCACCCTTCAAGACCTAATAGGCATGGTGTATAATCCGCTCACCAAAGTCTATTCATTGACTGCTAAAGACACCTCGGTGAATTATCTAGCCTATTATACTAAATAATCTGCATTTCACCCATGCACCAGTGGTATATTTCCGCAGCTCATAAATCTTCTGGCAAAACCACCATTAGCTTAGGGCTTGCTAGACTGCTTAGTCAGAATTATGCAGTGCAAACCTTTAAAAAAGGTCCAGACTATATCGATCCAATCTGGCTGACTGAGGCAAGTGGTAACCCATGTTATAACCTTGACTTTTGGAATATGAGCAATAAAGAGATGCAAAGTCTCTACAACAAACACGCTAAAGAAATCACCATTGTAGAAGGGAATAAAGGGCTGTTTGACGGCATGAGTACTACTGGTGGTGATACCAATGCGGATGTTGCTAGGCTCTTAGATATTCCTGTGATACTTGTAATTGACTGTGTGGGGATTACCAGAGGTATTGCTCCGTTATTGCAGGGTTATCAACACTTTGATAGTGAGGCGAAGATTGCAGGGATAGTTCTTAATAAAGTAGGTGGGCCAAGACATGAAGCAAAACTGCGTAATGCGGTAGCAACCTACACCGATCTTCGGGTAATCGGTGCTGTGCATACACACCGTGAACTTATGATTGATGAGCGTCATCTGGGGCTCATACCCGCAAATGAGGCAAGTGAGCATAGTACTACCATAGATACTATAGCACATATCTTAACAGAGAGTATAGACACTAATCTGCTACTGGAAATTACGCAGTCTACTTGTATACCTAATACTCCTAATACCCCTAATACTCCAAGCGAAGCAACCACCGGTGAGTTTACTATTGCTATAGCTAAGGACAAAGCATTTGGTTTTTATTATCATGATGATTTAGATGTTATTAGGCAACACGGTAATGTGGTGTTTTTTGACGCACTTCGTGATGAGGTACTTCCCAAATGTGATGCACTATTTATTGGTGGCGGATTTCCTGAGATGCACCTTGAGGCGTTGAGTAACAACACCACACTCAGAGCAGATATACGTACAAAAGTGACTCATGGCTTACCTACTTACGCAGAATGTGGGGGGATGATGTACCTCTCAAGTATGATAGATGGCTACCCAATGGTAGGGGTGATTGATGGAGATATTGCACTTACCAAGCGCCCAGTAGGGCGAGGCTATATGAAATTACAAGTGAACGAACACCACCATCCGTGGGGTGCTACTGGTCAGCGAGTTACACACGAATTTCATTATTCGCAGTTTAGTAGGTTAAACGAAACAAATTTTGCCTTTCATGTTGAGCGCGGTGTTGGAATTACTGGTAAAAAAGATGGCATTGTGAAGTACAATATGCTCGCAACTTATACCCATCAGCGCAGTGTCGGTGGGCATAATTGGGTAGCTGAATTCATGGCATTTGCCCGCTCACAAAAAAACTAATAAATAACCTACTAAGAATAGTAGTTAACTTATGCAAGTAGGTTATAATATTTTTATTTTTATATTTTAGGAGTATTTATGAGCGTGTTAGTAACAAGTCAAGCACCTGATTTCACTGCAAGTGCTGTTCTTGCTAGTGGTGAGATTGTGGAAAATTTTTCGTTAAGTGATTATAAAGGTAAAAAAATCGTTTTATTCTTTTATCCACTTGATTTTACTTTTGTCTGCCCATCTGAAATTTTGGCACATCATAACCGTATGAGTCAATTCGCTGACAAAGGCGTAGAAGTGATTGGGGTATCTATTGATTCGCAATTTACCCATAACGCATGGAGAAATACTGATACGAATAATGGTGGTCTTGGGGCGATTGATTTCCCATTAGTAGCTGATGTAAACCACGCAATTGGTGAAGCATACGGTATTATGCATCCAGCAGGTGTAGCACTTCGTGCCTCATTCTTAATTGATGAAGAGTTTATCGTACGTCACCAAGTAGTAAATGATTTACCACTAGGGCGTGATGTAGATGAAATGCTTCGCATGGTAGATGCCTTAGACTTCCATACCAAAAATGGTGAAGTATGCCCAGCAGGTTGGAGAGATGGTGACACTGGTATGAAAGATACTCCTGATGGAGTGAAAGAATACTTAGCAGATAACGCTGATAAGTTATAATAAAACATCTTACTTTTATGCTATAGCTATCTTATTATCAAGGCTATAGTAAAGAAGTAAATCTAAACCTAAACCTAAATAAAAAGACTAGAAATATCTAGTCTTTTTAATGGGTGAAATCTTAGCTATGGTGATGCTCATGATAGTAATTAATAATAATTAAGGGTCTTGACTAGTTAAGCGGTCTATTTCTTAACTCTTTAAGTAAAATATTATACATATTTTTATCTCTATTATTAAATCTAAATTCACACTCCTTAAGATGAAGCTCAAACTTAGACTTATCCATACCTCTAAACTTAGATAATCTAGTCTTAGCATAGCCCCAAAATGACTCTATACCATTAATGTGAGACTTACCACGGACAAATTCATTTGTGCCGTGGTCTACTCTTAAGTGTTTCTTATAGCCGAAGTCTACTAAACCATTATAGCCACGCCAACCATCAGAATGAATAACACTATCTAGTTCTACCTTGCCTCGTATAACCGCTTGCAGTGTAGCACTTTTGCAATTTGGTACTATTTCGGTATACACATTCCCACCACGTTTTAAAATACCAAATACAATAGTTTTACCTAAAGCTCCACGACCTCTTTTGCCTTTGACTCTTTTTGCTCCAAAGTAACTTTCATCAACCTCAACCTCCCCTTTAGGGTGAGGGGGTTGGGTTGTTGAAAGTTCTACTAACCTTTGTCTAATAAGCAACAATATTTTGTTAATAGTGTTTCTATTGAGGTGAGTAAAGTGAGCAATTTGTTCTGCTGTTAAATCAGCACAAAAATATCTTAAAACTTCTCTAAATTTAGCCTCTGTAATTCTTGAACGATGATAATACTTGTTTTTCAATGTCATAACTAGTATTTTAAGCATTTTACAAATGCTTAACTAGTCAAGACCCATAATTAATAGTAATTACAAAATAAGACCATGGCAAAACACACTTTCTAAGAATTACTTTTCTACTTTGCCTATGTGGTATGCTTTCTTTGGTTTCTTAGTTGGAATGCTGGTTAATAAGTTCTGGTATGTATTGTCAAGAAAAAGTCCGTAACTGATAAAAATATAAATATCTAGACACAAAAAAACCCCGGAAATCCGGGGTTCATCAAACTCTATGTGAGATTAGAATTTAACTGAGATGTCTAATTCTAACTCGTTATTGTCATCATTGCCTTGCTCTTCAGTAGTGTAAGCCACTTTAAGAGTAGAACCAGAATCTAACATGCGTTTAGCACTTACTTGGTAGTAATCGATATCTTTAGTGTTTGCAGCATCTGCACTCATAGTACCTAATGCAGCAGCATATGTAGTACCATCAAGTTTCATAGAAGCACTTAACTGAGTGTTTGAGTTACCGAATTTCTCTTTAAATGCGTTATCATTATTAGTTTTAACAAATGCTGAAGAATCATCTTCATCGATGTAACCATCTTCATCAAGACTCATCGTAGCTAACGCTAGGCTAACATTACTAAGATCTGCAGTTAAACTTAAGAAATAACCCTTGTTTTCAAAGTTGTTAGCTGCGGTACCACCCTTTGCAGTACTAACTGCATCATCTTGGAAGTACTCAGCACGAATGCCTACAGGACCTAGTTTACCATTTACACCAAATGAATTTTTATCTTCATTGTTTTTCTTAAGTTCAAGCTTCCAGCCTGCTACAGTAGCGACAACACCAGCAAACATGTTATTGTTGATTGGTGTATCATCACCAGCAGTACCATTATTACCAGCATATACCTTAATACCATCCATAGCATAACTTAATGTGAATTTATCTGCAACACGACCACCATTATCAATCTCACCTAAGAGTGCAGAAGTTGATGAAGCAAAGTTACCTGCTTTAACATTTACAGGACCAAGTTTGGTAGTAAGATATGTATCTTCAACATCAATAACGTTTTCAACTTTGTTACCATCTTTATCTTTAGTACCTGTAGCTCCGTCAATTTCAATGTTCGCATAAACACTAGTATCACCACTCGTTCCTTTGAACTTTAAGTTGATTTCAGTTTCTGTAGTGTTATCACCTTTATCAGCACCACCAATAGTGCTATCTTTAGCGATGTACTCAAATTTTGCATTACCAGTGATGCTGATATCAGCCATCGCAGGAGTAGCAATTACCGCTGCAACAGCAGCTGCTAAGATTTGTTTTTTCATTATTATTCCTCAAAAACATTAAATGTATAGTAAAGTGTATCCCAAAGAAATTCGCCCTACCATGCTTTTAACTTAATAAATATAAGAATGTCTTATAAGAATTTCTATAAGAAACACTTAATTTATTAAGTAACGGGTTGAATTATACGCATTTTTTTTGTATATGCAACTTTTTTTTGCAAAAAAATTACACTTTGTTGCATTTTTGCAACAATTAATGAAATTAACTCTTAAGAATGGGGCTATTTAAGTTTGTGCAGTAAGTCAGTACACGCATCACGTACTAGCTGAAATACTTCATCAAAGTTGTCATTATAGTATGGGTCGGGTACGCTGTTATTACCTAAGAGCATAGAAAGTTTGTACTGGTGTTCGTTAGGGCATTGGCTTTGTAATATTTCATGGTTGTCACGATCCATCGCGATGATATAGTCATAATAATAAAAATCACTCTCGTGTACTTGCCTCGCTGTTTGTCCCTGCAAGCTAATGCCGTTTGAGAGTGCAGTTTTACTAGAGCGAGCATCAGGTGGGCTACCAATGTGATAGGCATGAGTACCAGCGGAGTCTATTTCAAATTGCTCGGTGAGTTTTGCCTGAGTGACTAAATGGCGAAATACCCCCTCAGCAGTCGGAGAACGACAGATATTGCCCATGCATACAAATAATACTTTAATCATATTTCTTCCTGAGACTATTGTTGAGATTTTGCTGACACGCAAAAACCTACAGAATAATACTTGAAATAGTAGAATTATCCCATATATAGGACACATTTATTTCTAAACCATTCCCTATGGCAAAACGAGATTATTATGAAGTGCTTGGAGTTGGCAAAAATGCAACTGAAGCCGAGCTTAAAAAAGCCTACAAACGTATGGCAATGAAATATCACCCTGATAGAGCAAAAGACAATAAAGAAGCAGCAGAAGAGCAATTTAAAGATATTAATGAAGCCTATAGTGTGCTATCTGACTCAAGTAAACGCAGTGCTTATGACCAATTTGGCCATGAGGGGGTAAATGGTGCAGGTGGTAATCCGTTTGGTGGGAGAAACCCATTTGGCGGCGGTGGCTTTGGTGATATATTTAATGAGTTTTTTGGTGGTGGTGCTGGTGGGCGAAATACCCGTAATGATGGCGATGACTTGCAATATAACCTTGAGATTAACTTAAAACAAGCAGTCTTTGGTGACACGGTAAAAATAAACATCCCTAAAGATGAGAAATGCGACACCTGTGATGGTACTGGCTCAAAAGATGGCAAAGTAACAACATGTACTACCTGCAAGGGGAGTGGACAAGTGCAAATGCAACAAGGGTTTTTTGCTGTTCAGCGCACGTGTCCGAAATGTCATGGCGAGGGGCAGATTATCGAAAACCCATGTGGTACGTGTCATGGTAAGGGCGTGGTGAAAAAGACTAAAACGTTATCGGTGAAAATCCCCTCTGGGGTAGATACGGGTAATCGTATTCGCCTCAGTGGTGAAGGCGGTGCAGGTAAGCGAGGAGGTGCGAGTGGTGACCTTTATATAGAAATCTATGTGAAACAACACAGCGTATTTACTAGAGAAGACCAGCATTTATTTGTAGATGTGCCGATTAGTTTTACTATGGCAGCACTTGGTGGAGAGATAGAAGTCCCCACACTAGAAAGTAAACTTAAAATTAAAGTCCCAGCAGGAACGCAAACAGGCAAAATGTTTCGCTTAAGAGGTAAGGGCATACCATCTCTAAGAGGTGGGGTCAGTGGTGACTTGATTGCCAAAATAGTGGTAGAAACCCCAATAAACCTCAGCAGTAAGCAAAAAGAGATATTAGGAGAATTTGCTAAAACTTGTAATGAAGCCCACCACCCAGAAAGCCGTGGATTTTTTGACAAAGTAAAAGCAGTATTTGAATAACTAGCACTCATCATGACAGATTGGCTTACCCGATGGGAAGCAGGGCAGATAGGCTTTCATAGCCCAGAGGTAAACTCTCGCCTTATTCGGTTATTACCTCACGTTTCTATTTCTACTGGGAGGGTATTGGTGCCTTTGTGTGGGAAAAGTGTTGATATGCTGTACTTCGCTCAAGAAGGCTATGAAGTAGTTGGGGTAGAATTAAGTACCTTAGCAGTTGAGTTATTTTTTAGTGAGCATGGGCTAAACTACACTCAGTATGGTAATAAATATCAGTGCACTGAGCAGCCTATTACCCTATTTGCCTGTTCTATTTTTGAACTTACCTCAGAGGATATTGGCGAGATAGACCTAGTATATGACCGAGCAGCACTGGTAGCACTTGATGTGCTTGAGCGAACAAAATATGCAGAGCATATTACTCATATTACTAATGGTGCTGACATTGTATTATTAAGTCTTTCTTATGACCAAACATTGATGAATGGTCCGCCATTTTCTGTAGATACCTCGGAGGTTGAGAGGGTATATGGCGAGAGGTATCTCATTACTGAACTGGAGTGTTATGATGATATTGAGTCTGAGACAAAGTTTAGGGAACATGGGCTCGTGCATATTTATAAAAACAGTTATCTTCTCACTGGGAAATAACTCACTACACTCCAGCAATATCACCCCAGAGGTGTTTATGGAGTTGCATTTGAAATTTTACATTAAGCTGGTGTTCTAATATCCACTGGGCAAGGGTACGCTCGGTAATTTGCTTATACACTGGGGAAAATAACACATTTGTGAGCTTATGGGTGGCAATCATTTCTTTACTCCAAATAAAGTCCTCTAGTGAACCAATTACAAATTTGACTTCATCAGTGTCTTTAAGTAGCAAAATATTCTCATAAAGGTTACGAGATGATTCATTAGAAGATGGGGTTTTGAGATCCATCACAATATGACATGCTTGTGGTACATCTACAATACTAAGTGCACCACTGGTTTCTAATGATACAGAGTATCCTTTAGTAATGAGTATATCAATAAAACTATTACAATTATTGTGTGCTAGAGGCTCTCCACCTGTTATGCACACATACTTACAATTATATTGAGCAATTTGGGTAAGAATATCATCAGGAGTGAGAGGATTATTACCATAAAAGGCATATTCACTATCACAATAACTGCAACGCAGCGGACACCCCACTAAGCGAACAAATACCGTAGGTACTCCACTATAAGCTGCCTCTCCTTGAAGAGAATAAAAGATTTCACAAATATTAAGTGTATGCTTGGACAATAGATTACTCTAAAAGGTACTACGCAGATGCTTTGTATTTTTGGCAACAATAGCCAAGTAAGAAATAGCCTACTACTGCAGAAAGAGTAGAACCTACCAAAATAGCAAAGCGCTCATCTACCAATATAGAATCTTCATTAAATGCCAGACTGCCAATAAATAAACTCATAGTAAAGCCAATCCCACAGAGAATACTCACCGCATACAGTTGAATATAATTACTGCCTGTAGGGAGTTGGGCAAAGCCAAGTTTAATAGTCAACACACATAAGCCAAAAACTCCGACTTGTTTACCAATAAATAGACCCAAAATAATACCTAGTGATACATCATTACTCAAGTTAGAAAGAGTAAATACTTCAAAAGATAGCCCAGTATTTACAAATGCAAAAATAGGTAAGATAACAAAGGTCACAGTAGGATGTAAGGAATGCTCCAAATCTTGTAAGAGCGTGTGCTTACTTGTAGGTGAATGCAAAAATGGAATAAAAAATGCAGCAATTACTCCAGCAAGAGTGGCATGTACGCCTGATTTAAGCATTGCAACCCACATGATGAGTGTGACCAGAATATATGGGAGCAGTCTTAGTACCTTATATCTATTCATGAGATACAAGACTATAATCATGGCCCCTACAATAAATAAGGCTATGAGATTGATTTTTGCTGTGTAAAACAGAGCAATAATTACTACTGCCCCCATATCATCAGCAATAGCAAGGGTGACTAAAAATACTTTGAGGCTGACTGGTACTTTTTTACCAAGCAGCATAAGTATTCCTAGAGCAAAAGCAATATCAGTAGCAGCAGGAATAGCCCAACCTTTTAGAGCTTCGGGATTATCGCTATTAAACCCTACATAAATCAGTGCAGGTAGCAACATTCCACCTACAGCACCTACCATAGGAAGTACGACATTTTTAGGATTTTTCAGTTCACCTGCTAAAAGTTCACGTTTGACTTCTAAACCAATGAGAAAAAAGAATATAGCCATTAAACCATCGTTTACCCATAAGAGTAGTGGTTTATCAATAATACCAACATTGATGGGAATATTGACAAATGCTTCATAAAACGATGTAAAAAAGTTTGCAGTGAAAATAGCAAAAATAGTAGCGATAATCAGTAAAATACCGCCTATTGCATCATGTTTGAAAAACTGTTTTAGTAAATTATACATTCTTCATCTCCTCGGTTGCGAGTTGCTTAGCTTTTGCTAAATCTTGTTCTGCTAACTCTGAATTGCCCATTCGTTTGTAGATATTGCCCCTATTGTAATACGCTTGATAAAACTGCTCATCTAATGCAATTGCCTGAGTTAAATCAGTAATGGCTGCCTCGTAGTTTTGCAACTTGGTATGCACATTACCGCGGTTATAATACACAGGAGTATAATTTTTATCAAGTGAAATAATTTTACTGTAGTAATTGATAGCTTCATCGAATTGTTCTAAGCGATCATAACAATTTGCAATGTTATTTAGGAGCCCAGTATCCTCTGGTGAGAGTGGGAGAGCATTTAAAAATTGCGTTAATGCCTCATCTATATTCCCTTGCTCGAGTGCAAAGTAGCCCAAGACAAAATACGCCTGTGCATTACTCGGGTTGTGTGTCAATGCTTTTTTGATGCAGTCAAGCATAATATCTGGATTACCCTCGTTCATATGGAGCTTGGCAAGATTTAGATAGGTTGTCGCCCGTAGTTCATTATCAATAGGTTCATTAAGAAGCATATTCCACCCCTTAATGGCTGCTGAGGTTTCGCTATTCTTTTGCGCAGTATAGCTCGCTACCATAATATCACTTATGCGTTCATCAGGAGTTTTGTTAGTGGTATTAGTCATCTATTTGAGTGAAGTGTACACGTACAAAGTGGTAAAATTTTACCAAATTACATCTCTAAAGAACGCATGGTTTATTGGAGTATTTCTTATGGTAATTACAAACAATTATGTTGACACTTTCGCTTGACCTTGGTCCTAAATCTTACCCAATATATATTGGTAATGGCTTATTTCATACCAATACCTTAACAGAGTTATTGCACCCTCACATTCGTACAAAGCAAGTGATGATTGTGTCTAATACTACGGTTGCACCGCTATATATGGACTCGGTACTTCAGGCTCTAGAGGGCTTTGACATAGAACAATGTATCTTACCAGATGGTGAAGAGTATAAAACATTGGAAACCGTACAATTGATTTACACTGCATTATTAGAGGCGAAGTTTGATAGAAGTGCTACACTTATTGCTCTAGGTGGTGGGGTAGTAGGGGATATTACTGGCTTTGCTGCAAGTTCGTATCAGCGTGGAATTAACTTTATTGGTATACCGACAACGTTGTTGTCTCAGGTGGACTCAAGCGTGGGTGGTAAGACGGGGGTAAATCATGTCTTAGGTAAAAATATGATTGGCGCCTTTCATCAGCCTCAGGCGGTGATTATTGATACCCATACGCTGAGCACACTTGATGCACGACAATTTAGTGCAGGCATGGCTGAAGTTATTAAGTATGGATTAATTCTTTCTCCGAACTTATTTTCTCAGTTAGAAGAGCATATTGAAACTATTATGAATGCTGATACTGAGCATACAAAAGAGCGTAATCAACTTATTGAGCAACTCATTTATACTTCACTCAAAATCAAGGCAGATATTGTTGCCAAAGATGAATTTGAAAGCGGAGTGAGAGCAGTATTGAATTTAGGGCATACTTTTGGTCACGCAATTGAAAATACCTTAGGGTATGGCACCTATTTACATGGTGAGGCAGTAGCTATTGGGATGATTATGGCTGCAGAACTCTCCCAACATATTGGAGACTTGAGTATGGGTGATGTAGAGCGCATTATCTCTCTCACCCAATCTGCTCAGTTGCCAGTGAAGCTTGATGCTCACATTACGCATGAACAATTTTTAAGTGCAATGAGTGTAGATAAAAAAGCACGTGCGGGTGAAATTCGCTTAGTTCTTATGAAAGAAATAGGTTCTGCATATGTGAGTAGTAGCTATGATACTGAGATATTTCACAACATCATTGAGCGGTATTGTACACAAAGTGAGGCATAAGACCTGATGCAGTATAAAATATGTTGTTTGATTTTTAGATAATACATGGACCTGTTATGAGTATTACTGGCTCTACTTCGCCAAAACGCACACACACTCCGCGTTGGCTTAATGCGAATAAAACAACCACCCCTACCATTGAAAAAGTAAAAGATGAAGATGTCATGATACAAACTAGTATCAAAGATCTTGAAGCTATGATGGAAGGCGTGGAAGAGCATACATCAAGTAGGTTTGAGCGTTTTTTCTTACCATCTCTTTTGGTATTTGCGGCGATTATTTTTGGGTTCTTTATCGTTATCTATTCTATTACTACCGATATGACCCGCCTAGCAGATACTATGGGACCCAAAATGGGCGAACATATGCAACATATTGCCACTAGTATTGGTGATATTGATCAAACGATTAATACTATGACTACAGAGGTTTCAAAAATGAATAAAAACTTTGCCTTAGTCAATGAAAATATGTCACGTATTGTTAAACGACTGGAAAATATGAGTTCTATTGATGGGAATATGTCCTCAATCGCAGCGCAAATGAATGCACTCACCCCAATGGTAGAAAGTATGCAAAGTGTTAATGAAAGTATTAAACATATGGATAATACGATGATGCGTTTAGATCACAATATATTTATCTTGCGCCAGTCATTTCAAGGTCCAATGAATGCTATAAATTCAATTCCATTTTTATAATATATTATGCTAGAACAAAATCAAATTAAACAAGTTGCCACCTTAGCTAAACTCAATGTGGATGATAATATTGATGCCATGGCTACTGACTTAAATACGTTTATTGATTTAATTGACACTTTAGCTGAGGTTGATACCACTGGAGTTGAGCCTATGGCACATCCATTTGATGTTACGCAGCGACTCAGAGCAGATACGCCATCAACTGATATTAATCGTGAAGCATTTCAAGCAGTTGCTCCAGAAGTGAGCGAAGGACATTATTTAGTACCGAAAGTATTATAATTATGTACACTATTACTTCACTTGCTACTAAACTACGTGCTAAAGAAATTTCGAGTGTAGAGTTAACTTCTGAATACCTTTCACGTATTGAGCATTCAACCACAAACGCCTATATTAGTATCATTGCTGAACAAGCATTAGAAATGGCTCAGCGTGCTGATGCACAATTAACTTCTGGTGATGCACATCCACTGTGCGGTATTCCCTTTGCGCTTAAAGATTTATTTAATGCTCAAGGTACTATTACTTCCGCAGGCTCTAAGATATTAGCTAATTTCACCTCGCCATTTAACGCAACGGTATCAAGTAATCTACTTAATACTGGGGCAGTACTTTTAGGGAAAACGAATCTTGATGAATTTGCAATGGGGAGTGCAAATGATACCTCCTATTATGGTGCAGTAAAAAACCCATGGAATCATACACATATTGCAGGTGGTTCTTCTGGAGGTTCTGCTGCTGCGGTAGCACAAGATTTGTGTGCATTTGCTACAGGCACTGATACTGGTGGCTCTATTCGTCAGCCTGCGTCAATGTGCGGCATTACTGGCATTAAGCCGACCTATGGAAGAGTATCCAGATATGGTATTGTTGCCTATGCATCCAGCCTTGACCAAGCGGGACCCATGGCAAAAACTGCAAAGGACTGTGCTATTATTTTGCAGGCAATGAGTAGCTTTGATGAGCGCGACTCTACTTCTAGTACGCAGAGTATTCCTGATTTTAGTGCTCAACTAGGCTCAGGAGTAGCAGGACTAAAAATTGGCGTGCCTAAAGAATATTTTGCTGATGGGTTAGATAATGAGGTAGCTAAATGCATTACAGATGCAATTGCTCAATATGAAAAAATGGGTGCAATTATCTCGGAAATCTCTTTGCCGAATTTACAAAACTCTATTCCAGCATATTATATTATTGCTCCGAGCGAAGCTTCGAGTAATTTATCACGCTATGATGGTGCGCGTTATGGGTATAGATGTGATAAACCAAAAAATTTAGAAGATATGTACGTTAGAACTCGTACAGAAGGCTTTGGCATAGAAACCCAAAAACGAATTATGGTGGGTACTTATGCGCTTAGTGAGGGATATTATGATGCATATTATTTAAAAGCCCAACGTGTACGTAGGTTAGTTGCAGAAGATTTTCACACTGCATTTAATACCGTAGATGTAATTATGGGGCCTGTAGCACCAACTCCTGCATGGCAGTTTGGCACAATGAAAGATTCTACCCAAATGTACTTATCAGATATTTATACTCTTGGGGTTAATCTTGCAGGCTTGCCAGCAATGAGTATTCCATGTGGGCTTGCTCAGGGATTACCAGTAGGACTTCATTTGATTGCAAAGCCTTGGGCGGAAGCAGAACTACTGGCTACTGCACATGCATTTCAGCAAGCAACTGATTTTCATACGCTTACTCCAGGAGAACAGCAATGAGCTATGAAGTAGTTATTGGCTTAGAAATTCACGCACAACTTGCCACAGAGTCAAAAATATTTTCAAATGCACCAACTGTCTATGGTGGTGAGGCTAATACTCAGGCGAGTAGCGTAGATTTAGCGATGCCGGGTGTACTCCCAGTACTCAATGAAAAAGCAGTGGAATATGCAGTGAAGTTTGGCTTGGCTATTAATGCTCAAATTAATCAAACCAATGTGTTTGCCCGTAAAAATTATTTTTACCCTGATTTGCCTAAGGGGTATCAAATTTCTCAAATGGAATTACCAATTGTCGGCTTTGGTAGTATTGATATTTTGACCAAAGAAGGGAGTAAGACTATTGGTATTACCAGAGCTCATTTGGAAGAAGATGCAGGTAAATCAATTCATAATATTGTTAGTGGTAAAACGGGGATTGACTTAAATCGTGCGGGTACTCCGCTACTAGAAATTGTCTCAGAGCCTGATATGCGAAGCCCTCAAGAAGCGGTCGCATATGCTAAGAAAATTTATACTATTGTGACGTATTTAGGCATTAACGATGGCAATATGCAAGAAGGCTCATTTAGAGTAGATGCAAATGTCTCTTTGCGCCCATTTGGGCAAGCAGAATTTGGCACTCGTACTGAGCTGAAAAACATTAACTCCTTTAAATTTTTAGAGCGAGCAATTAACTTAGAAATTGACCGCCAAGCAGATGTCTTAGATGATGGTGGGATTGTAGTACAAGAAACGAGACTCTATGATGCAGACAAAGATGAAACACGCTCCATGAGAAGCAAGGAAGATGCCAATGATTACCGCTATTTTCCTGACCCTGATTTGTTGCCAGTGGTGATTACTGATGCATTTTTAGCCCAGCAACGTGAGCTATTGCCAGAACTCCCTGCAGCCAAAAGACAACGCTATATAAGCGAGCTTGGACTAAGCGAATATGATAGTGAGTTATTAAGTAGTGATAAGCATACTGCTATGTATTTTGAAGAAATGATTACTTCTGCAGGAGCAAAACTCAGTGCGAACTGGATCATGGGTGAACTCAGCAGTCAGCTTAACTCAGAAGGTCTGGGCATTCAGAACTCTAAGGTGAGTGCGAAGGCACTTGCGGGCTTAGTAAACGCACTAGAGCAAGATGTGATTTCTAGCAAAATTGCTAAAGAAGTGTTTAGCATTATGTGGCAAACGGGTGAGAGTGCTGAGCATATTATTGAGTCACAGGGGCTCAAGCAAGTAAGTGATACCTCGTCAATTGAACCGATTATTGATGAAATACTAGCTAATAATCCTGCGCAAATAGAGCAATATAAACATGGTAATACAAAAATCATTGGGTTTTTTGTCGGGCAGATTATGAAAGCCACTGGTGGCAAAGCAAACCCGAAAATGATTAATCAACTTCTTAGAGAAAAATTACAATAATTGTTATATAAATTGTTATATATTTTATTTTCATAAAAATATGTTTTAATAGGGTTTTTTACAATAAAATGTATATTATTGTTATGAAAAATGTTATACAATGGAGAAATTATTAGACTATCTTAGTCATAATATTGCAACTTCAACACAAATTTCCAAAGTATTAAATATTAGTGCTATGTCAGTTTCTCGGGCAATGAGAAAATTAGGCAATAAGGTTGTAAAAATTCCCAACGGCAGAAGTCCTTTGTACGCTTTAACGAGTAGTGCATTTAATTCTGGTGACAGTATACATATCTGGGATATTGACGAATTTGGTAAAGCAACCCATATTTCCACACTACGCCCATTGGCAGCAGGTGGCTTTTTTATCAATAATATGTCACTTGCATCGAAAGTTTTACTTGGAGTTCGTAATAACGGCTTGTATGAAGACTTACCTTATTTTTTATATGATATGGCTCCTCAGGGGTTTCTAGGCAAAAGAATAGCGCAGTATTTGCATGCTATAGATGAAAGTTACCCAACAAACCCCGAGGCTTGGAGCAATGAGCATATTGGTAAATATTTACTAAGTAATAGCGAAAATGTTATGGGAAATTTGCAATTTGGTAATAACTATAATCTCAAAACTAGGCAATCGTTTGAAAAGTTTGCAAGAGTGGATTATCCCCAGATTGCTACTACTATTCTTGATAGTGATATTAATATTTCGTCTGCTGGTGGAGAGCATCAAAAATTCACCACCTATTGTCACGATACACATTCTCATGTTATAGTCAAATTTTCTCCTAAAGGAGATAGTGAAATTGCTACTAGGTGGAAAGATATATTGATTACTGAATATCATGCGAATAAAGTAATTAATCAATCAGGTGCTATTACTGCTGCAACAAGTGAGATAATTTTGGGTGATAATAGAGTATTCTTAGAGTCTGAGCGTTTTGATAGAAGTGGCGAATATGGCAGACGCTCAATGATTTCTTTACTATCTATTGCGAGTGAATTTTCAAATCCTGCTGAAACTTGGGTATCTATTGCCCGTGATTTACATGCGCAAACTCTCATATCTACACAAGATTTATTTAATATAGAAGTATTATGGTATCTAGGGAGACTCATACATAATACTGATAAGCATAATGGTAATTTGAGTTTGGCAGTTAGGGGCGATGGGTTTAGTTTGTTACCAATATATGATATGTGCTCTATGGGCTTTGCACCAAAAGGTAATGGTGAAGTAATGCCATTTAAATTTACACAACCAGATCTTGACGACTCTTTGAGCGAGGTCAAAAAAGCTAGGCTTATGGCAAATGCTTTTTGGCAAAGTCTCTATGAAGACCCAAGAATATCAGCTGAATTTAGAGCGTTTATTGCACTTCATTTACGTAACAAAGAGCTGTAAGAGACATTATTTTAATAACCCTAATGGATTATTTATATCCAGCCCATCCATAAATGGTTTTTTAATATCCTTATTAGTAGT
Organism: Gammaproteobacteria bacterium; assembly: GCA_965277055.1. Taxonomy (GTDB): domain Bacteria; phylum Pseudomonadota; class Gammaproteobacteria; order PS1; family Pseudothioglobaceae; genus CBDCHC01. The sequence continues at coordinate 481,270 of OZ255703.1, read as the reverse complement.
TTGATAGACGAGCCCAATCCAGTTATTCATAATTACTCCGCTCACAGATGCCCATGTGTTATGAATATCCTTGGCAATGAGGGATTCAGGAAATTCTGCTATAGTTTTTTGCCCTAATGATAATTGGGCAGTAAACTCAGTGAGGATGGCTTTAGCCTGAGCATTGAGATAATTTGCTGGGAATTCTGGCTGTGTTCGTTTGCCTTCTGAGAATAATAAGAGTTCGCGCTTATATTCTTTGAGAAGGGTAATGGTGTCATATTCGGGATGTCCTTGAACAAATATCATTCGTAGTAAATCAGGAGAGGTAGCTAGATGTACGCCGATTTCACCCGCAACAAGCACTCGTCCATTAAAAGATTTAAATTGTGACGCAGAAATATCGTTATACCTTGAGTGTGGCACATTAAATTGAGTATCAATATTTTTAACCAATGGGTGGGTTCTGTCAGTAACAGTGTGTTCAAATACTCCCCAATGTTTTTGCCCTTGGTGTACTCGTTTTTCATTAAATAATATTTCACAGACTGCATGAGCCGCCAAGCAAGAACAAAAAGTAGATGTTACGTGCTCATACGCCCAGTGGACGACATCACTTAGCTGGGTAAAAAACGGCTCAGTATTGAGTGCTTCCCTTGAAACATTAGCTCCAGTAATAATGAGTGCATCTAGCCCCATGTTTTGTATTTGATCAATAGTCTGATAATGAGCATCAATATGTGCCTGAGCTTTTTCACCTCTAGGAATATTTGGCAAAGTAAAGAGATGCAAATAAAATTGTGCGATTTGGTTTGAGCGACCAATGAGCCTAAGGAATTGTCGCTCAGTAGCCTCTAGTGCAGTATCTGGCATCATATTTAGGATACCAATATGGAGCTCTCTAATTTCTTGATGTTCTGCACGCGATTGAGTAAGAACAACTTCCCCTTCACTACGTAGGCGATCATAAGTAGGGAGGTTAGAATGGGCAATAAGTGGCATGATTATTGGTTACATAGGTCAAAAAATTCAGCTGCATTCTGACACGCATATAAGTCTTTTGCAGAAATAGTAATTCCATAGTTATTCGCAATATGTTCATACTTAGGTTGTCTGTATGCTACCAGTTTAGGAAACACCCAGCGGACAAAGTCATCTGGGTTGATTTGTGCTACATATTCTAAGTGATGTTCTGCTAAATATGTATTAAGTTGTGTAGTAAAAAAACAAGGGTTATAGTACATGGGTTTAGGAGAGGCTATCGCTCGATCAATCAGGGTTTGCAATACTTCATCATCTGCTTTTATATAGACAATAGTGGTGTTATCAGCAATGGTTTGATAAATATGCTCATCTTCAATCTCACATACACTCCCACCCACATCATTAATGAAGTAGTTATATCCCTCTTGTTTAGCGATATTCATATAGGTGCCAATATCTAACAGAGCTTTTTTTTCTGCTTCTAGGTGGAGTGTTTGTCTACGCTTAAATTCAGCAAGCTCTAGTCCACCTAATAGAGGATTACCCACCTTACCTAAAAAATGTGATACTGCGGATAAGTTGTCAGGGGTGATCGTATGAGAAATATTAATAGATTGAGTATCTATCAGTTCTTTAAGGTAGGGGTCTTGACTTGCATATGCAATAATCGTATTTAAAATCTCATTACTCAAATAGGTATGTCCAATATAGTAATCAGCACTATAATGATAATATGGGTATTCTTTAGCAAGCAAGGAGGATAAATGCGTTTTTCCGACACCACTCATCCCCAGTAAAGTAAGGTTTTCTAGCATTGTGTATGTTAAAATTTTGTAAATTATTTTAGATGATTATGTAAGATGAATGATGTAAATATTCGAGTCGGACTGCTAACTGTTTCTGATAGAGCATTTACTGGTGAGTATGAAGATATTGGTGGCCCTAGTATGCGTGCATGGGTTGGGAAAGCAATACTTTCTGAGGTGGCATTTAAAAGTATGATTGTGCCAGATGAGCAAGCACAAGTTGAAGCAGCACTATGTTCTTTAGCTACTGAGTGTGAATTGATTCTCACTACAGGGGGCACAGGTCCTACGCAGCGCGATATTACCCCAGAAGCAACTCATAATGTCTGTGAGCGTATTTATGATGGTTTTGCAGAAAAAATGCGTTATGAATCACTAAAAACCGTACCCACTGCTATTTTATCTCGGGCAACTGCAGGTACGATTGGCAAGAGTTTAATCATTAATCTGCCCGGTAAACCTGATGCGATTGCAGTGTGTTTGAGCGCAGTATTTTTAGCAGTGCCGAAGTGCTTAGAGCTTATTGCTGGCAAAAATATCCAAATTGATTTAGATTTTATTGAGGGCGAATAATGCATATTATTGATTCGCATTGTCACTTAGATAGAGTTGATTTAGAGCAGTTTGATCATGACTTTGACATCATGTTAGAAACTGCCAAGACTCATAATATTAGGGAGTTTTTATGTGTGTGCATTGACTTTAATAATGCAGAGGTAGTACGTGATATGGCAGTGAAATATCCTAATATTTATGCTTCATTTGGTCTTCATCCAGTCAATGATATTGGCTATGTTCCTACGCTTGATGAGATTCGTGAGGGTGCTCAGTATAATGAGGTGATTGCCGTAGGGGAAACAGGGCTGGATTATTATTATGTTAAAGAAGATAAAGAGTGGCAACATCAGCGTTTTCGCAATCATATCGCGGTATCTAATGAACTCGGAAAACCCTTGATTATTCACACGCGTGATGCCAAGGAAGATACCATTCGTATTATGCGAGAAGAAGGAGCAAAATCAGGTATTATGCACTGCTTTGTTGAAGACCTTGAGACCGCAGAACAAGCAATTGAGCTTGGGTTTTATATTTCTTTTTCTGGGGTAGTGACGTTTAATTCTGCGAAGGACTTAATGGAAGTTGCTCAGGCAATTCCACTTGAGCGCATATTAGTGGAAACAGATGCACCGTACCTTACCCCAGCACCCTATAGAGGTAAGCCTAACCATCCAGCAAATACCTATTATGTCGCTAAACATATTGCCCAGCTTAGAGGCATTAGCTTAGAAGAAGTTGCCGAGGCAACGACTCATAATTTTAGAACCTTATTTAAAATGTAATGCAGTATCAGGGCAATATTAATAAAATGCATACCTCTCTAGTAAAGGGAGAGGCAACCTATCATCTGCCTATAGGCGATGATACAGTACCTATGAATGCACTCGTGGGTCAAAAAATTAAACTCACATTTGATGGGCAAATTAACTGTATAGGGTGTGGAATATCTGTGAAAAAAACCTATTCACAGGGCTATTGTTTTCAGTGTGCTCAGACCTTAGCACGGTGTGATTTATGCATCATGCGCCCAGAAACCTGTCACCATCATTTAGGTACATGCAGAGAGCCACTGTGGGGACTAGATAATTGCTTTAGTCCGCATGTAGTGTATATTGCGAACTCTTCTGGGGTAAAAGTCGGAATTACTCGTAAACAAAATATTCCTTCACGGTTTATTGACCAAGGAGCGGTGGAGTTTTTACCATTGTTTGAGGTTGATACCCGCCTTAAAGCTGGCAAGATTGAGCATCATTTGAAATCAATTATTGCCGATAAAACCAATTGGCGTAATATGCTAAAGAATGAGCTCTCTTTGAGTAATTTAATGGAAACAAAAGATACACTTACCAAGTATGCAGCAGAACTTATTAATGAGTTGAGTGCAAAACCCATGAAAGAAGAGCGAGAACAAATTACCTATCCTGTGCGTAATTATCCTACAAAAATCACTTCATTGAACTTAGATAAGACACCAGAAATTCATGGCATGCTTGAAGGTATTAAGGGGCAGTATTTGATATTTGATAGTGGAGTGATTAATATTCGCAAGTACTCAGGGTATTATCTTACTATTGATTTTTAGATATATATCAATATATTACAATAATATTTTTCATATATTTTCTTATGCTATCAAACACTAATTCATCGGAGTAACTATATTACTTTTTCATAATATGATAAAATGGATAAATTCGGTTTTTATGAAATAAATAGTTATGAGTACATCCCCTTCTAAAATGGAACTAGCAAATGCTATCCGTGCCCTGAGCATGGATGCAGTGCAAAAAGCTAAATCTGGTCACCCAGGTGCACCTATGGGTATGGCAGATATTGCTGAAGTCTTATGGAATGACCATATGCGTTACAATCCAAAAAATGCTAATTGGGCGAATAGAGATAGATTTGTACTTTCTAATGGACATGGCTCTATGCTTATTTACTCATTGTTGCATCTGACTGGGTTTGATATGAGTATTGAAGATATTAAGAATTTTCGCCAATTACATTCAAAAACTGCAGGCCATCCAGAATATGGCTACGCAGATGGGATAGAAACAACAACTGGCCCACTGGGTCAAGGTATTGCGAATGCAGTGGGTATGGCCATAGCTGAGAAAACTTTAGCAGCGCAATTTAACAAACCAAGTCACGACATTGTAGATCACCATACTTATGTATTCATGGGTGATGGTTGCTTAATGGAGGGTCTTTCGCATGAATCATGTGCAATGGCAGGAAGCTTAGGTTTGGGTAAACTTATTGCGTTTTGGGATGACAATAATATTTCCATTGATGGACATATTGCTGGCTGGATGGAGCAAGATGTAGCAGGTCGTTTTGAATCATATGGTTGGCAAGTGATTCGTGATATTGATGGGCATCATCCATCAGCTATTCATGATGCTATTGTAAAAGCTAAAGGTAATACTAACCAACCAACACTTATTTGTTGCAAGACGACTATTGGGTTTGGTTCACCAAATAAAGCAGGCACTCATGATTGCCATGGTGCACCTCTGGGTGATGAGGAAATTGCTCTTACTAGAGAGGCACTTGGTTGGGAACATGCCCCATTTGAAATTCCTTCTCATATATATGAAGGCTGGGACCATACTACCAAAGGTGCTGATGAAGAAGCGAGTTGGAATGAGGTATTTGCGGCATATGCTAATCAATATCCTCATGAAGCAGCAGAATTTACTCGTAGAATGAATGGTGAATTACCAGCAAACTTTGCAGTGGAAATGGATCAGTTTATTGCTAACACACAAGCAGAAATGCCAAACATTGCTTCACGTAAAGCATCGCAAAATGCCATTGAGGCAATGGGTCCACTCATGCCAGAACTCTTTGGTGGTTCTGCAGATCTTACTGGTTCAAACTTAACGAACTGGTCAGGAACCATGAGAATAAATAGTCATGATGACCATGGTAATGTGGGTGGTACCAGCGATTCAGGTAATTATCTTTCATGGGGTGTGCGAGAGTTTGGTATGGCACACATGATGAATGGTATGGTTCTTCACGGTGGGTTCAAAGTATATGGTGCGACCTTCTTTATGTTTATGGAGTTCATGCGTAATGCACTGCGTATGTCTGCACTGATGAAAATTGGCACTATTTATGTTTATACTCATGACTCTATTGGCTTAGGCGAAGACGGACCAACACATCAACCAGTAGAGCAATTAGCAACCATGCGTGTGATTCCAAACTTTGAAACATGGAGAGCAGCTGATGCAATAGAATCAGCAGTATCTTGGAAAGAAGCAGTAATGCGCACTGATGCCCCAACTGCATTAGTATTCTCACGTCAAGGACTGACCCCACAGCCAAGAACACAGGAGCAAGTAGCAAACATCGCCAAAGGTGGGTATACTCTAGTCGAGGTAGAAGGTACACCTGAGCTTATTATTATTGCAACTGGTTCTGAAGTAGGGCTTGCAGTAGAAGCAGCTACAGCAATGGATGCGAGTGTAAGAGTAGTGTCTATGCCATCAACATGTAGATTTGACAAGCAGTCTGCTACATATAAAGATAGCGTGCTAACTCCTGGAGTGAAACGTATGGCTATTGAAGCAAGTATTGATCATGGTTGGTATAAGTATGTAGGTATGGACGGTGCGATTGTAGGTATGACCACCTTTGGTGAAAGCGCTCCCGCAGGAGACTTATTTAAAGAGTTTGGCTTCACAGTAGAACATGTCATAGCTACTGCTCAAAGCGTATTAACAAAATAGTAATTTAATAAGGAGATAAGATGACAATTAAAGTAGGTATTAACGGGTTTGGTCGTATTGGTAGAATGGCATTTCGTGCGATTTATGATGAATTTGATAATTTAGAAGTGGTTGCAATTAACGATTTATTAGAAAATGACTATCTTGCATATATGCTTAAATATGACACAGCACAAGGGCGTTTTAGTGGTGAAGTAAGGGTAGAGGGTGATAACTTTGTCTTAGATGGTAAAAACATCCGCCTCAGTGCAGAAAGAGATCCTGCAAACCTCAAATGGAATGAGGTAGATGTAGATGTAGTACTAGACTGCACAGGCTTCTTCTTAACTACTGAGTCTTGCCAAGCACACATTGATGCAGGTGCAAAAAAAGTAGTACAATCAGCTCCGAGTAAAGATGATACGCCAATGTTTGTCTATGGGGTAAACCATGATAGTTATGCGGATCAAAAAATTATTTCTGCGGCATCTTGTACTACTAACTGCTTAGCACCAGTGGCAAAAGTAATTCATGATAACTATGGCATTAAGCGTGGCTTAATGACTACAGTTCACGCAGCAACTGCGACACAAAAAACAGTAGATGGTCCATCAACGAAAGACTGGAGAGGTGGGAGAGCAGTATTTGAAAATATTATCCCAAGTTCTACTGGTGCTGCTAAAGCAGTAGGTAAAGTACTTCCTGAGCTCAATGGTAAACTCACTGGTATGGCATTTCGTATTCCGAGTGTAGATGTATCGGTAGTAGATCTCACGGTAGAATTAAATACCGAAACAAGCTACGAAGATATTTGTGCGAAAATGAAAGAAGCAGCAAGTAGTGGTGATATTTCTAAAACTCTTGCTTATACTGATGAAAAAGTGGTTTCTTCAGACTTTAGAGGTATTGGGTATTCTTCAATTTTTGATTCAGGTGCGGGTATTGCGATTGATTCAACATTTGTAAAACTGGTATCTTGGTACGATAATGAGTATGGGTATACTTGCAACATGCTTCGTTTAGTAGAGCATGTAGGCTAATCCTTGGTTGTACTACACATAAAGCCTCGCTCCCGCGGGGCTTTTTTATTCCTAGATGTATTATGGTATTTGATTCACTGATTCTATTTGCCCCACTATTTTTTATTGTGGCCTTTGCCTATTCTTCGGTTGGCTTAGGCGGAGCATCCTCATATACTGCAATTATGGTGTTGCTCGGGGTGCATTATGTTGCCATTCCTACACTAGGGTTATTGTTTAATATTATTGTGACTGTACTCGCGAGCTATCACTTTGTGAGGCAGGGGCATTTACGTGTTTCATTACTCCTACCATTTTTAGTAAGCTCATTACCGATGACGTGGTTTGGGGGTATGCTTAGCATTGGTGAGGAAGTATTTAGGTGGCTATTATTTATATCATTATGTATTGTGGTTATACGCATATATGTATGGCCTCAAAGTACATTAACTCTTACATTAAATAGTAGGCAAAAAATCATTATATCTATACTTACAGGGGCAATACTTGGGCTTGTTGCAGGGGTTGTAGGGATTGGTGGGGGTATTTATTTGGTCCCGCTAATTTTGCTATTGGGACTAGGTACTATAAAAGAAGCTGCAGCCGTGGGAGCAGTATTTGTATTCCTAAACTCTATCATCGGAGTGGCTTCTAGGTTGCAATATAATCCGATAGATATTATGGAGTATAGTAGTTTTATTATTGCTGTATTTTGCGGAGGAATGCTTGGGTCATTTATGGGCTCTAGTAGGTTCTCCCCACGCATAATGGAGCAAATTTTAGGCAGTATTATTTTGGTTGCCCTTGGTTTTTTAGGGCATTCATTGATATGTGGTTAATACCAGAGAATACTGATACGCCCTATATTAGTACGGTATAATATAGGGTTAAATTTGCAGGGTAAATTTCATAATATGAGAAACTTATTATGAAGTGCCTAATACTTATATGAGGTCAGTTATGAATATTAAACATCTCGTCGATATTGACGTGCAAGACAAAAAAGTACTTATTAGACAAGATTTAAACGTGCCAGTAAAAGATGGCGTAGTAACAAGTGATAAACGCATTAAAGCATCTATTCCTACTATTAAACTTGCGCTCGAAAAAGGTGCTGCAGTAATGCTAATATCACATCTTGGTCGCCCTACTGAGGGTGAATATAGTGAGGAATTTTCATTACAACCAGTAGCTAAGCGGTTAAGTGAGCTATTAAATGCTGACGTACGCTTAGAGAAAGAATGGTTAGACGGAGTAGAAGTAGCAAGTGGTGAAGTAGTATTATGCGAAAACGTGCGTTTTAACGTGGGCGAAAAGAAAAATGATGATGCATTAGCAAAACAAATGGCGAACCTTTGCGATGTATTTGTAATGGATGCATTTGGGACTGCTCACCGTGCACAAGCATCGACTCATGGTGTAGCAAAGTATGCACCTATTGCCTGTAGTGGCCCACTTCTTTCTGGTGAGTTGGAAGCACTTGGTAAAGCACTTGATGCCCCAGCACGTCCAATGGTTGCAATTGTAGGTGGTTCAAAAGTTTCTACTAAACTTACCGTCCTTGAAAGCCTTTCTAAAATAGTTGATAAACTTGTTGTGGGTGGTGGTATTGCAAATACTTTTATTGCAGCTAATGGGCACAATGTCGGTAAAAGTTTATGTGAAAACGATCTTATTCCTACAGCACAAAGCTTAATGCAAACATGTGATATCCCAGTACCTACTGATGTGGTATGTGGCAAAGAATTTAGTGAAGCTACTCCTGCAAACACTAAAGCAGCTGATAGTGTAACTGATGATGATATGATTTTTGATATTGGACCTGATTCTGCAAGTGAGCTTGCAGAAATTATGAAAACTGCAGGTACTATTGTGTGGAATGGCCCTGTTGGTGTATTTGAATTTGACCAATTTGGCGAGGGTACTAAAGCACTTTCTATGGCAATTGCAGATTCTTCAGCTTTTTCCATTGCTGGTGGTGGTGATACTCTGGCTGCGGTGGATAAATACAATATTGAAGATAAAGTGAGTTATATTTCTACTGGTGGTGGTGCATTCCTAGAATTTTTAGAAGGCAAAGTATTGCCTGCGGTAGCGATTTTAGAAGAACGTGCAACCAATTAATAAGCAATAGAGGCAATCATGCTCAGAAGAACCAAAATATTAGCGACGCTAGGTCCTGCTACTGATAAAAAAGGTGTATTAGAATCTATCCTAGAAGCAGGGGTCAATGTGGTGCGCATTAATTTCTCTCATGGTGATGCGAGTGAGCATATAGCCCGAGTACAAAAAGTACGCAATTGGGCAGAACAAAATCATACCTACATTGGAGTGTTAATGGATCTTCAAGGTCCTAAAATTCGTATTGCTAAATTTGCCGATGGGCAAACAATACAATTAAATGTTGGTGATACCTTTACCTTAGATGCCGACCAAGATGAAACAGCGGGTAATCAAGAATCTGTAGGACTTTCGTATAAACCACTACCCCAAGAGGTAAATGTGGGTAATATGTTATTACTTGATGATGGTAAAGTGTGGATGACTGTATCAGAAATTATTGGTAATAAAATTATTTGTGAAGTGACTCAGGGCGGGATGCTTTCAGATAAAAAAGGTATTAATTTAAGAGGTGGTGGGCTTAGTGCGAACGCACTCACTGAAAAGGATAAAAAAGATATTTTTATCGCAGCAGAGGCAAATGCTGATTATGTCGCACTCTCATTCCCAATCAGTGGTGATGATGTCCGAAAAGCAAAACAACTGATAAAAGAAGCTGGATTAAAAGCAGGAGTCATTGCCAAAATTGAACGCACAGAAGCGTTAGAAGAAGATACTATCTTAGATATTATTAAAGAATCAGCTGGTATTATGGTAGCCCGTGGTGACCTCGGGGTAGAAATTGGTGACCCACTCTTACCTGCACAACAAAAACGACTGATTAAATTAGCTAGAGCAAATGACCGTGCGGTAATTACGGCTACTCAAATGTTGGAATCAATGATTCAAAACCCAATTCCTACACGTGCAGAGGTATTTGATGTTGCCAATGCAGTATTAGATGGTACTGATTGTGTCATGCTGAGTGCAGAAACTGCTGCAGGTAATTTCCCAGTACATGCAGTCAAAACCATGCATGAAGTATGTTTAGAAACTGAGAAGAATCCACTCGCAAAAATATCTCATCACCGTCTTGGGGAAACGTTTAATGCAGTAGATGAAACCATCGCAATGGCAACGATGTATGCTGCGAATCATATGCGAGCAAAAGCAATTGCGAACCTGACTGAAAGTGGGCAAACTCCATTACTTGCTTCGCGCATTAGTTCTAATATTCCGCTGTATGCAATTAGCTCTAATATTAGAACACTGAGAAAAACTACTCTGTACCGTGGAGTATATCAACTTTTCATTGAGAAAGATGATGAAATGGATTGGACTCATATCAATGAAACTGTGATTGGTAGCTTAATTGCTACAGGCGTTGTCTCACATGGTGATATGATTATTTTAACCAAAGGTTCTCATTCTGGTCAAACAGGGGGAACAAATACGATAAAAATCTTGAACGTAGGCTCAAGTAGCCACTAGATGTGACAAGATTGATTTTTTACAAACGGAGGTAAATATGTTAATTTCAATGAGAGAATTATTAGACCATGCTGCTGAGAATGGCTACGGTATGCCAGCATTTAATGTAAATAACATGGAGCAGGTACATGCGATTATGAGAGCTGCTGATAAAGTAAATAGCCCAGTAATTATGCAAGGTTCTGCGGGAGCACGTAGTTATGCTGGCGAGCCGTTCTTACGCCATCTTATTAGTGCAGCAATTGAAATGTATCCACATATTCCAGTAGTCATGCATCAAGATCACGGGTCAGAGCCAGCAGTATGTTTACGTTCTATTCAATCAGGATTTTCTTCAGTAATGATGGATGGATCTTTAATGTCTGATATGAAAACACCAGCAAGTTTTGAGTACAATGTAGATGTTACTAAAGCAGTAGTAGCTATGGCACATGCAGGTGGTGTTTCTGTAGAAGGTGAATTAGGTTGCTTAGGTTCGTTAGAAACTGGTGAAATGGGTGAAGAAGACGGACACGGTGCTGAAGGTAAGTTAGATATGGATATGCTTCTTACTGATGCAGAAGAAGCTGCAGAGTTTGTAAAACGTACCAATGTAGATGCACTAGCAATTGCTATTGGTACCTCACATGGTGCGTATAAATTCACCAAAGAGCCAGATGGTGATATTCTTCGTATTGACAGAATTAAAGAAATTCATGCGCGTATTCCAAGCACTCACTTAGTAATGCATGGTTCATCAAGTGTGCCACAAGATTGGTTAGAAATTATCAATAACTACGGTGGTGATATGGGTCAAACCTATGGTGTGCCAGTATCTGAAATCGAAGAAGGCATTAAACACGGCGTAAGAAAAGTAAATATTGATACTGATTTACGTATGGCATCAACAGGTGCGATAAGAAAACATCTGCATGAGAATGCAGCAAACTTTGACCCGCGTAAATTCTTAAAAGAATCTACCCAAGCAATGAGTGATATTTGTGCATCACGTTATGAATCATTTGGCTGTGCTGGTCAAGCAAGTAAAATCAAAGCATCATCACTTGATATTATGAGTCAGAGATATGCGAGTGGTTCTTTAGACCAACACATAAAATAATTAACAGCGTCTTTTAAGTTTTTACTTTGTTGTATTGCTAAAAATACTCAGCCATTTACTAGTTGTAAACTCCTTTGTATTTTTATTACACGCCTCGTAAAATTCTTAAAATACTTGTTAATACAAAACATAAAAAAAGGCTGGAATTATCTAGCCTTTTTTATTCCCATATGAAAGTTATGCTTATAGTAAACTACTCGCATGAAGTTTCAAAATAACACCATCCTACTCGGATTTCTCTTTTCCATTATTGGCACAGCATTATTTTCCCTAAAGTCAATATTTATTAAGCTTGCCTATATTGAAGGGCTTAATGCTGATAGCGTATTACTAATGCGTATGCTCATTGCGTTGCCGATATATGCTGGTATCGCTTGGTATTTTTTATATACTCATAGGGTACACACTAGCCAATTGACCAAGCGACTAAAACTTATTGCATTTTTAGGATTTATTGGGTATTTTGTCTCTTCGTTATTAGACCTTAAAGGCTTAGAATATATTTCAGCCTCATTAGAACGGCTTACACTTTTTACCTATCCTGCATTTACCGTTATTTTGGGAAGTATTTTTTTTGGTATTGCTATTACTAAGCGAGTAGTATTTGCCTTATGTATGACTTATATCGGACTGATTATTGCTCTTATAGGCGAGCTTGAGTTTAATGACTTTGCTCTACTTGGGGTGGGGTTAGTATTGATTGCAGCACTCACTTTTTCTTATTATGTCTTAATTGCTAAAACACTGATTATGGAGCTTGGTAGTATTATATTTACCGCAGTAGCAATGACTATATCTAGTATATTTGGTATTATATATGCTCTGATTATGATAGATGTAAATACATTGATTATTACTCCAGAAGCTTGGCTATGGCTTGGCTGTTTAGCGATATTTAGCACAGTTATTCCAAGTTTTATTATTAGTATGGCACTAGGTCGCATTAGTGCGGCGCATAATGGCATTGTGGGAATGCTAGGTCCTTTGATGACAATATTCCTAGCAGTGATATTATTAAATGAACCATTTGATACTCGCTATGTTATCGCCATAGGACTCATAATTTTTGGTATATTTATCTTAACTATAACTTCAGAGCAATCATGAAAACTATAGGCATTATTGGCGGGATGAGTTGGGAGAGTACTCAGACTTATTATCAGTTAATCAATACCTTTGTTAATAAAGAATTAGGCGGCTTACACAGTGCTAAATTACTTATTAGTAGTATTGATTTTGCAGAGTTGATTAGTGCCCAAGAATGTGGTGATGAAAAAGCACAAATTGAACTATTACATTCTTCAGCCAGAACATTACAAACTGGGGGAGCAGACTATATTGTTATAGCCACTAATACCTTACACCGCTTTGCCGATGATATTATGAAAGACATAGAAGTGCCACTCTTACATATTGCTGATGCAGTAGGGCATGAACTTACACAACAAGGTATTTCTACCGTTGGATTACTAGGTACGAAGATAACTATGGAAGAGGCATTTTATGCTGAGTATTTAAAGCAACATTATGCAATTAATACTATCACACCAATCCAGCAGGACCGGGAGATAGTGAATAATATTATATATTCACAGTTGTGTCATGGACATATTCTTGAGTCTTCTCGTAGAGAATATCTTAACATTATGGCAGAGTTACAAACTGAGGGCGCTGAAGCCATAATTTTAGGCTGTACAGAAATTGGTCTATTGATAACCCAAGAACATACAACCATTCCAATTGTAGATTCCACTATTTCTCATGCTAAATTTATTACTCTTCATCTGTTACAGGAGCACTTATGAAACACATCTTTTCTATTTACATCTTAATTATATGTGCATTTTGGATGACCCATCCACTTGCTCAACCACAATATAAGTTGACCAATATTACCGATAATTTGGGTGTGATATGGGGCTTTGATTTTATTGACGACAATAAAGTAGTAATGAATGCTAAATCTGGTGAAGTAGTACTATATGATTTGCGCTCTGACTCCAAAACTTTACTCACTGTACCAATAGATAATTTATATGCTAAGGGACAAGGTGGGCTGTTAGATTTGCAGCTACATCCTAATGGTTATATTTATATGACTGCAAGTAGAGAATATCCAGATGGAATACATACTGTACTCTCTCGCTTTCGGTTAGTAGGTAATCAGATTACTGGTTTTGAAGATATATTTATTACCCGCACCCTTGAAGATGGTGGACGTCATTTTGGTAGTAGAATTACTTTTGATGACACCTACATTTATTTTTCTGTAGGTGATCGAGGTAATAGAGATTCTGCCCAAGATTTAACTACGCATAATGGCTCAATTATCCGTATTTATCCTGATGGGTCTATTCCAGAGAATAACCCAACATTTGCTAATAATGGCATTTATACTTATGGGCATCGAAATCCTCAAGGATTATTTTATGACCAACTTAGCAACACACTTTGGTCTATTGAGCATGGTCCTAGGGGTGGTGATGAGCTTAATATCATAGAACATGGCAAGAATTATGGCTGGCCTATAATATCCTATGGTAAAGAATATTGGGCACCTCTAAGCGTGGGAGAGGGGATACATAAGCCAGGGATGGAGCAACCCGTGTATCAATTTACCCCGTCAATTGCACCAAGTGATTTACTCATTTACCGAGCAGATAATATGCATGATGGTAAAGTAATTTCTAGTGCATTGAAATTACAACATCTTAATATTATTACCCTTAAAAATGGCAAGGTAGTATCTGAGGAGCGGATTTTAACTGAACTAGGTGAACGTATTCGTTCTATTAAACAATATGGAGAGTTTATTTACCTTACCACTGATAGTGGTAATTTTTATCAATTACAATTTGTACTATAACACTTTGTGAAGACATGCTAAGACTTTTCAACGATTAACGTAATTCCTTCAAGTGCTTTGATTTTTACGAATTCCCCTTGATTAATTAACTCATTGTTAGTTCTCGCTTTGTACTTACTACCAGAATATGAAACAAATCCTGAATTTTTGTCAATGTAAGTCAGTGCCTGAGCGGTATCACCAATTGTAGTATTTCCAGGCACTTTATTTTTATTATTAACTCTACGGAGTGGATAATAGAGCAAAATCGAGCAAACTAACATTGCACCAGCAAAGAATTGATAGTTATAGTTAGAATCTGGATATATGAAAATAAATATTGCAGTAAGTATGGCAGCAATACCGGTAATAAATAGCCAAATAGTGGAGAGTGAAAAGATAAATAATTCTATTGCAACTAAGCCTATCCCACCAATAAGAAATAATTCAAAATCAGTCATTATCTTTCATTTGTGTTTCAAGAGTTTTAAATGCAGTAAATGCTTTAGCAGCAATACTTGCAATATCACTGCCATCAGTAGGTAATAGGGCAATAGTTCCTTCTTTGGCTAGTTGCTCAAAAGCGTTAATATATTGCTCTGCAAGTTGTTGAGCAACTGCCTTCTCTCCACCTGATTCATTGATTGAATGAGAAATGAGTCGAATTGCCTCCGCTCTTGCTTGGGCTTCAATTTCCACAGAGCGTGCTTCACCTTGAGCACGTAAGATTTTCGCTTGTTTATCACCTTCAGCTTCATTAATTTGTGCTTGTCTGTATCCTTCTGAGGTTGTTACCGCAACTCTACGTTCTCGTTCAGCAGCCATTTGTTTTTCCATTTCTTCCAAAATAGTTGCAGGAGGAGCAATATCTTTAACTTCATATCGTAACACTTTGGTTCCCCACGCCTCTGAAGCTTCATCAATGGCTTGTGTTACAGTCGCATTAATATTATCTCTAGATTCAAAAGTTTCATCTAGACTTAACTTACCAATTTCAGCTCTCATTGTTGTTTGTGCTAACTGAGTAATAGCAAAAATTAAATTTTCTACTCCATAAGATGCAGCTTTAGGGTCCATAATTCGTAAGTATAGTACACCATCAATACCTAGTGCTACATTATCTCTGGTAATTGCTTGTTGGGAGGGAACATCAATGGCAAACTCTTTTAGAGAGTGCTTATAAGCAATTTTATCAATAAAAGGAATGAGGAGATTTAGCCCAGCCTCAAAGATTGAGTTGTATTTACCAAGGCGTTCAATAACATATGCGTTATTTTGAGGAACTATTCGAATGGTGAACGCCAAGAGTATAAGAATACCAATGACAACTATAACAGGTATTGGGATATCAGGAATTTGCATAAAAATAAAAAAATTATAACAAATTAATAAATAAATAAAAAACTAATTGGTAATAATTTTTATTTTAGTGTTATTCTCAACACTGGCTTTGGTAACCACAACTTCTTTGACGTTTTTCAGAGAAGGTAGTTCGTACATAGTGTCAAGTAAGACATTCTCTAAGATAGAGCGCAACCCACGTGCTCCAGTTTTACGTTTGATTGCGAGCTTAGCAATTTCCCTAAGTGCGGGCTTACCAATGGTTAATTTCACACCTTCTAGAGCAAAAAACTGAGCAAATTGTTTGACAATTGCATTTTTTGGTTTGGTTAGGATAGTAATGAGTGCTTCTTCGTCTAACTCTTCAAGGTTTACATGTACTGATAAACGACCAATAAGCTCTGGAATGAGACCATAACGCACTAAATCATCTGGCTCTACTTGGTTTAGTAAGTCTGTGATTTTTTCTTGTTTGGTTGAGTCTTTCATAGGGGCGTCAAAACCAATCCCTGCTTTGGTAGCAGTACGACGCTCAATAATTTTTTCTAAACCATCAAAGGCACCCCCGCAGATAAATAGGATTTTAGAGGTATCTACATCAATAGTTGGTTTTTCAGGGTGTTTTCTGCCTCCTTGAGGTGGAATGTGTGCCACGGTGCCTTCAATTAATTTCAGCATTGCTTGTTGTACGCCTTCACCGGATACATCTCGGGTAATAGAGGTAGAGTCTGATTTTCTTGAAATTTTATCTATTTCATCTAAAAAGATAATTCCTGTTTCTGCACGTGCTGCATCATAGTCGCATTTAGAAAGGAGATTTTTAATCACATTTTCTACATCATCACCCACATATCCTGCTTCAGTAAGTGTGGTTGCATCTGCAATGGTGAATGGCACATCAAGAATACGAGCGATAGTTTTGGCAAGTAAGGTCTTACCAGATCCTGTAGGTCCAAACATCAAAATATTTGATTTATCAAGCTCTACTTCACTACTTGTGTCAGTAATGTTGCGTAGGCGTTTGTAGTGGTTATACACTGCTACAGATAATACTTTTTTAGCGTTATCTTGACCAATAACATAGTCATCTAAAAATGCATGAAGCTCTTTTGGAGTTTTATCAAATTCTAGCTCAGTGACTGCTTCATTGGTTTTCTCGGGAATATTTTCTTTTAAGATGTCATTACACGAATCTACACAATAATTACAAATAAATACCCCAGGACCAGTAATCATTGCCTTTACTTTGTCTTCGGTTCTGCCACAAAATGAGCAGGTTTTGGTAATTACATCTGCCATAAATTATGATGCTCTTTGGGTTAAGACATTATCAATAAGACCATAACTTTTTGCTTCTTTGGCAGTCATGAAGTTATCTCTATCGGTGTCTTTCTCAATCGTTTTGAGTGGTTGCCCCGTATTATCTTTTAAGATGGTATTGAGATTTTGCTTAATACGCAAAATTTCTTTAGCATGAATATCAATATCACTTGCTTGACCAGAAAACCCACCTAAGGGCTGATGAATCATGATTTTTGCATTTGGGAGGGCAAATCTTTTGTTCTTGGCACCTGAGGATAAAATAAGCGCACCCATACTAGCAGCTTGACCAATACAAAGAGTAGAAACATCTGGTTTAATGAAATTCATGGTATCAAAGATTGCCATACCACTACTTACAGAACCCCCGGGGGAGTTGATATACAGGCTGATATCTGCATCAGGGTCTTCTGACTCTAAAAATAGTAGCTGTGCCACAATGACATTCGCCATATAGTCCTCTACTTGTCCTACCATAAAAATGACACGTTCGCGAAGGAGACGTGAATAGATATCATAGGCGCGTTCTCCCCGACTTGATTGCTCAACAACCATCGGGATGTTTCCTAGTGCTTGTGTATTCATATATTGATTATAGCAAAATTAGTTAGCGACTACCGTTAAATAAATAGGTGTTTAGCCTTATTGATTTGTCGCAACAATTTCAGAGAATGGTTTTTCTTCCACTGTTACGTTCGCTTGATCAGCAATAAACTGAGCAACTTGTGCCTCCACTACCATGGACTTTACACCCTCTAATGCATCAGCATTAGCTTTATAATAGTCAATCATACCTTGGGCATTATCCCCAAAGCTTTGAGACATTTGGGCAAGTTTGGCATCTACTGCTTCGTCGCTAGCAGTGATATTATGCTCGGTAGTAATGGTATTGACTAATAAACCAAGTTTCACTCGTTTTGTTGCTTCATCAGTAAAAAGTTCAGGGGTAATAGCATTATTTTCTGGCAGCCCTTGCTCTTTCATGCGATTTTGCATATCAGCTAAGAGGTTTTGTGCTTCTGATTGTACACTAGCTTTTGGTACTTCTAATTCATGTGAAGCAAGTAATGCATCAAATACCAAGTTTTTATTGACAAATTCAAGTTTTTCATCAAGTTGCATTTGCATTTGTTCCGCAATTCCTGCTAATAATTCTTCTGTAGATTCTTTGCCAAATTTTTGGGCAAATTCAGCATCTACTTCAGGATACTGTGTTTCATTTACCTCAATCATATTGATTTTAAATGTGGCTTCTTTACCGGCAAGATGCTTAGCATTATATTCTGTTGGGAAATGCACGTTAAATTCAAATTCTTCACCAGCTTTTTTGCCAATGAGTGCATCTTCAAATCCAGGAATCATGGTGTTTTTACCGAGCACTAAGTCAAATCCTTCTGCTTTCCCACCTTCAAATGCTTCGCCATCAACAAATCCTTCAAAATTGATTTTAACTTTATCACCCGATGCTGATGGGCGTTCTACGCTATTAAATGTTGCTGCTTGTTCTTTGAGTCCTTGTAAGGTATGCTCTTTGTCATCTTCAGTAATTTCACCCGTTTGTTGGGTGATTTCAAGAGTAGAAAGGTCGTTAATGGTTACTTCTGGGAATACTTCAAAAGTGACTGTAAAGCTAAAATGCTCACTGCCTTCAAAGTCAATTTTAGTGAGCTCAGGCTGACCTGCTGGGTACAATTTTTCTGCTTCAAACGCTTGAGGTAGTACCTCAGATACCACTTCATTGGCGGCATCTGTCTTAGCATTAGTACCATATTTATTTTTAATAATGTTTAGAGGTACTTTACCTTGTCTAAACCCATCAATTTTTACTTTACCACGTAAGTCATTAATTACTTTATCTACCTTTTGGTTAAATTCTGCAATAGGTATCTCAACGCTTAATTCCCGGGCCAGAGATTCAAGAGGAGTAACTGTTGTTTTCATACGTAATAAATTATAATAAAACATACGATTTTAACATAGAATCAGGGTATTTTCGACTAGAGTAATATCAATAATCAGAGACTGAGAATAGGTATGCTATTGATATGGCTATGATATACTAGTAAAAAATTTATACGATTACTACTATGCTTTCAGGAATATTTGTGACCAGTAATAACACAGACAGTGGCAAAACCTTTATTGGTACTAAAGTACTTACGGCAATTGAGGAAATCACCCCTATACATCCATATAAACCAATAGAGACTGCCTGCCCTATTGTGGATGGAGTATTGTATCCTAGAGATGCACATGCATTACAAGCAGCATGCCAAACTTCCTATGATATTGAGGCTATTTGTCCATATAGATTTAGTTTGGTAGCCAGTGGAGAGTTAGCAAGTAGCGGGCAGGGTATTAGCATGTATGACTTGATAGAGCGATTACCTAAAGGCTTAGTACTCGTAGAAGGTGCTGGTGGGTTTTTCTCGCCATTATTGGTATCTACCTTAAACGCTGATTTTGCTCAAACGCTTGGGTTTCCAGTACTTATTGTGATAGAAGATACGTTAGGGGCTATTTCAGAAGCATTATTGACCATTAGTGCGGTACGTTCTTATGGGTTACCAATTTTTGCAGTAGTGATGAACAATAAAGTACCAAACAACTTGCACAATAGTCATGAATTAGCCGGCTATACAGAAGAAACCATCATTGAATATCATGATCAAGAGCAATTTAAAAGAGAAATAAAAAGAGTATTGAAAGTGTGGGCAGTCGCAAAAAAATGAACTTTGAGGAGAATATAATGTGTATAAATTCAAACAACTGCCCGATAGAATTAGTGCATTTGGGGGAGTGCAATAATTCTATGTAATACATTATACCATAATATTCTAATATTCTAATATTTTTTTCTTATATAGACTCATTTTTTTAAAATTATGTATTTAGGTAGATAATATGGGCTTGTCTGCCAGAGTTTTGTCCATCTCTTCTATAGGAAAATAACTCAGCACTTTTATAGGTGCACTCATTTTCTTCTCGCTCACTGGGGAGTATCGCTTGTTGTAGCATACCTAATAACTCAAGATTAATCTGTGCTGCCTGATAAATATTAAATAAACACTTAGCAGAGCTGTCAATAGGTGTATCTGCGGTGAGAGGGGTGTGATTTATTGCAGAAATAAATGCTTCTCTGTAGCGATCGTGTTTATGAGTAAAGCGTTCTACAAATGCACTATCTACTTCAAAGTGCATTTGACCAAGAGCAGTGCCAAAATGAATAATGAGATTATTAGGGTCAATGCCTAATTTGCTAAATCCATCTATAAAATTATCTATAACTCCGTCATGTAGTCCTTGCCATCCAGCATGTGCTATGCCTACAGTGGTATGATTATTATCAAAAGCAAAAATAGGCAAACAATCTGCGGTAAATACGGCTAATACTTTGCCCACTTCTTGAGTAATTGCTGCGTCACCATCAATACTCCTATCGCCATCCATAATACACTTAGTGCTATGGGTTTGATTCAGCCAAAGCGGTTCATTGGGTAAATCATAAAGGTGTTGTAGTAAAGCTCGGTTCTTGATTACCTGCTCTGGGGTATCTCCAGTGTGTAGTGCTAGATTAAAATTTTCATAATTCCCCAAGGTATGCCCATCATTTACGTACCTCTTAGTTGAGAAAAATCGGATATTATGCATAATCGCCCCTCAAAAATTAATAAATAACGACCTCTGGCTCAAGGTGAATATGATGTATCTGCCACACTTTGGTTTGTATGTGTGAAATCAGGTTAATAACATCAGTACTCGTTGCATTTGCATCGTTAATAATAAAGTTTGCATGTTGTGTGGAAACATGTGCTCCACCTATACGAACACCTTTTAAATTCGCCTCTTCAATCAGTTGTGCTGCATATTTTCCTGGTGGGTTTTTAAATACACTGCCACAATTTGCAGTTCCTATGGGTTGCGAGATATAACGCTGATCAAGTGCTTCTTGTGAGATATCTATGGTATCAATACTTAGTGTGCAACTCAGAAATAACTCATCTGCTCCTAACCCTTGTAATGTTCTATATCCCCAGATAAAGTCATGTGCAGATTTAGTGGTAATTTCACCTCTAGTATCCATGAGCGTGACTGTTTGTACATCATCCCAAAAGCTATAGCCAAAACAGCCTGCATTCATTTTAAGCGCACCACCCACAGTACCAGGTACGCTTTCTAGCCATTTGGCACCACTAATATTATGTTTTTGTGCAAACTGGGCAAGTTTAGGGAGAGATGCTCCTGCTTCAGCGATAATTGTCGTACCTTTAATGCTCATAGTATTTAGCTTATAGGTTTTGATTACTACCGCATCTAAGTTATCAGAAAAAATAATATTGCTCCCTAACCCAGTACATACAAATTCCTGAGTATGCGACTTCATAAATGCTTGCAACTCAGCAATAGATTCAGGAGTATATACCTGTGCTTCTCCGCCCACGCGCATAGTACAAAGTTTAGCGAGTGATTGTGTACTCAGTTTAGCTGCCATATTCTTGGGCAAGTGTTTGGGCAATATGAGTGATATTGCCCGCACCAAGTGTCATTACAATATCGTCATCCTCGGCAATAGTATCTAATAGCCTAACAATCTCTGTAATATCTTGAGCCAAGTGTCCATGACCAATATGTGTAAGTAAGGTGGTAGCATTAATAGTTGTGTCAGGAATTTCTCCAGCAGCATACACTGGCATAATAATGAGTTTGCTAATGGGTTGTAGTGCTGATATAAACTCATCAAATAATTCTATAGTGCGAGAATATCGATGTGGTTGAAAGATAATGATAGGCTCTTTACCTTTGGCATTTTTCATGCCTTCTAATACTGCACGAATTTCATTAGGATGATGTGCATAATCATCAAATAATCTGAGCTGTTTTGCTTGAATGCGTAATACCCCTTTAAAATCAAGTCTGCGTTTTACTCCTTCAAAGTGTTCCATTGCACGAGCAATAGTGGTAGGATTAATACCCAGTTCATGACTAATACAAATAGTGCCAAGAATATTTAAGACATTATGTTGACCCAGTAATTTAGTAGTGATGTTAAATGAAGTATCAATGCAGTGCACCGTAAATGACGTAGAGGATTCATCATAACGAATATTGCTTGCATAGACATCCGCTTGCTCACTGAGTCCATAGGTGATCACACTTCTTTTGAGTTTGGGTAATATAGCCCGCACACCCTCATTTTCTATACACACCGCACATAAGCCATAAAAAGGAAGTCTACCCACAAAATCAATAAACGTACGTTGTAATTTATCATTACTAAACCCATAGGTACTCATATGGTCAGCATCAATATTGGTAATTACACTCATCATTGGGTTTAATTTTAAAAATGATTTATCACTTTCATCCGCCTCAGCAACAATATATTGACCAGAGCCAAGTCTATTCCCCACCCCTTCAGCATTTAGGATGCCGCCGATAATAAAGGTAGGATCTAATTTTGCAGTAGAGAGAATATGTGCTAAGATTGATGTAGTTGTGGTCTTGCCATGCGTACCACTAATAGCAATGCCAAAGCGAAAACGCATAATTTCAGCGAGCATTTCAGCACGTGGTACAATAGGTAGCCCTCGTTTTTTTGCTTGTTTATATTCTGGGTTTTGTCTATCAATAGCAGAAGATACGACGATAGCATCGGCTTGTGAAACATGCTCTTTGGCGTGACTATTAAAAATAGTAATGCCTAAGTCACTCAGCCTGTTAGTAATGACTCCGGTATTGATATCTGAGCCAGTAATTGTATATCCGAGGTTAAATAAAACCTCGGCAATACCACTCATGCCAGAGCCACCAATACCAATAAAATGGATATTTTTTACCCGAAGTTTAATATTTATCATAGCGATATTTTAGATTAAAATACATTCTTTTATATTGAAAAAGCTATGCTTCGTCAATTTTGGTACTCGTTCTGTTTACTGAGTGTCAGCCCCACTATATTTGCACTTTGTTATACTCCATTGTTTACAACTACTGCCTTTAATACGCAGTCAAATAAACTAGAGGTGAGCGCACAAAATAGTGCACTAAAAAACGGTATCTATACCCTTGAAGGTGATGCCATGTTACGCAGTAGCGACTACGTGATTCGTGCAGATGCTATGCAGGTAGATTCTAAAGAAAAAATCTATGATGCGCATGGCAATGTACGCATTCAAGCTGCAAATATTGATGCTCAGGGGAGTGCAATCACAGTACAGGCTGGTGATGGATTAGCACTTAGTGCTGAGCAAATTAAATATATTCATAATAAGCGTGCTCTTGGGACTGCTGCTCGTATCAATATTACTGATACTTACGAAGAATTAGAGAAAGCGTCATATACTACATGCTTTAGTGAAAACCCTATTTGGCAATTCACTGCTGATAGCATTATTTTAAATGAAGAGCAAAATACCGGAACTGCTGAAAATGCCAGTTTTCATATCTTAGGGGTAAATTTATTTTCTATTCCGAAACACTCTTGGATTTTAGTAGGTAAAGAAACAGGACTGTTGGCTCCAAGTGTGTCCTCGTATAATATTACAGGCGATACTGGAGTGAAGGTTACCACGCCATTGTTTATTAATTTAGCACCTCATTATGATTTGACACTCTCCCCAAGCGTGCTTTCTACTAGAGGGAAAACCCTTGGGGTGGAATATCGTCATTTATTTGGTGCTAACAAGCAAGCAGGATATATGCAGTTAAATGCTGAGTACATGGGAGAAGATAGGAAATCTGATATGCGCCGCTGGGGGATAAATACCATTTTTTCCTTTCATGAAGATAATTTCTCACTGACTGGAAACCTGAGTCGTGTTTCTGATGTGCTGTACTTAAAAGAAGTTGCTTTAGTAAATACTCCTGAGCGCTTAGAGTCTAACCTTTTATTTAAATATGATGATGAAAGGTGGTATGCATCACTCTACACTGAAGCAGAGCAACTTCTTACTGGGTCTGCCAGATATACTAAAGACAGTGAAGTGACAGTGGGATATACTGATACAACAGAGGATATCACCTATAATGCATCAGTAATACATACCGAATTTGATACTCAGGGCACACAAACTGCAGGAGCAAGAACTCATTCATTAGTAGAACTTAAACGCACTATAACGAATGATAATATATCAATTACTCCAAAAGTATTTTTAATGAATACTGAGTATGCGATGGATGATAATGCTGAATTTTCTCGTACTATTATGGGTGTTAATATTGACTCACGTATGCATTATGAGCGTACAACTGAACTTTTTGGAACTTCTGTTGTCCAGTCATTAACTCCACGTATAGCATATTTCTACAATTCAGATAAAAATCAATCATTATTACCAAACTTTGATTCTGAAAGACAATCCTTGACTTATGCAGGATTATTTCAAAATTCAACATGGTCAGGACTTGATAGAGTTGATGCTGCGAATACGGTGGCAGTTGGCATGAGTACTGATATGATTTCTAGCCAAAGTGGTAGAACATTGCTTAGAGCAAGTATTGGGCAAAATTTTAATATTGATACTGAGGAATCTTCGAATATATTTGCGGAATTTGAAGCATCATACCATCGTCTCAAATTCTATAACTCTCTTGAATATGATTCTGAGGTGGTGGCAAGAAATACCCTAGTGAGTGTGCGGTCTGATCCAAGGCAGTTTGTTAGTGTAGGTAGTCACTTAAGTGAGGAAGAAGAATATATATCATTAGGCACCAGTGTATTACTTAATGGGCGTAGTCATATATTTGCGAGTGTGAAGCGAGCAGTAAATGAACAAAAAAATAATGCACAAACTCTTGGTTTTGTCTATGAAGCATGTTGTTTTACGCTCAAGGCTGGCTACTTTAGAGAATATAATTCACTCAGCTCTAATCATGATGAAACCACCTCTATTGAATTTGTATTTAAAGGGTTAGGCTCTAATGATAGTAGAATGTCAAGACGCATTAGAGGCAATATACCTGAGTATATCCCGTATGCTGATTAGTGGTATTCATGCGGTTATCAGTGAGGTTAATCATTCGCCGAAGCAGATTGAAAAAATCTTTATTAGTTACGAAACTAAAAATAAACGCCTGCACTCATTAGTAGAGCAAATATCTGCCCTAGAACATTCTGTACCACTAGCATATATTTCTAATGCAGAACTCACTCTTATGTTAGGTGATGCGCATCATCAGGGGGTTATCGCTGATATTTCGCCAACTAATATTGCTGATGAGCATGCACTTAAACACTTTCTACAAACCAAAGAACACCAGCTTTCATTAGTTCTAGATGGCATTACGGATACGAGAAATCTAGGTGCTTGCTTACGCAGTGCTCGAGCATTTGGAGTAGATAGTGTAATAGTGCCAAATGCACATAGTGCCAGCATTAATCACACCACATATTCTGCATCCGCAGGGGCATTAAGTGCACTAAATATTTTTATTGTGCCTAATTTAGTTCGTGTACTCAAGTTACTCAAAGAACATAACTATTGGGTGGTAGGCTTAGATGGCTATGCGCATACGGATATTCGTAATTATGATTTTAATGGGGCGCATGCTATTGTCATGGGTTCTGAAGGGAAGGGCCTTAGAGAACTTACTAAAAAACATTGCGATACCCTAGTCACTATACCGATGACTGGTGATATGGAAAGTTTAAATATTTCGGTTGCTGCAGGTATTGCCTTATTTAGTGCTACCTCTTTTTAGTACCGGTTTCATAGCCTATATAATCAGATGGGATAGCCAGCACTGACTACTATGGTGCGTACTAATGCATCAAAACTGAGCCCATATTCTTTGGCTGATTGAGGCAACAGAGAATGACTCGTCATGCCCGGTATGGTATTGATTTCTAAAATATATAATTGCCCATCTTCAGGTTGAAGCAAAAAATCTACACGCGCCCAATCTTTACAGCCTAACACCATGAATGCTTGTAATGCAAGTGTGGATAATTCTGTAGAAATATTCTGGGATACGGGAGCGGGGCAGAGGTACTGAGTAGAGTCACTTTGGTATTTTGCCTGATAATTATAAAACTCTTCGGTGGTAATGATTTCTATAGGCGGTAATGTAGTGGGTAAATTATCTATAGCAATGATAGGCACGGTTAATTCCTGTCCTGTTATCCACTCTTCCACCATCACTTCTGCATCATAGCTAAAGGCGAGTTTGAGTGCGTCTTGCAGAGTGTCAACACTGGCTTTACTAATACCAATACTAGAACCCTCAGACACTGGTTTTACTGCAAATGGTGGGCGTAGGTTATGCTCTTGGTAATTAAAGTTCATAAGCATATCCTGAGTAAGAACTATATGCTTTGCTACAGGAAGATTATGACTAGTGAGTATGTGCTGAGTTTTTCCTTTATGCATTGTGGTATTTGCCACTTCTGCATTACACCCTGTGTAGGGGATATGATGATGATCGAGTAGATGTTGAATCTCCCCATCTTCACCCCCGCGCCCATGTAGAGCGTTAAAGACCAGTGTTGGGTGGAGTGCTAAGAGTTCTGAAAAATTATCACCAGAGTAGTCAAATAATACTGCAGGCAAGCCAAGTCGCCCCAGTGCTTCATACACTGCTTGACCACTTTCTAATGATACTTCTCGTTCTGCGGAATATCCGCCCATTGCTACAACTATCATAAGAATATTATAGTTTTATTATTACTCTATATTATTCTTTATCAGGCGAATTTAACTCATAAGTGCAACACTCTTATCCGAAAAATAGTTCTTACCAGTTAACTCAGTAAAAACTTCTATTGGTGTCTTATATTCAATATGTTAACTCTGTCTTTTGCTACGTTCTATACAGATTAAAAAAATGGTACTGTAAATACTTTTTGGTACATTCACCCCACTTTGCCAAATTTTAAATAAGCTATTCACCAGTTCAGGTTTAAATATTTGCTAAAGTGTCCATCATCTATGATGTTATTGTTTTAATAGAGATGATGAATCATTATGATAATACTGTATTTGGTTGGGTGTGTGAACATATTACACAGGGTGGCATGAATGCTATGCTAAAGGCTATGAAAATCCTGTTAAATAAAGCAATGGTCTGAGTTTGTCAATGTGAGAGATACTATTGTCTAGTAATTGGCGGTGAGTAATATACACTATGTTCTAATAGTGAGTGTGTTATCAGTGCGCACAATAATGTTTTCACCTATTAGTTTTTGGATAATTGCTTCTGAGTTGTGTGCGTTTATTTGGCAAAACTGCTCTACTTGTGCAACTGTGCAATATCCCTGTGATACGCAAGACTTGACAATAAAGCTGCGTACTTCTCTGGTGCTCCCTGCAAATTTACCTTGTTTGCTCAATGAGGCAATACCAGTGGATTTGGCTGTGAGTTTGAGTGCACCAAAATCCATGAGAGCATTATTCCACTCTCTTGCCCTACCTAGTGGCGTAAGTGATTGAGCAATCTGCTGAATTTTTTTAGTGGGTGTATGTTCATCAATAAAACCATAGTACAGCAAAATTCTACGAATATTGGTATCAACTACTCCAACATTAATATTAAAGGCAAATGCCAATATTGCTGATGCTACGTAGGGACCGACTCCCTTGAGGGCTAATAACTGTGCCTCGTTTTTGGGGTATATACCACGATGCTTTGTTAAGATGATTTGACACGCATGTTGAAAATGCAGCACCCGAGAGTTGTAGCCCAACCCTTGCCAATGGGTAAGTAGCTCGGTAGTTGATGCATGAGCAATATCTGCCAGACTAGGAAATACCTCTAACCAATCACAAAAATAGGTTTCTACTCGTGATACCTGAGTTTGTGAAAGCATGATTTCACTGAGGTGAATATGATATGGATCTTGAGTTTGCCTAAATGAAAGTTCATGTCGACCATGCTCATGATAAAAGGTAAATACCTCTTCTTGAAATGCAGAAATTGAGACCGAATCAGTGTTGAAAGCCATAATACGGCTATTATAGGGTAAATGGGGTTAAAATATTATTATCTATATCATCTATATTAGGCATTATGTCAGGAAATACTTTGGGGAAATTATTCACTCTTACCACCGCAGGCGAATCCCATGGGAAGGCGCTCGTTGGCATTGTAGATGGGTGCCCACCAAATATTGCATTATCTGAGGCAGATTTACAGTGTGATTTAGACTTACGAAAACCAGGTACTTCTAGACACACCACTCAGCGTCGTGAGGATGATACAGTAGAAATTCTCTCTGGGGTATTTGAGGGGAAAACTACAGGTACGCCTATTGCATTGATTATTTATAATACTGACCAACGTAGTAAAGATTATACAAATATCAAAGATCTCTATCGCCCCGGGCATGCAGATATGACTTATGATAAAAAATATGGCATTCGTGATTACCGCGGTGGTGGACGTTCTAGTGCGAGAGAAACCGCAATGCGCGTAGCCGCAGGGGGTATTGCAAAAAAATATTTAAGTAGTTTGGGTATTACTATTAAGGGCTATCTTTCTGCTCTGGGCTCAATTGAGTTACCACCTAAAGATTTATCTATTACTACAACGAATCCATTTTTTTGTGCAGATGAAAGCAAACTCCCACAGTTAGAACAATATATGGATAACTTACGAAAAAGTGGAGATTCGATAGGAGCAAAACTCACTGTCACCGCAAGTGGGCTCCCAGTAGGTTTGGGTGAGCCAATTTTTGATAGACTAGATGCTGATATTGCTCATGCAATGATGAGTATTAATGCGGTTAAAGGCGTTGAAATTGGTGCGGGTTTTGCCTGTGTGACGCAAAAAGGTACAGAGCACAGGGATATTCAAGATAGTGCTATTACTGAGCAAAATGGCTTCACCTCAAATAATGCAGGCGGGATTTTAGGTGGTATTAGTAATGGTGCGGATATTGTGGTGAATGTTGCTATTAAACCAACCTCGAGTTTGCGTATTGGGGTAGATAGTGCTGACAAATCTGGCAAGATGAGTGAAGTGATTACTACTGGCAGACATGACCCATGTGTAGGTATTCGTGCTACGCCAATTACCGAAGCAATGTTGGCACTAGTCTTAGCTGATCACTATATGCGTAATAAAGCCCAGTGTGGTTACAGCTAGAATGTAACTGGAGTGGTAGCTAACCCCAGATTTTTCCATCCATAGATAATTCCCTTATCTAATTCATAGAGGTTAGTATAGTTTTCTTTCTCTAAGATACTTGCGAGAGTCTTAGTGCGGTTTGCTGCTCTACATACCAAAATAATAGGGCTATTCTTATCTACAATATATTGATTCACATTTTGTTCCCATGTAGCTAAATCAAAATTATGCTGCTTATCAAAAAATGTATGGAGTTTTGATCCTTTAATGACACCAGTTTGTTGCCATTCTTCAACTCTACGAATATCTACAACTACTGCACCTTGTGCTTGAAGTGCTAAAAACTGCTCTGGGTTAATAGCCTTAAATGACTCAGCATGTAAAGCTATAGAGTAGAGTAAGACAAAGGAATATAATAATGATTTCATATGATATGACAAGCATTTACAAATGAAAAGTGCAACTTAGGATATACAGGAGTAATATTAACTATAGAGGAGAATAGTAAATTCCCAAGTTGCACAATTATTTATACGTTAGTAGTTTAAAAAGCGTTGCATTATTTAATGTTAAATAATTTATCAATAGCAAATTTCCCTCCACCAAGTAGGATAACAAGCACGAGTAGCGCACCCCAGTATTTATGATCATAGTAGCCACCTTCCCAGAGCGCAGGGTAGGAAACAACTGCAATAGCATTTACCATAAATAACCCCACCGCATTCACTCGGGTAAGCACACCCAAAATGAGCAATACTGGAAATATAATTTCACCAATAGTGCCTAAGTACGCAGCAAGTTGCCAATCAATTAGTGGCACTTTGTACTCATACTCAAATAAAAATAGAGTAGATTCCCAACTGGTTATTTTTAAGTATCCTGACTTTAAAAATACCCAAGCAACATACACCCGTGATAATAATAAAACAATATCAATCACATATGTGGTGAGATATGCAAAAGTGGTGTTATGAAGTTGTAAGATTTTTTGCATGATTAATCTCCTGAAGATAGAGTAGTGGTGAAATTTCAAATACTTCCACCTCTGTATTGATGTTCGCAATTTTGAGGTAGGTTTCTGTATTGATATCTATAGATTCACTTTGCTCATCTAACTGCCATATATCAATAAGTGCATATGATGAGTATAGTAGAAAAGATTGTTCTGGATAATGATAGACTTGCTCATAGCAATATTCAAAGTTAGCTATTTCACTGAGATAGGGCATTTCTTTGCAAGGCTCAAAGTTTGCTATGAATTCTGCAAATGTATTCCCGTATTCAACGATATTGCCTGATATTGGTGGATATTGGTTGATATACTCATGTGATAAGTATTTAAAGAAGTCCTCGCCTACCAGTCGTTGCACGCATGAGTACGTTGCAGCTAACACGTCTGTTAGACTTAAAAAATAATGATTGGTATAAATGCTCACTACTTCATCAGGTGGTAAATACCCGTGTGACAGATACTCAGTGCTTGCATTGTTCTGATGAATAAGAGCCAGAAACTTGTGCTGAAATGTTGCTAAGTTCATACCATAGTAGCCAAAATAGCCTCTGCCTTTTTGGCTTCTGCTAAGAGCACGTCAAGCTTTGGTAAGTTACTATCCCACTCTATGAGTGTCGGTTTTTCTCCCATTGTGGCTAATGTGTGAGCATACAGGCTCCAAACTTCCTCACTCACTTCACACCCATGGTCGTCAATATAAATAGCTTGATTATTGTATTGTTTAGTTGCGTGACCAGCGAGATGAATTTCTTTTACAGCATGGTCATTAATACTGTCAATATAATGTATTGGATCATAATTATGATTTTTACTGGTGACATAGACATTGTTTACATCTAGTAATACTCCACATCCAGTTCGCTCAGGTAGAGCATTTAAAAACTCCCATTCGGATATGGTAGAGTGTTGGTATTGTAAGTATGAAGAGGGGTTTTCTATGAGTATTTGTACATCTAGAAAGTCTTGCACTTTTATTACGTTGTTGCAAAATACCTCTAATGATTCTTCAGTATAGGGCAGAGGTAATAAGTCATTAGCATACTCAGAGCCCAAACTACTCCAACTCAAATGTTCTGAGACTAATGCTGGGTTAAATCTTATTATTGCTTTTTTAAGTTGCGCCAAATGTGTTGTGCTGAGCACATCCGCAGAGCCAATAGATAGGCCGATACCATGCATACTCAAGGGATATTGTTCTCGGATAGCATCCAACATTTTGGTTGCAATACTCCTTGTGAAAAAGTTTTCACTATGCACTTCAAACCACCCTATATCAGGTGATTGCTCTAGTACATCTGCTAAATGTGGATGTCGAAGACCAATACCACTTCCTTGAATATGCATGATTTTTTTAAGAAATATGATGCAGTATTAAGATGAACTTAAACTTCCACCTACTAACTTAGTACATAATCCTTTTGGTACGACAATCCATGCATCTTTTTGTCCATCAAATTTTGATGTACCTGCACAAGAGCCATATTTATTTTGACAGCCGTTTTGCCCAGCTTTTGCTACACCGAAGCATTTTTCTTTGTCCGCAGCTACTGCGTGAGTAGAGATACCGCTTGTAGCAAGTAAGATTGTGGTAGTCATAAGACCTGCAGTTAGAGTTTTTTTCATTATGTTCTCCTAAAAGTAAAAAAATAAAACAACAAAATTTCTTTTGTTATTGAGTTATACGGATGGAAAAATTAAAAGTTGCATAATAAAAATTACTACAAATGGAAATGCATACTGTATATTGATAGGAGCTATTAATACTGCATGACCCATGAAAGATTTGCAATACTATTTTAATAATTCATCAGAGTCTCTCACTGATAGAGATTTTCAAAAAATATATATGTTGTCTTCAAGGCAACTTTATGGAGTGATATTGCGTATATTAAAAAACAAAGAGTTAAGTGAAGAATGTTTGCAAGAAGTATTTGTCAAGATTTATCATAACCTGAGTAGTTATGATAGCACTAAAGCACAGCCTCTAACTTGGATGACAACGATTGCGAGAAATTATACGATTGATTATATGAGAAAAAAACAACTTCCTATAGAAGATGACTATGACTTACGAGTGATTAGTGATTCTCAAATTGCAATTTTAGAAGAAATTGAATCCTCAGAGCACAAGCAACAATTAGTGAAATGCTTGAAAGAATTAAAGTCTCATGTGAGACAAGCAGTATATCAAATTTATTATAATGGACTGAGTTATGAAGAGTTAGCAACTCAGTATGGCAAACCACTTAATACAGTAAAAGCATGGGTGTTTAGAGGGTTGCCAAAATTAAAACAATGTATGGAGCGTTGGCATGAAAGATAAATCAATACACAATACTACCTCTTACCATACACCTTCTGATAACCCTCTCTCTTTGAGTGAAGATGAATTAGTAGTGCTTCATACTATTGCGCCACTATCAAAGTATCAGCAACTCAAAATTTGGTTTGCTCTTAAAAAGCAACTCAATATTGGTGTATTTAATCGTTTGAGAGTACTAATCAGAACATTATTTGCTACATTATTAGCAGTAATACTGGGCTTAAGTACGTTAACTACAAGTGCAAATGTCGTAGTGTTAGAAGCCGAGCAAACCGGTTGGAATGCAGAAATAGATACGGATACCATGGAACTTTCCATACAAGCAGTAAGCCCAATGGCAGTTGAGAAAGATGAATACTGCGTGATGTGGCTCAAAATGAAAGGCAAAAAAGCAATAATGCTAGCAAAACTACCGATGAAAGGCGAGATGAATATGAAAGTATCGTCTGATGTGGTAGACATGATAGCAGATGCTATGGTTATAATTTCGGTGGAGAATAGTAAGGATGTCACTCATCCCGGGCGAGTAGAATATATGAGAGAACCTGATGATTAAAAAATATATTATTTCTATATGTGCGAGTGTCTTACTTGTTACTCAAGCCATTGCAGCAGTGGGGGATACCGCCCCAGATATTCAGTCCAATCAATGGATTAATGGTGAGAAAGTAAGTATTCCTGACCTTAAAGGAAAGGTTGTTGTGTTAGACTTTTTCCAACTTTGGTGTCCAGGGTGCAATTCGTTTACTAAGCCACTTTTAACATACTGGCATGAAAAATATAGTAGCGAAATTGCCAATAAAGAATTAGTAATTATTGGGGTGCATACCGTATATGAAGGGCATTCGTACCAAACGTTTGAGGCATTGCGACAATATATTGCAGAAAATCAGATTACCCATCTTATTGCTAATGATTTATTGGTTTCTGGACACTTACCTGAAACAATGAAATCCTATGAAACTAATGGTACGCCTGAAGTAGCAATTATTGACAAAGATGGAATTATTCGTTTTCAAAAATTTGGTTTTTTTGACAATACTAAAGCAGAGCAATTAATTGATGCACTCCTAGAGAGTTAGGTAGTTGCTTGATGTCTATAAAAGCACTCGGATATTTGCTAACGTTATTGTGGACTACTGCGATATGGTCAGCAAACTATTCTGCAGAACTGTATCAACTATATCAAAGTAAGTCTGCAGATTATTCGCCAAGAACCACTCATCTCAAGAATGGCGAGCCAATATACATTAATGAGCTGATTCGCGCACATTCCCCTTATTTATTGCAACATGCTCATAATCCTGTAGATTGGCAAGAATTTGCCCCAGAGACACTCGCACAGGCAAAAAAGCAAAATAAACTTCTGTTTTTATCTATAGGTTATGCCACTTGTCATTGGTGTCATGTTATGGAAAAAGAAAGTTTTGAAGATATTGCAGTAGCAAATATACTCAATACTCACTACATATCTCTTAAAGTAGATAGAGAAGTGCAAACGGATATAGATGCTCATTTTATGGAAGTTTCACGCATTTTAACAGGTACGGGAGGATGGCCTTTAAATGTGTTACTTACTCCTGATGGAGATGGATTTTTTGCAGGCACATATATCCCAAATGCAGATTTACGTGCGATGCTTACACATTTTCAGCAGTTATGGGAACAAGACCCTGAGACAATTATTGAGCGAAGTAATTTTGTGCGTGGTGTCCTAGAAGACAATGCTTTTATCAGCAAAACTATTCCAAATAATTTCGACCAAGAAGCTACGAGTTGGCATTATGAACTATTTGATGAGCTAGATGGTGGCTTTGGTGATGCCCCAAAATTTCCTAGAGAAAATACTTTGTTATTTTTAATTAATGAAGAATTACGCACACCCAATGCTGAGCGCAGAGAAATGATTATTACCTCTTTGGATATGATGAGTATGGGTGGTATGTATGACATTGTTGGGGGTGGATTTCACCGCTATAGCGTAGATAATAATTGGCTTACTCCTCACTTTGAAAAAATGCTCTATAACCAAGCACGCATGAGTGAAGTATATGCTAGAGCCTATATGCTTACCGGATTTGAGCGATATAAACGCGTAGCTGAGCGCACGCTAGCATATATGCTTAGAGAGTTGCAAAGTGTACAGGGAGGGTTTTATAGTGGCACTGATGCTGATAGTGAAGGCCAAGAAGGGGCATATTTTATTTGGTCAAACGCAGAGCTTGAGGGCGTATTTGCTAGACATCCTGATGCTCGGCAGTATTTTGAAGTGAGTGATTCTGTATTATTTGATGAGCACTACATTCTTCGCTATAAAGATGTTGAGACTCTTTCATCTCTGGGCATCACAGACTACAGCGTAATTGATACATTAGTCAGTGAATTACAGCAATTACGCACTAAGAGAGAATATCCATTCTTAGATAGTAAGGTGATTTTAAGTTGGAATGCATTAGTGCTTAATAGCCTCTTGGTAGCTGGCTATAGCATTGATAATCGGTATTACCAAGAGGCAAAAAAACTACTCGACACACTACGCACCTTTATCACTAATCAAGGCTTAATGCGCATTCGGGTAGCAGAGCGCATAGATACTCCTGCATTATTTGTAGATTATGCATATTTAATTTCTGCATATCTTAATGCATATACCCATTTTGCCAATGAGCGGTATCTCACACTGGCTAAATCTTTAAGTTATAGTGCCATAGAGCTCTTTTGGGATGAAGGTGAATCCTTGTTTAATATGAGTAATAACTCACAAGTGTATTATCAAAAGAAAGAAGTATTTGATGGGGCACTGCCGAGTAGTAATGCAGTGATGTATGATGCATTAGTACGCCTAAGTGCTATGAGTGGTGAGGCAATATTTAGTGAATATGCTGGGGATATGCTCAGTTCTCTAAGTGGTATGATGGTAGAAACTCCAGATAATCATACTGCATTACTCACATACTATCTTAATCATATAAAAGGAGATGTCTCTCATGTGCGTCACTTGTATAATGCAGCGGTAAAAGTCGTAAAGGGAGCATCAGATATTACTATTGAGTTACAACCAGGTTGGCATGTGAATGCTCATATGATAACACAAGATGGATTAATTCCCACCCGTATTACCGGTGAAATTAGTGATATTTCGTACCCAGCATATCATAGGCTGAATGTATCTTTTAGTCCCGAACCAGTATTGGTATATGAGGGAAAGGTGCGTATTTCTTACACCACTGAGAATAGATTTTCTCCAGTAACGTTGCAATTGCAAGCATGTAGTGATACTATTTGTTTGCCTCCAGAGACTATAACCCTTTATTAAGGGGGCTACATACTGTGAAATTACGCTTTACGGTATAATCAGAGTTTTTCTTATCCAAAGTTTCATGAGCGAACATACGCCAACGCATTTTATTAAAAATATTATTAATGCTGATTTAGCAAATGGATTGCATGAACATATTTCTGTGCGTTTCCCCCCAGAGCCCAATGGCTATTTACATATTGGACATGCAAAGTCTATTTGTTTGAACTTTGGCTTAGCCGAGGAATACGGCGGTACATGTAATCTTCGCTTTGATGACACCAACCCCACCAAAGAAAGTGTTGAGTATATTACGGCAATTAAAGACCATGTAATATGGCTAGGATTTAGCTGGGATAAACTCACATACTCATCAGATTATTTTCCGCAGTTTTATCAATATGCAGTTGAGTTGATAGAGAAAGGACTAGCGTATGTCTGTTTTTTAAATGCTGAAGAAATGCGCACGTACCGTGGTACACTTACTTCACCGGGTATCAACTCTCCCAATCGCGATAGTAGTGTAGCAACCAACCTAGAACATTTTGCTAACATGAAAGCAGGTAAGTATGCAGAAGGTGAGTGCGTACTGCGTTTAAAAATTGATATGTCTTCTAGTTTTATAGTGCTTAGAGATCCTATCATTTACCGTATTAACACTGCTGCTCATCACCAAACAGGTACACA
This sequence comes from Gammaproteobacteria bacterium, assembly GCA_965277055.1. Taxonomy (GTDB): domain Bacteria; phylum Pseudomonadota; class Gammaproteobacteria; order PS1; family Pseudothioglobaceae; genus CBDCHC01. Next base: position 444,620 of record OZ255703.1, on the reverse strand, counting down.
ATGGTGCATTTACCCGATGTATGATTTTGCCCACCCGATTAGTGATGCGATTGAAGGAATTACTCATTCACTTTGCACATTGGAATTTCAAGATAATAGAAGATTATACGACTGGATACTAGAGCATTTGGCTGATTTTAATACGCCAACCAGACCGAAGCAATATGAGTTCTCAAGGCTTAATCTGGCATACACTTTGATGTCAAAACGTAAGATTACCAAACTCATAAACGACCACAAAGTCTCAGGTTGGGATGACCCACGCCTACCTACTCTGGCGGGTATTAGACGTCGCGGATTTACACCAAATGCTATTAAATTATTTGCCGAGCGTATTGGGATTTCTAAGGTGGATAGTGTGACAGATATGAAAATTTTAGAAGATTCGGTGCGTGATGACCTAAATATCAATGCCCCTAGAGCTATGGCAGTGTTGCACCCTTTGCTTGTTGAAATTACGAATTATGATGAAGAAAATGAAGCACTCACAGCAATTAACCACCCGCAAAATCAAGCCTTTGGTACTCGTACGATGTTCTTTGGTAAATACATCTATATTGACCAAAATGACTTTGTAGAGACTCCACCCAATAATAAATACAAAAGGCTCGCTATTGGTAAGGAAGTGCGTTTGAGAAATGCTTATGTGATTAACGCAACTCACTTTGACACAGATACACAAGGCAATGTAGTAAAAGTATATGCAACATATGACAAAGAAACGCTGGGAAAAAATCCACATGATGGGAGAAAAGTCAAGGGAGTTATTCATTTTGTCGAGCAATCTCATGCCTTAGCAGCAGAATTTCGTTTGTATGATAGACTGTTTGACACCGAACTACCTAGTGAAGATCAGGAAATATGGGAACACTCTCTTGTGACCACTGAAGGTGTAGTTGAAGCATCTCTTAAAGATGCAGAATTAGGCAACGCCTACCAATTTGAGCGAGAAGGGTACTTCGCAAAAGATTGTGATTCCACTGAAGAAAAATTAGTATTCAATAAAACCGTTTCTCTTATTACTAGTTGGAGTTAATTATGCAAAATTTGCATAATGTTATGTGTGTGCTGTCTGTTTTATGCTAATTTTGCATAAATTATGCGTTTTGCTCTAGTTTTAGCGTTTGTGTAGGATAGGCAATATCTGCCTCGTGACGTTCAATAATCTTATAAATATCCAAGAGAATATCGCTTTTTACTGATTGGTATTCAGACCAATTGGTAGTTTTGGTGAAAGTATAGACAATAATATCCAAACTTGACTCATTAAAGGTTTGAAAATACACCATTGTTATTGCGCTTGGGTCAATGTACTCATGGCTTTTGAGCATTTGTTCAGTCTCACTCATAATGTCTTTAACTTTTGCGATATCATCATATCTAAGACCAATTACTTCGTAAATACGTCTATTGGTCATCCGAGAAGGGGTTTCAATAGAGGCAGTAGAAAAGTGAGAATTGGGGATATATACTGGGTTTTTACTAAAGGTACGCACTTGTGTGGTGCGCCAACCAATGTGTTCAACTGTGCCTTCTACATCATTGACACGAATCCAGTCTCCAATAGAAAATGGCTTATCAAGGTTCACCATAATACCACCAAAAATATTAGCCAACATATCTTTAGCAGCCATACCTACTACTAAGCCACCAATGCCACCAAAGGCTAATACGCTTGAAATATCAAAGCCTAATGATTGAAATAGGCTTAGTGCTAGGACAGTGACAATTGCAATTTTGCTGATTTTGCTAATGAGGAGTATGGTGTCAACATGAGCATGTTGTTTACTTAAAAAATACTTCTGCATATACGTAATACCACTAAAAATAGTGATAATGATCCAGATAATAATAATACTATCAAAGTATGCAAGTAAGGAGTTCAGACTACTCTCTGGCATAAGTATAGCAAACTCACCTAATACAATATAGCCACCAATAATGACCAATAAGATACGCAGTGGCGTATAAAGTGCTTTAAATATATAATCATCAAGGGTGTTTTGGCTCTTTCGTACCCGAGCACGAATACTACGAATAATAAACAGCACCACTATACTAAATACTACGTATAAGCTAGTTGTAAGTACTAAGCTTGTATAGCTACCTAATAGGTTATCAAGTAGTGCAAATGCTTCAGTCATTAGTTGCTTGCAATAAGGGTTTCAGGGTTAATAATAGTTGTGTATTTTTTCATTTGCAGTGCTAATGGTGTACTACTTGTAGTCGCAATATCCATTCCCTGAGATACACTATCACCTACTTTTACTAGAAGTTCATCAGCATACATATAGTGCGAATAAAACCCAAGAGGGTGTTTAATTACTACCATATTGCCAAAAGATTTTAAGTTACCACTGCTATACACTACTTTGCCACTACGCACGGCTTTAACCACTTGCCCTGGTTTGGTTGCAAAATATGTAAGCCCTGAGGATTTGGTAAATTTGCTTTTAATCACTGCATCTACTGGGCGTAACCAACCTGAGTCGGGAGTTTTAGATGTGATTGAAGTGCTTTGTGTGGTTTGATCGGTAGATACTTCTGCCTGCTTTTGGGCTTCTACTTCAGTTATGCTTTTGTATGAATACGTTGATTTATCAATGACTGTAATGCGAATAGGTGCATTATCTTCATCGCTTAATATTGAATTACATGAAGTGAGAGAGATGCCTACGAGTGCAAGTAGAGAAAGGGTTATAAAATTTTGCATACTTGGTCAAATTCAAAACGAGGAGAACGCTCAAATAGATTTTCTGTACTACCATAGCCAATATTACATATTAGTACCGATTTAAACTTTCCATCAGAAAAAAACTCTGCATTTACTGCATCGTTATCAAAACCACCCATTGGACCACAGTCTAGTCCTAATGTTCGGGCAGCCATAATCAAATAAGCAATTTGCAGAGTGGTATTCATGTGTGAGGTAGCGTGAATTTTGGCTTCATTGCCTGCAAACCAACTTTTTGCATCAGTGTGTGGGAACAAAAAAGGTAGGTGATTATGAAACTCAGTGTCATAGGCAATAATAGCAACGACTGGAGCAGTCATGGTTTTTTCTACATTACCCTCTGCCATTGCTGGTTGTATTCTTTGTTTGGCCTCTGCTGAAGTAAGAAAGACAAAGCGTGCTGGCGAGCAATTCGCTGAGGTAGGTGCGAGTTTAGAGAGCTCATATAATTGGTGTATAAGTTCCTGAGAAACTGGTTTGTCTTGCCACGCATTGTAGGTACGCGCATTGGTCCATAGTTGCTCTATAGCTTTATTATCTAACATTAATATTGTCCTCTTGATTGTGAAGTAACCGAATGATATTGCTTTTATGTTTCACAATAATCACTATACTAATAACGCCTATTATAATTCCTCCACTGATATTTTGGGTAAAGAAATAAAAATAGATTGGTGCTAGGATAGTGGCGATAATAGCTGAGATTGAAGAAATGCGCATAATTTTAGCAATAAATAACCAAATCCCAACAAATACCAGCCCAGAATAAATGTTCAGAGTTATTAATGCTCCAATGAAGGTAGCTACTCCCTTACCACCTCTAAAGCCAAAAAAGAGTGGGAAAATATGTCCCATAATGGTACATAATCCAATCAGTGCCTGTTCTGCAAGTGAACACCCCAAATACATTGCTAACAGGATGGGCAATACTCCTTTAAGCATGTCAAATACTAAGGTGAGAGCTGCAACTTTTTTACCACCGATACGTAACATATTAGTAGCTCCAGCATTAAATGAACCCTGGGTTCGTGGATCTGGCAAGTTAAAAAAATTTGCTAACATAATGCTGGTAGAAATACTACCAAAGAGATAACTACATAGTGCGACTATAATGGTGGTAAGAGAGGGTTCAAACATATTATAATAAGTGGAATTTAGCATTATTTTAAACCATGGATAAAGTTTTTATAAAAGGATTAAAAATAGATACCGTAATTGGGATTTATGACTGGGAAAAAGAAATTAAACAAACCGTGACTCTAGATATTGAAATGGACTTTGATATTTCTAAAGCAGCTGTTACTGATGATATACGGCATACTTTGGATTACAAGGCAGTCAGTAAACGTTTGAAGTCATTTGTAGGAGGCACTACATTTGAGCTAGTTGAGAAATTAGCAGAAGAAATTACGAACATCATTTTAAGCGAATTTGCAGTCTCAAAAGTCATTCTCAAGCTTGATAAAGGCAAGGCAGTTACTGATGCTAGTGGGGTAGGGGTGATTATTACACGCAGTGCTTAATGAGTGAGACTATGTATATTCATATCAATGTTGGCTCAAACGAACAAAAAGAAGAAAATATTGCCAAAGCATTAGAGTTGTTAGGTCAGGAGTTTGATGAAATTGAAGTTTCAAGTATTTATACGAGTCCATCTGTGGGTTTTAAGGGTGATGACTTTGCTAATGTAGGGGTAAACGCCACTACAGCAAAAAGTTTAGCTGAAACAATGAACGCACTTCGGGCAATTGAAGATACTATTGGCAGAGATCGCACTAAACCAAAATTTTCTAGTCGAACCATTGATTTAGACTTAATAATTTATGGTAATATTATTGATAGAGAGCAGAATATTCCTAGAGATGACTTACTAAAATATGATTTTGTGCTTACCCCATTTATAGAATTATTACACAGGAAATAACGATGAAAATATTAATTACACTCACACTAGCATTATCCACCCTCGCTTTTAACTCTGTTCAGGCAGAAGAATATGATGAAGGCGTAGAGTATATTGCACTCTCTCAGGCAGTCCCTACAAAAAACCCTGATAAAGTTGAGGTGCGAGAGATATTTTGGTATCGTTGCCCACACTGCTATAATCTTGAACCATTGGTGAAAAACTGGAAAAAAACCAAACCAGATAATGTAGACTTTATTCAATACCCAGTGATGTTCTCAAAACGTACAGAAATGGGTGCTATTCAGTACTTTACCTTGGAAACCTTAGGCTTAGTTGATGCACTACATGAGCGCTTATTTGTTGCCATTCATGTACAGAACCGCACTTTTAATAAAAATAGTTTTGCTAAATGGGTAGCGCAGTTATCAACATATGAAGAAGCAGATGTAATTAAAGTCATTAACTCATTTGCGATGCGAATGAATATCAATAAAGCAACTATTAACTCAAAAAAGTATAATGCAAATAGTGTGCCAATGTTTGTAGTTAATGGTAAATATATCACTAATGGAACGATTGCAGGCTCTAATAGAGAGCTCTTTAAAGTAGTAGATTTCTTAGTGGCAAAAGAGAGTAAATAATTACTTCACCAGTCGCTTCGCTAACTCATAGTATAGTGGGCGAGGCTCAATAATAGAGGTCAATAGATTACTAAGCAGTGCTACAACAAGTGCAACTGGAAGTAGGAGATAACTTGCTGTAATTTCAGTTATTATAAATGCTGCAGTTATAGGTGTTCTGCTAATACTACTGAGATAACTAGTCATCGTCAAAAGAATAATCCACTCTCGATTTGTCTCACTGTAGAGTGCTATCACAGATGCTAGCACATCTCCCACACTCGCACCAATGCTCACACTGGGAATAAATATACCCCCGGGAATCGTAGAGACGAGTGAGCTAAATACTATGGAGAGTTTATATATCAGATATTGGGGTCCTAAGTGCTCACCTGATAATATGAGCATTGCTTCGTCTTTACCTCCACCAGATGCTAATCCATCTGAGAGATAGTTAATTCCACTCACAATACCTCCCAATATCAAAGCAATGATTGCAAGATTAATTATCTTGAGTGAACTAATCAGAGAAATTAATGCCAAGCTCCCCTTAACAAATACTGCCCCGATACTACTAGATACAATAATGATAAGTGGTAGCAACTCCCACTGAATCTCCTGCAATGATACAAAAATATGCATCATATAAGGATTTGGTTGTATAAGATAATCCACTCCAGCAACTAAAACAATTGCCAACATAATTACGCCCAAATAATGCTTCTTGCTATAGCGATACATTTCTTCTAGGGCAAAACTCACACCTGCAAGTGGTGCATTAAACACAATGATAATCCCACTACTACTGCCAATGATAATCATACTATATAAGATATTTTGACTAGTGATTTTGAACAGTTTTACACAGTTATAAAATAATGCAGCACCAATATAAATGCTCGGACCACCAATGCCCAATGGTGCTCCAAATAACGTAGCAAGCGAAACAAATATTACTTTAAGCATCGCAAAATTAAAAGTAAGAAGACTGCTTGGAATAAAAGTATCAATGGTATCTTTGGCGAGTAATGTTTGCGGTATACCACTGCCTGTAATCGGCTGAGCAAATTGACGCACACATAGAATAATGCCTACGTAGATAAATGGAGTAACAAAAAGGAAATATTGGTGTGCTAGAAAAGTATCTCTAGCATACTCAGAAAGATATAGGAGTGAGTAGATTGCCCCAAAGCTCAAAACAGTGGCGATGAAAATACTGAAAATAACCAAAGGGTAGTGGGTATTCATAGGTTCTTTTGCTACGTAGAGTAGAACCTATGAAAACAACCCAGTAGATAAATACCGATCACCTCTATCGCAGACAATAGAAACAATAGTCGCACCAGTGAGTTCTTTTGAAAGTTGTTGACTTACTGCCATTGCACCACCGCTAGACATACCGGCAAAAATCCCTTCTTCTTTAGCGAGTCTTCTAGTAGTCTCTTTGGCTGATTCTTGTGTGACATCAATCACTCTATCAACTTTTGAAGCATCAAAAATCTTTGGTAAATATTCTTTTGGCCAACGGCGAATTCCTGGGATTTGCGAGCCTTCAGTTGGCTGTACGCCAATGATTTGAATATCTGGATTTTGTTTTTTGAAGTAAGTGCTACAACCCATAATTGTCCCGGTGGTGCCCATACTACTGACAAAGTGAGTAATAGTTCCTTGTGTTTGTTGCCAAATTTCTTCAGCAGTAGAGATAATATGTGCCTGTGGGTTATTGGGGTTGGCAAATTGATTCAGTTGCATTCCTTTCCCTTCTTGCTCCATTTGTATCGCTAAGTCACGCGCGCCTTCCATACCCTCACTTTGGGTAACTAAGATGAGTTCTGCTCCATAGGCTGCCATAGCATCTCTACGTTCCTGCGAGAGGTTATCTGGCATGATAAGAGTCATCTTATAGCCTTTCATAGCAGCAACCATTGCTAAAGCAATACCAGTATTGCCACTCGTTGCTTCAATCAGAGTATCACCAGGGCTAATAGTTCCATCACGCTCGGCAGTAGAAATCATGTTATAAGCAGCACGGTCTTTTACCGATCCTGCGGGGTTGGTGCCTTCAAGTTTTCCTAGGATGATGTTTTGCGGGTTAGGGTTGAGTGTGCCAATTTTAACTAATGGCGTATTACCAATGGTATCCGCAATAGAAGGGTAGATAGGCATTTAGATGTATTTCACCTCTAAAATCTCGTAGTTAATATCGCCTTTTGGTGCGTTTACTGTCACTTCTTCACCTTCTTCTTTGCCAATTAATGCTCTGGCAATGGGAGAATGGCAGGAGATTTTATGCTCGTTAATATCTGCTTCATCTTCACCAACGATTTGATAGGTAATTTCTGAGTTATCATCAATATTGAGTAAATCTACCGTAGTACCAAAAATACATTTACCCGTATTTTCCATACTCGTAACATCAATGATTTGAGCCGAAGAAATTTTTGCTTCAATTTCTTTAATACGCCCTTCAATAAATGATTGCTCTTCTTTGGCAGCATGATACTCTGCATTTTCTTTCAGGTCGCCGTGTTCACGGGCGGTAGCAATATCTTCAATAACGCGGGGACGTTCCACATTTTTTAAATTATTAAGTTCAGCGCGGAGTTTTTCTGCGCCTCTTAGAGTCATTGGAATCATTGATGAATCTCCTGAATACTGTGTACTTCGAGACTATGACTTGAAGTGAGTGCATCTACCATAGCAAATGCAGCAGAAACAGTGGTGGTAAATGGCACTTTACGAATAAGGGCTTCACAGCGAATAAGGGCTGAGTCCTCTTTGCCAGTTGAGTCTTCAGTAGAATTGATAATGAGTGCAATCTCATCATTTTTAATTTTATCAACAATATGTGGCGAGCCTTCAGAGACTTTATTGACAATTTCACAATCAATGTTGTGTTCTGTAAGCATGTGCTGGTTGCTTCTGGTTGCAATCAGACTAAACCCTGCATAAATAAGCTGTGTTGCTAGTGAGACTAGTTGATCTCTATCAATCTTACGTAGACTAATAAAAGCTAAGCCTTTACTTGGCAATACCTCACCCGCACCAAGCATTGCTTTATCAAAACTGGCAGCAAAGGTTTTACCAATACCCATGACTTCTCCAGTTGAGCGCATTTCAGGACCTAAGAGCGGATCTACACCCAAGAATTTATTAAATGGGAATACTGCTTCTTTAACATTATAGTGTTTTGGAATCACTTCCTCAGTAAAACCCAGTGATTTTAAACTTGCTCCAGCCATCACTTTAGCAGCAATATTTGCCAATGGCACACCAATCGCCTTAGATACAAATGGCACGGTTCGGGATGCTCTAGGATTTACTTCAATCACATAGATTTCTCCATCCTGATAGGCAAGTTGGGTATTCATTAGTCCCACTACGCCAAGCTCTTTAGCCATCGCAATAACTTGGGTACGCATTTCATCAAGCACTTCTTCACTTAGTGTATAAGGTGGGAGTGAACATGCACTATCACCAGAGTGAATCCCTGCTTGTTCAATGTGTTCCATGATACCACCAATTACAATATCTTCCCCATCACTAATTAAATCAATATCTACTTCAATAGCATGGTCTAAGAAACTATCAAGTAATACTGGAGCATCATTAGAAACCTTCACTGCATTTTGCATATAGTTTTCAAGTTGTTCTGTATTATAGACAATTTCCATTGCTCTACCACCTAATACATAAGAAGGACGCACCACAAGTGGAAAACCAATCGCATCAGAAATACTAAATGCTTGTTCGTTTGATAGGGCAGTGCCATTATCTGGTTGTTTCAGTCCAAGTTTTTTCAGCATGAGAGAAAATCGCTCTCTATCTTCTGCTAAGTCAATAGCATCTGGTGAAGTGCCAATGATGTTTGCCCCGTTAAGTGCCAGATCATTAGCGAGTTTGAGTGGTGTTTGTCCACCATAATGCACAATAATCCCGCTCGGTTGCTCTTTATCAATAATCGCAAGAGTGTCCTCTAAAGTCAGCGGTTCAAAATATAGTCTATCAGAAGTGTCATAATCAGTAGATACGGTTTCTGGGTTACAGTTCACCATGATCGTTTCGTAGCCAGCTTCTTTTAGGGCAAAGGCAGCATGCACACAGCAATAATCAAATTCTATCCCTTGTCCAATGCGATTTGGTCCTCCGCCTAAAATCATGATTTTATTATTTTCTGTGGGTTGCATCTCGCACTCTTCTTCATAGGTAGAGTACATATATGCAGTAGAAGTATCAAATTCAGCAGCGCAACTATCTACACGTTTAAAGCTTGGTAATACGCCGAGTAATTTACGTTTTTCACGTACTGCATGCTCAGTGCATGATAATAGAGTTGCTAAGCGTGCATCAGAAAAACCCAGTTGTTTGTAATAGCGCATCACTTCACTCTTGAGTTCTGATAACGTTTGAGTTCTGATTAAGGTTTCAGTTTGGATGATATCAGCAATTTGGTGTAAAAACCATACATCAATATTGGATAAATCATGCACTTCATCTACACTAAACCCAGCTCTAAAAGCATCTGCAATATAAAAAATGCGTTCATCTTTAGCAGTAATAAGATGAGGTTTTAGCGTATTTTTCGTTTGTTCATCATGAATATTTAGCATTTCATCAAACCCAGATTTACCGATTTCCAGTCCACGAATAGCTTTTTGTAAACTTTGTTTAAAAGTAGCACCTATCGCCATTACTTCGCCTACTGATTTCATTTGGGTAGTCAATGTAGCATCAGCTTGTGGGAATTTTTCAAAAGCAAAGCGTGGGATTTTAGTGACTACATAATCAATTGTTGGTTCAAATGAAGCTGGTGTTTTACCACCAGTAATATCATTAGTGATTTCATCAAGAGTATACCCAATTGCGAGTTTAGTCGCAACTTTGGCAATTGGAAAACCAGTAGCTTTTGAAGCCAGAGCAGAAGAGCGAGATACTCTTGGATTCATCTCAATAATAGTGAGTCTGCCATTGGCTGGATTTAAGGCAAATTGCACATTGGACCCACCAGTATCTACACCAATTTTACGAAGTACTGCTAATGAAGCATTACGCATAATTTGGTATTCTTTATCAGTGAGTGTTTGGGCAGGGGCAACTGTAATACTATCACCTGTATGAATCCCCATTGGGTCAAAGTTTTCTATAGAGCAAATGATAATACAATTATCTTTATGGTCTCGTACTACTTCCATTTCAAATTCTTTCCAGCCAATAATTGATTCTTCAATTAAGAGTTCATTGGTAGGAGAAAGGTCAAATCCTCTAGCGCAAATGGCATCAAAGTCTTGCTTGTTATAGGCAATACCACCGCCAGAGCCACCCATGGTAAACGAAGGGCGAATAATTGCAGGCAAGCCCACTTCGGTTAAAATTTCCTTAGCTTCTTCAATCGTATGTGCAACTCTTGATAATGGCATATCAAGTCCGAGTTCTTGCATTGCCTTTCTAAAGTAATCGCGGTTTTCTGCTTTTTCAATCGCTGCTTTACTCGCGCCAATCATCGCAACATCATAGCGTTTTAGCACTCCCATTTCATCAAGAGCAAGTGCACAATTTAGAGCAGTTTGTCCACCCATAGTAGGTAAGATTGCATCTGGACGCTCTTTTTCAATAATTTTGCTAACAATTTCAGGAGTAATTGGTTCAATATAGGTACTATCTGCCAAATCAGGGTCGGTCATAATTGTGGCAGGATTGGAGTTCACTAAAATGACTCTAATGCCTTCTTCTTTTAAGGCTTTACATGCTTGGGCACCAGAATAGTCAAACTCACAAGCTTGACCAATAACAATCGGCCCTGCACCAATGAGGAGGACACTTTGAATATCAATTCTTTTTGGCATAAAACAGAGTATTAAAAATCAAGATCAGTAGCAGAAAGCACACCATCATTTACTTCGTACTCTCGGTTTTGTAGATAAGAAGAACGCATTTTGATATATGGATCTTCATCTTTATATAATGCACTGGTAATATCAACTACATTTGCAGAAGCATTTAATCCAGCTAGTGCGGTTGTGCTGTTTGCTTGTGAATCAGATTGTTTTAAGTCAACACTCATCGTGTTATCTGCTGGATATTTTGTAATATCACGTAAAGAAGATGGACCCAAGATTGGCAACACTAAAAAAGGTCCATTTGATACTCCGTAATATCCAAGTGTCTGACCAAAATCCTCTTTTCCTTTGGTGATGCCCTCTGCAGTAGCCACATCAGCAATACCGCCCATACCTAGAGTGGTGTTAAGGATAAACCGCAGCAGAGTATGCAAACTTTCTGCAAATTTCAATTGCAATAATTGATTACCAAGAGTAGGAATTTCCTCGAGATTAGAGAAAAAATTATTTACACTAACCTGTAGCAGTTCTGGAGTATGTTTTTTATATTTATAGGCAATTAGATGAAGAATATGCTCATCTACCACTTTGTTAAATTCAAAAATTTGTCGATTTACCCCTTCAAATGGGTCGTTATCATAATTTTCAATGGATGCTGGCTGAGTAGTTTTTACATGAGCGAGAATGGGAGTACTGAAACTAAATATGCTGATAAATAGTATGAATAAAATTTTCATTGCATTAAAGAAATAAATTGATCGAATAAATAGTCCATATCTTGTGGACCAGGAGAGGCCTCAGGGTGTCCTTGAAAGCCAAATGCAGGTGCATTTTTAGCACGAATCCCTTGAATAGTGTGGTCAAATAATGAAGTATGTGTCACCTCTACCTGTTCACTTGGTGAGTCAAGAGTAAACCCATGATTTTGCGAAGTAATATATACCTTTTTAGTCTCGGTATCTTGCACGGGGTGGTTTGCACCATGATGACCAAATTTCATTTTAGCCGTTTCACACCCTAGAGCGAGACCAAGTAATTGATGTCCTAAGCAAATTCCAAATATGGGAATTTTTTTCTCTAAGAGTTGCTTAATATTGGCAACGGCATAGTCACATGGGCTCGGGTCACCAGGACCATTAGATAAAAATATGCCATCAGGATTTTTCGCTAGTACTTCATTTACTGGAGTTTGGGCATTAACTACGGTGAGTGTGCAGCCTCTCATGCTCAGCATGCGGAGAATATTTTCTTTCACTCCATAATCATAAACTACTACATGATAGGAGTCTGTATTATGCGATGTGGAGTATGTATTGTGTTCTAGATTATAGGTTCCAGTAGCGAATTGATATTCTGTTTGAGTAGAAACTTCTATTGCTAAGTCAGTGTTGGCTAAGCCACGAAATGTTTTGGCTTCCTTGAGTGCATCTTCTGGGGAAAGCTCTGTGGTAATACAGCCATTTAATGAGCCATAGGTACGTAATATTTTTGTAAGTTTACGCGTGTCAATATTGCTAATAGCAACTACATTATTAGTATGCAAATAGCTATTGAGTGAAGTTTCACCTCGCCAGTTGCTATACGCTTCAACGTTGTTTCTGATAATTAGCCCACTTGCTCGCACTACTTGCGATTCATTGTCTAAGCCATTCGTCCCTGTGTTACCAATATGTGGGTAGGTGAGAGTAATAATTTGTTCTGCATAGGAAGGGTCTGATAAGATTTCTTGATAGCCAGTCATAGAAGTATTAAACACTACTTCGCCAGTGCTGGTACCTTGTTGCCCAAGTGCGTGACCATGAAAGATGATACCAGTATCACTACCATCATCAAGAGCCAATATAGCAGATGAAGAAACATCAGGATAAGAGTGAGATATTACAGAGGATGTTTCTTGATTCATAAATGGTTCAAACTGATAATAAAATTGTGAATACAAAAATACAAAATAATCTTACAAATTTTATCATATTGCACCATTCTAATCGCACTATTGCCTGATAAATATTGTATACTTTTGATATTGTTTTATATCTTTATATTATGCAGATTACTGTTGAAAATATTAAATGCTCAGGTTGTGCAAATACTATCACTAAAAAGTTAACTGATGAGTGTGCTGCTACGAATATCTCTATTGATATTGAAACAGGTACTATTTCTTTAGATGTTGAGAATACTGATGCTACGAAAGTAGCCCAAGTACTCAAGAAAATCGGGTACCCCGAGGTGGGTGATAATTCGTTAGCGAGTAAAGCAAAATCATTTGCATCATGTGCTGTAGGTAGAATGACTCATGAAGATTAATGGTGAAGAACATTCTTCTACTGCGCAAACATTAGGAGAATTATTAACTGAACTTGAGATTGATTCACCATTGATTGCGATAGAATTAAACCGTGAAGTAATCCCTCGTTCTTTGCACCATACCACCGCTTTGAGTGCTACTGATGAAATAGAAATTATCCACGCCATAGGGGGCGGATAGTTCAGTGGTTAATATCTTGAGATATCCGAAATTTGCCGAAATTTAATGTATAATCACGTATTTTAACGACATTTATTTTTCTTAATGGCGGATATATTATTACTCAATGGTGTTAATTTAAACACTCTTGGTACCAGAGAAACTGATGTATATGGTCAAACCAGTCTCATTGATATTGAACATAATGTCACCTCACTTGCTCTAAAGTCAGGGTACAGTACTGAGTGCTTACAAAGTAATATTGAAAGTGATCTTATCAGCAAGATACATAATAAAGACTACAAAGTTATTATTTTTAACCCTGCTGCTTGGACTCACTCCTCTATTGCCTTAAGAGATGCACTTCTGAGTGTAGATGCAGCATTTGTAGAAATACATATTTCAAATATATATAAACGAGAAGAATTTAGACATCGCTCATACTTTAGTGATATTGCCATTGGGCTCATTGCTGGGTGCGGAGTATATGGCTACGAACTTGCAACTCTGCGTGCTGTAGAGTATTTAAATCAAGTATAATTTATTGGAGAACATATGGACATTCGTAAAGTAAAAAAACTCATTGACCTGCTAGAAAGCTCAGGTATGGCTGAGATTGAAATTAAAGAGGGCGAAGAGTCAGTGCGTATTGTGAAGTCAGGGATTACACCAATTGCTCCTGTAGTACCCCCAACGCCAGTACAAACATTTTCTACCGCAGAAGCTATTTCTACTAGTCCTATTAGTCCTGTAGAAGTAGCTATTGAGAATGGTAACGCTATTAGTTCACCAATGGTTGGTACCTTTTATTCTAAGCCTGCACCAGATGCAAAGCCATTTGTGAGCGTGGGTGATACTATTGCAGTTGGTGATATTATTTGTATTGTAGAAGCGATGAAAATCATGAACAAAATTGAAGCGGATAAGGCAGGCGTGGTGACTCAAATTTGCTTAAATGATGGTGATGTAGTTGAGTTTGGTCAAGACTTAATCATCGTATCATAAGGTGCACACTTCATGAAAACAATACAAAAAATCCTGATTGCCAATCGCGGGGAAATTGCTCTACGTATCTTACGCGCTGCCAGAGAATTAGGCATTCAAACCGTAGCCGTATATTCAGCTGCAGACAAAGATTTAAAACACGTAAAACTTGCCGATGAGGCGGTGTGTATAGGCCCAGCAGCTTCAAATAAAAGTTATCTCAACATCCCAGCTATTATCTCAGCAGCGGAAATCACTCATGCAGATGCTATTCACCCAGGATATGGATTTTTATCTGAAAATGCTGATTTTGCTCGTCAATGCGAAGAGTGCGGCTTTATTTTTATCGGCCCATACCCGGACAACATTAAACTCATGGGTGATAAAGTATCTGCAATCACTGCGATGAAGCAAGCAGGTGTACCGTGCGTACCTGGCTCTGATGGTGCTCTAGGGAAAAATGAAGTAACAAATAAACAACTCGCTCAACATATTGGCTACCCAATTATCATTAAAGCAGCTGGTGGCGGCGGTGGTCGTGGCATGCGTGTAGTAGAGCGTGAAGAAGATTTAATTGAAAGTATTGCACTCACGCAAAATGAAGCACTTACATTCTTTAATAATGGCGAAGTATATATGGAGAAGTTTCTGACTACTCCGCGCCATGTGGAAGTACAAGTAGTAGCCGACCAACACGGCAATGCTATTCACCTTGGTGAACGTGATTGCTCCATGCAACGTCGCCATCAAAAAGTATTAGAAGAAGCCCCAGCACCAGGAATTAGCGAAGCACAGCGCGCAGAAATAGGCAGTGTTTGTGCCAAAGCGTGCATAGATATTAACTACCGAGGGGTAGGCACCTTTGAGTTTTTGTATGAAAATGGACAATTTTATTTCATAGAAATGAACACCCGCCTACAAGTAGAGCACCCAGTGACTGAAATGGTCACAGGTATTGACCTTGTAAAAGAGCAAATCCGCATTGCAGCAGGAGAAGAGCTTTCACTTCTGCAAAGCGATGTTGTCCTGTCAGGACACGCTATTGAATGTCGTATTAACGCTGAAGACAGTAAAACTTTTATTCCATCTCCTGGTATTCTCACTGGATTTCATGCTCCCGGTGGCTTAGGGGTGCGTGTAGATAGCCATATTTATAGTGGTTACTCTATCCCACCACATTACGACTCTATGATTGCCAAGGTTATCACCTATGGTGCGACCAGAGCAGAAGCTATTATGAAAATGCGCATTGCCCTTAGAGAAATGGTGATTTCAGGAGTGAACAGCAATATCACCCTACAACGCTCAATTCTCAGAAGTGCAGACTTTAATGAAGGAGCAAAGAGCATTCATTTCCTTGAGGATAACTTGGAAGATATTCTCGGTTAGATTTATTTATATCATAAAAAATATTTAAATCATTGATTTAAATATTATTTTGGCTCATCTCTTTTTTCTTTGTTTACTAGGTACACGCTTGTTAAAATCACTAATGATCCTACAATTGTATATACATCAAAAATTTCATCGTAAAGTAAATAATTAGTTATTGCTGCAGATACTGGTATTAAATAAAACACACTTGCTACTTTATTAATTTCTTGCCTACTGATCATCATATAGAGTAGGCTCAGTGCTCCAAGTGATACTCCAATGGACATATATAATAATGCAGCAATAAACTCACCATGCCACACAATATCAAAATCATCAAATAGTAATAGTAGGAATAAACAAGCAAATGCCGAAGAAGTTGATTGAATACTGCCTCCAGTAATCACATGCATATCCGCACAGAATTTCTTTTGATATAAATTTCCCAAGGCTAAGCCAAGTAATCCCATAGCGGACATGGTTATTGATAATATTCCAGCAGATTTTAAATCTACCCCTTGAAAGACTATAAAAAATACACCAACAAATCCTAAAAATAGACCTATCCAGCCGTAAATATTGATTTTTTCTTGTGTTAGTTGTACTGCAAGTACGCCAACTAAAATAGGTTGTAAGGCAATAATCATTGCCGATAATGATGGCGAAAGACCTAAATCTATAGAGATAAAGACGCCTATTGAAAAAGTGGCTACTGTTAGTAGTCCTGCTATTGCAATATGCATCGCCTCTTTTATTTTAGGAATTGGTAATTTAAATATTGCTACTACTAAAGCAAAAAGTGCACCAGCAATAAAAAATCTTAGTGTTAAAAAACTTAATGGAGACGCATACGGCAGTCCGTATTTGGTAGCAACAAACCCACTACCATAAAGTATAACAAAGAGTATTGGTAAGATTAATTTGCTCATAATTTTTCTGATTGGGACTACAAACCAAACTATGTACATCCATTTTCTTCACCCCTATTACTTAGTATATTTTGCCATAATATCATCAAAACATATCTAAGTTATACTACATACCTAAATTAACCTAAAAAAACACCTTAAAAAAAGATAAATAATTGTTATGGCATTGGCTGTATTTTAAAATAAGGGTCATGACAACTTAAGCGGTCTTTTTCTAAATTCTTTTAGCAAAATCTTATAAAGATTTTGCTCCCTATTATTAAATCTAAATTCACACTCTTTGAGATGTAAATTGAAAGTATTTTTATCCATTCCTTTAAATGTAACAAGTCTAATTTTAGCATAACCCCAGAATGACTCTATACCATTAATGTGAGACTTACCAAGGACAAATTCATTTGTTCCGTGGTCTACTCTTAAGTGCTTCTTATAGCCAAAATCTACAAGTCCATTATAGCCACGCCATCCATCAGAATGAATTACACTCTCTATACTGGTTTTACCTCTGATAATACTCTGCAGCGTTGCTGCAGAGCAATCAGGTACTATTTCAGTATAGACATTACCACCTCTCTTAAGTAATCCAAATACTATAGTTTTACCCAGTGCTCCACGACCTCTTTTGCCTTTAACCCTCTTTGCACCAAAGTAAGACTCATCTACTTCAATTTGACCTTTTAAAGAGTCAAATTGAGAAGTAGATAATTCATAAATACGGTGTCTAATTGCATTAAGATATTTGTTGATAGTGTGTCTACTTAAATGCGTTAATTCACTAATTTGAACTGCGTTCAAATCTAGTGAAAAATAGTTAATTATTTCTCTAAATTTAGCTTCTGAAATTTTTGCACAAATAACATACTTGTTTTTTATAGACATAACAACATTTTAAGCATATTTTTAAATGCTTAAGTTGTCATGACCTAATATTAATATTGCGAAGTACTGGGGGTTGTATATCGGTTTCTAGTTTTTGAGCTTCGTCTTTTTCCTTGCTACTGTGTTGTGTTTCTAAAAATGTTCAATCACATGCTAAATGCATGCTCAATCACATTTTTCTTACACGCCTTGTAGCAAGAAAAAATACTCGCTCAAAGATTTGAGAATTCGTCTTTTTCCTGGCTACGGTGTTGTGTTTCTAAAAATGTTCAATCACATGCTAAATGCATGCTTAATCATATTTTTTTTACACGCCTTGTAGCAAGAAAAAATACTCGCTCAAAAAAGATGTTTTATAGTAAATTTTATGCAAAATTAGCATAAAACCACCACTATGTATTGATATTTATGCAAATTTTGCATAAAAATAGTTTTTGTTATGGTCTCTGTGCTTCCTTATGGCTCTATCTCCTCACCATCAAAAGCGAAGCATTTGCCCGTGTGTTGTGCGGTGGTGTTGGTGATGACCTTTAGCATCTCTTTGATTGCATATTCGGGAGTAAAAAGTTGTCCTTTAGGGAGATTTTTTTGAAAAGGTTTTGAGAGGTTGCTATCTACTGTTCCTGGATGAAGTCCAATAATAGATGCATTCTTATTAGTGCGTTTTAGCTCTATACTGGTGGTTTTTATCAGCATATTTAGTGCTGCCTTTGAGGCTCTGTAGGAGTACCACCCACCTAAGCGATTATCCGAAATACTACCAATGCGTGCAGAGAGAGCGGCTATTACACTCGGCGAATCTTTAGCAAGTAACGAGGCAAAGTGCTTAATGATAAGTGCGGGGATGATGGCATTAGTTGTGTAGAGTGTTTGGAGTTTCTCTACACTGAGTTCTTTATAGCTTTTCTCTGGCATTATCTGAGTACCACGGGTAGTAGTGTGTAAGATGCCTGTAGCGATGATAAGCAAATCAAGTGGGGTAGTAATGTGTTCTTTCGCTTGAGTTAATGATTCTTCTTTAAGATACTCTATAGTATGTGGCACAACATTAGTAGGGAGGTCTTGAGGGGGTGTGCTACTAAAGGCGTGAATAGTAGTATCAGGATAGGTTGAAAGAGTGGTAATAAAAGTAGAGCCAATGGTGCCATTAGCGCCAAAAATAGCAATATTGTTAAATTTTTGTGCGGAACTAGGGCGTTGCATGAGTGAAATAATCTTTTGAAATAAGTTCTGTGGTGAGTGCATAACTACTACTAAAGGCTGACTCTACTCTCCCCTGAATCAGTGAATCACCACATATACCTATTTGGTGCTGTATATCTAGGTAGTGAGTTGCCCCTGTTTGCTTGGGTGCATTCGCATATTTCCAACCGTGAATATCTATATGCGCATAGTCATGTACTGCACTCCCGATAATCTGTTCAGTTTCTCCTAATAAATGAGAAATGACTAACTCTGTATCATCATCAATATGTGCTTCAGCGTATGCATTAGTTGAGTGTATAAGGAGAGTGGTGAGCTTGGTGTTGCGCCCCGGCTTTGAGTTATTAACAGATATCCAGCTAATATCTTGCCCAGATAGGAGTGCACTATCAAACCCGAAATCATGCGGTGCATCAAAACCAATCATTAGTGAATAACAAGCAATCATTTTTTTAGTTTGTAGCTCATTATAACAAGGAATATGCTGTGGCAAGAGCGCTAGTGTTTGTGGGGTAGGGGTCGTGAGTATTACCCAGTCATATTGGCCAAGAGTGGTATCATCACTATAGAGTTCCCACATGGGGGTAGTAAATGTCATCCTAGTAACCCGTGTATGGGTATGAATGTTTAAGTTCTGTGCTAAATATTTGCCAACAGCGTTCATATTTGGCACCCCTACATAATGCACGGGGCTATCAGACCATTGGCGCTCTAGAGTGCATTTGGTGTTTTGATATTCCCTAAACCTACCAGTCCATGGGGCAATGATTTTTGCATCTTGTAGGGGTACAAGAAAGTCAGCAAATTCAGGAGTTTTGACATAGAAAAATTGCGCTCCATGATCAAAATAAAAGTTATCATGATAGCGGGTAGCCATTCTGCCCCCAACTCCACGTGATTTTTCAAAGAGAGTGAGTGAAATATCTTCACCGTAGTGTTGCTTTAGGAGTGTAGCACAGGTAAGCGCTGAGAACCCTGTACCAATAATAGCAATTTTCATATCAGGAATAAGAGTATTACTAGATTTACTACAACAATACTGGTTACATTGTATCTGGTAGTATAGTACTGAGTATGAATAATCTCAGAAGTATATAGTTTATAATCAATCATATAGATATAAATAAAACTTATAAGTAATAATATAAGGAAATAAAACTCAGGAAGAACTAAATACCCCACCCACAAGATAATCGCATTAATATTACTCAGCGAAGTAAGTGGTACACTCCAGCGCTGGTGAATATGTAAGTGTTGCCCCCAGTGTACCCCTGACATAAATACAGAAATAATCAACCCATACACAGTTACGATATGTACCACCTCTCCTAAAGGAGGAAGTGATGTACCCCCAGTAACTAACAGCACATTAGCAATGATAAAAGGCAGCGCTCCGAGGTAGGGTAGCAGGGTGCTTAGGTAGTGCTGAGGTATGTGAGTTTGCTTCATTTAGTAGGAAGTGGTAATGCGTTTAGTAACAAAAAATCCATCTTTATTTCGCTTGAGTATTACTATTTCGCCTGAGTCTGGAAACACATTAGTGAGCCCTGTAATAACTACTTGGTGCGTAACTAATACCACTGGTTGAGTGAGCGGGTAATGTTCTAGCCACTCTGTAAGTGCGGCTATACGCTCTTCTTCCTCGGACATATTTTGAAAAAAGGAATTAAGCAGTGGTTGCTCTACCACCTTTGCGATACCAAGTAATTCAGCAGTTTCCAAGCACCGAAACCACTGACTTGAATAGACATCTGCATTTATAATGCCTAACCCTCGTAATACTTTGCCAATATTTTTGGCTTGAGTTTCGCCCTCACTTGATAAATTACGTTGAGTGCTTCTTAGGCGCACATTAAAGTCTGCTGGGTCGCCAAACCCAGGAGCGAGTGCATGACGAATTAAGATAATAGGATGGTTTTGGGTAGTGCCATAATCACTATAATACCCACTATCATAGGCGAGTGCAGTCTGATGTGCACTTAGCCCAATACCAAAAGCGAAAGTGATTACAATTTGCTTAAAAATCTTTAATATCAACACTTAGGAAAAATAAGTGACAAAATTATTAGTATCTTCTCTAGTTGTTTTATAGCTATTGATAATATCATCGGTGTCTTCATAGCCTAGTGAAATACCGCATAACACTGTCCAGTTATCTGCAACTCCAAGCTCACTTCTGACAATATCAGGATATTCTCCCAGTGCTGCTTGTGGACAAGTGGCTAACCCTAGACTCGTTGCACTAAGCATCACAGATTGTAAAAACATCCCATAATCAAGGAAAGATCCTTCTTTCATATCTTTATCAATGAAAAATAATAGCATCACAGGAGCATCAAAACTCATATAGTTTTTTGCCCATTGCTCAAGTTGGCGTTCTTTGTCTTCACGAGTAATATTCAGGGTTGAATACATGAGTAAGCCACATTCTTTTCTTCTGGCTTTGTAGGGTTCTTTCCATTCAATTGGATAGTAGTTATAATCCATTTTTGGTTTTACCCCACCTTTAAATGCTGCGACCATCGCATCACTCAAGCGTTGTTTGGCATCACCTGTTAATACTGCTACTTTCCACGGCTGAGTATTTACTCCAGAAGGGGCATGCCTACTTGCTTGTAGTATTTGCTCTATAGTCTTTTTTGATACTTCTGTATCTAAATATGCACGTACTGATTTACGTGTTTCTAATGCAGTGATGACGTCCATATTTTCTCCTATTTATGCCAAATAAAATGAGTATATTACCTTACCTATGAGCTACAGCGTTAGTAATTTCTCCTAAAATTGCTGGATCATCAATCGTTGGTGGAATGGTGTATTCCTCACCGTGTACAATTTGTTTTATGGTTTTACGTAAGATTTTCCCTGAGCGCGTTTTAGGTAATCTATCGACAAAAATCGTTTCTTTATAGCAAATAATAGCCCCAATGTGCTTTCTGGTCATGGTAATTAAATCTGTAGTGATTTGCTCTTTAGAAGTGGTACTACCAGATTTTAAAATCACAAATCCTAGTGGTAATTGCCCCTTGAGGTTGTCATCAATGCCAATCACACAACACTCAGCAATATCTGGATGTTTGGCAATAACGCCTTCTACTTCTCCAGTTGAAAGTCTATGTCCAGCAATATTTATTACATCATCAGTGCGCCCCATGACAAATAAATAGCCATCCTCATCAATGTACCCACCATCACCGCTAATATAATACCCCGGCACAATAGATAAATAGCCATCGATAAAGCGTTGTTTACTGCCCCAAATCGTAGTCAAACATGAAGGTGGTAGAGGGAGTTTGACTGCAATTCTGCCTTCGGTATTTGGTGGACAAATATTTCCTTCGTCATCGAGAATTTCAATGTTGTATCCTAGTGAAGGCATCGTTGCCGAACCTGGTTTGGTTGGCATGGGTTCAATTCCAATGATATTAGAAGCGATTGCCCAGCCTGTTTCTGTTTGCCACCAATTATCTACTACTGGTTTAGCAATGACATCTTGAAGCCAATGATAGGTCGCTTCATCTAGTTTTTCTCCTGCAGAAAATAAATTGGCTAATGCAGAAGTGTCATACTTTTTAGCTAATGCTCCACTAGGGTCTTCTTTTTTAATCGCACGATATGCTGTAGGGGCAGTAAATAATGATTTTACTTGGTACTCTTCTATCACTCGCCAAAATGCTCCTGCATCAGGAGTCATAATTGGTTTACCTTCAAAGAGTACAGTAGTACATCCAGCAAGAAGTGGAGCATATACAATATAAGAATGCCCAACTACCCAGCCTACATCAGATGCTGCCCAATAGACTTCTCCGGGGTGTGTGTCATAAATCGCACTCATACTATAGTGTAGGGCGACTGCATGGCCACCATTTTCACGGGCAACGCCCTTAGGCTTGCCAGTAGTACCAGAAGTATACAGAATATATAATATATCTTCGCCTTTGACTGGCACCGCACCTACTCTCGGAGCAGCTTCATAGGCAATACGCCAGTCCAACTCAGTGCTACCAAGCGAGGCAGTATGTTCTGGGCGCTGGAGTATAATAGTATTATAGTTTTTAAAACTTGCGATTTCACCAGCCTTATCAAGTAGTGGTTTATATTCAATAACGCGATTTACTTCAATCCCACATGATGCACTGAGTACTAGCTTTGGTTTAGCATCATCTATGCGCACTGCCAACTCATTAGCAGCAAAGCCACCAAATACCACGCAGTGGATAGCCCCTAAGCGTGCACAGGCAAGCATGGCATAGACTGCTTCGGGCACCATAGGCATATAGAGCACTACTCTATCACCTTTAATTACTCCAGCCTGTTGAATCATCCCTGCGGTTTGTTCTACGCGCTCTAGGAGTTCTTGATAGCTGATTTGCTCTTTTACACCTGTGACTGGTGAGTCATAGATGATGGCAGTTTGTCCACCTCTGCCTGCGTTTACATGAGCATCAATAGCCATATAGGAAGTATTCATCTCTCCATCAGCAAACCAGTGGTGCACTCCGTCTTCATCTTTACTTAAAATGCTGTTTGGAAAGCTAAACCATTCTAGCTGTGCAGCCTTTTCTGCCCAGAATATTTCGGCTTCATCAATAGATTTACGGTATTCTGCTTGATATGTTTGTACCATAATTCCCCCTTACATATAGTTTAATTAAATTTTATGGCTATTTCACTATAAATAAGTCCATAAATTCTGGAGCACTCATTGCTTCTAATGTACCTTGGTTTAAGCAAATATCTATAATACGCTCTCTAGCCTCAGTGCTAAATTTTTCTGTTAAGCTATTGTTGAATTTACGTTCTAATACTGGTATTCCTTCTGCTCTTCTACGGCGATGACCAATAGGGTACTCTACTTCTACTTTTTCTGTAGTACTACCATCTGTAAAGAAGATTTGGATCGCGTTCGCAATAGAGCGTTTATCTGCTTCTAGGTACTCTTTGGTATATCGTTCATCTTCTATAATGATCATTTTTTCACGGAGCTCATCGACTAATGGTGTAGTATGATGATAGTCATCACTATAATGTGACGCTTCTAAGTCACCCTCTATAAGACCTATAGCAATCATATATTGTAAGCAGTGGTCTCTATCTGCTGGATTATCAAGCGTACCTGTTTTAGCAATAATGCGAATTGCAGATTCATGCGTAGTGACTTCAATTTTTTCAATTTCACTAAACCTGTGTTTTACTTCTGGGTGAAGTGTTACTGCACATTCTACCGCTGTTTGAGCGTGGAACTCTGCTGGGAAAGAGATTTTAAATAAAATATTATCCATCACATAAGACTCATAGTTACGCGAGAAGGTAAATTCTTTGCCCTTAAATGACACGTCATAAAATCCCCAGTTAGGTGCGCTAAGTACTGATGGTAAACCCATTTCACCTTTCATAGCAATCATTGCTAAGCGCACTGCACGAGAAGTAGCATCTCCCGCAGCCCATGACTTACGTGAGCCTGCATTAGGTGCATGGCGATAGGTACGCAGTGATGAACCATCAACAAATGCAAGGGAAAGAGCGTTCATAATTTGCTCTTTGGTGCCACCCAGCATATGGGTAGCCACTGCAGTAGATGCAATGCGCACTAGTAACACATGATCGAGCCCAACACGATTAAAGCTATTTTCTAAAGCAATCACCCCTTGAATTTCGTGTGCTTTCACCATGTACTCTAACACATCTCTCATAGTAAATGGCTCCTTGCCTTGTGCTATGCGCACCCGTGAGAGATAATCAGCGAGTGCCATAATTGCTCCTAAGTTATCAGATGGGTGCCCCCATTCTGCTGCCAACCAAGTGTCATTAAAGTCTAACCAGCGAATAATCGCACCGATATCCCACGCTGCTTTTACGGGGTCAAGCTCGTCATTTCTACCAAATACTCTTGCACCATTTGTTACGGTAGTACCCTCAACAATCGGTCCTAAGTGACGCACACATTCGGGAAATTCTAAGGCTAATAAACCACAACCAATAGTGTCAATTAAACAATTTCTTGCGGTATCAAGCGTTTCAATATTATCAACTTTATAGTCAATCACATAATCAGCGATGGTGCTCAGCACTTCATCAAAATCAGGTCTGTCAGCTACGAAAATAGCATTACTCATGGAAAACTCCTCTAAAAAAATCTAAATAAATCAAAAAATCAAGCACTATCTCTGTGAGATATTTGGCACCGCTCTAGGTTCTAAGCCAATATATTCAGCATTAGGTCTAATAATGCGGTTATTTGCTCGTTGTTCAATAATATGTGCACACCATCCTGTTACCCGTGAGCAGACAAATATTGGGGTAAATAAACGTACTGGAATATTCATATACTCATAGGTTGAGGCATGATAAAAATCAGCATTTGCAAACAAGTTTTTCTCACGCTTCATGACCATTTCTACCCGCTGAGATATTTCATAGAGGGTAGGGTTGTTAGAGTTTGTACTTAATTCTTTAGCATATTCTTTAATCACCACATTACGTGGGTCTGATTCGGTATATACCGCATGTCCAAAGCCCATAATGAGTTGTTTAGTGGTAAGCATGTGCATGATTTGCTCCTCTGCTTCATCTGGGGTATGCCACTGTGCAAGCATCGCATGGGCTGCCTCATTAGCTCCACCGTGTAAAGGACCACGCAGAGTACCAATTGCTGCACAAATACTAGAGTGAATATCAGATAAGGTAGATGCACACACTCTAGCAGCAAAGGTGGAGGCATTAAACTCATGCTCAGCATATAAGATAAGTGAGACATTCATAATGTTGATAAATTGCTCACTTGGAGAGTGCTGGTGAAGTAAATGGAGAAAATATCCTGCTAAACTTTCATCATCAGTTATAGTCTCAATGCGCTCACCCGTATGTGAGTAATGATACCAATAGGCAATAATAGCTGGAAAAGTTGCAATCATTCTATCAGCATGGTGAAGTTGATCATCAAAAGATATTTCAGGTTCAATATTTCCGAGCATAGAGCAACCAGTGCGTAGCACATCCATGGGGTGGGCTTCTTTGGGAATCTGCTCTAAGGTAATTTTGAGTGCATCTGGTAATTCACGTAGTTGTTGAAGTGTAGTTTTGTACTCATCTAACTCTGTTTGGTTTGGCAACTCTCCTCGTAACAGCAAATATGCTATTTCTTCAAATACACATTTTTCTGCCAACTCTACTAAGTCATAGCCCCTATACGTGAGCCCTGAGCCACTAACCCCTACTGTAGAAAGGCTTGTTTGTCCTGCTACTTGACCTCTTAGTCCTGCACCACCTACTTTTTTTCCTGCCATATTTCCTCCGTATGTTATTAGGTATATAATTCGTCTATTTTTTGTTCAAACTCATAATAGCCAAGAGTGTTATATAAGTCATCGCGAGATTGCATATGTTCTACACTTGCGATTTGTTCACCTGCATTTAGAATATTTTCATACACTCCTAATGCTGCTTTACTCATTGCTCTAAATGCACTCAGAGGATACAGCACCATATCTGCACCAGCCTGTGCAAGTTGCGTTGTAGAGAATAATTCAGTTTGTCCAAATTCTGTCATATTTGCCAAAATAGGAATATCTAATGCGTTACTAAATGCAGTATATTGTGAAAGTTCAGTCAAGGCTTCAGGAAATAGCATATCTGCCCCAGCTTCTTGAAAGGCAATTGCTTTTTCAACGGCACTCTCTAAGCCCTTAACTGCCAATGAATCAGTACGTGCCATAATGACAAAATTATCATCTACTCTCGCATCTACTGCTGCCTTAATTCTATCGACCATTTCCTGAGTAGAGACAATATTTTTATTTGGGCGGTGTCCACAACGTTTTTGCCCAACTTGGTCTTCCATGTGAATAGCTGCTACTCCAGCTTGTTCTAATGTTTTGACACACCTAGCAATATTAAATGCACCACCCCAACCAGTATCTACATCTACTAATAATGGTAAGTCACATACTCCGGTAATACGCGAAGCATCAATAAGTACATCATTAAGAGTAGTAATACCTAAATCAGGAATACCCATAGAGGCAGCAGCCACACCCCCACCAGAGAGATATACTGCTTTATGCCCCACTTTTTGTGCTTGAAGTGCACTATAACCATTGATTGTGCCTACGATTTGTAGGGGTTGTTCTGTATGTACGAGCTCTTTAAATTTTTTACCTTGACTCATGGTGCCTCCTTGTTGGTAATTGAGTAATTAATAATTGTTTCATGTCATTCCATGCACCACTAATGTGCCTACGCATAAGGATTTCGGCAAATTCACCATCTCGTTTTTTGATTGCATCTGCAATTTGGTAATGCTCTGCTAGTGCATGACTCACACGCAAACTCATATGTGCTGTTTGGTATCTACACATACGAATAATTTGATATAACTCATCTTGTAAGTACGATGAGAGTAGAGTATTGCCACACTTGGAAAAAATAAAAAAATGAAAATCTAAATCACCTTCTTGTTGAAAATACGATTTTCCTTGTTCTTTTTGAACGCTTTGGCTATGTTTATCTAAGAGCGTATAGAGATTATCAATATCTTCCTCAGTCATATGCTGGGCTGCTAAGCGCGTAGCCGCACCCTCAAATAATTCACGCATTTGATAGACATCACTAAGCAATTTTTCATTTAAGGTTACGACCTCTGATTTGGAGTTAGGGGTTTTAATGATCAGCTTAATTGCCTCTAGTTTGTTCAGTGCTTCTCGCAGTGGTCCTCTACTGGTTTGATATTTTTCTGCCAATGCACTTTCGCTTATTTTTTCTCCTTGGCAAATTTCACCAGAAATAATTTCCTGCTTTAATTGCTCATACACAGATTGAGAGAGATTATATTTATTGAACATTGGTTAATTGTTAACAATTTTATGTAATAAGTAGCATTATATCAGTTTTATAATAAATTTAATCATTAATTGTTAACATTTTTTTCTCACAGATGGTGTTAATTCTATGAACGAATTGCGTTATAATTTAAAGTTTATGGTAGTTATGAAAGCAATTGGTTTTACCTCAAATCATTCTGTATCTGAAACAGGTGTATTAACACAATTTGATGCCCCAGAACCCCAACTTGGAGAGTATGACATTTTAGTCAAAGTAGAGGCAGTATCCATTAACCCAGTAGACACTAAGGTACAACAAAATTTCCCAGTGACCGACCCACCAAGTATATTAGGCTATGATTGTGCTGGTGAAGTTATGAAGTGCGGTGCAAGTGTAAAGAAATTTTCAGTGGGTGACTCAGTATTTTATGCTGGTGATATTACTAGAAATGGCACTAATGCTGAATTTCACGCAGTTGATGAGCGCATTGTGGGTCACAAGCCAACTTCAATTAGTTTTAAACAGGCTGCTGCTTTGCCTTTAACAAGTATTACAGCGTGGGAGATTATCCATGATGCACTGCAGTTAGACTCTTCTGCATCTGGACATATTTTGATTATTGGTGGCGCTGGCGGGGTGGGCTCCATTCTCATTCAATTGATTAAACAACTCACCAATTTAACTGTTATTGCTACCGCTTCTAGAGAGGAAACAATTTTTTGGGTGCAAAAAATGGGTGCAGACATTGTCATCAATCATAGAATGTCAATAGCTCAGCAGTTAGCTGACTTGGGTATTAGCCCGCAATATGTAGTTGGGCTTACTCAGTCTGATAGTCATTTTAATGATATTGTGGATTGTATTTCACCAAGAGGACATGTAGTATTGATTGATGATCCTAAAAATATTGATATTACTTTAGGTAAGAAAAAATCACTTAGTTTTCATTGGGAATTTATGTTTACTCGCTCTATGTTTCAAACGCCAGATATAATGTATCAAGGTGAGTTATTAGATGAGGTATCTCGGATGGTAGATGAAGGACTACTGCAAAGTACTATGAATAATCATCTTGGTCAAATGAGTGTAGAAACTATTACTACTGCGCATATTCTACAAAGTAAGGGATCAACTATTGGGAAAAACGTTTTATCAGGATTTTAAGATGTACTTGCCCGTTGTTTGGCTCTTAAGTATTCTGGTGTTTTTAAATGGTTGTGCGCTATTAACTCCATTACCAGAAAACGTAACTACCGAACAAAGAATAGAGGTATTTAACAGCATCTCACCACCAACATTTAAGGATGAAGTTACTATTTATTGGGATACGTATCAAATTCCATACATCACCGCACTTGATGATAACGACGCTGCATTTGCATTAGGCTTAGTTCAAGCACATTTGCGCCTCGGACAAATGGAAGTTGCCAAACGTATTGTAAACGGCAGAATTTCTGAAATGATTGGGCCATTTACTACTGATATTGATTGGGCACTGAGAACGATGAATATTCCCAAAGCCACCAATGAAATGGTGCAATTATTACCAAAAGATTCTAAAGCGTGGCTTTCGGCATTTGTAGCAGGAGTTAATCACTACAAAGCAGAAATTAATGCAGGCAAGATAGAACTCCCTCATGAAATGCGTGTACTTGCTTTAGAAAATACTCCATGGACTATGCAAGATAGTTTGGCTTTAGGTAGGCTTGGTGGGGTAGATGTAAACTGGATTGGTATGATTAAATTACTCGAGCACTATCAATCAGAGCATTGGTTAGCAACATTTGACACACTCAAGGTAGAAAGTAGCTCCCATCAAAGCAGTTTTGGTGAACAGAAATTATTTAAGCAGTTACAACCTACTCAGGTTAAAAGGCAAGCTCATTCTGAACAACTTGATATTTTAATAAATATGCTCAATGCCTTTGCGAGAAGTGGCAGTAATTCTATAGCGGTAGATACCAGCAAAACAGGCAAAGCTCCTATTATTGCAAATGATCCACACCTTGGGTTTTTATTGCCAAATGTATGGATGATTGCAGGTCTTAAATCACCGAGTTATCATATTGTGGGAATGTTACCAATCGGTGTGCCTACTTTTGCTTTTGGGCGAACACCTCATATTGCTTGGGGTGGAACTAATATGCGCCAAGAAGCTACTGATTTTGTCGATGTCACAGCATTAGAGCATGAATTTGTCACTCGGACACACACTATTGATAATCGGTTTTGGTTTTCTAGTAAGCGCATCAGTAGAGAGCACCCAATGTATGGCCCCATTCTTTCTGATATTGATATTATTAATTTTCCAGAAGGTAAGCATATCGCACTTCGCTGGACAGGGCACCAAGTGAGCGATGAACTTACTGCAATGCTTCATTTAAGTAAAGCAACGCACTGGCAAGAAATGCTAGAAAGCGTAGATAGCTTTTCGGTTCCCGGGCAGAACTTTATTTTTGCAACTAAGACTGGACTTAACCAATCTGGTGGTGATATTGGGCATATATTAGCCACACACATTCCCAAACGCCCTATTACCCAACCAAATGACCTGTTTGTTCAGCCTCAGCAAAGTGATGCGTATTGGCAAGAAATACTCAGCGCTACTTCTTTACCATATAGCATTAATCCTAGTTCTGGAGTAATTGCTTCAGCTAATAATAAGCCGTATGCTATTACCTCAGATAGTAAAGCACGAATCCACTGGCTATTTCCTGCAGATGATAGAATTGAACGCATATATGAAGTACTTACTGTAAATGACAAAGTAACCATGGCAGATATGATGAATCTTCAACGTGATATTACTAGCCCGCAACATGCTCAGCTTTCCAAAGTGCTGGTTGAAATATTATTACGTACGCCACTGATTGAACACTCTGGAGAAATTGTTCAAGTTCTGACAAACTGGGATGGGGTATTTGCTGCTCATTCCAAAGAAGCATTGATATATCATGCATTTATTACTCATTTGAGCGAAACGCTGTATACAACTCATCCTGAGTTGGGTAGTTTAGATGTTTATCGCTCAAATGGGATTTTGGCTAAAGTACTTGGCACACATTTAGAGAATTTAGCACAAAAAGATCAGCAGATAGTGTTGTCTAGTGCGGTATCAAAAACTTTGGAGTATTTAGATAATACCGATGCTCAAGTATGGGGAGATATTCACCGTTTAGAAGTACAGCACTTATTAGGCAATGTGCCAATACTGGGTAGTAAGTATCGCTGGGGAAATTACCCTATTGGTGGCTACGATACTACTATTTTCAAAACTGCAGGAGACTTAGAGTTAGATGAGCATACTACTGATTATGGTTCGCAGTCGCGTCATGTATCAGATATGGCAGATATAGATGCAAATTATTTTGTGCTTTATGGTGGACAAGATGGGTATATCAGCAGTGATAATGCCTATGATCAAGTGCCATTATGGCAAACAGGAAAATATATCCAACTCCCTCTTGATTTGCACAAAGTACGACAAGGTGCTCAGTTTATCAGCACCTATAAATAATAATATATTATTATTATTTATTATCTAAATATAATAATTAATTTATTATTAATGGTTAAAATTTTTGAAAATTTATTTGCAATTTTTTCTGTTAAAAATATTCTACATTTAGAGTTTTAAAAGGTTGGTATGCGTATATTTAATGAGATAGGGGTTTACAACATTAAAGGCGATGTATTTGGTGGTGTGACTGCTGCTGTTATTGCCCTACCAATGGCACTAGCATTTGGTGTGGCTTCTGGTGCAGGCCCTGAGGCAGGATTATACGGAGCAGTATTGGTTGGGCTCTTTGCAGCACTCTTTGGTGCTACACCAACACTCATCTCAGAGCCAACTGGACCAATGACTGTAGTCATTACTGCAGTGATTGCAGGCTTTATTGCTACCAACCCCGAAGACGGTCTCGCTATGGTCTTTACCGTGGTGATGATGGCAGGCATACTCCAGATGCTCTTTGGTTTTTTAAAGCTCGGTGACTATGTCACGATGATGCCCTATACCGTGATTTCTGGCTTTATGAGTGGAATTGGGATTATCCTGATTATCTTACAAATTGCACCATTTTTAGGGCATGCGACCCCAGGGGGTGGAGTACTTGGCACGCTTGAAAACCTTGATACCCTGATTGGTGATATTGTTATTTCTGAAACTATATTGGCATTATTTACCATTGCTCTGATTGTTTTTTTCCCGAAAAAGTTTGCTCGCTATATTCCGCCACAACTGTTAGCATTAGTACTTGGTACTATTTTGTCTATTGTCTTTTTTGCTGATGACAATATCCGCAGTATTGGTGAAATTCCTACTGGACTCCCTGATATTCAGATGCCAGTATTTAGTTTAGAACAGTGGTCTATCATGCTGATAAATGCACTCGTGCTTGCCTTACTCGGGAGTATTGATGCACTTTTAACCTCAGTTATTGCGGAAAATATGACTAAAAAAGAGTCCGACTCAAATAAAGAACTCTTTGGTCAAGGCTTAGGTAACTTAGTTTCTGGTATGTTTGGCGGCCTTCCTGGAGCAGGGGCTACTATGGGCACTGTGCTTAATATCAAAACAGGTGCCAAAACAGCACTTTCAGGCGTGATAAGAGCGGTGATATTGATTGTAGTCATTTTAGGAGCATCAGAACTTACTGAGCAAATTCCACTTGCGGTACTAGCAGGCATTGCTATGAAAGTAGGGTACGATATTATTGATTGGGCGTTTTTAAAGCGCGCACATAGTGTTTCCAAAAAGGCAGCACTCATTATGTATGTGGTAATTATTCTTACGGTGTTTGTTGACCTTATTACTGCGGTTGCGATTGGCATATTTATTGCAAATTTCCTTACTATTCAACGCATTACCAAAATTCAAGAAGATTCTCTTAAAACAATTGATACCTCTGAGGGCGAAGGGCTAAACAACGATGAAACTGAAATTCTCCAACAAGCAGATGGCAAAATTTTGATTTTTACGCTTCATGGTGCATTAGTATTTGGTATGTCTAAGGTAATCTCACGTAAATTTGCCGTACTTGATGAGCATGAAGTACTACTGATTGACTTTGCGGAAGTGCCGGTACTTGGAGTATCTTCTTCACTGGCATTAGAAACTATGATCTTAGAAGATATTGATGCTGGTAAGCCTGTGTATATTTCTGGAGCAAGTCCACAAGTGGTACAGCGTTTAACCAACCTTGGAGTGATGAGTAAGATTGATCATAATCATATTTATGACTCTAGAGAAGCAGCACTGAAAGACATTAACATGCAAATTAACACATAACTTGCCTTCTATATAAAATGATAGTATAATGTAGACATACTCAACGAAGAGTACCACACTTAACAAAGGCGTTAAATAACAAAGTATATTACTTTATTGTTTAACGCCTTTTTCATTTTGCATTGACGCAAAACATCATAGTGAGTGCTATGATACCTATTCAACGACGAATATTTTTTTATCTCTATAAGGAAATATTATGAACATCATTTCAAAAATAAAACAAGTAGTGCTTGTTTCTTCTGTGGTAGCATTTACCCAAACCGCATATGCTAGTGATACTATCAAAGTTGGTGTACTTCACTCTCTTTCAGGAACCATGGCAATTAGTGAAACTACACTAAAAGATACTATGCTCATGCTTATTGAAGAGCAAAATAAAAAAGGTGGCGTACTTGGTAAAACACTTGAGCCTGTAGTAGTTGACCCTGCTTCTAACTGGCCGTTATTTGCGGAAAAAGCCAAAGAACTCATTGAAAAAGATAAGGTAGATGTGATTTTTGGTTCATGGACTTCAGTATCTCGTAAGTCTGTATTACCAGTGATTGAAGAGCTTAATAGCTTGTTCTTCTACCCCGTGCAATATGAAGGTGAAGAGTCATCTAAAAATGTCTTCTACACTGGTGCTGCTCCTAACCAACAAGCCATTCCTGCGGTAGATTACCTCATGAACGACGTAGGTGTGAAACGTTGGGTGCTTGCAGGGACAGACTATGTGTATCCTCGTACCACTAACAAAATCTTAAAAGCATATCTCATGGCGAAAGGCGTAGCTGAACGTGATATTATGATTAACTACACTCCATTTGGTCATTCTGACTGGCAAACTATTGTATCTGAAATCAAATCATTTGGTTCAGCAGGTAAGAAAACAGCAGTAGTTTCTACTATTAATGGTGATGCTAATGTACCATTCTACAAGGAGTTAGGTAACCAAGGGATTTCTAGTGAAGATATTCCAGTAGTTGCATTCTCTGTAGGTGAAGAGGAGCTTTCTGGACTAGACACAAAACCACTCGTTGGTCACCTTGCTGCTTGGAACTACTTTATGAGTGTTGATTCTGCGGAAAATGAAGAGTTTATTACCAAGTGGCATGACTTTATTAAAAGTGAAGAGCGTGTTACCAACGACCCAATGGAAGCTCACTATATTGGCTTTAATATGTGGGTAAAAGCAGTTGAAAAAGCAGGTACTACTGACTCAGAAGCTGTACAAGATGCAATCATTGGTGTAACAGTACCAAATCTTACTGGCGGAGTATCTGCAATGATGCCTAATCATCATATAACCAAGCCGGTGCTTATTGGTGAAATTCAAGAAGATGGTCAGTTTGACATTGTTTGGGAAACCAATGGTTTAGTAGCAGGTGATGCTTGGTCAGACTTCCTTCCTGGCTCTAAAAATCTTATTTCTGATTGGAGAAAGCCACTCAGTTGTGGTAATTATAATGTTACTACTGCCAAGTGCTCTGGTCAAAATTACTAATCTTTAATAACTCTATTCCCCGTGTGTAGTCACGGGGAATCACCTCTTACATTATGTTGCGTTATTTATTTATTGTATTGATTTTTTGCTCACAAGCAGTATTTGCTTCTGATACTACACTTATTGATCAATTACCCAAAGCAAAACTGATACAAAAAGTCCAACTTATAGAGCAGCTGAGTCAGGATTCTGCTACAGTATTACAAGCATTACTTAATGCAAAACTATATTATATTAAGTCAAATAAACAAGTGGTGCTCATTCAAAAAAATGGTGCTAAGTTGGATGCATTTAATTACATATCAGGCGAACGTATTCAAACGTTTTCTAAACGAAAACTCAAAAAAATTACTATTAACAATAAAATTCGGGGGATTATAAAAACAAAATTATCCCTCTTTGCACTCACTTCTAATGATGCCTCACAGCGATTAAAAGCTGTAGAAAATATGTATGATAAATTAGATGGTGAGTCGCTCAATGTGTTGGCTGATTTAATTACCAAAGAAACTGATGAAAAAGTAAAAGAAGCTATGACTATGGCTGTGCATATTGGTAATTTGCAAAGTTCGACTAAATCTATACAGCTTAATGCTATTAAACAATTAGATGGCAATACTCACCCTCAAGTAAAACAAAATTTACTCAAAATTCAAACGAATGATCGAGAAATTACTAAGTCAATTGATGAATCTTTACGATCTATTGAACAGAAAATTACAATTTATGAATCACTGCAAACGTTATTTTTTGGTTTAAGTTATGGCTCAATTCTTGTGCTTGTAGCGATTGGCTTGACTATTACTTTTGGGGTTATGGGAGTCATTAACATGGCACATGGCGAGCTAGTAATGATAGGTGCATATACTGCCTATATGGTACAAAGTATTTTGCCTCAATATATTGATATGTCTTTGTTTATTGCCATTCCTCTCGCATTTGTGGTTGCTGGTATCTTTGGGATGCTGATTGAATTGTTCATTGTACGTAACTTAAAGGGCAGAATTTTAGAAACATTGCTTGCTACTTTTGGGGTGAGTTTAATCCTACAGCAATTAGTACGTACAGTATTCTCTCCGTTGAATCAACCAGTGAGTACGCCGTCTTGGATGTCTGGTTCTTTAGAAATAAATAACGTCCTATCCTTAACATACAACCGTATTTATATTACTATTTTCTGCTTAGCAGTCTTTGTGGTGTTACTCATTGTGATGAAAAAAACTCGTTTAGGGCTGGAAGCAAGAGCAGTTTCACAAGATAAAAATATGGCTAGTGCAATGGGTATTAAGACTAACCGAGTGAATTTACTTACTTTTGGTTTAGGTGCTGGTATCGCTGGTATCGCAGGGGTTGCTTTATCTCAGCTCACGAATGTAGGTCCGAATTTAGGGCAAAACTATATTGTTGATTCATTTCTAGTAGTGGTATTTGGTGGAGTAGGTAATTTATTTGGTACGTTGGTAAGTGGTTTGAGTATTGGTATCTTGAGTAAATTTATTGAACCATGGGTGGGAGCAGTAATTGCGAAAATCCTGATTCTAATAGGCATTATTCTTTTTATTCAAAAACGCCCTAAAGGACTCTTTCCTCAGCGTGGGAGGTCGGTAGACTAATGATTATTTCACGCATTTTACAAAATGATATGGGCGGTAAAATATTTTTAAGTGTGCTCATTGGGGTAACCACTGTGTTTACCCTACTTCATCTATTGGTTCCTGAGGGTAATCCACTCCATATCTCCACCTATACACTCAATATTTTAGGTAAATATTTAACCTATGCACTTCTCGCAATAGCGGTAGATTTAGTATGGGGGTATTTGGGTATTTTAAGCCTCGGACACGGTGCATTTTTTGCCTTAGGTGGGTACGCTATGGGGATGTATCTGATGCGCCAAATTGGTGATAGAGGAGTATATGGAAACCCTGAACTGCCTGATTTCATGGTCTTTTTAGATTGGCAAGAGCTCCCGTGGTTTTGGCATGGGTTTGATATGTTTTGGTTTGCCATGATTATGGTCGGACTCATCCCAGGGTTACTCGCCTTTATCTTTGGATACTTTGCATTTAAGTCTCGGGTATCTGGGGTGTATTTGTCAATTATGACTCAGGCAATGGTCTATGCATTAATGCTGTTATTTTTTAGAAATGAGCTTGGCTTTGGTGGTAATAATGGGCTCACAGATTTTAAAGATATACTCGGATTTTCCTTACAAGAAAATAATACTAAAGTTGCTTTATTTGTCGTGTCAGCGGTGTTTTTAGCACTGGGTTATTTAGTTGCACGCTATATTACTCATTCAAATTTAGGAAAAATTATCGTTGCTACTAGAGATAGTGAACACAGGCTCAGATTTTTAGGCTACAAAGTAGAAAATTATAAGTTATTTGTCTTTGTAGTATCCGCAGTACTTGCTGGTGTAGCAGGAGCTTTATATGTGCCACAGGTGGGAATTATTAACCCGAGTGAATTTTCCCCACTGAATTCTATTGAGATTTTAATTTGGGTAGCCATTGGTGGCAGATATACCTTATATGGAGCAGCTATTGGAGCTATTGCGGTTAATTATTCTAAAACATTCTTTACTAGTGCATTTCCAGAAATATGGCTATTCATTTTGGGATTATTATTCGTACTCGTAACTATTTATTTGCCAAAAGGTATTGTAGGACTCATTAAACATGTTAAACGATAAGTACAGGCATACGCTTTATTTGGAAAAAGTCTCGGTTAGTTTTGATGGCTTTAAAGCAATTGATAACCTCAATTTGCAGATTAAAAAAAATGAACTGAGATGTATTATTGGTCCTAATGGGGCTGGTAAGACTACATTTATGGATATTGTAACTGGTAAAACCAAGGCAGATACAGGCAGAGTGTTATTTAAAGACAAAATTGAGCTCATGGGTAAAAGTGAAGATGAAATAGCGTGCATTGGGATTGGGCGTAAATTTCAAAAACCTACGGTATTTGAAAACCTCACGGTATTTGAAAATTTAGATATTGCCGCTGCGGGTAATAAAAAAGTATTTTTTAAACTCTTTCAAATTACTAATGCACAAACGCTAGAACAAATTGACGAAGTGTTAGAGACCATTGGGCTTTATGAACTCAAATATGAGGAAGCGGGCAAACTTTCTCATGGACAAAAACAATGGCTAGAGATTGGGATGCTCCTTATGCAAGATGCAGAGTTGTTGTTAATTGATGAACCAGCAGCGGGTATGACGCACCAAGAAATTAATAAAACTGCAACCTTATTACAAGAGTTAAAACAACGCCATACGGTAGTAGTAGTAGAACATGATATGGAATTTATTCGCTCACTTGAATCACCAGTGAGTGTCTTACATCAGGGAAGTATTTTGACTGAAGGTACTATGGAACAAGTGCAAAATAACCCCAAAGTAATAGAAGTATATTTAGGATGATATGTTAGATCTTAGCAAAGTTAATCAATATTATGGCAGTAGTCATACCCTAAAGGATATTAGTTTTTCTTTGGCGAAAGGCGAGTGCCTAGTGGTTATGGGGCGTAATGGTGTGGGTAAAACCACGCTACTAGACTCTATCATGGGATTATTGTCTAATGTCTCTGGGGAGATACTCTATAACAATACTAATTTGCTTACGCGTGATGCAGCTGATAGAGCGCATCTTAACATAGGCTATGTGCCTCAGGGGCGGAGAATATTTCCATTATTAACCGTAGAAGAAAATCTCAAAATTGGTCTGGCAGTAACTCAGAAAAAAGAGATTCCAGCATATATTTTTGACCTCTTTCCTGTATTAAAAGATATGCTATCTCGCTTGGGCGGAAACCTCTCGGGCGGACAACAACAGCAACTTGCTATTGCTAGAGCGTTAGTGATAGAGCCAGAAATTTTACTGCTAGATGAGCCTACAGAGGGTATTCAGCCCAATGTTATTGCCGAAATATGTGCAGTTATTAATAAGCTCAATACAGAGTTTGGTTTAACAGTTCTTATGGTGGAACAAAAATTACCTATTGCTAAAAGTGTCTCTAATGCATTTGTGATATTAGACCGTGGGAGTATCGTGGCAAACGGTAAGATGGAGGACTTAGATTCCGCTATAATTAAAAAATATCTTACGGTTTAGTTACTTCAATATTTTTAAGGAGATAGTATGAAACACTTCATAGCATGTATACTTGTGAGCATATCTTCATCCATGTATGCTCATAATATATCTATGAGCCATAGTCATAGCCCATTAGAATACGGCATTCTTTTTATAGTAGGTAGTCTCATTATATGGAAACTGATAGCTGGCAAGCACGATTAGAGCTAGAATATCACCATATTAATTCAACGGTATTAACCAAAAATAGCCATTACGGACCTTTGGTAGTGCAAAAACCGTTTTACGACCATGGTGAGTGCCATACCTATATCTTGCACCCCCCTGGAGGAATAGCAAATAAAGACAAGTTAGACACTCATATTACTCTTCACTCTAATACTCAAGTTGTATTTACCACTACGGGTGCGGGTAAGTTTTATCGCTCCTATCATGATGAAGTCACTACTGTACACCAAACATTGTATGCAAATCAGAGTGTGCTAGAGTGGCTACCATTGGAGAATATTTATTTTGACGGGGCACGTAGTAAAGTAACCCTAGAATGTGAAATCACCGATGCTAAACTGATGTTATGGGATATTCATCATGCAGGTTCTCACCCTGATACACAGGTGAGTACTACTACCAAAATTATTAAAGATGACTCCTTAGTCTGTTTAGATACACTGCGCATAAACGAAGAACAGCGTCGTACGAT
This sequence comes from Gammaproteobacteria bacterium, assembly GCA_965277055.1. Classification (GTDB taxonomy): domain Bacteria; phylum Pseudomonadota; class Gammaproteobacteria; order PS1; family Pseudothioglobaceae; genus CBDCHC01. The sequence goes on along the minus strand of OZ255703.1, from coordinate 405,287 downwards.
TAGTAATTTTCATTCTTATAGTGCATTTGGTAATTTTTTTATCTCACCCGGAGATAATAATCTACTAGAAATTATTCGCACTATTATTGCCAAAGATGCACACACTCAAAGCGGAGCAACACTGGTGAGAGGAATTATAATACTACGGAGCCTCTCAGATAAAGCTCGTTATATTCAGCAACTTTTTATCAGGATTTGGCAACAGATTCGCCCAGTGGTTATTGGATTAGAGCCACACCCCCCACGTATCTGGGCTACATAATATTGTTAGGAGAACAATTATGGATTTAACACCAAGAGAAAAAGACAAGTTATTATTATTTAGCGCAGCACAGTTGGCAGAGCGGCGAAAAGCCAGAGGGCTTAAGCTGAATTACCCCGAAGCAGTGGCGTATATTTCATTTGCCATTTTAGAAGGTGCACGCGATGGCCAAACAGTAGCAGAGCTCATGTATTATGGTACTACTTTATTAACAGATTCTGAGGTGATGGATGGGGTAGCATCACTTATTGATGAAATTCAAGTAGAAGCAACCTTTCCTGATGGTACTAAATTAGTTACTGTGCATCATCCTATATTGCCAAGTATTAGCGAACCTTTAGCTGGTGAATCCTCTAAGGAGGTGGTTATCCCCGGGGAAATATTGGTGGATTTAACACGTGAGATAGAGCTTAATCTCGGCAGGGAGCGAAAAACCTTAGTAATTACTAATACTGGAGATAGACCTATTCAGGTAGGATCACATTATCATTTTTACGAAACCAATAGCGCACTTGAATTTGACCGAGAACAAGCACGTGGCTTTCGTCTTAACATTCCTGCAGGTACTGCAGTGCGGTTTGAACCTACGCAAGAGCGCGAAGTTGAGTTAGTGGCGTTTGATGGTGATACAGCAGTATATGGCTTTAATGAACAAATTATGGGGAAATTATGAGTACTATTGCAAAAAAATCCTACGTGGAAATGTTTGGTCCTACGGTAGGTGATAAAGTTCGCTTAGCAGATACCGAACTTTGGATTGAAGTAGAAAAAGACTATACCACCTATGGCGAGGAAGTAAAGTTTGGCGGAGGCAAGGTGATTCGTGATGGCATGGGACAAGGACAACGCACCAGAGATGAAGTGGTAGATACGGTAATTACCAATGCTACTATTGTTGATTATACCGGCATTATTAAGGCGGATATTGGCATTAAAGACGGCAGAATTAGTGCGATTGGTAAGGCAGGAAATAGTGATATTCAACCTAAGGTTGATATTCATATTGGGGCATCTACTGAAGTAATTGCAGGAGAGGGGAATATTATTACCGCAGGGGGGATTGATTCACATATTCATTTTATTTGTCCACAACAAGTAGCAGAAGCACTCACCTCGGGAGTAACTACTATGCTTGGTGGAGGTACTGGACCAGCCACAGGTACTAATGCCACGACTTGCACCCCAGGGAGTTGGCATTTGCAAAGTATGTTACAAGCTGCAGATGAACTCCCTATGAATATTGGCTATCTTGGTAAAGGAAATGCCAGTAAATATGAGCCCGTTGCAGAGCAAGTACGCGCGGGCGCTATTGGACTAAAGCTTCATGAAGACTGGGGCACCACACCGGCAAGTATCAATAATTGCTTGAGTGTGGCTGATGACTTTGATGTACAAGTAGCTATTCATACCGATACGCTAAACGAATCAGGGTTTGTAGAAGATACTATTCGAGCATTTAAAAACCGAGTCATTCATACTTACCACACCGAGGGAGCAGGGGGTGGACATGCACCTGATATTATTAAAGCTGCAAGTTTACCTAATGTGTTGCCATCCTCCACCAACCCAACACGCCCCTATACGATCAATACTATTGATGAGCACCTTGATATGCTGATGGTGTGTCATCATCTTGATTCAAAAGTGCCAGAAGATATTGCTTTTGCAGAGTCACGCATTCGTCGTGAAACAATAGCTGCAGAAGATATCTTACACGATATGGGAGCATTTTCCATGATTGCTTCTGACTCACAGGCAATGGGTAGGGTAGGTGAGGTTATTATCCGCACGTGGCAAACTGCTGACAAAATGAAAAAACAACGTGGCTACCTTCAAGGAGATACCACTAATGACAACAACCGAGTCAAGCGATACATTGCCAAATATACGATAAATCCAGCTATTACCCACGGCATTGATAGCGAAGTAGGATCTATTGAAGTAGGAAAATTAGCAGATATTGTAGTATGGAATCCCAAGTTTTTTGGGGTGAAGCCCTCACTTATTATTAAAGGTGGGGCAATTTCCTCAGCACTTATGGGTGATGCAAATGCATCTATTCCCACCCCGCAACCTGTGCATTACCGAGGAATGTTTGGCAGTATTGGGCGGGCTAATTATGCTACTACTATTACTTTTATGTCTCAGGCAGCTATTGACTTAGGTGTACCAGCACAGTATCAATTACAGTCATTGATTCAGCCAGTGAAAAACACCCGAGCAATTAGTAAAGCAGATATGAAACTCAATACTTATTTGCCGAACATTGAAGTTAATCCGCAAAATTATAATGTATATGCTGATGGTGAATTACTCACCTGTGAGCCTGCTAAGGTATTGCCGATGGCGCAAAAATATTTTTTATTTTAAGATGAAAACATTTACCACTAAAGTATCAGAGGGCACGCCTACGTATTTTTTTGCTCTTGATTTTGATCAACGTAGTCGCTCACGAGTAAAAATACAAACTGATAATGAAGATGTGCTCATTGTTCTTCATCGTGGACAAATGCTCCTTGAAGGAGACCTGGTAGCAACTGACTCAGGGGAAATCGCTCAGATAATGCTCAAAGAAGAGTCCTTGTGTCAGGTAGAATGTGATGATGTGCATGTATTAGCAAGAGCGTGTTATCACTTAGGTAATAGGCACTTAGCTATAGAAATACAGCCTACTGCCTTATATTTTAGAGCAGACCCAGTGATTGCAGACATGGTAGAGCAATTAGGATTGACTTCTACTATTGTACAAAAAAAGTTTTATCCAGAGCATGGGGTGTATGGTGGTGGCAAATACTATAGTAATGATGGACACACCCATTAACTCTCTCGCACTTACTAAGTTACTTACACTGGTCAGTCCCACACTCCCGATTGGTGGATTTACTTATTCTACGGGGTTAGAATATGCTGCTCATATCCAAGAAGTAACAGACTATGATAGCACCTATGCATGGGTGTATTCCCAGCTATGTAATGCTCTTTCTTACAATGATTTAGTCGTACTTCGTTTAGCTATAGAAGCATTAGATGCTAAGGATACTGCTGAATTATCTGCACTAGATGAGTTATTACTCGCCAGTAGAGAAACTTCAGAGTTCTATGCTGAAGAAATACAAAAAGGCAAAGCCCTACAAAAAATTATGCAACACCATGTGCCAGTCCTACCAGAGTATCAAAGTTTTGTGGTTAATTTTGCTATCCTTGGGCATACATGGCAGATACCTGTTCAATCTTTATTAGTAGGCTATGTATGGAACTATATAGAAAACCAAGTGACTAATGCTACTAAAATAATTCCTTTAGGGCAAACTACGGGGCAAAAACTTTTATACGCACTAACTGAGACTACTGATGAAATTTTACAACTTGCAAGCACACACACAAAAGAAAACATCGGACATTCACAAATGTTTTTAAGTATTGTGAGTGCATTGCATGAAACTCAATATACACGAATATATAGATCATAAAGGAGAACAATGAGTACAACCCCCTTACAAGTTGGCATTGGTGGCCCTGTAGGCTCTGGAAAAACTGCATTATTAGATGCATTATGTAAATATATGCGAGAAAAATATAGTATTGCGGTGATTACCAATGACATATATACTAAAGAAGATCAGGAGTTTTTAATTCATAGTAATGCACTTCCCCCAGAGCGTATTATTGGCGTAGAAACAGGCGGATGCCCGCATACTGCTATTCGCGAAGATGCTTCTATGAATCTTGCAGCTATAGATGACTTACGAGCAGAATTTCCTACGCTAGATATTATTTTTATAGAGAGTGGTGGGGATAACCTCTCGGCAACATTTAGCCCCGAACTTGCCGATATTATGCTCTACGTCATTGATGTGGCAGAAGGGGAAAAAATCCCTAGAAAAGGCGGACCAGGCATTACCAAATCTGACTTATTAGTGATTAATAAAATAGACCTTGCGCCCTATGTAGGTGCGTCATTAGCGGTAATGCGAGAAGATAGTCAACGGATGCGAGGTGACAAGCCATTTGTATTTACCAACCTCAAAGAATCTAGCGGGGTCGCTGAAATTGCAGAGTTTATTGCTGGGTATATCGCAAAGTAAAGGGCAGGGTAAGTGGGTTAGTAAATGCACTAAGCAGTGGTATGAGAGTACATATTTATGCAAAATTTGCATACATTTTATTCGCATATTTGAGTAAGCGTAGATTATGCTGTAATAGGGGTAGAGAGATAGAGCGAGAACTATTTCTGCTCAGGCATCATTGATGAGTGGTGATGGACAATTTTCCACTCATTATTACGAAACTCATATACAAAGGTATAGCGTGCAGGTACGATTTCTTTTTTGCCCTTTGAAGTGATTACAAAGTCATATATCCCCGCATCAGTGAGTTTATTACACCCTTGTTTGATATTACGTTGCCTTACGGTGCCTACGGGGTTCTTTTGTAGAAAATGAGTAAAGTAATCTTCAATTTCACGAGCAGTAGTACGTGGCAGATTAGACACCGTAGGAAGCAATACTGCATCATCTGTGTATAAGGCTGCTACTGTTTTGGCATCTCCAGTTTGTAGAGCATTATTCCATGCAGTAAATAACTCCTCTGCAAGTTTTTGAGTTGCAGGCTGACACATTACTGTTTCATAGTCCTGGGCGGTATCTATGGCAATATTATGGGTATCACCTGTTACATATTGGTCTACTGCACCATCAGAGTAATGCCCGTAGGTAATGCCTTCATCAATCCCTTGATCAATTCCTACCGTACCTGAAATGGTATAGCTTCTACGCGAACCATGATATGACATATAAACAATGTTAAAAATAATGGAAATATTTTAGCAGATTGGGGATTTGAATGTAGTATTGATGGCTATGTAGTTATCCTTTGATCTTAATCATGTCTAGTTTTGAGAACTATTTTTATTTAATTAAAATCTAGGGTTAAGATAATTTGAGAGGTTTTTTAAAATTTCTAGCAAAGTATTGTAAAGATTTTGCCCTCTGTGATGAAGCTTAAACACATACTTTTTTATCTTAGTATAACATCCAAAAACACCCAAAATACTCTATACCATGCATATGAGATTTATCGCATCCATAAAAAAAGCCCCCTAATGTGAGGGCCTTGGTCGCTATAAAAAGCGTTGCCTACGAAATATATATTTCATTGGTATGAAAAGCAATTTCTAAGCGATAGTCGGTTACAATCTGATTACTATTATAACAATAAAAAACATGAGTATATGTTTTTTATTGTTATATTCGCTATTTTCTGTAAATCACAATAACTATGACGGTTTGGTAGAACTATAAATTTTATTTTTTTGCATAGGCTATAAAATTATATTAAAAATATGTTATAGTTAGATATATCAATACGTTATATTTAGAAAATATTCTTTTTTTTAGTATATGCTAAACTTGTACAAAGAGAATCTAACATCAAATTATGGGATTGGTTGATTTTGTGTATTACGTTTGTATATGTTATGAAAGTTTAAGGAGAAAATTATGACTAGAAAAATATTAGGCTTGGATTTAGGCAGTAATTCAATTGGTTGGGCACTAATGAATGAAGAACATGGCGAAGTTAATCAAATTATTGACTTAGGTAGCCGTATTTTCAATAAAGCTGTAGAAGAAAAAACTCCAACACCAAAAAATCAAAAACGCCGTGATATGCGTCTAGGCAGAAGAGTAGTACAACGCAGAGCGAGACGTAAGCAAAAAATGATTAACTATCTTGTGTCACTGCATTTACTTCCTACTGAATTAACTAATAACTTTGCACAAGAAGGCTTACTTAATACCTTAGGTGACCCATATACACTGCGTGTTAAGGGGTTAGATGAAGAACTTACGCCTCATGAGTTGGGCAGGATATTGTTGCATTTTGTGGCTAGACGTGGGTTTTTATCTAGTAAAAAACAAATTGCTGGAGATTTGATTGATGACCCAGACACAATTGAATATTTACAACACATAGAGACTATAGAAGAACAAAAAAGAGCAGAAAAAAATGAAAAACTCATTGCCCAAGGAAAGACCATACAGCCTGCAAAAGAAGACCAAAGCGAGGGCGCGTTTAAAGCTGATATCGCTAGTGTATATAACGCTATACAAAAGGCACAATGTAGAACATTAGGTGAGTATTTATATACTCTTAAAAATGGAGAAGTCAAACGTAATCGTTCTCATGATGGTGGGCATTTGCGCACAGATAGAGCCATGTATAAGGACGAACTCACCCAAATTTGGCACACGCAACAACAATATTTTAAACATTTACCCGATAACTTTATTTCAGAAATAGAGAATATTATTTTTTATCAACGCCCGCTAAAACTCAAGAAATATAGAGTAGGAAAATGCTCACTAGAGCCTCAGCGATACCGAGCAAATACTGCCAGACTTGAGGTGCAACGTTTTCGGTATTTACAAGATGTTAATCATTTAGAATATTTTGAGCGCCATACTGAACAATGGCTCAAATTAGACAATACACAAAGGGAAAAACTTATTGAGTATTTTGAACATCATACAAGTATCACAACTACTGCTCTTAAAAAACTACTAGGGCTAGATAAGCCTACCAAAATCAATTTAGAAACTAAAAATTTAAAAGGCAATACTACCGCTTGTGCAATCCGTACAATTATTGGAAGTATATGGGATAGTTATTCACCAGACAAACAATTACAACTTTTTGAAGATTTATTTACCATTAAGAAAAAATCTGTATTAAAAGCACGACTCATTACTCATTGGGACTTTGATACAGTGACTGCAGTGCAATTATGCTTAATAGAATTTGAGCCCAATCATAGTAATTTATCATTAAAGGCGATTAAAAAGTTACTCCCATTTTTAGCACAAGGAATGCGTTTTGACCAAGCCAGAGTGGCAGCAGGATATGATTATGAAGTGACTGATACAGAAAATTTAAACATATTACCCACACCACCTGAAACCTCTAACCCGATAGTGAATAAGGGGTTACATGAACTCAAAAGAGTAGTGAATGCTTTGATTAAAGAATATGGTAAGCCTGAGGTAATTAGAATTGAAATGGCACGAGATTTAGAAATGAATACTAAGCGTTACGATGAACATATGGCAAGACAAAAGAAAAACCAAAAAGCCAACGAAGAAGCAACAGCAGTTTACCAACAAGAAACAGGTAAACAATATCCCTCACGTGATGACAAAATACGCTATCGTCTCTGGCAGGATCAGAATGAGCGTTGTGCGTATAGCAATCAAACTATTGCTCTTTGTCAAGTGTTTTCAGATGAGTGTCAGATTGATCATATTTTGCCTATTAAAAAATCATTAGATGATAGTTATATGAATAAAGTATTATGTTTTGAAAAAGAAAATCAATATAAAAAAGATAGAACTCCAATTGATACATGGGGGGATAACGAGGATAAATGGAATCAAATTACTCATGCCATAAGTAACTGGAATAATGCGTTAAAGTCAAAAGTAGCGAGGTTTTATATGAAAGAGGCTGATTTACAACAGCGTGATTTTATGAGTAACCAACTCAATGATACACGATATATTTCTCGTTTAGCACAAGAGTATATGTGTCAATTAGGCAGTGATGTGAGTGTCACAAAAGGTGCAGTAGTAGCAAATATTCGTCATCAGTGGGGATTTAACAGTCTGATTGGTGAGAAAGATAAGAAAGAGCGAACAGATCACAGGCATCATGCTATTGATGCAGTAGTCATTGCGAGTACTTCAAGAAGTTTGTATCAACAAGCAGTGAGACAAATGACACAAGACAACCTAGAAGTTCCACCACCGTATAACAATATTCGTAATGAATTAGCTGAAAAATTAAAACATGTGATTATCTCCCATGTGCCACAGAAAAAGCTCTCAGGCAGTCTGCACGAAGAGACAGGAGCAGGCTATATAGCCAAACATGCTGGGCTTGTATATCGCAAAACACTTAATGGCAACTTTACTGATAAAAATGTTAAGAATATTGTTGACGATCAGGTTAAACAAAAGGTATTACAACATATAAAACAACATAGTGATATTAAAACCGCATTTAATGAAGAAAATTTGCCAAAGCTCACTCTCGGGAAAAATCCTATAAAGCGAGTACGCGTGTTACAATCCAAAACCACACAGGATAAACTAGCTCAAACTAAGTTTGGCGTCAAAGACAAATCAGGAAACGTATTTAAATATATGTCTTATGGCAATACACACCATGTAGAAATCATTCAACACAAAGACACAGGGGAAATCAAAGGTGAATTTGTTACCATGATGGAGGCACATAGGCGTGCAATGACAGGTACAAAATCTGCTCAGTTGAGAGCAGTATTAGTAGAACCTATTGTTAAGACCAATCATGGTGATGCATGGCAGTTTATCATGGCACTGCATATTAATGATACTATAAGTATCGAAAATGAACATGGTGAGCGAGTGTTTTATCGGGTGCAGAAATTAAATATTAGTACAAAAGGATTTGTTTTGAGATTACATACTGCTTCAACATTAGCAAACACAGATGAAGAGTTATATATTGGCATTCATAAGGAAAACTTTGATAAGTATCAAATTAAACTTCACAAAGTTAATGCAATTGGTTCAATAATTGATGATTAAGCGAATTATTGAAGTACAAAATCAGAGTTACTTGCACTTAAAAAATAAGCAACTTATTATTGAGCAACACCACGAACAAGTAGCCCAGATTCCAATAGAAGACATAGGTGTGCTTATTTTAGAGCATTGTGCTATTTCTTTGACTCAGCCACTTATTATTGCGTGTCAAAAACAAAATGTTGCTATAGTCTTTTGCGACCAGAAGCACTTGCCTTACGCTACTATTTTACCTCTATCAGAGGGGCATACTCTTCATCAAAAGGTATTGCAACTCCAAATACATATTACCGAGCCAGTGCGTAAAGGTATATGGAAACAAATTGTCCAGCAAAAAATAAAAAATCAAGCAATAGTCCTACGAAGCTATGGCAAAAGTGCAGAGCGATTAGATAAATTAACCCAAGAAGTAAAATCTGGTGATACTACAAATATTGAAGGTATCGCAGCACAGTATTATTGGAAATCATTATTTGGTTCTTCATTTGTCCGTGATCAAGAGGCTACAGGGATTAATGCACTCTTAAATTATGGATATAGTATTGTACGTGCAGGTGTAGCAAGAAGTATTGTAGGAAGTGGATTGCATCCATCTATTGGCGTATTTCATCATAATCAATATAATGGCTTGTGCTTAGCAGATGATATAATGGAACCATTTCGCCCATGGGTGGATGCTATGGTCTATGATAGGGTGATTCATGACAAAACTATTGAAATCACTACTCCAGTTAAAACTCCATTTCTTAAACTTATGAGTGAGCCAGTAACATATCAAGGTAAACATATGCCAATGATGGTATCTCTTCATTATCTTATGGCAGATTTAAAAAGAGTAATGCAAAAAGAGATTAAAAAACTCAACTTTCCAGTGCGGTAATGTTCGGTGGGTTGCAGACCATGTGGGTCATTGTCTTATTTGATTTACCAACAGAAAGTAATATTGAAAAACGAGACTATCGCTTATTTCGCAAAAAGTTATTAGAAGATGGGTTTATAATGATGCAATATTCGGTATATATGCGTCATTCAAGTAGTGAAAAAAATGCCCAAGTACATGTTAATAGGGTAAAATTATACTTGCCTGCCGATGGTGAAGTACGTATTATCAAAATCACTGACAAACAATTTGGACGCATTGAAGTGTTTTATGGAAAAAAACGCCGTCCTATTGAAAAAGCTCCAGAGCAATTGTCAATTTTTTGACTAGAAAAATTGACAATACTCCAGTATAACAGCATATTAGGCGAGGTGATTGTAACCGACTATCACCTAAATGCAAATCACAACTTTATCCGGTATCCAGTGATTATTCGCCAGATTGTAACCGACTATCACCTAAATGCAAATCACAACCTGTATTGTGTAATTAAATTTTTCCTCAGATTGTAACCGACTATCACCTAAATGCAAATCACAACTTGGCACAGGAGGAGAGGGTGGAATTTCTTATTGTAACCGACTATCACCTAAATGCAAATCACAACTTCTATCGTGCGATTCAAGTAATTTTTCTATTGTAACCGACTATCACCTAAATGCAAATCACAACCGAACGGGGGTAGCTCTTCTTCATTTATACATTGTAACCGACTATCACCTAAATGCAAATCACAACCTGAATATGTAGGTGATGCTTCTGTTAAAATTGTAACCGACTATCACCTAAATGCAAATCACAACTCAGATAAGCGGATGGTATTCTTGACCGCTATTGTAACCGACTATCACCTAAATGCAAATCACAACAAGAGCCTATTTCACTAAGCATCTGTTACATTGTAACCGACTATCACCTAAATGCAAATCACAACTTACTTGCTAATTTGTCTAGTGAGTTAGAAATTGTAACCGACTATCACCTAAATGCAAATCACAACTCCGCCACGTCAATAGTGAAGCCTCCTATAATTGTAACCGACTATCACCTAAATGCAAATCACAACTACTATATGCAATTAATCAAATTTAAAAAATTGTAACCGACTATCACCTAAATGCAAATCACAACTATACCGATTGCTTGTAAGGCTCTTGGTTGATTGTAACCGACTATCACCTAAATGCAAATCACAACTAGGTTTTATGTTTTCCATTATGACGCAGTGATTGTAACCGACTATCACCTAAATGCAAATCACAACCAACGTTGATAAACGCAGCGTTTGAGGTGGATTGTAACCGACTATCACCTAAATGCAAATCACAACTTCATAGACCAGGGGTTGCTTACATCTCTTATTGTAACCGACTATCACCTAAATGCAAATCACAACCGAAAACAAACATAAAGAAAATTTAGTAAATATCTTTTGTTACACCTATATATGATTGCAATGAGTTTTGCAGTGCAATGCAGAAAATAAAAAAACGAATCTTAATTATTTGTCTTTCTTAAGTTCCACATTAAGCTCTCTTAATATCTTTCTCGGTACACTTGCTGGGGCGCTGGTGAGTAAGCAGCTAGCACTTTGTGTTTTTGGGAATGCAATGGTGTCGCGGATAGATTCACTGCCCGTCATGAGCATCACTAAGCGATCTAAGCCAAATGCCATGCCCCCATGTGGTGGGGTGCCGTATTCTAGGGCGTCGAGTAAAAAGCCGAATTTTTCTTTGGCGTTTTCTTCGTCTATGCCTAAGAGTTCTAATACGTTTTGTTGCATCTCTGAGTCATATATACGCATTGAGCCACCGCCGATTTCATTACCATTGAGCACTAAATCATAGGCATCTGAGAGGGTAGTCGTTGGGTTTTCGCGTAGTTCTTCTATCGTTGCTTTTGGTTTGGTAAATGGGTGGTGCATAGCGTGGAGTCCCCCTTCTGGTAAGACTTCAAACATTGGGAAATCAATAATCCAAACTGGTGCCCATTCACAAGTGTACATATGAGTTTCTTTAGCGATTTGTTCACGTAAGTTACCAATTGCTTCGTTTACTACTTTTTCTTTATCTGCACCAAAGAAGATAATATCACCCACCTGTGCATCTACTGCTGTTACTACTTTAGCCGTGGCATCCTCTCCTAGGAATTTGATGATAGGGGATTGGAGTCCATCTTCGTTTACTTTAATATAGGCGAGTCCGCCTGCACCATAAATGGCAACATACTTCGTCCATTCATCAATTTGCTTACGGGTAAAGCTTGCCCCACCCGGGACTTTCAGCGCTACCACGCGTGATGCATCATCATTTGCAGGGGCGTTAAATACCTTAAATTCCACCTCTTTCATGATGTCTTTAATATCTATCATTTCTAGCGGGATGCGTAGGTCTGGTCTATCCACCCCGTATTTACTCATGGCTTCAGCGAAGCTCATAATAGGGAACTGCTCACCCAAATCAACAGATATGACTTCTTTAAATAATCCACGCACCATACCTTCCATAATAGACATGATTTCTTTACTTGAAGTGAATGAGGCCTCTAAGTCTAGTTGAGTGAATTCTGGTTGTCGGTCTGCCCTAAGGTCTTCATCTCTAAAGCACTTTACAATTTGGTAATAACGCTCAAAGCCAGAAGTCATCAGTAGTTGTTTAAATAATTGTGGGCTTTGTGGTAATGCAAAGAAGTTATGCTTATGGGTACGAGAAGGTACAAGATAATCTCTCGCTCCTTCTGGTGTGGCTTTGGTCAAAAATGGAGTTTCAATATCTAAAAAACCATGCTCCTCCATATAATTACGCATAAAGTGGGTGGTTTTTGAACGTGTGCGAATATTATGCTGCATCTGCTCACCACGTAAGTCAAGGTAGCGATACTTTAAGCGCACCTCTTCTGAGGTATCTTCTGCTCCAATTTGAAATGGTAATGCTTTTGATTTACTCAAGATTTCAATAGTGTCTGCTATAATCTCAATTTCACCTGTGGCAAGTTTGGGATTAATGAGATTTGGTGCTCTGGCAATAATCGTACCTGTGATTTTGAGTACAAATTCATTTCTAATGCTTTCTGCTAAGTTAAACTGGGCGTTATCTGGATTTACGACCACTTGGACAATACCAGATTTATCACGCATATCAAAGAATATCACTCCACCGTGATCACGACGGCGATTCACCCATGCACAAATAGTTGTTGTTTGGTCAATATGAGTAGTGTTTAATTCAGTGGCAAAATGTGTTCTCATGCGGTCTAGCGTGCAAAAAAATAAACCATTATTTTATAGTGTTAATAGGTGTTATTACTCATTATCTTTTGCTTAAGACATTAAAATGACACCTAATATTTTTATTGTGAAGTATGAATTATTCTTTTGATGTGCTGATTATTGGCAGTGGGAGTGCAGGGCTCATGACTGCACTGGAGTTGCCTGAGTCACTTAGTATTGCCATAATTACCAAAAAACAAGCAAGCGAAGGTTCCTCCCTCTATGCTCAAGGTGGGATGAGTGTCGCTTTTTCTGCAGATATTGAGGCACATATTGCAGATACGATTTCTGCTTCTCATGGGTTAGCAGATGAAGAGGCAGTGCGTTTTTTAGTTGAGCATTCCAAAGCAGCACTGCAAAAACTTACCCAGTATGGAGTATGTTGGAGCACTTATAAGGGTGAATACCACTTGGTGAAAGAGGGTGGGCATAGTATCGCACGTATTGCCCACTCCAAAGACCACACTGGACGTTCTATTCAAGAAGCATTACTACATCGGGTGCAAGATAGTGCACATATCACAATCCTAGAGAACCACTTAGCAGTTGAACTACTCATTGCTGATACTACTGAGTGCGGTGGTGCGTATGTGATGGATGCGAGTGGGGTAGTTCATACCGTACTTGCACACCATACTATAATTGCCTCAGGCGGGGCATCTAAAGTGTATAAATACACTACAAACCCAGATACCTCCACTGGAGATGGTATTGCCATGGCATACCGAGCGGGATGTACGATTAGTAACATGGAATTTTCTCAGTTTCACCCTACGTGTTTATATCACCCTTATGCAAAGTCGTTTTTAATATCTGAATCACTACGGGGAGATGGGGCAAAACTGGTGCTTTCAGATGGCTCAGAGTTTATGCATAAGTATGACGAACGGGGGGAACTTGCCCCGCGTGATATTGTTGCTAGAGCGATTGATAACGAGCTCAAAGTAGGAGGGTATAACTGCGTGTATTTAGATATTTCTCATCTTGCATCTGCTGGGATTATTAAGCATTTCCCGAGTATTTATCACAAGTGCCTAGAGTTTAATATTGACATCACTAGAGAGCGTATCCCAGTAGTACCTGCTGCACACTATAGTTGCGGAGGAATTACTACTGATTTAAGTGGGCAAACTTCTATACCCAACCTCTACGCAGTGGGCGAAGCAGCCCATACAGGCGTACATGGGGCAAACCGTCTCGCTTCTAATTCACTACTGGAGTGTATAGTATTTGCCTCAGCGTGTGCACAGCACATATCAAAACAAGAAGCACAATATTTAGCATTCCCTGCTTGGGATGCTTCAAAGGTAGTAGAGTCTCAGGAGAAAGTAATCATTTCTCACCTTTGGCAAGAAGTACGGACAATTATGTGGAACTTTGTAGGTATTGTGCGTAGTAATTCACGACTAAAATATGCCCAGAAACGCCTAGAGCAAATTAAAATAGAAGTAGAAAATTATTATGCGCATTATGTTATTACTCCTGACTTAATAGAGTTACGCAACTTAACCACGTGTGCGTTCATTATAGTAGAGAGTGCTCTGTTGCGCAGAGAAAGTAGAGGGTTACACTATACGACTGACTATACTGAAACACGGGATGATATTAGAAATACTCACATTACCAGATAAGCGCTTACGTACCAAAGCAGTGCCTGTTACTGAGTTTGATAGTGCGCTGAGTACGCTCGTGGATAATATGTTTGAAACTATGTATGATAACGATGGCATTGGGCTTGCGGGTACGCAAGTAAATGAACATAAGCAACTGTTTGTTGCGCACATCCGCTCAGGGAGATATACCCAAGGGGTGGATCAAAAAGAATATGAACCACTAGTATGCATTAATCCTAAAATTACCAAAAAAATCGGTGAACGAGAGTATGAAGAAGGGTGCTTGAGTGTGCCCGAATATACTGCTAAAGTTACTCGTGCAGATGAAATAGAACTAACATACCAAGACCGAGAAGGTGTGCTTCATACTGAGTGTTTCACTGGGTTACTAGCCACCTGTATTCAGCATGAAATGGATCATTTAAAGGGCATTGTCTTTACTGACTATCTATCAAAACTCAAGCAAAAACGGGTATTAGAGCGACTAAAAAAATTAGAGAATTAAGTATTAGTCACCCAGTGGGGTAAATTCTAGCACTTGTGCATTGATGCAGTATCTGCGCTTATCTGCTCCTAATTCACCATCAAATACATGCCCAAGATGTGCTCCACTTCTTTTTGCTCGTACTTCAGTACGCACCATACCAAAGCTAGTATCTTCTATCTCAATGATGCTATTATCAATTGCAGCAAAAAAACTAAGCCAACCTGTGCCCGAATTAAAACGCTCAGTAGTAGAGAACAAACGCTCACCTGAGATTTTGTCAATGAAGTAGCCTTTAGGTGTGTCTTTAAATAGGTCGTATTTCTGACAAAACTTGGGTTCTGTACCATGGTGATAGGCGATAGTGTGGTAGCTACTTTGTGTGCCAAATATACTCTCAGAAATCTTAGCATATATTTCAGGTGTGATATCGGCAAACAACACTCCAGTAGCATGATTAGGGCAATACCCAAATGGGTTTTTAGCGAGGTATTGTTGGTGGTAGTCTTCTGCGGAGTAAAAGGTATTAAGCGGTGCAATCTCAGTAGTAATAGTAGGATAGCCTTTAGTTGTGAGTAAGTATTGATAGCTGTTTCTAGTAATATGTGCGAGACGCTCTTGCTCTGAAGTAGTAAAGTATAAGGCTGAGCGGTAGTTGTTGCCTACATCATTTCCTTGGCGGTTTCCTTGGGTGGGGTTATGTATTTGCCAAAAGTGCTCAATGACTGCTAAGCTAGAAATTTGCTCATCATCAAAGGTTACTTCTACCACTTCGGTATGATTTACCACTTCAGTATTATCTCTATAGGCTAATACACGTTCATAGCTCGGTGCATCATATTCGCCTCCGGCATAGCCAGAGCGGGCAGAAATGACTCCATCAAGTGTGGCAAAATATTTTTCTACTCCCCAAAAGCAACCTGCACCAAAGACAATGATTTGTTTCATCTTATTTAATAATATCTAAGAGTTCTACTTCAAACACTAGGGTTGCATCAGGTGGGATAATATTACCCACACCAATAGGACCATAGGCAAGATCTGATGGAATAGTAAGCTTCGCTTTAGTGCCTACTTGCATTCCAGTAAGTCCTTGATCCCAGCCAGGGATAACTTCACCTACACCTAGAGTAAAGTGAAAGGGGTCACCACGCTCTACACTTGAGTCAAACGGTTTGCCGTTGGCTAAGAATCCAGAATAATGTACTACTACTTTATCACCACTATGTGCAGTTGCACCAGTGCCCTGTGTGATAATATCAATTTGTAAAGAGTTCATCGCTACTACCAAATGTTAAATACAAGTTATTTTATATTAAGATTCTATAGAAAAGCATAGAGTGACTCTTGTTGCTTGCCAGTCAGTTTTTTAATAGTGGTGTATCTCTTCCAAGCCCAACCCATCCATAATTAGAAAATTCTATACTCATAAAAAAGAGTATTCAAATGAATGTATTGGGCTCATATAACAGCTAAAAATATCTTTGTTGGTATAATACTTATGCTAATTAAAGCAAAAATTAACTGCGAAGTAGTGCAAGGGGTGAGGTTAGAGCGGTTTGAGTTAGAGCGGTTTGAGAAATGGGAATATTACATGATACATACTAATTTAGATAGTGACTTATTATCTAAGTTAATACTGTTTTGGGTTATTTTTTACATCACCCCAGGTCCTGTGTGGGTAGCGATTATGGAAAGTGCCAAAGATAAGGGGATAAGTGGTGTTCTTCGTTTATTTGTAAAAGTATTTTTACCTGCGAATATAGGTATTCAAGTACCGCAAGCCTTTTTGGTGGTGCTGTTTATTGATAGCATTTCTACCTTTATAGCAGGGCTGGAGTTTGTGTTTTATTTATGTGGTGCCTTGTATATTTTGTATATGGCAGTGAATGTATTACAAAGCAAGGTTGCTAATACTTCTTTTTCTTTAAGCCTTGGTAGCTTGGTGATTATATTACTTCTTTCACCAAAGATATGGACATTATTTCCTGCTGGGGCGGTCATTGCTACAGATCTTAGTACGGATATAATGGCCAATGCTGTAATATTTGCGGGGATAATGTTTGCAGTTTCTACTACACTATACTTTTTCTATGCGTTTTTAGGTATCGTTGCCTACCAACTCCTTAAAGAAAAGTTTTCATATATTAGTTTTGTGTTGCTCGTATTATTTGCTGGGTTTTTGTTTGTGGAGTTTTTAACTCTAATTGAGTAGCGCTTTATTCATTTTTCTTTTAAAATCCATTTTATTTTTTATGTATATCTTAATGAAGTATTTATTAGTTACTTTTTCATTTTTATTTATTCTTTTTGGAAGTAGTTGTGCTCAAAATGAGCAACTTACAAAAGAAATACCTTATAGTCAAGATATAGTTCAGCCAAAAGGTAAGGCTACAATTGTTGGTTCCATTGCCTCTAATGTTAGTCGAAAAGGGTCAAGTGCAATATTCATGGATGGAACAAAGCATTATACAAATATTATATTAACACAAATACCTACTGGAAAAACTCAAGTCATTTCCTCCGATGGAAATCAGCGAACGTATTTACTAAATTTAGATCCTGGGCTGTATGCTATTAGTCAATGGAATTACAATGCATTTAAGTATCCTCATAGTTATTACTTTAAAGATAAAATTGATTCATTGCAATTTGAGCTTAAAGAAGGTGATTATATATATTTAGGTAGGTTTAATTTTGAAATCACCACTGGTAGAAATATATCTGGTCTACCTATTCCTACAGATGTTAAAGTTTTTGTGGTTGATAATAAAGAAAGAGATATAGCAAATATAAAAAGTAAATTTTTTAAATTTCCTTTAGGAAAGACTGAAACAAATCTTATTCGTTTAGATGGCGATATACCCTATAACCCAAAAAAAATAAAACCTTGAATTGGCAAAATCCAATCCCTAAAAGTTATTAACTTAGATGTTCTTTTAAGACTGACATCGCTTTATTTTCAAGTTGCCTGATGCGTTCTGCTGATACCCCGTATTTATCAGCAAGAGTGTGTAGTGTTTCTTTCTTTTCTTTTAAGTAGCGCGACTCTAAAATATCCAAACTCCGCTTATCAAGAGTGCTAAGAGCCTCATAGAGTTTTTGCTGTGCATGTTCTTTAGAGTCACTTTCTAATAGCAGTTGTTCTGGGTTTTTACTGGGACTAGGTAAATAGTTTTTAGGTGAGTCATTATCGTCATTATCAGTATCTAGCCCTACTGCGTTAAACTGTAAGCGTGCTTCCATTTCTAACACATCTTCTGGTCTTACCCCAAGATCATTAGCAATAGAAGTAGCTTCCTCAAGAGTAAGCGAGCCATAAATTTGTGATTTGGCTGATTTAAGTTTGAAAAAGAGCTTACGCTGTGCTTTGGTAGTTGCCAATTTGACAATCTTCCAGTTTTTAAAAATAAACTCATGGATTTCAGCACGTATCCAATACACCGCAAACGAAGCAAGACGTACTTTCTTGTAGGGGTTGTATTTTTTCACGGCTTTCATCAGTCCTATTGTCCCTTCTTGAATAAGTTCTTCTTGCTCAAGCCCATAGCCTTTATATCCATAAGCAATAAACGCTACAAATCGTAAGTGCGACATTACTAGTTTTTGTGCTGCTTCTAGGTCGTGATTTTCATAGAGTTTGACTGCTAATTCATATTCTTCTTCACTGGTGAGAATAGGGGGATATTTTGACTCATCTGGCAGATTAAGATTTGCCAGCTCTTGATTCGTTTCTACGGGTGTGAGGTGTTGTTCGTTTGTCGAGTCATCAGTGGGCTCGTTGGTATCAACATTGGTGCTTTCATTAGCCTGTGTGTTGGCGTGTTCGTTATCGTGTTCAGTCATATATGAATTGTGAGGTTACCTAAGCATTAGGCAAGATACTTTGATATTATAGTATCTAATTCTGTAGAGGCAGTAGAAAAATCATCATTAATGATGATATGGTCATATTCGTCTTTATGTGATATTTCCGCTTCTGCCTGATTCATGCGGTAGTCTATGGTTTCGCTATCATCACCTCTGGCAGTGAGCCTATCTCTGAGAGTATCTATACTCGGTGGCATGATAAAAATACTCACTACATTAGATAGAGAATCTCTAATTTGACGTGCACCTTGCCAATCAATTTCTACAATCACACTAGATTCTGTTAGCATGGTATGCAAAGTGTCTTTACTAGTGCCATAGAGGTTACCAAATACATTGGCAGATTCTACAAAGGTATTATTTGCTTTAAGTGAGGCAAAAGTAGTAGTATCTACAAAAAAATAATCCACACCATCTTGCTCTCCTTCTCGGATAGTGCGAGTAGTGTGGGAAATAGAAAGTTTAAGTTCTGGTTTGTGTGTTCTCAGTGCTTTAATGAGTGAGGTTTTGCCACAACCAGAAGGTGCAGAAATCACAAACAAAGTATGCATACATTACTCTGGCTGATACCCTGCAATAGCATCTACTTCTCCACCAAAGAAGTAGTTATTCATTTGGGTTTTTAGATATTCTCTCGCTTCTTCGTTCATTAGATTAAGACTATTTTCATTAATTAGCATAGTTTGATACTCAAGCCATGTATTCCAAGCTTCTTGACTTACATTATCCATGAGTTTTTGCCCAAGTTCACCAGGATATGGTGCAAATTCCATAGCTGGAAGTTCTTTACCTAATTTAATGCAGTGTACTGTGTTCATGGTCAAAACTAAAATAAATAAAAATATTATTCCATAATCTACTTAGGAATAACCTCATTTAATGCAGCTGCAAAACTACCTAAGTGAATATTGGTAGTATGCGCTAAGTCAAATGCAGTGCCATGATCTACAGACACTCGATGTATAGGCAGTCCTAGGGTAATATTTACCGCGTTATTAAAACACAAAGTTTTTAGTACTGAAAGCCCTTGGTCGTGATACATGGCTAGAAATACATCATAGTGTTTCATATTCTCTTGACTAAATGCGGTATCTGCTGGAATAGCCCCAGTAATATTGATTCCTTGTTGTTGCATCTTGAGTATTGTTGGGTTAATCACCTCTAGTTCTTCTCGCCCCAAATAGCCATCTTCTCCCGCATGTGGATTGAGTCCCAGAGTCATAATAGCAGGATACGTGTGATAATATTGATTAAACGAATGATGAATAATGTGCATAATCTCACTTAGTGAATCACTGGTAATATGTTCTGAAACCATAGATAGTGGTACGTGCGTTGTTGCGAGTGCAACTGCCAGTTGTTTGCATTTTAAGAGCATGACAACTTTTTTGGTGTGTGTGATGTCAGCTAAATATTCGGTATGCCCACTAAAAGAAATACCTGCTTTGTTAATCACGCCTTTATGCAGTGGTAAGGTGAGGAGTGGTGCTCCTGTTTGTAAGCAAAATTCTGTAGCTGCTCGTAAGCACGATAAAACATATTCAGCATTATCAGGGTGGGGCTTGCCAGGCGGTACTGTTATATTACTTGGAATATGATGTACGCAGAGCTTACCCGCTTCAGTGGTTACAGTGTCAGTAAAAATCACAGGAAAGCCCAATAGTTCTGCCCGTTTTGCTAGTGCCTCTCTATCTGCAAATGCCACCAAGGGCGCATGAGTATATTGAATATGCATTAAGGCAATATTGGGTCCAATACCTGCTAATTCACCGATAGAAAGGGCTATTTGCATAGAGTAAAACTGCTAATTTATGAAATAACAACTGATTTTAAGATAAAATGGCGTAAATTCTTATATAAATTAGCTATATATGTTACGTTTTAACTCTATGTATATTACTGCTGTTATGACATTGTTCATGGGTAATGCGGTAGCTGAGTCCTTTGTAAATACATCAAATAATAATACTAATCAATATCTTATAGATGTTGTACAACATACTGATTTGACTAAAAGAGCACTTCTAGGTGGGCGTATTATTTCTTCAAGCGATGTCAATGTGTCTGCTAAGCAAAGTGGTGATGTTATTAGTTTTGAAGGAATTGAAGGGAGTTATTATAAATCTGGTGATGTGATATTAGAGCTTGAAAAAGAAGCAATCAATGCCAGAAGAGATGCAGTTATTGCCGAAATTGCAAATGCACGAGAAGCTATTCGTAACGCTCAGGTACAATATTCTCAGGCGATTATTTCTCCTAATTCTAATCAAATGTTTGGTGGAGCATTCAATACCTTCACAGACCCTGTGAATAATTTTTTTGGTAATGCAAACCCAGAGTATGATAGGTTTGCTTATCGTACGGAACGCCTCACTGGACTGAATCAGGCACGTAATGCCCTCACTCAAGCACAAGCCAAACTCAAACTCATTGATGAAGAACTAGCAGATGCAACAGTGGTTGCTCCGTTTGACGGAGTTATTACTAAAAAGTATATTGAAGTTGGGGATAATGTGCAAATAGGACAACAGTTATTAGAATTTTCAAATTTGGCACAACTGCAAGTAGAGGTAAATGTACCTTCACGTTTTATGCAAATCTTAAAAGTAGGGGCGAGCTATAGAGTCAAAATTGATAATCTCTCAAGAGTGGTCAATGCCACACTTTCACAAATTTATCCACTGGCTGATAGGAATAGACATAGTATTAAAATTAAACTTGACTTACCTGAAAATTTACCAATTTTGCCAGGGATGTATGCTGAAATAGAGCTGCAAGGCAAATCGCAAACTAGACAAGCATATATTCCAAAAAGTGCGGTGATGTGGCGTCTAAGTCTACCAAGTGTATTTGTAGTAGATAAATTTAATAAACTACAACTACGGTTTGTTCGCTTAGGTGAAGATATTGATGATAGGCATGTAAGTGTTCTTTCTGGTGTACGTATCGGACAACGGGTAATTATTAATCCAAATACCTATAGTATTTCTGGTGATAGTATTTAAGTAAGTATTTAGCTTTATATAGTATGCAACCATCTCATCACGCAGAACCTACTCCAGAGCATCAATCAGCAAATGCTGAGGCTCAAGGACCTACTGAAACTCAGGTGCATTCTGAAAAAGACCTTGGCTTAGCAGGAAAACTTACTAAATCCTTTATTACCTCACCGCTTTCAATCATTTTGTTTTTTGCTATGTTGGGTGCGGGAATTATTGGGCTTATTTCTACCCCACGTCAAGAAGACCCACAAATTTCGGTCCCGATTATAGATATTTTTGTGAATTATCCAGGGGCTTCTAGTGAGGAAGTGGCAAATATCATTGTTAAGCCATTAGATCGCTTGATGTCTCATATTTTGGGTGTCAAACATGTGTACTCAGTCAGTGATAAAGGACAAGCGATTATCACTGTGGAGTTTGATGTTGGGCAAAAAATGGGCGACTCTATTATCAAGGTACGAGATAAATTACTCTCAAATCTTGACTTTATGCCACCAGGGGCAAGCCAGCCTCTGATTAAACCTAAAGAGATTGATGACGTACCCATTATTAACCTTACCCTATGGTCTAAAACTTTGGATGATGCATCTTTACGCTCCTTAGCAGTTGAAGTATTGCAACAACTAGAAAAAATCCCTGATACGAATAATAGTTTTATCGTTGGTGGACGTAAGCAAATTTTTGCACTTGATGTATATCCATCTCGCCTAGCGAGTTATGGGATTTCTCTGTCTGAAGTAGCAGAAATTGTGCGTAATGCTAATGTTAGAGAGCAAGCAGGAAATATTGAACGTGATAATACGTATCTTAATATTTATGCGGGGAGCTTTTTGCAAAAAGTTAGTGATATTGAAAATCTGGTAGTGAGTAATGTTGATAATAAACCAGTGTATATTCGTGATATTGCCTCAGTAAGTTATAAGCCTGAAGAAACGAACCAAATGGTCATACATTACAGTGGTGCGGCTGGTGAGGTTGAGTCTCAGGGTAATCAGGCGGTAACTATCGCAATTGCTAAAAAATATGGAACGAATGGGGTAGAAGTTGCCAGTAATATTCTTGCAGGTTTAGAAAAGCTTAAAGGTACTATTATTCCACAAGAGGTTGAGGTTTTTGTTAGTAGAGATTATGGTAAGAGTGCCAAGGATAAAGTAGATTCATTGATTTTGAAACTCTTTATTGCAACGCTTGCAGTGACTATCTTGGTGTATATTGCCCTAGGGTGGCGCCCTGCATTGGTGGTAACATTGGTAATACCGGTAGTACTACTCATGACTATCTTCTCAGCGTGGATTTTTGGTATGACTATTGATAGAGTGTCATTATTTGCTCTTATTTTCTCCATTGGGATATTAGTAGATGATGCTATTGTGGTGACTGAAAATATCTACAGGCGTTGGTTGATTGATAACAAAATCACCATTAAAACTGCAATTGATGCAGTGCGAGAGGTCGGTAATCCAACTATTCTCGCAACCTTTACTGTAGTAGCGGCACTCGTGCCTATGGCAGCGGTAAGTGGTATGATGGGGCCATATATGGCACCTATTCCTATTTTAGGTTCGGTAGCTATGATTTTCTCGTTATTTGCTGCTTTTGTATTTGCCCCATACTTCATTATGAAGTTTACTCCGCCTTTGAAAGTGCTTGAAAAAATGCATGCTAGAGAAGATAAAGAATCAAAATTTTTATATAAACTTTTTAAAGGCATTATTACAACACTGGCATTTAGCAGACTGAAGGGGAATTTATTTTTATTTTTCTTGATTATTACCTTCTTTATCTCTATTGCTATGTTTTACACTACTAGTGTGGTGGTAAAAATGCTCCCACTGGATAATAAAAGTGAGTTTGCGGTTGCAGTAGATATGTCTGATGGCATCTCGTTGCCAGATACTGCATCTTTGTTGCATAAAATGACTCAGGAAATTAAAAATATCCCTGAGATTGTAGCTATTCAGTCCTATAGCGGAACTTCTAAGCCGTTTGATTTTAATGGTTTGGTACGTCATTATTACCTGCGAACTCTACCTCACCATGGTGAATTACAAATCACACTCGTAGATAAATCACAGCGTACGCGTAAGTCTCATGAGATTGCATTAGAAGTACGAGAGCGCCTACTGCCTATTGCACAAGAATTTGGAGCTGATTTTGCAGTGGTAGAAATGCCACCAGGTCCTCCAGTATTGCGACCAGTTGTGGCTGAGATTTATGGACCAGACCATACAACTCGCCAAGAATTTGCTCGTGAAGTACAACAACTCTTTGAATCTAGTAACTCAATGAGTGATATTGACACTATGATGCGTGATGAACATCCGATTATAAACTTTAGAGTTGATAGTAACAAAGCCTCGAATTATGGTGTGGATGCGAAAACAGTGCAACATAATCTAGCGATGATTTTACAAGATCATAATATTGGCACTATCCGTATGAAATCTGCACTAGAGCCTTCAAATATTGTGATGCGTGTGCCACTCAGTAAACGCTCGCAGTTAGAGTATTTGGTACAACTACCGATTCCGACAAAATATGGTACGAGTATTGCACTTTCAGAGATAGGGAATTTTGAATATGTGAAGCAAGATGATCTGATATATCATAAGGATTTATACCCAGTAGAGTATGTTATGGGTGAGCCAGTAGGTCGTTTGAGTGCGCCTATTTACGCTATGGGTGCGGTGGATACACTGTTAAAAGACTATACTTCACCTAATGGGTCCGAGGTGTCGGCATATTACTTTAGTACCCCAAAAGATACCTCTGATGTAGGCATGGCGTGGGCAGGAGAATGGACCGTTACCTTTGAGACATTTAGAGATATGGGCGCTGCCTTTATGGTGGCGTTAGTGGTGATTTATATGTTGGTGGTTTGGCAGTTTGGCAGTTTCCTCATTCCGGGCATCATTATGGCACCAATTCCGCTCACACTACTTGGGATTATTCCAGGACATTATTTACTCGGTGCTGAGTTTTCTGCAACTTCTATGATTGGCTGGATAGCCTTGGCAGGGATTATTGTGCGTAACTCTATTTTACTTGTGGACTTTACTGTACATGAGTATAGCAGAGGAGTAGATTTCTTTGAGGCAGTAATTCGTTCATGTAGTTCACGGACACGCCCGATTTTAATTACAGCACTTGCGCTCGTGGGTGGTTCTAGTGTGATATTATCTGACCCGATTTTCCAAGGTATGGCAATTTCACTGTTATTTGGGGTGATTATCTCTACTATCTTAACCCTGATTGTGATTCCACTCGGTACTATTTCTGCTGGAGAAAAAGCTATACGTAATGTTGCTCTGAGTATGGGACTCATTGATGAATCTCATGAATTCAGTTCAATAGATGCTTTGGCTACTTCATCACCGAGCACGCCCACCGGGCATACCAAAACTCCAGATACCGCACATGCGAAGAAGTGGATAAATAGACTTTTACAGGGTAAGAATGCTGATAAAATTGATACCAAAGATTTATTAAAATCAGAGGGTTAGGTACGTTTTTATGTAGATTATTCTTGGTAACGTACTGTTTTTTGGTTAATATTTATATTCATTCTACAGTGAGATTTTTAGTTATTATTGCCTTAAGTGTAAGTACCTGCGTCAGCTGGGCAAATGAGCAGATGATTACTGATAATGTTAAGAGTTTAGATATTAATACCGTTGATCACCATGCCTTAGAATTTACTCTTTCTAAAAGGTTGCACCTTGCACCAAAAGACAATTCAACAGAAAATACAAAAAACACAGCTCAAAAGAATTCACAAACATCACACTCTTCTCAAAACCAAACGAACACTTCAGCATCTGCACCATTACAACCTATCACCCACACAGAATACAAATATATTCCAGTATATTATCCTGTGAAGATACCCGTATATTACCCAGTATATATTCCGAAATATATTCCCGTTTCATCATTTCCTAACCAACCTTAATACATTATGAATATTACTATTGTCGGTACAGGATACGTAGGCTTATCGAATGCCGTATTATTAGCAGGAAGCCATCAAGTGACAGCACTGGATATAGACAAAGAAAAAGTCGCACTTATTAATGCAGGCATTTCACCTATTGTTGATGCGGAAATTTCCGAATATTTAGCCACTAAAACTCTTAATTTAACTGCAACGATAGATGCTTCTAGTGCCTACCAACATGCAGAGTATGTGATTATTGCTACCCCTACCGATTATGACACGACTACTCAGTACTTTAACACTAGCACGGTAGAATGTGTTATCACTGAAAGTTTAAAATATAATCCTAGTGCTACCATTATCATCAAATCTACCATACCAGTTGGATTTACTGAGCGCATGAAACAAAAGCATAATGTAACTAATATCATATTCTCTCCTGAGTTTTTACGAGAAGGTAGTGCACTCTACGACAACTTATATCCGAGTCGTATTATTATTGGAGATACTACGCTAGAGGCTAAGACCTTTGCCCAATTATTGGGAGATGCCGCTCTTAAAGAAGATGTAGCGATTTTACATACTGGCAATACTGAAGCAGAAGCAATCAAACTATTTGCGAATACCTATTTGGCAATGCGCGTAGCATATTTTAATGAGTTAGATAGTTACGCTCAACTTAATGATTTAAACACTAAAGAAATTATTAAAGGTGTGTGCTTAGATCCACGCATTGGTAATCATTATAACAACCCTTCATTTGGCTATGGGGGGTATTGCCTGCCAAAAGATACGAAGCAATTATTGGCAAACTATGACCAAGTGCCGAATAATATTATTAAAGCTATTGTAGATTCTAATACAACTCGCAAAGATTTTATTGCCCAGAGTATTTTAGCTAAAGAACCGCGCATTGTGGGTATTTATCGCTTAGTAATGAAAAGTGGTAGCGATAACTTTAGAGCCAGCTCTATTCAAGGCATTATGAAGCGCATTAAAGCCAAAGGAATTGAAGTAGTAATTTATGAACCTACACTTACCAAAGAGTTATTTTTTAACTCTAGAGTGATTACTTCTCTAGACGACTTTAAGACCATGAGTGATGTGATTGTGACTAATAGAATGAGTGCTGACTTGGAAGACGTGGCGAGTAAAGTCTATACGCGTGATATTTTTAATAATAACTAATAACAACTAACATAACCAATAGTTATAATTATTACACCAACTTTTGCAATAAAGTATTGCAAAAAGAATTATACATTGGTATAATTGAGTACAAAATATATTCTTATCAACGGAGATAAGAGCACAGAACAAAGGCGTTTACTTTCTTTTTATATGTATTCATATAGCAAGAACGTAAACGCCTTTTTTGTATCTCAATGACGAGATACATAAGGTAAAGAAGCCAATACAAGTAGAGAGTAATCTCTATTAGTATTGGCTTTTTTTATGGGTGAATAAAAATCTAGGAGGGCATATGAAACTCATAACGGCTATTATCAAGCCTTATAAATTAGATTCAGTAAAAGACGCACTTAATGGCTTAGGTGTTTCTGGTATTACCATTACTGAAGTCAAAGGATTCGGTAGACAAAAAGGTCATACTGAACTCTATCGTGGCACTGAATATAGTGTTGATTTTTTATCAAAAATAAAAATTGAAATTGCCATTACTGCTGACAAAGTTGAAGCAATAGTAGCAGCTATCGTTTCTTCTGCAAAGAATGAAGGAGGTGAATTTGGTGATGGTAAGATTTTTATAACTTCTGTTGAAGAAGTGATTCGCATCAGAACTGGCGAAACAGGTTCTGAGGCTATTTAAGGAGGAATGAAATGGAAGTTTTAAATCACGTATATGAATTGCAATATGCAATAGATACCTTTTACTTCTTGGTAATGGGTGCATTAGTAATGTGGATGGCTGCTGGCTTCTCAATGCTTGAGGCAGGGTTGGTACGCGCTAAAAACACTACAGAAATTTTAACAAAAAACATCGGTCTATTTGCTATTGCGTGTACTGCGTATTTAGTAGTTGGCTACGCCATTATGTATGGCGGTGGCTATTTTTTAAGTGGCATCGAATCAGTAGATGTTAATGCTACATTAAAAGATTTTGCTTCTCGTGAAGATGGATTTAACGGTGGCTCTATTTATTCTGGTGCTTCTGACTTCTTCTTTCAAGTAGTCTTTGTAGCAACAGCAATGAGTATCGTATCTGGTGCGGTTGCTGAGCGTATGAAGCTGTTTTCATTCTTCATTTTTGCTGCGATATTTACGGCAATCATCTACCCATTAGAAGGTTCTTGGACTTGGGGTGGTGCTGATGTATTTGGCATGTATAACCTTGGTGACTTCGGATTCTCTGACTTTGCAGGTTCTGGTATTGTACATATGGCAGGTGCTGCCGCTGCCTTAGCAGGTGTGCTGGTACTGGGTGCGCGTTCTGGAAAATATGACAAAAATGGTAACTCAAGAGCAATTCCGGGTGCAAATATGCCACTTGCTGCCCTAGGTACGTTTATCCTGTGGATGGGCTGGTTTGGCTTTAATGGTGGTTCTGTACTAAAACTTGGCGACATCGCAAATGCAAACGCTGTTGCAGTAGTATTCTTAAATACCAACGCTGCCGCTGCTGGTGGTGTAATCGCTGCATTATTTACTGCGAAAGTATGGTTTGGTAAAGCTGATCTTACTATGGCATTAAATGGTGCATTAGCAGGTCTAGTTGCAATTACTGCTGAACCTTCTACTCCTACTGCTCTTGAAGCACTTATCTTTGGTTTGGTAGCTGGTGTGATTGTAGTGATTTCTATCGTAATACTTGATAAAACATTCAAAATTGATGACCCAGTAGGTGCTATTTCTGTACATGGTGTAGTAGGTCTATTTGGTTTATTAATTGTACCTCTTACTAATGATGGTGCGAGCTTCTCTGGTCAAATCATCGGTGCACTTACTATCTTTGTATGGGTATTTGTGGCTTCACTCGTTCTTTGGGTAGCTCTGAAAGCAATTATGGGTGTCAGAGTAAGCGAAGCTGAAGAAATTGAGGGTGTTGATATCGCTGAATGCGGTATGGAGGCATACCCAGAGTTTAAGAAGTAATTCTTAACTCACAATTTCCTCCTGAGCCGAAAAGCCCCTTACTTTTCGGCTCAATCCTTTTTTTGGTAGCTATGTTTATAGCAAATCATATCCTAAAATCAGATAAAATTATATTATGAACACCGCATTACGTATTATTCTTATTGATGAAAACACTGGTCGCTCTGCAATTCTCAGAAGAGCCTTGCAAGACAAAGGACACGAGGTCATTAGTCGTATTGAAGACTCAAATGCTTTACAAAATAACTTAGAAATTACCCATGCAGATATTTTGATTGTGAATAGTGATATTCCTGATGATGAAGTATTTGCTAACCTAAGTGAAATCAATCAGGCAAAACCAAAACCTATTGTGATGTTTGCTGAACGCTCTGATACAAAATCTACCCAAGATGCGATCAAAAGTGGCGTTAATGCCTACATTGTAGATGGACTAGAAGAAAGTCGTGTGCAGGGTATTATTGATGTAGCTATTGCTCGGTTTAGAGAATTTCAAGCACTCAGAGATGAGCTTGATTCTACCAAAAATCAATTATTTGAGCGTAAAATTATTGAAAAAGCCAAAGGGTTACTTATTAAGCACAAACATATTAATGAAGATGATGCGTATAAATCCCTGCGTAGAATGGCAATGGATAAAAATAAACGCATCGTTGATATTGCAGAGAGTATCATAAGCACTTTTGAGTTACTAGAATAGTTGTTGGCACACATACTCATTTACACCGACGGCGGTTGCCGTGGTAATCCTGGTATTGGCGGTTGGGGAGCATTTCTCAAATTTGGTGATATTGAAAAAACCCTAAAAGGAAACCATCCTAATACCACCAATAACCAAATGGAACTCACTGCTATTATTAAAGCATTAGAGAGTGTCAAAGCAACTACTCATCCAATAGCACTCTATACTGACTCCAAATACGCACTCGATGGCATTAACTCATGGATTACCAATTGGAAAAAAAACAATTGGCAAACAGCAAATAAACAACCCGTAAAAAACCAAGAACTCTGGAAGCGACTAGATGAGCTTAATCAAAAGTTCACTATCACGTGGCACTGGGTGAAAGGGCATAGTGGTGATGAGTATAATGAGTTGGTCGATTCGCTTGCCAATCAAGCTATGGACGAACTTTGAGTTTCGCTCTCCTGAGTAATTACTGCATTATTAGTAAAAAATACGCAATCCCATACTTTTTGTGCTAATCTGAACTAGTGCAATGTAACTGATGCTATTATTGAAAATCCATAAGATTTTCCGCTTATTGCTAAAACCTAGGGACTATTCTTTTTTCTGCTGAGTTTCATTGTATTCATCATCTAACTCATCAAACTGCTTATCAATTTCATCAAATTCATCACTCTCTTCGTGAGTATTAGCATTTTCAGCCTCACTGTTCTTAGAGTATTCTTCATATGGCTCGCTATCTTCTACTGATTCCTCATTCATAATAGAATGCTCTTCTTTCATAGCGTTTTTAGCGTTTACAAAAAATCCAGAGAATATTAGCCCCAACTCAAAGAGTAGCAGCATTGGAATGGCAATAAGTGTTTGAGAAATCACATCAGGTGGGGTTAACAGCATACCGACCACAAAGGCGGCGATAATGATGTATGGGCGATTTTTTTTGAGTTGTTCTTTGGTAGTTGCCCCAAACATAATGAGTAATATGGTAGCAATGGGTACCTCAAAGGCAATGCCAAAGGCAAAGGAAACTTTTAAGACAAAGTCTAGATAGTTCGCAATATCGGGGGCAAAGTTCACCGCATCTGGTCCTATGCCTGCTAAGAAATTAAAGGCAAGTGGAAACACCACAAAAAACGAAAACAAGATTCCCGCATAGAATAAGATAGTGGAAGATACCACCAGTGGAATAATAAGTCGTTTTTCGTGTTTATACAGACCTGGGGCAATAAATGACCATATTTGATACAGTAAGTACGGCATTGCCACATATACTGCAATAATGAGTGCCATTTTCAACGGAGTTAAAAAAGGTGAAATAACTCCTGTGGCAATCATCTGGGCATTTGCACCTGCATGAGGCAGAGCGGCGATAAGTGGGGTAGCAACAAGTGTATAAACCTCTCCCGCAAAAGGAAATAGGACTAAAAAGATGATCAAAATAGCGAGCACCATTTTTATGAGTTTATTACGAAGCTCAATCAGATGCTGAATCAGCGTCATATTATCGTTTTCTACACTCACGGATTGTTAGTAGTTGAAGTTGGTGGTGATGGTTCACTATTGGGCTGGATTTCAGGTTCATCAAACTGCCCTTTAATCTGTTGTTCGGTATCTTTGATAATTTCTAAGATACTTTCACTTTCCTCAAACCCAAATTGTTCTTTTAATTCTGAGGTACCGAGTTCGTTGTGTACTGATTGCTGAGTATCACTGACAAAGCGTTTGATTTTGCCAA
This sequence comes from Gammaproteobacteria bacterium, assembly GCA_965277055.1. Classification (GTDB taxonomy): domain Bacteria; phylum Pseudomonadota; class Gammaproteobacteria; order PS1; family Pseudothioglobaceae; genus CBDCHC01. The sequence continues at coordinate 373,816 of OZ255703.1, read as the reverse complement.
CAAACTTACCAACAGATTTGGCAAGTCCTGGGATTTTATCAGGACCTACAACCACTAAAGCGATAATAGATATTAAGAGTAACTCCCAAAAACCTGCATCAAACATGGGCAGAGATTACTTAGTTTTTTCTTCTTCTGAGACGACTTCGCTATCGATGATTTTGGTTTGCGTAGTTTTATCAGTTTCGTCATTCATAGACTTTTTGAAGCCTTTGATTGCCCCGCCTAAATCAGTACCAATGTTGCGAAAACGCTTGGTACCAAAAATGATAAGGACAATTGCTAAAACAATTAATAATTGCCAAATGCTAATACCACCCATATAACCCCCTATGTTGTTCTATTGTTTTTTTCTTCAATACCAGAAGTGCCAAATCTACGCTTTAACTCAGAATAAATTTCCTCTATTTTAATATTTTTATGTCTGAGTAATACGAGAATATGAAAGTATAGGTCAGCCACCTCATATATGAGATGCTCTCTATCATCATCTTTGGTCGCTATCACTACTTCTGTCGCTTCCTCTATAATTTTTTTGAGGATTTTTTCATCTCCCCTTGCGTAGAGTGAGGCTACATAAGACTGCTCACTAGACTCAGTTTTTCTTGCTTCTAAAATAGTTTCTAACTCTTCTATGACGCTCATACTATTCTTTAGGATTTTGATACATTTCTTTAGGATCCTTTAATACTTCTTGGTTAACATGCCAATCCATATCTACAAGAGTATTGAAAAAACACGATTTACGCCCAGTATGACAACTAACACCCCCGAGTTGTTCTACTTTTAATAAGACTACGTCTTTATCGCAATCAGCCATAAGTTCTTTGACAATTTGCACATTGCCTGACTCTTCACCTTTGTGCCACAATGTATTACGTGAGCGTGAAAAATACACAGCTCTACCAGTGGTAGCAGTAAGCTCTAATGCTTCTTGGTTCATAAAAGCAAACATTAAAATATCTCCAGTATCATACTCTTGGGTAATTACTGGGACTAACCCTTGATCATTAAATTGGATGGCGTTCAAAGCAGCTATCATAATAATCCAATAAATAGTTCAATAAAGATACTATTTTAGTACAATATTGCATATGTTACGAAATATTATCTTATTCTTGGTGGCATGCACCACGTCCTATACTTTAGTTGCATCTGAACTATCTGTAGGCTCAAAGGGATTTTACATTACTGATGGGGATAGTGTGAGTGTTAAGATGCGCATTTATGGTATTGACACGCCCGAACTCGGGCAACAATGCCAACATCAGGGTGAAATCCTAGATTGTGGTAAGATTGCTAAGGAGCATTTAAGAACACTGATAAAAGAAGGACGTAATTGGCAAATAAGTGTGATTGCTACTGATGATTATGGGCGATTATTAGTACGCATTCAACATAGCAAAGGAAATCTTGCTGAGCAAATGGTAGCAGATGGGATGGCGTATGCCTATGGTAAGAAGTACAAAGCATTAGAGCAAGAGTCTAAACGTTTGCAAAAAGGGTTTTGGGCGTATGATACCCCACCAATATCCCCGCGAATATGGCGGAGAAAATACCTCAAACGCTAAAGGGGATATTGTAAAATCCAAAGTAATTCACTATTAATATTTAGTTATGAGCATGGACGCCAAATACACCAATCCCTTTCCCAATTCTAAAAAAATCTATATTCAAGGAAGTAGAGAAGATATTTTGGTACCCATGCGCCAGATAAGTCTGACTGATACATTGCTTGCTGATGGTGGCAAGGAAGCAAATCCAGCAATAAACGTATATGACACTTCTGGGGCATATACTGACCCAGATGCAACAATTGATCTCGAACAAGGATTAGCACCTGTTCGTAAGCAATGGATTATTGAAAGAGAAGATACAGAGCAATTAAGTAAGTTTAGTTCAGAATATTCTAATCAGCGTATAAATGATGCTTCACTAGATGAGTTGCGCTTTGCTCATATTCAATCTCCCAGAAAAGCAAAATCAGGCAAGAATGTCACCCAAATGCACTATGCTAAGCAGGGTATTATCACTCCAGAGATGGAATATATTGCCATTCGTGAAAACACCAAATTACAAGAATATTATGACGAAATAGGTCAGCATCCTGGAGAAGATTTTGGTGCAAGTATTCCTAAGGAAATTACTCCAGAATTTGTCAGAAGCGAAGTTGCGAGAGGGCGGGCAGTAATTCCTGCAAATATTAACCACCCAGAAATTGAACCAATGATTATTGGGCGCAACTTTTTGGTGAAAATCAATGGTAATATTGGTAATTCAGCATTGGGTTCCTCTATTGACGAAGAAGTATCAAAAATGCTTTGGGGTACTCGTTGGGGTGCTGATACCATTATGGACTTATCCACAGGGAAAAATATTCACGAAACTAGAGAGTGGATTATTCGTAATTCTCCTGTACCTGTAGGAACCGTGCCTATTTATCAGGCATTGGAAAAAGTAGGTGGTGTCGCTGAAGACCTTACTTGGGAAATTTTTAAAGACACGCTTATTGAACAAGCAGAGCAAGGTGTTGATTATTTTACTATTCATGCTGGTGTTCGACTACATCACGTACCTCTTACGGCAAACCGAATAACGGGTATTGTTTCTCGCGGGGGCTCTATTATGGCGAAGTGGTGTTTAGCACATCATAAAGAAAGCTTTTTATATGAGCATTTTGCAGATATTTGTGAAATTATGAAAGCGTACGATGTGACCTTCTCTCTCGGGGATGGATTGCGTCCGGGAAGTATTGCAGATGCGAATGATGCTGCCCAATTTGGCGAACTAGAAACACTCGGTGAACTCACTAAAATTGCTTGGAAACATGAAGTACAAACCTTTATTGAAGGACCCGGTCATGTGCCAATGCAAATGATTAAAGAAAACATGGAAAAGCAATTAGAGGAATGTTCTGAAGCCCCGTTTTATACGCTTGGACCATTAGTCACTGATATCGCTCCTGGGTATGATCATATTACGAGTGGTATTGGTGCAGCATTGATTGGTTGGTATGGCTGTGCCATGCTATGTTATGTTACTCCGAAAGAGCATTTAGGGCTACCGAATGAAGCCGATGTAAAAGAAGGGATTATTACGTACAAAATTGCCGCACATGCAGCTGATTTGGCAAAAGGGCATCCGGCGGCACAAATGAGAGATAATGCATTGTCTAAAGCACGGTTTGAGTTTAGATGGGAAGACCAGTTTAACTTAGCCTTAGACCCAGATACCGCTCGTGCCTATCACGATGAAACAATGCCAAAACAAGCAGCGAAAACTCAGCATTTTTGTAGTATGTGTGGACCAAAATTTTGTTCTATGAAAATCACTCAAGAGATTAAAGGACTCAAAGAGTCTGATATTCAAAGCATTAATGAAATATCTGTGAAAATGGCTGAAAAATCTGCAGAATTTAAGGATGAGGGTGAGATTTATATTGCTAAATCTTAAATAATTTCTTATTACATACAACGAATTTTACATATATTCGTATAAGTAGTATAACAACACTACTATGATATGTATATGAAAATGTTATTCTTTTGGTTATTGAGTTCTTCACTCTTTGCTCATTCACAGTGGGTAACTGACTGGCCTGATACTGATTTTTCCCAAACGAATATAGATATTACTGAAATTATTTCGGGTGGTCCACCAAAAGATGGTATACCAGCAATAGATAATCCTATATTTAGTACTATCAATACTGTTACTAATATTGAGAATAATGAACCTGTGATGAGTATTACTCTTCAAGGTGTTACTAAAGCATATCCTATCCGTATTATGATGTATCATGAAATCGTCAATGATGTTATTGGTGATGTTCCAATTGCAGTAACATATTGCCCATTGTGTAATTCGGGTATTGTATTTAATAGAAAAGTAGGAGATGTTTTGCTCGACTTTGGCACGACTGGGAAACTCAGACATTCAGATATGGTAATGTACGATCGTCAAACAGAAAGCTGGTGGCAACAATTTACTGGTAAAGGAATTGTGGGTACCTACACTGATACTAAACTTACGATGCTCCCTTCACGAATGGAGTCTTTTGGTGAACTTAAAAAGCGTCATCCACAAGCATTAGTTCTGATACCCAATAATCCTAAACTCCGAAATTATGGCAGTAATCCTTATGTAGCATATGACTCATCTACCCAACCTTTTTTGCTTCGTAGTCAGTATACTGGGGATATTCCTGCTTTAGCGCGAGTTGTTGCTATTGATAATCATGCATATCCGTTATCCTTGCTTAAACAGCATGGTAAGATAGAGCATAATGGATATGTGATTTCTTGGGTAGAAGGTCAAGCTTCAGCCTTAGATAATACACGTATTGCCAACGGTAGAGATGTGGGTAATGTGGTAGTCACTAAGAATAATAAAGACGTTGCTTATCATATTCCTTTTGCCTTTGCGTTTGTGGTCTTTACTCCTGAAGGAATTATTCATACTAGGTTATAATTGGAGTTATGTTTTGGCGTTCAAACCAAGTATATTAGAGATGTAATTTGTTTATTAGTAAAAAGAATATATGAAATATCTCATTTTAGCGATAGTGCTATATAATCAAACAGTATGGGCATTAAGCTTTGAAAGTGGTGAATATAAAAACACCTTGATAGAACTTTATACTTCACAAGGGTGCCATAATTGTCCCCCTGCGGAACGTTGGCTTGGGAATTTTAAAAAGAGTGAGAACTTATTTACCAATATTGTACCTATGGCATTTCACGTAGATTATTGGGATGGGTATGGTTGGGATGACCAATATGCGAGCCCAACACATAGCCTGCGTCACCGCTTACACTATGGTGAAGGCAATGTTAGTGCTGTGTTTACTCCGCACGTTGTAGTCTCTGGTGAGGAAGAAAACTATTGGCGTGATGGCATTCATCATGAATATAATAAGAAAGTGGGCAATATTACTGTGAATATAGAGGGTGATGAGGTAAAAGTACAGTTTGATACGTCCGGATTTGTAGCAAATATTGCACTCTTAGGCTCTGATATTCAGACAAACATTACAGGTGGAGAAAACTCAGGGAGAATGGCAGAACACAACTTTGTAGTACTCGGATATGATGCCAAATATACAAAAACTAAGACAGTTACCTTGCCACTTCCCAAAACTACAACAGATGCCAAACTCGCTCTGGCAGTATGGATTTCTACCAAAAAAAGTATTCGACCAATTCAAGTAACAGGTGCATGGCTATGAACATTAAATCAATTCTTAAAAATCATCTTACAGAAGCTCAAGTGACTGATGAACAACAGTATCTTAAGCGTCGTGAGTTTTTAAAAACTACTGCAGGAATATCTGTATTGGGTATAGGACTGAAAGGATATGCAGAAGGTAACCCTGAAGGAGGGTATGCAGATTTTGTTAAGAATACTGCATACGGACAAAATCTTGAACCACATAGTTATAATGATATTACCAACTATAATAATTTTTATGAATTTGGCACAGGGAAGCGCGACCCTGCTAAACATGCTCATTCATTGACCACCTCACCGTGGAATATTGAAGTTAGTGGGTACTGTAACAAACCCGGGGTGGTTAATCTAGAAGATTTTATTTCTCCGCATCAATTAGAGGAGCGGATATATCGCTTTCGTTGTGTTGAAGCATGGTCTATGGTGATTCCGTGGTTAGGAGTATCTTTGGCAGATGTACTCAAACGCTTTGAACCTACGATGGACGCAAAATTTGTGAAATTTACCACACTCTACAGACCTGAGGAAATGCCCGGGCAAAAACGTAAAACTTTAAAATGGCCCTATGTTGAAGGTCTTACTCTTGCTGAAGCTATGCATCCTTTGAGTTTTTTAGCGGTTGGATTGTATGGTAAAGAGTTACCCAATCAAAATGGTGCGCCACTGCGTTTGGTAGTACCGTGGAAATATGGCTTTAAAAATATTAAATCTATTGTCAAAATAGAGTTTACTGCCACTGAACCTAAAAACTCATGGCAGCTCCAAGCACCTAATGAATATGGCTTTTACGCCAATGTAAACCCACAAGTTGATCACCCGAGATGGAGTCAAAAACGAGAGCGTATCATTGGTAAAGGATCGTTTTTCGCACCTGAAAAACAAGATACGATGATGTTTAATGGCTATGATGAAGTTGCTTCATTATATACTGGACTAGATCTTACTAGGTATTATTAATGTCGGTAGGTGTTGCCAAAATAATACTCTGGGTTGTTGCACTTATTCCTTTTTATGTACTTGTTTTTAATGCATTAAATGGTTATTTAATTGATCCGATTGAGGAAATTACTAACCCCACAGGGCAGTGGGCGCTGAGGTTTTTGATGTTAACTCTATGCATTACTCCTATCATGCAATTGACTACATGGGTTTTTTTCGTTCGCTATAGAAGGGCACTAGGGCTGATTACGTTTTTTTATATGGTGTTGCATGTAAGTATCTGGCTGATTGACCAGCAATTTTCGCTTGAGTACATTAGTGAAGATATTATGAAACGTAGGTATATCTTACTCGGTGCACTTGCGTTTGTGATGACGTTTTTGCTTGCTATTACTTCAAATAATTGGAGTATCCGCAAACTTAAAAAACGATGGAAAAAACTGCACTATTTAGTATATCCTATACTTATTATTTCTTGGCTACATTTTTATTTGCAGTCAAAATCTGGCATGACTATTGAAGCCGCAATTTATTTACTCATTATCCTGCTATTATTGGGTGCGCGTGTGGTTAAGCTTATGCGTAATCGCTAAGCGTTGGTATGTGTGATTTGGTTATCACGCACATATACGAGTTTTGGCGAGTGATTGCTGGTTTCATCTGCATCATATTGTCCATATGTCGCAATAATGAGTGTATCACCAACAACTGCTTGGCGTGCTGCTGAGCCGTTGAGTGAGATGGTTTGAGAACCTTTGGGTGCAGTAATAGCATAGGTGGTGAAACGCATACCATTGGTCACATTGTAAATATGTATTTGCTCATATTCGGCAATATGTGCAACCTCTAAGAGTGCTTCATCAATCGCACAAGAGCCTTCATAGTCTAATTCACATGCAGTGACAGATACTCTGTGAAGTTTGGATTTTAAGAGAGTAAGGTACACTTATCCGAGATATTGAATCATAATACCCGCAGCAATTGCAGAACCAATCACCCCAGCAACATTTGGACCCATGGCATGCATTAACAAAAAGTTATGCGGGTTTGCTTCCAAACCAACTTTGTTCGACACACGAGCAGCCATAGGTACCGCAGATACCCCTGCAGAGCCAATAAGTGGGTTAATTTTTTGGTCTGAAAACTTATTCATAGTTTTTGCCATAATCACCCCAGAGGCAGTACCCAAAGCAAATGCTACCATACCAAGCATTAAAATCCCTAGAGTTTCAAATTGTAAGAATGTTTCGGCACTAAGCCTTGAACCTACCGCCAAGCCTAGGAAAATAGTTACGATATTGATGAGTGCATTTTGAGCAGTGTCGCTCAGTCTATCAACTACCCCTGCTTCTTTCATCAGGTTACCAAAGGCAAACATCCCAACCAAAGGTGCAGCATCAGGAAGTAAGAACCCCACAAGTATCAGTAACGTAATAGGAAATACCACTTTTTCTGTTTTTGAAACTTCTCTGAGTTGTTTCATTTCAATTGCACGCTCTTCCTTGGAAGTAAGTGCTTTCATAATAGGCGGTTGAATCAGAGGCACAAGAGCCATATACGAATACGAAGCAACAGCAATAGCACCTAAGAGTTCAGGTGCGAGCATAGAGGCTACATAAATACTCGTAGGACCATCTGCCCCACCAATAATCCCAATCGCAGCTGCATCTTTTAAAGTGAAATCAAATATTCCTATAGCACTAAATGCTACTGCCCCAAGAACAGTCGCAAAAATACCAAATTGAGCAGCAGCGCCGAGTAAGAGTGTACGTGGGTTTGCTAGAAGTGGGCCAAAATCAGTCATTGCCCCAACACCCATAAAAATTAGCAAAGGGAAAATAGTTGAACCTACACCAAGTTGATAAAAGGTATATAAAAACCCACCTTCCACAGCAAGACCTGCCCCTGGGAGGTTTGCCAATAGTGCCCCAAAGCCAATAGGTAAAAGCAAGAGTGGTTCAAACTTTTTAACAATCGCTAAGTATAATAATACTAACGAAATAATCAGCATTACCAATTCGCCTAATGACATTTGGTAAATACCGGTATTAATCCAGAGGTTGTGTAATTGTTCCATAATCAGTTTTGGTAAATTATTGAACAGATAAGAGAATATCGCCCACCTTGACACTATCTCCTTCTTTAGTGGAGATACTATTAATAGTGCAGTTTTTGCTTGCACGCACTTCTGTTTCCATTTTCATAGCTTCTAGAATAATGAGTACATCACCTTCATTTACCTGTTGGTTTTCTGTGACTTCTACCTTCCAAATGTTTCCTGCTAGTGGTGCTAATACGTCTTCTATTTCGCCAGAAGTAGGGGTCTGGGCAGGCGCTTCGCTTGTAGTTGGCGCTGATTCTCCTTGTGGATTTGTAGTTTGAGTAGGTGCTTTTGTGGGCTGCATAGCAGTAATATCACCACCAGCACTTACTTCTACAGTATAAGAATTTCCTTTAAATGAAACGGTATATACTCCTTCTTCTTGAGAATGCTGCGCTGGTTTTTCACCAGTTGGAGCTGCTTCAAAGAAGTCAGGGTTACCTCTATTCTCTAAGAAATTCATCCCCACTTGCGGGAAGAGGGCATAGGTTAAGAGATCATCAATTTTGTGTTTTGCTAGCGTGATATTTTTATCAAGTATAATTTTGTCAAATTCAATTTCTAATGCATCCAGTTCAGGGGCAATATGGTCTGCAGGGCGCTCGGTAATTGGCATTTCACCTGCTAATACACGTTCTTGTAATGCACTATTTACTGGAGCAGGAGTTGCACCATATTCACCTTTTAATACCCCAGATGCTTCTTTAGTAATTGTTTTGTAGCGCTCACCTGTAAGTACGTTTAAGACTGATTGCGTACCCACAATTTGCGAAGTAGGGGTTACTAATGGGATATATCCCAGATCTTTGCGTACGCGTGGAATTTCTATTAATACCTCATCAAATTTGTCTAGTGCATTTTGCTCCTTGAGTTGGCTTTCCATATTAGTGAGCATACCTCCTGGTACTTGAGAGAGTAAAATACGAGAATCCACCCCTTTAAGTGTGCCTTCAAACTCAGAATATTTTTCTCTGACTACTCTAAAGTAGGCATCAATTTCCTCAAGTTTTTCCATATCAAGCTCTGTAGAGCGATTACTACCCTCCAAAATTGCCACAATAGCATTAGTCGCACTATGTCCATACGTACCACTCATAGAGCCAATAGCAGTATCTACTCTATCAATTCCTGCTTCTATAGCCTTCACAATCGTGACAGTAGAAAGCCCGGTAGTCGCATGAGCATGAAGCTGAATGGGGATGCTAATTTCTTCTTTAAGTTTGGTCACAAGTTCGTACGCTTTGTATGGGGTAAGCAATCCAGCCATATCTTTAATACAAAGTGAGTGTGCCCCCATATCTTCAATTTGTTTTGCTAAATCAATCCATAGCTCAACAGTGTGTACTGGCGAAGTAGTATATGAAATAGTGCCCTGAGCATGTGAGTCAATTTTGATGGTTTGGTCAATAGCAGTGCGTAAGTTGCGCATATCATTCATCGCATCAAAAATGCGAAATACATCTACCCCATTTGCATGCGAGCGATCAATAAATTTACGCACTACATCATCAGCATAATGTCTATATCCTAAGAGGTTTTGCCCACGGAGTAACATTTGTTGCTTGGTGTTAGGCATAACTTCTTTAATTTTTCTAATGCGCTCCCATGGGTCTTCTCCAAGGTAACGAATACAACTATCAAAAGTAGCACCACCCCAGCTTTCAATAGACCAATAGCCAATCTTATCAATTTTTTCTGCGATAGGGAGCATATCATCTAGACGTAATCGGGTAGCAAAAAGTGACTGATGAGCGTCTCTAAAGACTAACTCAGTAATTTCTACTTTGTTTTGTATAGAATTTGCTAATTCTTTCTTTTTTCTAAATAAATTAAACATTTATCCTCCTCTATGCATTTTTATCGCTTCTGTGATTATATGCTTGGTTTTTTTGTCTATTCGCACGGCAGTAGTGTTCTGAGTAGCTATGGTAGGGGCTGAACCAAACTCAGGATTACTGGTGATATTAATAGTAGAGTTAGCGATTTTGGAAAGTAATTTCATAATAAATACGAGTAGCACAAGGAAGGAAAAGACAAACCCCATGCCAAATATACTTAAATTTACTGCTGATGCTAATGCTTCCATAATAACTCTGTTAAAGATTTAGGTGGTATCCTTATTTAGTGAATGTACAATTATACACTGATAGAAACATAATGCCAATATCAGTGATATATCAGTTTCGTAGTTATGCTTAATGGTGTCGCTGGACGGTTTCTGTTTACTATGTTAAATACCGCCATAAATGGTATTACAACGCTATTTATCTTTAGTCATATTCCTATTTTATTTCCTAATTACAGCAAGTGCTCATTGCTCTTTGGCATATACTATTTTTGCTGATAATTCATAGTGTAGATTATCACTAGAACCGCTCAATTTGTGTAATCCAGACCTACAGGATGACACGACTCAGTTCTTTTAATGGCATAGCTTAATAAATATAAAAAAGTTTATATATAAACTATATACTGCATTATTAGTATAAAATAGTTTATATGAAATCTATAAAAGTAACTCTATACGGAACTACCGTCGGCTTTTTATATACTAATAATTCTGATTTAGTTACTGACAACTATTTTGAGTTTAGTGATGAATATGTAAATAGCAGATATAACGTCTCACCTATTATGCTCCCACCAAAACCCGGGGTCACTCGATTCGTTACTAAATCAGATTGTTTTAAGGGGTTGCCTCATTTTCTTGCTGATGCACTTCCTGATACGCATGGAACCAATATCATTAGGGCTTATTTTAAGAACAGAACAGTTGATGTGTATGACATGCTGAGTTATATTGGCAGCGGTGCAATGGGAGCCTTAGAATTTGAACCGCCATATCCACGCTCAGCGAGTGTACAAGAAGCAATTGACCTGCAGTACATGGTCCAACAGTCTCGTAACGCACTGTCTGGTAATTTTGAAGATATAGTAGATGATTTTATACAAATTAGTACTAGTGCCGGTGGTGCGAGAGCAAAAGCACTCATTGGCTATAATGCAGAAACCAATCATATTGCCTATGGTAAATACGATATACCCAAAGGACATGAATACTATCTGATTAAGTTTGATGCTGATAATCTTGGCAACCCATTGGGATATACTAATTTAGAGTACGCCTACTATTTGATGGCAAAAGAAGTGGGGATAGATATAATGCCCTCGCTTTTAATTCGTGACCAAGAGGGCAGAAACCACTTTGCTACCAAAAGATTTGACCGTGATAAGGGTAATAAAATACACACCCAAACACTCTGCTCTATGATTGGTGTAGATTTTAACTACCCCGGAACAACAAGCTATGCAGCATATTTTGGACTAGCGTCAAATTTTAGTCTTGATTATGCTGCACGCTTAGAGATGTTTAGGCGCATGGCTTTTAATATATTAATGGTAAATCGAGACGACCACACTAAAAACTTTTCCTTTATGATGAGCCCCGAGGGAGTTTGGGGTCTCGCTCCAGCATATGATGTTACTTATGCTCACGCTCCTGAGAGTGGTAAATTTACTGCTAACCATCAATTACGCATTAATAACAAAATAAAAGATATTAGCCTTGATGATTTGCTGATTGAAGCAGAATGTTTGTCACTAAAGAGAGGTGATATGATCCATGCCGTTCAAAGAATTTGTGAAGTTGCTCAGGATATATCACACTATACCAAGCAATCTGAAGTTACACACGAACGCTTTGAGAAAACTCAAAATAGCATTCTAACCGTTAATAGCGAACTATTAAGCGAAGTCAAGAATCAGGATAAACCAAAAGTTCACTTTAAACCATGATAGACACAAACTTTACTCTTAGTCAGGCTTTAACTACATTAGGCGAGACTATTCGTCATAAGCGTAAAAAGCATAAACTCACTCAAGTAGAACTCTCAAGCAAAACGGGAGTAAGTCTAACCTCAATTAAAAACCTAGAAGCAGGTAAGCCTATACGTACTGATAATTTATTGCGCATTGCTGGGTATTTTCATTTAGTGGAGGAGTTTATTAATGTTTTTTACGTACCAGCACAATCACCTCAAGAAGTATGGGAAAGTTTGAATGGTGGAAGAAATAAAGGGGTATAAAGAAAAAGGTTCTTTATGAGCCTTTTGAAGTATTCCTATATCGACAAGACATAGAATACTTCATAATCAAAAATTACAAATTAGTTTGTATTAAAGACAGTAACCCAAAGAATCAGTTAAAAGAATTGAATCAGTGGGTTAGGAAAGAAATGGGCTAGTTATCTAGAACAGCCCCTTAAATTTAAGATAATTATAGAGCAAAACACCCTATGATAGGATAATTATGAGATGGTACCGCTGGACGGGCTCGAACCGTCACGCCCGAAGGCATTGGATTTTGAATCCAACGTGTCTACCAATTCCACCACAGCGGCAAAAAACCTATTTGTGCCTAAAAGTAATTCTCCCCTTTGTTAGGTCGTATGGAGTCATTTCTACAGTTACTTTATCACCAGGTAAGATACGAATATAATTTTTGCGAATTTTGCCCGAAATATGTGCCAGTACCATATGCCCATTTTCCAGTTCTACCTTAAAAGTAGTATTCGGAAGCTTTTCTTTAATCACTCCCTCTAATTCAATATAATCGTCTTTTGCCATAAATGTGGTGTCTTGCTGTAAAACTATAATATTTTACCTGATAAACACTTACAAGAAGTCCTTGGGAGTAATTTCAGTGTGATTGGTATAATAATCTTCCTAATACATACATCTCTAATATAAAAAAAACTCCCCAATAAAGGGGAGTTTTGTGATGAATAGTAAGATTACATCATGCCTGGCATACCGCCCATGCCACCCATATCAGGAGCAGCTGGTGCCTCGTCTTTAGGGAGTTCGGTAATCATTGCCTCTGTGGTAATCATCAGTCCAGAAATACTCGCAGCGTGTTGAAGTGCTGCACGTGTTACTTTCGTTGGGTCAAGTACACCCATTTCAAGCATATCACCATAGGCTTCTGTACCGGCATTGTAGCCATAGCTGCCGCTACCATTTTTTACTTCGTTTAACACTACAGATGCTTCACCGCCACCATTGGTAACAATTTGGCGAAGTGGTGCTTCCATTGCTTTTTTAGCAATAGCGATACCAATATCTTGGTCATGGTTCTCACCAGTAAGACTATCAAGAGCTGCAATTGCACGAACAAGTGCAACACCACCACCGGGAACTACACCTTCTTCTACTGCAGCACGGGTGGAGTGGAGTGCATCATCTACACGGTCTTTTTTCTCTTTCATTTCTACTTCTGTAGCAGCACCTACTTTAATCACTGCCACACCACCAGAGAGTTTAGCTAAACGCTCTTGGAGTTTTTCTCTGTCATAATCACTTGTGGTTGATTCAATTTGTGCACTAATTTGTGCAACTCTTTCATCTATTGCTGATTTTTGCCCTATACCATCAACAATAACCGTGTTATCTTTGTCTACTTCAATGCGTTTTGCACTGCCTAAATGTTCTTCAGTAGTGCCTTCAAGTGATAAACCAATTTCTTCAGCAATTACCGTAGCGCCAGTAAGAATAGCAATATCTTGTAAGATTGCCTTTCTTCTATCACCAAATCCCGGTGCTTTTACTGCACATACTTTAACTACTCCACGCATAGAGTTTACTACTAATGTCGCAAGTGCCTCACCTTCGATATCTTCAGCAATAATAAGAAGTGGACGACCTGATTTTTGTACTGCTTCAAGTGTAGGTACAAGATCACGAATGCTTGAAATTTTGCCATCATGTAATAAGATGTATGGATTTTCTAGGTCTGCACGCATCGCATCAGTGTTATTCACGAAATACGGTGATAAATATCCTCTGTCAAACTGCATACCTTCTACTACGTCTAACTCATTTTCTAAACCAGAACCTTCTTCTACAGTAATAACACCTTCTTTGCCTACTTTTTCCATTGCTTCAGAGATGATTTCACCTACTGAGCTATCAGAGTTTGCAGAGATAGTACCTACTTGAGCAATTGCTTTTGAATCATCACATGGTTGTGAAAGGTTACGTAGAGATTCTACTGCAGCAATTACTGCTTTATCAATCCCACGTTTTAAATCCATTGGGTTCATACCTGCAGCTACTGATTTGAGACCTTCGTTAACAAATGCTTGAGCAAGAACTGTAGCTGTAGTTGTACCATCACCAGCGATGTCATTGGTTTTAGAAGCAACTTCTTTTACCATTTGTGCTCCCATATTTTCAAATTTATCTTCTAGCTCAATTTCTTGTGCTACTGATACCCCATCTTTGGTGATACTTGGTGCACCAAATGATTTATCTAGTACTACATTACGTCCTTTAGGACCAAGTGTTACTTTTACTGCATTTGCGAGTACATTTACTCCATCTAGCATTTTTCCTCTGGCATCAAGACCAAACTTTACTTCTTTTGCGCTCATTTATTTACTCCTATAATTATATTAATTTAGCCGATTACTGCGGTAATATCTTCTTCTTTAACAACGAGATATTTATGCTCGCCGTCACTGATTTCACGGGTAGCATACCCTTCAAAAAATACATGATTACCCACTGCTACTTCTTCGCATTTGCTTCCTACTGCTAGCACTTCACCTTTTGAAGGTTTTTCAGATGCACTATCAGGAATGATAATACCACCAGCAGTGGTTTTTTCTTCTTCTGCACGTTTAATAATAACTCTATCACCTAATGGTTTAATATTCATGAAATACTCCTAGTTAGAAATAAATTAAAGCCTATATTTAGGGATGATTATTTAGGTTTCAAGTATTTTTTTAAATTTTTATTGATGTGATATAATCAATTTATTATGAACACCAATAATACACTCGTAACCACCACTTACACGCAGCAAAGCACTACCTTTTGTTTGGGTGAATATCAGGGTCAACTTTGTTTGGTGGATTATCTGCCGAGAAAAAGTAATATCAGTATTGCAGAAGTACTCAGGCGTCAATTTACTAACGTGATTACCAAAGAACCTACTGAATTATTATCCGAGGCATGTATGCAACTTGATGAATACTTTGCGGGTAAGCGTCAAATATTTGACTTGCCTATTTGGTATCAGGGTACGCCATTTCAAGAGTCGGTATGGCAAGCACTAATGAATATTCCGTATGGGGAAACGAAGAGTTATGGCGATATTGCTATGATGATAGATAACCCAAACGCAATACGTGCAGTTGGTACTGCTATTGGTAGTAACCGACTCAGTATTATTATCCCATGTCATAGGGTACTCAAAAGCACTGGAGGCATAGGGGGGTACGCTGGGGGTGCAGACTATAAAGCGATGCTTCTGGACTTAGAAGCAAATGCAACTGTTACAGTGCAGTAGTGTGATTTGTTAGTGTGCGTACGCCTTGCTCAGTGCCTAATAACAAGGTAGTTGCTGGATTAAGAGCAAAGATACCATTGGTTACCACGCCGGGGATGTTATTAATAATTTGCTCCAGCTGATAGGGGTTTTCAATACTTAATCCACTGATGTCAATGATATTATTACCATTATCAGTAGTAAAGTCACGAATACTTGACTGCGCACCCAGTGTAGCATGTATTTTGCGGATAATTCCCTGAGTAGCCATAGGAATGACTTCTACTGGTAATGCAAATGCGCCTAAAGTCTGCACAAGTTTAGAGCTATCGGCAATACAGACAAAACTATCAGCATTACTGGCAACAATTTTTTCCCGAGTGAGTGCCCCACCCCCACCTTTAATCATTTGCAGGTTGTGGTTAATTTCATCTGCGCCATCTACATAGACACTCATTGATTCTACTTCATTGAGGTCAAATACCTTTATGCCATGAGATTCGAGGCGTTCATGAGTGGCTTTTGAAGATGCAACTGTTCCAATAATTGAGTCTTTAACAGTCGCTAACTCATCAATAAAAAAATTAGCAGTAGAGCCAGTGCCCACACCAATAATGGTGTTTTCTTGTACATATTCCATTGCAGCTATTGCCACTTGTTTCTTTAATTCATCTTGTGTCATCGGAATTACTCCAGCGTATAATTGGTAAAAATTTTTAACAGATTTTAACAGATTATGAAAAATATTGTATTTGCCAGTGGAAATAAGGGAAAGTTACAAGAGTTTGCTCAAGCATTACCTCATTACACTCTAATTCCTCAATCTGAATTTAACACTCCCGAAGCAGTTGAAGATGGCTCTACCTTTGTAGAAAATGCTCTGATTAAAGCGAAAAATGCATGCGTACATAGCAATTTACCAGCAATTGCTGATGATTCTGGGTTAGTGATTCCCGCTCTAAATGGAGCACCGGGGATTTATTCTTCAAGATATGCAGGTGAGTATGCTACAGATGCTGATAATATTAAGCAAGTACTCAAACACATGAACACTTGTGATAAAAGAGAAGCATGTTTTTATGCAGTAGTAGTGTATATGCGCTCAGAGTATGACCCTGCACCCATTATCGCTACAGGCATGTGGTACGGCGAATTACTCAGAGAAGTAAAAGGTACTAGTGGCTTTGGTTATGATCCTATTTTTTATCTACCAGAGCTGGATAAAACCAGTGCAGAACTTACACTAAAGGAGAAAAACCGCCATTCGCACCGTGGACAAGCAATAGCACAACTCGTTTCACAATTAACCGCACAACATTAGTGAACATTACTCCCATAATGTATGACATCCCATTAGGCATGTATATTCACTACCCTTGGTGTGAGAAGAAATGCCCCTATTGTGATTTTAATTCTTATGATGTGAGTAAAACCCAGAGTGCATATATTGATGCATTAATTACAGATTCTATCAATCAAGCAAGAGACAATACTCGCCCTATTCGTAGTATATATATTGGTGGAGGTACTCCGAGTTTGATGCCCCTACGTGATTTAGAGCGGTTATTTACTACATTGCATAATCATTATCAGATTAGCCTAGATGCGGAAATCACGATTGAAGTAAATCCATCCTCAGCATCAGAGCACAAGTTTGCTACATATAGAGAGTTAGGCATCAATAGAATTTCTCTTGGGGTGCAGAGCTTTAATGATACTTCACTGAGATTTTTAGGTAGAGTGCATTCTAGTACGCAGGCACAAGACGCACTTACATTAGCCAGTGAGATGTTCCCAGAGTGCAACGGGGATATTATCTTTGGTTTAAAAAATCAAACGATTGAACAAGTCATCTCAGATGTTGAAACTGTGCTATCTTATGTACCCACACATCTTTCGTTTTATCAGTTGACTATTGAGCCACATACTTATTTTGCGAAGTATCCACCCATTTTGCCAGATGATGAAGAGTTGTATCAGATGATGAACGCTGGGATTGAACGCATTGAGTACGCGGGGCTATACAGATATGAAGTTTCTGCCTATGGCAATCCCTCAAAGCATAATATGAATTATTGGCAATTTGGGGATTATTTAGGCATTGGTGCAGGTGCACATGGCAAATTCACAACTCACTCAGATATAGTACGTACCGTCATGCCCGCAAACCCGAAAGACTACATCACTCATCCACACCCTCAGGTGCAGAGCATTGAAAATAGGGCATTTGACTTTATGTTAAATGCCTTACGACTAAAGTCAGGCGTTACCTATGAGTTATTTACTCAGCGAACGGGTTTGTCTATGAGTACTATAGAACCTATGCTTAATCAGGCATTAGATAAAAAACTTATTAAAAATGACAGCACTATGATTATCCCGACTGAACTGGGATATAATCACCTTAATACCTTGCAAGAGATTTTCTTATAGTATCTCACCTATGAACAGTTAAAATATCCTATATGATTGAAACAGATAATATTCTCAGCACTAGCCCCGTATCTACTGAAGAACAATCCACACCTGAGATGCTCTCGCTTAGACCGACTCGTTTAGCAGAGTACATCGGGCAAGAGACTATTAAAGAGCAACTTTCTTTATTTATTGAAGCAGCTAAAAAACGCGGAGAATCCCTAGATCATACGCTAATTTATGGTCCTCCAGGACTTGGGAAAACTACTTTGGCAGGAGTGATTGCTACGCATATGGGTTCGCACTTGAAAATTGCATCTGGCCCTACACTAGAGCGAAGCGGTGATTTAGCTGCTATTTTGACTAAGCTTGAGCCATTTGATACTTTATTTATTGATGAAATTCATAGGCTCAGCCCTGTTGTCGAAGAGATTTTATACCCTGCATTAGAGGATTTTAAGCTAGATATTATTGTTGGGGAGGGCGTAGCTGCCCATAGCGTACAAATTGATTTACCGCCGTTTACTTTGATTGGGGCAACCACACGTGCTGGAATGCTAACCTCGCCTTTAAGAGATAGGTTTGGTATTATTAACCGCTTAGAGTTTTATACCCAAAGTGAGCTTACGCTTATTGTTAGTCGTGCCGCAGGGATTTTACACGCAGAAATTGAGCCTCAGGGAGCAAGTGAAATAGCTAAACGCTCTAGAGGTACACCTAGAATTGCTAATAGATTACTTAAACGAGTACGGGACTTTGCTGATGTGAAAAATAATGGAGTCATTTCTAAAGAGATTGCACAGGTAGCTCTGCATACCCTCAAGGTAGATGAAAATGGGCTGAGTGAAAATGATATGAATTACCTACGCTTGATTAAAGATAAATTTAGCGGTGGTCCTGTTGGGCTAGACACCCTTGCTACTGCATTAGGTGAAGATAAAGGGACTATTGAAGATATGATTGAGCCGTATTTAATACAACAAGGGTTTATTAACCGCACTCCAAAGGGGAGGCAAATTACCGAACACGCAAGTCAGCAGATTTTATCTTTGTAGCACTATGAGTTTAGAGATACATCCCAAGAGCGGTGCTGATAGTCACCACTAGACCAATGACATTATTATGTAAAAATGCTTTGAGGCACTGTGTACGATTTCTTTGGCTAATCAGTGTTTGGTGATATATCATCACCCCAGCGACTACTCCTACGCCCAGATAATACACTAGGTGCAGAGTATACCACTCCCCCAACACTACTAAACCCATGAGCATCATCACTTGCAATAGTCCAATGATGCGTTTATCCCACGAACCAAAGTAAATCGCTGAGGACTTCACCCCTATCTTTAAGTCATCTGGCTTGTCACTGAGTGCATACATAGTGTCATAGGCAATCACCCATACCACGGTAATAGCAAACACCAGCCATGCACCGAGTGGTATTTCGCTCAAACTGGCGGCAAAAGTCATCGGCACACTCATAGCAAAAGCAAGGCTTAAAAACAGCTGAGGTACTGGGAAAAACCGCTTTGCAAACGGGTAAATAATAGTCAATAGCCCGGCAACACCTGCAAGCATCAGAGTTAAGAGATTAGTACTCAGCACCAGCCCTAGAGCAATGATCATTAGCACTGCAAATAATAAAAGCGCTGATTTGGGCGCGATTTCCCCAGTAGCCAGTGGACGTTGATTAGTGCGTTCTACATGCTTATCTATGTCTTTATCGGCGTAATCATTGATAATACAACCCCCACTTCGCATAATGAGTGTCCCCAGTAAAAAAATCACCCAGATTTTTACATCTGTTGTACCAGTAAGGAGTAATGACCACAATACTGGATAGGCGAGAAGATAAATCCCAATAGGCTTATCTAAGCGCATCAAGCGAATGTAGGGGTTACTTGCTGGTCTGATAGGCTTAGTCATGTATTCTCTAGTATATCAAAGTCGGGCTTGCAGATGATTTCTAATTTTTCAGCACTAATGGGGTGAATAAAGCTCATTTGAGTATTATGTAGGTACATTCGTTTGATACCGAGCTGTTTATTCACTGCAAAGTCACCGTATTTATCATCTCCGAGTATTGGGTGGTTCATATGGGTGCTATGCACCCGTATTTGGTGGTTGCGTCCGGTGAGTATTTGTACCTTCACCAGACTAAGCGGGGTATCTTTATATGAGAAATTTTGCATAGGGGTAAAAATACTCAGTGCATCTTTGCCTTGATGACTTATTAGGGTTTTATTATGAGTGGTGAGTAGGGGAGCATCTACTCTATGAGTCTTTTTTGCCCAGTTCCCTACCACTATAGTGCTATAGTATTTATCTACTACTCCTGCTACTATTTGCTCTTGTATTGCCTTCAAGTGACTGCGTTTTTTAGCCACGAGTAATATCCCAGAGGTCGCACGGTCAATCCGATGAATTAGCTCATACTTTGGATGCGTATCTTTTAGTGCCTCAATCAGCCCTACACTAATACCACTACCACTATGCACGGCTATACCTGCGGGTTTATTAAGTACCAGTAGGGCATCATCTTCATATAAGATATTTTGAGTGATAATACGTTGAAATTTATTTGGGATAGATACTTTTTCTTTGCTGGATACTCGCACAGGGGGGATGCGCACCATATCTCCACTTTCAAGGCGATAATTCGCCTTTTTCCGCCCTTTATTGACCCGCACCTCACCCTTACGGATGATTTGGTACACATGAGTTTTCGGCACACCCTTTAATGATTTTATCAAAAAGTTATCCAGACGTTGCCCAGTGTCTTCACTATCTATGATAACAAAGCGAACATCACTCATGAATTTTTGAAATGACTTTATAGATAGTGTATGTAACAATATTTTGCACCTGCTTAAAGTACGCCTTTGCTATATTATGTAATAACTTCGTTAGGGCTGTATGCATACTTTAGAGGTACTCCGTTAGTTACTTCCCAGCTTCAAACCACTTGAGTTTGTCACGTAGGGATACTACTCTGCCTACGATTAAGAGAGTGGGTGGCTTGATGGTATGTTTTTCTAAGGTGATTGGTAGTTTTTCGAGTGTGGTGGTTTTGACTTTTTGGTCTTTGGTAGTGCCACGCTCTATGAGTGCTACTGGCATATCTTTATCCATCCCATGCTTGATAAGCTCTTTTGACACTACTTTAGCACCTACAAGCGCCATGTAGAATACTAGTGTTTGCCTTTCTACTGCAAGCTCACTCCAAGGCAGGTTCATGGTGCCATCTTTTAAATGTCCAGTAATAAAGCGAGCCGACTGCGAGTAGTCACGGTGCGTGAGTGGGATACCAGAATAGGCAGAGCAGCCAGATGCTGCGGTGATGCCCGGCACTACTTGGAATGGGATGTTGTGTTCTGCAAGTTCTTCAATTTCTTCCCCACCTCTGCCGAAAATAAATGGGTCACCGCCTTTGAGTCTACATACTCTTCTCCCTTCTTTGGCGTATTTCACCAGGAGTTGGTTAATCCCTCCTTGTGGTACTGCGTGGTTCGCACGTTCTTTGCCTACATACACCAGCTCTGCATCGCGACGCACTAGTTCCATTACTTCTTTAGATACGAGTCTATCATACAGAATGATATCTGCTTGTTGCATGAGTCTGAGTGCTTTAAATGTTAGGAGATCTGGATCACCCGGCCCACCACCTACTAAATATACCTCACCTACTTCAGTATCGTTGGTATCTGCTAAGAGTTGCTCCATATCTGCTTGGGCTTCACTTTCTTTGCCTTTAAATACTTTTTCAGCGATTGGTCCACCGAATACACTTTCCCAGAAGTATCTTCTATCTTCTAGGTTTGAGAATTTTGCTTTTACTTGCTCACGGAAGTTTTCTGCAATTTTACCGAGTTTGCCATAAGCTGCTGGGAGCATTGCTTCTAGCTTTGCACGCAGAAGTCTGGCTAATACGGGAGCTGCTCCTGCACTTGAGATACTGATTACAATTGGTGAGCGATCCACTAATGAACCCATAGTAAAGGTACATAATGCTGGAGAGTCCACCACATTTACAAAGATATTTTTTTTATTACAAATGCTTGCTACCCATGAGTTTAGGTCTTCATCATCTGTAGCTGATACTACTAACGTAGGAGTATCAATATCTGACTCTGCAAATTCTTTAATGATGACTTTATCTGCTAACTCTTCGATTTCGGGTAGGCAACTTTTAGTAATGCAGGTAATGTGAGCATGTGCTTTTTTAAGCAAAATGATTTTGCGTAGAGCAATATCACCACCGCCAATAATCAGACATTCTTTATGATGAATATCAGTCCAAATAGGAAAATAACGCATGAATGTGTACTTATACTAAAATAGCAAGTATTATACCTTGTTGATATTATGCGTTATGAGCAGTAGTTGTGTATTTTCTAATGCTATATTAAGTGCTCGTGCGGGGTGCCCATATAGCAAAAAAGAACTAGTAGCAGAAAAAGAATTTGCCACTTGCTCTTTGGATGATGCCAAAGTAGAGTGTCAAAAAGTGTATGATTTTTTACGTACCAATAGTGCTTTTGCGATTGATGGGGTAGGGGTTAATGCTCTGACTGTAGCCCAGCACAATAAAATTCGCATTGGCGGACTATTTGCGTTACATGAGCTAATGCACCATGAAGTCAGCACTAAAGTTATGAATATCACCCAGTTACTGAGTGAGGTTCGTGCCCACTACGGGGAGGCTGAAAATATTCCCTTAGAAACTATTATCCCTAAAATTCATAATTTTAAGATTCGTTCTATTAAAAAATAAAAAAGCCTAGAGTATAGAGGATTGTAATTATTACGCCCAAAATTATCCATACATAATTTACCAAGGTTAAATCATCATTTGTTTCCCCTTCTTGATCAATATGAACATAATTTATAGCATCTTGTGCCTCTCTCAGTGGAAGTACTGCAATAACATATATTGCAAATGATATAACATTTAAGATAATAATAGGTTCTTCAATGGGAGAAAATAAAGGAATAATTGATGATAAGAGCCACAATATGATGATCACTACTGCATTTAGCTTCCAGTGCCAAGTTGTTTCTGTACTTTGACTTTGTAATCTGTTATTGATTTTATGAAACAATGAATATATGAAAAATATCATAAAAAATGCACGAAAAATTGGCATCATATTTACTGCGTGATGTTGTGCATACAATCTCCAGTTTCGATAACACCAATAGAGGCTATATAAACCTAGTGTGCATATATACAAGATAGTGAATTTTGATTTTGATACCACATAAAACTCTGGAGTATCTTGATTCTCATGGTGTTGTGGTATGGTTTCAGTATTCATTCTATCTTCCAAACATTATTCTCTAAAGTATTCTTCAATGGCATTATATAGCCCATTGGCAATTTTGTTTTGATACTCAGCAGTATTGAGTAGTTTTTCATCTCGTTCATTTGATAAAAATGCACTTTCAAATAACACCGACGCAATAGCTGGAGTTTTTAAGACTACAAAATTTGCCTTGCCCGGATGTTTTTTGTGTATTTTGGTTTTACTGCCAATGTGTTTGAGTACCAGCTCGGCAAATTTTGCACTTTCGACTTTACTATTTTGTTGGGCTAAATCCCACATATTTTTACTTAATACTTTGTCATTTTTTATCAGATCCTCTGTGTCTTCAAATACATCTGTAGCATTTGCTGATTGTTCCAGTTGTTTAGTAAGTTCGGTTGTTGCACCTTTTTTGGAGAGGATATATACTGATGCTCCACTAGCGGTAATGCGATGAGCACTATCAGCGTGGATAGAAATAAATAAATCAGCTTTATTTTCTTGAGCGAGTTTTGGGCGGGAGGAGAGTTTGACATAGTAATCTCCATCTCTAGTTAGAATAGCATGTAATTTTGGGTGTTTGTTAATTTTTGCCTGTAGTCGCTTAGCAATTTGCAGGTTGATGTGTTTTTCATATGTTTTACCTACTCTGCCTACCGCTCCACTATCCTCACCACCATGACCAGGATCAAGGACAATTATTTTTTTGTCGATATGGGTGCGTACGTTTGGCTTAGGAATAGATTTATTATCCGTAATATCAATAACTAACCTATGATTAGGATATCTGCCACTTGGTTTGAGTTCTAGCGTTTTATAGCCAAAATCCCCATGTAATTTGTAAGAGATGTTTAACATCTTGCCAGAACGTAACACCTTGACTTTTTGCACTCTAGAATCTTTGTAAAATAGGTGTTTATATGTTCTAGTCAATAACTTTGCATTTGGAATAGACAATATCAGTGTATTAGTTGCTTTATGGAGTGAAAACTCATAGTTTTTTTCTATGTCTAACACTATGCGTGTGTGTGTAGGTGCTTCATAGTATCTAAAGTCATAAATGGTGATTCTATCGTCAAAAGCATCATTGCTAAGAGTAATACCAGAAAGAACCATCATGCTCAATACTAAGCATGATTTAAGAAATGTAGTAATATTACCAATCATAAAGTAGTTGTGTTCCAGTTAATGTAAGTGGTTCTAGGATAATGGTTTTATCAGTACCATCGCTTAGGCTAATGTTAATATCTGCACTCGGGATAACCCCTTGACCCATATCTGGCCATTCAAAGATACAATGAGCAGTAGTGTATTCACGAATGCCTATATAGTCTAATTCTTCTGGATCATGAATACGGTAGAGATCAAAATGATGAATGACTCCGAGGGTAGTCTCATAGCTTTCTACGAGTGAGTAGGTTGGGCTTTTTACAATATATTCACCAAAATAATTGATAAATCCTCTGGTGAAGGTGGTTTTACCTGCACCCAACTCCCCATACAAGTAAATTACCACAGGAATATTAGGTTCACAGCGCTGTGCTAAACGCTTGGCAAGTGAGTGTGTTTCCTCTTCAGAGTGGCTTTGGTAGGTAATGGTCATCAGATATAGTCAATAAGCGTATACAAATACACCCCACCAAAGGCGAGTAGTAGGATTCCACCTAATCTCCCCATGGTAAATGCACTTCTTAGTCGCATACTCAGTAAGATGATAAGTAGGGTAGCTACCGCTACAAATGGCAAGTCCCTAGTGATAATAGTCTGTGGAATAGTACTTGGGTTAATCAGTGCTACCGCACTTAGAACAATAGTAGAATTAAATATATTAGACCCGATAATATTACCAATCAGCATTTCGTGTTGTTTTTTCAAACTAGAAGCAATAGCTAGCGCAAGCTCTGGCAGACTGGTACCTAGAGAGACAATAGTTAGCCCAATAATCAATTCACTCACCCCTAGAGATAAAGCGATATGCTCTGCTCCATATACCACCATATTAGCACTCGCTACCAGGATAATGACACTTATGAGTGCAGTCAAATATACCTTTGTTTTGGAGTCAGTTATGGTGTGTGATTCGCTTGCTACTGCATGACTACCTCTAAACATAATAAATAAAAATACCGCAAATAACACTAATAAGATACACCCATCCCAAAGGCTTAGGTATCTATCCCACACGAGTACGCCTAATACCGCAGTGATAATAACTAGTGCTACATACTCTTTTTGTAAATACTGTTTAGCAAACACTACTGGAGCTATGATAGCACTCACCCCTAATACTAGTGTAATATTAAATATATTAGAACCGAAAGCGTTTCCTAGACCGATTTCATTATTATCACTCCACGCAGCAAAGCCAGAAACCATAATTTCAGGTGCAGAGGTACCAAAGCCAAAGACTAAAATACCAATTATTAAGGGAGATACACGGTGAACGTGACCCAGTTTTTCACCTGCTTCGCTGAATTTATCACTACTTAAAATTAAACCAACAAATCCAATAACTAATGCTATAATTGGCAAAAACATGAAGTAACACCAAAGAAATAATTAAATTATAGAGTGACAACGAGAATAATATGCAAATTTTTATCGGCAGTACTAGCCTAGATGTAATAGACCTGTATCCAGATGATTTACCTGCTGAGTGGCGTTTTGATTATTATTACAATGCTTTTGATGCATTACGCCTAGATTGTGATACTGATGAAGATTTAGATGAAATTTTGGAAAACATTGAGGATGACTTTCAACTGATTATTGACATTTCTAATACTTTTAATTTACCGCTTCTTATAGAAAAAACTAAAGTATATCGTGATAATGTGATTATCGTATGCAACTCAGATGAGCATCTTGCTGCACTTGAAGATATGCGGTATGTGGTCAAAGGTGAGGTAACCGCTGGCACTCAGCTATCGGTTCTCGGAAATACTATTACTTATAATGAATTTCCTGTAGTGTTTATTGATAAACCTAGTGATGAGAAACATATGCGCAGTATTATCGAAGAGCTACTACCTTTAAATCAAGATCTAGTGATTCTTATTGATAATGCAGATAGTGAAACATTGGAAAAAATGAAAATTATTGCTGACTTGCTGTTGTAATTAGATAATTTTATGTTGCATGAGGGTTTGCATATTAATTGCACCTACTACTTTGTCTTTTGATACCACTGGCAATGCATTGATATTATGCGCTTCCATTAGTTCTAACGCCTTTACTGCTGGGTAATGTGCTTCTATCATTTTTGGTAACTTGCCAATAACTTCTGCCATAGTAAGTATATCAAGCCCTTTGTATTCTTGGATGAGGCGACGTAAATCACCATCAGTAAATACTCCGAGGAGCTTAGTGTGCTCATCTACCATAATTAATATCCCTAGTTGCTTACTACTCATCACTACTAAAGACTCTAGCACATTATCCTCTGGGCTGACTAGAGGAAGATCAGTATGCATAATGTCCTCTACATTGGTTAAGAGCTTTTTACCCAGTGCACCACTGGGATGTGAGCGAGCAAAGTCATCTGCACTAAAGCCACGCATTTCTAAGAGAGTCATAGCGAGTGCATCACCAATTGCCAGAGCAGTAGTGGTGGAAGAGGTGGGAGCTAAGTTATTTGGGCAAGCTTCTTGGGCAACACTACCATTTAACCACACATCGCATTCAGTGGACATAATAGCTTGACTATTACCAGTAATGGCAATGGTTTTAACTCCCATACGCTTAATAATCGGTAGTATGAGCATAATCTCACTTGCAGTACCTGAGTACGAGAGAGCAATTAACACATCATTTTCACTCACCATGCCTAAATCACCATGTCCCGCCTCCCCAGGATGGAGAAAGAAACTCGGGGTACCAGTAGAGGCGAACGTGGCAGCAATTTTATTAGCAATGTGCCCAGATTTACCCATTCCAGTGATAATGACCTTACCACTACAATTGTATATGAGTTTTAAGGCAGCAACAAAATTTCCATCAATATGCTCTTTGAGTCCAGTGAGAGCAGATATTTCTATGTCAACAGTGTGTTTGGCAAAATCTATGAGTTCTGCATCTGTCATGTGAGTTATTTTTCGTTAATGCGTTTGGTAATTACCCATTGCTGAGCAATAGATAAAATATTATTTACTAACCAATATAATACCAGTCCAGATGGGAACCAAATAAAGAATATGGTAAACACAAATGGTAAGCTCATCATAATCCTAGCTTGCATTGGGTCTGTTGGTTTTGGATTGAGTTTTTGTTGAATAAACATTGATACACCCATTAACAATGGCATGATGTAATACGGGTCTGGTGCTGATAAATCTGGCAGATATAAGAATGATGTGTGTCTGAGTTCTACCATTTCTAATAGTACCCAGTAGAGGGCGATAAATACTGGCATTTGCACCAAGATTGGCAAACATCCTGAGGCTGGGTTGACTTTTGCTTCTTTATAGAGTTGCATAGTTTTTTGCGCCATAGCTGATTTATCATCGCCATATTTTTCTTTGAGTTGTTCTAACCTTGGAGTTAACTTGCGCATCCCTGCCATTGACTTATATGATTTTTCACTAAGTTTGTAAAAGGCTAGTTTGATAACTAGTGTAAATAAGATAATGGTCACGCCCCAGTCACCAACTAATGAGAAAATCCAATAAATAAACCACGAAAGTGGAGCAGCAATAATATAGAGCCATGAATAATCTACCGTATGGTCCAGACCAACTACTGCAGTATCAATGCGCTCACGTTCTTTAGGACCAATATAAAAACTATCGGCAATAATAGTTGAGGTAATACCATTCTTGATAGTTACCGCTGGGCTAACATTTTCTATAATGAATCTATCATCACTAACTTTTGGACTAAATTTATTGATTTGACTTTGTGGCGGGATAATTGCCCCGAGATAATAATGCTCAACTTGCGCAGCATATCCGCCCTTGGTTACTAGTGGTTGAGTACTGCTAAAATCATCAAAGGTAAATTTATCATATACTTCTTCACCAGTGTCATACATCGCTCCACCGCTAAAGGTTGGCATCATCATAGATCCTTGCTCAATAGCTTCACGACTCAGGCGTGAGTAATTAAGTAAAGTAAGATCATCACCAGTATTATTAGTGATGTCATACTCTACATTGACAATATAACTATTTCTACTGAGTATATATTTTTTAACCACTGTTACCGCATCATTCGACCAGTACATTGGTACAACTAGAGTATCGCCAGTAAGGGTAAATGCCGACTGATCTACGGTCCATGTATCCATGTGAGTAGGTAAGAGGTCTTTTGGTGCGAGCCCGCTTTGAGCAATAAAGAAACGCTCACGACTGTTATCAAGTAACTTAATTTTCTCTTCACTATCAAGCGTAATCGGATAATCAAGTAGTTCTGCAGTAACAATAGCAGAGTGCTGGTTAAGCGTAAGTTTTAGTACATCAGTAGTTACAGTTGCTAGTGTTTTATTGCTAGAAATTCCTGGTACTGCTTTGGTCTGAGGACTCGTACTTACTAGTGTCGGAATATCACTTTGAGCGTTGGTAGTGGGTACTATAGAATCTTCAGTATTAAGCACATCCCCAGTAATAGGTTGAGTTTGGGTATCTTGATAGAGTGCAGGGTTTTGTTTTTGTTCCCACTTTTGCCAGAGGACAAAAATACTCAGACCAATGGCAATGAGTAAAAAAAATCTTTGATTGTTCATAATATTTGGGGTAATCTCTATTTATGTATGCTTAGTGCTTGTTATGGCACAGGATCGTAGCCTGAATCACCCATAGGATGACATCTGCATATGCGTTTTGTACCAACCTTTATTCCTTTAATCACACCATATTTTTGAATTGCTTCAATTGTATATTCCGAGCATGTGGGCATAAAGCGACAATTAGAGCCTAATAACGGGCTAATCGCATATTGGTATATTTTAATTGGAAGAATGACTAAGGCTCTGATAAGTTTCATTTATTTTTGTAGTTAGTAATTGTAAATCTTGCCATAAGGGTTTAGTGCGGTATGAGGAAAATTGCTTAGCGATAATAATGACTTCAGCGTTGGGAAATAGTTCGTATTGTTGACGAAAATACTCACGTACTATGCGTTTAATAGTGTTGCGTTGAACAGCAAGTTTGTGATGTTTTTTCGCCACGATAATACCAATTTTTGGTGACTCTGCATCTATAATATAACTTAAAAAAAACGCACTATGAGCACGTTTTTTGGCGTTAAACACTTTGGTAAATTCTGCTTTTTGGACGAGCCTTTTAGATTTGGGGAACGTATTCAAACGCTAGTAATATTTCGCTATAATCAGGTACTATACGCTAAGACTTTTTCTGCCTTTTCTTCTTCTTGCGTTGATGATTGCTCTTCCAGATTTAGTAGCCATTCTTGCTCTAAAGCCATGCGTTCTCTTACGTTTTAAGACACTTGGTTGAAAAGTTCTTTTCATGATTTATAATGATATAAAATCAAACTATTATACCATATTGCTTACTTTTTAGTGGATTTAATCTATTATCTCATGCTGCTTAAAACTAGGGGAATAGGCTCTGTTACCTTTAGGCGTGCTATGGATATATTTAACTCCCCAAAAGAGCTCTGTGAAGCAAGTTACACCCAATTAAGCAAGGCGGGTATTTTTAGCCCGAGCGTTATTGATGGATTGCTTGCAATGAATGAACAACAGGTACAAGTTGACCTTGCATGGCTAGATCAATCCGAGCATCATCATATTATCACCCTTCATGATGAATGTTATCCTAAATCTTTACTACAGATGTATGATCCGCCTATTGTGCTGTATGTGAATGGCAACCCAGCGCTACTTTCTGAGCAACAATTAGCTATTGTTGGTAGCAGAAATCCAACCACTACGGGAGCCAAAAATGCTCATCATTTTGCAAGCGTGTTATCTCAGCATTTGACTATTACTAGTGGGCTTGCTATGGGTATAGATGCTCAAGCACATCTGGGTGCATTAACTGGCGGCGGGCATACTATTGCCATATGTGGTACGGGGCTAGATAGTGTCTATCCTGCTAAAAATAAACATCTTGCTCATGAAATTAGACAAAGAGGTGCACTTGTCTCGGAATTTGCTATTGGCACCGAGCCAAATGCCCGCAACTTCCCAAAACGTAATCGGATTATCACGGGGTTAAGTAACGGGGTACTGGTGGTAGAGGGTGCTATAAAAAGTGGCTCTATGGTTAGTGCTCGCTTAGCTACCGAACAAAATAAAGAAGTATTTGCTATTCCTGGTTCTATTCATAACCCACTTGCTAGTGGCTGTCATGCACTCATTAAAGAAGGTGCATATCTTGTTGATAGTCCTGAAGATATTCGGCAAATATTACATATTGACTCTACCAATGCACACATCAAAACCCCCGTAAATACTAGCGATAATCTTAAAGATGTTCCCCAAGAAGCAAATGTTTTATTAAAATATATTGACTATGATGGACTATCCATTGATGAGTTAGTAGTATTATCTGGGCTCACCATCAGTGAAGTAAATAATTTAATTATGACACTTGAATTAAATGGTAACATTGAAAAAACAATCCACAATACATATATAAAAATATAATCTCTTTTCACCATATAGGAATGCACTTATGAACAAAAATGATGTCCTCGAAATTCTAGATTATATGTTTGAATTCATCTTTTCAGATAATAGTTTGGTGAATGGTGGAACTCTTGATGATGTGGTCTTAAAGAACTATCTAGTAGATGCTGGATTTGAGGGTGATAATGTAGATAAGGCATTAGAGTTTTTAGTCAGTGGACAAGAACAAACAAATACACCTACTACCGTATCTGAACAATCTCCTCGTGGTATTCGCTACTTTAATACCGAAGAAGTAGAAAAAATAACTAAAAAAGGCTGTGCATTATTAGTCTATTTAGAAATTAATCATACAATTACTCCAGAAACCAGGGAAATTATCATTGATCATGTAATGAGTGTGCATTACAACTATAGTTTTGATGAGTTTTTATGGGTAGCGCAATTTGCTGCTCTCAATCAAGATAATGAAAATCTTCGTGAGTTACTCTTAGGTATTGACTACGATTCAGCACAATCTATTCCTAAACACTAGGCCTAATGACTCAACTTGTTATTGTAGAGTCTCCTGCTAAGGCAAAAACGATTGAAAAATTCTTAGGTGGTGATTTTGTAGTGAAATCTAGTATTGGTCATATTCGTGATATGCCTAAAAAAGGGATGGGAATTGATATTGAAAATAACTTTACCCCCACCTATGAAATCAGTGCAGATAAAAAGAAAGTAGTTGCTGAACTTAAAAAATTAGTAAAGACTGCCTCAAAGGTCTATCTTGCAACGGATGAGGACAGAGAGGGGGAGGCTATTGCTTGGCACTTGCAAGAGGCATTAGGACTAGCTGCTGATACTCCGCGTATTGTATTTAATGAAATTACCAAAAATGCTATTTTGCATGCGATGCAAACTCCGCGCACGGTTAATACACACTTAGTGAATGCCCAGCAAGCCAGACGGATTATTGATAGAATTGTCGGTTTTGAAATCTCTCCAGTATTATGGCGTAAAGTCAGTGGGGCAAAATCTGCGGGGAGAGTGCAATCTCCTGTGGTGCGCTTGGTGAGTGAACGTGAGCGAGAAATCAATGCCTTTACGCCAGTTATTAGTTACAAAACCAAAGCTGAGTTTGTGATTCATGGGGAGTATATTAGTGCTAAAACAAAGCATGAGTTTAGTTCACATGATGAGGCGCTTGCATTTGCTCAGGCGCTTACTACCAGTGACTTTAATATTCGCTCGATTAAAACCACTCCTACTATCCGCCGACCAAAGCCTCCATTTACCACTTCTACCTTGCAACAAGAAGCAGCAAGCAAAATAGGGCTGAGTGTGAAACAAACAATGGACATCGCCCAAAAGTTGTATAGAGATGGTCATATTACCTATATGCGTACGGACAGCACCTTTTTATCTGAAGAAGCACTAACTCACATTGAAGTATTGTTAGCAGGGGAATATGGTAATGAATACGTCAATATTACCCGCTACAAAACCAAAGATACTTCTGCTCAAGAAGCCCATGAGGGCATTCGCCCAACACGGTTTGATAGCTATCCGAATTTATCAGGGGTGGATGCAAAATTATACGCGCTTATTTATAAACGCACACTTGCCTCGCAAATGGCTCCAGCACAACTGGAAAAAACAGTATTAACCATTGCCTCAAATGCAGAAGATTTTTACACTGAGGGTGAAGTACTGGTATTTCCGGGTTTTTTAAAAGTATATGAGTATTCTACAAGTGAAAATGTACTGCTCCCAGAAGTAGCCGAGGGTGATAGTTTGACCTTAGAATCTCTACTCATTCGCGAAAGTTTTTCCCGAGCAAAACCTCGCTACACTGAAAGCTCACTGGTCAAAACCATTGAAGAGCTTGGTATTGGTAGACCTTCTACTTTTGCGACTATGGTAGCTACGGTGCAAGAGCGTGGGTATGTTGTCAAAGAAACAAGAGAAGGCAAACCTCGAGAATATCAGTGTATTGAAATCATTGATGGCAAAGTAGTAGAACGTATAGACACTGAAACTACAGGGACAGAAAAAAATAAACTCTTCCCGACTAGTGTGGCATATTTACTTACTGATTTTTTAACGAATTATTTCGGTGAAATTGTTGATTATAATTGGACTAAACGTCTTGAAGATAACTTTGATAATATTGCTCAAGATGAGTCACTATGGCAACAAGTTGTGGCAGATTTTTATGCTGATTTTCACACACGCATTGAAGAAAGTGCTAATATATCTCGTGAAGCAGTTAATAAAACACGAGTACTTGGTGAAGTGAATGGTAAGCCACTGAGTGTGCGTTTTGGTCGTTATGGTGCCTATGCCCAAATTGGTGACAAAGAAGATGAAGAAAAACCAGTATTTGCCCCACTTAAAGCCAATCAGGATATTGAAACTATTACCCTTGCACAAGCGCAAAAACTCTTTGAACTTCCCCGCATAGTTGGCAGTAGTGAAGAATATGGGGATATTAAAGCAAATTATGGTAGATTTGGCCCCTATATTCAATATGGTAAAAAATACGTATCATTAAAGGAATACATTCCTGAAGAAGTACCATTAGAACATGCACTAGAGTTGATTAGTGCCAAAGAAGAATTTGATAAAACTCGCGTGATTAAAACCTTTGAGGGGAGTGAAATAGAGATTTTAAATGGTCGGTTTGGCCCCTACATTTGGAATGGGAAGAAAAAAGGCAAGGGGCAAAAAAATATTACCATCAAAAAAGTATTTGGCGAAGATAAACAGCCAAAAGAACTCAGCCTAAAAGAATGTCAAGATGCTATCAGTGGCAAAATAGGTCCGAAAAAACCAGCTCGTAAATCTGCTAAAAAAACCTCGAAAAAATCTAAAGCGTCTTAATAGGATTTACTCGTTGACGCTTGTGCGATAAACCAGTCACTAAATAATTGTATTTTGGCGTGATGCTCTGAAGTTTTGGGATAGACCAAAGAATATCCCGGAGAATGTACCACATATTCTGGCAAGACCTGTACCAATGTGCCAGAAGCAAGTTCATCTTCCACTAGGGCACTTCTAGCAATAGCTACGCCTTGACCAGAAACGGCAGCTTGTAAAACTAAATGCGCTTCTGAAAAGATAAGCGAGCGATTTTTACTGATGTCAATGGATAATTCACTTGCAATAGAATTCCAACTTATTTCATTGGCTACTCCATACATCTCATAAAAACAATCAACTTCATCATAGAGTAAGGTATGTTTTTTGATATCTTTTGGACTAAGAATAGGCTTGTTTTTTAGAATCTGTGGGTTTGCAACTAAAAATATATCTTCATCCAATACATGAACAGCATGTAATTGACTCTCAGATTGGTGTCCATATCGGATTACTAGATCAATATTATCTGAAGAAAAATCAGTGAGTTTCGTACTCGCAGCAATATGAATGTTAATATCAGGATATTGCTCATTGAATTTACTTAATCTAGGAATCAGCCATTTCATAGCAAAAGAGGGAAGAGTACTAATATTAAGCACTCCAGTTTTTTCTCCCTCGGCGATACTATGCATACCAATTTGTAAGTTTGTATAGGAGTCTCCAATGAGATGTAAGACCTCCTGCCCTTTAGAAGTTAGCATGATTTTTTTATTCATACGCTTAAAGAGGGCAAAGCCTAATAATTCTTCTAAACTTTTTATTTGCTGACTCACTGCAGCTTGGGTGATATATAACTCAGTAGCTGCTTTGGAAAAGCTTAGACTAGTAGCCACCCGACTAAAAATATAAAGTTTATTAAATGCAGTAAATTTTCTCATAAGTAAATCTAATTGTATATATCAATAATTATCGTTTGCTATTTAACTAATAATACTACAAAATAGAACATAAATCAACAAATAATGATTTTTACATATTGTTGGTTTATTATTAGTAATACTTTATATAACAATTTATATTTTTCTGAACACTTATGCATATCCAACACTCTTACGCTGTAGAACGCACACTTAATTTTTTGCTCTATCTATCAAATCAAGCAACTCAAACGATAGTATTATGGTATCGTAATAGTACTACTCGATCAGAGTTAGCGTATTTGACTACTGAGCAACTCGAGGATATTGGTATACGGCGCGAAGACGCTCAGGCAGAATCTACAAAAAATTTCTGGGAGTAGGTTACGGCTGGCGTATTGAACTCCTCCCTACGCCAGTCACCATTTTTTGCCTCATTCTGCTTTGTAACTCTATGCCAACCGTATTCTCCTTCGCTCTTGCATTTAGGTTACTTGACGTATTTCTGAGCACTCTTTATATAGGTATCATACGCTTCGCTTTCTAACGGAAACGCTCACCTATATTGATAAAATATGACTAAAAAGATACGTAACTTAACGGTTAACTAAACATAACTAGAGCTAATAATACACAAACAACTTTTAAAAACGCACCATTCACTATAGTAGCAAACACCGACTACATACTCAGTGCATACAAAAATCTCCAATGGGGTGTTTATACATACAGTATGTATTAGATAGGTAATGAATGTGCAGTAATTATCACTGAAGTAAATATCCCAAGCCCTTTACCAAAGTCACTTAATCCCTCTCCTGTAGTTGCAGTAATGCCTACATTGTGATACTCTGTTTCCAGTAAGTGCGCGATATTAGCCCGCATTGTTTCTATGTGAGGAGAGATTTTAGGAGTGCTACACTCTATGGAAATACTTACATGAGAAACCATATACCCCATTGTTTTGAGGTCACCCAGTGCAACCAATACATACTCGGCACTATCAGTAATACCGTTACTGCACATTTCATCTGCTACTTTGCCTAATATATTTTTTGTAGTGATACCTGAGAGGGCATTGGTAATTGCATGAAATATTACATCTCCATCGCTATTGGCTAAAAACCCTTTGTGCCCAGCAATGACTTCACCTGCCAGAATAAGAGGTTTATCTCCGCCAAAGCGGTGACTATCTTGTCCGATTCCGACTTTGTTATGCATTAGAATGCAATAATGTTAAACCAACGGATAATGCCAATAATATTAACTCCAGTAAAGACAATATTAATTACCATCAATGCACTATCTTTATTTTTATAGCCTTGTAGCCCCCACGTAGTACTGGAAACGAGAAAAAACAGATATCCAAATTTAGAATATTCAAAATTAAAAGCAATCAAAAGTGCACCAATAATACCGGTAATAGTACCTATCCAGCCTAACATTCACTAACCTCAAAACTATGAGTAATCGTAGCCATTGCACCTAACATAATTGAGGCGGAGCAGTATTTTTCAGCAGAAAGATGAATGGCTTTTTCTACCTTAGCATGCGACAGATTAGTACCTGTAAGCACAAAGTTTAGATGAATCTTAGTAAATACTTTAGGATGCTCACTTGCACGCTCACTGGTGATTTCTACCTTGCATGTACTGAGTGCTTCACGCATTTTTTGTAGCGTGGATACCACATCTACGGTAGTGCACCCCCCTAAGCCAACCAAAAGCATTTCCATTGGGCGTGCGCCTAAGTTTTCCCCGCCCAAATCAGGAGGACCATCTAGAGTAATCTCATGACCACTCTGTGTATGTGCACTCATGTGCATGTTTTTATTCCAAGTAATTGTATGCATAATTTAACCAAATAGTTGCGTATAAGCGTACTCAATATTTTCTTGGCGCATCAATGCCTCACCGACTAAAAAGCCGTAGATACCATGAGCATTCATATGTGCCACATCTGCTCGTGATAAAATCCCACTTTCGGTAATAATGAGTTTATCGCCAGTATATTCTAAAAGCTCAGTAGTAGTAGCCAAACTCACTGAGAAATCACGCAAATTTCTATTATTAATACCTATCATATCTGGATCAACCATTAGTACTTTGTCAAGCTCTGCTTTGTTATGTACCTCAATCAACGTATCCATTCCCAGCTCAGATGCTAAAGCGGTAAAT
The DNA here is from genome assembly GCA_965277055.1 of Gammaproteobacteria bacterium. GTDB lineage: Bacteria > Pseudomonadota > Gammaproteobacteria > PS1 > Pseudothioglobaceae > CBDCHC01. The sequence goes on along the minus strand of OZ255703.1, from coordinate 336,962 downwards.
TCACGCATTTGTGCTACATCTAAGATTGCAGCGATTAATAGTATTGCACTCGCGCCAATGACTTTCGCCTGATATATTTGATAGGGGTCAATAATAAATTCCTTACGTAATATAGGTAGGGTAGTCACTCTAGTTACTTCACTCACATAAGTATCACTGCCCTTAAAGAATTCTCTATCAGTCAAAATAGACAGACACGTTGCCCCAGCACGCTCATAGTTTTTAGCAATCTCTACTGGATGAAAGTCTTCTCTTAACACACCTTTAGAAGGTGATGCTTTTTTGATTTCGGCAATGACTGCTGGCTGTTTATGGGTTATTTTGTATTTGAGATTCTCATAAAACTGTGAAGTTGTTTTAATCTGCTGTGCTTGTTGTTGCACTGCACTCGCTGATATTTCTCGCTGGTCAGTAGCAATATCCATTACTTTTTGTGCAATGATTTTCTGTAATATATCTGGTGTGTTTGTCATCAGTATATTATAATCTACATTTATTTGCACACACTACTCTTATGAAACTCACCCACTTTGAAGTTGGGCTGAATCAGCCATTTTTCTTAATTGCAGGACCTTGTGTAATTGAGAGCGAAGAGCTGGCACTTGCTACCGCTACTACTCTCAAACAAATCACGAGTGACTTAGGTATTCCATTTATTTATAAGTCATCATTTGACAAGGCGAACCGCACCAGTAGTTCAAGCTTTAGAGGGCTTGGCATCAGTGAAGGGCTACGTATCTTACAAAAAGTAAAAGATGAAGTAGACGTACCCGTACTCACTGACGTACACGAAGATACCCCACTAGATGAAGTAGCAAGTGTGGTAGATGTAATGCAAACTCCTGCATTTCTGGTACGTCAAACAAACTTCATTAAGAATGTCTGCTCGCAAGGACTTCCAGTAAATATTAAAAAAGGGCAGTTTCAAGCACCTACAGACATGGTGAATGTAGTAGCAAAAGCCCATGAAACTGGTAATAAGAATATTATGGTCTGTGAGCGTGGGGTCAGCTTTGGCTACAATACACTTATTAGTGACATGCGTGGGCTGGCTATTATGCGAGAAACAGGCTGCCCTGTAGTATTTGATGCGACCCATAGCGTACAACAACCAGGCGGGCTTGGTGGTAAGAGCGGTGGACAACGTGAATTTGTGCCCGTACTAGCTCGTAGTGCGATGGCTGCGGGGATCAGCGGGCTCTTTATGGAAACCCACCCGACCCCAGAAACTGCCCTGAGTGACGGGGCAAATATGCTGCCAATAGATAAAATCAGCGACTTACTCAAAACACTCAAGGATATTGATGCGCTCGTGAAAAGCGGGGAGTTTTTGGAAGGTAGGTTGTAAAGGTGCTTACTGAACTGGAACTAGGTAGTCTGTTACAAAAAGATTACGAAATAGCCTTCTCGGGAGAAAAGGTATCTAGGATTCACCTCTTTGGAATTAAGTATGCAAAAATCATCAATGATCAATTTTCTAAAAGCAATATAATTAGGTATTCTAGTATTAGTCAAAATTACGTAACTGAGCTTTCGAAAGGTATTAATATTGCTGAGCATGTGTCATTCAAACAAACTCAAGTAGACCATACTAATAATGTTTCTCGCATTGAACTAATTTTATTACTTAGTAAATGTTATAAAAATTCTATTCACAATGAAGTAATTACAGATATTTTTCTGTTTGGAATTAAATATGCCAATAGTATTAAATTAAGCTCAGATTCAGTTCAAGATATTGTTTTTGTTGCTGGATTGCCGCCAAGTTTTGTTACAGAAATAAATAAAGGAAGAAAATTATCTAATTATCTAGTTGTTAAGTCAAACGCTATTCACCAACTTAGCGATAAAATGTCAAGGAAATCTAGGGAGCCTATAGTTATTTCTAGATATTCTCAGTTACAACAAACTGGGTTGATGGCAGAAGAATTCTTTATAAATAACTATGCCAAAATACCATTATTTAGAGAGGCAACTTTAAATGATGCTAGATTTATGGGTGATGGCTATGATTTTCAAATGAATGTATTTGAAAGAAACTATTTGGCTGAAATAAAAGGGATACGCACTAATTCTTCGCAATTTAGATTAACTGAAAATGAATTCAAAAAAGCAAGAGAATACAAGGAGGATTATGTTCTAACTTTAGTAGTGAATCTTGATAGTTCTCCAAGTTTTCATACAATCACAAACCCCATTAAGAAAATTCAATTTACAGAGAAGGAGATTCATCATAGAACCACTACAGAATTTCATGCTAGTATTTAAATTTTTATCATAAATGAAAAGCTACCCCTCCAACTCCTCAATCCGTTCTTCCAAATCAAGCATTCGCTTTTCTAGCTTAGCGATTTTTTCTTCTAATGGGTTCATTGGTTTACTCACCAGTTCCTCAGTTGCCGCTATATCTATCTCGCCACTGAGTAAGTGCATATAGCGTGGTTCTCTCACTCCTTTGGTTTTGGGTAATAAGAGTGTGAGTGGCTCTTCGCGTTCTGCGAGAGTGAGCAGGGTGTCTCGCACCTGTGTTTCACTAGTGAATTCTACATATCTCGCACTTCTGGTTAAGAGTTGGTTAAGTGTTTGTGGCCCTCTTAGGAGTAGTAGAGCGATGAGAGCGGTTTCTTGGGCATTCGTTTGTAGGACTTTTGATAATCGCTCGTAAAACTTCTCTGTTTTAGTAAAGGAGTCAGTAGTCACTAGCTCCTGTGCCTCGAGCTCTCTGATGGTGTGGAGAAGCTCGCCTACTTCAAGGTTCATCACTGGTTCACGAGATGATTTTTGATTACAGGCATTTCGTAGGGCATTTGTTGTGAGTGGATAATATTCTGGAGTACACATCTTTTTTTCAATGAGTGCTCCAAGCACTCTTGCTTGGGTGGGTGTTAGTGTTAACATAATGAGTAAAAATTATGTAAATTGTTGTTGAATATTCTTGAGTCTTTCTGGTGTGCCTATATCATACCACATGCCTGTATGGTGGGTAAAGCGAATATGCTCAAGATGTTCTCTGATAATCGTTGCGAGCTTGATATGTGTTACGGGGTAGGGTGTAAAGAGTTCTTTATTATAGAGCCCCACCCCACTAAAGGTCAGTGTAGTATCGTTAAATACAAAGTCCCCATTAGGGTTATGCTCGGGGTTATTTACTAATACAAGATTAGCAAGGGAGTTACCAAGGGTAAGCGAACTTGGGGTAATATCTGTAACCACATCAGCGTTTATCACGATAAATTCCTCACTTAGGTGCGGAAGAGCGTTAATAATGCCTCCACCACTTTCTAAAATCTGGGATTCTTTGGTAAATGTAATGTTGTCATAATCTCGTAAATGTTGTATGATTTCATCTGCGTGATAATGAGTGTTTATCACTATATGCTCTATGCCTGATTGTCTTAGGAGTGCAATATTATGCTCAATGAGCGTACGCTCTCCAAGTGGCAAGAGTGGCTTAGGGGTATGGGTGGTTAACTCACCCATGCGGGTGCCAAAGCCTGCTGCTAAGATTAATGCATGCATCTTTAAACTCCTACCAGTTCACCGAGTGGGGCGAGTTCTGGATATTTATCCCCCATTTCTGTGAGATAGAGTTTTGTTAGTGGTAAGTCATCTAGGTATTGGGCTTTGCCATCACGCACATGTAATCTATTAAATATCCCTAATATTTTAAGATGGCGTTGTACACCAATGAGTTCAAAATCTCGGACACACTCCTTATAACTGCGCGAATCGGTGAGTGGGCTTTGGGCAATATAGTACTCTAGCAAGTCCATGACTACTGTAGAGTCCAGCTGGATATATACATCTTTTAAGAGAGATACAAGGTCATACATATACGAACCAATTACCATATCTTGAAAGTCTATGACCCCAATGTTACCTGCTGTAGTCATCATGAGATTACGCGAATGATAATCTCTATGAACAATTACCTGCGGGTGAGTGGTGATTTCACTGAGAATAAAATTAAATATATCATCATAGGCAAAATCAGGCTGATACCACTCTTTAGCGAGGTTCATTTCACGTAGAAGGTGCGCACGGTCATACTGGGGAATATCTGTTAGGCTAGAGGCGTTAATAGTTTGTATGTGAATGAGGATATCAATCGCTTGTTGATAATAGTGTTTAGTATGAACAGGGTGCTGAGTTACTACACTGTTAAAACTCACATCTCCAAAGTCTTCTAAAATAAATATCCCTTCATTAGGGTGAGCATGATGAATAATGGGTACATGAATATGATGACTACTAAGAATCTGTTGCGCGAGTATAAATGCCTCATTGTTCTCTAGTAGTGGGTCAGAATCCATACCAATAAATGTCTGAGTATTTGTACTAATGCGATAATACTTTCTAAAGCTGGCATCTCCTGCTATCACCCTTACTTCACATTCAGGATAATGCGTATTTGCTATGTGTATTACTAGTTCTTCACGGTTCATACGCTATACAAGGATTGATATTGTGCATAGATGCGTTGCCACATTGGGTACTCGCTTGGCAGTGGGTGCTCTTCTACCCTAGCGACTGGCATAATTTCTCTAGTGGAGCTGGTAATCCAGACCTCATCAGCAGCTAAGAGTTCTTGAGTGGTAATATCCGCTTCATGCACGGGAATACTAAGCGCCTTAGCACTTTCTAGTACCATTTTTCGGGTAATTCCATGAAGTATTTTATTTGTAGCTTGGGGGGTAAATAGAGCACCATTTTTCACTATGAATATATTTGAGGATGCTCCTTCGGTGATGATGTTATCCCTCGTTAATATCATTTCTTCATAGCCAAGTTGCTTGGCTTCAATGATATGAAGCACATTCGCAAGTAATGAAGTTGATTTAATATCGCATCTATGCCAACGGGTATCTTCGCGCATACCTACTTGTACCCCAGCTAGAAGTTCTGTTTCAGTCTTAGGCTGAAATTCATCTACTCTAATATATACGGTAGGGGTGAGTTGTTCGTATGTGTGATTACGCCCTGAAGATTCACCTCTAGTGATATGTATATATATTTTTTGATAATCAGTTATAGTATTTTGCTCAAGTAATGATTCTATAATCTGGGAATATTCAGCGTAGGAGAAGGGTAGGGGAATTTGGCAAGAGCCTAGGCTATGTACTAAGCGTTCATAATGATGGGTGAGCCCAAAACACGAACCAAAATATACTGGGATAACTTCATACAGCCCATCCCCAAAGAGAAATCCTCTATCTAGTGGCGAGATGGTTGCCTCATCTTCGGGGATAAATGCACCACGTAGATATACAATACTCATAGAGTATTAAAACATTAATTTAATGCTATCAATGATGTTACCAATCATACCTCCTGCTTCAATATCTTCTTTAGCCACGAGTGGCACAGTGGTAATTACTTCTTGTTCGCCAGTTTCTTTTTGGTTAAAAATCACTTCTACTGAGCCCACTGTTTGCCCTTTGGTAATAGGAGCAATGAGTCTATTAAATGATATTTTTTGTTCTAAAAATTTAAATTTACCGCGTTCAAGTGTCAGGTAAATAGGCTTTTGTGCCCCAATAGTGGTCATGTTTTTTTTGCCTTTGTATACTTGTACTTCTTCTTTCGGGAGTTTGATTTGTTTCGTTTCGTAAAATCTAAACCCATAGTCTAAGAGGCTACGACTATACTTTTCACGTGCCGACACATTAGCAGCACCCATCACCACTGAAATCAGGCGCATATCCATTCTGTTAGCACTTACTGCTAGACAATACCCAGCTTTGTTGGTATGTCCAGTTTTCAGTCCATCTACAGTTTTATCAGAGCGTAATAAGCCATTTCTATTAAGTTGTTTGATGCTGTTATGTACAAACTCTTTTTGACTAAACCATTTATAGTATTCAGGAAATTCGCGAATAATAGCAGCAGACAATAACGCTATGTCATAACTAGAGGAGAATTGATTTTCATGTGGTAGTCCAGAGGCATTTTCAAAGTTAGTATTTGCCATACCTAGAGCACTTGCATATTGATTCATCAGCGACACAAACGTGCCCTCACTACCAGCAATATGTTCAGCTAAGGCTACCGAAGCATCATTGCCAGATTGAATAATCACACCTTTAAGTAAGGTTTCTAATTTAATATTTGTACCTACTTTAACAAAGCTACGAGACCCACCTGTTTTCCATGCCTTTTTACTAATACGCACTTCATCTTCTAAGGTGATAAATTTATCTTCTAAACGCTTAAAGGTAACGTATGCAGTCATGAGTTTAGTCAGAGATGCTGGTTCGCGGCGCACATCAGGGTTTTTGCTTGAGATAATTTCTCCAGAGTTAAAGTCCATGAGGACATAACTGGCAGCATCTACTTTTGGTGGCTCGGGCGTAATAAAAAATGCAGCCGATGTAGAAAAACTAAATAATAAGGAAATTATGCTAAAGAGAAGAGTTCGTAAGGTCATTATTTGCGTTGTAATAGTTGTGTTTTGAGTGCACTTGCTAATTCCACTATTGCTAGTGCGTACATGTTATTATGATTATATCGGGTAATCACATAAAAATTCCAAAAAGTAAGAAAGTAGTCATGCCCCTCATCTGTAGGAACTTTTATGAATGATAATTTTATATCATCAGCAATATCTTTGTCTATACTTACCCCAAGACTTCGCCATTCTTTAGCCGTTTTTGTCGGTTTATTGGTTTTTGTGAGTGCATACGAATTAGGCTCCACAGGAATAAATAAGTCACCTTGATATTGCCAATAGTGTTTTTTAAAATAATTAGCAATAGAACCAATGCTATCAGTAGGTTCAAATAAATCAATTTTCCCATCTTCATCAAAATCTACTGCATAATGGTTATAGCTACTTGAGATGAACTGCGCCATGCCTAGAGCACCTGCATGCGATCCTTTAAGCCTAAAGGGTTGCATGTTGTTTTCACGTACCATAAGAAGAAAGTTTTCTAACTCTTTTTTATAAAATGCTTGCCTGTGATTTTTACCAAAGGATAATGCGGACAGGGTTTGTAGGGTTGGATATTCTCCTAAAAATTGACCATAATTAGTCTCTATGCCTAAAATAGCAGCAATAATATAAGGCGAAACACCATATTGACTGTACGCTTTTTTTAGGTCATTTTTGTGTTCTAAAATAAATTCAACCCCAGCATTTATGCGTTTTTCAGTTAAGAACAAACTACGATACTTAGTCCAGTTTAGAGGTTTCCATTTTTTGCCTGAAGGATTTACAATTTTTTGGTGTTCTTTAACGGTGAGTTGGGTATATTTGAACAAATACTCTAATTCTTCACGGACAAATCCATGCTTATCAACCATTTGATTGATAAATTGCTGTATTTGGGGCAATTCTAATGCACTAATAAGTTGATGAGTAGAGGCAAAACTACTAATAAGTAAGGCGCAACAGAATAACAATACTCTCATGAAGATGAGAAAAGTAAAAAAGGTTAATTTTAGTACATAAATCTCTCATAAACCATGTAGAATGGTAAAATTTAAGGATTTTACTATTAAATATTTATGCCACTTGTTCACCTCCCTGATGGAAGCAGTAAAGAAGTAGAGTTGGGTACTTCACTACTTGCTGTTACCAAAAGTATACGTTCGTCACTTGTTAAAAAAGCCATATGTGCAAAAGTTGATGGCACCTTGGTGGATTTAAGCTATACGGTTGAACATGATATTTCTTTAGAAATCTTTGATAATTCTACTCCCGAAGGGCTAGAAGTAATTCGCCATTCTACCGCTCATTTGCTCGCACAAGCAACCCAAAAACTGTATCCAGAAGCGCAAGTGACTATTGGACCAGTTATTAAGGATGGGTTTTATTATGACTTTGCATATAAAGACGGATTCTCCGAATCTGACTTACAAAAAATCGAAGCCAATATGAATAAACTGGTGAAGCAAAATTTACCAGTGGAGCGAGTCACTATGTCTCGTGAGGAAGCGATTCCATTTTTTACCCAAATGGGTGAAAACTATAAAGCAGAAATTATTGCCAGTATTCCAGAGAATGAAGAGTTATCCCTCTATAAACAAGGGGATTTTATTGACTTATGCCGAGGTCCGCATGTACCTAGCACGGGAAAACTCGGTGCATTTAAACTCACTAAACTTGCTGGTGCGTACTGGAGAGGCGATGCTACTAATGAAATGCTTCAGCGTATATATGGGGTAGCATTTGCTACTAAAGAAGAGCTTGAAATACACCTAGAGCGATTAGCAGAAGCAGAAAAACGTGACCACCGCAAAATCGGTAAATTACAAGATTTATTTCATATCCAAGAAGAAGCACCAGGTATGGTATTCTGGCATGAAAATGGCTGGACACTTTACCAAATAGTAGAGCAATATATACGTAAAGTGTGCTTAGAAAATGGCTATAAAGAAGTGCATACCCCACAAGTGATTGATAGAAGTCTATGGGAAAAATCAGGACACTGGGATAAGTTTGGCGATAATATGTTTACCACGAGTAGTGAAAACCATGAATATGCGATTAAGCCGATGAATTGCCCGGGACATATTCAAATTTATAATCAAAGTCTGCATTCATATCGTGATTTACCATTTAAGATTGCTGAGTTTGGCAAGTGCCATCGTAATGAATCCTCAGGTACCCTGCACGGAATAATGCGCCTTCGTAGTTTTACTCAAGATGATGGGCATATATTTTGCACTAGAGCGCAACTTCAAGAAGAAGTATCTGCAATTATTGACTTGACGCTTGAAATATACAAGCACTTTGGGTTTGAAGATATTGATATTAAACTTTCCACTCGCCCAGAAAAACGTGTAGGGAGTGATGAAGTATGGGATGAAGCAGAAGCAGCATTGAGTGAAGCATTAACCAACAAACAAATTTCTTTTGAAATTCAAGAGGGTGAGGGAGCATTTTACGGACCAAAAATTGAATTTGTGTTAAAAGATTGCCTAGAACGAGAATGGCAATGTGGCACTTTACAAGTAGATTTTTCTATGCCAGATCGTTTAGATGCAACCTATGTAGATGAAGAAAGTAATAAGCAAGTACCCGTGATGTTGCACCGCGCCATTGTTGGCTCGCTTGAGCGATTTGTAGGAATTTTGATTGAACATTATGCTGGAGCGTTCCCGAATTGGCTAGCACCTATTCAAGTAGGCATACTCAATATCTCTAAAAGTCAAGAAGACTATTGTACTGAGCTTGAAAAAAACTTACGAGCAAATGGCGTGAGAGTGATTACCGACTTACGTAATGAAAAAATTGGCTTTAAAATCCGTGAGCACTCTATGCAGAGATATCCATATCTCATTGTCATCGGCGATAAAGAAGTAGAAGAGCATAAAGTAGCAGTACGTAAGCGTGGTGGTGCAGACCTCGGGCAAATGAGTGTAGAGGAGTTTATTAATATGATGAATGCTTGATAGGATTATATACTCAATTAAGATATTATATTTTTTTTAGTATCTCAGAATTAAATAGTAACCCTGTAAAAATAATTAACGAACCTATCATTTCAATAGTGTTTAGTGTTTCTCCATATATTAACCACCCAAAGAATAAACCTGATATAGGTACTAGTAGTGAGTATGGAGCAACAACTGAAAGACCGTGTTTATTAATAGCATGTATCCATAGGCTATATCCTAATAAAGTAGTAATAAATGCTTGAAATAAGATAGATATATAGCCCTGTATGCCAATATTGGTAAATAATGATGCAAAATTATTTCCATAATCGATATAGGCAAGTATAAGTATTGGAATAGGGATAAACAAACTTGACCAAGCTATAAAACTAATCACATTATCTGGATTGTGTTTTTTAATAATTATATTACAGACCGTCCAAGAGAGTGATGAAAATAACACCAATAATATGCCATATAATGATGTTTCCACACCTGCATTTTCATAAATAATGATTAAAAATCCTATTAATGCTAATACTATACCTGTACTTTTATGATAGGATATTTCTTCTTTAAATAGTAGAACTCCAGCAATAACAGACATAAATGCACTCGCTTGTAATATCAATGATGAGAGTCCAGAAGGGATTCCTAAAGAGATAGCATAATTTACTACACCCCATAGACCCGCACCAAAAATAATGCCATAGAGTGCCAAAATATTTATATGCACATTTGGCTTTTTAACAAAAAATATAACAGGCAGAGCAGTTAAAAGAAAACGTAGTGCAGTCATCATATAAGGATCGATATCTTCAACCCCCCACTTAATAACTACAAAATTAAATCCCCAAATAATAACAACAAAAATTACTAAGAAACTATCTATTTTTCCCATTATTTGGATTAAGATTACTCCAAGACACGATAGCGTGCTGAGCGTGCATGGGCGTCTAAGCCCTCGCTATCTGCCAAAGTCGCAGCAATATTACCAAGTGTTATTGCCCCAGCATCTGACACCATAATTGTACTTGATTTTTTCACAAAGTCATCCACCCCTAGCGGTGAAGAGAATCGAGCAGTACCAGAGGTAGGTAATACATGGTTTGGTCCAGCGCAGTAATCCCCCAAAGATTCACAGGTATTTCTACCCATAAAAATTGCCCCTGCATGGGTGATATGCTCCAGCATGGTTTCTGGGTTTGCTACCGATAGCTCTAAGTGCTCTGGAGCTATTCTATTACTAATTTCTACTGCTTCATCCATACTTTGAGTTAAAATCAGTGCTCCGCGTTCACGTAGAGAAGTTTCAATAATATCTTTACGTTTCATAGTAGGTAGTAGTTTTGCAATACTGTCTTTCACTTGCTGTAGAAACTGAGCATCATCTGTTAATAAAATAGCTTGAGCATCTTCATCGTGCTCTGCTTGCGAAAACAAATCCATTGCTATCCAGTCTGGGTTAGTTTTACCATCACAAATGATTAAAATCTCACTGGGACCTGCGATCATATCAATCCCGACTTTGCCAAATACCGCACGTTTTGCTGTAGCTACATATATATTTCCTGGTCCGACAATTTTATCTACTGCAGGAATAGTTTGGGTACCATATGCAAGTGCTGCTACTGCTTGTGCTCCACCAACAGCACATACCATATCAATATTACATATATATGCTGCTGCTAAGACAATATCATTGACTTCACCATCTGGAGTAGGTACGACCATTATTAGCGTTTCAACACCTGCAACTTTTGCTGGGATAGCATTCATCAGTACACTCGAAGGGTATGATGCTTTGCCACCAGGTACATATAGCCCTACTTTATCAAGTGGGGTGATTTTTTGCCCAAGTTTAGTGCCATCAGTTTCAGTAATTTGCCAACTTTGTTGAGTTTGGCGTTGATGAAATGCTTCTATACGTTCTTTAGCTGTAACTAGAGATTCTTTGAGTTCTGTTGATAGTGATTCAAATTTTTGTTTTAGTGTTTCTGCTGGAATTATGAGTTCTGCACCCGAGGTAAAAGAAGTACGATCAAAAGTATTGGTGTATTCAATAAGAGCACTATCCCCACGTGAACGAATTTGTGAAATGATTGTATCAACTGTTTGAATGACTTCAGAATTATGTGCGCTTTCATAAGCGAGTAAGTTACTAAGTATAGAGTTAAAATCAACTGAAGAGCTAGTTAGAGTACGTATCATGGGTGTAAAGAATTAAGTAAGTGAGGCTGTAAAGACTGAGTAATAGTCGCAATGGTTGAGTGTTTAGTATGGAAACTAGCATTATTTACAATGAATCGTGAGCTAATATCCTCAATAAACTCAAGTGGTTGCAAGCCATTGGCTTTTAGTGTATTGCCAGTATCTACCAGATCTACAATAATATCACTCATCCCCACAATAGGAGCTAGTTCCATAGCACCATAGAGTTTAATGAGTTCAATATTTTGCTTTTTACTATAATATTTTTGTGTAGATTTAATATATTTTGTCGCAATTTTTAGGTGCGGTTTGTGTAGAACTGCCTTATTTTTTCCAGCAACCATGAGCTTACATTTGGCGATGCCAAGGTCTAATAACTCAAAAATATTACTCCCTCCATGCTCATTTAATACATCTTTTCCAGTAATGCCAATATCTGCCACACCATGTTGCACAAAGGTAGGTACATCTGTAGGGCGCAGAATAATAACTTGAACCAATGGGTTATTGGTATCCATAATTAATTTTCTACTACTTAAGTCTTCTTCGCTTATAGTAATACCTACTTCAGCTAATAACGGCAAAGACTCCTTTAATATTCTGCCTTTTGATAACGCAAAAATAAGAGGATGTGTAATCATAGTGTAGTATTGGGTTTGGTGTGTTAATGCGTGCGTTTAATATCTGCACCTAATTTTTTGAGTTTTTCTTCAATTATCTCATATCCACGGTCAAGATGATAGACACGGTCGACAGTTGTGGTGCCAGTAGCACATAATCCCGCAAGCACTAACGAAGCAGAAGCCCGTAAGTCAGTAGCCATAATATTTGCCCCGGTAAGTTCAGACTGCTCATTAGAGATAACCGTATTACCATCAATATATAAATTAGCTCCCATTCTATTGAGTTCGGAAATATGCATAAAGCGGTTTTCAAAGATATTTTCTGTAATAGTAGCCTTGCCTGTTGCTACTGCATTTAACACACAAAATTGAGCCTGCATATCTGTAGGGAAGTCTGGGTATTCTCCAGTATTTATCGACACTGATTTTAAGGTAATATTGCGTGCATCAAGTTTGATTTCATCATTGGTATGAGTAATCTTGCAGCCTGCTTCCCTTAATTTTTCAATAACTATTTCTAGTGAGTCAATAGATGCGTGTTTAATAGTTATATTACCCCCAGTAATTGCTGCTGCTACCAGATACGTACCTATTTCTATGCGGTCATAACACACACTATGAGTTGCTGAACCAAGTGAGTTCACCCCATGAATAGTGAGAATATTACTATCAGTTCTGGTGATATTTGCACCCATTTTATTAAGAAAAGTTATCAAATCAGCAACTTCAGGTTCTTTAGCAGCATTATGAATAGTTGTTGTGCCTTCTGCCAACACTGCTGCTAATATGATATTTTCAGTAGCAGTAACAGAAACTTTTGGTAAGGTAATTTCACAGCCAATCAGCCTCTGGGCAGAAGCGATAATATAGCCATTTTCAATAACAATTTCTGCTCCCAGTTTGCGCATTGAGTCAATATGTAGGTTGACAGGCCGTGCACCAATTGCACACCCTCCCGGAAGAGAAACTTTAGCATACTTATGTTTTGCAAGTAGTGGCCCAAGGGTCAAAATCGCTGCCCGCATGGTTTTGACTAGGTCATATTCTGCAACAAAATGATTGAGTTGGTTGTTATTAATAACTACTGAGTTATTACTGTCTAGGATGTAATCTCCACCCATAGATTTCAGTACACGAAGTGCAGTAAATACATCATTAAGTTGTGGGGCATTTTCTATAACAACTTCTTCACTGGTCAAAATAGTAGCAAAGATGATAGGTAGGGAAGAATTTTTTGCCCCAGAGGCATAAATCGTACCTTCTAGCGGTTGCCCACCATTAATGATGAGTTTATCCATTTAGGTTAAGAATTTTTTAACAAAAGCATCAAACCCTTTTCTGCGAATATATGATTTGAATTGCTGCTCGTAGTTTTTCACTAAACTCACTCCAAATACGACAATATCATAAATTTGCCATGAGTTGGTATAAATCATTTTTACAGCAATTTCAATAGTTTCTTTACTGGGTGTAGTAATAGTCAGTGCAACAATAGCTTTATTGTCTTTTTGTTTAACATTCGGGTTTGCCACAATAGATACTTCTTGAATTTGCTTATAGTTTGTGAGAAATGAAGAATAATCAGTAATAAGTGAGCTAATAATATAGTTTCCCAGAGTATCTTGTTGTTTAGGAGTAAGAGAACTCCATTGTTTTTTAAGTGTTTGTGAAGCACTAAATGAGGTATTGATAAATGGCACAAACTTTTTGTTAATGAGTGCAATTACTTGCTCATTAGTGACTATCTCTTGCTTAGTATTCAGAGTCACTAAGTTTTGTATTGATGTGTTAATAATATACTCAGCAGCTTGCTTAGGCGAGTTCGCATCTTGTGGTGCAGATAAGGCAAAAATGCTAAAATTGAGTCCGAAGAGAACAATGAATAAGAGTTTATTCATGATAGTACTGAATAAATAATATTATTTTACCAATTTTTATGGATATTAAAGCACATCTTTTAGCTAAATTAGGTACCGTAACTACCTATAGTGGGGTGTATCAAATGCTTGATAGCACTGGGGAGATTATCTATATTGGTAAGGCTAAAAACTTAAAAGCACGGCTTAAAAGTTATTTTCTAGGTGGAGCAAAAGACACTAAAACCACCAAACTCGTCAATAATATCGTTGATTTTAAAACGATAGTAGTGAGAAGTAATACCGAAGCCTTGCTACTAGAGAACGAATTGATAAAAAAATATCAGCCCAAATATAATATTTTGCTTAAAGATGCAAAAAGTTATCCCTATATCATTATTACCAAAGATACCCACCCGCGTATTGGAGTGTACCGAGGTAAGCAGTCTGAGCAATATCATTTTTTTGGACCGTATACTTCTCCGCAGTTTGTCCGCTCAGCAGTAGCCACACTACGTAAAGTATTTAAACTTAGAGAATGTAAAAATAGTTTTTATAGTAATCGTTCTCGTCCCTGTTTAGACTATCAAGTAGGTATTTGTTTGGCTCCGTGTACTGAGAATACGCTTGAAAATGAGGCAGAATATACCCACAGTGTGTCTCAGGTTATGAAATTTTTGCGTGGGCAGTCTAATGCAATCATTACTAGATTTCAAGAGCAAATGCTTGAAGCCTCTGAAGCACTGGATTTTGAGCGTGCTGCAAGTTATCGGGACCAAATTATTCAATTACGAAAAATCAGCGACCATGAAGAAACTGATGTTAATATTGATGTAGTGTATGTAGTACAGCAAGCAAATACCTATTTGATACAGTTGTTATTTGTTCGGGATGGTAGGCAAATTGATAGTGAATATGTGATTCCTAAACACACTGGGGAAACACATGTAAAAGATATTTTAACCTCCTTTATTCCGCAGTATTATTTGGGAAAAAAAATTCCTAAAACGCTGGTTATCCCTCAAGATATTCGTCAGCGTTCATTGTTAGCAAAGTCGCTTGGGTGCAATATTCTCAAAAATAGTGATACCGAAAAACAAAAGTTTATTGATATTGCACAACTCACCGCTTCTGAGAATTTAAAGCAACACATCTATCATAATAAACGCTTACATAATCAACTCCAAAGGGTTCAAGAAGTATTTGGCTTAGAAACTCCGCCCCAAACCATTGAGTGTTTTGATATTAGTCATCATAGTGGAGAGGATATTGTCGCAAGTTGTGTTCGCTTTGTTGGGGGTAAACCTCATAAAGCGGCATACAAAAAATTTAATATTCGCACGGTAGATGTGGGCGATGATTATGGGGCAATGCGTGAGGTTATTAACCGCAGATATAAACACAAAGAAAACCTGCCAGATTTACTTTTAATTGATGGTGGGCTCGGGCAGTTAAATAGTGCATTGAGTATTTTAGAGGGGTTACAACTAGTACTTCATGTAGTTGGAGTAGCAAAAGGAGAAGGGCGTAAAGCAGGGCTAGAAACACTGATTACTAAAGTAGATAATGCAGTAGGCAAAATAAACCTCATGCCAGATGATAGTGCGCTAAATTTAATTAATTACGTCCGTGATGAAGCCCATCGTTTTGCTATCACCACCCACCGTAAAAAAAGTATGAAACGCAAAACAGAGTTTAGTTTAGAACAGATCCCCGGTGTTGGACGAGCAAAAAGTAAGGAATTATTAACTTATTTTGGCTCGATTGGTGAAATCAAAGAAGCCCCGATAAACAGACTGGTTAAAGTTAATGGGATTAATGATAAAATTGCTACAGAAATTTATACCTTTTTTCACGGCTCTGCTCCAAGTTCATCATGATTATCATTCTTCGTATTCTCATCCTTACATTGATTATGAGCTATGGCTACTATTTGTTTAAACGCCATATTCGTAAAGAGCCAGTTGTACTCTCTAAAGTGTTATTGGTTGCGCTATTGATTAATATCGGGGTATATGTATTTTTAGGCTTACTTGCATATTTGGTTAATTAACAATTAGTATAAGTACTTCGGTTTTTTGTGTGTACTAATTGACATAATAATCCCAAATGCAATCATAATAGTCAGCACAGAAGATCCGCCATAACTAATCAGTGGCAAGGGCACACCAACAATAGGTAATAAGCCACTCACCATGCCAATATTAACAAATACATAGCTAAAAAAGACCATGGTTAAACTAGCCGCTAAGAGTTTATTAAATACTTCATCAGCCTTGACTGCAATCACTAAACAGCGATAAATAACTAATATATATAAAAATAATAAGCCAAGCACTCCAATAAAGCCTAACTCTTCAGCAATAGTGGCAAAAATAAAGTCGGTAGAATGTTCGGGTAAGAAATCAAGTTGAGATTGTGTGCCTTTACCATAGCCCTTGCCAAATAACCCACCTGAGCCAATAGCAATTTTTGATTGGATGATATGGTATCCGCGCCCTAATGGGTCACTTTCAGGGTTGAATAAAGTCAGAATGCGATTTTTTTGATATTCTGCTAAGACAAAATTCCACGCAGCAACTAAGACCCCGATAGCGATGCTGAATAATACTAATAGATTAAGATAGGTATTTTTCAGTAGAGTAATGCTAAATCCAGAAAAAAATAGGGCAAATAACCCTGAGCTTGCAATAATAAGAGCAGTACCCAAGTCAGGCTGAATAACAATTAAACTAGACACGATAGCAATCAGTGCTAGAGAATACAGAACTAAACTCGTTTTTGGCGGGAGAGAACTACTGCTTAAGAGTTTAGCAACGGCAATCGGCACAATAATTTTCATTAACTCCGATGGTTGAAAGAGCATAAACCCAAATGATAACCAGCGTTTTGCTCCACCTCTGACCACGCCAAAGAACTCAACAATAACGAGTAACAAAATACCAAACAACACCAGTATGATTGCAAGTTTTCCGATAAGTCTGGGGGGTACTTGTGCTACGATAATCATTGCTACAAATGCAATGGCAAAGTGAATAATTTGTCGAATGATGGTATTCACATCATATGAACTAGCGCTATACAGTACTGTTAAGCCAAACGCACTAATAAGTAGCAATGCAATAAATAACTGCCTATCAATGCGAATGGATTGGAAAAATCCTAGGATATTTATTGTAGGCACTTACTAAAGGTAGAAGCAATAGCAGAAAGTAACTTCACATATAACTCTTTTGATGAAGTTGCTGGATCTCTAAAATCTAAGCCAATCGGGTTCAGATAGAATAATTGAAGTCCTGTTGGAGTAAGTAATTTAGTTATATTTTTAGAAGAATGCTCTTCATCAATAATAGCGCATGCATAGGTATTATTAGCAACTTTTTCTTTTAATTCAGCGACTTCTTTGAGACTCATTAAAAACTGTTCTGAGGCTACGAGTTGATTTTCTAGCCCATACTGGTGAATAAAGTAAGCATATGCATTATGAAAGACTAAAAACTTAGTATCACTAGTAGCAGTCATTTGTTTTTGGATGCTGTTATGAAGTTTTTTGAGTGTGCGTTTATAACGCTGAGCATTTTGGGCAAATACTTCTGCCTCGCTTGGCATTGCTTCACTGAGCTCGGCAGTTACAATATCAACAATCTGCATAGCCATTAGTGGATCTAACCAAAAATGTAGATCAAATTCTGAAGAATGATCGTGCCCATGGTGTTCATCATGCTCATCATCATGCGCTTCTTTATGATGGCTATCCTTATGCTCATCGTGATGTTCGCCATGATGTTCATCCTTATGCTCATCGTGATGCTCATCATGATGTTCCTCAGCACGCTTTAAGAGAGGGGTGGTGAGATGTTTGGCAATAGTAATGCGCTTGTTATGAGGAAGAGTAGATTTTGGGAGGTTAGAAATGAAAAATTCTAATTCATCATGAAGGTGAATAACGATATCCGCATTAACAACACTTCTAAGTTGAGAGGGTTTTAAATGATCAATATGTACTGATTTTTGTTTGATTAATACCTTAACATTATGATTGTCACCTACTACATTTTTTACTAGAGATTGCAATGGGGCAATAGAGGTGACTATTTGTAAACGGTGCCCAGCTTCAAATGACTGCAGCTCCTTGTGAGTGTGAGAAGCATGGTCCTCATGGTGGTGTCCGTGAGGTTTATGACCACCTGCCATTGTGAGTGATGATACAAGTAAACCAATCGCAAAAAAAAGTGATTTCTTTTGCGTTAAAATCTGAAAGTTATTCACCGAATTTATCATTGTGACTCCTAAAAACGTGACTCTTAAAAAATTGATACAAATTAATAATGTTTCTGTAACCAGAAACAACCAAAAGATATTACACGATATTAGCTTTGATGTCAATTACGGTGAGCATATCACTATTGTAGGTCCTAATGGTGCTGGGAAAACCACATTGCTCAAGTGTATTATGGGCTTAATGACCCCCAATAGTGGGACTATTACAGTTGATTCTGAGCTCACTATGGGCTATGTACCTCAGCAGTTTAATGTAGCCCAAACTCTACCTATTACTGCAGGTGATTTTCTACAGTTACATAAGCGTATTTCTGCTGGTAGATTAGCAGATGTGGCGCACCAGACAGAAATTACTCATGTGTTGCGCTCACAACTAAGTACTCTTTCTGGCGGGCAATTACAGCGCTTACTGGTCGCAAGAAGTCTTATAGATATGCCGGATATATTGATTTTTGATGAAGCAGCTAAAAGCTTAGATATGAGAGGACAAATTGATTTTTATGCACTCATAGAGCGTTTAAAACAACACTATGATATTTCTGTCATTATGGTGTCACATGATTTACATATTGTCATGGCAAATACCCAGCAAGTGATTTGTTTGGATAGTCATCTGTGTTGCTCAGGTACTCCGAGTACGGTGATTAAGGACCCAGCATTTACGCGGCTATTTGGGGAGCAATCTCAGGGCATATTAGGCATTTACGAACATCAAGAGCACGTACACCCTAAGGAATGTAAGCATGATGTTTGATATTTTATTACTCATCACTATTGCAGGAGTGGGGATAGCCATACTCGCAAGCATTATGGGCTGTTTTGTGGTATGGAATAATATGGCATACTTTAGTGATTCTCTTGCACATAGTACCTTATTCGGTGTGGCATTAGGATTATTATTGCATATTGATATGGCTAGCGTGGTGATTGCAGTGAGTATCGTATTTGCCCTATTATTATTCGCCCTTGGACAGCAAAAGGCATTAGCATTTGATACTATTTTAGGAGTATTGGCATATACCTTTTTAGCACTCGGAGTGATTAGTCTTAGCCTTTTTGGGACCATGGTAGATTTACATAGTTATTTATTTGGTGATATTTTGGCAATTTCCTTAGAGGATATTTATCGTATTTACGCTTTGCTGATTGTTGTTGTTGTAGGTATGAAAATTTTTTGGCAACAACTTGTACTCATGGTTATTAACCCCTCTATAGCCAAAGTAGAGGGCGTACCTGTGATGGGCTTGCAACTCGGATTTGCTATACTACTTGCAATCTTGGTTGCGATGTCGGTAGAGCTCGTTGGGGCATTATTGATTGGTGCATTATTAATTATTCCTACCTCTAGTGCTCGGTTATTAAGCCGTTCACCCTTACAAATGATGGGTATTGGTATTGGCTTATCAATTGTAGCTATGATTTTGGGAGTATATGCTTCATTTGTTTGGGATACCCCTACAGGGCCGATGATTGTAGCAATGAATGCAGTATTATTTTTTGTGATCTTTATCATACACTCCCTATTTTCAATCACAGATAAAAAATAATCCACCTCCTACCCCCCCGAGATTACTCCTCTGCTAAAATTTACTACCTATGAAGAGGTTAAATATCGCTATTATTGGCAGTGGAATTTCAGGGTTGGGAAGTGCATATCTCCTTGATACACTCCATAATATCACTCTATATGAAAAAAATAACTATCTGGGCGGGCATAGTCGTACCAAAGATATAGTGGTGGATAATGCTCCTGTAAGTGTAGATACCGGGTTTATTGTTTATAATCATAAAAATTATCCTAATTTGACAAGATTATTTACTGAGCTAAATATTGATACTACACCATCAAGCATGTCATTTGGTGTATCTATTAATGATGGGTATTTAGAATATGGTACGCATAACTTGAAATCTATGCTTGCCGATAAGCGTAACATTATTCGCCCAAAATTTTGGCGTATGGTGCGAGACATTATGAAGTTTAACAAATATGCACTCTCTTATCGTGATACTAATTTGACTATGGGAGAATGCATTGCAGAACTCGGGTTAAGTCAGTGGTTTACAGAGTATTATATTTTGGCGATGGGTGGGTCTATTTGGAGCACACCTACGAGCAAAATGCTTGATTTCCCAGCACGGACATTTATTACCTTTTTTGAAAATCATGGGCTTTTAACGGTGGATGATCAGCCACAGTGGTACACGGTCACTGGGGGAAGTAAGCATTATGTTCAGCGCATAGCAGATAGCTTATCTGGTGAAATATTACTACATACCCCAGTAGAACGAGTAGAGCGAACTGGTGATGAGGTGCGCATCACTGCCCTTGGTGAGACTAGAACATATGATAAAGTAATATTTGCCTGCCACTCTAATGAGGTACTTGAACTACTTGACGCACCGTCTTTACCCGAGCAAGAACTCATAGGTGCGGTAGCATACCAGCCCAATACCGTAATTTTGCATACAGATACCAGTTATATGCAACACTCAAAAGGCACATGGTCAAGTTGGGTTTATAAATATACCGAAGGGGAAAGTAATGATGGTGAAGTGAGTCTCACCTATTGGATGAATAATCTACAACCATTGCCTACCAAAACACCTATTTTGGTGACACTAAACCCTACCAAACGCCCAAAAAAAGAGTGCATTTATGATGAAACGATGTTGTATCATCCCGTATTTAATGAGGCGGCTATTAGTGCTCAAGAACGCATGCAAACATTACAAGGGGTGAACAACACATACTTTACTGGAGCTTGGCAACGCTATGGCTTTCATGAAGACGGTTTGAGTAGCGCTGTAGTTGTAGCTAATATGTTAGGTGCTTCATGGAAGTAGTGCGTTCTAAAATTTTCCAAGCTAAAGTGATGCATAAGCGCTTGCAGCCAAAAGAAAATACATTTTCGTATCAGATTTATAACCTTGGTATTATCCTCTCTGAGCTTCATACTACAGTTGCTAAAGTGCTCAAGATTAACCGCTTTGGGCTGATGAGTTTTTACGAACAAGATCATAATACACTTAATAATTCCACCAAAGAATGGATTGATACTTTGTTGATTCAGCAAGGGTTAGACCCGTTGGAGCATGAAGTCATGCTGGTGAGTATGCCACGTATTTTAGGATATGTGTTTAACCCTGTAAGTTTTTGGCTCTGTATTCACTCAAATAATCAGCTTAGCATGGTCGTGTGTGAGGTGTGTAATACCTTTGGTGAAAAGCATAACTATATTTGTCTGCCACCTCAGGGGCACAGTTATATTGCCTCAGACATGTGGGTACATGCTGAAAAGGTATTTCATGTTTCACCGTTTTTAGAACGTTCTGGACAGTATCAATTTAAGTTTCACTTAGAGAATCAGAACTTGCAAATATGTATTAATGCGTATAATCAAGAGAAGAAAAAAATATTAGTTACTTCTTTAATTGGTACCTTAAAACCTATGACAAAATCTGCACTTAGAGGAGTATTTTGGCGGTATCCTCTAGTAACTATTAAGGCAATATTACTAATTTATATGCAGGCGATAAAACTAAAACTTAAAAAAATACGCTACCGCACTAAACCTACGCAACACCAACCCAATATTTCTCACACTCATTAACTATGAATTATGCTCGGACAACAAAAAATAATTAATTCTTTTTTATCTACCTTTGCAGGTATTAATTATGGAATGTTTCATATTACGTTGCCTGATGGACGCTCATATTCTTTTGGCAATGAAACTGATAATATTAGTGCAACTTTTGAAATTCATGATTTCAGGGTGATTACTAATCTCGCAGCCAAAGGGGATATTGGACTCACTGAAAGCTATAGAGATGGGGATTTTAGCACAGATAATCTCACTAACTTTTTGATAATTGGGCTAAAAAATGAAGAAGTACTAAATAATTATATTTATAGCAATGCGTTTAATAGTTTTATTGCTCAAATATTATATTTTTTCAATGGTAACTCTCTTAAAGGTAGTAAACGCAATATCAGTGCACACTATGATTTAGGTAATGCTTTTTACAAACTCTGGCTTGATAAATCCATGACCTATTCTTCAGGGATTTACGGAGAAACCCCTGAGCATACTTCTGGCTTAGAACAAGCCCAACATAATAAATATGACCGTATTGTAGAGTGCCTCGAGGGTCACTCTGGTTCATTAATAGAGGTAGGCTGTGGTTGGGGTGGATTTGCTGAGCGTGCACTTACTAAAATGGATGCTGATATTAAGGGGATTACTATCTCACAGCAACAATTTGATTACGCAACTCATAGGTTAAATAATAAGGCAAATATTGCGCTTGAGGATTATCGCTTACAAACCACTAGATACGATTATCTAGTATCTATAGAAATGTTTGAAGCAGTGGGCGAAAAATATTGGGGTACTTTTTTTAATAAAATAAAATCTCTATTAAAGCAAAAAGGTAAGGCAGTGATTCAAACTATTACGATAGAAGATAAATATTTTACTCGCTACCGAAAAACTGGGGATATGATTCGCAGTTTTATTTTCCCTGGGGGTATGCTACCAAGCATCACTCGCTTTTATCAGGAAGCACACAAGGCAGGGTTAAAGGTCGAAGAAGTCTTTATGTTTGGTAAAGACTACGAGCAAACACTCAGAGATTGGAGTGCTAATTTCGAAGCGACTTTAGAGCAAATCAAACAACTGGGATTTGATGATAAGTTTATTAATGTTTGGCGGTTTTATCTGTCTGCCTGTATTGCTAGTTTTCATGTGGGGCGAACTAATGTCGCACAAGTTGAGCTATCCCATGCCTAATACTAGCTCATGAAATATCTGCTTTGCCTCTTATGTTTATGTATGACTTCTATAAGTCAAGCAGTAGAGTATGATAAGCAAGTCGGACAAGGCAGACTCAGTGTTTTATTTTTTGATGTATATGATATTGCCTTATATTCACCTACAGGCAATTTTTCTTTTGATGCGCCATTTTCCCTTTCACTCACCTATTTAAGAGATATTAAGGCAAGTGATATAGTTACTTCATCTATTGATGAAATCACTAATTTGGGGCTTACTAATAACCAGTTATTAGAGTCTTGGAGAACAAAACTTGCAGAGTTCATCCCTGATGTAGTTGAGGGCGATACACTCCGTGCAGAAGTGGATGCAGATAAAATAACTCGGTTTTATCATAATGATGTGCCTATTGGTACAATTACAGATGCTACATTTGTCCCTTGGTTTTTTGGTATTTGGTTGTCTGAGAACACTTCCAAACCACGTCTGCGCTTACAATTATTAGGTGAGTAGCATATGGCATCTTCTACTCTCGCTACTCCTACACCGCTTACTCTAGGAGCGTATGGCATTATTGCGATGGCACTCGCATTTGCAGGCTTACCCTTGTATATTTATGCTCCAGATTTTTATGCTACTGAGTTTGGTGTATCACTGGTGAATTTAGGGAGTGCATTGCTGATATTGCGAATATTAGATGCAGTATTAGATCCGATGATTGGGTTGTTGAGTGATACGTATCGTCAGTTTAGGGTGTGGATACTTTTTTGTGGTAGTGTACTATTTGGCGTGAGTTTTTATTTGTTATTTACGCCACACGAGCCCAGTATTTATTCGTTTGCCCTATTGGTGTTTACGGGCACACTTGGCTATAGCATTCTAAGTATTAATGTCAATACCTTAGGCGGATTATGGGGTAATAATTCAGGAAAAATGACCACTATTGTTGGAGTGCGAGAAACATTAGGCATTGTGGGGCTGATGAGTGCTACTATCTTACCTACAATATTTCAATTTTCGCTTTCTAAAACTCATAGTTTTTTCTATTTGAGCGTGGTGATGGTTTGCACGCTTGCCATGGGGACTATATTACTCCTATGGTGGTATCGTACACACCAATATATTGACCAACTCACCCAAACTCAAACAGGGTTTAGTTTGTTCACAAGTACTGGAGTACTCGTTAAAGAGCGAGTGTTTTTTCTCAGCTTTTTTTTAAGTATGTTGGCTTCTAGTATTCCTGCAGTAGTAGTATTATTTTTTATCCGTGATTTGTTGCAACTAGAGGAATATACTGGTGTTTTTTTATTAGTATATTTTGCCTCAGGAATGCTAGGTATCTTACTATGGAGAACAGTAGCAAAGCATTTGAGTTATTATCAAACATGGCTTATATCTATGGGTATCGCAGTAGCTAGTTTTATTTGGGCAAGTGTCTTATCTGCTGGAGACATGGTAGCATACTTGCTGATTTGTTTCATTTCAGGGGTGGCATTTGGAGCACAGCTATTACTTCCTCCTGCTATTTTGGCACAGCGTTTAGCACATCACCAAGAAACGAACGCTACACTGTATTTTGGTATATTAGCACTATGTACAAAATTTGCACTTGCACTTGCGAGTAGCCTAAGCCTATGGTACTTAGGGACTATTGGCTTTACCCCAGATGGGCAGAATACTCTAGCAGCCCTATGGGGACTGAGTATGACCTACGCTATCATACCAAGTATGATTAGTATTGTGGCAATGATTATTATTTGGAAAAAACTATTATGAGAGATACAATCACCAGAATTTTTTTACTTTTAGGAACAATTATGCTGTTATCTAGTTGCGGACACCACCTTGATTATTATAAAGAAACTTCACCTACTGCAGATATTCAGGAATTTTTTAATGGCGAGATTAAAGCTTGGGGTATGATTCAAGATTATCGTAAGCGCATGAATATTCGCTTTGAGGTTGATATGGTCGGTACTTGGGAAGGGAATACTGGCACGTTGAAAGAAAAATTTGTCTACGATACGGGTAAGGAGCAATACCGCACCTGGATTATTACCAAGCATCCAGATGGTTCATACACAGGTACGGCAGAAGATATCATTGGCACTGCTACAGGTGCCCAAGAAGGATCAGCGGTGAATTGGGTCTATACTATGGATGTGCCAGTAGGGGATACCACTTATAGACTTAAATTTGATGACTGGATGTGGGCAATTAATGATAATGTATGGCTTAATCGTTCATATTTTAAAAAGTTTGGCTTTACTGTTGCCGAGCTTACTCTATTTATGCAAAAGCAATAAATATGAGCAAACCCTCCTTTACTGGTGAAACGATTTGGATTATTGGCGCGAGTAGTGGTATCGGGCGTGAACTTGCGATCCACTTAGATAGTTTGGGTGCATCACTTATTCTCTCTGCCCGTACTGAAGATGCACTTCACTCGCTTGCCTCACAGCTCACCCACCCCACGCAAGTCATACCACTAGATATTATGCACGCTACCGAAGTAACACAGGCGTTTACCAAGGTCGCAACTCAGATATCCCAAGTAGATCGGGTAATCCTAATGTCTGCCTTATATGAACCTGCCCCAATAGCCAAGATGGACTTAGACTTTGCTAGTACGCTGGTAGATGTTAATCTTAAAGGAGTATTCTACACCACCAAGGCAGCACTTACTTTATTTCAGGGGCAGTCTAGTGGGCAAATTGCAGTCTGTGGAAGTATTGCTGGGTATTTTGGTTTACCAGTGGGGCAGCCCTATAGCGCTACTAAAGCTGCGGTTATAAATTATATGGAAAGTCTATATAACGAAGCACCAAAACACATTGATATTAAGCTTATTAGTCCAGGGTTTGTTGAGACACCGCTCACTGATAAAAATGAATTTGATATGCCGTTTATTATCTCACCAGAAGTAGCAGCTAAAACCATTGCTAAGGGGCTACGCTCAAAGCGTTTTGAACTCCACTTTCCCAAACGAATGACCGTGCTCTTTAAAGCAATGGGTACGCTTAATTATCGGTTATTACTCCCTATGATTAAGCTATTAGTGAAGTAATGCATTTATTGTAGCTCATACATCACTTCATTACGACGCATCATAGGCAGAGTCCACGGTGGATTATAAAAGGCATGATAGACTCTGGGAATCACCGCAATATTTTGTTCTAGAATATATTCATCAAGCAGTTGTTGGTGTTTGGCTACATTATCATCACCAGTACTGCCAGAATACTCGAGTACGATAAATTGGGTTTTCTCTACTGACTGTATTATTACCTCTGAATTATTAGGCTTAGGTAGTGACTCTATTGAGTATTCACTGGGCATAATAAATGAAATCTCCCACTGTTCATCCCCTTGGGCGTGTTGCAATACAGGAGCAGTCATAGAGATAGAATCCCCAGTTTGCGTATTGCCAAAAATATAGTCCGCTAGCAACGAAAACCCGCCAGAGATTGCCTCTTTTCGCTGTGCATCTTGTAATACTGTTGCCATAATGAGCGAGTCATATTCTCTAATTTCTATGTTGTTATCACTTGATATTACGTTATAGTGAGGAGTCTCTACATTACTCATAATTGGTCCAGCAAAAATAGCAATTAATAATACAATTACGCCTGTTGTCATAAATATTTTAGGTGTTCGCTTCATCAGTAGGTGGTAGTTCAAGCATTTCTATATTATTACCATCTGGGTCTTGAATATATACCGAGCGTGTTCCATCTCTATGTGGTGCAGGTGTACCATATGGCGAAGCATTTGCAGTGATAATGGCAAGGTGGTAGGGGTGTTGCTCTGGAATTACAAGAGCGAGTGAGGTATTGGCAAATTCAATCATTGCCCATGAATCATCTTGATAGCTAACTTCACAAGCATAATGAGAGGTGTACCATTCTACAGAGCGGGCAATGTCTTTGACTTGTATCGCAATATGGTGAATGGTATCTTTCATACTCTTATGATGTTATGTAGCAAAATTATGCAAAATAATCGTGTAATATGTCAAACTCAATGGTCTGTAATGTTTTATAGTTAGTGGCATTCGCATCTATTAGTGGGGCAAAGCCTTCGTCATACGCCTCTTTCCAACGTTCAGCACATAAGCACCATTTATCCCCTGCTTTGAGTCCTGGGAAGTTGTATTCTGGGCGTGGAGTAGTTAAATCATTACCAGCAAACTTAGTAAACTCCAAAAATTCATTAGTCACCACCGCACATACTGAGTGTGTGCCTTTATCATCTTCATCAGTCACACATGAACCAGTGCGTAAATAACCAGTCATCGGGTGAATAGAGCAGGGGTGGAGCTCGTTTCCTAAGATATTTTTTTGCTTCATATGAGTAATTTAATTTATTGATTAAGTGTGACTTTGCAGTGGTCTAGTTTATTAAACCTATAGCGAGCAAATCGCGCATATAAAAACTGAGCAATTTGTTTAATAATAGGTAAAGAGGTAAATATCCCTAGTGCTTTCCAATATTTTATTTTAGACCACATCAAAATAAATCCATCCACCCCAATATGCAACTTACCCGTGCTATCAGCTACGTGAATGCGCTCTAGCCCTTCATGCAGAGTCACCCCGTAACTACTGAGTAATTCAGTGTGTTGGGTAATATCTTCCCAGTGGAAATCCTCAGGATTAGAGATGCGTTTGTAATAGTTAATTTCTCTTGAGCAGTTACCACACTTTCCATCGTAAAATACTGTAATCATGCTATTCTTATTTTGCTAGTTCTGCAGTTAGTACGTTCATAATTTTGTTTGATTTAGGACTAGTAGTAGAATGAAAATAATCTACCAACTCACCATTTTTATTCACGATATATTTATGAAAGTTCCATTTAGGTCCCGTACCAAAGCCTAAGATTTTCTTGGCGTCTTGGTAAAAAGGGTGTGCATTGTTACCCACTACAGAGTATTTAGCGGTCATTGGAAAGGACACGCTATAGGTCAATCGGCAAAAATCAGCGATTTGTTTTTCTGTTCCCGGTTCTTGTGCTCCAAAGTCATTACTGGGCACACCAAGCACTACCAAACCCTTATCTTTATATTCATCATACAGGCTTTCTAATTCCTCATATTGGTCGGTAAATGCACACTTTGAAGCGGTATTTACGATTAGTACCACCTTATCTTTGTAGTCGCTAAGGCTAATCGTTTCATCAGAAGTAAGTGCAGAAAAACTGTGGTGTGATACTTTAGTATCTTTAGCGTGCAAGGAACCCATAGATAATAATCCTAGAAAAATAAGCGTAAATAATTTCATAACTATATTGCTATAAAAAGTTGTTATATTACGCTGATATTGGGGAAAATACTACTACAAATTTCACTAGTTTAGCTCTCAAGGTTGCTTTAGGCTACGAAAGGCTGCTAATGCTTTTTCTCGTGACTCTTTTAAATCTACGATGGGATAAGGATAATCATGTTCTAGACTTACTCCCGCAGTGGTTAATACTTCCCCCGGTGCCTCCCACGGTGCATAAAGATATTTAATTGGCATATCTCTAAGTTCGGGGATGTATTGCTTAATATATTCCCCCTCTGGGTCAAACTTTTGCCCCTGTGTGACTGGATTAAATATCCGAAAGTAGGGCGCACTATCATAGCCACAGCCTGCCACCCACTGCCAACTTGCGCTATTACTCGCTTCATCAGCGTCAAATAATGTCTCCATAAACCACTGAGCACCTAAACGCCAATCAAGTAATAAGTTTTTCACTAAAAACGAAGCCACCACCATCCGCACCCGATTATGCATATATCCTGTCTGCCAGAGTTCACGCATTCCCGCATCTACAAAAGGAACTCCAGTATTTCCTTGTTGCCAACATCTGAGTGCTTCTACATCATTATCCCACGGGAAGGCGTTAAATTTAGCTTGTAAGTTCTGAGTTGCGAGCGTGGGGTTATAATACAATTGATTATAGGAAAACTCCCGCCAACCCAACTCACTTAAAAAATGTGCAGTACTTTTAGTCTCGGGCATTGCCCGTACGGTATGCCATAAGTGATGCACAGATATTTGCCCAAAATGGATATAAGGAGACAAACGAGATACAAAAGGTTTACTCGGTAAGTTGCGTCCTTCTTTATATTCTGGGAGTCCTTCCTTGACAAACTGCTCAAACACCTGTAACGCACCTTCTTCACTAATAT
Source organism: Gammaproteobacteria bacterium (assembly GCA_965277055.1). Lineage (GTDB taxonomy): Bacteria > Pseudomonadota > Gammaproteobacteria > PS1 > Pseudothioglobaceae > CBDCHC01. The sequence goes on along the minus strand of OZ255703.1, from coordinate 307,657 downwards.
TCCAGTGTGAGATAGTGTGTTTTGCCCACTCTAGTTCGGGCAAGAGATGTAACTTACTAATCACTTGAGCATCAAGGTCACGTAGGCAGTGTAGCTTGGGGGTAGGTACTGGTTCATGGGGCTCATAAGCGAGACAACCCTTGTAGTAAAACGGACTAAACACTTTATACGGTGTACCATCTGCCTTTAGAATACGAAATGGCTCAAATAACAGCGAAGCATTATAACTCTTTACCTCAATCCCTTGAGTCTCTAACTGAGCTTTTATCTTAGTATCTCGCTGTATACTCCAAGGCTCATAACATCTATTCCATACGACCTTAGTGATGTGGTACTTACTACAGAGTTCTTGGAGGATTTCTAGCGGATTCCCTGCATACACAGATAAGCAATCACTTAGTGAGGTATTAAGGCTGTTTAGTGCGTGGTGTAGCCAAACATTTGAAGCGGTGTGTGAAGGCTGATTTTTAGCGTTAATTGTATCAAGAATATAAATGGGCAATACTACAGATTCCGAGTGAAGACTGGCTAATGAAGGATTATCATATAAGCGTAAATCCTTTCTAAACCAATGGATTGCAGTGGGAGTTGATGACATATTAGAAATATAAGACACATAAATAACTACTCTATTTAAGCCTAAATTGACCCAAAATACACCTATTAAATCTAATAGTCTTTACTTTTTTTCTTCCATTTTTCATATTTATTGATTTATAATCACCTTATAGAAAAAAGGGTATATATGACTCTATGGTATACGTATTATAAACCTTATATAGTTATTAATACACTATGTTGCATGAGGATCATACATTATCAAGGGGAGAGTAAAAGATGTTACCAACAGCCTTTACCAACAAAGTTTTCGTAGGTCTGGCTATTATTGCAAGTATTGCATTGGTAGGCGTAGTTGTGTTGAGTTCTTCACAGGATTCATCACCACTTGAACTTGCCAAGCCATCAGAAAGTGGGCTTATAAAGAGTGAAGCTACAGATACGCAACCCGCATCTTCCCCTTCATTAGATGAAGTAAGCCAAAGCATCCAATCTTCTACGGGCAGTACTTCAGCAAACACACAAGCCAATACACAAAAAACAACACAACCACTCAGCAAAGACCTGCCCCCAGGGTTTCCAGTGATGGAGCCAATAGATCAAGCAGAGCTCAAAGAAACCCAGGCACTCATCAAAGAAGCAGATGCCATCATTGCCAATATGGAAGAACTCTTAAAAGATATAGAACTCCCGCCACTTAGTCCAGAGCAACAAGCACAGCTGACCAAACAACAAGAAGAATCAAAAGCACAACTCGAACAATTACAACAAGAACTCAATCAATTACAAAACTAATATTGCACATATCCTAACAGAGACAAGCCATGCACAAACTACTACTACTTACCCTTAGCACACTGACCTCATTTATTACTTTTAGTAATATCTCCCATGCGAGCACGCACTTAGGCTCTGCTACCGAGCTCGTAGGCAAGCTTCAAGGCTCTTACTCAGTAAACCAAGGAGCATTTAACTACTCCATCCCCATTGATGTGCCAGCAGGAATTAACGGACATATCCCAAGCCTGAGCATCAATTACAACTCACAAAGTGGCAATGGCTTATTAGGTATGGGCTTTAGTCTTTCAGGGCTTTCTAGTATTCATAGATGTGCTAAGACTATCGCTATTGATGGAGTCAAAGGAGGGATAAACATAGATGAGAATGACCGCCTTTGTCTTGATGGGCAGCGACTCATTGCAGTAAGTGGAGACTACTGGAGTGAGGGCTCCCAGTACCGCACAGAAATCAACACCTATGCACGCATCACCTACACTAATAACTCATTTAAGGTAGAAACCAAAGATGGCAATACCTTGTATTATGGCACCAGTACCGATAGTAATATAGAGTACCAAGGCAAAACCGATACCAAAGTATGGGCATTGACCACCAAGGAAGACTCCAGTGGTAACCAAATAACATATACCTATTATAAAAACAACGACACTGGTGAATTTAATATCAAAAATATTACATACGCAGATAACACTATAGAGTTTAGCTACCAAGATAAAACCGTCCCGTTTACAGGCTACCAAGCAGGGAGCAAGATAACAAGCTCAAAGATACTGAGAAGCATTACCCTCAAAACACATAATGTCACCCAAGGCACCACTCAAAGCACCTACCACCTCACTTATGAACTAGCAGATACAACTCCAAAGAAAGAACTCCTGAAAGCAGTACAAAAGTGTGTAGAGAATAAGTGTTTGGAGGCTATTAAGTTTGAATGGAATAAAAATATAGACATCTCTTTTAACATGAATGCTATTGACACTAACTTGTGTGCCAATGGTTCTAGAAAATACGGTGTATGCAATGATTCAGATAATCATAGCTATATTAATTATGTTGATATCAATGGTGATGGATTAACCGATATCTGTGTGAGAGCAGATCAAGGGGTGAAGTGTCATGTTAATACTGGAAACTCTGAGTTTGATATGAATGCTATTGACACTAACTTGTGTGCCAATGGTTCTAGAAAATACGGTGTATGCAATGATTCAGATAATCATAGCTATATTAATTATGTTGATATCAATGGTGATGGATTAACCGATATCTGTGTGAGAGCAGATCAAGGGGTGAAGTGTCATGTTAATACTGGAAACTCTGAGTTTGATATGAATGCTATTGACACTAACTTGTGTGCCAATGGTTCTAGAAAATACGGTGTATGCAATGATTCAGATAATCATAGCTATATTAATTATGTTGATATCAATGGTGATGGATTAACCGATATCTGTGTGAGAGCAGATCAAGGGGTGAAGTGTCATGTTAATACTGGAAACTCTGAGTTTGATATGAATGCTATTGACACTAACTTGTGTGCCAATGGTTCTAGAAAATACGGTGTATGCAATGATTCAGATAATCATAGCTATATTAATTATGTTGATATCAATGGTGATGGATTAACCGATATCTGTGTGAGAGCAGATCAAGGGGTGAAGTGTCATGTTAATACTGGAAACTCTGAGTTTGATATGAATGCTATTGACACTAACTTGTGTGCCAATGGTTCTAGAAAATACGGTGTATGCAATGATTCAGATAATCATAGCTATATTAATTATGTTGATATCAATGGTGATGGATTAACCGATATCTGTGTGAGAGCAGATCAAGGGGTGAAGTGTCATGTTAATACTGGAAACTCTGAGTTTGATATGAATGCTATTGACACTAACTTGTGTGCCAATGGTTCTAGAAAATACGGTGTATGCAATGATTCAGATAATCATAGCTATATTAATTATGTTGATATCAATGGTGATGGATTAACCGATATCTGTGTGAGAGCAGATCAAGGGGTGAAGTGTCATGTTAATACTGGAAACTCTGAGTTTGATATGAATGCTATTGACACTAACTTGTGTGCCAATGGTTCTAGAAAATACGGTGTATGCAATGATTCAGATAATCATAGCTATATTAATTATGTTGATATCAATGGTGATGGATTAACCGATATCTGTGTGAGAGCAGATCAAGGGGTGAAGTGTCATGTTAATAAAACACAAAAAATTACTCTTAAAAATATCAACTCAGGATTTGATTTAATTATAACACCGTATTATGCGAATTTAAATACCTCAGAAATATACACTAAAACCAAATCATCCGCCTACCCTAATATCATCCTTGGCGGTGGTCCTATGCAGGTGGTGTCTGGCGTAGAAACTTCTACACCCACTCAGGCTAAAAATAAAACGACCTACCGCTATAAAAATTTTGGTATCAATGTAAAAGGTAGAGGTTCACTTGGCTTTGAAGAGGTCATAGAGACAAACGAACTCTCTAACACCAGAGTACACACCAAATATTCTCAGGAATACCCCTATATTGGCTCACCTCTAGAAACAAAGTCGTATGTGAATGATGTATTAGTCAGTGAATCCACTACAAATTATCAACATATTTCAAGCTATCATGACTCAGTAATAAATAATGAAAATTATGCATGTAGTCTTAATGATAATAAATATTCGAGTAAAAACACATGCTCCAATTCATGCAAGATAAGTAATGTTGAATGGGTAAATGTATTTAAAAATTCTAAAACTACTACAGTATTGCCTAAGTCTAGCAGTAATGAAAGTTGGGTTTGTGATGGATATTTTTGCTCTATCTTTAAAAATGGTACTGTTACATGGTTTTTTGATACTGGCATTCACAGAGGTTATCGATATGGCGCAGGTGGCGTAGGATCTTTTGCAAGTCATAGATCAGGGCAAAATCGACAAATAAATCCTAATCAAAAAATCTATCATATATACCACTCAGGGACAACTCCAGCATACAATCAAAGTTACGAACAAATTAATTATACATATGGTACATGCCTTAGTACCCCTTTTGTATATAACACCTATATCTCCTCATCCACCACCAAAGAATACGACTTTGACAATACCTATGGTGAATCTACGGGAGAACTCCTGAAAACCACCACCCTAAAAAACTCCGCTCCTGATGAGTTTGGTAATATTCTCTCTATCACCAACACTATAGAAGATAATGAGGATAATATCTGGACTACCCAGACCACTAATGAATACGATAACGACACTACCAACTGGCACCTTGCTCGTTTAAGAAGTGCCGAAGTTACCCACTCCTCCCCTAATCCTAATGTACCAGACATCACTAAGACTTCTGCCTTTACCTATAATGCTGATGGTCTCTTAGAAACCGAAGTTATAGAACCACAAAGCGACACTGCACTCACTACCTCGTATACATACGACTCATACGGCAACATGACCAGCAAAACAGTAGATGCTTTTGATATAGAACCTCGCACTACTTCATATACGTATTCTGATGATGGCAAGCACAACACCACCACGACCAATGCCCTAGGACACTCAGAATCCAAAATCTATGATGCACTGGGCAGAGTGAAGTCACTTACCGGACCAAATGGCTTAACTACCCATTGGGAATATGATGCTCTTAACCGCAAAACCAAAGAAACCAGAGCAGATGGCACCACCACTCAGTGGCGCTATGAATATGATGACTCTGTAACTTTCCCTAACGGCAATAAGAGTGTGTATAAAGTCACGGTTACTAAAAACAAGGTCTCAAATGCTACCTACTTTGATGCGCTAGATAATAAACTACGCACCACTAGTATCGGCTTTGATGGCTCTACTATCATAGAAGATGCATACTATAACCAACTGGGGCAAATAACCAAGCAATCCCTCCCATACTATGAGGGAGACACTGCCCACTTTGTACTAAGCACTTATGATGACCTTGGGCGCGTAACCAGTATCACCAAAAAGAATGATACAGGTGAGGACATCACCTCCACCACCAGCTATAACGGTTACCAAACTACCACCATAGACTTTAACGGTAATAGCAAAACCACCACCAAAAATGCTAAAGACAAAGTTATATGGGTAGATGAACCATTAGGAGCCTACCTCACCCATACACACGACAGCATGGGCAACCTCATAGAAACTAATGCCAACGGAGTCGTGACAATTATCAACTACGACAATAGAGGCAATAAAATCTCTATGAACGACCCATCTATGGGAGTATGGAGCTACACCTATGACTCTCTAGGACAACTGAAAAGCCAAACAGATGCTAAGGGACAAATAGTCACCATGGAATATGACAAACTTGGGCGGATGAAAGAACGTCAAGAGCCAGAGGGACACACCACTTGGATCTATGACACACAGGAAAAAGGCATTGGTAAGTTAGCCAGAGTATCCTCACCAAACCTACTTAAAACCTACACCTATGATGCACTAGGCAGAGCGCACGAAACCACCACCCACCTAAACGGTGAAGAATATACCGTTACCCTAGGATACGATGAACACTCCAGGGTAACAACCAAAACTCACCCGGGTGGATTCATCACTGAAAATGTCTATAACGAATTTGGTTATCTCTTTGCTGTACGTAGCCCGAAAGAACAAGTTACTGATTATGATTGGGAGCACCTACAAGGACTCCTAGATCAATATTTAGAAAATGCAAATCAAGCCATCAGAAAAGCTAATCATCTAGAGAAATTAGCCAAAGAATATTTTAACATTACTATGTTTGTACATCATGGATTAAACTTTTCCTCACAAGGAAAAAGTGCGTGGATTGATCAATATGCGAATCGTTTTTTACAAAAAGCAGACAAACTCAAAAATATTGCGCAAAGTGTACAAGAATCTGCTGACGCATATCGTCAAAAAGCAGATAACTTCTTACAAGCAGCAACTAATTTTAATCATCTTATTAATAATCATTATTATCAGAAAGTTATAGCTAGAGGTGGTGCTTTACATAATAATAGTTCCGCCTATTATTATCATGGAAACTCTGCTCCTTCACAAAGCACTAAACCTCCTATGTATAATGCTTATAGAGGCTATACCGGTCTATATGGCGGATCCGATAGTTATGGTAGACAAGATTCTAAAAATAATAATTATTACTACAATGCTAATAATAATATTATTATTAGTGAAAATATTGATTATAGAGATAATGATAATACTGCTGGCGGCACTGCTGGTTCTTATAGTTCTGGTTGGACTTACTGTTCTAGTAAACAATCATGTCAATACTGGCATGATCATTCTCAACGTATTGGTGAAATGATTTTAGAATGGTCTCAAGATTACGATACAACACTTCAAGAAAACTTAGAGTATGCTCAAGTACAAGCAGATATTGGTATACAAGTACTCGGCATCAAAAACCAATCACCAGAATATCTCAGATGGTGGGTAAAAGAACAGAGTGAAACATATACATCCTATAGACAAAGAGCAGCCAAACTCCGCACCCTTGCCCAAGATAACGCAAACTTCACTAGTGATAATCAGCTCAAGGCAGATAATGAATCACACTACGAAGACATGTTCGCAGATACGGGTAACGTCTACTTCTGGCGTGCGAAGTCCCGTGATGCTGCGAATCGCCTTACAGGACACCTCGTAGGCAATGGACTCTCCACAGAAAACACCTACAACCCCGCCACAGGTAACCTACTCACTATAGAGTCTGGCTTTAGTGATAATAACAAGATACGAGACCTCGCCTTTGTCTATGATGATAATCAAAACGTACTTCAGCGAAACAACAACGCCCTAGGCGTACAAATGAACTATGAGTATGATGTATTAGATAGGCTTAAAGTAACCTATCAAAGCACAGCCAATACCTCGCCACTCTCTGCACAAATGCAAGATGATGCTACTTTATCTGTATACACCTACGATATCAATGGCAATATCAAAACCAAAGGAGCAAAAACTCTACACTATGAAGATAACAGCTATCAAGTCTCACATGCCACCGAGGGTAATGTTAGAACACATTACGACTATGATGAAAATGGTAATATGACTACTGTTACCTCAGAGCTATTATCCGCAGAAAACCTAAAAGAGGAAGAAGTAACAATAATAGATTACACTATTCATACTGTTTATGGTGATGGCTTTGAATTTTTATTTAATATTACACAAATGCAAGCACTCATTGGTAGAGAGCTTAATAGACGAGAGGACTTTATTGTTACCAATAAACGAAGTGGCAAAACCGGATTTGCCAGATTTTACTCACGAAAGCGTCATCATAACCAACCAGAAGGTACAGGTACCGCCTCTTGGACGGGGAGATATAACACCTCCTATGAATGGCAAGTAGGAGATCAACTCACTATAGAGATGCGTCCTAAAAAGGCAATTAATCCGGCACTTGTATTTGATATTCAATCAGCAAATTATGGAGGCAGATTTAAATTTAACCTTGCTAAAGTAGAATCTATTCTTGGCAGGAAACTTATGCCAAACGAAGAATTTAAAGTCACCAATATGAGCACCAACAGAACTGGTATTGCAATCTTTAGTAATGAAGACGACCCAGTATATGGTCAATCATCAGACCTCTTAGGTAGTGGCTCTTGGAAAACCAATAGTTATTATGGAGATTGGAGTGGTAATGATAAGGTAATGCTTGATATCTCTCATGCAAATCAAAATATCCCAAGAGATAAGCAAATAAGATATACTTCATTTAACAAACCTAAATCATTTAGTGGCTCTGTTGCTACTACTGAGTTTAGCCTTCCAGTAACATCAGCTGACTATTCTAGAACCCTTAACTTCAAACTCTCAGACCTAGAACGGATTACTAATACCGAGCTTAAAGATGGTGATGAATTTGAACTTCTAGGTACAGGAAGTGCCAATAGACATAAAGCAGCACTAAAAGTTAGAATACAACTCACCCCAAATCTTACTCATGCCTCATATCAAGTAAAGAATAATCCATCTGCATATGGACAAATGTATTTTGTTAAAGGTAGACATTCTGGTAACTGGACTCATGGTACTGTAGATGTCAAATGGCTTACCACAACACAACAAACCACCCAATTCCTCTACGATGAAAACAGAAGTAGATATGCCAAAATCCAAAACACCTATGAAGGCACTGCCCACACCCAAATCCGCACTACCTACATCGGCAAATCATATGAGAAGATAACCGAGGGTGACAAAATAACCCACAAGTACTTCATCTATAACGCTGATGGTAAGTTAATTGCCACGCACTCCAAAGAAGAAGACTCCAATCCATTTACCCAAGAAGAACCTACCGTAGACAAAACCAACTACCTCCACTACGATAACCTTGGCTCTATAGATACTATAACTGACGGACAAGGCAACATCGTACAACAAAGCGAATATAAACCATTTGGTGAGCAATACCGCATAGATAACAACATCTCACAACCCCTCCTCACCAATAGAGGCTACACCGGACACGAACACATTAATGAGTTTGGCTTTATCCACATGAATGGACGTGTATATGACCCGAGCATTGGTAGGTTCCTTAGTGCAGACCCACACATCCAAGCACCACTGAATACCCAGAGCTATAACCGCTATTCCTATGTCCTAAATAACCCACTCAAATACACTGACCCAAGTGGGTACTTTTTAAAGAAGATATTTAGGGGGATTAAGAAGGGATTGAAAAAAATAGTAAAATATGGTACCAGTTTCATGGGGCTCGTTTTTGAGATTAAAGCAGTAAAAAACTTCTTTATTAAACATAAATGGGCACAACAATTAGGCATGCTTATATCTAATGCTGTAGGTGGTCCATTGTTCGGAGCTAATTTTAGTGCTTATCTCACTCGTATACATGGGGGAAGTACTACTGATGTGTTTAAGAGTTTTGCTATTTCCTATGCTTCTGCTAAGGTAGCAAACTTTATAGGACACGGAGGCACGAATGGCGCACCATACTTCGGTGAAGGCATCCAAACCTCACTTGCTCATGGAGTAAGTCAAGGAGCAATGACTGCAGCCCAAGGCGGAAGATTTAAAGATGGCTTTATTGGTGGGTTTATCAGTCATGAAATTACAGGCATAAAATCAACCAATAGTAAAGTATTAGATGGTATTATAAACATTACCCTATCAGGTACAGCCTCTAAGCTAGCTGGAGGCAGTTTTGCTAATGGAGCAAGAAGTGCTACGTTTGTGTATTTGTATAATCATTTAGGCAGAGGATACACCGAAGATAATCCAATGTTTAGAGGAGATAATCCTGAATTACATAAAGCATATTCTCAAATGGAAGAAAATGCTCCATTTGCACTTACTACATTAGCTACTTTACCTATGGGCAGTGGGGCAATTGCAACTCAAACTGGAAGATCATTATTTGGTAGCTTAGTAATATCTGTGAGTCCTGCACTAGGAAAATTTGGTGATAATATTATTAATATTTTTTATAGTTACTATGAATCTCGTTCTGTTCAGCAAGAAGTTCGTGATTATGGAAATGCTGAACTCAAAAGAAAAAGACAGTCAAGAATAAGATGGAAATAATATGCTTACTAAGAAATTATATGATTATGAAGATATTATAAAAAAACTAGAAAAGGATGATGGTTATAATAAAAATATTTATACTATAAGGGATTATTGGTCAATTAGAGATGCTGATAATTTACTAAAAATACATTATTCTTTAGGAGATTACGGAAAACTCATTGGTAATTTTGCTGTAGGCAAAATCCATGAAAACGATGATAACCTCGAAAAAGCACTTAAACTCTACAGTGCTGGTGTAAATGGTGCCAATCTTTTTGAATGTGAGCTTGGTATTGCGAGAATATATTTTTATCAAGAAAAACTTGAAGAATCATTTAATGCCTATAAAGCATTATTACCGTACAAACACCATATAGCCTATTCTGCTGTCGGGCTATTTTATAAAAATGGCTATGTTGTTGAACAGGATTATGATAAAGCACTTGAGTATTTTTATAAGTCTATAGAAGCTGGTAATGTACAAATACATTTTAAAATTATTAAGATTTATTTAAGAAGATTTAAATTTTTATCTGCTCTAGTGCTATATTTTAAAATGATACCAAAAAGATTTAAGGCGAGATATGATAAGGATTACGTATTGCCAGCGATATGGTTTGAAGAATTTTGACGCAATAATCAGCCCTATAATTACCTCACTCAAACCACCCAAATCCACACCACCCTCGTAGGCAAATCATATGAGAAGATAGTAGAAGGTGACAAAATAACCCACAAGTACTTCATCTATAACGCTGATGGTAAGCTCATAGCTACGCACTCCAAAGAAGAAGACTCCAATCCATTTACCCAAGAAGAACCTACCGTAGACAAAACCAACTACCTCCACTACGATAACCTTGGCTCTATAGATACTATAACTGATGGACAAGGCAACATCGTACAACAAAGTGAATATAAACCATTTGGTGAGCAATACCGCATAGATAACAACATCTCACAACCCCTCCTCACCAATAGAGGCTACACCGGACACGAACACATTAATGAATTTGGCTTTATCCACATGAATGGACGTGTATATGACCCGAGCATTGGTAGGTTCCAAGTAGCAGACCCACACATCCAAGCACCACTGAATACCCAGAGCTATAACCGCTACTCCTATGTCCTAAATAACCCACTCAAATACACTGACCCAAGTGGGTACTTTTTTAAGAAGATTAAAAAGGCATTTAAGAAAATAGGGAAATTTATAAAAAAATATGCACGTACTATTGTAGCCGCTGCAATAGCTTACTATACTGGTGGGCTGTTAAACCCTACTACTTTTTGGGGACATGTTGCCCAAGGGGCATTAGGAGGTGCTGCCTTTGGTGCATCCAACGTGATACTGCATGGAGGAGACTTTCAACAAGCATTACAGGCGGGGCTACAAGGTGCTATTAGTGGTGCTATTACAGGAGGCATTAAAGGAAATTTTGGTAATACTTGGAATCTTAAGAGAGTAGCAGTTTCTTCAATAGGTGGTGGTATTTCTGCTAGAATATCTGGAGGCAAATTTAGAGATGGATTTAAAATGGCTGCTTTGACTAGTAGTATGAGATACATATATAATAAACATGTTAAATATGATGTTGATGGTCGAGCGAAAAAAGGAGCAATATGGAAAGCTAAGGATGATATGTCCCCAAGTGAGCATCACAATGACTGGGGTAGATCTCATTATACTGATGATCCTTTAAAAATTGGTAAATTAGTATCAGTTGAAGATATAGCTAAGCATGAGAAAAGTTTTGTTGAAGGTGGTTTCTTTAGTAAGATTGCTAATGCTATTCCTGGATTAAATACTACCTCTGATATTCATGATACATGGGTTCAATGGATGGGAGGCGAGCAGGCAAGCGCCTTGCAAAACTGGGGAACTATGCTTCCTGCATATGTAGTAAGCACAGGAGCTACTATGGATAGATACGGCATTGGCAATCAGCTAGTTGTGAATAAGAGCAAGTGATATGTATAAAATAATAGGTTATATTTTAATTACAATGACTTTGGTAAGTTGCTTTCAAGCCAATACTAAAGAAAATAGGCATGAATATTATATTGCGCATCATGAAAACTATATTGGATCAGGTTTTCATTTGTATGCAGATTCAGGGATTTGTATCAAAAAAAATCTAGACAATTATTATTATGAATGTAGTCATAAAGAACATACTTGGAAGCGGATTTTTAATACTGAGGGAATATGCACTACTATATACAAAGTTAGAAAAAAAGACAATATATTAGTTGATTTTAGATATACATTTACGCACAACAAATATGATTGCCAATATGGCATCCTATAAACAATTAGAATAATTAGAGTTAGAGTGCAATTACCCACACCCAAATCCGCACTACCTACATCGGCAAATCATACGAGAAGATAGTAGAGGGTGACAAAATAACCCACAAATACTTCATCTATAACGCTGATGGTAAGCTCATAGCTACGCACTCCAAAGAAGAAGACTCCAATCCATTTACCCAAGAAGAACCTACCGTAGACAAAACCAACTACCTCCACTACGATAACCTTGGCTCTATAGATACTATAACTGATGGACAAGGCAACATCGTACAACAAAGTGAATATAAACCATTTGGTGAGCAATACCGCATAGATAACAACATCTCACAACCCCTCCTCACCAATAGAGGCTACACCGGACACGAACACATTAATGAATTTGGCTTTATCCACATGAATGGACGTGTATATGACCCGAGCATTGGTAGGTTCCAAGTAGCAGACCCACACATCCAAGCACCACTGAATACCCAGAGCTATAACCGCTACTCCTATGTCCTAAATAACCCACTCAAATACACTGACCCAAGTGGGTACTTTTTTAAGAAGATTAAAAAGGCATTTAAGAAAATAGGGAAATTTGTCAAAAAAACATCTGAGAACTATAGCGTCTATTGCTATAATGGTATACGCACCCTACTTAGGAAACTTAGTAGGTATTACAAGTTCTGTAGGGCAAGCTGCCTTTGCGGGGTTTACTTCTGGGTTAGTTGGTAGTGGAGGAGACCTCAAACAAGCCTTTATAGGTGGAGTATTTGCAGTATTCTCCGCAGGTGTATTACATGGGATGGATACTGGTTGGCGTAAGACATTTGCCCATGGCTTAACAGGTGGAGCAAGAAGCAAAGTATCAGGTGGTAGATTTAAAGATGGGTTTATTGGTGGCTTTGTCGGGCAAAGCCTAGAACAACATGGAGTTTATGAAGAAATGGGTATAACAAGCACACCACGAAACTACACAGAACGCATGTACAATGCAGTAGCGTCATTTGTAGTAGGTGGTACTAGTGCTAGACTTACAGGAGGTTCATTTACTAATGGAGGAATGAGTGCTGCGTTTGCGAGGATGTTTAATGATTTAAAGAATAGTGACTGGAATTTTGTAGGATGGGCAAATCAACAAGATGATGGGTTATTGGGATTTTGGGGGAGGTCTCGCTCAACATACGCATTATGTCTTTGTGAAGCTAACAATTCACTAAATAAGGTTCATGCATTATTTGAACAATGGGCTCCACCGATGTCAATCAATACTATAGAAATACCATCGGTATCTTCAATGGGAAACCAAGGTGCAATAGATTCATTATTTAATTTAATTGAAGCCCATAATTTAGCCAACGATTATGGAGGATATGCTAACAATAGAGCAGAAAAATTATATTCCTCAGATAAAGCTATCGGACAATTTTTTTGTAACCAAATCAAACAACAATGCAAGTAATATTTTTAACTAAATCCTTATTATTATCTATTTTAATTGGCATTATATTTGGCATTATATTTGCGGCTTATACTTCAATTGGTCCAGATGGGTTAGTTGTTAAATTATACGCATTCAAAGCAATAAGTTCAATTTATGATAATTTTGGATTTCAAGGAGTATTATTAAGTTTTTTGCCTTATATTGTAATATCTGTAGTTAGTGTATTAATTAGTTGTGCATTACTTTGTCATAAAAAAGAATAATGTAGGTTAAAGTATCGTTATCACACTCAGCCCCAAATTACCTAAAATGCTGGACGTGGATATTATACAAAAGATGTTATGTTGCTTAATGGAATACCCATTGGTGATGTAAGGAGGAGGTAATGAATATATTTTTTAAAGGTATTGTACTATGCTGTTTTTCATTTATTATAAGTTGTACCTCTGAGCCTCAAGTTGAAAGAACTGTTTATGATACTTATGTATTAGATAAAGTAGTTGCTATATTAGATGAAAAAAATATTGACTATACCAGAGATAATAATAAACTTTTTTATGATAATAAAGATAAAGATTTAGTCAATGGTATTTTTTTAGATGCATACCAGAAATACAGTCCTAAATATGTTGTATATGAAGCACACAGAAGAGACAAATTCAGTATGATTTTAAATGATAATAACATTGTACATCAAATTATACCCCGGCCAAATAATGGCTATGGATTTTTAATTCAATCTGATATTAATAATCATAAATTGCGTGAATTATTTACACAATCACTTGAAAAGAAATAATAAATAAGGTCAAAATGTAAGTTATTATAATATATTCTAATAACTCTACTCTTATACATCTCTCCTGAATTATGCTTGGCTAGACTAAAACGTGTTACCCCTATAAATATATTACCCCAGCAGACCCACACATCCAAGCACCACTGAATACCCAGAGCTATAACCGCTACTCCTATGTCCTAAATAACCCACTCAAATACACTGACCCAAGTGGGTACTTTTTTAAGAAGATTAAAAAGGCATTTAAGAAAATAGGGAAATTTGTCAAAAAACATCTGAGAACTATAGTGTCTATTGCTATAATGGTATACGCACCCTACTTAGGAAACTTAGTAGGTATTACAAGTTCTGTAGGGCAAGCTGCCTTTGCGGGGTTTACTTCTGGGTTAGTTGGTAGTGGAGGAGACCTCAAACAAGCCTTTATAGGTGGAGTATTTGCAGTATTCTCCGCAGGTGTATTACATGGGATGGATACTGGTTGGCGTAAGACATTTGCCCATGGCTTAACAGGTGGAGCAAGAAGCAAAGTATCAGGTGGTAGATTTAAAGATGGGTTTATTGGTGGCTTTGTCGGACAAAGCCTAGAACAACATGAAGTCTATAAAGAAATGGGTATAACAAGCACACCACGAAACTACACAGAACGCATGTACAATGCAGTAGCGTCATTTGTAGTAGGTGGTACTAGTGCTAGACTTACAGGAGGTTCATTTACTAATGGGGGAATGAGTGCTGCGTTTGCGAGGATGTTTAATGATTTGGCAACTGTTGGTGTGTCTGTCAATGTTCCTATTCCAGGGTTTATCCAAAGATTGTTTGGTATAAAGGCACCTATGCATGGTGGTTCCGCTGGTATTGTTTTTGCATTTCCAGGTGCAACAGAAAGCGAGTGGGATATAGGTGTGTATTATGATGTAGCAATCGGTGGTGAAAGTTTAGAAGGAATGTCCTTTAAAGGAACTATGGATATTGGATATGAAACTACAAGTTCTATAAGTGCTATGAATGGAACTACCGCAGAAATGGGGGCACACTATAAGGTCTTAGGAGCTAAACTTGTAACAGATCAATCAGGCGTTATTAATGGCGGAAAGGTCTCTATTGGACCAGGATATTCAGCTTCAAGTACTGGTGTAAAGACAACATCTTGCTCTGTTAGAAGTTGGTCTTGTGGAAAATAATGGTAGGATATAAATTTTTCTTTGTATTTTTGATGGCTATAGCTATTATAAGTTTTCTTATTTTTATATACCATTTTATGCGAGCTTTTTTCAATAGAAAATACAAAACATTGAGACCTCATTGGTCTTATTTGGCAGGACCTTTTTATTTTTTTATACCTCAGTTATTTACTGATAAGGGAAATTATCATCGTAAAAAAGCACTACCTTTTTTCTTGATATATTTATTATGTTTTGTACTAATGATTTTGATTAGCTCATACTATGAGCAACAATAATTAAGGTCAGAGTGTAATTAGCACACCCAAACCACCTAATTCCTCTATGATGAAAACAGAAGTAGATATGCCAAAATCCAAAACACCTATGAAGGCACTGCCCACACCCAAATCCGCACCACCTATATCGGCAAATCATACGAGAAGATAATCGAGGGTGACAAAATAACCCACAAGTACTTCATCTATAATGCGGTTGTTTTGTTAATTGCCACCCACTCCAAAGAAGAAGGCAGTAATATCGTACAACAAAGCGAATATAAACCATTTGGTGAGCAGTACCTTCTAGATAACAACATCTCACAGCCTCTTTTCACCAACTATATGCTATGCAAATAAACATTACTAAATTCTAGAATAATTAACTTACCACTAAGCACTACCTTTAGTCCGCGTTTGGGGTAGAGTAGATATTCCTCTGTTTCTTCATCAGGTGTGCCGAAGAGTTGCTTGATGTTTGTGATGTCAAGGTTGGAGTAAGGGATAATGCTAAGATGCTCTACTGGGAGTGAGAGCAGTTGGTTATTGGCAAAGCCATGAAACAATACTTTTTCATTACCAGTGGGTAATATTTCATATTCTTTCACCTGTGTATTAAGAAACTCTAGTGTTTCTCTAGTAGGGCTTAAGTTAGCAATTACGCGTGCAGATAGCCCACCAATCTTTGCATTGCTAAAATACACTTCAAGCGTGTTTTCTTCTGATGCTTTATCTTTAAAGAGTGCCACTTCTGCCTCACTCCCCAAAGTTGCCATCAGTGTGCGAATAGGTGATTCACCTAGGGTAATACCTAGAGTAATTACTTTATTATTTTGCACTTCACTCATCCACGGCATAGGGGTAGAAGTAGTGTGTTTGGTGCTATGATTCATGAAAAATAGTGTTGCTACTAGTGTAATGAATGCACCAATACCAAGCGTTAAGATAATAACGTTACGTTCTTTCACATTACACTGTTAAATGAAAAGTCACCGGCCCATCATTAACGAGTGCAATGCTCATATCTGCTCCAAATTTTCCAGTTTTGGTGGGTACATACTCGCTTGCTTGCTCGCAGAAATATGTATAGAGTTCTTTTGCTTCCTTTGGAGGCATGGCAGCAGAAAAGCTTGGGCGTTTACCAGCATTGGTATCTGCCGCTAGAGTAAATTGGGATACCACAAGTAACTCACCAGTAATATCTTGCAAACTTAAGTTCATTTTGTCATCATTATCAGCGAAGATGCGAAACTGGATGATTTTAGTCAGTAGTGCATCACATGACTTTTGGGTATCGCCTTTTTCTACGCCGAGTAATAGCAATATCCCAGAGTTAATAGAGTTATATACTTCATGTTCAATAGTGACTGAGGCACTACTCACTCGCTGAATGAGACCAATCATGAATGCTATAAGAGTTTAGTAAAGTCACCAACACTACTAAATTGCTGAATCACTTGTTGTAAGAGATTTAAACGGTTATGGCGTTTGGTAGCATCTTCATCATTCACCATCACCTCGCTAAAGAATGTATCAAGTAGCGGTCTTAGTCCGTCTAGTGCCTGCATACGCTCATGATAGTCAGTGAGTGTGCTGAGTTTGGTGACTGCATTATTAAGTTCTACTTCAATATCTAATGTGAGAGTTAGTGTGCCTAGTGCAGGGAAATCAGCATCTTTTAAGATATTTTTAATACGTTTATTAGCGTCAATCAATGCTTCAGCGTTTTCACTGTGCATAAATGCATGAAGTGCATGCATACGCTGATTAAAGTCAGCAGCATCATTTCTATGAATAAGTGCACTATTAAATACATTTGTGCTGATACCTTGTTCTTCATAATAGCCTCTAAGGCGCTCTATCATAAAGTTATGAATAGTTTGAGCAATATCTTGCTGCCCCTTAATATCAAAGTTTGAAAGTGCTACCTCAAGTAAGTTGGGAATATCAAGTGTGAGGTTATTTTCAATGATAATTCGTAATAATCCTAGTGATAATCTGCGCAGAGCAAATGGGTCTTTAGAGCCAGTTGGAGCATTTCCTACTAAAAACACTGCACAAATGGTATCTAACTTATCTGCAATATTGGTCACAATGCTGACTAGTGAGGTAGGAATGCTATCTCCTGCAAATTTTGGATGATATTGCATTTGTAATGCAGTCACCACTTCAGGATGTTCACCATCTTGAGTTGCATAATAGCCACCCATAGTGCCTTGTAGGGAGGTAAATTCTAGTACCATGCCTGTGGTTAAGTCTGCTTTTAATAAGAGTGCTGCACGCTCAGTAAGAGCAACATCCGCACCAATGTGTGAGGCAATATAACTACTCAGAGTGATAATACGCTGAGTTTTATCATAGAGTGAACCAATGCCTTTAATAAATTGCACGTTTCTTAGTTTTTCTACTTTAGATTCTAAGGTAGTGGTTTTGTCAGTTTGATAAAAAAACTCCGCATCTGCCAAGCGTGGGCGAACTACTTTTTCATTACCACGAATAATAATGGTCATATCCTCTGGTGCATTATTACTAACAGCTACAAAGTTGGGCTGTAACTTACCATTTTTGAGGACGGTAAAATATTTTTGATGTTCTGCCATAGACTGAGCAATCACTTCAATGGGTAAGTCTAGAAACCGCTCATCAAACCGACCGATAAATGCTTTAGGATGTTCAACAATACTGGTGATTTCATTGAGCAGTGGTTCATTTGGTACGATACTCACTCCTTCTTTTTTCGTGAGTGCATCGATTTGATTACTAATCAGTGTTTTTCGGGCAATAAAGTCCACCTCTATGCCGTGACTCGCTAATATGGCTCTATATTCACTAGCGTGAGTAAGAGTAATATCCACTCCTTCATTACGTAGCCCACGAGTGATATTGCTCGTAGTTACCCCGAGGATTTCTCCTTGAAGCACTTCATCATCTAGTAAAGTGGTCACCATATGTACTGGGCGGATGAAGCTATAAGAATTACTGCCCCAGCGCATAGGACGCGTAAAGTGCATAGCACTAATTGCAGTATTGCATAATTCTACGAGTATTTCTTTGGTTTGAATCCCTTGTGTGGTAAAGGTGTGAAGGTAGTATTCACCTTTATCACTTGTCTTTGTAATGAGCTCTTCTATTGCCACACCTACTGAGCGGGCAAAGCCCCTAACTGCTTGCTCTGGAGCAGACGTACTTGGTCCTTTTTTATGCTCTATTGTATCTGCAGTAGCGGTCAAAATATCATGCACAAGGACGGCAATTCTTCTTGGGGTAGAGAACACTGCTACCTCGCTATAGGTGATACGATGTGCATCTAATTCTTTGCTGAGGTTGGCTGCTAAGTTATCTGCATAGCCAGTAAGTCCTTTGGGTGGTAGTTCTTCGGTATGGAGTTCTAATAAAAAATCACTCATAAGATATTTGTGGGTAAGATTATTTAGTATAGACTAAAAAACTATAATCATAGGCATTATGTTCGTCTTTAGTGTGGTGCTCTTCGCTGGTGAGTTGCCACTCTTCGCTGAGTTTTGGAAAGTAGGCATCACCAGTAAACTCATGATGAATGCGAGTAATATAGAGTCGATCAACACGACTTAGCATTTGTTCATAAATCGTACTGCCACCAAGAATAAAGGCATCGGTACGTGGAATTTCATCTAGGCTAGGAATAGTTTGGCATCTATCTGCCGAAAAATTTGGATCTCGAGTCACAATGATATTTTGGCGATTGGGCAATGGACGACCAATAGACTCATAAGTTTTACGCCCCATAATGACTGGAAATCCAGTAGTTGTCCGCTTAAAATAAGCAAAATCAGCAGGCAAGTGCCACGGCAGAGCATTGTTGTTACCAATAAGATTGTTGGTATCCATTGCCACAATTATTGATAACATTTGGTCCGAACGTTTAAAATGAATAATTTTATTGTATTTTGTATTTTAAATGTTAGTTTTAGCCTCTTCATCACCCTACAGAAAGGCACTTTTAGAGAAAATTAAGCTAGAATTTTCTGTATGTGTGCCAGATATTGATGAGTCTGTATTAGCTGGTGAAAGCATAGTATCATTAGTAGAGCGCCTCTCTTTACAAAAGGCACGCACCGTAGCAGATGAAAGAAAGGCCAAGGGGTATACAAAAGATGTGATTATCGCCTCTGATCAAGTATGTGAGTGTGATGGCATAATTTTAACAAAGCCACATACCAGAGAAAATGCTATCCAACAATTACAAAATATGAGTGGTAAACACGTGCATTTTTACACTGGCATTTGTGTACTTGGGCAAGGCACACAAGTACAACACGATGTATTTACCGTAGAGCTTCGCACCCTAACTACTGCGCAAATAGAGCGCTACATTGAGCGAGATAACCCGCTTAATTGTGCAGGGAGTTTTAAGTCAGAAGGGCTTGGTATTAGCCTATTTACCAAAATGCAAGGGGATGACCCCAATGCGCTAGTTGGCTTGCCACTAATTAAACTAGTAGATATGCTAGAGCACGAAGGTATTTTGGTACTCTAATGGGGCAAAAGCACTACGTTGGTTCAGTCATTTCTGGAAGTGAAGCGCAATACCTCCTCTCTCTAACACGTGAGTATACTGATGATATTCTCTACATTACCCATAGTCTAGAAGCAGAAGAGAAACTACTGAAAGATATTTACTTCTATCTACATAAACACCCAACCTATCAGCACCTTAAAGTGTTGCACTTTCCGCATTATGAGACGCTCTTTTATGATTTTACTACTATTAGTGAACACATTCTCAGTAAGCGAATAAAGACTCTACATGCACTTACGCAACATACTGGACAAAAGCTCATTATCACCAACATAGAGACCATGCTGTATCGCACAGTACCGCGTTCTTTTGTCTCTGGATTTAATCTACACTTAAGTGTGGGTGATAGCCTAGATACCGAGCAGTTTAGTCAGAACGTATCAGCAGCGGGGTACTTACGCGTAAATAAGGTACTTTCTAAATTAGACTTTGCAGTTAGAGGGAGTATTATTGATATTTTCCCTGCAGGGAGTAAGCAACCACTACGTATTGATTTGTTTGATACCGAAATTGAAGATATTCGCTTATTTGATATTGAAACCCAACGCTCTATTAAAAAAGTCAATCAATTTAGTATTTTAAGTGCCCGTGAATTTAGTTTTGATGCAGAGTCTCGCAAACAATTTATTGCACAGTATTTAACAGAATTTACCCTAGAGGATGACTTTATTACTGCGGTGCAAAATGGGCAAATGCCTGAAGGAATTGAGTCCTATTTGCCTTTGTTTTATAAGCAAATGGAGTGTATATTTGATTATCTTGATAGTGCAATTATCTGTACTAAAGAAGCCCTGAGTGCTAGAGTAGATAATTTATCCGAGCAAATAACGAGCGCTTATAACCGAGTCACCACTAAGCCTACGCACACGGTACTCCCTCCGAATACATTATTTCTAGCAAAAGAAGAGTTGTTTCAAAAACTCAATCAGTTTGAGCAAGTTGTTATACGTCAGTATGTAAATGAAGATAGCACTAACTTTTCTTGTTCTATACTACCAAGTGTGCAACTGGTAAATAATTCATTTAAGCTTTTACAACAGTATATTCAGCAAACCAATATTCCTATCCTCATCGTATGTGCGAGTAATTCGCGTATGAGTACGCTTATTGATATTTTGAGCGAGGTAACATTTATCCAGTGCGAACATTATGCAGACTTTGTTTCTCGTAAAACTACAGGGCAGGTCTATCTCACTCTTGGTGAAGTAAGTGAAAGTATTGTATTGCCAGATCAAGTGATTATTAGTGAGACTTCCATATTTGGTAATACACTGAGCGCCCAAACTAGAAAACGTAGAGCAAAACACAAAGATTTTATTAGTAGCATTAAAACCATTATTGAAATTGAAGAGGGTGATTTAATTGTTCATGAAAATTATGGTATTGGTAAGTACTTGGGGTTACAAACCTTAGAACTAGATGCGACTAAGCAAGATTTAATTCGTTTGGAGTATGCAGGCGGGTCTAAACTTATGGTGCCTATAGATGAAATAGGCCTACTCTCAAAATATGCTGGTGCATCTTCACAAGCCCATAGCCTTAACAAACTCGGCACTAAAAACTGGAAAGAGTCTAAGGCAAAAGCATTAAAAGAAATGTATGATATTGCCAGTGAACTTCTGGCTTTATATGCCAAGCGTAGTCTGGCAAGAGGTTACCGCATTGATACTGCTGATAGTGAATTTGAAACATTTAGCCGAGCATTTCCTTTTGTAGAAACTGAGGATCAAATTACCGCAATTAATGATGTCATTCGGGATTTAGAAAGTGATATCCCAATGGATCGACTCATTTGCGGTGATGTAGGCTTTGGTAAAACAGAGGTTGCGATGAGAGCGGCATTTTTAGTAGTAGCAAGTGGCTATCAGGTTGCTATTTTAACGCCTACAACTCTCTTAGCTTCACAGCACTATAAATCATTTGTTGAGCGCTTTCATGGGTTTGCAGTAAATATAGAAGAACTATCTCGCTTTAAGACCTCTAAAGAGCAATCGCTTATTAAAGCACAACTCAAAGCAGGCACCATTGATATTGTTATTGGTACTCATAAACTTTTGCAAAAAGATATTGAATATCACAACCTCGGTATGGTGATTATCGATGAAGAGCACCGCTTTGGGGTGAGGCAAAAGGAAAGTCTTAAACAAGTGAAAAATAAATGCAATATTTTGTCTATGAGTGCCACTCCGATTCCGCGTACACTGAGTCTATCTTTAAATGAGCTACGTTCTATGTCGGTTATTGCTACCCCACCTATGGGACGCTCTAAGGTGCGTACGTTTGTCAAACTCTTTGACACGGGTATTATTCGTGAGGCAATAGAGCGGGAAATCCACCGTAATGGACAAGTATTCTTTGTGCATAATGATATTGATACCATTGATAAAATTGCAGATACAGTAGAGCAGACTCTTGTGCATCTTTCTGTACGCATTGCTCATGGGCGGATGAGCACTAGAGAACTTGAATTAATCATGAGTGATTTTTATCATAAACGTTTTCAGGTATTAGTGTGTACCACTATTATTGAAACTGGAATTGATGTACCGAATGCTAATACTATTATCATCAATAATGCTAATAAATTTGGTCTTTCTGGACTACATCAACTGCGTGGGCGTGTCGGACGTTCTACCCATCAAGCTTTTGCTTATTTACTCGTACCATCTTTTGAAACTATTGGCGAAAACGCTAATAAACGCCTAGAAGCCATTCAAAGTTTAGAAGATATTGGTTCGGGGTTTAATTTGGCTACGCATGATTTAGAAATTCGTGGAGCAGGGGATATTTTAGGTAAAAATCAAAGTGGCAAGATTACTGAAATAGGCTACGGGCTGTATTACGATTTACTGCATAGAACGATAGAATCAGTCAGAGCAAATCAAGATATTACTGAGGTTACAGTAAAAGATTTAGATATTAACTTAGGAGTATCGGCAATCATCCCAAGTGATTATGTATTTGATGTGCACACACGCTTAGAGTTTTATGCCAAAATTGCTCAGAGCTCAGACCTCACTGAAGTAAAAATGGAGCTTATTGATCGTTTTGGGTTTTTACCAGAAGAGACAAAAAACCTATTTGCAGTAAGTGAACTGAAAGCATTTTGCAAAGAGTATCATATTAGTTCAGTCAATGCTTTTAGTGACCGAGTATTGGTAGAGTTTGACTCAGAATCTCCAGTAGATTTCCCAAAGGTAATTTCCCTTATTCAAACTCATCCTAAAGAATACAAACTCAAAAATAACCAAACCCTCGTGCATCAGTATGATGAACTATATAATATCGAGCGTATTGAGCGCATACAACAGCTGCTTCACGAGGTCATTATCATTTAATGATATATATTAAAATATACTCTTTTATGTAATTTCTTTGGCATGGATACGAATTTCCCCCGCATTAATCGCTTACCTCCGTATGTCTTTGCTGCTACCAATCAGCTAAAGCAGGAAGCCAGAGCGAGAGGGGAAGATATTATTGACTTTGGGATGGGTAATCCAGACCAACCAACCCCAACGCATATTGTAGAAAAACTTGTAGAAGTAGCCAGAAGAGATAATACTCATAGATACTCTGCATCAAAAGGGATTAAACGTCTTAGAGAGGCAATTTGTCATAAATATCAGCGTCAATACGGAGTAGAACTTAACCCAGAAACCGAAGCCATTTCCACCATTGGCTCCAAAGAAGGGCTAGCAAATTTAGCTAAAGCTATTGTTGCCCCGGGTGATACTATTATGGTACCCAACCCTGCATATCCTATTCACCCCTATGGCTTTATTTTAGCAGGTGCAGATATTTTGCATATTCCTTCTGGAGAGGGCATTGATTTTTTTGCTGAACTAGAAAAAGCAGTAAAAAACACCTTTCCAAAGCCGAAAATGATGGTGCTCAACTACCCATCCAACCCAACAACCGAGTGTGTAGAGCTAGCATTTTTTGAGCGTATTATAGCATTTGCCAAAGAGCACCAAATTTGGGTGGCACAAGATTTAGCCTATGGTGATATTTGTTTTGATGGCTATACTGCCCCGAGTATTCTGCAAGTAGCAGGAGCAAAAGAAGTTGCCGTTGAGTTTTTCTCTATGTCAAAAAGTTATAATATGCCAGGTTGGCGCATGGGCTTTATGGTGGGTAATAGTACCCTAGTAGCAGCGCTTGCTAAGATAAAATCTTATCTTGATTATGGCACCTATACGCCGATTCAGGTGGCAGCAGTACATGCTCTAGAAAGCTCACAAGAGTGTGTTGCAGAAATCACCCAAATGTATCAATCACGCCGTGATGTACTATGTAACGGGCTCAACGCTGCAGGTTGGGAAGTAAACAAACCAAAAGCAACCATGTTTGTCTGGGCACGTATCCCCGAACAATACCAACACATGGGCTCACTAGAATTTAGTAAAAAACTTTTAAAAGATGCCAAAGTAGGCGTCGCTCCAGGTATAGGATTTGGCGAATACGGCGATGAGTACGTACGTTTAGGCTTAGTAGAAAATGAGCATAGAACGAGGCAGGCGATACGCAATATTAAGGAAATGTTTCGCGCCGACTCCATTTAGCTTCGTCTTTTGAGTTTTTATTTTGTTGTGCTGCATAATTCATGCAATCACGTACTACCCGTACGCTCAATTATGAATTATTTGCACGCCTCATAAAATTCTCAAAATACTTTGCTAAATAACTGTGTCTTTTGAGTTTTTACGGTGTTACTCTGCATAATGTACTCAATCATTTGCTATAAGCAAACTGGGTCATAAATTATTTGAGTGCTTAGCAAAACTCTCAAAATACTTTGTTAAATAAACATGTATTTTGAACTTTTATTTTGTTGTGCTGCATAATTCTCGCAATCACGTACTACTCGTACGCTCAATTTTGAATTATTTACACGCTTCATAAAAATCTCAAAATTTTTTGTTAATTTGCTGTACCTATTTTTTTAACCTTTTTCGCAAGTATTTTCTTTTTAGGCAAGGCGAATAAGGAATTTGCGCAGGGAGTTTATAAGTATAAATGACCCAGCGAATTACGATATTCAACGCTGCATAAAGAGAAAAGACGCAGTGAGATTACTTTCCAATACAAAAACTAGAAAATATCTCGCCCAACAAATCATCACTGGTAAATTCCCCAGTGATTTCTCCGAGTGCTTTGTGAGCGAGGGTGAGCTCTTCTGCGAGAAGTTCAAATTGCATCTCGTGGAGCTGATTACGTGCTTGACTCATATGCTCAAGGCTTTCATGTAGTGCGGTGATGTGCCGAGTACGTGCTAAGAATAAATTTTCAGTGAGGTCTTGCGCACTATCTTTGGTAATGAGGTCTTTGAGGTTTTCAAGATTGAGCCCAGTTTTTGCAGAAATTGCTACGTGCTCACCTGTTAATTCTTTTAAAGAGTGAGTGTCTGAGTGAATATCTAGTTTGTTGGCTACCATAATGACTCGTGCTTCTGTGTTTATAGGAAGCAAACTAAGATCAGGGGTTTCATTACAACTATATACGAGCAGAATAATATCCGCATCTTTTGCTTTTTCTTTAGCACGCTTGATGCCTTCAGACTCTATTTCGTTACTGGTTTCACGCATCCCTGCGGTATCTACAATATTGATTTTAATGCCATTAATGGTAATATACTCAGTAATAGTATCTCTGGTAGTACCTGCGGTGCTAGTGACAATGGCGGTATCCTCTCCAGTGAGAGCATTTAAGAGTGATGACTTACCAGCATTAGGCTTGCCGATGATGGCTACATTGAGTCCATTACGCAAAATTTTGCCCCCCTCACATGCAGCAATCGTGTGTTCAATGCGTTTAATAATGGAAGTAATTTTATCTTTGGTTTGGTTCTCTTCAATGAAGTCAATTTCTTCATCTACAAAGTCAATACTTGCTTCGGTAAACATTCGAAGATGAATAATTTCCTCTTTTAACGTGTTGATATGAGTTTTAAATTGTCCAGAGAGTGAGCGCATTGCTAGTGTATTGGCAGATGAACTACTAGAGTGGATAACATCATGAATGGCTTCTGCTTCTGTTAAATCAATTTTGCCGTTGAGAAATGCTCGTTTGGAAAATTCCCCAGCCTCGGCAATAGTAGCCCCTAAAGATAATATTACATTAAATATCGCTTGTGTATTAATATCACCTCCATGGCAGTGTACTTCTACAATATCTTCACCAGTAAATGAATGCGGAGCTTTAAAGTAAATCACAATTGCCTTGTCAATAATAGTATCACCCTCATATAACGCAGTGTAGTTTGCATATCTATCTGGTAATGCTTTTTGGGTGAGAGTGCTACCAATCTGATAGGCGTGTATCCCAGAAATTCTGATGATGCCTATTGTGCCTCCCATGCCTGAGGCAATGGCACAAATGGTGTTCATAACTGAGAGAAGTAATTCTGCAGGTAGGTATCAAAGTCTAGTGTACTTTGCTCTAGTAGTTGCTGCTTCGTGATAGACTCTGCTCCTATGTTATCCATCATTTTGCTAAACTCTGGCTCTATTGTAAGTTGTTTAAAATAGGCATCATGCCCATTACTTAGTGCATTTGCCCAGGTATTAAAGCCTTGTTGTTTGGTTTGCATATCCTTAAGCAGTGCTTTAGCTACTCCACCAGACTGATATATCTGCGTTACCGCATGATGATGTACTTCACTATATATAAGTGCTGCTGATGTAAGTTTGTCTTCCATCATATCAAAACACTCCCCAAGCACAAAAGACTTGCCATGACACATGACATTCGCTCGTGGGTCCATACCGTGCGTGGCGATATGTAAGTTGTTTCTATCAATCTCCACATGCTCTCTCGTGGATAATGGTTTAGACTCTTCTAATAAGCACATTAATAAAAAACTCTCAGTAAATAATATTTGTTCCTTCGTAACGCCTAAGGGAGTTAAAGGATTAATATCAAACGTACGAAGCTCAATGTACTCAATGCCGTTATTTAGCAGTGATTGACTCGGCATCACTCCTGATTCGTGAGTAGGCTTAGGGCGAATAGAGGAGTAATATTCATTTTCAATTTGCAAAATACTATCATTGAGTTGCAAGTATTCCCCGTTTTCACAGATACCCATTGCTTCGTATTCTGCACATGAAGTGCGCATGGCATCTTGTAAAGAATGTGCATATTGCATTACGCTGTTATAATTTGCCTTAATACCACTTTCATCTTCTTTGGAGTTTTGGTAACCAATATCACTCATACGAAGAGATGTAGCATATGGGTTGTACAGGGTAAACTCATCAAACTCTTCAAAGTTATGATGCTGACCAATATGCAGAAATGACTTACATACGCTATTCGATGCCCCGAAGAAATAATAGAGTATCCAGCCATATCTGAGTACATTACGAATCAGGTCCATATATTTCACATTTTTATATGCTTGGAGCGATGTGTTACACCCAGTAATACCCTGTAAAATCTGCCAAAAGTCATCGCTAAATGAGTAATTAAAATGAATGCCTGCAACCACTTGCATTTCTTTACCATATCTCAAAGCTAAGCCTTTTCTATAGACTTCTTTCATTTTGCCTTCATTAGAGCTACCATAATGAGCGATATTTATTTGGCTTTTACCATTTATCACACAGGGCATACTTGCACCCCAAAGTTTTTCTCCAGTATGTAAATGGCTGGTAACGTAGGCTAAACTTTGTTCTAAAAAATGTAGAGTTGCATTTGCACCTTGTAAAGGAGGAGTGACAATTTCAATCAGGCTTTCAGAAAAATCAGTAGTGATATAAGGGTGGGTAAGAGTGGAACCTAGTGATTGCGGGTGGGCAGATAGGGCAATGGCACCCTTATCATCAGTGCGAAGAGATTCACGCTCTAGTCCAATATAATTTTGCCTAAGAGCAGCCCCTACATCTGCATGGGCTAATAATTGCTGATAAATATTGCTCACTTACTTAAAATACCACTTTTTAAACTTTTTATTTTAATGCTTAACGTTGTAGTGGGGGTTATATTTAATGAATGTGGCGAAGTGTTTATTAACCAGCGTAGAACTGGTACGTTTATGCAGGGCTACTGGGAATTTCCTGGCGGAAAGGTAGAAAAAGATGAGAACCCACAAGATGCACTTATCCGTGAACTTCATGAGGAATTGGCAATCACCGTTACCCAATGTACGCATACGCTTGATTTTGTCTATCATTATCCACAAAAATCAGTTGCTCTCAAGGTATATCTAATACAGGCATTTGAGGGTGAGATCGTAGGTAATGAAGGGCAAGAAATTAGCTTTACTCCCATACTTATGCTAAAAACTTATCATATTTTGCCCACGGTAATGCCGATTATTAATCGTATGTGTTTAAGCACTACCTATCATATTCGTAATTATCATCCTGAGCTTTATGTTGAGCTACAAGCTGAAATCTCTAGAATATCACTGTTGCAACTACGAAGTAAAATTCCCGTGCCACTCGCAGAAGTGCAGCAAATATACTCACTCTGTACAGAGCACTCAATTTCCTTAGTGTTAAATATTCCTGACATTGTGCATAATTGTAAGCAGTATGAAAAATGGTGTGATGGAATTCACCTGATGAGTAATACACTTATGAATACTGCTATTAATACCCCATTATTATTAAGTGCAAGCACTCACTCAGAAGCAGAAGTATTCAGAGCCAATGAGCTAGGAGTAGATCTCATTACTATTAGCCCCGTCCACCCTACCACCACTCACCCAGAAGCTACCCCAATAGGCTATGAGCGAGCAAGTGAGTTAGCAACTCTGAGTAATAGTGCGGTATATTTTCTAGGAGGGATGACCAGCGAAATGCTGCCAATAACTCAATCATACGGAGCACATGGAATTGCGGGTATCACAAAACTTTAGTAAAATGAGTTGAAGTTGGTCGGATAGTCGCTTAGGTAATTCTTATGAAATATTTAAGAGGAAAGTCCGGACTCCATAGAGTAAAGTGCTAGTTAACAGCTAGGTAGAGTAATCTAACAGATAGTGCCACAGAAAAGATACCGCCAATATTGGTAAGGGTGAAATGGTGCGGTAAGAGCGCACCGCATTATTAGTGATAATAATGGCAAGGTAAACCTCACTTGGAGCAAGCTCAAATAGAATGACCACAAGCTGACTCGGCTAGTCATTGGGTAGAGCGCACGAGGCAATTAGTGATAGTTGTCCTAGATTAATGGCTATACAAAGACAGAATCCGGCTTATAGACCAACTTCCTTTTAACTTCGTCTTTTTCCTTGCTACTGTGTTGTGTTTCTAAAAATGTTCAATCACATACTACTCGTATGCTCAATTACATTTTTCTCACACGCCTTGTAGCCAGAAAAAATACTCGTTAAAAGAGCTTCGGGTTTTTCCTTGCTACTGTGTTGTGTTTCTAAAAATGTTCAATCACATACTACTCGTATGCTCAATTACATTTTTCTCACACGCCTTGTAGCCAGAAAAAATACTCGTTAAAAGAGCTTCGGGTTTTTCCTTGCTACTGTGTTGTGTTTCTAAAAATGTTCAATCACATACTACTCGTATGCTCAATTACATTTTTCTCACACGCCTTGTAGCCAGAAAAAATACTCGTTAAAAGAGCTTTAGGTGGTTTGGTTTCTGCTGTGTTACTCTGCATAATTAGCTAACATAAGTACAATAGCACACTATATTGCTAATCCCATAGTTTCTACAGTACTTTAGCCCTTGATATTGGGCAATAGTAAGCTTATTATATTAGAATATTTTAATATAAGGAGATCATTATGTTTAACGCTATCAATATTCCCTATGAGAGCACTATGTTGTTTAACCGTTTTAAACTCAAAGAAGGTGTGAGTTTTGAAGATGTAGAGTTAGCCATGGGGCAAATATGTAATGTAGTAAAAAATAATTATGGTAACGAAGAAGGTGGATTTATTGCCGGACAAGTATTTCGTTTTTCTGGTGATATTTCAGCTGAAGGCTCTATTAATCCAGCTAATACGCAAGAAGAGCATATTGCTATTGTGACCTATTGGAAGAGTTTTGACCAACACGAACAAAGTCATGCTGATGAGCGGTTTAATGAGCAGTTCAAAGGACTGATGCAATATGTAGAGACAGCTGAAGAGCTTGCCTATGAGTTACTTTGGCAAGGTGAGCCCGAGGAAGAAGTAAAAGCAAGTTAGTACTATTCTGTAATAGTATAGCCCAGTGGGACTAATGTGCTTGTGCCCAGTTAGCACCTACACCTATATCAACAATAAGTGGTACTTTAAGAGTTACCACATGTTCCATTATCTGCTTAAGCTGGGTACCCACTTTGCTCACTTGTGAGGATTCCACCTCAAATACGAGCTCATCATGGACTTGCATTAGCATAGTTGCATTGATCTTTTGCTGATAAATTTCATGCATTGCACATTTAATAATATCAGCACTACTGCCTTGCATCGGAGCATTTACTGCTATGCGCTCAGCGTGTGCCTGAGCCACACGACTTTTAGAATTAATATCTGGTAAGTAGAGCCTTCTACCCATTATGGTTTCTACAAAACCCTCGGATTTTGCAGTTGCTTTAATAGAGGTAATATACTTTTTTACTCCTGGGTAGCTATTAAAGTAATTTTTGATATAGTCACTGGCTACTGTATTACTTACCCCGATTTGCTTGGCAAGTTTGTGTGCACCCATGCCGTACATCAGCCCAAAGTTAATGGCTTTAGCACTTCTACGCATACTGCTATCTACCTCAGTTATTGGAGTATCAAACATCAAACTTGCAGTAGATTTATGAATATCTTCACCGCTATTAAAGGCAGAAATTAAATTTTTATCTTCACTTAAATGTGCAATTAAGCGCAGTTCAATTTGGGAGTAATCCAATGCAACAATACTATATCCATCTTTGGCAATAAATGCCTGACGTATTTTTGCTCCCTGTTCAGTGCGAATAGGAATATTTTGTAAGTTTGGGTTAGAGGATGAAAGTCTGCCAGTAGCAGTACCACTTTGATGATAGGATGTATGGAGTCTACCTGTAGTGGGATTGATATTTTTGGGTAATGCTTGTAAATACGTAGTGCTGAGTTTATTGAGCATACGGTATTCAAGTAATAATTTTGCAATAGGGTGGTCTAATGTTTTGAGTGCTTCTTCATTAGTAGAGAGCTCGCCACCAGTAGTTTTTTTCTTACTTTCTAGCCCGAGTCCATGCTCGCCAAATAATACTTCTTTAAGTTGCTTGGGCGAGTCGAGATTAAACTCCACACCCGCCATTTCATATATTTGTGCAGTCAATGAGCGGATAGTTTCATCTACTGCGGTAAACTGGGTATGCAGTGCTCCAGTATCAAGGCGTACCCCACTTCGTTCAATCGCTACCATTACTGCAATGAGTGGTAACTCTACTTTCATGTAAAGTTTATAGAGTGATGGTGTTTTGAGAATTTGCTCTGATAGAGTTAAAAACAATTCGTTCGTTACTATTACATCTTCTAGCGCATAGTCACTTGCTATACTAATATCAATCCGATCAAAACTAAGTTGTTTCTTCCCAGTCCCTGCGATATCTTTAAAATGCGTAGTGGTATAGCCCAGATAGTAGGTTGCTAGGTCATCCATATTGTGCCTAGTAGCAGTAGAGTTTAGGCAATAACTCAGGAGCATCGTATCATGAATGATGCCTTGCAAATAAATATTATGATTCATTAGAATATGCGAGTCATATTTGAGATTTTGCCCAATTTTGCCAATAGTGCTATCTTCTAAAATAGGACGAAGCGTATCAAGTACCATCAGCCCATCTAGCTGATCGGGCACACCTAAATAACTATGTCCTATCGGTATATAAAAACTTGATTTTTCAACCAAAAAAACAATCCCCACTATCTGGTCATTAATATAATCTAGCCCAGTAGTTTCCAAGTCAAAAATAAAATATTTACTGTTAGAGAGTAGATTGACTAGATGGGTAAAATCATCTGGGGAAAATACCACTGTTTTACGGTACTGCTCCATAAATGTGGGAGTAGAAATCTCCAAGGTATTATCAGTATGAGCATCTACAGTATTCGTAGGTGCTACTTCTTTTAGCCAGGTGTTAAAGCCGTATTTGGTATATAATTGATACAAGCGTTCGGTATCTGCTAGAGGTGGCTCGCTAGTAATACATTCAGGCAGAGCGACATCAGTTTTGAGTGTTACCAGTTGATAGGAGAGGTCAAGTAACTCAAAGTTTTCGCGTAATTTTTCACCAACTTTGCCTCCTACCTGATCTGCATGTGCCTTAATAGTAGCAATATCTTGGTGCTCAGTGAGCCATTTCACAGCAGTTTTTGGACCCACAGAAGGCACTCCGGGGATATTATCGGCACTATCACCAGTAAGTGCAAGTAAGTCTCTGATTTGTTCAGGACGCACTCCTGATTTTTTTATTACTCCATCATAATCAAGTAAATCTCCTTTCATGTCGAGCTGATATACATGCCCACCCACTAGTTGCATGAGGTCTTTATCGCCACTTGCAATGAGTGTTTTAATACCAGCCTTGTTATTTTGGCTCGCAAGAGTGGCGATAGTGTCATCAGCTTCTACGCCATCAACGCAAAAGAAATGCACACCCATGTTGCTAATGATGTCATACAGCGGTTGGATTTGCATGATGAGTTCTGGGTCAGCATCTTTTCTATTGGCTTTGTACTCTGGGTACATTTGATGGCGAAAATTTTTACCTTTAGCATCAAAAATCAAGATAAGTTTTGCACTAGGATAGGATTTTTCTAGTTTTTTGATACTTGAGATAACCCCAAACATTGCCCCAGTAGGAAATCCATCAGGGGAAGTGAGGTTTTGTCTCATATTCGCATAATACGAACGAAACAAAAATGCACTGCCATCTACTAAGACATATTCAAAGTCATTCATAAGCGTACGTTAATTCCGTTTGAGTGCATATATTCTTTGGTTTCCTTAATTGAGTGCGTACCAAAGTGAAAAATGCTCGCAGCGAGCACTGCACTTGCCTCACCTTGGGCAATACCCTCTACCATGTGATCTAAGTTACCTACGCCACCACTGGCTATTACAGGGGTCTCTACTGCACTACTAACTTGTTTGGTGAGTTCTAAATCAAAGCCTATTTTGGTGCCATCTCTATCCATAGAGGTGAGTAGTACTTCTCCTGCCCCATCTTTGGTCATTTGTACCGCCCAATCTATAGCATTAAGCCCAGTGGGCTTTCTCCCGCCATGCGTATAAACCTCATATTCTGACCCATTAAACTTTGCATCAATGGCAATAACAATACATTGATTACCAAATTCTAGCGAGAGTTCCTTAATGAGTGCTGGGTTATAAATTGCTGCTGAATTAACTGCTACTTTATCAGCTCCAGCGTTTAATAGTGTTTTTACATCTGCATTTGTTCGCACCCCACCACCTACTGTAAGTGGGACAAATACTTGCTCAGCAATACGGCGAACCATATCTACTATGGTCGCTCTATTATCACTACTGGCAGTAATATCTAAAAAGGTAATTTCATCTGCACCTGCTTTACTATATTGTTTAGCAACTTCTACCGGATCACCAGCGTCGATAATATCAACAAAATTTACACCTTTAACTACACGACCATTATCAACGTCAAGGCAAGGAATTATTCTTTTGGTAAGCATAGGCTGATGAGTGATAGTGTTATATAAGTGATGCAAGTATTTTAGCACCTGCAGGAGAAGTATTTATCCCATTGCGAAAATGCCCAGTATTAAGATATACATTATCATAGATATGATGTTGTGCAATATGAATACGCTTACTTCCAGGGCGGAATCCACACCAATGATGGGTAATGGGAGCATTGGTAAATTCAGGGTATAAATCTACTAGAAATGATTTAAGTTCTGCTTTATGGCTCAGAGTAGTATCAAATGCCACTTGCTCCATAGTGCTACCAACGAGTAGAGTTCCATCTTTCCTAGGAACGAGATATTGCCCATTTTTGAGTTCAATATGCTTAACAATATTATGTGTGTCTTGTACGGTAATCATTTCCCCTTTTACTGGGTAGATAGGAGAGGGGGTATCAATAAGTGCGTTAGTCCAGCTACCCGTACAGAGTACGATGAAATCTGCCCGATACTCATCAGCACCTATGACTACGCCATGCTCTATGGTGAGCGCTTTTACGGTGTGAGTAATATATTGTACTCCATGAATTGCTAAGTATTTTTTGAGAGATTCTAGCAATCGGTTATTGCGAATATGTGCCACATCAAATAATGCTTTATTATCACTTAGTGTGTAAGTTAATTTCCATTGTGTTAGCCATTTTATTGCTTCAGGTGAAGTAAACTCATCATGCATACGTAAGCCACAGCGCTCATACTCTGGGTCAATTCCCGAGACTTCTTTGAGTTCTCTGGCAAATTCTGGATATAATGCTTGGGAAGTTTGACTTAGTTCATTGGCAAAGTCATCATATTTCCAAGGGTAGAGTGTGCTAATGATTCCTGCCCCTGCCCAAGAAGAAGAGCCTTTCCCATTAGGATGGTTTTCAATAATAGTGACCTTGATATTTTTTTTTACTAATTCATAGGCAGTGGTTAGCCCAGTAATTCCACCACCAATGATAATACAACTAGTGCTCATGGGCGGGTAACTCTTTGCTAAATAAAAATAAAATCACCCCAATAGTAATGGCACTATCGGCAATATTAAATACTGCAAAATGATATGATTCATAATACAAGTGAATAAAATCAATTACATAACCAAATAATAATCGGTCGATAAAATTACCAAATGCTCCTGCTAAAATCAGTGAAAGTGCAAGCATGCGAAGAGTGGTATGTGGTTTTAGCATCCATAGGATGATCAACACACTCGCAACAATAGAAATAAGCGGCAAGATATAGCGCGAGAACTCATACTCCGCTAAGAAGCTAAATGCTACCCCAGTATTATGCACATAACTCAAATTAAAAAATCCAGATACAACTTCAATACTTTCACCTAAGGTCATAAATGAACTGATACTTTGCTTAGATAGTTGATCTAAGATAATCAAAGCGATAGCAATTAAGAAGTAGTGAATGCGGGTCAATGCGAGTAGAGCAAAAAAAGGTATAATTATACAATTTAAGCCTCATTCATATTCAGCATATGAAGATTAGTTTTGAATTTTTCCCACCTCGCAGTGATGATGCGCGTAAACGTTTGGATGAAGTTATTACCCAGCTCAACAGTGTTAGTCCTGAATATTTCTCAGTGACTTTTGGTGCAGGTGGTACAACGAGAGAAAGTACTAGTGATACGGTAGCACACATCATCAAAACTCATCAAAGTTGTGCAGTGCCTCATATATCGTGTATTGGGAGTGAAGTAGCAAGTATTCACTCGATTTTGCAACACTACCAAGATATGGGAGTGAAACGCCTAGTTACCTTAAGAGGTGACATTCCTTCGGGAGTAAGAGATATTGGCGATTTTCATCATGCAATTGATTTAGTGCGATTTATCCGCGAAGAATTTGCTGATAGCTTTCACTTAACTGTAGCTGGCTACCCTGAAAAACATCCACAAGCACAGTCATATGCCAGTGATATGGATTATTTTATAGAGAAATTACAACTTGCAGATAACGCTATCACTCAGTATTTTTATAATATTGATAGCTTTTTATATTTCAGAGATGCAGTATCTCAGATTAGTGAAAAAAACATCATACCAGGTATTATGCCGATTACCAATTTTGATAATGTAGTGAGATTTTCAGCAATGTGCGGAGCGGAAATTCCGCGTTGGCTTAATGAAAAAATGCATAGTTTAACTGCGGAAGATAAAATTAAATTTGGCTATGAAGTGGTACAGAACTTATGCTACAATTTAAAAGCAGAAGGAGTAGAGGAGTTTCATTTTTATAGTATGAATAACACTCATCCAAACCTAGAGTTGGCACAGTCGCTACTGTAGTATGAGCTTTTATTTTTATGACTACGAAACCTTTGGTGCATTGCCTAAAAATGCCCGAATCGCTCAATTTGCTGGCATTCGTACTGATGATGAGCTAAATATTCTACAAGAACAAACACTTTATTGTGCACCTTCCTATGATAGTTTACCAGACCCTAGAGCATGTAATATTACTGGTATTTCACCAAAAGAATGCAAAGAAAAAGGCATTATAGAACGTGAATGTATTGCAAGTATTCACCATGAGTTGAGTACTCCAGGTACTATTACAGTAGGATATAACAACATTCGTTTTGATGATGAAATCACCCGCTATACGCTCTATAGAAATTTTTATGATCCATACGCTTGGGCATGGCAACATGGTAATGCACGCTGGGATTTACTAGATGTAGTACGGATGTGCTATGCGCTCAAACCCGAAACTATGCACTGGCATCATATTGATGGTGCACCGAGCTTTAAATTAGAACATTTAACTGGGGTTAATGGTATTGCCCAACAAGCACATGATGCCTTAGAAGATGTGCGGGCGAGCATTGCGATTGCGAAACTCATTAAAACAGCACAGCCAAAACTTTTTGACTATGCACTATCATTACGTACTAAGCAGCAAGTAAATGCAACCCTTGAGTTATTTACCCCAATACTGCATACTTCAGGTATGTATCGCGCAACGTTAGGATGCACAAGAAGATGCACTGCACTCGGCAAAACAGAGCTGGGTAATTTTATTATTTTTAATCTTGATGTTGATCCAAGTGTGTTATTAGAACTTTCTGTAGAGGAGTTACAATTTTTAATCTTTTCTAAACAAGCTGACTTACCACAAGGAGTAGAGCGCTTAGATATCAAGGAGTTACACCCTAATAAAAGCCCAATGTTTGTGCCCAATGTACATAAGTTAGACCAACGTACATGCGAGCACCTGCAGATTGATATGGAGCAAACTACGCAGAATTTAGAGTTTATTTTAAAGCATCAAGTAGAAATTCATAATAAAATCACTAGTGTCTTTGCCAAGAATGAATTTACTCCAGCAAGTGACCCTGAGCAATGGCTGTATAATGGGTTTTTAAGTAATGCGGATAAAGCAGTAGCGCAGAATATTACCAGTAGTACGCGTGAGCAAATTGCTCAAATGCAACCTGTATTTAAAGATGCATCTTTACAACAACTATTCACTCATTTTAAAGCACGCAATTATCCCGAACTCCTAAGTGAAGCAGAACAAGAATACTGGTTTGAAGTAGTGCAATCACGGATTCAAGAGGGAGCAAATGGGTTTTTATCTATTACTGAGTTTGAAGAATGCCTCAGCGAGTTGCAACAACAGTACCCAGAAAAAGCCAAACTCTGGCAAGAGTTGATTCAGTATAGTGAGGAAATAATTTAATTATTTTTTTAGTATATACGGTATAATATTCCCCTTTGCTTTTTATTATGGGTTGTGTTAACTTTATAGACGTAACAATAATATAAATAACTTATAACATATCCACGAAATAATGAGCAATAGTAAGCAATATATGCATACTTTGCATTAACCTTCATACTATTGACACATGAACGCTGAAATTAGATACGAAATCTTTCAAAGATTACTCGAACAAAACCCAAACCCAACTACTGAGCTTAATTATTCATCACCATTTGAGCTATTGGTTGCGGTCACTCTTTCTGCTCAGGCTACTGATAAAAGTGTAAATCAAGTCACTGATAAACTATTCCCAATTGCTAATACTCCGCAGGCAATGTATGATTTAGGTGAGGCTAAGGTGCGCGACACTATTAAAACTATCGGCTTATTTAACTCTAAGGCAAAACACATCATCCAAACTTGTGGCATATTGCTTGACAAATACAATGGGGAAGTACCAGATACGCGTAAAGACCTAGAGGCCCTCCCAGGAGTAGGGCGTAAGACTGCTAATGTAATATTAAATACCATTTTTGGGCAACCAACTATTGCTGTAGATACTCATATCTACCGCGTATCTAATCGTACTGCGATTGCACACGGGAAAACCGTACTAGAGGTTGAGAAAAAACTAGTTAAATTCATCCCTGATGAGTTTAAAGTGCCTGCACATCATTTACTCATTTTGCATGGGCGTTATATTTGTAAAGCGAGAGTGCCACTATGTTACGAGTGCCCAGTGGCGGACTTGTGCGAGTACGGCGAGAAAAACCTCAAAAATTAGCCTCTTTTTGAGTTTTTGCGGTAAATTTTGCATAAAACCCATCTTCACTTTTACTCTTTGACTATTTTTTGGATATGCTTAGTTTCTAAGCTAATGTGTTGTTCGGTGTGCATGATTTTTAGTAGAAGAGAGGCTCGTTTGTCGCCATCTGGCTCGGTAAATATTGCTTCGTAGCCTTCAAATATTCCACTTATTATTTCTACCGTGTCGCCCTTATGTAGTGCTGCTTTTTCCGCTAACTGTTGGCTAATGAGGTGCTCGCGCTGTTGTAGTTGGCTCATGAGTTCCCCGCAAATAGTAGCAATGTGGGTACCAAAGCGCACCAGCCCTACCACGCCCTTCGTAGAGCGAATAGGACGAATGTCTTGCCCCATAACCTGGGCTATGAAAATATATCGAGGGAATAATGGTTTAGTAGACTTAGGTAGTTTATGGTGAATGAGTGGGAGGTAAGTGGTGTAGCCTTGGCTAGTGAGTTCGGTGTTAGCGATTTGCTCAGAGCGGGGTTTAGTGAGAGCGACATACCAGTGGGTAAATTGCATATATTATTTTGTGTTCATAGTATGAACATATTATATCACAGCGTATTTTTATAAGTATAATATCACTAATGTTACTACGGTTACTTCAGGGTATGCCGTGCGGTAGCCTGTCCGAATGAAACGTATGCTTACCTACTCATTACTATAATATTGGATATAGAACAACAAATAAATGTACTCAAATCAGTAGAAAATAATCCTACTGCTTCGCAGCGAGAGCACGCTGAAAACTCAGGAATGAGTTTGGGTAAGGTGAATTTTTGTCTTAATGCCTTGATTGATAAAGGCTTGATAAAAGTAGATAATTTTAGAAATAATACGAATAAAATCAAATATATGTATTTACTCACCCCAAAGGGAATCAGTGAAAAATCGAACTTAACAAAGAAGTTTTTACAGCTGAAAATGAGAGAATATGACAAATTAAAAAGTGAAATTGCTTCACTCAAACAGGAACTCAGAGATTAATGAAAATATTAATTACCGGAACTGCTGGCTTTATTGGTTTTCACTTAGCAAATGCTTTATGTGAGCGCGGTGATGAGGTGGTAGGGCTTGATAATATCAATGACTATTACGACCAACAAGTAAAGTACGGCAGACTTACTGATGCGGGCATCATCCCAGAAGTGAGCGCTAGTGAGTTTATAAGGTATAACCAGTTGATGACTAGTACCAAATACCCAAATTATCAGTTTATTAAGCTAGATATGACTGATAGAGAGAATCTTGAAATATTATTTAAAGAGCAAGAGTTTGACGGGGTATGCAACCTTGCAGCTCAAGCAGGGGTGCGCTACTCACTCACTAACCCATACGCCTATATAGACTCCAATATCGTAGGCTTTGCTAACTTATTAGAAAACGCACGCAACTATGATGTGGCAAACTTTTCATATGCGTCGAGTTCATCAGTGTATGGACTGAATGAAGTATTGCCATTTACTACTGGTGATAGTGTGGACCACCCCATTAGCCTGTATGCTGCCAGTAAGAAATCTAACGAACTCATGGCACATACCTACTCACATTTATTTGGCTTACGCACCACTGGGCTACGGTTCTTTACCGTATATGGCCCGTGGGGACGCCCAGATATGGCACTATTTTTATTCACCAAAGCAGCACTGGAAAACAGAGCGATAGATGTATTTAACTACGGTGATATGCAGCGTGATTTCACTTATATTGATGATATTGTAGAGGGTATCGTTCGAGTCATAGACAACCCCGCAAGCCCAGATGAACACTGGAGTGGCAAAGACATCAACCCTTCAACATCATCTGCACCATGGACGATATATAACATTGGGAATAATGCACCAGTGCAGTTGATGAGCTTTATCGAGGCGATAGAACACAAACTCGGCAAAACTATCGAGAAAAACATGCTCCCGATTCAGCCAGGGGATGTACCGGCTACATTCGCTGATGTAGATGCACTGGTGAAAAATTTGGGGTATAAGCCCCATACTGAAATCCAAGTTGGGGTGAATAACTTTATTGATTGGTATTTGGAGTTTTTTAGCAAATGAAGAATGTAGTACTGTGCGGAGGTGCGGGTACACGCTTATGGCCACTGAGCAGAACGCTTATGCCTAAGCAATTTATCAAGTTGTTTGATGATACGTCATTATTCCAACTCACTATTACTAGAAATAGTGCTGTGTGCGATAACACGTTATTAGTCACTAACAAAGAATTATTCTTCATAGCTGATGAACAAATCAAGCAACAAAGTACCTCAAAATATACCTATTTATTGGAGGGAGTAGGGCGTAATACTGCCCCAGCAATTACACTAGCTGCTCTATCATCTGATCCTGATGAAGTATTATTTATTACTCCATCTGATCATCTTATTAGAGATGTTAATGCCTATCATGAGACAATAATCAAAGCAGAGCAGTATGCCAAAGAGGGGCATTTAGTAACCTTGGGCATCACCCCAACCTATGCTGAAACTGGCTATGGCTACATCCAGCATGATAAACATGAAGTATTAGGGTTCTTTGAAAAACCCGAACTCACCCTTGCTGAGCAATATATAGCACAGGGGAATTATTTATGGAATTCTGGTATGTTTTGTTTTCGGGCAGGAGTGTTTTTACAAGCCTTAGAAACGCATGCACCCGAAATATTACAAGCATGTAAAGATGCTCTAGCTCATAGCACCGACAAGATACATATTAGTGCTGAAGCGATGAATAGCATTCCTGAGGATAGTATTGATTATGCTGTTATGGAGCGGGCAACAAATGTTAAGGTAGTACCGCTAGATGCAGGCTGGAATGATGTGGGGAGCTTTGAGAGTTTAGCCCAAGAGTTGCCTAATGACGAACATCATAACTTAATTATTAGTGACAAGGTAGTACGCACTATTGATATAGAGCATTCTATTATCATTGATAGTGGTGATGCTTTATTAGTAGCGCCAAAATCATCCACTCAAAAAGTAAAACAGGTAGTACAAACGCTCAAACACACTCAGCCAGAAATGGTAACTACAGGGCTTACTGGTTATCGTCCGTGGGGAAGTTATACTATCTTAGATGAAAATGAAGGGTATAAGGTTAAGCGCATAGAGGTGCTCCCACATAAACGCATTAGCCTACAAAGCCATAAATACCGCAATGAACACTGGGTAGTAATAAAAGGCACGGCTACTATTACTTTGAACAATGATACATTTGACCTAGGGGAAAACGAATCAACCTATATTAAAGCAGGGGATTTACATCGCTTAGCAAATACTACAAATGAGGTGCTCATTATCATAGAATCCCAAGTGGGAAGTTACACAGGTGAAGATGATATTGTGCGTTATGATGATGACTTTAATAGAAATTAACATATAAATTATGAATAAAGTAGCATTAATCACTGGAATCACCGGACAAGATGGGGCATATTTAGCTGAATTTTTATTAAAAAAAGGCTATATTGTGCATGGCATCAAGCGCAGAAGTTCACTCTTTAATACTGACCGAATTGATCATTTATATCAAGACCCTCATGAGGAGCAGGTGAGGTTCTTTTTACATCACGGTGATATGACTGACTCTATGAACTTGACTCGCATCATTGAGGAAACTCAACCTGATGAAATATATAATCTTGCTGCAATGAGTCATGTGGCAGTGTCATTTGAAACACCAGAATACACTGCTAACGCTGATGGCATAGGCACATTACGCATTTTAGAAGCCATTCGCTTATTAGGGCTTGAGCAAAAAACCAAAATCTACCAAGCATCTACCTCAGAACTCTATGGTAAGGTAGTAGAAACACCACAAAATGAAAACACACCATTCTATCCACGTAGCCCGTATGCGGTGGCAAAAATGTATGCCTACTGGATAACAGTAAACTACCGCGAAGCATATAATATTTTTGCCTGTAACGGCATTTTGTTTAATCATGAGAGTCCTATCCGTGGAGAAACATTTGTGACTCGGAAAATCACCAGAGCAGTGAGTAAAATTGCCCTCGGTTTGCAAGATAAACTTTACCTAGGAAACCTAGATGCCAAAAGAGACTGGGGGCACGCCAAAGATTACATCAAAATGATGTGGATGATACTGCAAGCAGACGAACCAGAAGACTGGGTTATCGCTACTGGGCAAACGACTACAGTGCGTGACTTTGTGTGTATGGCATTTAAGCATGTGGGCATTGAGTTGGAGTTTAGAGGCGAAGGAGTGGCAGAAAAAGGATATGTGGCTATGTGCAATACCCCTGAGTACCAAGTAGCAATTGGCACCGAAGTATTGGCTGTTGATGAGCGTTACTTTAGACCAACTGAAGTAGATTTATTGCTTGGTGATCCATCTAAAGCAGAAGAAAAACTCGGCTGGAGAAGAGAATTTAACCTTGAAACATTAGTGAGTGATATGATGCAAAGTGACTTAAAACTAATGACTAAAGATGTGTATTTGAAAGCGGGTGGATATTCAACAATGAGTTATTTTGAGTAATGGAATGTAATTCTAAAATTTATGTAGCAGGACACCGAGGGTTGGTAGGCTCAGCACTTGTAAAGTCCTTACAAGCTAAGGGGTATCATAATCTCATAGTTAAAACGCACACAGAATTAGACTTAACCGACCAACGAACAACACAAGAGTTTTTTCAAACAGAACAACCTGAATATGTGTTTTTAGCAGCAGCAAAAGTTGGCGGGATTGTAGCGAATAATACCTATAGAGCAGACTTTATCTATCAGAATCTGCAAATTCAGAATAATGTGATTCACCAGAGTTATAAGAGTGGCGTGAAGAAGTTATTGTTTTTAGGCTCTACATGTATTTACCCAAAGAATTGCCCACAACCGATGAGTGAGGATTCATTGCTCACGAGCGAGTTAGAATATACTAATGAACCGTATGCAATAGCAAAGATAGCGGGCATAAAAATGTGCGAAAGTTATAATCTTCAGTATGGAACAAATTTTATATCAGTAATGCCGACAAATTTATACGGCCCGAACGACAACTTTGATTTAGAAACCTCACATGTACTCCCTGCACTACTTCGCAAAATGCACTTAGCAAAATTATTAAGCGAAGGTAATATTACCGCAGTAATGAATGATTTAGGTATATCATCCGAAAGAGAAGCTAGAGCATATCTTGAAAAGTTTGGAGTAAATGAACATCAGGTAGAAGTATGGGGTAGCGGCAAACCAAGAAGGGAATTTCTCTATAGTGAAGATATGGCAGATGCATGTGTGCACATTATGCAGCATGTGAATTTTTCTGACCTGAGTAAAAATATGGCTGAAGTAAAAAATACGCACATTAACATTGGCACTGGGGAAGATATTAGTATTCAAGAACTCGCTGAGTTCATCAAACAAATT
Organism: Gammaproteobacteria bacterium; assembly: GCA_965277055.1. Taxonomy (GTDB): domain Bacteria; phylum Pseudomonadota; class Gammaproteobacteria; order PS1; family Pseudothioglobaceae; genus CBDCHC01. The sequence continues at coordinate 263,624 of OZ255703.1, read as the reverse complement.
GTTGGATTTAGTGGTGAATTAGTATTTAACTTTGATAAGCCAGATGGAACCTTGGTAAAACGCACAAAAACTGAAAAATTGAGTGAGTTGAGTTGGAAATATTGCACCAATATAGAAAGTGGTATCTACCAAATATATAAATATTATTTGCGAATATGATTACAGAAGATTTAAAAAGGTTTACTGCTCAAATCGGTCAAGATATTAATTTGATACAGGGGGGCTGGTGGAAATATATCTATAAAAGAAGGTAAGCAAATGTCAATAAAGGCATCTGGCAAGTGGATGAAAGATGCTTTGAACGAAAACATTTTTGTAAATGTAAATTACCACAATATTATTGACTCTATTGATTCTGAAAAAGAGTATATGACAGAAATTTCTAAATATAATGAAATACTTAAGCCATCAATTGAAACACCGCTTCATGCACTAATGTCATTTAAATTTGTTCTTCATACTCATTCAGTTAATGCCATTTCTCACTTAATTCAAGGCGATTCTTCGCAACTCCAACAGATATTCTCACAATTTAATCATAAATTTATTCCATATACTAAACCAGGGTGGAAATTAGCAAGTATTGTAAAAAATATAAGGGTCTTGACTAGTTAAGCATTTGTAAAATGCTTAAAATACTAGTTATGACATTGAAAAACAAGTATTATCATCGTTCAAGAATTACAGAGGCTAAATTTAGAGAAGTTTTAAGATATTTTTGTGCTGATTTAACAGCAGAACAAATTGCTCACTTTACTCACCTCAATAGAAACACTATTAACAAAATATTGTTGCTTATTAGACAAAGGTTAGTAGAACTTTCAACAACCCAACCCCCTCACCCTAAAGGGGAGGTTGAGGTTGATGAAAGTTACTTTGGAGCAAAAAGAGTCAAAGGCAAAAGAGGTCGTGGAGCTTTAGGTAAAACTATTGTATTTGGTATTTTAAAACGTGGTGGGAATGTGTATACCGAAATAGTACCAAATTGCAAAAGTGCTACACTGCAAGCGGTTATACGAGGCAAGGTAGAACTAGATAGTGTTATTCATTCTGATGGTTGGCGTGGCTATAATGGTTTAGTAGACTTCGGCTATAAGAAACACTTAAGAGTAGACCACGGCACAAATGAATTTGTCCGTGGTAAGTCTCACATTAATGGTATAGAGTCATTTTGGGGCTATGCTAAGACTAGATTATCTAAGTTTAGAGGTATGGATAAGTCTAAGTTTGAGCTTCATCTTAAGGAGTGTGAATTTAGATTTAATAATAGAGATAAAAATATGTATAATATTTTACTTAAAGAGTTAAGAAATAGACCGCTTAACTAGTCAAGACCCAAAAATATTTTTTCCTTGACTCTAGTTTCCCAATGATATACTCATTATCAAAAAAAGGGGAGCACAATATTGCCCTTAGGCTTTCAGAATTTGAGGGGATGGATACTCTTAAGAATATGAGAGGTAAAGTTGCTTGGGTTTGGGTTGATTGTTTTTCTAAAGTGCCGATTGATTATGAAGCATTTCAGAAGCTAAAAAAGTGGGGCTATAAACTTTGCTTTGTATCCCCTGAATTGCAAAACCAACAAGAAAAAATGTCTGAATATAGAACATATATAAAAGAAAATGATATTGAGTTTGATGCAATTTGTTCAAAAATACATACTATTCCTAAATGGGAAATAATTTAAAAATTCTATCTAAACTTATTAGGTTCATAAAATCTAATCAAGGTATTATTTGGAATATTTCATGGTCAGTAGCAGATAAAGTATTTCGAGCATTTGTTATGCTTATAACATGGATACAATTAGCAAACTATTTAGATCCTCAGGAATTTGGGTTATTTTCATATGCACATACGTTTGTGACACTTTTTGGTGTTTTGGCTTCTCTTGGAATGGATGTAAATATTGTAAAATTTTTGATTGATAATCACAAAGAGAAATATGGAGTTTTGTTATTGGCGTTGATGTTAAAAATATTTGTAGCCTTACTAACTATAGGGTTGGTAATAATTATTGCAATAATTGCTCATGATCGCACCCAGGTTTCAGATTTGATAGCGCTATTTTCACTGTTAATACTGTTTCAAGCTCTTAATATTTTTGAGTTCTATTTTCAGTCTCAAGAGCAAATAAAATTTGCCAGTATAGCTAGCATAATAGGTTTGTCAATTGGCCTGATTGCCAAAATGTTCTTCATTTATTTTGATTATGGAATATGGCCAATAGTTTTGACATTTACTTTGGAATTTTTGTGCATCGGAATAATTAATATTTGGTTTTTTTATAGACTCAAAAATACTTTATCCATATCAATGATGCGTCTTGAATGGATGAGTCCTTTATTAAAAAAAAGTTGGCCATTACTATTCAGTGCAATTTCTATCACGCTATATATGAAAATTGACCAAATAATGCTTCTTCATATTGCAGGTGAGTATGAAGTGGGCATTTATGCAGCAGCATTGAAACTTTCAGAGGGTTGGAATTTTATTTCAATAGCCATCTCTACTGCTGTCTTTCCTTTAATGATTCGTTACTCGCAAAACCATACGCAGTTAGATATTTTAACTACCAAATTTTTTACATTAGTGATTTTTATTGCGTTATTTATTGCACTAGTATTTACTTTCTATAGTGAACAAATCATTTCTTTACTTTATAAAAACGAGTATCAGGATGCGGCGATTGTGTTACAAATATTGATATGGAGTTTAGTATTTTCCTTTTATGGAACAATGCGTTCCAAATGGATTATAATCCATAATTTACAAATATTCAGTCTATACTATGTTTTACTTGGAATCACTGTGAATATCATTTTAAATTATATGCTTATTCCACTATTTGACTCCATAGGTGCAGCCATTAGTACATTACTTAGTCAAATTTTTGTTGCTTTAATATTCCCTCTCCTCTTCCGCAAAACAAGAAAAACTGTCAGTATGTTTTTTAAATCAATGTTGTTTTGGAGGGTTTTAATTTTTAAAAAGACATAACCAAAAGATGAATCGAAATATTGCATTTTTAATATCAAACCTTAAAAAAAATAGTATTAGTTATCAAAAATCTCTTTTACATTTGGAAAAACTTGCCAATCACCATAATTATCAAATAAGAAGTTTTAAAATTAACAAAATAAATTTGTCTATTGTGTACTCAGAATCTGTGGAGTTTATTCATGCTAATGAGTGCATTACCTTTCCAATTGGCAATTTGGGCAATAATGCTTTAGAAACCGATAGATTTCTAGAGATAAGCATTTCACCTAAATCTATTAGTATTAGAAATGATTATGCTGGGTCAATTCCAGTTTTTTATTTTTTTGAAAATAATTTACTAATATCAAACATAGAACCTTGTGTTGTTAAGGGGGTCTATCCCAAAGCTAAGTCTTTAAATGAATCAAGTATCTTCGGATTTATGCGATATAGTCATCTTATTGATAATGAAACTATTTTTAAAAATATATACAGCAATGAGCCAGATAGTTTATATACTTTTGAGATTGAAAGTAACTCAATAAATATTGAGAATTTAAATTCAATTGATTATTCTGTTAGTAGAAAGAATATGAGCAAAAAAGACGTTGCCGAACAATTCTATTACTTAAATAAACAACTTGTACACAATGCTTTATTAAGTTATGATGTTATTATTCTTCCACTATCTTCTGGGTATGATTCTAGATTAATTTTAGCTGCAATATCAGAGATACCTGAATTGAAAGAAAAGCTTTATTGTTTTACATATGGAACACCAGGATCTGTTGAAGAAGTTTCTGCCCGATTAATGACTAACAAACTTGGCATAAAATGGCAATTTATAGAATTACCTTGTTCTTTTCTCGAAAAGCCATTTTTATTTGAAATACATGATATTTTTGGTAGCTCAATGCATATGCATGGAATGTATCAATTAGAGTTTTTTACTAAACTTGCTAATTTTATTCCTTCGTTTAGCAATGCATGTCTAACCTCTGGATTTATGACTGGAGTTCCAGCGGGACAACATAATTCTTTACTTAATATTAGCAATGATAGTATCCCAGGGGAGAGTATGAATAATTTCTTTCAAAGCCAAATATGGAGTCGAAAAGAACTAGAATCCTATGATGCCTTTAGTCACGAGGACTATCATTTAGTTGCTTTGAGTAGATTTCAAAAATCCTTCAACAGAAGTAATGGGCTCACATATCAAAAAGCAGTGATGTTTGATATATGGACGCGCCAAAGAAATTTTATAGGGTATTACCCAAGAACTCTTGAATGGAAACTACCTGTAGTAAGCCCTCACATGAACCCAGAATATGTGAACTTCTTCATGTCTTTGTCTAAAAAGCATCTAGATGATAGGTTTATTGTTGAAGAAATGTTTAGAAATCATTATCCGTATTTAGCACATGTGGCCTCAAATAGCAATGGATTGAAAACATTGAAAAAATCCCCTGAGAACTTAATTTATTTCATGTCTAGAATTTTTAGATTTTTCAAATTAAATCATATACTGCCTTCTAAATATGCAGATCTACAATTTGATTTCGACACTGCAGCACTCAATAACTCTAAAGTTGATGGAGTCTACCCTCTGCTGGCTAACACATATGATGAAGTATTGGCACCATTGTTTAACTTAATTCCTAAAAAAATCATTCAACAAATTTATTTACAAGCATTAGAAGGTAGTGCAAAAGATTATTGTAAATTATTAACTTTACAATCTATTGCTTTATCTTTAATTGACCAAAATGATTAAATTATTTATAGCTGGAGATTATGTAAATAGTACTGGAAATGAAAGATTTCTTTGCGAAGAACTATCCAAAATAGTTAAAGAATCTGATTTGTCAATCTGTAATTTGGAGGCACCACTTATCAGTGAAGGAGTGCTTATTGATAAAGCTGGCCCAGTGCTATCGCAGCATAACCATGCTATAAGCTATCTAGCTAATGCAGGTTTCAATGCTGTTACACTGGCTAACAATCATATCATGGACTATGGAATAGATGGCCTTAAAAAAACTATTGAATCATTAAACTATAACAATATAAATTATTTTGGAGCTGGAATTCATCATCTAGATGCTTATGAACCGTATATTTTTGAGCAAGATAATTTAAAAATAGCATTAGTTAGTTGTGCAGAGAATGGTTTTGGTTGCTCCGACTCTATTGAGGAGGGTGGATATGCTTGGTTATTTAGTGCTGCATTGGATGAATTAATTCGCAAACTAAACATAAAGTGTGACTTTGTTATTGTATGTCCTCATGCTGGACTTGAGGATGTTCCGATACCACTTCCTGAATTTAGGACTAGATATCGTGAATTATGTGATTTGGGCGCTGATTTTATCATTGGACACCATCCCCATGTCCCTCAGGGCTATGAGGAATATGGCTCAAGCATGATTTTTTATAGTCTAGGAAACTTCTATTTTGATACCAATGCTTTTGCGCATAATGATAATGAAAGTTTTAGCGTAAGTTTAGAAATTCAGGACTCTGACTCATATTCTTTTGAGCTCGTATTTCATCATAAACTAAATAATCAGGTATCATTGGCAATTGAGAGTAATTTAAACTTTTCAATAAGCTCATTAAACGAGTTATTAGAAAGTACTTACAATGATTATGTAAATAATATAGTTATAAATTGTTATAAAAATTATTATCATGATTATTATTTATATGCTTTGAACTCTATGCCTAAAAATATTTCAATAAAAGAGAAATTTAAATGGCTTGGAAAAAAATACCTCTTTTCAAAAATATTCCTAAAGAAAAGAAGACTAATGCTTATACATAATCTCATAATTGAAACTCATAGATTTGTAACCATCAGAGCATTAAAATTGTTAAATAAGCAAAAATGAAAACCATAATTAAATTTATATTAAAACAGCTAATTCCATTATTACGATTTGGATATTTGTATGAAATTGGATGGCACCAGTCATTCAAAACTGGTGCCCCTGTAGATAAAGAGAATAATCCATTACCGTGGGTTACCTATGGGTTTATTGATTTTATCAAACCACGTTTAAATACCAATCATAGTTTGTTAGAATTTGGTTCAGTCAATTCAACTTTATTTTTTGCTAATATGATTCAGAGTGTTCACTCGTTAGAGCACGATAAAAGTTGGTTTGATTTTATCTCTAATACAGCTTCTAAAAATGCTCAAATTGAATATATAGAATATAACAATTCAAATTATGTATTCCCTCAATTTACTACTAAATATGATCTTATTTTGGTAGATGGTCGTGACAGAGTGAGTTGTATAAAAAAATCGATAGATTTATTAAATAACGATGGAGTGATTATTTTGGATGACTCGGAAAGGGAAGAGTACAAAGAAGGTGTAGATTTCCTATTAAAAAAAGGGTTTAGGAGTATTGAATTTTGGGGTATTAGCCCCGGACTGTTTTATAAGAAATGCACATCTATTTACTATAAAAATCTTAATACGCTTAATATCTAATAATGACCCCAGTTGTTATTTTTGCCTACAACAGGTTAGATACTCTTATTAAGACAGTGCAATCATTGTCTAAATGTAAGTTATCTAGTGATACTGATGTATATTTTTTTTCTGATGGACCCAACCATCAAAGTGATAGTTTAAAAGTTGAAAAGGTTAGAAGGTATGTAAGAACTATTACTACCTTTAATAGAGTTTATTTAATAGAACGTAAGGAGAATTTTGGCTTAGCAAAATCAATTATCACAGGAGTTACAGAGATCGTAAATAAGTTTGGTAGAGTGATTGTTCTTGAAGATGATATGGTAGTAAGCCCTAATTTTTTGGAGTATATGAATCAAGGATTGGAAGCATACAAAAATGATAATCAAGTTGCCTCCATCCATGGGTATGTCTATCCTATTAAAAACTTACCTAATAATTTTTTTATTAAAGGTGCTGATTGTTGGGGATGGGCAACTTGGAAGCGTGCATGGGATGTGTTTGAGCCGGATGGCAGAGTTTTGTATTCTGAACTCAGGAAAAGAAAATTGTTAAAAAACTTTGATTTTAATGGTTCTTACCCTTATAGTAAAATGTTAAAAGATCAAATAAAGGGAAGAAATAATTCATGGGCAATAAGGTGGTATGCGAGTGCATATTTACAAAATATGCTGACATTATATCCTGGGCAAAGTTTAGTGCAAAATATTGGAGTTGGTAGTGATGCTACTCATTGCAAACAGCAATCAGATATTTTTAATGTTAACATTACTGATTCTATTAATATAGATAAAAATATTGAAGTAACTGAAAATGAAAATGTTAAGTTACTCATGGAAAATTATTTGTATTCAATAAAACAACCTCTGTATAAGAAAATTGTTGCCCGCTTATTTCGTAAATAAATGAAAAAACTTTTGAAGTCTATCTTGCCACCTATTTTTGTGAAATTTGCTAAAAAACTATCGCCATATGGCTGGAAAGGTAACTTTTCCTCATGGGAAGATGCAAAAAATAAATCTACAGGCTATGATCATGATGCAATTTTTACTAAGGTTTATAATGCAGCGCTAAAAGTTAAAAATGGTGAGGCTGTCTTTGAAAGAGATAGTGTAATTTTTGATGAAGTTCAGTATTCATGGCCACTTCTTGCCTCTTTAATGTATATATATGCAAAGGAAAATAAACTTAATGTGATTGACTTTGGTGGCAGTTTAGGAAGTACATATTTTCAAAATAAAAAGTTTTTAGATAATCTTAAAAATGTATCATGGAATGTTATTGAGCAAGAAAAATTTGTCTCTATAGGTAAAAGAGAGTTTGAAAGCGACATATTGAAGTTTTTCTATAATATTAATGATATTGAAGAAAAAAATATTCCAAATGTTATATTGTTATCAGGTGTTCTTCAGTATTTAGAAAATCCGCAAGATATTCTAAAGACTTTATTTACGTTAAAAACAAAATATTTTGTGATTGACCGCACACCATTTGCCATTAATAATATAGAGAAAATTACTATTCAAAGAGTTCCTTCAAAAATTTATCAAGCAAGTTATCCATGTAGATTTTTTAATGAGTCAAATTTAGTACAATTGTTTACATCTAATGGGTATAGGTTCGTTGAGCGCTTTAGTAATGGAATAGACAATGCAAACGATGCTCATTTTTTTGGTTATTTATTTGAAAAAAATGATGTTTAATTTTTGTACACTCTTTGATTCATCATACTTGACTCGTGGGGTTGCTATGTATGAATCCTTATTAAAACATTGTGATCATTTTCATCTTTTTATTTTTGCCTTTGATCAATATTGTTATAAACTTTTAACAACTAAAGACTTACCTAATGTAACTGTAATTTCCCTTAAAGATTTTGAAAACGAGGAGTTATTAAGAGTCAAAGAAACTCGGACAAAGGGTGAATATTGTTGGACCTGCACACCTCATATAATTAAATATTGTTTATCTGAATATGCCTTAGAGCAATGTACTTATTTAGATGCAGATATATATTTCTATGGTAACCCTATAACGCCAATTAACTCTATGGGAGCTAATTCTATACTAATAACTCCTCATAGATACACCAAAGAGTACGATCAATCCGTAACTAGTGGTGTATATTGTGTTCAATTTATGACATTCAAGAATACTTTTGACGGATTTAAAGCGCTAAATTGGTGGGCAGATAGGTGTATTGAATGGTGTTATGCTAGAGTTGAAGATGGGAAATTTGGTGATCAAAAATATCTAGATGATTGGATTCAGAGATTCAAGGGAGTGTATGTTGAGAATAATATAGGTATAGGTGTGGCTCCGTGGAATATTCAGCAATATGAAATGCACCAAAAAGACAATGCTCTATATGGTACTATAGATAATGGTAAGCCTGCTCAAGTAAGTTTTTATCACTTTCACAATCTAAAAATTCTTTCTGATAATCTATTTTCCCTCGGCACTTACGACTTAACTAATTTACATAAAAAATTAATTTATAAGAATTATATTAACCATTTACTTAAAATAGCTAAAGCATATAATATAAATCATAATGAACAAATGCTTAAGCCTCGATTAATTGATTTGCTAGTTCGTTGTTTGAAAAGCCCATCTAAAGTATTTAAGTTTTTGAAAAATCGGGCAAAATTAAAAGAAAATATTATTACCTTACAAGAATTAGAAGCGCTCTAATGTCACAAATTATTCAATTAGATTCTTTTACTAATGATACTGGTTCATTAACAGTTATTGAGAAGAGCATCCCATTTGAAATAAAAAGAGTATTTTACATTTATGATGCAGATGGAACGAGAGGAGGACACAGACACAAAAATACAATGCAGGCGCTTATTTGCATTAAAGGTAGTTGCGATGTTTCTCTTTTCTTACCTGATAAAAAGGAAACTATACATCTCAATTCACCTGAAAAATGCCTTATAGTAAACCCTGAAGAGTGGCATACTATGGATAATTTTAGCCCTGATGCCATACTATTAGTTCTTGCATCTACTCATTATTCTCATGAAGACTATATATTTGAGCCTTACGAATCATGATACCTTACGAAGATTTAGCACAAACCAATAAAAAATTTAATGAAGCATTTAAGCTAAAGTTGAATGAGTTTCTAGAAAAGGGTTGGTATGTACTTGGCTCAGAAGTAGAATTATTTGAAAATAGATTTTCTGATTACTGTAGGACTGATTATTCAGTAGGAGTCGCCTCTGGGCTTGATGCATTAATCTTAGCAATTGAATCTCTCAAATTGCCAAAAAGAAGCGAAATCATTGTCCCATCTAACACATATATTGCTTCTATTCTTGCAATTATCAGAGCTGGATATATTCCTGTACTTGTTGAGCCAAATATTGAGACTTACAATATTGACCCCACTCTTATAGAAGGAGCAATAACTGCGAAAACAGTAGCAATTATGGTGGTGCATTTGTATGGTAAAGCTTGTGAAATGGATACAATATGCTCTATAGCAGAATCTTATAAATTATCTATTATTGAAGATTGTGCACAGGCTCATGGTGCAAAATATAAAGATCAATTGGTAGGTAGTTTTGGGATTGGTTGTTTTAGTTTTTATCCTACTAAAAATCTTGGAGCTTTAGGTGATGCAGGGGGCATTACCTTATCTGATTATGAGCAAGCTCAGCACATTCGTGCTTTAAGAAACTATGGTAGCTCACAAAAATATTATAATGATGAGCTTGGTTACAATTCTAGATTAGATGAATTGCAAGCTGTATTTTTAAATATTAAATTAGATTATTTAAAGGATATTACCGAACATAAAAGATATTTAGCTTATTTATACAATAAATTTTTGCACGATTCCATTATAAAACCAACTATACATGATGACTACTATGATGTTTTTCATATTTATAATATCAGAATCCCCAACCGCGATTCTTTAAGGGAATATTTGGAAGTAAACGGTGTTAAAACTGAAATTCATTATCCAGTGCCACCGCATCACCAAAAGGGCTATCAGAATTTATGGAAGAATAATTTTCCTATCAGTGAAGAGATACATAATACTACACTAAGTTTACCTATAGCTTATTTTCATACTGAAAAGGATATTATTCGAATTTGTGAACTTATTAATAGGTGGATAACATGAAGGGAATAATATTAGCAGGAGGAAGTGGTACTCGTTTATATCCTATAACAGAAGGAGCATCAAAACAGCTATTACCTATTTATGATAAACCAATGATTTATTACCCATTATCAGTACTACTATTGGGAGGTATTAAAGAGATTTTGATTATATCTACGCCTGAAGATTTGCCACGCTTTAAAACCTTGCTTGGCGACGGAGGTCATTTGGGAGTATCATTTGAATATATTGTACAACTAAGTCCAGATGGTATAGCACAAGCATTTATTTTAGCTGAGGATTTCTTAGATGGTGATTCAGCATGTCTTATTCTAGGAGATAATATTTTTTATGGTGATGGCTTAATTGAGTTATTATCTAAAAGCATTCAACTCGCAAATAAAGATACAGCAAGTGTTTTTGGTTATTATGTTAATGATCCTCAGAGGTATGGAGTGGCTGAATTTGACCAAGACATGAGGGTAATAAGCATTATAGAGAAACCAAAAAACCCTAAGTCAAATTACGCTGTGATTGGATTATATTTTTATCCAAATGACGTAGTTTCTAAGGCAAAACATATTACACCCAGTGACCGAGGTGAGCTAGAAATAACAACTTTGAATCAATATTATCTCAAAGAGGAGCGACTTAATGTTAATTTAATGGGTAGGGGATATGCATGGTTTGATGCTGGAACGCATGATAGTTTATTAGAAACATCTCAGTTTGTGCAAGTTATAGAAAATAGACAAGGATTAAAAATAGCATGTATAGAAGAAATTGTTCATAGACTTGGCTATATCTCTAAAGAAGATTTAAAGAAATTAGCAAAACGATATGCAAAAAATAATTATGGTAAGTACTTAATGAGAGTTGCAAATGAATAATATTTTAGTTACTGGTGGTGCGGGGTTTATTGGGTCTAATTTTATTGAGTATTATTTATCTCATTCCTCAGATAACATTGTTAATTTAGATGCCTTAACTTATGCAGGAAATTTAGAAAATTTATCAAATATTGAAAACCATTCAAATTATACATTTATTCATGGCGATATTACCAATAAGTCTTTAGTGAGAGAAGTTTTTTTAGATTATAAGATTAATAATGTTATTCATTTTGCTGCTGAGTCACATGTTGATAATTCAATTCACACTCCTGATGAATTTATAAAAACTAACATTAATGGTTCATTTGTGTTGCTACAACAAGCATATAATTCCTGGATGCAAAAACCATTTAATTCTTATTTGGAGTATCAAGAGTCACGCTTTCTTCATATTTCTACTGATGAAGTTTATGGTTCTCTGGGGAATGAGGGCTTATTTACTGAGTCTACTCCTTATGCACCAAATTCTCCTTATTCTGCAAGTAAAGCTAGCAGCGATATGTTGGTCAGAAGTTATCATCATACTTATGGACTAAATACTGTCATTACTAATTGCTCTAATAATTATGGTCCTAAACAACATTCAGAAAAACTCATTCCAACCGTTATTAGAAACGCTATTCAGCATAAAAACATTCCTATCTATGGCACTGGAAAAAATATTCGTGATTGGCTATATGTTAAAGATCATTGTGAAGCAATCAACTCAGTTTTTCATAGAGGGCAAAGTGGCGAAACATACAATATTGGTAATAATAATGAACAAACTAACATTGATATTGCCAGAAAGATTTGTGAAATATTAGATCAAATACATCCATCAAATATTTTGAATTCTTATAAAGAATTAATTACTTTTGTTAAAGATAGAGCCGGGCATGATTGGAGATATGCGATTGACTCGTCAAAAATAGAATCTCAGCTTATGTGGAAAGCTCGTGCAGACTGGAATCAGTCATTAAAAGAGACCGTTGAGTGGTTTCTTGAAAATACATGAAAATTTCAATCATAACTGTTTGTTACAATTCAGAAACATATCTTGAATCAGCTATCAAGTCGGTTATAAGCCAAAATTATGAGAATATAGAATATATTATTATTGATGGCGGATCCACCGATACTTCTGTAGATATTATTAAAAAGTATCAAGAGTCAATTGATTATTGGCATAGTAAACCTGATGAAGGCATTTATGATGCTATGAATCAAGGAATACAGCAGGCAACTGGGGATGTCATAGGTTTTTTAAATAGTGATGATTACTATACAGATAATTATGCAATATCTCAGATGACTTCAGCATTACTAACCAATGGTTCTGATACTATTTTTGCTGATCTCGTATATATTAACCAAAATAACAAAGTAGTTAGATACTATGATAGTAGTATTTTTACTAAAAAAAGATTTGCTTATGGAATAATGCCAGCGCACCCTACATTTTTTGCTAAATCTGAACTATTTAAAAAATTTGGCTTATTTGATACCTCATTTAACATTGCTGCTGACTTTGAGCTCATTGCCCGTTTTTTAAGTAAACACAAGGCTACGTATTCTTACGTAAAATCTGTATGGGTAACTATGAGAACAGGTGGCGTGAGTACCTCATATTCTAGTATCTGGGTGAATACCAAAGAGCAAATTAGAGCCTGTAAAATCAATGACATCTCAGCAAATATATTTACAATATTATTAAAATACCCTTTAAAGGCTAGAGGGTTACTTCCGAGAAAATAAGCTTATAACCCCTGCTTACCTAACACTATTTTAATGGTTTTCACAATAATCTCCAACTCCAACGCTAAACTCCAATTCTTAATATAATATAAGTCATACATCAGTTTTTGCTTGGTGTCTTCTATATTGGCTCCGTATGGGTAATTTACCTGTGCCCAGCCGGTGATGCCAGTTCTAACAAGATGCCGCAGATTGTAGTATGGTAAGCTTTCTGCAAATTGAGAAGTCCAAAATTCTCTCTCTGGGCGCGGTCCGATTAAGTGCATATCCCTTTTAAAAATGTTAACAATTTGTGGCAATTCATCAATACGCGTTTTTCTCATAAAGCTACCGTATTTAAATGTTCGGTTATCATTCTTTTCTGCAAACTTAACTCCATTTTTTTCTGCATCAACAAACATAGAACGAAATTTGTAAATAGTAAATTCTTTATCATTTAACCCTACTCTTTTTTGGGTAAAGATAATTGCTCCAGGCGATTGGATAAAAATAAATATGGTACTCAGAATCATACTAATAAATAAAATTGGAGTCATTAACACGGCAAGGCTATAATCAATACATATCTTTTGTATCATTTGGTTATTTGAGTAGCCAGTAATTTGCTCAATATCGGTAATATGTTCAATATGGCATTTACGCAGATACTCTTCCATAAAATAAGAAAGAGATAAATACTTTACTTGGTGCAGGGTACTATATTGCAAATACTCTGGGGTATTAATCAGCACCACTCCTTGCGTCACTTGCTCTAAGTTATCAATATATTCTAAAGTTACCTTTTGTTTTTTGAGTCGTTTATACTCATGCGGTGTAAAGTGATAATGTTTGCCATAGACATAAATGGTCTGCTGTTTTGCTAATATATAACGTGATAGAAGGTAATGAGACACAATGAGTACCAATGGAGTGACAATAATCCATAATAGCAATATCGTTCTGCCAATTGTGTCAAACCCTGCAATGAATATTATCCCAAATACTGCCATGGCAACAATTGCCCAAGACTGTGCCATGATAATTGCCACTTCAAAAATAGTTTTATTTTGATGGTAACCACCTAGGGTGAACACTCCAAGAACTAGTACACTCGCCCCAACGAGGCTAATAACAAGATATTCCTGAGAAACAGCCACAGACAAGAACCAGCTAATAGAGGCAAAGCTAATGAGTGTCAGGCAAAAATCAAGCAGGAGTTTTTTTAGAATCATAAATATCATTTTACTTAATAAATCTCATTAAAATTTTCATCAACTTATTTTAGATATACATAATGCATATACTTCTTACAGGTGGAGCAGGGTACATAGGTTCTCATACTGCAAAACATATCCTAGAAACTACTGAGCATGAACTCACTATTCTTGATAATTTATCAACGGGGAATATTGACACCATTCATACTCTGCAAAATATAAGACCCTTTACTTTTATTGAGCAAGAATTAAGTGACTTCGCCCAAATTCATAAGTGCATTGAGCAAAATACGTTTGATACTATCATTCATTTTGCAGCGAGCATAGTGGTACCCGAATCAGTGAGTAACCCTACTAAGTACTATCTAAACAATACTGCAAATACTACGAACCTGATTCAAGCAGCCACTAAATATCACGTGAAAAAATTTATATTTTCTTCCACTGCAGCCGTATATGGTGAGCCAGATAATATCCCTACTAAAGGTATAAGTGAAGAATTTACTACTCAACCCATCAACCCGTATGGTTCTTCAAAATTAATGAGTGAGAAAGTCTTAACTGATAGTGCAGCCGCGCATGGGATGAAATTTGTGATTTTTAGATATTTTAATGTTGCTGGTGCGGATATTCATTATGAAAATGAAGAATTACGTCCCCGCATTGGGCAAAGTTTTCCAAAGGCTACACACTTAATAAAAGTCGCCTGTGAACACGCTGTGGGAAAAAGAAATAAAGTAGCAATCTTTGGAACCGATTTCCCAACAACTGATGGTACTGGAGTTAGAGACTACATTCATGTAGATGACTTAGCACATGCACATATTTTAGCTGTAGATTATTTGGATGATAATGAGAGCGATACGTTTAATGTAGGCTACGGTACGGGATATTCGGTCAGAGAAGTGTTAGACACTATTCATACCTCTATAGCACCGTTACAGATAGAAGAAGAAGGTCGCAGGCTAGGTGATCCTGCTGCACTTATAGCGAATAGTGAAAAAATTCAAAATAAAATGCACTGGCAACCAAAATATGATAATTTAGAGCTTATCTGCCACAGTGCCTTTCAGTGGGAAACGCACATATAACAAATATTATATTAGCAATCGTAAACCTATTAAATCTAATAGTCTTTATTACATCACTAATAATTATAAAAATTACAGTGGTATAATCAAATTTTTACCTATACGGAGAGCTTCTATGAAAAAGTTATTAGTTATTGTTTTAGCTACGTTTTCTTTGCAAATATATGCTGACGCCGCGAGCGATGCAGTCGATTATCGTCAATCAGTATTTACCCTATTTAAAGCCAACCTATCTGACATGGGTGCGATGATGCAGGGTAAAAAACCGTATGATGCTAAAGTATTTAATAAACGTGCGATGAATTTAAAAGCCCTCTCTGGCATGCCATGGGAATATTTCGAAGTAGAAGGCACTGATATGGTAGATGGCACGAAAGCAAAAGATGCGATTTGGGAGAACCCAGCAGAGTTTAAAAAGCAATACACAGCATTTAAAAAGTTAGCGAGTAACCTTGATAAAGTAGCCAAACCTAAGGCTACCCAAAATGACGTAAAAATGGCATTTGGTGAATTTGCTAAAACATGTAAAGCGTGCCATAAAAAATACAAAAATAAATAATCGTATTTCATGACTCTTAGAAGAGCAATCTTCATAGGGGTATCACTGCTTTGGGTGCATATTAGTTATGCACTCACTGAGGGTGAATTTATTGAACACATCTTATCAAACCCTCAGTATTTTGCTAAGGATAAGATATATCTTGATATTAAGCAAATTGAATTAGATAGTAGCTTTAAAAACTATATCAAGTGGCAGTCCGAGTTGTCCGTAGAGTTTGAAAATAGTTATTATAATATCAACAAAGTTACCACTTCTAGTTCTATTTATGAAAAAAAACGTAGGAATAATTCACAAAAAGTATCATTATCAATAGATAAATATTTTGTAACCAGTCCGATTTCTTTCAGTGTAGATATTTCTAGGGAGTTTCCTAGCAAAGACATCACTCGCTTTAAAAAAGACACTTTTTATAATACATATGAAATCGATGAATACAATACTTCAGCCTCAATATCAATTGATATACCCTTACTTAAACCCAACGCTCAAGCATTATTATTAAAAACTTATGAAAGAAATAAGTTTGATTTATTAAGAGAAAGGTTTGATTATATTGATTCTCAAGAAGATTTTATTGTTGATAAACTTAAAGATTTCCTTGAGATTGCTTTCTTAAAAGAGGAAAACAAGGTCTACCAAGGATATATTTCAGAACTGCAGTTATACACTTCCAAAAAATACTATAAAAATCTTATTAGTTCAATTTACAGGCTGATTGAGAGAAATATAAACAAAATTGTACAGCTACAAAAAGATATTAAAATTTCCCTCAATGATAATTCTTTAGATTTGGATAACATATCGCTGAATTATTTAAAGCAATTTAGTTTGGTTGATGATTTGCGCAGGTACCTTATCAAACATAATAGAGACTTATTGCGTTATGATATTGACAAGGCACTCAAGCGAATAGATATAGCATATTATGAAAAGCAAATATTACCCGAATTAGATTTAGTGTTCAGTATTCAGCGCAACCAAGATATTGGCAATACATTAAGCACAGTCTATGATAACAACTCCACAGAATATACTTCAGAACTTATATATAGTATTCCACTTGGAGGCGATACTTATGATGAAAAAAATTTAGCAGTAGCTGAACTTAATTTACAAAAAATTAATCTTGATTATTCTTCAAAATTAAATGACATCATTTCTGCCACTAAATCATTAATAAGTTCTTTAGAGTCAAATGATAAACTTATTCAGAACTATCCTGTGCTATTAGACAGAATGAAACAGGACGCTATAAAAAACTATCAAGAAGAAAAATATCTTGACGTTATAGTTAATTTAGATCAAAAATATGAGACGATGCTAGAATATGTTGAGTTAGTATACGAACATCAGCTTGAGATTCTTGAATACAATGACTATTTAGATAATATTGTGCGTTAGAGTTGCTCTAAAATCTCTTCTGATATATCAGCATTGTGATACACATTTTGCACATCATCTAAGTCCTCTAATTTATCAATCAACTTCATAAATTTTTCAGCATCTACCACATTGAGCTCTATGCGGTTACTTGGTTCCTGCACAATATCACTATGAGTAGCCTCTAAGCCATGTTCAGTGAGCCCATCTTTTACGGTGAAAAAATCTTCAGGTACGGTAATAATATCAATAGCTCCATCCTCATGCGTAACTACATCTTGTGCACCGAGTTCTAATGCACGCTCCATGATTTCATCTTCATTACCTTCGGTAAAGCTAATAATCCCTTGTTTGGTAAACAGGTAACTGACCGAACCATCGGTGCCTAAGTTTCCTCCTGCTTTGGTGAAGGCATGGCGTACTTCAGCTACGGTTCTATTACGGTTATCTGTTAAGCAGTCAACCATAATTGCAGTACCACTAATTCCGTAGCCCTCATAGCGTACTTCTTCATAATTATCCCCGTCTAGATCTCCGCTCCCTCGTTTGATGGCGTTTTCAATGGTGTCTTTTTTCATATTAGCAGTGAGTGCTTTATCTACTACTGCCCGAAGCGAAGGGTTGTTTTCCATCACGCCACCACCCATTTTGGCAGCTACCACTATTTCTTTAATCAATTTGGTGAATATTTTGCCACGCTTAGCATCTTGTGCACCTTTTCGGTGTTGAATATTATGCCATTTACTATGTCCTGCCATGCTGTACTCCTGTTATTTCCGTGCGGTAAAGTCTAATAAATTGGTAATTGATTGTTGTGCTTGCTCTATCACTGCTGATTCTAGTTGAATTTCATTGGTATTTGTTTCTAAGGTGTGTAGTAATTGCTCTACAGAGTTCATAGCCATCCATGGACAATGTGCACAACTTTCACAGTCTGCTCCTTCTCCATGAGTAGGTGCTTCAATCAATGTGGCTTCTGGACTTACTTGTTTCATCTTATGAAAGATGCCATTATCTGTAGCTATGATAAACGTATTTTTTGGCTGCTTTTGTACTGCATGTATCAGCATCGTGGTCGAACCGACTACATCTGCTAACTTCACTACTTCACGTGGTGATTCTGGGTGGACAAGTACTTTGGCTTCAGGATGTAATGCTTTGAGTTGTGTTATCCCATCTGCTTTAAACTCATCATGCACAATACACGTACTATCCCATAATATCATATCAGCACCAGTTTGCTTCGCTACATAGTTTCCAAGATGTTTATCTGGTGCCCAAATTATTGCTTTGCCTTGTGCATGCAAATCATTCACTACATCAATAGCACTACTAGAAGTTACCATCCAGTCAGCACGTGCTTTCACTTTTGCAGAGGTATTAGCATATACCACTACTTCTCGCTCAGGGTGTGCATCGCAAAAGGCATTAAATTCTGCAATTTCACAACCCTCATCTAAGGAGCAAGTAGCACTCATATCTAGCACATGCACTTGTTTTTCTGGAGAGAGAATTTTGGCAGTCTCACCCATAAATCTTACCCCAGCTACAATAATCATATCAGCTGAAGTGTGTTTGCCAAAGCGTGCCATCTCAAGGCTATCACCAACAAAACCACCTGTGGCTTCTGCGAGCTCTTGTAAGTTGCTATCAACATAGTAATGGGCAACTAATACTGCATTTTTTTGAGATAACAACGCCTTGATACGCTCAAACAGCGTATGCTCAGTATCTGTAGTAGGGAAGGTCGTATCCAACATAAGAAAAAATATTTTACCTGTAAAATTGTATAATTAACCAATTTAACACCACACTCTATGGCATTTACGCAAAATATTATTGCTCTGGTATATGACTTTGATGGTACCTTGAGTCCAAAGCCCATGCAGGAATACACCATTTTGCCAGAGCTTGGCGAAGACCCAACCGCCTTTTGGGAGGAATGCAGAGTTCAGGCACATACACACCATGCGGATATGATGCTGACCTATATGCGCTTATTAATAGAGAAAATCAATAAAAGTAATACTGCACTTTATAAGGCAGACCTTGCTAAACTCGCAAGTAGTATTGAATACTTTAATGGCGTAGAAACGTGGTTTTCTCGGATTAATGACTATGTTGCTACCAAATATAACAACGAAATTTTAGTGGAGCATTATATTATTTCTGCAGGACTGAAAGAAATTTTAAACGGGGTGAGCATTAAAGATAATTTCATTGATATTTTTGCATCGGAATATTATTTTGATGCGTATGGTAAGGCGCAGTTTCCTACAATAGTGATTAACGACACCGCAAAGACACAATATCTCTTTCGTATTAATAAGGGAATTACTAGTGTAAATGAATCAATTAACACCCACATGGCAGCAGAAGAGCGCCGCATTCCATTTAGTAATATGCTGTATCTTGGGGATGGAATGACTGATGTGCCGTGTATGACTGTAACCAAAAATAATGGCGGGTTTGCGGTGGCAGTATATGATGATAATTTAATAGGGGAGAAGAAAATATCAGCGATGAATACCTGTAAAGAATTATATCACTCAGCCAGAATTGATTATTTTGCCGAAGCTGATTATGGTGCTGGCAGTAAGCTTGAACATAAAACACATCTGATTCTCGATAAAATTGCCGCAGATATTCGTTTTCGAGCTGCTAAATCTGCATTTGAAACGCAGTTGTAACAAAGAAAGATATGGAAAAATTATTTATCAGAACCATGGGCTGTCAAATGAATGAATATGATAGTGACAAGATGCGTGACGTGCTCAAAAGTTCGCATGGGCTAGTGCAAACTACAGAAGAATCTGAGGCAGATGTATTACTCATTAACACCTGTTCTATCCGTGAAAAAGCCCAAGAAAAATTATTTCAGCAACTCTATCGCTGGCGAGTATTAAAAGAACAAAACCCAAACCTTGTCATAGGCGTAGGGGGGTGTGTGGCTTCACAAGAAGGAGAACAAATCCTTAAAAAGGCTCCATTTGTGGATATGATATTCGGTCCGCAAACCTTACACCGCTTACCTGCTATGCTCAGTGATGCGACTAACAAGCACACTAGTATTGATATTTCATTCCCAGAAATTGAAAAATTTGACCATCTACCTAAAGCACAAGCAAGCGATGTTAGTAGTTATGTTTCTATTATGGAAGGGTGCTCTAAATATTGCTCGTTTTGTGTAGTTCCTTATACCAGAGGTGAAGAAATCTCTCGTCCATATCTTGATATTATGGCAGAAGTCACTCATTTAGTAGGTCAAGGAGTGAAAGAGATTCATCTTCTTGGTCAAAATGTTAATGCATATCGCGGTGAATTTGAAGGGGAGATAGTTGATTTAGCTTTTCTAATTGAAATGATTGCGGATATTGACAAGGTAAAACGCATTCGCTTTACCACATCTCACCCGGTAGAGTTTAGTGATAGATTAATTCAGGTGTATGCTCATGTGCCTAAACTCTGTTCACATCTTCACCTGCCTATTCAAAGTGGCAGTGATAAAATCTTAATGCAAATGAAGCGTGGGCACACTGCACTAGAATACAAACATAAAATTAAAAAGCTCAAACAAGCGCGTCCAGATATTGTGATTTCTAGTGATTTTATTATTGGGTTCCCCGGGGAAACCACGCTAGATCATCAGGCAACGATGCAACTGATTAAAGATGTTCACTGCGATAAATCTTTTAGTTTTGTGTATTCTCCTCGCCCTGGTACGCCAGCAAGTAGTTTGCCAGATGAGACTTCTATTGATGAAAAAAAACAACGCCTACAAGAAGTGCAAGCACTCATTAACCAGCATACTCAAGAAATCTCGCAGTCTATGGTGGGCACTATTCAAGAGGTATTAGTATTAGGTATATCATCTAAAAGCGGTAAATTGTATGGCAAAAATTCGAGTTTCCGCAATGTGCATTTTGATGGGGCGAAAGAGCTCACGCATCAAATGGTGCAGGTGCGCATTACTTCTGCTTCTTTAAATTCACTAGTAGGTGAATTTGTGGCAATTATCTAGTGAATATCTTTAAGCATAGCCTCGTTGTCAGTGCTATGACACTAATTTCCCGTATATTGGGACTCGCCCGTGATATTATTATTGCGAAGTTATTTGGTGTGAGTGCTGCCTTAGATGCATTTATCATCGCCTTTAAAATCCCGAATTTCTTACGTAGATTATTTGCTGAGGGCTCATTCTCTCAGGCAATTATGCCTATTTTGGCACAGAGTAAGGGAGATGCCAATGAGCAAGAAGTAATTAATCATATTACTGGAAGACTTTTTGTTATTCTCTTTTGTATTACGTTTTTGGTAGTGTTATTCAGCCCGATAGTCGTATTTGTCTTTGCCCCAAATTATTATTTTGAACGCCCAGATGACTTTACGCTTACCAGTAATTTATTGAAAATCACTTTTCCATATTTATTATTTATTTCTTTAACAGCATTTTTTGGCAGTATTTTAAATAATAACAAACGTTTTGCAGTTGCTGCTTTTACTCCTGCTTTACTTAATGCTTCTCTGATTGCCTCAGCACTATTCTTACGTGACTTTTTTACCTATGAAATTTATGCCTTAGCGGTGGGTGTATTTGTGGGTGGCATGGTACAACTTTTATTGCAAGTACCATTTTTGCTTTATATTGGTAAGTTTCCTAGACCTAGCTTTAAGTCTCACCCAGTCTTTAGTGATGTCCATAAGCGTATGCTTCCTGCGTTATTTAGCACCTCTATTACCCAAATAAATTTATTGATTGATACTATAATTGCTACCACCTTGATTACTGGTAGTGTATCTTGGTTGTACTATGCTAATCGGTTATTAGAATTCCCTATTGCACTCATTGGTGTGGCCCTAGGCATTGTTGGAATTGCACATCTTTCTCACCTGCATACTACTGGTGATACTACAAGATTTAAAACTGCACTTTCTCGTTCACTACAACTTGCACTTATTTTTGGGTTGCCGAGTACAATCGGGTTAGTGTACCTGAGTGAGCCGATTATGACTACACTTTTTTATTATGGGGATTTTTCTTTGACTGACCTGAGCAATAGTGCTACAGCACTGAGCGTTTACGCTCTAGCAGCACTATGTTTTATTGGCATTAAAGTGATGACACCTGCATTTTTAGCGACTGGCAACACCAAAACTCCTGTTAAAGTCGGGGTAATTGCCCTTGGGGTAAATATTATTCTTAATATTATCCTCTCTTATTATTATTCATTTCTCGGTATCGCTATGGCTACAGTGGTATATGCAATAGTGAATATGCTAGGGCTGTTGATTATGTTACATACTTGTAAAATATATCAATGGACTCGAGCAGTAAGTGTAACGCTTGTTAAGGTGAGTATTGCTTCAGTGGGGATGTTGAGCGCATTGCTACTAACTAATAGTTACTTTGAACCTTATTATAGTTATACGCTGACCGAGCGCATGAGTGCACTAGGCTTAGAACTAAGCATTGCAGTAATAACGTACTTTCTTATATTATTTATCTTAAAGCAGAAAGTAAAATTGGTATAATTTGATATGCGATTTTTGATACTCTTGTATCCTAAACGCATTCTATATATTTATCTATAACGATAGGAGAGAGGGAATGAAATTAATAACTGCAATTATTCAGCCATCAATACTTGATGACCTCAGAGAAGAGTTAGCTGATATTGATGTAGCAGGAATTACTGCGACCAATGTCAAAGGGTTTGGCAGACAAAAAGGTTTTATAGAGTTATACCGTGGTAATGAATACCAAGTTGACTTTATTGAAAAAGTAAAACTAGAAATAGCGGTGAGCGAGCCGTTTTATGAAAAAACAATTGACACTATCAAGCGCGTGGCAAATACTGGTAATATTGGTGATGGTAAAATTTTTGTGACTAATTTAGAGCGTGTTATACGCATCAGAACAGGTGAAGAGGATAATGATGCGCTGTAGTATGTTTTCAATTCAATCGTTGGCGAGCGTGATTAGTATCTTTGCTTTATTTTTATCGCCAACTGCATTTGCTGATGAATTAAACGCAGCAAATACCTCATGGATTTTAACCTCAACTGCGCTGGTTCTTTTTATGACTCTGCCGGGTCTAGCACTTTTTTATGGTGGGCTAGTACGTACTAAAAATATCTTATCAGTGTTGATGCAAGTATTTGCGATTGCTGGTGTGGCATCTTTAGTTTGGTTAGTACTCGGATATAGTTTGGCATTTTCTGGCAGTAATGGATATATTGGTGATTTAAGTAAACTCTTTTTCTCTGGGGTATTAGAAGGTTCGATGAGTGGTGATATTCCCGAGAGTTTATTTGCCATGTTTCAAATGACTTTTGCTGTTATCACCCCAGCACTTATTGTAGGTGGATTTGCCGAGCGTATTAAATTTTCTGCAGTGCTATTATTTAGTGTGTTTTGGCTTATTTTAGTGTATGCACCTATTACTAACTGGGTGTGGGGTGGCGGTTGGCTCGGTTCTATGGGATTATTAGACTTTGCTGGTGGTACTGTAGTACATATTACTGCTGGTATTGCTGCTTTAGTAGCGGCAGTGATGCTAAAACCCCGTAAAGGATTTGGTAAAACCACAATGGCACCACATAATCTTACTATGACTATGGCGGGTGCTGGTATGTTATGGGTCGGCTGGTTTGGTTTTAACGGCGGTTCTGCATTAGCTGCTAATGGCGATGCGGCAATGGCGATTTTAGTGACTCATATTAGTGCTGCTGCAGGTGCGGTAACATGGATGTTTTATGAATGGACAAAATATGGCAAACCTACTGCTCTTGGATTTGCTACCGGTATTATTGCAGGCTTAGGAACTATTACTCCTGCTTCAGGGTTTGTTGGTCCTGCAGGTGCGCTTGTGATTGGTATTACCGCTGGTATTATTTGTTTTAATGCTGTTATTTGGATTAAACAGCGTATTGGTATTGATGATAGTTTAGATGTGTTCCCAGTACATGGTGTTGGTGGTATTTTAGGTACCTTTATGGCAGGTATTTTTGCTTCAAGCCAACTCGGAATCTTTAGTGGACAAGGACTTGGTGAAGGCATCACGATTACTGATCAACTTCTAGTGCAAATAACAGGGATTGTTGCGACTATTATCTGGACTGCAGTCTTGACCTATATTATCTTTAAAGTACTTGATAAACTTGTTGGCTTACGTGCAGCTGAAGATGAAGAAGAATCAGGTCTGGATATTACTTCGCACGGTGAAAAAGGCTATAATTACTAATATGTTTAATACTACTGGCTCAATTGTAGCCATCATTACCCCAATGACTAACTCTTTAGAGGTAGATTACTCTGCCCTAGAGCAGTTGGTGGAATGGCATATTAGAGAGGGTACTCAGGCAATTGTATCAGTAGGCACGACTGGTGAAAGTGCTACTCTTGATGAGCATGAGCATTTAGAAGTAATTCAGCAAACTATCGCTTTTGCGAATGGACGTATTCCAGTAATTGCAGGTACAGGTGCAAATTCAACTCTTGAGGCTGTTTCTTTGACTACAAAAGCCAAAGAACTCGGTGCTGATGCGGTATTACTCGTAACTCCGTATTATAATAAACCGACACAAGAGGGGCTATATTTACACTTTAAAACTATTGCAGAGGCAGTAGATATTCCACAAATTTTATATAATGTTCCTGGGAGAACTGCAGTTGATATGCTCCCAGCTACTATTAAACGTCTGAGCACACTTACAAATATTGTCGGCATTAAAGATGCAACTGGTGATTTAGCTGTAGCAAAGGAACTCATGGATATTTTGCCAGAGACATTTTTAAAATATAGTGGTGATGATAAAACTGCGTTAGAGTTTATTGCCATGGGTGGTCATGGGGGTATTTCCGTAACAGCAAATGTGTGCCCCAAACAAGTCAGTGAGGTCTATGATTTAGCTCAATCTGAGTATGAGCGTGCGCATGAAATTGATAGCACTATTGCCTCATTGCATGATGACTTATTTATAGAGTCAAATCCGATTCCAGTGAAATTTTCCCTGTATAAAATGCAAAAATGCACTTTAGGAATTCGCTTACCACTAACTATATTACATGAAGCGCATCATGAGCGTATTACACAGTCATTACAACGTATTGGAGTATTATAATGATAAAATTATTTGGGCTATTCGCTGCCTCATTCTTACTAATAGGCTGTACAGAGAGACTCAAAGAAATAGTAAAAGACACAAATGAAATTGGTGAGACAGATATTAGGTATTATGCTGATAAAACAGTAACTTCACTTGAAGTACCACCAGATCTTACTAAGCCAAAAATTAAAGACCGCGTAAACTTAAAAGGCGTAGTAGATACCTCTCGCTCATTAGTTACATTTGACGACTCTACTACTGGTCAACCTATACGAAAAGTGCGGGGCGAGGCAATCAATATTGAAGTACAGCGTAATAAATTTCAAAGTTATTTAGTAGTGGATAAAGATGCAAATTTTGTCTTTAATGCGGTGAAGTCATTTTTAAAAGAAAAAGGGTTTAGTATTGAAAATGAAGTAACTGAACTCGGCTTGTTAGAAACAAATTTTTTAGAAAATAGAACAAAACTACCCAAAACAGTGTTAAACCCTATTCGTGCATTATTTCAAGATACGTTAGGTGCACAGTATTCACTCCCAACAGTTGATAAATATAGAGCACGTATTGAGTCGATTACTCCGAGCCAAACAGAGGTGTATTTATCTCTTAATTCTATGCAGGAAGTATTAACTAATGAGGGTACTTCAAGTGAGAATACTATCTGGCAAGTTAAGCCTCGTGATGAATTTACAGAAAACCAAATGTTATATTTACTAATGATACATATGGGTACTGATTCTTCAGAAGCGAAGCAAAAAGTGGCAAATACCATCGAGCAACGTATTCTTCAAGTTGAGAAAAAGACAGATATAAACGGCTTTGCTAAATTACAGTTAAACACCAATAAAGAAGAGGCTTGGGAAGCTCTAGCCTTTGCTATTGATAGTCTTGGTATTGATATTCAAGATAGAGATAGAAGAGAAGGAAGTTTTTATATTAGTATTGCTAATGATGAAGAGCGTGGTATTTTTTCTTCAATCTTTGGTGATGATGCTATTTTGCAAAGCTTTAGAATTCGTGTGAAACAAATTCAACCTAATTTTAGTGAAGTATATTTCATTGACTTATCAGGTGAAAATAACAAGTCAACGCAGAAATTTAGTCACACACTTCTAGAACGCATTGCAGATGCACTCTAATACTTTTCATGCTCAGTAGTAATGAAGTTACAGCCATTGCGAATAAGCAAACCCCATTATCTGAACTTCAAACTGAGCAGCTCGTAGCTTTTTTAACACTTGCTAACTCGCACTATCGGGCGGGTACTCCGCTGATATCTGATAGTGACTATGACTTTATATTCTTAGCTGAGTTACAACGCAGAGAACCCGCACATCCGTACTTACAAGCGATTGAATCAGAAGAAGAGAGTTTTGGTAATAAACTCCTCTTACCCGAGCCTATGCTTTCTACTGATAAAGCATATAGTGTTGCTGAAATTGTGAAATTTATTGAGCGTTTAGCTAAAGCAGCAACTGAGATTAATCTAGACTCCGAGATTATCCTAAGAGCCACGCCAAAACTTGATGGTTTTGCTGCTTATGACGATGGTACAACGCTCTATACCCGAGGTGATGGCAAAAAAGGCAGTGATATTACCCGGGCATTTACTCGTGGATTATTAGTGTATGGTGATGCGGATAGGGGGTTGGGCGCAGGTGAAATTGTTATTAAGCGTTCGTATTTTGATACGCATTTAAGCACTCAATTTGAGCATCCGCGAAACTTTACTGCTAGCATTATTAAAGAAAAAGCTCTTGATGAGCATACCAAACAAGCCATTCACGAGAGAGCAGCATACTTTGTGCCATTTGCAACTCTGCCAAAACAAGAACACACTACTGAGTACTTTCTTGAGCACTTTTCAACCATCACCGATGAGGTGAGTGCTTCGGTAGATTTTGACACTGATGGAGTAGTAATTGAAGCAATACATCCTGAATTACGTAGCCACATGGGAGCAAATCGTAAATTTCACCGCTACCAAATAGCCTTTAAAGCAAATACTGAATCTAATCAAGTAGAGGTACTTGAGGTGGTACCGCAAGTGGGAAGAACTGGCAAAATTACTCCTGTAGCAATCTTAGAGCCTAGTATGTTAAGCGGTGCGACGATTACCCATGCAACATGTCATCACTATGGGATGGTTAAGCAAGATAATATTGGCCCAGGCAGTAAGGTAGAACTAGTGAGAAGTGGGCAAGTTATTCCTAAAATTACCAAGGTTATTACTGCTACTCAAGCAATTATTCCTAGCCATTGCCCCAGTTGTAATTCTGAACTTACATGGCATAGTGATTTTTTAATGTGTACAAATCACTCAGGGTGTAGAGATCAAGGTATTGGTAGATTAGAATACTTTTTTAAAATCTTGGGCAATAATGATGGGTTTGGGCGTAAAACTTTAGAAAAGCTTTATGATGCTGGGCATACTACAATTTCTAGTATGTATAATTTAACCCCCACATCATTGACCAGTATGGGTTTTGGACCAAAAATTTCACAAAACCTCATTGAACAATTAGGCGTGTCACGCTCGATTCAAATAGAAGATTATCGGTTATTATCTGCCTTTGGCGTAGAGCGCTTAGGGCTCGGGAATAGTGAAAATTTATTAGGTGCGTATCCATTATCAGATATTTTTACCCTTAGTGAAGCAGAAATTGCTGCCATTGATGGCTTTGGAGAAATTACCGCACAAAGTATTGTCAGTGGCTTGTTAAGCATACGAGTAGAGTTTGAGCATATACTTTCGCTAGGGTTTAACTTAGAATATACAAAGGCTGAAGACCTAAAGTCTTCTTTATTTACTGGTAAATACATTGTATTTAGTGGGTCAATGTCACTCCCTCGTGAGGAAATAGAAAAAACTGCAAAATCCTATGGTATTAAAGTACAAAAAAGTGTGAATGCTAAAACTGATTATTTAGTAATTGGTGAGAAAGTGGGGCAGTCTAAGCTTACAAAAGCCTCCAGTCTTAGTGTTGAAATACTCCCGTATGCTGACTATAAGATGAGTTTAGTATAAGAATCTACCAGTTAATAGGTTTCTTACCATGTTTTACTAAGAGTTCATTTGTTTTCACAAAGTGATTACACCCCAAAAACCCATGATGTGCTGATAAGGGGCTAGGGTGTGAGGCTGTTAAAATATGATGTTTTATAGTATCAATATGCATTCCTTTTTTCTTAGCATGATTTCCCCATAATAAAAATATTACATCTGATTTTAGGGCACTAATGGTGGCAACAATGGTATCTGTGAATATTTCCCATCCTAAATTTTTATGAGAGTGTGCCTCTGCTGAGCGCACAGTCAGCACTGTATTTAGTAAGAGCACCCCTTGAGTTGCCCAAGGAGTTAAATCTCCATTACTACATTGACTCTCACCATAGCTCGCCCCAATTTCCTTTAGGATATTCACCAGTGATGGTGGGTTGGGAATAGATTCTGGAGTAGAAAATGCCAATCCCATTGCTTGCCCCTCGCCGTGGTAGGGATCTTGACCGAGTATGACTACCTTTAAGTTCTCAAATGAACACGTACTAAAGGCTTTAAAAATTAACTCTCTTGGTGGAAATACTACTCCTGTTTCATATTCTTTATCAATAGTTTGTTTTAGCGAGCAAAAGTAGGATTTTTCTCGCTCTTTATCAATAATTTCATGCCAAGTAGCACTCATCTTATCCATTCTACCTTATTCTTTGTGCTTTACTCTTTGCACTTTATTCGTTCCAATACTCTACATCAGTAATATCTGAGTGATTATTGCTTGGGCGTTGCATGCGTTGTTTTGCTTGATGGGTACGAGTGGTAAATACGCCACTTGTTGCAAATACGTTTCGCCGCACCAATGCTTTGACAAACGTCTTTCTGGTAAACGGCATTAACCCTAAAAACCCAATGCCATCGGTTACAAATCCAGGAGTAAGTAATAGCACGCCACATATCAAAATAACTACCCCCTCTATAATTTGAGTTGTAGGGGCAATACCCTGTGCTACACTCAACTGAGCATCTCTTAGAGTAGAGAGACCTTGATACTTAAATAGATAGGCACCAATAAACGCTGTGAGTAGAATGAGTACAATAGTAAAAAATCCACCAATCACACCCCCCACTGCAATGAGTACATAAATTTCAATCAGCGTAATAATGAAAAAGAAAAAAAATAGTGTTGTTAAGTTCATGTAAGTGTGGATAAAAGTTTAGGAATAAAGTCATTAAAACTACCATTAGACATAACCACTAGATGACCAGTAGTATTCTTTAATGCATGTATCATATCATCTACATTCTTATATGTAGTGACATTATCCCTAGGTATCAAGTGTTCTAAGACTAATACTTTATCAGCAAGAGCAACACTAGATGCAATTTGTTCGTTAAACATTCCTGTTTTCATCGTATTAGAGCGTAGTTCAAGTGCTACTATAATATTGCTATTACCTACTGTGTTGCGTAGGCCTGCTAGAGTAAGTGCAATGCTAGTAGGATGATGTGCAAAGTCATCATATATAGTAAGTTTCTCAGAGTGATAACGTACTTCCATTCTGCGTTTTACACCTGTAAATGAAGTAAGTGCTGTCGCAATATCTTCAAGTTTCATCCCAGCATTATGACAAGCAAGTATTGCACTAGTTGCGTTATGCACATTATGCTCACCAAGGAGTGGCAAGTGAAATGTTTGACCTTTTAGCATAAATTCTAGCCCTTTTGCTGTTTGGTTAAAGGTTGGTGTATTAAAGCCGTGTGTATGCGAATATACTCCTTTTTCTAGTACTTGGTCAATAGACTCTGTATCATTTGGGTAGATAATATGTGCTGATTCGGGTAAGGTGCGTAGCAAATGATGAAATTGTGTTTGAATACTTAAAAGCGAATCAAAAATATCTGCGTGATCAAATTCGAGGTTATTAATAATCAGTGTATTTGGAAAATAGTGAATAAACTTTGAGCGTTTATCAAAAAATGCAGTGTCGTATTCATCTGCTTCTATCACAAAAAACATACTCTTGGTAATGCGTGCAGACACTGCAAAATTCTTTGCAATCCCACCTATTAAATAACTGGGATGATAACCAAGCTGTTCTAAGATGTGGCTAATCAGTGAGGCAGTGGTAGTTTTACCATGCGTGCCACTCACAGCAATCACCCATTTTTCTCGCAGTACATGCTCACCGAGCCACTGTGGAGCAGAAGTGTATGGTAAATTATGCGTTAAAATATGTTCTACACAAGGGTTACCTCTACTTAAAGCATTACCAATGATATAAATATCTGCCTTAGGCATATCTGCCACAACATAGCCAGAAGTATATGTAATATCTTGTTCAGTGAGTTGCTCACTCATGGGTGGGTAAATTCCTGTATCTTGACCAGTGATAGTATGCCCTAGTTTTGTAGCAATCAGGGCGATACCACCCATAAATGTCCCAGCAATCCCAAGGATATGTATATTCATATTAACATTAAATCATATGTAGATTATTTATATATTATAATAGTGTGTAGTTATCGTTTTATATGTTTTAATACTTACACATACTAGTACTCATTTGATGTACAATCAGCGTTTTCATATTTTAATACTTATACATAAATTAACACTTATACATACACTGATATTATAATAAACGTACTATAAATTGTTTACATCTGGAGAAATTATTATGAAACAACTATCTTATTTTCTGTTAATAAGCATTGGCTTAATGAGTATAAGTGTAGTTCATGCTGCTACGCTACTATCACACTAACTGTAGATAGCTCAATAGCAACAGTGACATTGAACGAAAATGATTTAACTGATACTAACGCTAGTATTACTGCTGTTACACAACAAGTTGGTACTAATACGGCTAATATTGACGAAAATAGAATCAATATTGGTCTCATGAATTAGATACTGAGGAGAATAAGGGTAATATTGCTACTAATACAGCTAATATTAATCAATTATCTAGTGATACTGCTACTGGAACAGTTCGTGTACAAGAAGCTCATGTTGGTGATGGAGGGTTGGAAGTTTCAGGAAATACTACTCATTCAGGGCTCGTTCAAAATACTGGAGGTACTCTGAACACTGGAGCGGTAACAAATACCAATACAGTAACAAATCAAGGCTTGTTAACTAACAATGGAGGCACTCTGAACACTGGACCAGTCACAATACGGGTACAGTTGCCAACGTTGGATCTAGATTTAGTATTGACGCAGGTAATAATGCTTCAGAAGAATTCTTAGTTACTGATGGTCAAGTTGGAGTAAATGGTAAAGTTACAGTAAATGGTGACTTTACACAATCTGGAGGAGCCAGTGCATTTACTTCTGAAAATGGTAATAATAATTTGACTGTAAATGATAGTGGTGTGAGTTTTAGTGCAGGAAGTACGACTGGAACGCGTGCTGATATTACTGCTGAAGGATTTACTATTGTATCTGGTGGTAGTTCTGCATTTAATGTACAATCATCAGGAGGACAGACAGTACTAACTGTTAATGGTGAAACTGGTGATATTACTATGGCTTCTGGAGCTTCTTTGAGTACTAGCGGTACTGATGGAGGAATAGAATTTCAAAGTGTAGATGGTTCTTCAACATTGACTGTAGAAAATAAGGAAATAAACTTATCTGTTACAAATGATAACGGAAATTCTCATGGATTAACAATTGGTCAAAATTCTACTACGTTAAGTGGTGGCGCTAATAGCACGCAAATGATACTTGATGATATTGGGGTTAAGTTTAGCAATATGACAACTGGTGCTCCGGTCAAAGTAACAGGTGTTGCCGATGGTGAAGATGACTATGATGCAGTGAACGTTAGACAATTAAATAAAGTACGTAAAGGTGTAGCCATGAGTATGGCTATGAATACTATACCGCAAAACTTTGTAAATGGAAACACCAGTTTTGGTTTTGGTACTTCCCATTTTGATGGGTTTAATGCTCTTGCTGTTGGGTTTTACCATGGCGAATTCAACCCATAAGTGCAAAACTTTTATCTAAAAAATAGTTCTTACCAGTTAACTCAGTAAAAACCTCTATTGGTGTCTTGTATCCTAGACACTTTCTTGGTCTATTATTCATAAGAATAGTTGCCTTGGCAACTACCTTAGGATTAATTTTATCAAGTTTCATCCCCTTGGGGATGAATTGTCTGAGTAGTCCATTTTGATTCTCATTTGCTCCTCGTTGCCAAGACTGATAAGGCTTGGCAAAGTAGGTATCACAACTAAGTGTTTTAGATACTTGATGGTGTTTATTAAACTCTCTACCATTATCAAAAGTGATAGTGTACACAAAGTCTTTAATTGGTTGCAATAATTGAGTAATAGCAGCCTTTGCCTCATCAGCTGTTTTACGGCTGATGGGCAAAGCAAGATAGAGTCTGCTTTTTCTTTCTAGGAGGGTAAGGATAGCACCTTTATATGATTTACCAATTACAGTATCTGCTTCCCAGTCTCCAATACGTGCTCTAGTGTCAACGATATTAGGACGATTATCAATATCAGTGCGATGTGGTATCCTTCCTCTGTAATCATTCTTACCATAACGTTTACGATACCTTTTATGTTGATGGCGTAAGTATGTATAAAGGCTCCCGTTTACTGCTTTATCTTGTAAGATAAAGCGATAGATAGTCTCAGCACTGATGCTGTATTGTTTATCGAGCCATAACCTCCCAGCAATTTGCTCAGGGCTCCAGTATTGGTGTAATTTTTGCATGATATAGGATTTAATATAGGTAGTTAATTTAATAGCTTTATTCTTGTTATTATGCCTATCACAAGCAAGCACATGTGCTTGCTTGTAACGATAACCACGCTTACCAGTATTACGCTTTATCTCACGACTAATAGTAGAGATACTTCTATTCATGCTTTTTGCAATAGTAGTATAGGAATTTTTGTTCCTATGCATGAGATAAATATGGTATCTTTCATGTTCAGTCAAATGGGTATATTGTTTCATTTTGTGCTCCTTAAAATCGTCAGTTAAAAGAGTATCAAATGATACCCATTTGACTGAATTTAAGTTTTGCACTTATGATGTGAATCAAGAAGTGCTATAAATTGGTTATTAAGTTTTACAAATTGCACTTTCTCAGTCGGTGATAAATTTTTCAAACCTTTTTGCTTCAATTCATTTATTTGGGTTTGTATAAGATTTTTCTCAAATGATTGTTTATCTAATTTTGATAATTTTTCTAGGTCAAGTGTATCTGATTTTTGCAAGATATTGCGATATTGATTTTCTTTATCATCAGGAAAATCAAAAGAATCCAAAAGAGTGTTAATATTTTGGAGCTTGTTTGATAAATCTACCGATTGTTCAGTATTTTGAATATCTCAAAGGCTGGCTGTTGTGAGTTTAGCCTCCTTTTGGCTATCAGGTGATGTACTAACTTCTAAACTCATAAATTCTTAATTTATAGTTTAATACTATCACATAAAATTTTTTAACGCAAAATTTGGTGCATGTTTTACATCCTCACTAACTTAGAAAAACAAGTATCAAAAAATCCTGCTCTTGCGAGGCAGGATCAATGATACTATTTATTTTCTAAAGAAAGTGCAGTCTCTAAGGCTTCAAGTCTTTGGTCTGTTTTTTGGACTTCTGCTGTTTCGGCAAACTCCTCAGCTATAGTTTCTTTTTGGATTGTTTGTTTCTGATTTTCAAGTGCTATAAGTTTGTTTTGCAGTAAATCTAGTTTATCAAAATCAGGGTTATTGCTTTGCTCTAATTCGTTTATTTGGGCTTGTATAGAATGAGTTAATTTTTGACAAATTTCTATCGTTTCACAAATTATCTTTTCTTGTTGTGTATTGGTGTTTGCTTGTGATGTTGCTGCCATTAGTGTTGAGAGTGCAACGGCTTGTAATGTTTGTTTCATAATGAAAGTATTAAGAAATAAACGAGCTGTAATAGCTGGTTTAATCATACATATTTTTTGTAAAAGGCAAGTTTTGTTGTAGGTTTGCATTTTTGTACTCCTTTATTTTTATAAAAATGAGGAGTATACTACATTGTAGTATACACCACAATAAGCATAATGATATTTTTCATTTTCAACTTATTTGGTGGATATTAAAATTGCCTTCGGCAAAGTTCTAAAACAAGTGCGTAAAGAGAAAAATATTTCTCAAGAGCAGTTAGCCTTTGATGCTAATGTTGATAGATCTTATATCTCTAAATTAGAAACTGGGGTATACCAGCCTAGTATTTCTACTATATTTGCTATCAGCGAGGTTTTGGGAGTTAAGCCTTATGAATTAGTTGAGCGGACTTATCATTTAACAAAATAAACTTAAATTAGGTTATACTTACTCAATAAAGTCTTACTTTATGCCTTTTTAAAATTATCGTAACAGTTAAATTTTTAATATAGGAAATTAATGATTGATATTAAATTACCTAATTCATCAGAATTGCAAAAAGATAATTCAGATATAAACATATTGTCTAAAATCGCCACAGGAAGAGCAGTATTATTCACAGGAGCAGGTTTTTCTATATACTCTCAAAACAATACTAATAAACTCCCTTTGGCTAAAACTTTATCGCATAAAATATGTGAAAAAGGTGGTTTTGCATTAGATGATGATTTGGCATATGCCGCAGAATATTATATTAATAATAATAATGTCCAAGATTTAATTGATATTTTAAAATCAGAATTTACTATTACCTCAGTTAGCGAAGAACAAAAGAATATATGCAAATTAAACTGGCTATCTTACTATACAACAAACTATGATAGAAGCATAGAAATATCCTGCCAATCGTTAGACATACCCATTCAAAGTGTAAGCGCATACTCAACCATTAATAGCAACCCAAGAATTAAAAAGTGCTTACATATTAATGGTGATATTGATTCCTTGAATCACAATTCTTTTGAGAAGGAATTTAAATTAACTAAATCTTCTTATGCAATATCAGATCAATTTTCAAATTCAGCGTGGTATAAAAAATTTAAGATAGATCTTGAGAGATCATCTGCAATAGTATTTGTTGGTTACTCTTTATACGATATAGCAATTCAAAATCTCTTAATTGAAAACCAAAATCTCAAAAATAAAACATTTTTCATTGTCGATAAAGATGCTGGTGAAAAAGAACGCTTTATTTTGCAAAAGTATGGCAATATTTTGCCAATTGGAATCAGTGGGTTTAGTAAGCTAATTTCTGCAAATTATGAAATGCTTCATAGTGCTAAAAGTCAGCATGAATTTTTAAATGTGAGTTTTCCCAATATATCAAATGAAATTAATAATATTGAGGATAAAGATGTAGAAAACTTTCTAACTTTTGGTCAGTTAGAATCACATTATATTGATTCTGCAGTTACAATTATAGAATCACAGATTATTCCTTATCTAATTATTCGTAAAGAACTATTAGAGCATATTTATTATCTTATAAACAAAGCGAATAATGTATTAATACTCGGTGGTTTTGGTAATGGTAAAACAATATTGATGAAGCAACTAGTGCCATATTTGTTAGTTAAAGGATTAAATATAATTAAGTTTGATAACTTAGTAGATGATTACATTGAAGATATCGAGGAATTAAGCAAACAAGGCAAGAACTTTATTGCCCTAATCGACGACTATCCATTATATCTAGAGATAATAAAGTATTGTCAAGAATTTAAAGTAAATAATATTAGATTCATATTGTCTGCTAGAGAGGCGGATCACTATATTTATCAGTCTCATTTACAAGAAATTAATTTAGATTGCCAAGAAGTGTACATCAATGAATTAAGTGATGATGAAATAGACTTCTTTATTGAAATAATTAATAATCTATCCTGGAAGGGAATATTATCGAATCCGTCGCACAGAAATAAGCAAAAATTCATTAAGGAAACGCATAAAGCACAATTATCATTATCATTATTGGGTATTTTTGATTCTGCAAATATTAAAAATAAAATTCGTGTTTTATTGGAAGATCTTGTAAAAGATTTAGACTCTAAAAAGACTATCTTTTCAATATTACTTCTTAATATTATGAATGTGCCTCCAAGTTTTGCAACTATATCTGATATAGCAGATAACGAATGCATATATAATCATGAATTCTCAAATAATAGTGCATTCAAACAACTTTTTAAAATAAATGGTTTAAAAGTCGATGCCACTTCTAGTGTTTTTTGCATTTACTTAATACAAAATTATTTTAAACCAGTTTATATTTCTCAGGAACTTTTAGCAATTGCTAAAAATTTTAATGTACCCATAGGAGGGAAAAGAAGTCAGAAAGAAGATATTATATTTAAAAGTGTTCTTAGATTTTCATTTGTAGAGAGGATTTTTCCAAATGCAAATAAAAGAAATACACTTGAAAACTATTACAGAGAATTAAAGGTACAAGTTCCTTGGTTGCAAAAAGATCCTCACTTTTGGCTTCAATATGGCATGTCTTGCATAACCTACAAAGATTATCATAGAGCACAAGATTATTTAAATGAGTCTTACGCATTAGCAAAAAATAAAAATGAATATCACACAAAAAATATTGACAATCAACAAGCAAGACTTTATTTGTTACAAGCAATTGATAAGACTATTGATATTAAAGATTTTTTTACTTTTTTCCAAAAAGCACATAATTTACTCTTAGGATCAGATAATGATGATTATAAATTAAGACAGGTTTTTCTATATAAAAAATATTACGCTTCCTGTTTTAACAATTTATCTAATAATAATAAGAAGAATTTTGTTATTTTATGTAAAAATATGTTAAATAGTATAGAGATGTCCGATCAAGGGCGATTCAGATATCGCCCATCTCATGAAGTACTTACAAGCATTATTAATGAAAATAGTTAAAATAAAGTTATTTTTATATGGGTCTTGACTAGTTAAGCGGTCTATTTCTTAACTCTTTAAGTAAAATATTATACATATTTTTATCTCTATTATTAAATCTAAATTCACACTCCTTAAGATGAAGCTCAAACTTAGACTTATCCATACCTCTAAACTTAGATAATCTAGTCTTAGCATAGCCCCAAAATGACTCTATACCATTAATGTGAGACTTACCACGGACAAATTCATTTGTGCCGTGGTCTACTCTTAAGTGTTTCTTATAGCCGAAGTCTACTAAACCATTATAGCCACGCCAACCATCAGAATGAATAACACTATCTAGTTCTACCTTGCCTCGTATAACCGCTTGCAGTGTAGCACTTTTGCAATTTGGTACTATTTCGGTATACACATTCCCACCACGTTTTAAAATACCAAATACAATAGTTTTACCTAAAGCTCCACGACCTCTTTTGCCTTTGACTCTTTTTGCTCCAAAGTAACTTTCATCAACCTCAACCTCCCCTTTAGGGTGAGGGGGTTGGGTTGTTGAAAGTTCTACTAACCTTTGTCTAATAAGCAACAATATTTTGTTAATAGTGTTTCTATTGAGGTGAGTAAAGTGAGCAATTTGTTCTGCTGTTAAATCAGCACAAAAATATCTTAAAACTTCTCTAAATTTAGCCTCTGTAATTCTTGAACGATGATAATACTTGTTTTTCAATGTCATAACTAGTATTTTAAGCATTTTACAAATGCTTAACTAGTCAAGACCCTTTTATATAATTTTAATAAGCTCATCTCATGTACCAAAAATCTGAACAACAAATCAGGATTTTTATTTGACTTTTGAGAGATTATAAATATAGTGGGTCATGCAATTTTAAAAAGCAATAATTGATTTTTAAAATGTAATTCCGTTTTAAGAGATTATATGTTTATAAATCTTTTTATTTTTTCCACTCTTAAATAAGGGGCGAATTCAACCCATAAGTGCAAAACTTTTATCTAAAAAATAGTTCTTACCAGTTAACTCAGTAAAAACCTCTATTGGTGTCTTGTATCCTAGACACTTTCTTGGTCTATTATTCATAAGAATAGTTGCCTTGGCAACTACCTTAGGATTAATTTTATCAAGTTTCATCCCCTTGGGGATGAATTGTCTGAGTAGTCCATTTTGATTCTCATTTGCTCCTCGTTGCCAAGACTGATAAGGCTTGGCAAAGTAGGTATCACAACTAAGTGTTTTAGATACTTGATGGTGTTTATTAAACTCTCTACCATTATCAAAAGTGATAGTGTACACAAAGTCTTTAATTGGTTGCAATAATTGAGTAATAGCAGCCTTTGCCTCATCAGCTGTTTTACGGCTGATGGGCAAAGCAAGATAGAGTCTGCTTTTTCTTTCTAGGAGGGTAAGGATAGCACCTTTATATGATTTACCAATTACAGTATCTGCTTCCCAGTCTCCAATACGTGCTCTAGTGTCAACGATATTAGGACGATTATCAATATCAGTGCGATGTGGTATCCTTCCTCTGTAATCATTCTTACCATAACGTTTACGATACCTTTTATGTTGATGGCGTAAGTATGTATAAAGGCTCCCGTTTACTGCTTTATCTTGTAAGATAAAGCGATAGATAGTCTCAGCACTGATGCTGTATTGTTTATCGAGCCATAACCTCCCAGCAATTTGCTCAGGGCTCCAGTATTGGTGTAATTTTTGCATGATATAGGATTTAATATAGGTAGTTAATTTAATAGCTTTATTCTTGTTATTATGCCTATCACAAGCAAGCACATGTGCTTGCTTGTAACGATAACCACGCTTACCAGTATTACGCTTTATCTCACGACTAATAGTAGAGATACTTCTATTCATGCTTTTTGCAATAGTAGTATAGGAATTTTTGTTCCTATGCATGAGATAAATATGGTATCTTTCATGTTCAGTCAAATGGGTATATTGTTTCATTTTGTGCTCCTTAAAATCGTCAGTTAAAAGAGTATCAAATGATACCCATTTGACTGAATTTAAGTTTTGCACTTATGATGTGAATTCAAGTACTTTTATTTATTGTATCTTTTTGTAGTTACAAAAATCAGATATACATACTCTTTACTTGTGTAATATTGCTCCCATCTAATAATTGTTATGCAACTTATGTGATAGTAATATATTATGCTATTACATAATTTTTTTACTCTCGATTAATTTTTTTACTTTAATTAAATTCTAAAAAATATTTGATAATATCAAATTTATATGGGATAATCGGGGGTTTTATAGGAGAGGTGGGTGAGTGGTTAAAACCGGCAGACTGTAAATCTGTTGCCTCTGGCTACGCTGGTTCGAATCCAGCCCTCTCCACCACTTGTGGTGTATATAAAAGAGTAATGTAGAAATTGGAATTGCGGGTGTCGTATATCGGTATTACCCTGGCCTTCCAAGCCAGTGAGGTGGGTTCGATTCCCATCACCCGCTCCAGATTAGGATTTGCTCACCTAGCTCAGTCGGTAGAGCACTTCCTTGGTAAGGAAGAGGTCGCCAGTTCAAATCTGGTGGTGAGCTCCAATTGGAAAATTAAATAAAATTAGGGTCATTAACATATTTAGGAGATAACCATGTCAAAAGAAAAGTTCGAAAGAACCAAACCCCATGTAAACGTTGGCACAATCGGTCACGTGGATCATGGTAAAACTACTCTTACTGCAGCAATTACTAAAGTAATGGCTGAAAAAAGAGGTACAGAATTCAAAGACTACGCAGATATTGATAACGCACCTGAAGAAAGAGAGCGTGGTATTACTATCTCTACTGCACACGTTGAATACGAAAGTGAAACTCGTCACTACGCACACGTAGACTGCCCGGGACATGCTGACTATGTAAAAAACATGATTACTGGTGCAGCACAAATGGATGGTGCGATTCTGGTAATTGCAGCCACTGATGGTCCTATGGCTCAAACACGTGAGCATATCCTCCTTTCACGCCAAGTAGGCGTACCATATATCATCGTCTTCATGAACAAAGCAGATATGATTGATGATGAAGAATTAGTAGAACTTGTTGAAATGGAAATCCGTGAACTTCTTAATGAATACGACTTCCCAGGTGATGATACACCAATTATCTTTGGTTCAGCACTAAAAGCACTAGAAGGCGACACCTCAGAAATCGGTGCTCTAGCTATTGAAAAACTGGTAGATCACCTTGATGACTACATCCCAACTCCAGAGCGTGATACAGACAAAGAATTCCTCATGCCAATTGAAGATGTATTCTCTATCTCAGGTCGTGGTACCGTAGTAACAGGTAGAATCGAAAGAGGGATTATCAATGTTGGTGATGAAATTGAAATCATTGGTATCAAAGACACCCAAACTACAACCTGTACTGGAGTAGAAATGTTTAGAAAACTTCTTGACTCAGGTGAAGCAGGAGATAACGTAGGGGTACTCCTACGTGGCACCAAGCGAGAAGAAGTAGAACGTGGTCAAGTACTAGCGAAACCAAGTTCAATCACCCCACACACTAAGTTTGAAGCAGAAGTATATGTACTCACCAAAGAAGAAGGTGGGCGCCACACACCATTCATGAACAACTACCGTCCACAGTTCTACTTTAGAACGACAGACGTAACAGGTGCAGTATCATTACCATCAGGTACTGAAATGGTCATGCCAGGTGATAATGTGAAAATCTCAGTAGAGCTATTAGCACCAATCGCTATGGAAGAAGGTCTTAGATTCGCAATCCGTGAAGGTGGCAGAACCGTAGGTGCGGGTGTGGTGTCTAAGGTTTTGGATTAAGATAGAGCCAAAATTATGAACCTAGATAGAAAGAAATTTCTGTCTAGGTTTTGTTGTTTTATAAC
Source organism: Gammaproteobacteria bacterium (assembly GCA_965277055.1). Taxonomy (GTDB): domain Bacteria; phylum Pseudomonadota; class Gammaproteobacteria; order PS1; family Pseudothioglobaceae; genus CBDCHC01. The sequence goes on along the minus strand of OZ255703.1, from coordinate 222,351 downwards.
GTGTTATGCTTTAGGTCAGTGGCTCAATTGGTAGAGCAGCGGTCTCCAAAACCGCAGGTTGGGGGTTCGAGTCCCTCCTGACCTGCCACATGGTTAAGCAGTACTTTATATAATTTATTTAAGGTTGAAATATGAAAGCAGAAACAAAATCTGCAAGCAGTATGGGCAGTGTGTTGGCGATTGCAATTTTTGTTGCATCACTAGCAATATTTTATATTGACCCATTACAATTGGGCACTCTTCTCTATAAGGTAATGGTATTACTGGTAGGGACTGTGGTTGCAGGATTAGTGTTTATCAACTCTGAAAAAGGTAAAGAGTTTAGAAACTTCATGATTCAAACACGTATTGAACTTAAAAAGGTCGTATGGCGCACTAAAAATGAAATTGTCCGTACTACTGGAATTGTAATTGTGGCAGTATTTATTGTGGCAATTTTCTTATGGTTGGTGGATGCATTTTGGACATTCATCGTTGAACTCATCATGGGTTGGTAAGGAATATCATGGCAAAAAGATGGTATGTGCTCCATGCAAGAAATGGCTTTGAAGCAAAAGTAAAACAAGCAATTTATAATAATGCTGAGCGTGCTGGTGTGCGTGCTGATATTGATGATATATTAATACCTACTGAGCAGGTAGTTGAGCTCAAAAGTGGTAAGAAAAAAACTGCAGAGCGTAAATTCTTCCCAGGCTATATGCTCATTAATATGCAAATTAATGATACTTCATGGCTCGTAGTAAATAATACTGAGAATGTGATTGGCTTTATTGGTGGGGTTTCAGGTAAACCAAGCCCAATTAGCCAAAAAGAAGTAGATAAAGTTTTGGCACGTGTTGCTGATGGCGAAGATGCACCAAAACCAAAAGTAGCATATCAAATTGGTGAAGAGGTGTTGATTACAGATGGTCCGTTTAATGAATTTAACGGCACGATTCAAAGTGTAGATTACGAGAAAAGTATTATTAAAGTAGAAGTTATGATTTTTGGTAGAACTTCTACAGTAGATTTAGAATTTACTCAAATTGATAAATTAGTATAGATTTGAGAATGGTGCAATTCTTAATGAGTTGCAATTATCGGGGAGGCGAAGGCCGTTTGCACCCATTTGGAGACACACATGGCAAAAAAAATTGAGAGCTATATTAAACTGCAGGTTCCAGCTCAATCTGCAAATCCTTCACCTCCTGTTGGTCCGGCATTGGGTCAACATGGGGTAAACATCATGGAATTTTGTAAAGCATTTAATGCAGCAACTACTAATATTGATAAAGATATGCCAGTTCCTGTAGTAATCACAGTATATAGTGATAAAAGCTTTACTTTTATTACGAAAACCCCACCTGCTTCAACCTTAATTTTAAAGACTACTGGTATTAAAAAAGGTTCAAGTGTGCCACATACTGACAAAGTAGGCTCTATTACGCGTGCACAACTTGAAGAAATTGCTACCATAAAAATGAAAGATTTAAATGCAAATGATTTAGATGCAGCAGTAAATATCATCGCAGGTACCGCACGTGCGATGGGCATCACAGTGGAGGGATAACATGGCAACAAACAGACAACAAGCATTTGCTGATAAAGTAGATTCTAACAAAAAATATGCACTCACTGATGCACTCACATTAGTTAAAGAGTGTGCAACTGCAAAATTTGATGAAACCATTGAAGTGGCAATTAACTTAGGTATTGATGCTAAGAAATCTGACCAAAACGTACGTGGTAGTGTGGTGTTACCAGCAGGTACTGGCAAAAAAGTGCGGGTAGCAGTATTTACCACTGGCGATAATGTAGAAAAAGCACAAGCTGCTGGTGCTGATGAGGTTGGTATGGAAGACCTCATGAAGCTCATGCAAGATGGTGATTTAAACTTTGATACGGTTATTGCTTCACCTGATGCGATGGGTGTAGTAGGTCGTTTAGGACAATTACTTGGTCCACGTGGCTTAATGCCTAACCCGAAAGTAGGCACTGTTTCTATGGATGTAGAAACTGCGGTAAAAAATGCTAAATCAGGGCAAGTACGTTACCGTAATGATAAGGCAGGCATTATTCATGCAGGTGTAGGTAAGGCTTCGTTTTCTGAGGCAGAATTAGCAGCAAATATCGCTGCGGTAATTGATGCTGTGAAAAAAGCCAAACCAAGTTCTGCTAAAGGTACGTATGTACAAAAACTTTCTATTTCATCCACGATGGGTGCAGGTATTGCAATTGATTTAGCAAGCATAGAAAGTTAAAAAACACTGATGCTTAGGCATCAAAAGAATTTGTGAGTCATATTGAGAAGTGAATGTAGTACCCACTTTGAGAGTGACTCCAAAGACCGTAGGAGGTAATGTAGAGTGGTAGTGCATTAGCTTAATATCCTACGCAGGAGAAATGTAGTAATGTGATATATGTTACGCATAACTCAATATGGCGAAAGCATTAAAGGTGCTTTCTTATGTTACTATTTTGGAGAGTCTTATGGCTTTAAGCTTTGAAGCAAAAAAGGCAGTCGTTGAACAGGTAAATGGCATTGCAAAAGATGCTATTTCTGTTGGTGTTGCCGAGTATCGCGGACTTAGCGTTGAGCAAATGACCAGTCTTCGTATCCTTGCAAGAGATAATGACGTAACCTTACAGGTTGTCAAAAATACTTTAGCAAAGAAAGCAATTGAAGGTACTGATTGTGAATGTGTTATGGACATTCTCACAGGTCCTGTAGTGCTTGGATTTTCAAATGAAGATCCAGGTGCGGTTGCACGTGTCTTTAAAGATTTTATGAAAGACAACGAAGATTTAGTAGTGAAAGGTCTTGGGGTAACAGGTGAATTTGTAGATAGCAATGAGCTCAAACGAATCGCTGACTTACCGACTAAAGATCAAGCTATTAGTATGCTTATGGCACTTATGCTCGCTCCAACTGAGAAACTTGCAAGAACTCTAAATGAGATTCCAACTAAAGTTACTCGTGTTGTTGCAGCTGTTCGTGACTCTAAACAATAAACTTTTAATAGGAGAAATATCATGGCGTTATCTAATGAAGATATTTTAAATGCTATTGCTGATATGTCAGTAATGGATGTGGTAGAACTTGTTTCTGCAATGGAAGAAAAATTCGGTGTAAGTGCTGCAGCTGTTGCTGCTGCTCCTGTTGCTGCTGCTGGCGGTGATGCGGGTGATGCTGTTGAAGAGAAAACTGAATTTGATGTGGTATTAACTAGCTTCGGTGAGAAGAAAGTTGGTGTCATCAAAGTAGTTCGTGGCATCACTGGTCTTGGTTTGAAAGAAGCCAAAGATATGGTTGAAGGTGTTCCATCAACTATTAAAGAAGCTGCAAGCAAAGAAGAGGCTGAAGATATTAAGAAACAACTTGAAGAAGCTGGTGCTTCTGTTGAGCTTAAGTAATACTTTAGCAGTATAGAATTTCTGGTAAATTCTTAAGTCAAAATCCCCTTATTTTTGGGGATTTTGGCGTTTCATTTTTTCACTAGTAGTAAATATACTATTGAAAAATACTAAAAACGTAATATTTTTTGAGGCATTAAATGACTTACTCGTTAACTGAAAAAAAACGCATTAGAAATAACTTTAGCTCTAAAACTTCAATTGAAAAAGAGCCAGATTTATTAGCAATTCAAATCAATTCATTTAATGAATTTATCCAAAAAGATATTAAAAATAAAGATGATTTAGGACTTCATGCAGTCTTACAATCATTTTTTCCTATTACTGCAATTAATGGGTATGCTGAAATTGAGTATGTTGATTACACGCTAGAAAAACCGAAATTTAATGTTGAGGAGTGTAAATTAAGAGGCGTTACGTATTCTTGTATCTTACGTGTTAAACTCAACCTCGTTTTATTCGATAAAAATGGCTCAATCTTAAAGAAAAAACGTAAAGTAAAACAAGTAATTGAAGAAGAAGTGTACATGGGTACATTACCAATTATGACGGATACTGGTACCTTTGTTATTAATGGTACTGAGCGGGTAGTTGTTTCCCAACTTCACCGTTCTCCGGGGGTTATTTTTGAACACGATAAAGGTAAAACACATAGTTCTGGTAAGACGTTATTTTCATCTCGTATTATCCCTTATCGCGGTTCGTGGTTAGATTTTGAGTTTGATCATCATGATCATCTTTATGTGCGCATAGACCGTCGTCGTAAATTACCAATCACTTCACTCCTACGTGCAATGGGCTATGATAGTAGCACTATATTGACCATGTTTTATGAAAATCTTGAGGTAAAACTCAAAGCAAAAACATGTGATATCGCTCTAGATATTGAGAACATGAGAGGTACGATTGCTGAGTTTGATATTAAACATGGTAAAGAGGTTATTGTTGAGAAGGGTCGTCGTATTACGACAAAACATACCAAAATTTTAATAGAGCGTAATATTACAGCACTGAGCCCAGATCTTGAGTATTTGTATGGTAAAACGCTTGCCAAAGATATTATTGATAAATCTACTGGTGAAATTTTAGTTGCTGCCAATACGCAAATCACAGAAGAAATACTTGCTTTATTTAAAGAGCATAGCATTAAATCAATTGCTATTTTGAATATTAATGATGTGAATAGTGGTGCATATATTAGTGATACTCTACGTTTAGATGAAACTAGCACAGAATTAGAAGCTCGGGTGTCTATTTATCATGTGATGCGCCCGGGTGAGCCAGCTACTGAAGAAGCGGTCAACTCGCTTTTTAAAAACTTATTCTTCGCTGGTACGCGCTATGACTTATCAAAAGTAGGACGCATGAAACTCAATCGTCGCTTAGGTCTTGGTGATGAAAATTCTAGCCTCCTATTAACCAATGAAGACATTATCAATGTAATTAATAAACTCATTGATGTGAAAAATGGCTTAGACATAGTTGATGATGTTGATACGCTTGCAAATAGAAGGGTGCGTGCGATTGGTGAAATGATTGAAAATCAATTTAGAATCGGACTAGCACGTGTAGAAAAAGTAGTAAAAGAGAGCTTAAACTTAGCTGAAACTGATGAACTTACCCCACAAGACGTGATCAACTCTAAGCCAATTTCAGCTGCGATCAAAGAGTTTTTCTCTTCTAGTCAGTTATCGCAATTTATGGATCAAGTAAATCCACTTTCAGGGATCACACATAAACGTAGAATTTCTGCCTTAGGACCGGGTGGTCTTACCCGTGATAGAGCAGGCTTTGAGGTGCGTGATGTACATCCGTCACACTATGGTAGGTTATGTCCAATTGAAACTCCTGAGGGTCCAAATATTGGTCTGATTAATACGCTTGCTGTATATTCTAAAACAAATGAATATGGCTTTTTAGAAACTCCGTATCAGGTGGTTTCAAAGGGTAAAGTAACCAATGAAGTAAAGTATATTTCTGCTATTGATGAAATTGATGAAGTCATTGCTCAAGCTTCTGCAAAACTAGATGGCAAAGGCAACTTAACAGAAGATTTAGTGTCTTGTCGTCACCGTAATGAATTTATCTTAGCGATGAAAGAGGATGTCACGCTGATTGATATTGACTCGAAGCAAATTTCATCAGTTGCAGCATCACTTATTCCATTTTTAGAGCATGATGATGCAAACCGGGCGCTTATGGGTTCAAATATGCAACGTCAAGCAGTACCGGTATTAAAAGCAGAAAAACCACTTGTAGGTACTGGGATTGAGCGCGTCGTTGCACGTGACTCACGCGTGTGTGTAGTGGCTAAACACGCAGGTACCGTAGAAATAGTTGATGCTTCTCGTGTAGTGGTGCGCACCACTGGAGCAAAAGATGGCTTAGGTGTGGATATTTATAATCTGATTAAATACGCGCGTTCTAACCAAAACACTTGTATTAACCAAAAAGTATTAGTAAAAGTAGGTGATAAAGTTGCAAAGGGTGATGTGCTCGCAGATGGTCCATCAACTGACTTAGGAGAACTTGCACTTGGGCAAAATATGTTTATTGCCTTTATGCCGTGGAATGGATATAACTTTGAAGATTCTATCTTAATCAGTGAAAAAGTAGTGCAAGATGATCGTTATACGACTATTCATATTGAAGAATTCACAGCTTATGCGCGTGATACGAAACTCGGGCCAGAAGAAATTACTGCTGATATTCCAAATGTCAGTGAAAGTGCACTCGCCAAGCTTGATGAAGTAGGTATTGTGTATACTGGTGCACGTGTGAAAGGTGGTGATTTACTCGTAGGTAAAGTTACCCCAAAAACCGAACAAGCACTGTCTCCAGAAGAGAAGTTATTACGCGCTATTTTTGGTGAAAAAGCAGGAAATGTGAAAGATAGTTCATTAAGAATGGGTGCCTCTAAATCAGGCGTAGTGATTGATGTGCAAGTCTTTACTCGTGACAAAGTAGCAAAAGATTCTAGAGCTGCCAGCATTGATGAAGCGCGTTTAGCGAAAATCAGAAAAGATATTGATGATGAATTTAGTATTATCCAAGGGGGTATTGCAAAAAGTATCATGGACTTATTAAAGTCACAAATCGTTAAAAAAGGTAGTGGGAGTATTAAAAAAGGCGATACACTTACCCTAAAAACTCTGAAAACACTGAGCTATGAAGAGCTTGCCAAACTCACGGTAGAAGATGCTACGATAAATAAAAAAATTACCACACATACTAAAAATGTAAAAGCGAAAGAGAAAGAGTTTGAAGAATACTTAAAACAAGAAATTGAGAAAAATAAAGAAGGAGCAGAGCTTCCTCCTGGTGTGCTCAAAATGGTGAAAGTATATGTTGCGACTCGTAAGCCGCTACAAGTAGGTGATAAGATGGCAGGTCGTCACGGAAACAAAGGAGTAATTTCTCGCGTTTCTCCTGTAGAAGATATGCCATATCTTGAAGATGGTACTACTGTAGATGTAGTACTCAACCCACTTGGGGTACCTTCACGGATGAATGTAGGTCAAGTACTAGAAGTACATTTAGGCTGGGCAGCGAAGGGATTGGGTCATAAAATTGGTGATATTCTCGTAGCAAAACGTGCAGAAATGGTAGGCGAACTCCGCGATATGCTTGAAAAAGTATATAATTCTTATGGTAAGAAAGAAGAGCTTTCTAGCCTCAGTGATGATGAAGTGATTACCCTGTGTAAAAACCTAGAAAATGGTGTACCAATGGCTACTCCAGTATTCGATGGTATTAAAGAAAGTGAAGTAAAAGAACTACTTAAACTTGCTGACTTACCATCTAGTGGTCAAGCAGTCCTCTACGATGGGCGTACAGGTGAACAATTTGATCGTCCGGTAACAGTGGGGTATATGCATATGCTCAAACTCAATCACTTAGTAGATGATAAGATGCATGCGCGTTCTACAGGGCCATATTCACTCGTCACACAACAACCACTCAGTGGTAAAGCGCAATTTGGTGGTCAGCGTTTCGGTGAGATGGAAGTATGGGCATTGGAAGCATATGGTGCAGCACATACGCTACGTGAAATGCTCACTGTGAAATCTGATGATGTATCAGGTAGGGCGAAAATGTATAAGAATATTGTAGATGGCAATAACCAAACAGAAGCAGTAATGCCGGAAAGCTTTAATGTACTCTTTAAAGAGATTAGAGCACTCGGTATTGATGTGGAATTAGAACAAGAGTAATTAGGAACCAACAATGAAAGATTTAATTGAAAATTTAAAACAACAAAATAAAGAAAAAGATTTTGATGCAATCCGTGTTGGTCTCGCATCTCCTGATATGATTCGTTCATGGTCGTATGGTGAAGTAAAAAAACCTGAAACTATTAACTATCGTACGTTTAAGCCAGAACGTGAAGGCTTATTCTGTGCGAAGATTTTTGGTCCGATGAAAGACTATGAGTGCCTGTGTGGTAAGTACAAAAAAATGAAATACCGTAATGTTATTTGCGAAAAATGCGGGGTTGAAGTAACCTTGTCAAAAGTACGTCGTGAGCGCATGGGACATGTGGATTTAGCTTCACCCGTTGCGCATATTTGGTACTTGAAATCACTCCCATCTCGTCTTGGACTGCTAATGGATATGACCCTTAAAGATTTAGAGCGTGTACTCTATTTTGAGGCATTTATGGTGACAGACCCAGGCACAACTCCACTCTTATCAAAGCAACTACTGAATGAAGAAATGTATTATGATGCACTTGATGAGTACGGCGAAGATGCCTTTGAGGCAAAAATGGGCGCTGAAGCAGTAGAAACCATTTTAAAAGGCATGGAGTTAGAAAGTGAGAAAGTGAAGTTAAAAGAAGACTTGCTTACCACTAAATCACAAACCAAAATCACTAAACTTAATAAACGTATTAAACTCATTGATTCACTTATTAAAGCAGGGAACAAACCAGAGTGGATGGTTCTCAATGTATTGCCAATTCTGCCACCAGATTTACGCCCATTAGTACCTCTTGATGGCGGTCGTTTTGCTACTAGTGACTTAAATGATCTCTATCGTCGTGTTATTAACAGAAATAACCGTTTAGCTAAACTTCTTGATTTAGAAGCACCAGAAATTATTACTAGAAATGAAAAGCGTATGCTACAAGAAGCAGTAGATAGCTTAATTGATAATGGCCGTCGTGGTCGTGCTGTAATGGGTAATAATAGAAGACCATTAAAGTCAGTTGCTGATATGATTAAAGGTAAGCAAGGACGCTTTAGACAAAATCTTTTAGGTAAGCGTGTGGACTACTCTGGTCGTTCGGTTATTGTATGTGGACCATATTTGAAACTCCACCAATGCGGACTTCCTAAGAAAATGGCATTAGAACTCTTTAAGCCATTTGTCTATAATCGTTTACAAATGAGTGGCTTAGCTTCAAGTATTAAAGCTGCAAAACGTATGGTAGAAAGTGAAGTACCAGAAGTATGGGATTTACTTGAAGAGGTAGTGTACCAACATCCGGTGCTATTAAACCGTGCACCAACTCTTCACCGCTTAGGAATTCAAGCATTTGAGCCATTACTTATTGAAGGGAAAGCGATTCAATTGCATCCATTGGTATGTAGTGCATTTAACGCAGACTTTGATGGTGACCAAATGGCGGTACATGTACCACTTTCTGAGGAAGCACAACTTGAAGCACGTGCTCTGATGCTTGCTTCTAATAATATCTTACACTTAGCCAGTGGTGATCCAATTATTATCCCGTCACAGGATGTTATTTTGGGACTATACTACATGACTAGAACCAAGGAAAACCAACTTGGTCAAGGTAAAGTATTTGCTAACCCAACAGAAGTAAAACAAGCATTGGACGCTAAAGCAGTAGCATTACACGCACGTATTACGTTACGTGTTGGTGACCATAAAAAAACTGCACAAGGCTATGAATATCTTGGTACTCGCAAAGTAGAAACTACAGTGGGTAGAGCAATATTCTCTTCTATTTTGCCTAAAGGGATTAACTTTGATTTAGTCAATACCAACTTAACGAAAAAAGCAGTATCAAAACTCATTCATATTTGTTATCAAACCGAAGAATTAAAAGATACGGTTATTTTTGCTGACCAGATGATGTATATGGGCTTTGAATATTCAACCCGTTCTGGTATTTCATTCTGCTCGGATGACATGATTATCCCAGAAACGAAAGCAGGACTGGTCAATACTGGTGAAGAAGAAGTAAAAGCAGTACAAGAGCAATTTGCTTCTGGTGTAGTAACTGATGGTGAGCGATATAATAAAGTTATTGATATCTGGTCAAGAAAATCAGAAGAAGTGGCTACTGAAATGATGAATGAAATCGGTTTTGAGGATGTAGAAGTAGATGGGAAAGTAGAAAAACAACCATCATTTAATTCTATTTATATGATGGCTGATTCTGGTGCAAGGGGTTCTCAGGCTCAGATTCGTCAGCTTGCTGGTATGCGTGGACTCATGGCAAAACCAGATGGTACTATTATTGAAACACCTATTACTTCAAACTTTAGAGAGGGTTTGAATAATATGCAATACTTTATTTCTACCCATGGTGCACGTAAAGGTTTGGCAGATACAGCACTCAAAACTGCAAACTCTGGGTACTTAACTAGACGTCTTGTTGATGTATCACAAGACTTAGTGATTAATGGTCTTGATTGCGGCACTGAGAATGGGCTGATTGCAAAGGCAGTAATTGATGGTGGTACAGTATCTCAAACATTAGGTGAAGCAGTATTTGGACGTGTAAGTCAAGAAGATGTAAAAGACCCTGAAACTGGTGAAATATTTATCGCCAAAGGGGACTTGATTGATCTTGCTATGAGTGATAGAGTGAATGAAGTGGGGATTGAAAGTATTAAAATTCGTTCAGCAATTACTTGTGAAAACCAGCGCGGGGTGTGTTCGGCTTGTTATGGTAATGATATGGCAAAAGGTAACCGCATTGCCGAAGGGGAAGCAGTAGGAGTTATTGCTGCCCAGTCTATTGGTGAGCCGGGTACTCAGCTGACAATGAGAACCTTCCATATTGGTGGTGCAGCGAGTGCGACTACGGTGAGTAGTAACATTAGTGTAAATACTTCAGGGGTGGTACATTTTGACAGTTTAAAATCATTGACTAATGCTGATGGTAAACTTGTGGTTATTTCACGTTCAGCAACGATTTCTATTCATAATGACAAAGGGCAGGAGAAAGAACGCTATAAAATTCCATACGGTGCAACTGCAAATGTAAAAGATGGTGATACCGTCACAGCAGGCGATATTGTACTGGAATGGGATCCGCATTCACATCCAATTATTGCAGAATTTGATGGTAAGGTAGAGTTTGTAGATTTCCTTGAAGGTCAAACCATTACTAAGCAAACAGATAGCCTAACGGGGATGCAATTTTATGAAATCATAGATAAATCAGATAGATCCATTAGTGCTAAAGATTTAAAACCAATGATTAAACTTGTAGATGAAAAAGATAATGAAACAATTTTATCTACGCATTATCTCCCTGAAAAAGTCAAAGTAAACTTAGAAGATGGCACAGTGATTAAAGCAGGTCAAGTACTCGCAAAAATTACTAAAGACCAATCTAAACAAAGTGATATTACCGGTGGGCTACCACGTGTTGCTGATTTATTTGAAGCCAGAAAGGCAAAAGATCATTCTATCTTAGCAGAGATTTCAGGCACGGTAAGCTTTGGCTCTCCAACAAAATCAAAAACACGCTTAATTATTACTTCAAATGAAGGTGAAAGCGTTGAAATGATGATTAACTCTTGGCGTCAAATTAATGTATTTGATGGTGAAATGGTAGAAAAAGGTGATATTATTTGCGATGGTCCATCTAATCCGCATGATATTTTACGATTGCTTGGAGTTGAAGCACTAGCACATTACGTGGTGAAAGAAGTACAAAATGTATATCGTTTACAAGGGGTGAAAATTTCTGATAAGCATATCGAGGTAATTGTGCGCCAAATGCTGCGTAAAGTTGAAGTAATTGATGCAGGTGATAGTTCATTTGTCAATGGCGAAATTGCAGAATATAGTGATGTGGTGATTGCTAATGCCGAACTAGTTGCAGCCCAAAAAACACCAATTCGTTTTGAGCGTTTGCTGATGGGTATTACTAAGTCTTCACTCTCTACCCAGTCGTTTATTTCTGCAGCATCGTTTCAAGAAACTACGAGAGTACTTACCGAGGCAGCGATTACAGGTAAAGTAGATAATCTTGCTGGACTCAAGGAAAACGTAATTGTTGGGAGACTTATCCCAGCGGGAACGGGTTTTTCTCACCATAAAAGTAAGACAAAAATTGCATAAGTAATATTTATAGTCTTTAAAAAAGCCTCGTGTTATGAGGCTTTTTTTGTGTATTTTTGCAATTATTTATTAAGTTTTTCTCTTAATATAGCTTCAAAATATTGTGTGTCTTTGGGTCTATTATCTATATTATTTTTAAAATCATCTCTACAACCGGTGTTGCAAAATCCAACTGTATATCCTCTATAATTAGTAAGAGAATCTTCTTGTACTGGTTTGCCTGAGCGTGGACAAAATTTATTGATTACTTTCATCAAAGATTCAAGTTATTACACATAAGTACTTTATTTATACATAAAACAACTAAAAGTTACACTTTGCGCTTTGGGGTGATAGCGGTGTGCTTAGTGAGTAACCGATCTAGTTCATGCCAATAATAATCCAAGTTAGGAATACCCACCACTTTTTCTAGTGGAGTACCATTGGCATCTAAAATCATCACTGTAGGGTAAAAATCTATATCATAGAGAGAGTTAAATCGCTGTCCTTCAATATAGGAACCATCAAAACTAGTAAAACTATCATAAGAGCTACTTACCTCGCGAATGATAAGATGTTCATACTCTGAAAGTTTGGACATAGGATGAATCACCTCCTCTTTAAGTAATTCACAAAATGGACAATCAGAGATAGTAGCAATCATTAAAAAGTGCTTGTTGAGTTGTTTAGCCTCCTTAGAATCCGCTAATAGATTAGTAGTGGTAATCATTTTGAAGTATAATTTGTATACGTTTTTTCTTTATTTTACTTCTATATACGTGAATCAATCACTAAAAATTGCAACACGCAAAAGCCCACTTGCACTTTGGCAAGCATATCATGTAAAAGAACTTTTGGAACAATATCATCCAGAACTCAGTGTGAGTTTGGTCGAAATGAGCACTAAAGGAGATGAAATATTAGACACCTCACTTAGTAGAATTGGTGGTAAAGGCTTATTTATTAAAGAACTTGAACAAGGGATGCTTAGAGGTGAGGCAGATGTCGCTGTCCATTCCTTAAAAGATGTCCCGTATGAGTTGCCCGAAGGTTTTGCTCTTGGTGCAGTATTAGAGCGAGAAAATCCAAGTGATAGTTTTGTCAGTAATGAGTATACATCACCTGATGAATTACCTATCGGGGCAATTGTAGGCACCTGTAGCAATAGACGTATTATTCAATTACAGTCTTTACGCCCTGATTTGGTGATTAAAGAACTTAGAGGAAGTGTCAATACTCGACTCAAAAAATTAGATGATAAGGAGTTTGATGCAATTATTTTAGCAAGTGCGGGACTGATTCGTTTAGGATTTGCCGATCGCATGACTCAGCAGTTACCGTTACATGAAAGTTTACCAGCGGTAGGACAAGGTGCTGTAGCTATTGAAATACGTGCGGGTGATACACAAGTAGCAGAACTCATAGCACCGCTCGTACATGAACAAACACTACGGGAGGTATCTGCTGAGCGTAGAGTGAATGCTGCGCTTGCTGGAAACTGCTCTGCACCTATTGCAATTTATGCTAAGATGTTAGGCAATGTTATTAATATAAAAGCTATGGTTGGGAGTATTGCCACCAATACCATTATTACTGCGAGTATAAGTGGTGAGCATTCCAAGTGGAAGGCACTTGCTGATGAATTGGTTCAAAGACTCACTGCTTTAGGGGCAAGGGACTTATTGACTAACGAGTAGCACTTATGTCTAAAAAACCAACGCGCGTACCCACTGTTTCAAATATTACTTCTATTGCAGATACGGGTGTATTTCATGTAGAAAAGTTGGATGTGCGGTTTCATAATGGTGAACAACGTACCTATCAGCGCTTAAAGCCCAGAGGTCATGGAGCGGTGTTGGTTATTCCAGTATTTGAACATAATCAAGTTGGGCTTATTTATGAATATTCTGGTGGTACACTAAGATATGAGCTAGGCCTGCCTAAAGGAAAAATCGATGCTGGAGAGGAAATTCTCAAGGCAGCAAACCGCGAGCTTCAAGAAGAAATTGGGTATGCAAGCAACCACTTAGAGCACTTAACTACTCTCACATTGGCCCCAGGATATCAAGCAAACATTACCCATATTGTGTTAGCTAGAAAGTTATATGAAGCCCCGTTAGTAGGAGATGAGCCAGAAGAGTTGGTACTCATTCAAAAAGACTTAGAGACACTAGAGCAGTGGGTTTATGATGAGGACCTGACAGAGGCACGGAGTATTGCTGCACTTTTTCTCGCAAAACAACATATATTATCTTAACATAAAGAATAAAAACAATTATAATATTATCATTTAATTACATACTTTCACTATGAACACTAAATTATTAGCGGTAGCAGTTCTCACCTCAGTATTCATTATCTCTTGCGGTAAAAAAGAAGATGTTCAAGCAACAAAAGCTGAGCAACCTGTGGCGAAAAAAGAAGTAAAACGCACAGTAAAGCCAATCATTCTTGGTGCTGATGACAATGGTTCTACCAAATACGATAAGTCTATGACTTTATCTAAAGAACCACAAATAAAAAAACCAGTTATGCCTGCACCTGCTAAGCCAATTGATGTAATTGATGTAAATGATGCACCAATGTTTGATACTGGCATGCGTCCAAGTAATTCAAAATAATTGAACCCCTTTCATTATATTCATAGCACGCTTCATGCTGAAGAGGTATCACTGTCTTCTTTAGCAAAATCGTACCAAACTCCTCTGTATGTGTATTCTCAGTCTCAAATAGAGGCAAATTTTCTTGAATTTGATACTGCCTTTGGTAAACACCCTCATCTTGTTTGTTATGCGGTAAAAGCAAACTCTAATATTGCAGTATTACGTGTTCTTGCTGAGCTTGGTGCAGGCTTTGATATTGTCTCAGCTGGTGAATTGCAACGTGTTATTCGCGCTGGTGGTAGCCCTAGTAAATGCATATTTTCTGGAGTAGGTAAAACTCACGATGAGATTGAATTTGCACTGGAAGTAGGAGTCCATTGTTTTAATGTTGAATCAGAGTTTGAGTTGTATCTGATTGAACAAATTGCAATCAAAAAAGGAGTAGTGGCTCAAATTTCCATACGAGTGAACCCGAATGTTGATGCAGGCACTCATCCGTATATTTCTACTGGGTTACGTTCTAATAAGTTTGGGATTGATATTACTAAAGTTGAAGGGTTATATGAGTATGCACACCAAAGTGAGGCATTATTTCCAGTGGGTATAGATTGCCATATTGGTTCACAAATTACTAGTGTAGAGCCATTTTTAGATGCGTTAGATAAAGTATTAGATTTAGCACGCACTTTAGAGCAAAAAGGCATAACGATCCAGCATCTTGATTTGGGCGGTGGGATTGGAATTGAGTATGAAGATAATCCTACGATTGATATTTCTGCCTATGTTTCATCTATTTTAGACAAAGCCAGTGCATACCAAATTATAGTAGAGCCCGGGCGCGCTATTGTTGGTAATGCTGGGATATTTCTGACTAAGGTTTTAGGCATTAAGCATAATGGTGAAAAGAATTTCGCTGTCATTGATGGAGCAATGAATGATTTATTACGACCTTCTCTTTATCAAGCACACCATCAAATTCTTCCTGTGGTTGATAAACAAAATACTAACAAGCAAATATATGATATTGTAGGTCCAGTATGTGAAACAGGGGATTATCTTGGCAAAGAACGTGCACTTGCAGTGACATCAGGAGACTTGATAGCAGTACGGGATGCTGGTGCATATGGGTTTGTTATGAGTTCGAATTATAATACTCGTCCAATGGTTGCTGAGGTGTTAGTCAAGGGAGAGAAGCACATAAAGATTCGTAAACGCCAAACTATTAGTCAGCTGTTTGCTGATGAATCTGCTACTATATTGTAAAACTACTTATGAATCTCACTAACGCTCAAAAAAAATATCTTCGCTCTATTGCTCATACGATTCATCCCATTGTGATGATAGGGGCGAATGGGCTCAGTGATAATGTTCGTGATGAAATAGATAATTCACTATTACATCATGAATTACTCAAAATAAAAATTAAAGTAGAAAAAACTGAAAAAGAACGCATTATGAGCGAAATTTTAGTACATACTGAAGCTGCACTGGTGCAGTCTATTGGTAACGTAATTGTGATTTATAAAGCGTTTGCTGATGTACCTGGAATCTTATTACCTAAGAAATAATTCACTGAGCTATGAAGATTTGTATTAGTGCTCCCGAAATTTCAGGAGATCTCTTAGCTGCACGACTTCTGCCTGTATTAAATAAATTACACCCCAATGCTGAATATGTTGGCTTAGTGGGAGAGAAAAGTTCTGCACAAGGTGTCAAACCATTATGGCATACTAAAAATATTAATGTCATGGGAGTTGTTGAAGTACTCAAAAAACTCCCTCGCATTTTGCGTATTCGTAGGAGCATATTACGCTATTGTCAGCAAGAACAGGTGGATTTATTTATTGGGATAGACAGCCCTGATTTTAATTTTTATGTTGAACGCAAACTCAAGAATAAAGGAGTACGCACAGTGCATTTTGTGAGTCCGAGTATTTGGGCATGGCGTATAGAGCGGATTCATAAAATTGCTCAGTCTACTGACATCATGCTTTGCTTATTCCCCTTTGAGCCAGAGTTATATCATCAAGTGGGCATGGATGCACATTTTGTCGGGCACCCACTCACAGAACTAGCGGAACGTAGTACATATACTCAACAAAATAAAATTGTCTTAATGCCCGGTTCAAGAGTTAGCGAAATTAAGCACATACTTCCGACCTTAGTGCAAACGGCAATTAATATTCATGCTATTGATTCGAAATATACTTTTCATATTCCACTTGCGCATTCTGGAGGAGAGCAATTCGTGCAGCATTGGACTGAGGGCACTGATATTAGTTATTCTATTGGTGATGCGTATGAGCATATTGCAGATGCTGATTTGGTTGTTGTTGCCAGCGGTACTGCCGCTTTAGAAGTGGCACTGATTGGCACTCCTTTAGTGGTAGTGTATCGAATGAACCCATGGACGTATAAAATGGTACGTAAAAAACTCACTACTGAATATATCTCTTTACCTAATATATTATTGAATCAGCAAGTAGTCATTGAACTCATTCAGGATAATTGCAATCAAGCCACACTAGTGAATGCGATGTTTCACACCTTACAGCGAGCAGAAACACAACGAGAGAAACTTGCACATATTCGCTCTATGCTCAGTTGTGATTTTGCCCAAGAAGTGCGTAAAGCTCTGAGTTAAAAATCTTCATGATATAATTAAGTATATGAGGTCTTTTTTTTACCACCATGCATCTTTGGGATATTTATATTCGCATATTTCACTGGTTGTTAGCATTTAGTGTTATAGTTGCAATTATTGCCATACAATTAGGAGAAACCTTGCTTCATTTTAAGGTGGCACACGTGATTGCTACGCTTCTTTGGTTTCGACTTATTTGGGGAGTGATAGGTACCCCATACGCTCGATTTAGTGAATTTGTTAAGGGACCATTTACAATACTCAAATATCTCAAAGGACAATATCATAGTTTGGGGCATAGTCCTATTGGGGCATTAAGTGTGATCACCTTACTTGGGGCTTTAATCGTACAAATCTTAACTGGGCTTGTGAGTGAGGATGGTATTTTATTTGTAGGACCTTTATATGATAGTGTCGATGGGAATACTAGTGCTGTTTTGCAAGAAATACATATGATTCTGGGCAAGGTGATTATTGGACTTATTGTTTTACACATTTTGGCTATTGTGCTGTATCTCATCCGCGGTAAAAACCTGATAAAACCAATGCTTAATGGCGGGGAAATAACTACTACTTTTACGCTAAAATACTTACATACCAAAGCAGTTCTTTCTCTATGCGTAAGTATGATTATTACGTATTTATTATTTTATTAATATGCAAGCATTTACAACTCTAACTTCAATTGCCACTCCGCTTGACCGAGCAAATGTGGACACTGATGCTATTATTCCTAAACAATTTTTGAAATCAATTAAACGCACGGGATTTGGAGTGCATTTATTTGATGAATGGCGCTATTTGGATCATGGTGAATTGGGTATGGATAGTACAAAACGTCCAAGAAATATGGACTTTGTCTTAAATAAACCAGAGTATCAAGATTCTACTATTTTGCTCGCTCGGGAGAATTTTGGTTGTGGCTCATCCCGTGAACATGCTCCTTGGGCATTAGAAGATTATGGCTTTAGAGCAATCATTTCTTCAAGTTTTGCCGATATTTTTTATAACAATTGTTTTAAAAATGGTATCTTGCCTATTGTGCTTTCAACTTCAGAGGTAGACACCTTATTTCATATAAATACGCCATTAACCATTGATTTAGTTCAGCAAACAGTGAGTTATAATGATACTGCACTGACATTTGATATAGATGGCGATAGAAA
The DNA here is from genome assembly GCA_965277055.1 of Gammaproteobacteria bacterium. Taxonomy (GTDB): domain Bacteria; phylum Pseudomonadota; class Gammaproteobacteria; order PS1; family Pseudothioglobaceae; genus CBDCHC01. The sequence goes on along the minus strand of OZ255703.1, from coordinate 204,238 downwards.
AAGACGTCTATTAGGGGGGTTGGATGATATTGGTATTACTTTAGAATATAAAGAGCAGATTCAATCATTTGAAAAACAGTATCTGCAAACATACTCTTGGGTCTAAATGGACTGTCTAGTCTATGAATGAATATATCTTATTATTTATAGGCACTATTTTTGTCAATAATTTGGTGCTCACCCAATTTTTGGGTTTATGCCCATTTATGGGTGTGAGTAAAACAGTCTCAAGTAGTATTGGCATGGGTTTTGCTACCACCTTTGTTTTAACTCTCGCGAGTATGATTAGCTTTATTGTGAGTGAATTTATTCTTATTCCTTATGATATTGTGTATTTACGTACAATATTTTTTATTGTTTCCATTGCATTTGTAGTTGGGTTTACTGAGATTTTTGTAGCAAAAATGAGCCCTATTTTGCATAGCTCTCTAGGGGTATATTTACCATTAATCACTACTAATTGTGCGGTACTCGGGGTTGCCCTACTTAATGTAAATGAGAGTCATACATTCCTTGGTTCTGTAGTGTATGGATTTGGTGCGTCTTTAGGTTTTTCTTTGGTGTTGGTGTTATTCTCTTTGATTCGTGAACGCTTAGAAAGTGCCAATGTACCACAGTCTTTTAAGGGGTTGCCAATTGCCCTTATTACTGCTGGATATATGTCTCTTGCCTTTATGGGCTTTAGTAATATCGTATGATTGCCTTACTTATTTTTTTGCTATTTGCAATTATTATTGGTAGTATTCTTGCCGTTTCCAAACAGGCGTTTAAAGTTTCGGGCAATCCTCTTGTTGATAATATCAATGCTATTTTGCCACAAACTCAGTGTGGGCAATGCCAATATCCCGGTTGTAAACCTTATGCAAAAGCTATAGCTAGAGGTGAGGCGGAAATAAATCAGTGTCCTCCCGGCGGACAAGAGGGAGTTGATGCCTTAGCAGCATTATTAGGCGTAGATACGATGGAGCTTGATACGGCAAATGCAATTAGTGATGAACAACAAGTCGCATTTATCATTGAAGAGGATTGTATAGGTTGTACATTATGTATTAAGGCGTGTCCAGTGGATGCGATTGTAGGTGCCTCTAAACTCATGACCACAATTATTGCGAGCGAGTGTACCGGATGTGAGTTGTGCTTACCTCCGTGCCCAGTAGATTGTATTGTAATGCAACCGTTACCACAAACACTACAGACATATATTCCAGTAATTACCTCATGAAAACATTACGCATTGATAACCCCTATCCATTAGCAAATGTTAATCATATAAAGCAAATTACTACTGCTAAAGTAGTTATACCTATCAATCATATGCGACCTGAAGTAGAAATAGGTGAACGAGTAATCAAAGGACAAGTTATTGCTATGGGTGATGAATATGTGCATGCTTCGATTAGTGGTGTAGTAACTGATATCACTATCCACCCATTTCCACATCCCTCTCACTTACCAACACAATGCATTATTATTGAACACAAGGGTATAGAATCTGCAGAAGTTTTAACATATGAAACCTATACAAATTATTCAGAAATACCCAGAGAAAAGCTAATTGAACACTTGCATACCTCTGGTATTGTTGGTTTGGGAGGAGCAGGCTTTAGCACCTCTTCTAAGCTTGAACGTTTTATTCAATATGCTCCTCATACACCTGAGGCTACATTACTCATCAATGCTACTGAGTGTGAGCCAGTAGCCAAAGCTGACTATGCACTTACTCTTGCGTATACAGAAGAAATCATCACTGGTGCCTTGATACTCGGTTATATTGCCAATATTGATAATATCATTATTGCTGTAGAAGATGCTGATTTAGAACTGTATGCAGCACTAACGAAAGCAACTTCTTCTGAATACATAACGATTACCCAAGTCCCCACATTCTATTCTTCTGGTGCAGAAAAAGTACTAATTAAAGAGGTGTTAGATATAGATATTGCCACTGGTGAATACGCAGTTGAAAAAGGGGTGTTATCTTATAATATAGCAACCATAAAATCAGTTTATGATTACATTATAAAAGGGGTACCACTCATGGAGCGAGTAGTTACTATCACTGGTGAACATGAACATCCACACAATATTATGGTACCTATTGGTACACCAATTCGCTCACTTATCACTGATGTTAAACCAAAGGGATATATTCGTACCAACGGTATTATGATGGGTATAGATGTGCATGATAGTAAAGCTCCTATTCTAAAAACGACAAATGTGGTTATCCATAGCTCAGAGCCACTCAAGTCTGAAGTATCTGAGTGTATTAAATGTAGTGAGTGTGTGCCAGTTTGTCCTGAAAAGTTATTACCACAACAATTATATTTTTTTATTAAGGGTGACAATATTCCTAAAGCACAGTCTTATCGATTAGATAGCTGTATATTGTGTCGGTGTTGTGATGAGGTATGCCCGAGTAATATTCCACTCTCAGAATATTTTAGATTTGGCAAAGCAAAAACCAAAGAACAACAAAGAGAACGACACCTTGCTGAGCAATCTAAACAACGTTTTGAATTTCGCCAATATCGCCTAGAACGCAACAAACAAGAACGTGAGGAAATGATGGCACGTAAGCGTGAAGCTGCCAAAGCAAAACTTGCAAAAATGCAACAGGAGCGTGATGAATAATATCATCAAACATTTAAGTAGTTCTCATATTATGCTGCAGGTATTATTAGCACTAGTACCTGCTGTGGGCTATTACACTTATCTCTTTGGTGAGATGGTGCTCTTACACTTGTTGGTAGCTATAGGTTCGGCTTATGTTGCAGAGTATATCGTATTAGTAGTCAAAGGCACACCAGTTGCTAAAATGAAAGCAACGCTTTTAGATCACTCAAGTATCTTAACTGCAGTATTATTAGCGTTGAGTGTCCCCTTTAATTTGCCTTGGGAAATCTTATGTTTTGGAGTCTTCTTTGCAGTGATTATGGGTAAGCATATCTTTGGCGGATTGGGGCATAATATATTTAATCCTGCGATGATAGGGTATGCAGTATTGCTTATTTCCTTTCCTATAGAAATGACTAATTGGAGTTATTTCGCCCTAGATGGTGTGAGCGGTGCTACTGTATTAGATGGCACTAAACATGACCTTGCTATTTATCCTACTGCATATGAGTTAGTAATTGTTAATAGTTTATTCGCAGTAGGCGGACTGTATTTATTGTTTCGTGGGATTATTACTTGGCATACACCACTGGTCATCATTGTAGTGATAGCGCTATTAGGTATTGGTATTGATGGGTCGTTTATGCATATCCTGTTTGGTGCAACCTTATTCGGGGCATTTTTTATTGCTACCGATGGCGTAAGCAGTCCAACAGGCTATAGAGGCAGAATTATTTATGCTATACTCATTGGGGTGCTTACTGTGATTATCCGTGAATTTGGCAATTATCCAGATGGCTTTGCATTTGCTATTTTGATTGCCAATATGTGTGCACCATTGATTGACTATTACGTCAAGCGCTAAGATTCTCTGAGTTGAGAGATGTGCTCTGGTTGAAACTCAAATTCAAATAGTGTTTGTAGTCTTTGCACCTGTGCATCCGCTAAAAATTCTGCAGCATGTGATTTTGACTGTTTAGCCAATGGCTCAGCATAGGAAGATGTTGGAGATATTGGTTCTACTGGAGTAGTGTATTGCACTGATGCATGAGACGATGCGGTGCTATTGATTAGGCTTTTTTTTTAGTGCTTTCCTTTTTATTGTCACCCTCATCTTCATATAAGGCAAAGATACGCAGAATTGCCATTTCAATAGTATGTTTATCACTAGTTGCAAATTCAGCTTCTTTTAAGCTACTCAGTAAAAGATGATAATAGAGTTGCACTTCTTTAGCACACAGGAGCGAAGCCCACTGGGAAATCTTTGGCTCACTACTAGGTATCTGATGAGATAAAGCAATACTATGAAACATACTCGCTAGGGTTTTAATAAGTTCTAATATATTTGCTCCATTTTTATATGCAGTATTTATAAGCGATTGGGCTTTTGGGTAGTCTTTATGCACGATTGCATCCATTAGCTCCTCGGTAGAGTGGGTATCTACAATGCCGAGCATCTGCTCTACTACATCTAGTGATACATTACCATCACCAAACGCAATAGCCTGATCCAAAATACTTAAACTATCGCGCATGGAACCATTGCCTAATTCGGCTATTTTTGTGAGTGCGGGTTGCTCAAAGGTGAGTGACTCGGTAGTGAGAATTTGAGCCAGATTATCACTTATTTCTGTAATGCTGAGGTGTTGCAAATTAAATTGCAAACAACGAGATAAGATAGTAATAGGAAGTTTAGCAGGGTCGGTAGTAGCAAAAATAAATTTAATATGCTCAGGTGGCTCTTCAAGAGTTTTTAACAATGCATTAAAACTACTCCCAGAGAGCATATGCACTTCATCAATAATATAAATTTTAAATCTTGAGCGCGAAGGGGTGTACTGAGTACTATCTAAGAGTGTTCGCATTTTTTCTACTTGCGTATTTGATGCTGCGTCAATCTCTATCACATCAATTGCAGAACCATTAGTAATTTCCTTGCAACTATCACATACTCCGCATGGAGAGCTGGTAATACCTGTTTCGCAGTTAAAGGATTTTGCTAAAATGCGTGCAATAGTAGTCTTACCCACCCCTCTAGTGCCAGTAAATAAAAATCCATGATGAAGTTTTTTACGCTCCAAGGCATTTATTAAGGTTTGTTTGGCATAGTCCTGCCCAATCAACTCCTTAAAATTACGAGGGCGATATTTGCGAGCAAGGACGAGGTAGTTATCAGGCATATAATTAAGTGATTAAGATAGCCTCTAATCAAGGAACTAATACATGCATTATTACTACCGTTGCTTTCTTCCGAACCTGGCGGGGTTGGTAATTCTGCATTACTAGAATGATTAGAGACTAAGGGTAAAATTTTAATTATTTTTAGAGATTTGTGGGCACATTCCTAAATATATAAAAAAAACCCCACAAATAAGAGTTTTATGTATAATAGGGTGCAATATATGTATTTTGTAATGTATATAACCAAGATATAATATGTATCAAATGGTTCTTTTAAATTTAATTTTGTTATGTAAATAGGGAGTAATATATGAATAAATCTGAATTAGTAGATTCAATGGCAGCAGGTGCTAACATTTCTAAAGCTGATGCAAAAAGAGCATTAGAAGCATTTGTTGACTCTGTAACTGGTGCATTAACTAATGGCGACAGTGTGCAACTTACTGGTTTTGGTTCTTTTATCGTGCGTGAGCGTGCAGCGAGAGAAGGTCGTAATCCAGCTACAGGTGCTACTATCCAAATTAGTGCTGCTAAAATTCCAGCATTTAAAGCAGGTAAAGCATTAAAAGATGCAGTAAACTAATTTCAGTTTACTCTATAAAAAAAGCATCCTCTGGGTGCTTTTTTTATACCTAATGGAATTATTGTGGTGTGAAATACAGGGGATAACTGGTAAAATCACATTTTTTTTACAAACATCTATCTATGGAACAGACTCTTTCAATCATCAAGCCTGATGCAGTAGCTAAAAATGTTATTGGGCAAATTTATGCTCGTTTTGAAGAGGCAGGACTGCACATTATTGCTGCAAAAATGCATCATTTATCTAAAGAAGAGGCAGAAGGATTTTATGCAGTGCATAAAGAACGTCCATTTTTCAATGACCTAGTTTCATTTATGACTTCAGGGCCAGTGATGATTCAAGTACTTGAGGGCGAGAATGCAATTAGCAAAAATCGCGAGCTGATGGGTGCGACCAATCCTGCAGAAGCACAAGCAGGGACGATTCGTGCAGATTTTGCAGTCAGTATTGATGAAAATGCAGTGCATGGAAGCGATAGCGCTGAAAATGCTGCTATTGAAATAGAGTATTTCTTTCCAAATGGTGTTGTTCCAAGAACACGTTAATTTTGCATATCATGTAGTATAGAATAGATCATGTTCTATACTACCATTTAACTTGTGTTTACCCAAAATCTCCTTAATTTTAATCGCTCTGAGTTAGAAAGTTTTTTTACCGATATGGGTGAAAAATCATATCGGGCGAAACAACTAAGCCAATGGGTCTATCATCACGGTTGCCTTGATATAGAGCAAATGCTTAACATCTCAAAGCCATTACGAGAAAAGCTCGCAACTCTTACTTCATTAGAATTACCCAAAGTACAATCACTGAATACCTCTAGTGATGGTGTGCTCAACTGGATTTTGGCTCTGGATGATGATAACTACATAGAAACAGTATATATTCCAGAAGAAGAGAGAGGAACCCTTTGTATTTCTACTCAGGTAGGCTGTAGTTTGGATTGTAAATTCTGCGCTACAGGTAAGCAAGGATTTAATCGTAATTTAACAACTAGTGAAATTATTGCACAACTCATAATTGCCAAGGCAAGTGGCGTGCATATTACTAATGTAGTCTATATGGGCATGGGCGAGCCTTTATTAAATGAGGCAAATACTTATAAATCAGCTAACATGATTTTGGATGATTATTTTTTTGGGCTTTCTCGGCGTAAAGTTACTATCTCTACTTCTGGAGTAGTACCAGCTATGCATAGAATGATTGAACATACTCCAGTGAGTTTGGCTATATCTTTGCATGCTGTAACCAATGAACTTAGAGATTATTTAGTGCCTATTAATCAAAAATACCCATTAAGCGAATTACTAAAGGCTTGCGAAGCATATATTGTTGGCGGGGAGCAAAAGCGACATATTCTCTTTGAATATGTAATGCTTAAAGGGGTTAACGACTCTCTAGCAGATGCAAGAGAGTTAGTTCGTTTATTGCAAAATATTCCTAGTAAGGTAAATCTTATTCCATTTAATAGTTTTGAAAATTCAGGATTTGAGTGTTCAAGCAAGCACACCATTGCTGCATTTCAAGATATTATTCACCAAAGCAATATTCGTTGTACAACTCGGCGTACCCGTGGGGATGAGGTTGCAGGTGCGTGCGGGCAACTAGCTGGTAAAGTACTTAATAAACGTAAACTTACAACGCCTTACTTATAACAGTATCTTTTTATGATTGAATATTATAAAAAACCAAAAAAATCTAAAAAAAAGGTATTAATATGGTTAAGTGTTGTGTTACTTATCGCGGGTAGTGGGTTTTTTGCAATTAGTTTTTTTGAACCAGAAGACACTGTTATTATCAAAAATATTTCATCTGAAGAAAATTCACAGTCTTTCAAAGAAAGTAGGACTGTGAAATTATCTATTAATCAAAATAACACTACTAAAAAGTTGCCGCCAAAAAACCTAATTACTGATGACGAACAACCTATTGCCCCCCTTGATAAAATTATGAATAACAATTAACATAATCGCTCAAACATGCATTAAAATAAAATTTTTTATGGAGAAAATAATGTTGCAAAATAGACTTGCTATAGCGTTAATAAGTATTATGTTAGTTTCTTGTGGTGGTGATGATAAGACGACAACCCAACAAGCGACAACTGACACAAATACTAATAAAGTGTACAACCTAAGCTTAGCTATGACTTGGCCAAGTTCACTACCTATTTTTACCGATGCTGTGAAAAATGCAGCAAATTATGCAAATATAATGTCCAATGGAAGAATCAATATTCGCATTGATGACAAAGGAAAGCATAAAGCGGCACTTGGTATTTTTGACTTAGTGAAAAGTGGTCAATATGATTTAGGTCATACCGCTTCTTATTACTATAAAGGCAAAGTGCCTGAAACGCTATACTTTACTACTATGCCGTTTGGTATGACTACTTCTGAGCAGTGGGCTTGGTTTGAGCATGGCGGTGGGAACGAGTTAATGGCTGAAGTATACTCAGATCATAATCTTGTATCTATAAATGGCGGGAATACTGGAAACCAAATGGGCGGTTGGTTTCAAAAAGAAATAAATAGTGTGGAGGATTTACAAGGCTTAAAAATGCGTATTCCTGGATTTGCAGGAGAAGTTCTTGCTGAGTTAGGTGCTAAGCCGACTAATATTCCTGCAGGTGAACTCTATACTGCATTAGACAGAAAAACAATTGACGCACTTGAGTGGGTTGGTCCATCGTTAGATTTAAGAATGGGCTTTCATAAGATTGCCCCTTATTACTATTCTGGATGGCATGAACCTGCAACTGAACTTAATTTTTTAATTAATAAAGAAAAGTTAGAGTCAATGCCAGTAGATTTACAAGAAATTTTAAAATTATCGATGAAACTGGCTGCATGGGATATGTATGTACTTTCAACTCATGAAAGTGCGAAGAACTGGGAAAGTATGAAAGCTGAATATCCAAATATTCAAGTAAAAACATTCCCACCTGAAGTCATAAGTGCGATGAAAAATGCTAATGAAGCATTACTAGCAAAAAAATCAGCAGAAAGCGAAATGGCAGCAAAAATTATTTCATCTCAGCAAGAGTATATGAAAAAAGCTAGAGAGTGGTCAGAAATTTCTGATCAAGCATATTTAAATAGTTTGAAGTAATATTTGTATAGTAATAAGCCGCCTTTATTGGCGGCTTATTTATTTGTAGTATGCTGATTCCTAAGGAAATATTTTAACAAACATATGCTTAAACATATTATTGAATTATTAAACTTCCTCTTTAAAGGTATAGGAATACTATGTGCAGTGCTATTATTAGCAACTATGCTCAATATTGTATATGATGTAGTTATGAGATATATATTTAATGATGTATCTATTGCCTTACAAGAGCTTGAATGGCATTTATTTGCCACAATGTTTTTAATAGGTATTTCCTACACCATAATGCAAGATGGTCATGTGCGTGTGGATTTTTTATATGAAAAATTTAGCCCTGAGATAAAGGCACTTATTAATATTTTAGGAGTAATATTTTTTGTTTGGCCAATTGCTGTATTAATTATTTGGTATGGTTTAGATTTTACCTTTGATGCTATTACTACAGGGGAACGCAGTGGCGACCCCGGGGGGCTAACACATCGATGGATTATTAAGATGATGATTCCACTATCATTTATGCTAGTAATTGTTGCATCTATACATATGTTGGCAACTAATCTCAATATTTTTTTATATACTCATGCGTCAGAGCCTATTAAAAAGTATTTGTGCTTTGAAATTCCCAAGGAGAATGAAAAATGATTGGCATCATAATGTTTTTTGTAGCACTAGGGATGTTGACACTTGGCTTTCCAGTGGCATTTACCTTTGGCGGGTTAGCAGTCATTTTTGGTTTTTTTGCTCAAGGACCTGATTTGTTTGCGTTTATGCCATATCGAATTTGGAATGTTATGAATAATACTATTTTGATAGCCATTCCGCTCTTTATCTTCATGGGCTTAATACTCCAAAAAGCTAAAATTGCTGAAGATCTTCTGGAGTCTATGGGGGTGTTATTTGGTAAACTCAGAGGAGGGCTTGCCATCTCTACCATTTTAGTGGGTAGCTTACTTGCTGCATCCACTGGAGTTGTGGGTGCTAGTGTGATTGCTATGGGCATCATTTCATTGCCAGTAATGATGAAATATCAATATAATAGCTCTCTTGCTACTGGAGTTATTTGTGCATCTGGCACACTTGGGCAAATTATTCCACCTTCTATTGTTCTTATTATCTTAGGTGATGTGGTTGGAGAGCCAATTGGTGATTTATTCAAGGCAGCATTGATTCCGGGGCTTGTGCTTATTGCTGCGTATTTGCTATATGTTATTGTTGTAAGTTTGATTAAGAAAAATGTCGCTCCTGCCATCCCTATGAGCGACGAGCCATTATTAAAAGTATATGTGCGCGCACTTAAGGCGATTCTTCCACCTCTTACGCTTATTATAGTAGTACTTGGCTCAATCTTTACTGGTGTCGCTACCCCAACAGAATCCTCTTCAATTGGAGCATTTGGAGCAATGCTTTTAGCTGCACTATATGGTAGATTTTCGGTAGATATGATTATTGAATCTAGTAAACAAGCTGTGCGGATTACTGCTATGATTTTTGCTATTTTAATAGGTGCAACTGCTTTCTCAATGGTACTTACCTATACTGGGGGTGATAGAATTATTGAAGAATTTATTTTAAGTATGCCTGGAGAAAAGTGGGGGTTCATTTTATTTACGATGTTACTTATTTTTATTTTAGGATTTTTTATTGATTTTGTTGAGATTTCTCTTATTATTGTGCCTTTAATGGTGCCTATTGCTGAAGTATTAGGTATCAATATGCTGTGGTTTGCGGTTCTTATTGCGATGAATTTACAATCTTCATTTTTAACGCCACCTTTTGGATTTAGTCTCTTTTATTTACGTGGTGTTGCTGATAAATCTATACAAACAACGCAAATGTACAAAGGAGTTATTCCATTTATTTTGATACAAATGCTGGTACTGGGTTCAATAGTTTTATTCCCTGAGTTTTATGGGTTTGACTAATGCGTTTAACTAAGAAGCAAAATACCTGCATTGCGCATATCTGCAAGTAAAATATTATAACTATAGATTGCAGATGTGATTGTCATTGCCTCGCATTCGATAATCTTACGTATTGTTACATATGCTTTTGGGTCTAGTGGTGTTGATGTGCCAATAATTACAATATCTATTCCACTTTCTGCAATGTATTTTTTAAGATCTGCGTATTGTGCTGCCTGATGAAGGTAATGAGCGCTGAGAAAGAGCGGGAGAGAAATTTCTTTCTGCTCAGAATTATTATTTATAATTACCGTATCTTGTGTATAACTATAAATACTATATGCCGGTAAGTCTTCTCGAATAAGGTCCATGAAACTCGTTATTGATGATGTAACTTTTAATTATAAGGAAATTTTCTCTCGATATGGGGAGATTTCTGCTCTTCCGGGCAAAGCTATTACTCACAAAGATGTTCAAGATGCAGATATTTTGATTGTGCGATCACGAACTAAAATCAATCGAGAATTACTTGAGGGTACTCAGGTGAAATTTATTGGTTCTACAGTATCAGGAACTGATCATGTAGATTTAGCATATTTGCAGACTACGGGCATTACATTTACTGATGCGAAAGGCTCTAATGCTAATGCAGTAGCGGAATATGTGATTTGGAATGTTTTACGTACTGCCCTAGAGAAGGGTATAGACTATAGGGCACTCACTATGGGAATTATTGGCGTAGGGTGTGTGGGTACACTAGTAGCAGACAAAGCAGATGCACTTGGGATCAATATTATATTAAATGACCCCCCAAGACAAATCACCCAAGGTGATACTCGCTTTGTTTCGCTTGAACAAGTGCTTCAGAAGAGCGATATTTTAACTTTTCACACTCCGCTAACCACTACAGGTAAATTTCCTACATATCATTTACTTAATGAGCAAAATTTTCATCTAGTGAAGCCTGATGCAATGATAATTAATGCAGCAAGAGGTGGAGTAATTCAGGAATCTGCATGGCTTAAACATCAGGGAGTGAAAATAGTGGATTGCTGGGAAAATGAGCCACATATTAGAAATGAGTTACGGATGCAAGCTTCACTGGCAACTCCCCACATAGCAGGGCATTCTGTGGATGCAAAATTAGCTGGATCAGTGATGATTGACACTGCACTTTCTACCTATCTTTCATTGCCTCAAATGAATTATAAGGTAGAAAATGTCTCAACTCTGGGAGATTTAACAAGTTATTCTCTAGTATCGCAAATGACTCAAATATATGATTTTAGGAGAGATGAAGTAGGGGTACAAGCAGGTAATTTTGAAAGTTATAGACGCACATACCCAAATCGGTACGAATGGCATAACTATGGGTTAATATTATGATTAAGGTTGTGATAAGCGAAGAAGATTTTAGTATTGAGACTGAACTTCAAGCTATTTCTGGAGAGGGTAATACCGGAGCAGTTGCTTCATTTATTGGACTAGTGCGAGACATGGTAGATGAATCTTTAGAGTACATGTATTTAGAGTGCTATCATGAAATGGCACACAAATCCTTGACAAATATTGCCCAGCAGGCAAGTGAGCGTTGGGATATTCATAATGTTGTCATTCATCATCGCATCGGTACACTCACTCCAAAAGATCAAATTGTCTTAGTGATTGCTACTAGTCGCCACCGTGAACACGCATTTAACGCTTGTTGGTTTATTATGGATTTTCTCAAAACCAGAGCACCATTTTGGAAAAAAGAGCGAACGATGACTAGTGATACTTGGGTTTCTGCCGCTGATAAAGACAAGAGTGCATTACAGCGGTGGCAAGATGATTAGTCCCGTTATTCTTACTAGACCACTTGCTGAAAGCATTGTTCTTAGACAACTACTTACCACGCTACATATACCCTCTGAGATATTCCCTACATTGGAAATTCATGCGCTCACTCCTGAGGTGCATGCAGTATATGATTATTTGATATTTATTAGTAAAAATGCAGTTAAGTTCGGTGAATATGTAGCTAAAAATCAACAATGTGCGAAAATATTAGCAGTGGGTAGTGGTACTGCAAGGATACTCATTGAGCGTGGGTATAGTGTATTTGCCTATCCATTAGAACATCCATCTTCTGCTTCATTACTAGCAATGCCAGAGGTTGCTACTCTTCGTGGTCAACATATTGGTATCGTTCGTGGGGTAGGTGGGGTGGATACTCTGAAAACTGGGTTAGAAAGTCAACATAACAAGGTGTCTTATATAGAAGTCTATGAACGCAGTCCACTGCAAGATATTGCTCCTTACTTAGTCAAGATACTTCCGCTTCTAGAGAATGACCCTATTATTTTGATTACGAGTGTTGATATTTTTGATGCACTTATCTTACATATTAACCCACACCACTCACTAGATCGGCAAACGCGTTTTGTAGTAGCAAGTAAAAGAATACAAACTTATCTCAACTCCCAAGGTTTTTTTAATATAATAGTAGCAAGCGTTCATGACGCTGATATTATTAAGGGGGTACAACAGTGGTTAAATTAAGTGTTTCAAAAGTAGCGCGTATGCTGGGAATTAAACGTTCTGAGGTACAAAAGCAAATTAACCTTGGTAAATTACAAACACATGAAGGTTATGTGACCACCGATAGTGTGCGTTTGGCATATCCAGAATTTGACTTTTGTAGTGAGCAAGATAACAATATTGAGCGGGTGAATAAAATTAAGGAACGTGCTTATCACAAAACCCGTGAATATCAGCGTATTCATGAAGAGAATGAACAAAAACTATTAGATATTATTGCTAATCTAAAAGATCATATTAAAGAGCTTGAAGCTCATATTAAAAAACTAGAAGCCCATTGAGTACTTTATCTATTATTGTTATTACACTCTTTACTGCTTTATGTATTAATATTTTATTAAAGCGTATACATTTGCCAACTATTATTGGTTATATTGTTACCGGTGCTATTGTGACCTATGTTCTTGGTCTCCAAGATGCCGCACATAACCATACTTTACTAGGGATTGCGGAGTTAGGGATTGCATTTTTGATGTTTACCATAGGCTTAGAGTTCTCACCAAATAAACTAAAATCACTTAAATATCAAGTATTTGGTATTGGTAATGCGCAAATCATTGGTACTAGTATATTAGTCTTTGCACTGTGTAATTTAGTATTTGGTTTAGATGTAAGTACTTCATTTATTATCGCTCTCATTGTCTCATTATCTTCTACTGCAATTGTACTGAAAACCTTAGAAAAAAATAAAGAAATTACCAAAAAATACGGCAGACTTTCTCTAAGTATTTTGTTAATGCAAGATTTATTTGTTATTCCAGTACTGCTCATTATTAACTTACTCGCATCTAGCGATTCAAGTATTGCTCGTGCACTTTTAGATATTAGTATTAGTGCACTTATTTTATTAGGCGTGCTCTATATCTCTTCAAAGTATTTACTAGAGCCATTTTTCAATCAAATTGTTAAAACTACTGATGAAGAACTTTTTGTGGGTACGATTTTATTCTTAGCTATTGGCGCATCATATCTCTCGTACCTACTTGGGTTTTCCTACTCACTTGGTGCATTTGTTGCGGGCATGCTGATTGCAGAAACAAAGTATAAGCATCAGGCAGAAGCAGACCTGATTCCATTTAGAGATATTTTACTCGGAGTCTTTTTTATCACTATCGGGATGCAGATTGACTTTGGCATTATCTCTTCAGAATTTCTTATTATCTTAGGTATTTTGGTAGCAGTACTGGCATTAAAATTTGTGGTTATTTTTAGTATTATTCGTTTTGGGTATAATGCCCGAATCTCAGTAAAAACAGCTCTTTCACTGATGCAAATAGGTGAGTTCTCCCTAGCTGCATTGGAGCTGAGCTTCTCTCAAGGACTACTTGACAATTATATTTCTCAGATTATTTTGGCAGTGATTATATTGTCTATGGTACTTACGCCACTGGTGCTAAATCATATTGATAGTATTGCTAATATATTAACTCGCTCAAATCTTGAAAGTGTGGCGACTAGTTCCTATGCATTAAAGAACCATATTGTAATTATTGGCTTTGGTAGTTTTGGTAGAAGATTATCTCGGAGTTTTAAAAATACCAATACAGAATATATCGCTATTGAAAACGATATTGATATCTATCACAAAAATAAAGAAGCAGGTGAACAGATAATTTTTGGTGATGCTACCCAAACCCATTTGATTAATCAAGCAAAACTAGATGAAGCACGCTACGTGATTGTAGCTATTAACTCACCTAGTCGGTTATATAATATTTGCAATAATATTTTAAAAGCAGTGGCTAAAGAAAAAGTTATTGTTAAACTACATTCAAGAGAGGAACTTGAACTTATTAAAGACCTTGAACTTGAACATATTATTATTGAGAATGATTTAACCTATCAAGAAACCTTAGCGATACTTAAGTAGTGATATATTGATTATTTCATAGAGTCTTTAAGTGCTGCTAGCAATAGTGTAATATTTTCTTTTCTAGAAGAATAGCCCATTAAACCAATACGCCATACTTTACCAGCGAAGTTACCTAATCCTGCACCAATTTCAAGATTATAATCATTAAGAAGTGCAGAACGCACAGTAGCATCATCCACACCTTCTGGAATCCACACTGAGTTTAGCTGTGGTAAGCGAGATGCTTCATCTACCACAAATTCTATACCCATTTCGGTGAGACCAGATTTTAAAATTTCGTGGTTTGCAGCATGCTTTTGCCATGAGTGTTCTAAGCCTTCTTCAAGTAACATAACTAGTGATTCATGGAGTCCATAGAGTGTATTTACTGGTGCGGTATGGTGATAGGCACGTTTGCCTTCTCCGCCCCAATATGCCATTACCAGATTTAAATCTAAAAACCAACTTGGCACGGCTGTGGCTCTATGGGCTACTTTATGCAGTGCACGCTCACTAAAGCTAATAGGGGATATACCTGGCATCGCTGATAAGCACTTCTGAGTACCAGAATAAATCGCATCAATACCCCACTCATCTACTCGTAATTCACTACCTACTAGTGAAGTTACTGAGTCCACAATAGTAAGCATATGATGCTCCTTAGCTAATGCACAAATGGTCTTTGCATCACTTCTTGCACCAGTCGAAGTCTCTGCATGGACAAATGCGACAATTTTTGCTTCAGGATGTTCAGCCATTGCATTCGCAACTTTTTCCACGCTGACCGCATTGCCCCAGTCATCATGTACTTCTATAGCGGTACCACCAAAACGAGTGATGTTTTCTTTCATGCGAGTGCCAAATACACCATTGATACAGACAATAACACTATCACCAGGCTCTACTAAATTAGCAAAACAAGTCTCCATTCCCGCACTTCCTGGGGCAGATACTGGCATAGTTAAGGCATTTTCTGTTTGGTATGCGTATTTTAAGCCTTCTTTGATTTCATCCATCATAGTAATAAATGCAGGATCAAGGTGTCCAATTGTTGGTCTGGCCATTGCTGATAAAATACGTGGGTGTACATCACTTGGCCCCGGTCCCATGAGAGTACGTACAGGTGGATTAAAACTTTTCATAATAAAGAGGGCAATAATCTAAACGGCATATTATAATATCTAGTCTTATGCAATATCCCTATTTTTTAAATCTATCTAAGGTAAGTGATGTCTGATATTATTAGTGCATTAAGTGCTATCTTACCTCAAGAGTCAATCCTCACTGGTAAAGACACTACAGTATTTGAGTGCGATGGCTTAACAACATATAAAGCATTACCTCTTGCGGTAGTTTTACCCAGCACCGTAGCACAGGTGCAAGCAATTGTAAAAGCATGTAATACTCATGAGGTTCCTATTGTGCCCAGAGGAGCGGGAACAGGGCTATCTGGTGGGGCTACACCGCAAACTAATGGGGTTGTACTAGGATTTTCTAAACTTAATGCAATTAAGGAAATTAATACAGAGAACCACTCTATGGTAGTTGAGCCCGGGGTGATAAATGCAGAAATTTCTAGCTATGCTAAGGAATACGGTCTGTACTATGCACCAGATCCATCATCGCAAATTGCTTGCACCATTGGTGGCAATATTGCAGAAAATTCAGGTGGAGTGCATTGTTTAAAGTATGGTTTGACTGTGCATAATATTATCCAAATTACCTACGTTGATGCCGAAGGTGAGCTGAGAACTGTTCATCGTGATGACGATTCTTTAGGCTTACTTTCGTTACTCATTGGCTCAGAAGGACTACTCGGCTTAGTAGTAGAAGTTACCGTAAAACTACTTCCTATACCTGCAATAACTAAAACATTAATGGCAGATTTCGCTAGTGTGACAGAATGTGCACATGCTGTGGCAAATATTATTGCTGGTGGAGTGATTCCTGCTGGATTAGAGATGATGGATGAATTTAGTATTGGAGCAAGTAATGAATTTTTAGGTAATATTTATCCTCATAGTGCAGCCTTACTATTATGTGATTTAGACGGAACCACCGAAGAAGTAGAGCGTGATACCGCTAAAGTTTTAGCTATTTTGCAAGCAGCAAAAAGTGTACAAATAGCAACCGATGAAAGTGAACGTATCTTGCTATGGAAAGGCAGAAAATCAGCGTTTCCTGCAGTAGGGCGTATTTCACCAGATTATTATTGTATGGATGGAACGATTCCTAAGCGTCATTTAGCTGAGGTCTTAGAATATATCACTGAACTTTCTAATGAGTTTGGGCTACGGGTTGCGAATGTATTCCATGCTGGAGATGGTAACTTACATCCACTGATTTTATATGATGCCAGCAAAGGTGAAATCCCGCTTGCGGAAGAACTAGGTGAGCGGATATTGAAAAAATGTGTAGATTTGGGTGGCACTATTACTGGTGAACACGGTGTGGGGCTTGAGAAGCTCGGCGCAATGTGTTATCAATTTCCCAAAAAAGAGTTAGAAATTTTTCATAATATTAAGAAAGTATTTGATACTAAAGGTATTTTAAACCCAACCAAAGCGGTACCTACACTTCATAGATGCAGTGAAGTAGGGCGGATGCACATTCATGGAAATCAAGATCCACATCCTCATTTGGAGCGTTTCTAATGAATATTGCCCAGATGCAAGCATATATCATAGCCCATGAAAAGGTAGACATTATCAAAGATTTAGCAATCCACGAATACAATGAGGTAGTACATTATTACCCTGAAGAACTCACACTTACCGTACAAGCAGGTGCTCTGGTAGGTAATATTCGCAAACTTCTACAAGAGCAAGGGCAAGACTTTGATTTTACTGCTGGGGATCATGAAATGATTGGCAGTGTGTTTGTCAAAGGCGGACATGATATACGTATGAGCATTCTTGGAGTAGAGATTATTGATGGCAGAGGAGATGTGCTGACATTTGGCGGTGAGGTGATTAAAAATGTCGCCGGATATGATGTTTCAAGAATGCTGTGTGGTAGCAGAGGAAAGTGCGGAGTAATTACCCAGATGAGTTTTAAGGTGTTGCCAATAAATGCACTAAGTGTACATACATCTGAGGTACCTCGCACTCATGAGCCAGAACCTGAATACACCCAGCACATCACTCAGGGTATTTATCAGGTGTTTGACCCTTTGGCTAAATTTAGTTAATATGAGCTGTAGTGCTACACACTACGCACATGAATTATACTAATGACGATCGTTTAATGCCTTTGTTAGCGTATTAATATCAGTATATTCTAGATCCCCACCGAGTGGAATCCCGCGGACTAATTGCGTGACTGTAATATCGGTGTTACTAAATAAATTACTAATATAAGTGTTGGTGATTTCCCCTTCTAAAGTAGCTGAGGTTGCCAAAATAATTTCACTCACCCCACGCGACTGAGCGATGTTTTCTAGTAGTTCAAGGTGTAAGTCTTCAGGTCCAATGCGATCTATTGGAGAAATGTAATTACCAAGGACAAAGTATTTTCCACTATAACTGCCAGTTTTTTCAATACTCGCAATATCCAGTGGATTTTTCACTACACATAACTTACTATTATCTCGTTTATCATTGGCGCAAATAGAGCATACCGCTTCGGTAGTGAGTGTTCTGCATTCGCTACAATGCCTGATATGTTCAATACTGTGAAGTAGCGCATTTGCTAGTGTTACTCCGCCCTTGGTATTGTGCTGCAAAATATGAAAAGCATAACGATACGCTGTTTTTTCCCCTACTCCAGGGAGCATCATAAAGGCTTTTACCAGTGAATCAAGCATATTAAAATGGTAGATTGATACCACCTGTTGCTTCTTTCATTAATGCTTCAGTTTGGCTATTGATTTCTTGTGATGCATTATTGATGGTCATGGTGAGCATATCTTCTAGTAGTGCTTTATCTGTGAGTGCAGTGTCTGAGAGTGAGAGGTGTGTAATCTGATGTTGCCCATTCATGGTGAGTGTGAGTTCGTTACCACTAGACATCTGTACTTCTAGGTTGCGGATTTGCTCTTTGGCAGTGTCCATGTTTTGTTTTACCTGTTGTGCTTGTTGCATCATTTTCGCCATATTGCCGCCAAACATTCTCAATACCCTCTATTTAGTTTAAAATAGAAAATTTTACCACCTATTCTTTATGTTACGTAATGATTGGCAACGCGATGAAGTACTAGCTTTATTTCATTTGCCATTTAATGATTTACTTTTTAAGGCACACTCTATTCATCGTGAGCATTTTGAGCCTAATAGTGTTCAAGTTTCATCACTATTAAATATTAAAACAGGTGCGTGCCCCGAAGATTGTTCATATTGTTCACAGAGTTCACGTTATGATACTGGGCTGGAGCGTGAGCGTTTAATGGAGTTAGAAACAGTCATCACACAGGCTAAAAAAGCCAAAGAACAAGGAGCTTCTCGCTTTTGTATGGGAGCAGCGTGGCGTAACCCTACCGATAAAAGTTTAGATAAAGTGATTGATATGATTACCCAGGTGAAGTCTCTTGGATTAGAAACCTGTGTGACTCTTGGCATGTTATCAGATACTCAAGCAGTACGGTTAAAAGACGCAGGCTTAGATTATTATAATCATAATATCGATACCTCTGAAGAACACTATGGAAATGTCATCACCACTCGTACCTTTGCTGAGCGTCTGAATACTCTAGAGGCAGTGCAAAATGCAGGTATTCATGTATGTAGCGGCGGGATTTTAGGACTAGGTGAAAATGAAACAGATCGTGCTTCTATGCTGATAACTCTGGCTAATTTAGAGCAACACCCAGATAGTGTGCCGATTAATATGCTGGTTCCAATTGCTGGTACCCCACTTGAAACAGCACAGAAAGTCAATGATTTTGAATTTATTAAAACCATTGCAGTGGCACGTATTATGATGCCAAAATCTGTGGTACGCCTATCAGCCGGTAGAACAGAAATGAGCGCTGTAATGCAGGCTATGTGTTTTTTTGCAGGTGCTAATTCTATTTTTTATGGTGAAGATCTTTTAACTACTGAAAATCCAAGTACAAGTAGTGATAATGCACTATTTAGCGAACTTGGTATTACTACAATATAATCCCAATATCACTCTAGGTATGTATATCTTCAATAATTTACACTCGGGTAATAGACTTAATGAGATTTAGTTTCTCAAGCTCAGTAATTGTTTCTTCTAATTTAGTTTTAGAACCTATCTCTATAATAAATTCTAGGTAGGCATTATTTTGTCGCTCTACAAGGTCAATATCGGTAATATTAAATCCTAAATTGGCAATCGTGGTGGCGATACTGGCAAATGCTCCGCGTTCATTGGTAACATTGCAACTAATTTTACTTTTATATACTTCATCAGTACTAAAGTGCCAGTCTACTTTGTAGATATTTTTATTTTTAAAAATATGATCGCAGTTTTTTCGGTGAATCACAAACCCTCTATTTTGGTTAATCACTCCTACTACCTTATCTCCTGGCAAAGGGTAACAACAGGTAGCTAATTCTGGAGATACTTTTTGACTTCTATCGATGGAAGTATCAATAATTTCATTGATTTCACTTTGGTTGATAATGCTCACTACTCTTGAGAGTAAAATCTCTTTTAATGTGATTTTGATAAATAACTGTTTCACAGACTCTACGCCAAAATCATCAAGATGCTGAATGAGATTAATATAATCTATATCAATACCTTGATAAAATAATACATCAGTTAAGAGTTGTTTACCTTCATTAATTAGGCGGTGTGAGAAGTTACGTTTTAAGAAGTTTTTAATCTCATATTTGGCTTTTGGGCTTTGTACTATATCTAAGTTTTCTAAGGTGACACGAGGTGTTTTGTCTGTAATAATTTCTATGGTTTGCCCAGATTTCAGCCCTGTGGAAAGTGGTTTTCTTATGTTGTCAATGACACAAGAAATTGCATAGTTACCGATATCAGTATGAATATGATAGGCTAAATCAAGTGCAGTGGCTTGATAGGCTAGCTTGATAATATCCCCTGTTGGGGTAAAGACAAATACATCATTTTGTAAAATTTCCGCTTGAGCGCTTTCTATAAAGTCACCGTCCTCAGTGTCAAAACGAATATTCTGCAGCCAACTCGGGGCAATTTCAGCATTACCTCTATTTTTATAAAACCAGTGGGAAGCAATTCCATAATTGGCAATATTATCCATTTCAGTCGTTCTGATTTGCACTTCAATCATCTGTCTATTTTCAGCGAAAATGATGGTATGTAAGGATTGATAGCCATTATTTTTAGGAATCGCAATATAATCTTTAAATTTTCCAGGAATAGGTTTGTATGCATTATGCACCACCCCGAGAGCGTGATAACAATCTCTTAATTCATCGACAATAATACGTAGACCATATAAGTCAAAAATTTCATTAAATCTGAGTTTTTTGATTTTCATCTTATGGTAAATACTCGCAATATCTTTTTCCCGTCCAGCAATAGAGCAATTTACCTCATGTTCTGAGAGTTTGGAGCGAATAGTTGCCAGTGAAGATTCCAACACCCCGGAGGTTTTAATTTGTCGTTGAATCAGTTTACGCTCTAAAATGCCATAGCGAATAGGATGAATAGTTTTAAAGGTGAGCAGTTTAAGCTCGCTAGTAATCATTTCCAGTCCCATGCGTCTGGAGATAGGAATGTAAATCTCCTGTGTTTCTTTGGCAATTCGTTGTTGTGATGCAGGGGTCATTGCCGAAATAGTACGCATATTATGTAGTCTATCTGCGAGCTTAATAATAAGAACCCGAGCATCGGTAGAAGCGGCAATGAGTAGCTTTCTAAAGTTTTGTGCTTGCTTAATATTGATATTTTTATGTTCCATGCTATCAATTTTGGATACTCCCTCCACAATGTGTGCCACACTACTACCAAAATGAGATTCAATATCTTGAGCGGAAATAGGCGTATCTTCAATCACATCATGCAATATAGCAGCAATAATGCTTTGATAATCTAGTTTGAGTTTAGCGAGAATGAGTGCTACAGCAAGCGGGTGAAATACATACGCTTCTCCTGATTTACGATATTGTCCATCATGTGCATCAGCTGCTAAGAGATAGGCTTCGTAAATTTTTGCTACACTTTCTCCATCAAGATAGGTGGCACTAATATTACACAAGTCACTAATGAGGATTCGATTTTCCATAAATGTTATTATAAATAGGTTGTTTGCTATTTACAAATGGTGTAATGTCCGATTTTTCGACCTACACGCTCGGTTTTATTATACAAATGCAGTGAAGTATGTGCGTCACTCAGTAATGCTTTGGTATCTGGTAGTATAGAGATAATATTATGCATAACTACTGATTGATATAAACATGCTAGTGAACCAAGTGGAGTATGTGTAATAGCTCTAATATGATTTTCAAATTGAGAAGTATGTGCTCCATCAAGCGTCCAATGCCCTGAATTATGCACTCTCGGGGCAATTTCGTTTGCATAGAGCGTATCTCCTACCACAAAAAACTCTATGGTCAAAATACCAATATAGTTAAATTTTTGACAAATTATTTGAGCATATTGTTGTGCTTGTATCGCTAATGCATCATGAGATATTACTTCTGAAGTTTCTAAGATGCCATGCTTATGGGTATTTTTCGTCAGTGGATAGGTGATCATTTGATGCTTGGTTGCACATGCAATAAGTGATACTTCATAATCAAATGCAATCATCTCTTCAATAATAACCTCCTCATTCGCCATGTGCTCTACAGCACTAGGAATATCACTACTACTAGAGACAACATATTGCCCTTTACCATCATATCCTTGAGTGGTAGTTTTGACAATAACAGGCAAAGTGGTAGCACTTAACACATCTGATAATGATGTGGTATCAGTAGGAGAATGTAATTGATAATTCGCACAAGGAATTCCTAACTCAATAAATAACGCTTTTTCGTGCCCACGATGTTGGGCGACTGATAATATTGATACGGGGGGATAAATGGGAATGTCTATAGAATCTAAAAGAGTGACATTTACATTTTCACTTTCGTATGTGAGGACATCTGCAAACGAGAGTAATTCATCAAGTGAACTAAAGTGTTTGCCTAAATTAGCACATGGTGAGTTATAAAATGATTTAGAAGAACTTAAAAATCCAAAATTATGACCTAGTTTCATGCCCTCTAGGGCAAGCATTCTACCCAGTTGACCATCACCAATGATACCAATATTCATATGTATAGGTTATAGTTTTGGCGTTGCATTATCTAGTACTGCTTTGGTTTGTGATGCTTTAAATGCAAGGATATTTTCTCTAATAGTGCTATCTTGAAGTGCTATAATTTGAGCAGCTAATAAACCTGCATTTGCAGCTCCAGAAGTGCCAATAGCGAGTGTGCCTACAGCTACACCTCTGGGCATTTGCACAATAGAGAGGAGCGAATCCATACCCTTAAGTGCTTTTGACTTAATAGGAACACCTAATACTGGTAAGTGAGTCATAGCAGCCACCATGCCTGGTAAATGTGCAGCTCCACCAGCACCCGCAATAATCACTTTATAGCCATTATCTTCAGCTTCTTGAGCAAAGTGTAGCATTTTTTCAGGAGTGCGATGTGCAGAGACAATTTCACTGTGAAATGGCACGCCTAGAGTGGTGAGCATTTCTTCAGTATGTTTCATAGTAGGGTAATCACTTTGAGAACCCATGATAATTGCAACCATAATGGTAAATTAATTTTAAAATAGTACATATATGTTAGAAAAATTATACCTATGACTGATGATGAGTTGTTAAGATATTCACGCCAAATAATGCTTAGTGATTTTGGCATAGAAGGTCAACAAACACTACGTAGTGCTACTGCACTACTCATTGGCATAGGTGGTTTAGGTGCTGTAAGTAGTAGCTATCTTGCCAGTGCTGGAATCGGCAGGCTGATATTATGTGACTTTGATCATGTGGAACTCTCCAACTTACAACGCCAAATTATTCACCACACCCCTGATATTGGTAAACTCAAGGTAGAGTCAGCTCGGGAAAAACTTCATGTAATGAATCCACTGGTTACTATAGAAACACACGCAGAGGTAAATGAAGCAATATTAGCTTCTCTAGTAGAGCAATCAGATATTGTATTAGATGGTACCGATAATTTTGAGAGTAGATTTTTATTGAATCGTTTGTGTTATCAAGCTAAAGTACCTTTAGTGAGTGCTGCAGTCATTAAGTATGAGGGGCAAGTAGCTACCTTTGCCAGTTACCAGAGTGAACACGCATGTTATGAGTGTGTATATAAGCCGGGTACTGTAGATAATTCATGCACTGCGAATGGTATCATGGCACCAATGGCAGGGGTAATTGGTTCACTGCAAGCATTAGAGGCAATCAAGGTACTCACTCAACCAAAACATACCCTTACAAATAAACTCTTTATCCTTGATGGACTCACTTATAATAGTCGGGTACTCAGTATTACCAAAGACCCTGAGTGCGCTGTTTGCCATAGTTAAGACCTCATTATGATTGAATTTTTTATTCGCCAAAAGAAATTTGCTTTTGTGCTCACCCTTCTCATGATTGTGATTGGAGTATTATCATTTACTCAAATTCAACGAGATCAATTCCCAAATGTTGATTTTGAAGTAATGAATGTTTTGACTTTATATCCTAACTCCTCTCCGCTTGATGTTGAACAGGATGTGACTAATCTCATAGAAGATAAACTCAGCGGCATAAGTGGCATAGATTTTTATAGCTCGTTTTCTAAAGAAGGGCTGTCTCGTATCACTATTCAATTAGACCCTGATTCAGATGATATTGACCAAGTAAAACAAGATATCCGCACTGAAATTAGCAGTATTAGTGACTTTCCTGAGGATGTAACCCCACGAGTATGGGAGCAAAAAACTTCACGTGGTGAAATCTTACGGGTAAATCTAGCGGGCAGTGTAAATATGACTGAGCTAGAACGCATTGCTAAAAATTTAAAAGATAAAATCATTGAACTTAAGGGAGTATCTGATGTAGGTGAAGATGGCAATGTAGATACTGAAATCAAAATTTATGTAGAACCAGCACTCTTAGAGCAATACCGCTTATCACTCGCAGATGTGATAAACAAAATGCGCAGTCGTAATTACCGTTATACCGCGGGCGATAATAATAATCCAGCAGATAATAATAACATCGTCGTACTTGAGAAGTTTTCCACCAGTGGGGATATTAAGGACATTATTTTAAAAGCGAATTTCAATGGTGGGGTGGTGTATTTAAGCGATGTTGCTACCATAGAAACTGCTCCAGCAGAACTTTCAGATATTTTGCGAGTAAATGGTAAAACAGGCTATGAATTAAAGGTGAGAAAATCTTCTAGTGCCGATGTTATTAACACAGTAGATGCGGTTAAAGAAATAGTCACTAAGTTTCAAGCTAACTATAGTGATTCTTTGGAAATTTTTTATACCAATGATCAGTCAAAACAAGTCAGAAATCGCCTTAGTATTGTTTCGCAAAATGCCTTGATTGGGTTCTTTTTGGTACTTGTTATGCTGGGTATTTTCCTTAGTTTACGCACTGCCTTTTGGGTGGGGCTGGGGATGACTGCAGTCCTGTTAGGCGTTGCTACTTTATTATTACTTGCGGGTGAAACTATTAATCTGATTTCTTTAGCCGCAATTATCTTAGTACTGGGTTTGGTCGTGGATGATAGTATTATTGTGGCAGAAAGTATAGAAGGAGCCAAAGAAAAAGACACTAGTGTGACAGGAATTGCCAAGGGTTATAAACGAGTTATTCGCCCGGTCGTTACTACTATTCTCACCAGTATTATCGCTATGTCCTCTATGTTTTTAATGGAAGGCACGATGGGGAAATTTATTTATATAATTCCCGTAGTTATTATTTTTGCTCTTATACTTTCCTTTATTGAGGTTACCTTTGCGTTGCCAGCACACTTAAATAATGGCAAATCCTCTAAACCTCGCAAGTGGTTTGCCGTAATAGAGCGTGGGTTTGTTGCTGTTATTTACCCACTTCTAACGTTACGTTATCTTATTATTTTGCTTTTTGTCGCAGGTGCTTTATATAGCTTTTACTTTGCCAAAGAGCAAATGAAATTTACGCTATTTCCTGCCTCAGGTTCTGACACTATTACAGCAAGGCTAAAAACTGATACAAGTTTTGATTTACTACGCACGGCTGAGGTGAGTTTGCAGGTAGAAAATGCTATTATTTCTACGGTAGGTGAGAATCTTGAGTTTATCAGTGCAGATATTGGAGGCTCATCACCGAACCGCTCAAGTATTGATATTCGTCTTATCCCAGTGAGTGAACGTAGCATTAACGCCCCAGAAATTGTAGACCAACTTAAAGAGGCTACCAAAAATATCCCAAATGTAGAAAAACTTGATATTTCTACCCGACGTCCCGGACCTCCGCAAGGGAAAGATATGGAAGTGGTCCTCACAAGTAATAACGATACCGAGCGAGAATCAGCGAGTCTGGCAGTAAAACGGATATTAGAAAGTATTGAAGGCGTTAGTGATATTGACCTTGATAATGATGAAGGCAAAGGTCGTATGCAAGTGGAGTTTGACTTTGAGAGAATGGCCCGCCTTGGGATTAATTTTTCAGAGGTACAAGATATTTTGAGTGCGTCATTTAGCGGGGTAAAGGTAGCAGATACCAGACGAGGTAATATAGATATTGATTACAAAATATTCCTTGGTAAAGACAGTACTATTGATATTTTAGATATGCTGACTATTACTAATAATAAAGGGCGTGTTATTCCGCTTGATAGTTTTATTAGTATCAAGCGCATCAGTGGTGAGCCTGATTATAATCACTATAATGGTAAACGCTCGATTACTGTGAGTGCTAGTCTTGATGACAAAATCACCAATGCATTAGAGGTTACGAACCAAATAAAAACTGAGCTAAATGCAGATACGAATTATCCTGATATATTAGTCCAGTTTGAAGGAGGTTCTGCGGAATCTAAACAATCACTTATGAGTTTTGCGATAGCATTTTCATTTGCCATTGGGGTGATATATTTGGTGCTGATTATCTTGTTTAATTCTTATTCGCAACCACTTATTATCTTGAGTGCGGTGCCATTTGCCTTTGTTGGGGTAATCTGGTCGTTTTATCTTCACGCTGAGCCGTTAAGTTTCTTTACTTTACTGGGCTCACTTGCATTAGTTGGAGTAGTAGTGAATGACTCGTTAGTCATGGTATCTCATCTTAACTATATTAGAGACTATGATACCAAAGGAGAACCAACGCGCAAATGGGTAGCTAGAGGAGCAAAAGATAGACTAAGAGCAGTGGTATTGACTTCTGTAACTA
This sequence comes from Gammaproteobacteria bacterium, assembly GCA_965277055.1. Lineage (GTDB taxonomy): Bacteria > Pseudomonadota > Gammaproteobacteria > PS1 > Pseudothioglobaceae > CBDCHC01. The sequence goes on along the minus strand of OZ255703.1, from coordinate 177,068 downwards.
CACTTATGGGTATCTTGCCACTAATATATTCTATAGGTGATATTTCACTATTTATCCCATTTACGGATCTTAGCTTTACCCTTGAGGGTCGGGTAGATATATTCTTACAACCTATGGCGTTAGCACTGGGGTATGGACTGTTATCAGCAACATTTATTACGCTGATTTTGATTCCATCATTTTATTTAATGAACTATGAGATTACTCGGTTTTTTGGCAAATTATTTGCTAAAAAATCAATGAAATTGAATATTTCTACTAGATTTAGAAGAAATAAATATTTGAAATAATTCATGCAAATTAATACTACTATTACTGAATTGTCAGCTGGGGTAATTGAGCGTGCTGAAGAAAATATAGGAAAGTGCGTACATTGTGGATTTTGCTTGGCTACGTGCCCAACCTACAGAGTGTTAGGAGAAGAAGCTAACTCACCTAGAGGGCGCATTTATAGCGTAAAGCAGTTACTTGAAGGCGGAGAAATCACCCCAAATACGCTTGATAAATGCTTAAGTTGTCGCTCCTGTGAAACTACTTGTCCATCAGGGGTGGAGTATCATCATATTTTGACAGCAGGCAAACAACTGATTGCCAGTAAACGCTCAAGTGTAGCTAAACTCTTTCGCCGAGGGTTGGTGTCATTTTTAACCCAGCCACTACTATTTAACTCTGGAGCGTGGTTGGTGGGCAAACGAGCGCATATTAAACGCATAAGCTCACCTATGAGTGCTAAATCTGCGAATACTAAGCAAATACTTCTACATGGCGGATGTGTGCAGCAACCACTACTGCCTGATATTAACACTGCTTCTTATAATGTATTAACCAAGCTTGGCTATGTTGTGACCCAGACTTCTCAAAGGGAATGTTGTGGGGCTATTGCGGAGCATTTAGATAATCATACTACAGCACTCAAGCAAATTGAAGCAAATATTACTCAGTGGCATCAAGCATTAGCACAAGGTGCTGAAATGATTATTTCTAATGCCAGTGGTTGTGGGCTGATGATTAAAGACTATCCGAGTGTATTAACCAACTCCCACCCGTTATATGTTCAAGCAGTAGTTGTTGCCAAGCATACTAAAGATATCACAGAATTTTTACTGGATAAAGATCTTTCTAGTCTGAGTACTCAGCCTATACGCATCAAATACCACGAGCCTTGTACACTGCAACATGGACAAAAACTTGCAGGACGCACACATCAACTTCTTCGCTCATTAGGATATGATTGTACACCAATAGCAGATAATCACTTATGCTGTGGTTCTGCAGGGACGTATTCTTTATTTGAAAAAGATATGGCTACTCGGTTAAGAGATAATAAACTCGCCCATTTAGACACTCCAGAGGTGATTGTTAGTAGTAATGTAGGGTGTATTTTGCATTTGCAAAAGGGCACTCACATTCCGGTAAAACACTGGATAGAATTGTTAGCTTAGCTCAGCTTATAGGCTCAGCCCTGCTATACCCAGTAAAATAGTGTGTTTTATCCTAAATGAGTTCATGCCCAGACGTCACCGCAAAAAATCCCCACCTAAAGAATACGAACTCAATATTTCTCATTATTCTGATGATGTGCGTGGCATAGCCAAAGATGAGGGTAAGATTATTTTTGTTGAGGGGGCCTTAGTAGGGGAGCAAGTCCAGGCAACCCGCACCAAAAAAACTGCTAATTATGATGAAGCACGGGTACTACAGGTTATTTCACCGAGCCCTGAACGCATTACTCCGAGGTGTGAATTTTTTGGTTTGTGCGGAGGGTGTTCACTTCAGTATCTTTCTGCCCAGTCTCAAGTTGATATTAAGCTAGATATTGTCAAACAACTCTTTGCTAGTGAAAATATTACTATTCCTACGTGGCATGCTCCAATTATGAGTGATATATGGCAATACCGCACCAAAGCCCGCCTCGGGGTGCGACATGTGCATAAAAAAGAAAAAGTGATAGTCGGTTTTCGTGAGAAGCATTCGGCATTTTTGGCTGATATGGATTATTGCCATATTATGCATGAGCATATTGGCACTCAGTTGACCACACTTGCGACTATGGTAGCGAGTTTGAGTATTACTGACAAAATAGCCCAGTTTGAAGTGGCTGTGAGCGAGGGTGATACGGTGATTATCATTCGCCACTTAGAGCCTCTGAGTGAGGCAGATTTACTCATATTACAAGAGTATCAAGCCAAGCTCGGTATCATTTTTTATTTACAAAGTGGTGGGATAGATACTATTACTACGCTTGATACTACTGCATCACTGTATTACACCCACCCTGAGTTTGGCATTACTCTGCATTATGAACCTTATGACTTTACTCAAGTGCATCTGGATATTAATCGGCAAATGGTAAAGCAAGCTATAGATTTTTTAGCTCTTGAATCTACTGATAGTGTTATTGATTTATTTTGCGGTATTGGTAACTTTAGCCTACCTATCGCCACCAGAGCTGGAAAGGTGGTCGGTATCGAGGGAGATACATATTTAGTAGAGCGAGCAAAACAAAACGCTATACATAATAATCTTACCAATATAGAATTTCATCGGGCTGATTTATTTGAATCTGTAGCTGAGTTTAAATGGGCAAAAGGGCATTATAACAAAGCACTGATTGACCCAGCCAGAAGTGGGGCAAGTGAAGTCATTCCACTATTACCTAAGCTCGGAGTAAAAACAATCGTCTATATATCATGTAATCCACATACTTTAGTACGAGATAGTGCGATATTACAAGAACTCGGCTATCAGCCACATGAAGCATTGATTATGGATATGTTTAGCCACACCAAACATATCGAAACTATGGTAGTGTTTAATACGGTATAATTTACCCCTTTAAAAATCGTCTTTTCTCGCAATATAAACTGCAGTTTGCAGCAGATTCAAGCTATGAGTAAACATATAACATTAGGTATTTTAGGGCTCGGCACCGTTGGCGGTGGTGTGGTGAATGTCTTACAGGCTAATCAAGCAAGCATTACTAACAAAACAGGAGCTACTATTTCGGTACTTATGAGTGCGGTAAAAGATACATCTAAATCACGCATTTGTGCTGATGAACACATTGGCACCATCACTGAAGATGCCTTCCAAGTAGTAAACTCTGAGGCAGATATTATCTTAGAACTCATTGGTGGTACCACATTTGCCAAAGACTTAGTAGCTACTGCACTACGTAATAAAAAACACGTAGTCACTGCTAATAAAGCTCTAATTGCCACGCATGGTAATGAGCTCTTAGCACTTGCACATGAAAACGGTGTGCAGTTATTATTTGAAGCAGCAGTTGCTGGAGGTATTCCAGTGCTTAAAGCACTAGAGCAAGGGTTGAGTGCTAACCAAATAGCATCTATTGCAGGGATTATTAACGGTACTGGAAACTTCATCTTAACTGAAATGCGTGATAAAGGCAGAAGTTTTGATGATGTATTAGCCCAAGCACAAGCCTTAGGGTACGCAGAAGCAGATCCCACATTTGACATTGAAGGCATGGATGCAGGGCATAAACTTGCTATTTTAACCTCTATGGGATATGCCTGTCATTTGGCGTATGATGGTATAGCCATGCGTGGAATTTCACATGTAAAAACAATTGACACCAAAATCGCTGATGAACTCGGCTTTAAAATTAAACATCTCGCTCTCTCAAAAAGAGAAGATAATCGTTTACAAATGAGCGTACAACCTACTCTCATCCCAAAAGATAAGCTATTAGCAAGTGTTGATGGGGTGATGAATGCAGTCATGATGATTGGTAATGCTGTAGGCGAAACTATGTATTATGGAGCAGGTGCTGGCAGTGATGCGACTGCAAGTAGTGTCTTAGCAGATGTGATAGACATTATTAACCAAACCGCAAGTACCAATACTCTCGGTTGGCAAACGCTCACTACACTTGATGTGATAGGTAAAGATGATGCAGTTAGTGAATATTACTTAAGACTTTTAGTGGCTGATACTAAAGGTGTACTAGCAGAAATCAGCACGATTTTAGCTGATGATAGTATTAGTATAGAAAATATGGTGCAACACCCAAGCGAAGAAACCGCACGTATTGCTATTATTACGGGCAGTGTTGCTCATAAGCACATGATGCATGCCATCGCAAAAATTAACAACGCAGAGTTTACTCTTGAACCTGTACATTATTTACATGTAGAAACTTTTAAATAACTCACACTTACATAACTTAACAATTATGAGATATACTGGATTAATTAATAAATACAAACACCGCTTACCCGTAAGTGACACTACTCGCATTATTGAACTTGGTGAGGGCAATACCCCACTTATTAAATTAGCACATATTCCAGGGGATATTGGCTACACTGGTGATATCTATATCAAGTATGAAGGATTAAACCCAACCGGTTCATTTAAAGATCGTGGTATGACTATGGCGGTAACCAAAGCAGTAGAGGGCGGTGCTAAAGCTATTATCTGTGCTTCTACTGGAAATACCTCAGCAGCCGCCGCAGCCTATGCAGCACGCGGTGGCATTAAATCCTTTGTGATTATCCCAGAAGGCAAAATTGCCATGGGTAAACTTGCTCAAGCAATGATTTCTGGTGCAGTAGTAATTCAAATCAAAGGCAACTTTGATGATGGCATGCGTTTAGTAAAAGAAGTATCTGGGCATGCACCAGTAGATATTGTTAACTCAATTAATCCCTATCGCTTAGAAGGGCAAAAAACAGCCAGTTTTGAAATTATCGAGGAGCTCGGAGATGCACCAGATTACCACGCTATTCCAGTAGGGAATGCAGGGAATATCACTGCACACTTTATGGGCTATAAAGAGTATTATAAAGATAATCTCGCAACTAAACTCCCACGTATGGCGGGCTATCAAGCTGCAGGTGCAGCGCCGTTTATCCATAACCAAATGGTTACCCACCCTGAAACTATTGCCTCAGCTATCCGTATTGGTAACCCACAAAGTTTTGTACTCGCTCAAGAAGCCCGCTATCAGTCAAATGGCTTTTTTGAGCCACGCACCGATGAAGAAATCTTAGAAGCACAAAAACTCTTAACTACGCGTGAAGGAATTTTTGTTGAGCCCGCATCTGCCACTTCAGTTGCAGGAGTGATTAAAAATATCAAAGAAGGCAAGATTGAGCAAGGTAAAACCATCGTGTGTACGGTCACAGGGCACGGGCTCAAAGACCCAGATACTGCAATTAAGCAGTGCACCTCTAAAATGATCTTAGTAGAACCAACACTAGAAAATATTACTCAAAGTATTTTGGATAATATGTAAATTCTCATCCATTTCTTTTATGAACATCACTCGCAGACGCACTAAACAAATATTCATAGGGAATGTGCCCATTGGCGGTGATGCACCTATAGCGGTGCAGAGTATGACTAACACACTCACCACCGATGTGAGTGCCACAGTTAAGCAAATACAGCGCATTGTAGATGCAGGAGCTGATATTGTGCGGGTGTCCATCCCTACGATGGATGCAGCGACTGCGTTTAAAGCTATTCGCTCCGAGGTTTCTGTACCACTAGTGGCAGATATTCACTTTGATTATAAAATTGCTCTACAGGTGTTAGAATATGGGGTAGATTGCCTGCGGATAAACCCAGGGAATATTGGCAGTAAAAACCGAGTAAGTGAGCTAGTGCGTTCGTGTCAGGATAAAAACATCCCCATCCGCATTGGGGTAAATGCTGGCTCATTAGAAAAAGACTTAGCAGTAAAGTACAAAGAACCTACAGCGAAAGCAATGGTAGAAAGTGCTTTTAGGCATATTGATATTTTAAATGAACTCGACTTTGATAATTTCAAAATTTCCTTAAAGGCCTCCAGTGTAGGGATGACTTATGATGCCTATACGGCACTTGCTTCGCAAATAGACAACCCATTTCACCTAGGTATTACTGAGGCAGGGAGCTTTAGAGGTGGGGCAGTCAAATCTGCTGTGGGGCTTGGGTTATTACTCGCTCAGGGCATTGGTGATACTATTCGGGTATCTTTAGCCTCAGACCCAGTAGATGAAATCAAAGTAGGATTTGATATTTTGAAGTCTTTGGGATTACGCCAAAAAGGGGTGAACCTGATAGCCTGCCCAAGTTGCTCACGGCAAAATTTTGATGTGATATCAGTAGTGAATGAATTAGAAGCACGGTTTGAGGACATTACCACCCCAATAGATGTAGCAGTTATAGGCTGTGTAGTAAATGGCCCTGGTGAGGCAAAAGAAGTGGCAGTAGGAGTCACTGGCGGGCAGCCAAATTTACTGTATATTAACGGTGAAAAATCACACAAACTCACTAACGCCGAGCTTGTGGATGAAATAGAGTCACAAGTACGCACCTCACTCAAAGACTCTATAGCAGTGGCTACCGAGTAACCTTAGGGTGGATTTACTTTCTTTTGCGATTATTGCCTTTTTAGCGATTGTCTCCCCGGGTCCTAATGTCGCACTCATTGTTATCACTAGTATAGAAAACGGGGCAAAAGCAGGATTTATTACCGTACTCAGTGTCTTTGTGTCTATGCTCGTGCAGGTAATAGTGGTAATATTTCTGCTAGAACATCTGCTGGCTATTTCTAATTTCTTGTTGTATATTCAGTGGCTTGGTATTGCATATTTTTTATATCTCGCCATTAACGCTATTATAAGCCAACATGTGAGCATGCACCCAAGCACTACTCAGCTAGTGGGTAGAGCATTTATCATTGCTCTGACTAATCCTAAAACACTGATATTTTTTAGTGCACTTTTTCCACAGTTTTTAACAGGTAGTGATTCGTATGTGAGCCAAATGAGCACACTCGCTCTTATTTTTCTCACCATTGCCCTAGTATGCGATAGTATATATGTATTATTTGCCAGTCACTTACGCGCCAAACTCCAAGATGCCAAAAAAATAAAAATACTTAAAGTAGGGAGTTATCTTATAATAACAGGATATTTAGTCTTTCAAAACCTCTCAGGATGGCAGTAGAATCTGTATATAATTATTACCAAACCACCGAGTATATTGCTACTTCTGGACAACCAACGAGAGAGCAATTTTTAGATATTGCTGATCATGACTATGAGGTGATTATTAACCTCGCTTCACCGCATTCACCAGAGAAGCTATTAGGTGAAGATGAACTCGTTACAGAACTTGGGATGAGATATATCCACATCCCAGTAGAATGGGAGTCACCCAAGTATAGTGAACTCGCAGATTTTTGTGCAGTGGTAGAAATATTTAAGAGCAAAAAAGTTTGGATACACTGCATAGCTAACTACCGTGTAAGTGCCTTTATGCTGTACTATTTACAGCAGTATCAGGGGTATTCTGCTCATGATGCAACCTCGCCGATATTTCACCAGTGGCAACCTAACCAGATATGGCAAACTTTTATAGATAATTTCCCTCTTGAGTAACTTGGAGCAAGTGAGCATATGTGTGGTATAAATGGACAACTTCGTTTTGATGGGCAGTCAGTACCTGCTGAACTCCTAACAAAGATGAATAACGCCCAAATACGCCGTGGACCAGATGATCATGGCATTTGGCATAATCATGATCACTCACTGGGGTTTGGGCATACCCGTCTTTCTATTATTGACCTCTCTGTCAATGGACATCAACCTATGGTAGATGAAAAGCTTGGCATTAGTTTGGTGTTTAATGGCACGATTTATAATTATCTTACTCTCAGGGCAGAGCTCATTACTAAGGGATACCGGTTTTTTTCCACTAGTGATACTGAAGTTATTATTAAAGCATATAAAGAGTGGGGGGCAAGTGCTATTGCTAAGTTTGATGGTATGTTTGCTATTGCCCTGTGGGACATAGCGAAATCAGAACTCATTATTGCCCGAGATAGAATGGGTATTAAGCCACTGTATTATGCACACACTGCTCATGCCTTTACTTTTGCATCCACTACTAAAGCACTCCTTAATACTCAGGTAGATACATCCATTTACCCAGAGGCTTTGCAAATGCAACTCAGCCTCCACGCAGTAGTACCGGCACCACACACCATCCTCTCAGGGATTAAGAAATGTAAACCAGGGCATTATATGTGCATTCGCAGGGGCATAATCAGCGAACATAAATACTGGCATCCTGTTGCAAAACGTACAGGGCTGACTAATGAAGCATACCTAGAACACACAGAAGAGCTACTTATGAAGGCAGTAGAAAAACGCATGGGAGCGAGTGATGTAGATATTGGTGTATTGCTTTCTGGTGGGCTTGATAGTTCTCTGATAGTGGGACTACTAGATAAATTAGGACATAAGAATATCAATACTTTTTCTATTGGCTTTGAAGATATTGGTAGCGAGGTAGGGAGTGAATTTGAATATTCTGATTTGGTGGTAAATCAATTTAACACCAATCATCATAAAATCGTAGTACCTAACTCAGAGGTATTGACTCGCTTGCCAGAAACAGTAGGGCAAATGAGTGAGCCAATGGTTGCTCAAGACGCGGTGGCGTTTTACCTCCTTAGTGAGCAAGTATCTAAGCATATGAAAGTAGTACTCTCAGGGCAGGGAGCGGATGAGGCTTTTTGTGGGTATTTTTGGTATCCACGTATGGCAAGTGAAACAGGGGATGAAGTAGAACGCTTTACTAAGCACTATATAGATAGACCGTATGAGGAATATTTACAAACCATTACCTCAGCATATCACACCCATGATGCAACTAGAAGTTGGCTTCGTGAAGAATTTGCAAAAGATAATGCTGATGAATTTATTGATAAAGTACTCTTACTAGATATTACTCAATTGATTGTTGATGATCCAGTGAAACGGGTAGATACGATGACCATGAGCTATGGGTTAGAAGCGCGCGTGCCATTTATGGATTATCAATTGGTAGAGCACGCACTTTCTATGCCGTTTAGCCTGAAGGCACAAGGCATGGCGAAGTATCCTTTAGCTAAGATTGCCAGAGGAATGGTGCCAGATGCAGTAATTGATAGAAAAAAAGGCTACTTCCCAATGCCTGCACTGAAATATGTCAGAGGGGAATTTTTAGAGTTTATGGTCGATATCTTGAAGTCACAGGCGTGTATTAATCGCGGAGTATATAACCAAGAGTTTATTGATAAGATTATTACTCGTCCTGATGACTACATGACTGCTCTTCGTGGTTCACGGCTGTGGCACCTAGCCCTATTAGAGTACTGGTTACAAATATAACAAATATTATATGAGCATTAGATAAGCTGATTCAATCTCATAAGCTTTTTTATATATGATTAGGATTTTTTATGAGGCAAATTCAACTCATAAGTGCAAAACCCAGTCAAATGACTGGGTTTTTTATGTTCCCTAATCTTCCAAGGCTAAACCTTAGAAGGGTTAGGAGTTATTCAGTAATATTTGCGGTACCTCTGATGTATATATTAAGTGAACCCTTAGTATATTGTTCATAGATTACCCCATTGAAGGTTACTCCATTTGTAACACTATAACCAACTGGTATTGTGATACTATCATTACTATCCATCACTATCTCAATAGTATCATTATCAGTAGAGTCTACCATGTCATCTGTGAGAGTAATAACATCTACCTGATTATTACCTTCTGCTAAGATGAGTTCAATGCTATTAACACCTATAGTAGATGTGGCACTATTTGCAACGGTATCTAGAGTAATAGTAGGTGTTGCGTTTCTATTAATATAGATTGTATCATAGCCTGTAGCACCATTGATAGCTTGTAGGTCTCCTGCATAGGTGAATGCGTCGTTTTGGGAGCCACTATTGAATTGAGTTGAAGGAGATATCAGATCACCATCTTCATTACTATAAACTAAAAACGTATTTAATCTACCTGAAACTGTTCTTTGTTGATCATTCTTAAATGCAGCCATGAGCATCCACTGTTCTCCTAGAGTAAGTGAACTTCCGGCCAATGTATTATCAGAAATTTTTCTTTCTCCATCAACATATACAGCTTGTTTTGCATCTACATAATTCATTGAAGCATTACCGCTACTGGTATTGTTATAATTTGCAGTAAAGACTAAGTTTTGAACTGTATTAGGGCTTTGGATATTTTGAATTAGCATTCTACCAGTAGATTTATCAGTACTACCTGCATCCCAGTAAGTGTAGCCACTAGTAAAAGGAGCGGTTGGGGCAATTCTCTGAGTTGACTCATTAGTATTGCTTAAGTTAAATTGAAATCCACTACTAGTTGCTCTATACTGATAAATCATAGACACTTCTAAACTTTTTGAAGTTAATGCATCTCCAATATCTTTAGTAATCATCCAACTTCCAGTTTGTCTATTCGTAGAGGAATGAGGGAGAGTATAAGCACCATTTAACGGATTGTCATTAGGATTTGTACCATTCTCACTTTCATTAAATACAATAGCAGGGTCGCCATTAGACATTGTTAGTAAAGTACCATTATATACAATTGTACCTTGTTTAATCGCCACACTTTGTTCTAGGTCTCTACCATCATCATTTTGGTTATACCATAGCGAGACATGTCCTGAGTTTGCACCTACAAAGTTCAGTAGTGCTGTAGTGTCTAAGAAACCATTATGATCAAAGCCGATATCTTGTTCAACATTATCCGAGCTTCTACGAACACGGATAGCATAGGTAGCTTTCTCTGGGTTGAGGTCTCTTAGGGCATATTGTACTAACATTGAATTGGTATCCAATTCATTAATGATACCTAGCCCCTTATTTCTGGAGATAACACCTCCAGTTGGAGTGCCAATATTCACAATGATATTTTGGTTGATTTCTTTCCAGTAGTCACCATTGATTGTGAACTCAATAGTTTGCACTTGTGCACCACCAGCAGGGAATGTAACGGTACCTGATGTAGCACCTACGTAGTCGTTATCTACCGTACCTGATCCATTTTCATAGGTATTAGCTACACCTGCGATACTAGTTTCTGCTTGAGCAAGACTAAGAGTAGTATCTACTGCATACTCTACACTACCCTCTGTAGAGTTATCTCCTTCACGGAAGATGGTAAATACCATGGTTTTAGTACCATCTACTCCTTCAATCACTCGGCTATCAGAGATAGAGTAGGTCGAACTGGTAGAGACTGTTGACTCTTTAGTAACGATATTAATTGCATTTTGTGCATTAGTTACAGTCACCTTAAAGGTCAGTGTATGTCCGTTAGTATAGTCGCCAAACGGAGGTAATGCACCATCAAATACTGCATCAGTGCCTAGATTAAGGCTCCAGTTACCGCTACTATCTGAGGTTAGACGGTATTCTGCTTCATAATCATTCGTAGTACCATCAGTATCAATCTCTACTTTTACATTAATGTTATTTTCAGTTTGACCAGTTATGACTGGGTAGCTGGTAATAATACTTGGCACATTTACATTACTTACTGGTTTTGAAAGTACGGTAAGAGTAAGAGTTGCAGTGTCGAAACCTGAATTATTTCCTGCATTAACAGTATAGTTAGTTTCTGCTGCTGGACCTGCAGGAGTACCTTCTACTTCACCTGTACGTTGGTTAAAAGTTAAGTTATTACCAATATTATATAGACCATCAACCGGACCAGTTACCCCGGTGCCACTAATGCTCCATGTTTGTATGGTACCACCAGTATTTGCGAGTTTTACTACTTCTGTGATTTCAATCTCTGCAGTAGCGTTATATGTCAAGGCAGATATTTGTGGTGCTTGTAAGTCCTGTGTGACTTCAATTTGTATGGTAGCCTGAGATGTTGCACCATTAGGGCCAGTTGCAGTAATAGTGTATGTTGCAGGAGCTACAGCACTACCCAAAGCAGTACCGCTAATCTCACCTGTGGTAGTATTAAAACTTAATCCTGTGTTGTCGCCTAGACTACCACCACTACTCGCATTGCTAATAGCATAGCTAGTGATTGGACCGCCTGAGTTAGATAAGAAACTAATCGTACCATCATTTACATCTTTTACTATTTTGATAATAGGCCGAGTAACGGAAATATTTGGTGCATTTACCACTTCAAACGAGATAGTTGCAGTAGATGTGCCAACAACATTACCTGCACTTACGGTGTGTGATACTACTGCCAAGTCATCAGTAGGAGTACCACTAATCTCACATGTACCATTAACTACACTGATACTCATCCCGTTAGGTAATACTGGTTTGATAGTACATACAGTAGCATTAGTACCTGTATTCGTAAGTGACTGAGTAAATGCTATATTAGCAGTTGCGGTGTATGCACTACCTGAGTTTCCACTTATATTAGGAGGATTACTTGGTAGAATACTATAGGTATGCTGTACAGGAGATCCTAGTGAAACACCTGTAATACCAGACACATTAGAAAGATCAACAACAATAGTTTCAGTCCCTTCTACAATATTGTCATCAGTAATAGTGATACTAATTGTACCTACGGTATCACCTGCATTAATAGTAACTGAGTTTGGCAAGGTATAGTCTGTGCCACCACCTGTTGCACTACTACTAGCATTAGCTGCTACACCTGCTGTGATGGTATTAACTGCTGGGTTGGTTAATGTTACAGTGAGAGTGAGTGCGGTAGCACTTTCTAAACCACTTGTAGGCAACCCTGAGGCAAACTGAAGTGTTGTAGTATCATCATTAGTAATCGTATAGGTGTGAGTGAGTGTGCTACCTAACTCTGCACCAGTTAGACGTGTAATAGTTATGATGACTGTTTCATCATCCTCAACTACGTTATCACCTCTAATATCAGTGATAGTAATCGTACCTACTGTTTGACCTGCAGGGATGGTAATCGTACCATCTGATAGGGTGTGGTCATCAGGGTTGTTAGCAGTACCACCTACGGTGTAGGTAATAGTAGTAGCAGCAGAGCTCGGATTAGTCATACTTAGTGTTACATCTGCTGAAGAAGTACCTGAGTTACCTTCGTTGGCACTTGATGAGCTTGCATCAAAGTTTACTGTAGTTGTATCATCATTAGTAATCGTATAGGTGTGATTGAGTATATTGCCTGCATCTGCTCCACTAGTTAGACCTGTAATAGTTATGATGACTGTTTCATCATCCTCAACTACATTATCACCTCTAATATCAGTGATAGTAATTGTACCTGCTGTTTGACCTGCAGGGATGGTAATCGTACCATCTGATAGGGTGTGGTCATCAGGGTTGTTAGCAGTACCATCTACGGTGTAGGTAATAGTAATAGGAACAGAGCTTGGATTACTTATGTTTAGTCCTACATTTGCTGAAGAGGTAGTGTTACCTTCGTCTGCACTTGATGAGCTTGCAGCAAAGTTTACTGTAGTTGTATCATCATTAGTAATCGTATAGGTGTGATTGAGTATATCGCCTGCATCTGTTGCACCAGTTGCACGTATAAGAGTTATGATGACTATCTCATCATCCTCAACTACGTTATCACCTCTAATATCAGTGATAGTAATCGTACCTACTGTTTGACCTGCAGGGATGGTAATCGTACCACCTGATAGGGTGTGGTCATCAGGGTTGTTAGCAGTACCACTTACGGTGTAGGTAATAGTAATAGGAACAGAGCTTGGATTACTCATGTTTAGTCCTACATTTGCTAAAGAGGTACCTGAGTCACCTTCGTTGGCACTTGATGAGGCTGTATTAAAGCTTACTCTAGCTCTATCATCATTATTAATGGCATAGGTAATAGCTTGTGCACTTGAAGTAGATGAGCGGTTTACTGCAATACCGTTACTTGTAGTATTTGCTTGACTATTATTAAGCGTAATAGTAAATAATTCACTTAACTCGGCAATATTATCATCTACTACATCTACAGTATATGTTGCTGAAGTAGCACCTGCTGGAATGGTTACGATAGTAGGAGTGCTAATATCATCTGAACCCGATGCACTACCAGTATAACTAATTGCTACGTTAATACTATCACCAGCGAGTACCGGATGGTTTGCTACTACTCTAAATGTAGGGCTATTGCCATCACCTTCAGTCACATCTTGGTTTGCAACTGACTCTATAGATATAGTATATGCATCATTATCTGCTTCCAATGTAGCACTTGCTGAACTTGCAGCTGGATTTACTGAACCATCAGAAGGACTACCTAAAGTAATGCTAATGTCTTCATTTGCTTCTGGAGTATCGTCATTATCAATTGCAAGAGTAATTGTTTGACTATTTGCATTTGCTCCTATTGAGTATGTTGTTGGACCTGCGGTATAGTCATCACCACTTGTAGCTGAACCACCATAGTTGAGGGTACCAGTAATTGCTGAGCCAGAGATGTTTGGCGATGAGAGGTCAATTCTAAAGACTGCATTTTGACTGCCTTCGATTGCATCTTGTACTTTAACAATAGATACTACATATCCATCATCATCACTGAGTGTTATATTTGCACTGGTATTTTGAGTTGCTGTAGCAAAGCCTGATGCATTGATATCACTAATGGTTGCGGTGAGTACTTTATCTGCATCTACTATACCATCATCAAGAGCGGTAATAGTGATTGTTTGTGATGTTGCACCATCGGCAATAGAGAATGAGACAGGGGCATTTTGATAATCGGTGTTATCTACTGCTGTACTACCAGTGTAATTAATAGTACCTGTAATTGGACTACCTGTAGCATTTGCTGGAGATACACTTACGCTAAATGCACCATTAGTATTTGGTTCACCACCGTTAGTAACTGCGGTGATGTTGAAGGTGTATACGTCATTATCTGTTAGGGTAAGTGAGGCATTGTCAGTAACAATATTACTTGGGATAGAAGGGTTACTGGTTACTACTTGATTAGTAATAGTTGCGTTGAGTGTTTCTAAGTTTTCAATACGATCATCGTTGTTTACGGTCAGAGTAATAGTTTGTGCACTTGTGTTATTTGCAATAGTGAATTCAGTTGGGAATGCAGTATTAAAGTCATCTTGTACTGCACTACCACCAAAGGTAATACTACCTACGATATTACCACCTGAGGTGTTTTGTGGAGATACGCTTACTACAAATTCTGCAGCTGTACCATCTTCTGTGGCGTTAGTATTATTTGCAATGCTGAGTTGGTAAGAGTCACTATCTGCTTCCAATGTAGCAGTAGCTACACTTGCGGCTGGATTTACTGAACCATCAGAAGGATTGCCTAAAGTAATGCTAATGTCTTCATTTGCTTCTGGAGTATCGTCATTATCAATTGCAAGAGTAATTGTTTGACTATTTGCATTTGCTCCTATTGAGTATGTTGCTGGACCTGCGGTATAGTCATCACCACTTGTAGCTGAACCACCATAGGTGAGGGTACCAGTAATTGCTGAGCCAGAGATGTTTGGCGATGAGAGGTCAATTCTAAAGACTGCATTTTGACTGCCTTCGATTGCATCTTGTACTTTAACAATAGATACTACATATCCATCATCATCACTGAGTGTTATATTTGCACTGGTATTTTGAGTTGTTGTAGCAAAGCCTGATGCATTGATATCACTAATGGTTGCGGTGAGTACTTTATCTGCATCTGCTATATCATCATTAAGAGCGGTAATAGTGATTGTTTGTGACGCTGTACCATCGGCAATAGTGAATGAGGTAGGGGCATCTTGATAGTCTGTACCGTCTATTGCACTACCAGTGTAATTAATAGTACCTGTAATTGGATTACCTGTAGCATTTGCTGGAGATACACTTACGCTAAATGCACCATTAGTATTTGGTTCACCACCGTTAGTAACTGCGGTGATGTTGAAGGTGTATACGTCATTATCTGTTAGGGTAAGTGAGGCATTGTCAGTAACAATATTACTTGGGATAGAAGGGTTACTGGTTACTACTTGATTAGTAATAGTTGCGTTGAGTGTTTCTAAGTTTTCAATACGATCATCGTTGTTTACGGTCAGAGTAATAGTTTGTGCACTTGTGTTATTTGCAATAGTGAATTCAGTTGGGAATGCAGTATTAAAGTCATCTTGTACTGCACTACCACCAAAGGTAATACTACCTACGATATTACCACCTGAGGTGTTTTGTGGAGATACGCTTACTACAAATTCTGCAGCTGTACCATCTTCTGTGGCGTTAGTATTATTTGCAATGCTGAGTTGGTAAGAGTCACTATCTGCTTCCAATGTAGCAGTAGCTACACTTGCGGCTGGATTTACTGAACCATCAGAAGGATTGCCTAAAGTAATGCTAATGTCTTCATTTGCTTCTGGAGTATCGTCATTATCAATTGCAAGAGTAATTGTTTGACTATTTGCATTTGCTCCTATTGAGTATGTTGCTGGACCTGCGGTATAGTCATCACCACTTGTAGCTGAACCACCATAGGTGAGGGTACCAGTAATTGCTGAGCCAGAGATGTTTGGCGATGAGAGGTCAATTCTAAAGACTGCATTTTGACTGCCTTCGATTGCATCTTGTACTTTAACAATAGATACTACATATCCATCATCATCACTGAGTGTTATATTTGCACTGGTATTTTGAGTTGTTGTAGCAAAGCCTGATGCATTGATATCACTAATGGTTGCGGTGAGTACTTTATCTGCATCTGCTATATCATCATTAAGAGCAGTAATAGTAATTGTTTGTGACGCTGCACCATCGGCAATAGAGAATGAGACAGGGGCATCTTGATAGTCTGTACCCTCTATTGCACTACCAGTGTAATTAATAGTACCTGTAATTGGACTACCTGTAGCATTTGCTGGAGATACACTTACGCTAAATGCACCATTAGTATTTGGTTCACTACCGTTAGTAACTGCGGTGATAGTGAGGGTGTATACGTCATTATCTGTTAGGGTAAGTGAGGCATTGTCAGTAACAATATTACTTGGGATAGAAGGGTTACTGGTTACTACTTGATTAGTAATAGTTGCGTTGAGTGTTTCTAAGTTTTCAATACGATCATCGTTGTTTACGGTCAGAGTAATAGTTTGTGCACTTGTGTTATTTGCAATAGTGAATTCAGTTGGGAATGCAGTATTAAAGTCATCTTGTACTGCACTACCACCAAAGGTAATACTACCTACGATATTACCACCTGAGGTGTTTTGTGGAGATACGCTTACTACAAATTCTGCAGCTGTACCATCTTCTGTGGCGTTAGTATTATTTGCAATGCTGAGTTGGTAAGAGTCACTATCTGCTTCCAATGTAGCAGTAGCTACATTTGTGGTTGGGTCGTATGAGCCACCACCAGGGGCAGTACCTGTAAGTTGGGCTGAGATAGTTTCATTGGTCTCTGGTACTGTATCTGCTTTGATGGTTACAGTGACTGTAAATACACTTTGGTTTGGTGCAATAGTAAATTGTGCTGGGGCATTTATATAGTCATTACTTTCGGCAGTACCGCCATAAGTGATGTTCCCTACCAGGTCGCTTCCTGAGATATTTTCACTATTTACAGCTACTAAGAAGAGATCCACCGTACTGTCTGAGCTTGGTTCTGTAGGATTGTTGAGTGCGGTAATACTAAATACATATCCATCATCATCACTGAGTGTTATATTTGCACTGGTATTTTGAGTTGCTGTAGCAAAGCCTGATGCATTGATATCACTAATGGTTGCGGTGAGTACTTTATCTGCATCTACTATACCATCATCAAGAGCGGTAATAGTGATTGTTTGTGATGTTGCACCATCGGCAATAGAGAATGAGACAGGGGCATTTTGATAATCGGTGTTATCTACTGCTGTACTACCAGTGTAATTAATAGTACCTGTAATTGGACTACCTGTAGCATTTGCTGGAGATACACTTACGCTAAATGCACCATTAGTATTTGGTTCACTACCGTTAGTAACTGCGGTGATAGTGAGGGTGTATACGTCATTATCATTAATTGTTGCTGTTTGGCTATTACCTATAGCAAATGATCCGCCATGTGCATTAGTTGCGTTACTAATTGCTGCATTTACATATTCTGTACGTTCTACAGTATTGTCATTTACTAGTGGAAGTTCTAGCGTAGCACTATTTTCACCTGCTGAGATAACTACCTGAGTTGGAATATTACTAAAGTCAGAAGTACCTGATACATCTGCTGTAGTGCTTGAATCACCATAACTTAAATCAACAGTAACCGCGTCATTTGTGGCAACAGCTCTATTTGTGCTAATAGTAAATGTAAGAATAGCATTATCAGCTTCAGTAAGTGGTGCATTTGTCCCTGATACTGTTACTACATAAGGGGCATCATTATCAGTAATATCAATCCTTCCAGTTGCACCTGGACCATAGGTAGTATCACTCACACTGCTTACTTGAGCAGTAAATACTCTAGCGCTATTTGGATACTCATTATCAGTAAGATTTATCGATAATGTTGTTGAGGTAGTACCTGCAGCAATAGTAAATGTACTTTTTGCAGCACTTGCATGTCCACCAGTACTTGCATTACCACCAAAGTTCAGTGTACCTGTAAGATCTGAACTTGGAGCTGGTGTTGTTTCAATGCGGAATGCAACTACAGAGCCTGCATTTTCAAAAACACTTGAAGTTATTGGTACTACATTTACTGGAATTATATTAACAACTTCTATAGCAACATCAGCATTAGATTGTGCGGTAGCATTTTTTGCTGTAATCGTATATGTTGCAACTGGTGTTTCTGTGGTTGCACTACCAGTGATTTCACATGTTGTATTAGTGCTATTTGGAGCAATGGTTAACCCAGTTGGTAATGCTGGACTAACACTACATTCGGTAAGTGTACCACCGCCGGCATTATTGAAGGTAATTGTTTTGGCAACATTGAGAGCGAAAATTTGTTTGGTAGGAATATTTTGAAGAGCGGGAGCTTCGTCATTAATAGTGATAGACACGTTAGCAGTATCAGTTGCAGTAACATTAGTTGCAACAACAACAATATTTAACGTAGTTACAGTATTTGGAGTTCCAGTGATTGAGCAATCATTACTATTAAGAGATAGTCCTGTTCCAGTCAGAGAGTCAGAGGTTACATCTAAAGTACAACTTGTAATTGTGCCACCTGTATTGTCAAAGCTAATAGTAGCAGGAGTACCTTTAGTGAGTGTTTGTGCACTTGCATCAGCAACATTTGGTGCTTCTGGATTCACAGTTAAGCTAATTTCTGCGGATTCGCTACCTATAGCATTGCTTACTGTCAGTGTGTAATTAGCAGTAGCAGTTACTGTGCTTGGCGTACCTGATATTACACATTGCCCAGACCTATTAGGTGCTACAGTAAGAGTTGTTGTACCATTTAATTGTAGCCCCTGAGGGAGCGAGCTAATACTACATTCTGTGGCACCACCACTAGATTCGAGTGCACTATATACTAAATTAGTAATTGCAGTATTTACAACATACACATACTGAGTATTATTGGGTACACTAATCGCTGGCGCTTCTACAGCAGTAAGAGTAGCGGTAGCATCTAAAGTAGCATCTGAAATAGCTGTCGTTAATGTGGCATTCACTTCAGAATCAATGCTTGGATTTGATACAACAACAGAGTTAATACCTGCAATAAGACTATCTTTGGTATCAAATACACCATCCTCTGCTAAGTCTTTAACAAGTGCATCAATACCTGCTTCTACTTGAGCAGTAGAAGTACCACCTTGGCTGTCACCAATCATTTTTGATAGCCCTGCGAGCACCATAGCAAATCTACCTTCATCATTGTCTTCAGCAGTTGCTGCATTCGTACCTACAATAGGTGTTGGGATAGTTTGTAGGGTATTAACTCCGTCAAGACCAAATAAGGTTGCTACTGCTTCACTTTCAGCATTTACCTTTGATTCATCAAGAGAATCAACATTACCAGCTACTGCAATAGCACGTTGGTAAGCAATTTCTGATAATGGAGATATAATAATTTTGAAGTCACCACCTGGATAGTATGCTACTGCACGCATATTTGGTGCATCTACTTCTGCATTAGTCGCTTCATCAATATATGTACCACCCGAGCATGAAACAGTAAGTATGCCAGGAGATATACTTGAGGATTCAATAGAAAGACCCTTTGGACCAGTTATACGATTAATGGTCTTACCAGAAGCATCTGTAATATCACAACTTGCGCCTACAGTAGGTCCTTTAAACAAGCCTACAGTAATAGTAGAGCCTGAACTACCACCACTAGATGAACCAACACAACTAGCAAGAAATATTGAGGAAAGTGCTAAAAGTATATAGAGTTTGATATTAGCAAAACTAAAACTAATAGTAGCATTTTTGGACTGGTGCATATGTTCCTATATTGCAAAAATTATATCATTAAATTCAATTATTTAGGTGAATATTTAAAGATATAATTTATCTATTGTAATTATGATTATTATACCGTAAAAATGCATTTTGCAAGTTTTTTTGGTTTTTTTTAGAGCACTGATAATTTTTTTTGGGGCTATGACAACTTTAGAGGTTTTTCTCTAAATATTTTTAACAATAAATAATAGAGATTTTTACCTCTATTATTAAACCTAAACTCACGCTCTTTTAAGTGAAGTTCAAACTTAGATGATTCATACCTCTAACCTTAGATAGCCTTGTTTTAGCATGCCCCAAAATGATTCGATGCCGTTAATATGAGACTTACCACGGACAAATTCATTTGTGCCATGGTCTACTCTTAAATGCTTCTTATAGCCAAAATCTACAAGTCCATTATATCCACACAAGCCATCGGAGTGAATAACACTATCTAGTTCTACCTTGCCTCGTATGACGACTTGCAGTGTTGTACTTTTGCAATTTGGCACTATTTCAGTATACACATTTCCACCACGTTTTAAAATGCCAAATACAATTGTCTTACCTAACGCACCACGACCTTGTTTGCCTTTGACTCTTTTTGCACCAAAATAACTTTCATCAACTTCAACCTCCCCTTTTGGGTGAGGAGGTTGAAGCTGTGAAAGTTCTACTAGCCTTTGTCTTAATAAGAACAATATTTTTTAATGGTGTTTCTATTTAGGTGAGTAAAAGTGACAATTTGTTCTGCTGTTAAATCAGCACAAAAGTATCTTAAAACTTCTCTAAATTTTGCTTCTGTAATTCTTGAACGATGATAATACTTGTTTTTCATTGTTATAACTAGTATTTTAAGCATTTTGTTAATGTTTAACTAGTCAAGACCCTTATTTTTTTATCCCTCACCTTGCGCACTATACCTATGCATATCGCTTATGCGTTGTGGGCAGGGCTTGGGATTATTTTGATTACGCTTATTTCTATCATATTATTCAAAGAACTCCCTAATATCTATGTGATTGTAGGTATTATCTGCATTGTCTTAGGTGTGGTGCTGATTAATGTCTTTGGTGATACACATTAATCAGATAATAACGTATCAATGGGAGTATATTCATATCCTAATTCTGCGGCTACGGGCTCGTATGTCACATGTGATTGATAAATATTTACTCCTTGTTTAAGATGAACATTGTGCTTCACTGCATGCTCCCAGCCATTATTCGCAATATTTAACACATGTTCAATAGTTGCATTATTAAGTGCATATGTTGCAGTTAGTGGGGTTGCTCCAGGCATATTTGCTACGCAATAATGAATTACTCCATCTACACTATAGGTTGGTTCTGCATGTGTGGTGGGTTTAGAAGTCTCAAAGCATCCCCCTTGATCAATAGCTACATCTACTAACACACTTCCTTCTTTCATTACTGATAGCATATCTTGAGTAATAATTTTTGGAGCAGCAGCACCTGGAATCAGCACCGCACCTATAACTAAATCAGCATTTTGTAACTGTGCTACTAATGTTTTGTTATTAGCATGTAATACTTTTGCTTTATTGCCAAAATAATTATGAAGAGATTCTATCACCGCATTATTTTTATCTAAGATAACTACTTCAGCGCCAAGTCCTACAGCCATTTGGGCGGCATTGAAACCAACGATACCACCGCCAATAATAAGAACTTTTCCCGGAGCAACACCGCTTACTCCGCCAAGAAGCACGCCCCTACCATGATGAGATTTTTCAAGTGAATATGCTCCTGCTTGGATGGCAATTCTACCTGCAACTTGACTCATTGGTTTTAATAATGGTAATCCGCCTTCATTGTCGGTAATAGTTTCATAGGCAATACATACTGCCTTTGATTTAATTAATAATTCTGTTTGTTTTGGATCTGGAGCAAGATGAAGGTAAGTGAATAAAATTTGACCCTCACGCAACATAGTACATTCTTGTGGTTGTGGTTCTTTGACTTTCACAATCATTTCTGCAGTAGAAAATACCTCTTCTGCTGTAGTCACAATTTTTGCTCCAGCTTGAATATAGCTTTCATCTGATGCATAAATGCCTTTTCCAGCATTATGCTCTAGTACAACACTATGACCTTGCTGAGTTAATAACGAAACAGATTCAGGCGTCAAGCCAACGCGAAATTCATTATTTTTAATTTCTTTTGGTACTCCGATAATCATACACATCCTCACAATAAAATTAATAGTTTAGCCTGAATACAGTTAAATAATGTTCACAAATAATACAATTAAATCATATAATAGTAAATAATATTTCATTTAATTTTACAAATAGTAAATAATATTTAATTATTTCGTTTTATAAATAACTATATGAACAAAATAGATTTAAAAATCTTGCAATTATTAGCAAATAATGCAAGAATAACTAATGTTGAACTTGCTGAGGCGGTGTGTTTGTCTCCAGCTGCAACATATCGTAGAGTGAAAAATTTAGAGGAAAAAGGCATTATTAAAGGCTATATTACCTTAGTCAACGCAGAAATTCAGCGTTGTGCAACCCAAGTTATTATTCGTATCACTCTAAGCAGTCAAGAGAGTGCCAAACTTGCAGAATTTGAACAACAGGTAGCAACCATTTCCAATGTGTTAGGTTGCTATTTAATTAGCGGTGATTATGATTATTTGCTTCATGTTGGTGTGGCTGATATTAAAGATTATGAACAACTTCATAAGCATAAGCTCTCTAGCCTGCCGCATGTTTCTAGGTTACAATCAAATTTTGCTTTAAAAGAAGTGGTGCGCAGAATTAATCCTCAGTTGGATTAATGAGTTGCTGTATATAATTATGTAATTGCAGTAGTGTACCTTTATTTTTTTTGATTGATATTTTTGCATTGTCTATATAGTTTTGATAAAGTGTATTCTCTTGATAATATGCATCAGCGATGGTACACAATGCAAAAGCATCTTCAATGATAATGAGTGACTTTTGAGCAGCTAAATCAGCACTCAGAACAAAATTAAAAGTATGTTTGCCACTCACCACTAGTGTATCAAATGCCATAGCCTCCAGCATATTATGCCCACCTACATGATCCACTAACGACCCACCAACAAATGCTACAAAACTATGTGCATAGTATTCTCGTACATAGCCCATAGAGTCTGCTAAGATAACCTGAGTATCTGAGTATGTGGGGGTACTTTGTTTGATGTATGAAACATTCATCGTTCTTAGGAGTTTTTCTACTTCAGCAAATCGCTGTGGATGCCGAGGTATGAGTACTAAAACATATTCTCTAGGTTTTTCCAAGTAAGCACTTAGTATCATCTCTTCTTCATTAGCATGAGTACTCGCACATACGAGTGCTTTTTTACCCTTTAAGAGCATTTGTACCTCTTGTTGTTTGCTGGTATTAAGCCTCGTATCTACATCAAATTTAATACTAGGAAGTGTATAAGGGTGTGTGTATCCCAGAGCTTTAAAGTGCTGAGAGCTTAATTCGTTTTGTGTAGCAATCATATCAAAGCAGTTTAGCGTTCGTTTGGTAAGCATACTAAACCACTGATATTTTTTAAAAGACTTTACAGATAAACGTGCATTAATCAGAGCAAGTTTAATATTATTGCGCTTTGCAATAGCATTAAAATTAACCCATATTTCCGTTTCAAACATCACACTTAGTATTGGCTGCGTACGCCCTAAGAAGCGTTTGACTGCAAAAGGGATATCAAAAGGAAAGTAATATTGAGCAATATTTTCCTTATCTTGGCAATACTCCGCTACTGCTTGATAGCCTGTAGCAGTAGTAGAAGTAATGATGATAGGGTGCGACTGGTGTAGAGCGGTAATCAGTGGTTTACAGGCGTTAAATTCCCCTACAGAGACACAATGAAAATGAATAGGGTGCACTAAAGTACCCCATTGATAGAACCCGAGTTTTTGCCACACACTTTTCGCATCTTTTTTTAGAGTATGCACTACCACAAGGGGCAATAGGCAATAATAAATAAGTGTGTAGATAACTAACGGTATAATAACGAAAAAATATATTTTAAGTAAAATTGAGTGAAATTTGTTGATAATGCAACTATCAAAATTACCGCTGGCAAAGGCGGAGATGGATGCCTAAGCTTTAGACGTGAAAAATACATCCCAGACGGCGGACCAGATGGCGGTGATGGCGGTGATGGTGGGAGTATCTACCTCGTAGGGGATGAAAGCTTGAATACTTTGAGCGAATTTCGCTATAACACATTATATAAAGCCAAAAATGGCTCACCAGGTGAAGGGAGTAATAAAAAAGGCAAATCTGCCCCTGATTTATATATCAATATGCCTTTAGGTACTAAAGTGCTTGATGTCTATACCGATGAAATCATCGGCGAAATTCTTACTCATAAGGAGCAATTATTAGTGGCTAAAGGTGGGTTTCATGGTATTGGAAATGCTCGTTTTAAATCAAGTATTAACCGTGCTCCTCGCCAAACCACTAAAGGCACTCTGGGTGAAGTGCGTGAGCTTGGCTTGGAGTTGATGATTATGGCAGATGTGGCAACTCTTGGCAAGCCAAATGCGGGCAAGTCTTCACTGATTCGCCAAATTACCTCAAGTAAGCCAAAGATAGCTGATTATCCGTTTACCACTCTTCATCCATCATTAGGCGTGGTGAATGCAGGGAGTGAAACTTTTGTTATTGCGGACATCCCAGGGCTACTAGAAAATGCCAGCCAAGGAGTAGGGCTAGGTGATGAGTTTTTGAAACATTTATCACGGGCAAAAATACTCCTACATATCGTAGATATTGCACCTATAGACGGCACTACTGCGATAGAAAACTACAATATCATTGAATCAGAGCTGAAAAAATTCAGCGAAGAGTTGTATCAAAAGCCCCGCCTCGTAGTCATTAATAAAATAGATACATTAAGTGATATTTCACTCATTGAAGAATTTAAAAGGGCGATTGATTATACAGGTGAAATACTAGAAATATCTGCCATTAACGGCAAAGGGTGTAGGGAACTGATATTTAAAATTCAGGCAGAAATCACAGCCTTAAAAGAAGCAGAGAGTACACTATGACCATGCACACTAATACTTGGGTAGTCAAAATAGGCTCTAACCTCCTCACCTCTGGTGGTACCTCTATCAATACTGGGCTGATCGGTCATCTCACCCGTGAGATTAAGATGCTTACTCAGAGTGGTATTAATGTCATACTGGTGTCTTCAGGGGCGATTGCCAGTGGGCTAGGAGTGCTAGGATTTAACGAAAAACCCAGTGATATTCACCAATTGCAAGCGTTAGCGAGCATTGGGCAGATGGATCTCATGCATACCTATGAAAACGCATTTTCTGAGTTAGGCATGACTTCATCGCAAATCTTACTTACTAATGACAACCTCACCAATATTCAGCGCTATGATAATATTATAGGTACTATTAATACACTCCTCAGTTGGGGTGTGGTACCAATTGTGAATGAAAATGATACTGTCTCCACTGATGAAATCAACTTTGGGGATAATGATAATCTGGCAGCTCTCTTAAGTAATTTGATGCAAGCAGATACATTAGTCATCCTTACCGACCAGCTCGGGCTGTATGATAAAAACCCAAGTATGCATGATGATGCAACGCTCATTCATCGCATTAGCAAAACTAACTCTGCCCTTGAAAACTACGCTACTAAAGAACAAGGTAGTGTAGGCACAGGGGGTATGTACTCTAAGATACATGCAGCACAGTTAGCTACGTGTGAAACCTATATTACCAGTGGGCGTAACCCACAAGCACTTACAGAAATCTTAGAGAATAACACTTCGGGTACGGTGTTGTATTAGGTATGATTGCATACATCGGCTTAGGCTCAAACCTCAATAACCCACTGGAGCAAATCAAAACAGCATTAATGAGCCTCAATAACCAAGAGGATATTGAAGTTACAGGGTTATCATCACTATATAAATCTAAGCCAGTGGATAATTCCCCACAGCCTGATTATCTTAATGCCGTATGTCGGGTGAATACGCACCTCACCGCTCTAGAGCTATTAAGAGTATGCCAACACATCGAGCATCAGCAGCACCGCGTACGTGAGAAGAAGTGGGGCGCACGCACTATTGATTTAGATATTATTATTTATGGTGCACAAGTGATCGCCAGTAAAGAACTCATCGTCCCTCACCCTGAGATGATGAATCGGGCGTTTGTACTCGTACCACTACACGAACTAGAGCCTGATATAAAAGTACCAATACTTGGTGATATCAATGAGCTACTGAAAGAAGTGGATACTCGCTTAGTAACTAAGATAGGATAGAAGTATTTTCACTAAGATTGTCTAAATATTTTATAAGTTCATTCACATTTGTAAGTTCAGCAATCTGTAAGTCATTCTGTACATGCTTACATGCTTGAGGAATATTATCTTTACACCTGTCAAAAAAATTTTCATCTCCTTTTGCGTAGTTTCGTATTTTCTTTTTTAACTCAGAGCATACTTCATCGCACTTGTTAAATGGTTTACTAGTATTCTTAAAATGTAATAATAACCAGTATTCAAAACAAGGAATAGAAAATATACCAAAATACGTATTTTTAGGACTTAATTTTTGAATATTATCCAATGTGTTTTTGAAAGTGCGATGTTGGTCTTTGTCAAAGGCACAATATACTCTATCATATTTATTTTTTTCTTTTTCTGAGTGTCTATACAACTCCTTAGCTTCTTCTAGGATTCCCTTTGGGTCATTTTTTGTAGTGTCTTTGCAGATTACTTTTAATGAATTAATTTTTAGATGTTTTCGCAACCCTTTAAAGTAGATAAGTTCTGTATTACCCTCTGCTACTATAAGAACTCTGTCTTTTGGTAGCTTAGAATCATGCTTTCTTCTGAAAGTATTCGATTTTGGTTTGCGTTTTGCCATAAGATTATTCCTCTATATATGGTATAGCACCATATCGACCACTAAGATAGAATTTTTCAAAAGCATCATCTTTTCTTGATCTAAATTCAACAAGAGAATATATAGCTGTAGCATTATGTGATTTATCACAAAACCAAACTTGATCTCGTCTTATAATTTGTGGATTTAGTAAAGAAGTTTCATGAGTGGTAAAGAGAAGTTGAGCGCCATTTGTATTGGCAGAACTATGAAATTTATTAACCAAAAATTTTACTAGATGCGGGTGTAAGCTATTATTAAGCTCATCTATTACTACAGTATAGCCATTTTCCAATACATCTAACCAATAACCAGCAAGGGCAAACATCTTTTGAGTTCCCTGTGACTCTTGTTTTTTAAATTTAAATTCAATAGTTTCACCTTCTTCACTTTGATGATATGTTTTTACCTCAAGTGTTTTGAACTTATTAATATCTTCTCCTGATGATTCTATATGATTTTTAATAAAATCTGGTAAATCTTGCTCAGTTACTAATTTCTCTTTAGATGTAAATTCTGTAATATTGCTATCTGACTCTTTAAGAAAATCAAGTATTTTTTCTTTATTTTCCTCTGATTTTTTATGAGTTATTACAGGTACGCCAATATCTTCATCTAAGAAACGTAACCCTATCTTAAATTTTAATTGCTCACTATTATATTGTCTGGCAGTACTAAGAAATAGTGAATTATCTTTTGTACTATCTTTCCATGCTTTTTTATTACCTTTGAGTGCATCCATCTTGCCCCAGTGGTGAGTATCAGTTCTTTCAATTAAAGTTACCGCTCTACCTTTGGGGTAAGAAAATAGCCACTCATCAATAATTTTTTCTTTAGTAGCAGAAAATCCATATACCATTCTTATATTTTCATTATTGATAAAATCAATTTCAAACTCAGTAGGTTGATTACGTGTTGTATTAGATAATAAAAATGGCTCAATATTAGGAATGCCTTCATTTTGTTTATATCCAAAAGAATCATCAATAACATCAATCATAACTTTTAGTGCTAAAACTATATTAGACTTTCCACTAGCATTAGCACCATACATCACAGCTGATCTTAATACCTCAAGTGACTTTGTTTGTTTTTGATTGCGAGATAAACTAACCGTTGTATAGTTATCTTTAAGATTATTATCTTTTAATTTGGCTTTTATAAAGCTAATGGTTTGCTTTTCTTTAATAGAGCGAAAATTAGTAACACTAAATTCTAGTAACATAAATTTATAAAAAATATAAATTAAAAGTAGTATTTTGTCATATTTTTACAAAAAATGGAGTTTCATTGCATTTTTATCTACACTTCCCCAATATTCTGCAAGTCCGCATGATATGACGAGCGCACCATGGGCGCACTGGCTACTTGGCTAAAGCCCATATCAAGGGCAATATGCTTATAGCGCTCAAAGTCATCAGGGTGAATAAATGCCTCTACCTTAAGGTGATGTTTGCTGGGCTGAAGGTATTGCCCAAGGGTGAGCATATCTATATCATGCGCTCGCATATCGGTAAGTACTTCTATGAGCTCTGCTTCTGTTTCTCCGAGCCCGAGCATCAGCCCTGACTTGGTTTTGATGTGTGGGTGCATGGCTTTAAATCGCTTTAAGAGTGTCAGCGAATGCTGATAGTCTGCTCCTGGGCGGGCTTTTTTATACAAGCTGGGTACAGTTTCTAGATTATGATTAAATACATCTAACGGGGCGTTTTCAAATAAGGCAATAGCGATGTCCATTCTGCCTCTAAAGTCTGGAGTAAGTACTTCTATTTGGATGTGTGGGCTTAACTTTTTAGTCTCTACTACGCACTTGACAAAGTGCTCAGCACCGCCGTCTTTAAGATCATCTCTATCTACCGAGGTGATGACGATGTATTTAAGATGCATATCTTGTATGGTAGTTGCCAGATTAATAGGCTCATGTTCATCTAGTGGCTTGGGCTTGCCGTGAGCTACATCGCAAAATGGGCACCTACGAGTGCAAATATCCCCCATAATCATAAATGTAGCAGTGCCATGAGTGAAGCATTCATTGAGGTTGGGGCAACTTGCTTCTTCACATACGCTATGCAGATTTGCTGCTCTCATGGTTTCTTTGAGTGCGTTAATTTTTTTTCCGCCGGTGTGCTTAATACGAATCCACTCTGGCTTTCTAAGCACTTCTTTATTTGGGTTGGGGTTGATGCGCAGACGCTTGGTTTTATATTCTGCCTTGCTTAGGGGAGTTGCTTCGCTTGGCTTAATTTCTATTTCTTGCATAGGTATAATTTTAGTTGTTTTCTACTCCTGCACTTTGCTAAATCCCACGCAGTTATTTTATGAATACTTCATCGCATGACTTTTTGCACACCAATGCCCAGACTATGGGCGTAGTACTTGATGCAACTCAGGTAGATGTGTTACTTCGCTACGCGGAGTTAATTGCCAAATGGAATAAAACCTATAACCTCACTGCTATTAGCAATCCTAGAGATATTCTCACTCATCATATTTTAGATTCGCTCAGTATTATTCCATTCCTTGATGAGGTACAGCCTCAAGATATTCTAGATATTGGTGCAGGAGCGGGGTTGCCGAGTGTGGTGATTGCTATCTTGACACATCACCGAGTGATGAGTGTAGATAAGGTCGCAAAAAAATGTACTTTTATGCAATTTGTCAAAGCACAATTAGGACTTTCAAATCTTATAGTAACTCATAGCCGAGTAGAGGACATACATACGACTTTTGATGTTATTACCTCTAGAGCATTTTCTAGTATTACGAATACTTTGGAATTATCATCTAAGTTATTGAAAAAAAATGGAAAATATTTACTCCTAAAAGGGAATAATTGGCAACAAGAAGAGAGTATTGATGGTAAAATTTCGGCACATAAGGTAAGCGTACCTCACTTGAGCACACAACGATTTATTTTGGAGATATCCCCATGAAACTGATAAAAATTTTACTGATACTTGTTATCATTGCAGTTGTTGCTGCATTCTTTTTTGTAGATACTATTGCTAAAAACAGTATTGAAAAATATGGCTCTGAGGCAGTCACTACAAGGGTTGTGGTAGGGGAGGTTCATAGTGATATTTTTGAGCAACAAGTTGCAGTGCGTAATATCAGCGTAGCAAACCCTACAGGCTTTGCAGGTGAGGCATTAACTATTGGTAATGTGGCAGTAGATGTAGCCCAAGTGGGTGACACTGTGGTTATTAGCTCAATCACATTTGATGGCATAGTAGTAAATGTAACTCAAAGTGCTCGTGGGATTAACCTTTTAGCACTTAAAGATGCAGTGAGTGCTCAGGCAGCAAAACACAGTGATCATGATGACCACAAGCATAAAGAGCATGATGACCATGATGAGCATGATGATATGCGCATAAAAGTAGGCTCGTTTTCCATCACTGGAAGTATTATTAATGTAGATACTGACCTTATCAAAGAACAAATTGCACTACCAGATATCACTCTTCGTAACATTGGCGGTGATGCTGGGATGATGATGAGTGAGTTTGCCCCGTATATCATCGGTTATCTAACTGATGAAGTGCAAGAGTTATTATCAACTCAGGGGATTGATATACTCGGTGATAAACTTGAGCAAACGCTGGTGAAGCGCATTGGCGATAAACTAGGTATTGATGTCAATACTACTGATGATATTACCAACTCATTAGAAAACTCTCTTGGAGATGCTAAAGAAGGCTTACAAGAAAAAACCGAAGAACTCAAAAACCAACTCAACGAACAAAAAGAAAAATTAAAAAATATCTTTAAGTTTTAAAAAAAAGCATTTTCTCATTGTGCTGGAGCAGATTTTTCTGGCATGAGTATGTGTTTTTATAGTAAAATTACGCCCTTTATTGGTATTTAAGTGGTTTCGGAGGTTCGTTCGGTATGAGAAAAACTATTATTGCAGGTAATTGGAAGATGCATGGTAGTATTTCTGCGAATACTGCATTAGTAAATGAAGTTATTACCGGAGTACATGATGGCAAAGAGGGCGTAGAAGTTATAGTTTGTCCGCCAAGTATTTATCTCTCACAAGTGACTTCACTCACTGATGATAGTGTCATACAGGTTGGTGCGCAAAATATTAACTGTAATGAAGTAGGTGCATACACCGGAGAAATCAGTGGTGAAATGGTGAAAGACATTGGGGCAACTCATTCTATCATTGGGCACTCAGAACGCAGAACGCTGTATCATGAAACTAACGAGATTATTGCACGTAAGATTAGCACCACGTTAGACTTTGGACTCACCCCAATTTTTTGTATTGGTGAGACATTAGCCGAGCGTGAAGCAGGTAAGACTCATGTAGTGCTTAAAGAACAAATCACTACAGTGATTGATGCACTCGGTATTGAGGCATTTAGTAAGTTAATCATTGCGTATGAGCCAGTATGGGCGATTGGTACTGGTGTGGTAGCCACCCCAGAGCAAGCACAAGAGGCACATGAGTTCATTCGTGGGTTACTCAGTGAATACGATAGTGCTATTGCCGAGTCTACACATATTTTATATGGTGGCTCAATGAATGCTAAAAACTGCGGTGAGTTACTTAAGTGTGCAGATATTGATGGCGGGCTGATTGGCGGTGCCTCTTTAAAAGCAGAAGAATTTTTAACAATTTACGAACAAGCATAATATGATATTTCAAATTATCCTAACCTTTCATATTCTCATTGCTATTGGCTTAGTTGCACTTATTCTCATGCAACATGGTAAAGGCGCAAGTGCAGGAGCGGCATTTGGCTCTGGCTCATCAAACTCTGTATTTGGGGCAAGCGGAGCAAATTCATTTTTATTTAAACTCACTCGTTTATTAGGTATTGCCTTTTTCTCTACTTCTATTGCCTTAGCATATATTGCCTCAAATGAAGCAAATCCAGAAACAGTAGAAATTGAAAGCATCATCCAAACAACTGATGTCCCAGAAGTGCCAGTAGTACCAGCACTTAGTAACGATTCAGAAGTGCCAACACTGAATCAATAAATCTACTACAATAGTAGCAACAATATACCAAGCGGCTGTGGTGGAATTGGTAGACACGCTATCTTGAGGGGGTAGTGGGCATAGCTCGTGCGAGTTCAAGTCTCGCCAGCCGCACCAAATTAACTGCATATTTTGAGTTTTTACTGTGTTGCTTTAAAGAATTTACTCAATCATTTGCTACAAGCAAACTCAATCGTAAATTATTCTCGCGCCTAGTAAAATTCTCAAACTATTTGTTAATTTTTCAAACAGCATAATTTTCTTGGTCATTTTGCAACTTGCAACTTTCTATGTAAATTATTTGTTCGCCTCGCCTACAGAAAAAATACTTGTTAATTCTCTAAATAAAGTTGTCATGACTCTAAATTTATTATACTTCATAAGTAAAATATTCAATAAAATTTATTTCAGTATGCAACACTTCACCGACCTTGTGACCCACGCTAAATATATTAATGCCTTAAATAAAGCATTGCAGAAGATTTTGCCTACTCCCCTGCGAGGCATAAAGGTAGTGAGAGTACATGAAGAGGTGGCGTTAGTGCTCGTGGATAATGCAGCACAGTTGCAATTTGCTAAAGCAACTGATATACGTGCTTATTTGCTAGAGTGTGCTGGTGAGGTAGAAATTAGATCAGTAGAATACGAAGTTAAACGCTCTTAACTATGATGGTTATGGCTTTGTCAGATGAGTATGAAGCGTTTGAGCAAGATTTTTAGCGATGGTCTGATACTGCTGTGTGTTTAATGCTCCAGTGAAGTCACTGAGTTGACATACTTGTAATTGTTTATATCCACAGGTATCAATATAGCTAAATGGTGTGAGATCCATTTGCGTATTAAGGCTGATGCCGTGATATGTTCCATTGTTTGTGATTTTTAGCCCAAGCGAGGCGATTTTTTTATTATCTACATATACCCCAGGCATACCCTCCCGAGTATGAGTAGTAATGTTGTGTGTGCTGAGGTAGGCGATAATAGCGGTTTCAATAGTGCTGACAAATTGCTTTACCCCAAGTCCTAAGCGCTTAATATCAATTAGTAGATAGATTACTATTTGTCCTATGCCGTGGTAGGTAATTTGCCCTCCGCGGTCGGTAGTAATGACGGGAATATGGGCTATTTGTTTAGGGTAGTCATCTCGCTTTGAGATGCCAATAGTATATA
Source organism: Gammaproteobacteria bacterium (assembly GCA_965277055.1). Classification (GTDB taxonomy): domain Bacteria; phylum Pseudomonadota; class Gammaproteobacteria; order PS1; family Pseudothioglobaceae; genus CBDCHC01. The sequence goes on along the minus strand of OZ255703.1, from coordinate 143,811 downwards.
CAGCCTCAAATTCTACTACCCAGAGTTCATCAGGGGTGTCGTTGGTGCGGTTCTTGGTAAACTCCTGCATATTTGTATATACCTGAGTGTATTCTTTTTTGCCGAGTTGTTTGATAATCATATGAGATTAGGTGCAAGAATTACAGCAAATATTCCACGAGTGGATGTGCTTGCAAATCTTCATTAATGGCGTCTATTTGAGTGCGAGAAATAGCGATTATACGCACTGTAAGAGCAACAAACTTACCACTAGAGCTTTCTCGTTTGCTAATTTGGCTATTATCTATCGCATCACAATATTTGGTGATGATGTTCAGAGTAGCAGTTTCAAAGTCAAGTGAATTTTTACCAAACACTTTGATTGCATAACTACAGGGAAATTTTAGGATTTCTTCTTCCATGTGGTGCAAACCTCAATAAACTTAGATATTTTAAGTTAATCAATACTACCCCTTGGTAAAATTTAGTTTTTTATGTGTACGATTTTAGTGGATGAAGGCAAGTGAGTTAAGTACTATTTTAGATACTGAGTTTAATAGCGAGCATAATCATACGCCAGTAATGATATGGGGTGCTCCAGGTATTGGTAAATCTGGGATAGTAAAAAGTATTGCAGATAAGTACGATGTTGCCATAATTGATATCCGCCTTTCTCAAATGGAGCCTAGTGACTTACGCGGTATTCCATTTCAAAATGGGGAATTGGTCGACTGGTCGATTCCTTCTATTTTGCCTAATACCGGGCGTCATGGCGAAAGGGGTATATTATTCCTTGACGAAATCACCTCAGCACCACCCACAGTTTCAGCAGCAGCATATCAATTGATTTTAGATAGAAAGCTAGGGGAGTATACTTTGCCAGATGGTTGGGTAATATTTGCAGCAGGTAATAGAGCAGGGGATAGAGGGGTGAGTTTTGTCATGCCTGCACCACTGGCAAATAGATTTTCGCATTATACGCTTGATACACATCTTGATGACTGGGTACTTTGGGCCTATCAAAATAAAGTAAACGAAAGTATTATTGGCTTTTTACGTTACCGCCCTGAGCATCTATTTAATTTTGATAGTGAGAAAAATCCAGTAGCCTTTGCTTCCCCGCGGACATGGGAGTTTGCTTCTAAGGCACTAATAAAATTTGGGGATGCAAAATCAGTACTCACCCAAGCCTTGAGCGGGTGTGTTGGTGAGGCAATAGCTATTGAGCTTATGAGTTTTATCAAAAACTTAGAACACATGCCGAATTTAGATGATATTATTAACGGCAAGGATGTAGTTATTCCTGATAGTGTGGACTTACAATATGCGATATGTACTGCACTGGTAGGACGAGCAATTGGTACCAAGGGTGATAAATCTTTAGTGATTAGTAATATCTTAAACTTTGCTAAAGATTTCAAACAACAAGAGCTTGGTGTGATGCTCGTATCTGATATGGTGCGTGCAGTAGGTGATGAAGTATTTGAAGTAGCAGAGTTTACTGACTGGGCAGAAAAAGTCTCAGAGGTTATTTTTGATTAAATTGCAATTGTTATAATGAAAATTCCAAAAGAATTAATTTCCTTAACGAGAGAACATCATCAGTCGTTATGTATGGCAAATAAGGCTATTAATACGAGTAAATCAAATGATGCAAAGAGCATAGCTGCACTTTGTGAGGAATTATGTAATTCTTTTGAAACACAATTATTAGCACATTTTACGTTTGAAGAAGATGTGTTGTTACCACTTTTATATGAGCATTATCCTCATGAATGTGAACGCATTAAAAAAGAACATAAAAAACTCATCATACTTGCAAACAATCTTAATGCTGATACATTATTAGAGTTTGGTGAATTATTAAAAACACATACACGTTTTGAAGACAGAGAATTATTTACTTATATGTCTCAAGAGAACTTAGCACAAATAGGTAAGTATTTATGAAGGAGTTTGAGGCATGGGAGGGAGAACTTAATCCTCAAAGCACTATTGATCGAGTAGAGGTCATTGGTGAAGATGTGCACTGCCTAGATAATGGTGAAGTAGATGTCGCACGTATAGCACAAAAGTTGGTTAAAGCTCGCACTCAACTGCTACTTGATAAACCTTTTTTAGGGAATTTAGTGCTCCGTTTGCCATTAGTAGCTGCAGATAATTGGTGTAAAACTTCTGCTACAGATGCTAAAAATTTATACTATAACCCTGCATTTGTTGCTACACTTGATAGTGAGCAAACCAAGTTTGTCCTGATTCATGAGGCACTACACTGTGCACTAAATCATTTTTCTAGAAGAGGTCGGCGTAAAAAACATATCTGGGATTTAGCTTGTGATTTTGCGATTAATCCGCTCATTGTCAAGGAGGGGTTTGCCCCGCCGATAGAAGCACCAATATTGTTTCAATACGAGGGCAAAACCGCAGAAGAAATTTACCCCATGATAGATGATTCTATTATGGATACAGAGCCTATGGATCAGCATTTATATGACGAAAATGCTAATGATGATAGCACCTCTGCGACTGGACAAGCTGAGGATGCGAACTCTTCACCCGATGCTCGTCCAAACTCAAACTCGGCAAATAACTCTGCTCACACAGATGGCGAACAGCCTCAGCAAGATAACAATGCAACAGGCAACTCAACAGCACAATTGGCACCTAAACCCAATGCTCTGAGTCACCAAGAGATAGAGCAACTTTCAATTAAATGGCAAAAAGACTTAGCTTCTAGTGCAGTAGTGGCACGTCAAGCGGGGCAACTGAGTCCGATAATGGAAAAGATTGTAGATTTTTATCTTCAACCACAAGTAAATTGGACTCAATTATTAGCACATTATCTCAATAATTTTGCACGTGATGACTTTTCCTATTATCGCCCGAAAAAACGCCATAACGCACTCTTGCCTATGCTAAAGTCATCTAGCATTGATATTGTTATCGCAGTAGATACTTCTGGATCTATTACTCAAGAGGAGGTAGATGAATTTATCACCGAGATTAATACTATAAAGTCTAATCTGCGCGCCAACCTTACCTTACTTGCCTGTGATGAGCAACTCAGTGATAACTCTCCTATGCATTATGCTCCTTGGGATGAACTACAGTTTCCAGAAAGTTTAGGTGGAGGCAGAGGAACTAACTTTACTCCTGTGTTTAATTATATTGATGCGTTAGACACTATCCCAAGCTGTGTAGTGTATTTTACTGATGCAAACGGCGTATTCCCAGAGCGTGAGCCAGAGTATCCAGTGCTTTGGCTGGTAAAAGGCTCCACCCAAATTCCTTGGGGGCAAAGATGTCAACTGTCGTAGGAGTGCTAGAGCACGTATCTGAATTCACTGGCTATTTGCGTACGCAAAAAAATTATTCCCCACTTACTATCAAGTCCTACCACAGAGATATTTGTCTTCTTAGTACTCATATCACCTCATTAAGTGAGCTCACCAGTAGTAAGCTACAAACCATTGTGATGAAACTTAATGCAAGTGGTAAAAGTGCCGCTACCATCAAGCGTTTTGTCTCTAGTGTGCGCTCATATATGAAGTATTTAGAAGCTCATCATCACCAACCAGAGGTGTTATTTGATATTGTTTTACCTAAGGGTGAGAAAAAACTCCCTAAAACACTAAGTTATGAGGAAGTAAAGGCATTAATTGACGCTCGGTTTGGTTATGCTGAAGAACTGCGTGATGTGGCAATGATTGCCTGTTTATATTCCGCAGCATTACGAGTATCCGAACTCGTAGCATTAAATATAGTGGATATTGATGCAACGAAAGAGTTTATTAAAGTATGGGGTAAGGGAGCAAAACATCGTTTTACCCCTATTAGCTCTGTACCTCTCACTCTAGTTGAACAATATTTAAGTGAGCGTACTCATCATCATGAAGCAGTATTTTTAAGTGCAAGAGGTAAGCGTATCAGCATCAGAGCAGTGCAGGATATACTGAAAAAACGTGCTGCATTATGTGGCTTTGATTTTAATGTACATCCTCATATGTTGCGTCACTCCGCAGCATCGCATTTTTTGCAGTCAAGTTCTAGTATTCGTACGACTCAAGATTATCTAGGACATAAACACATTACCAGTACGCAAGTCTATACACACCTAGATATTATGAACATTGCTCAGGTGTATGATAATGCACATCCTCATAGCACGGTACAACATCGCTCAACGCCTCCTAATACAGCAAATGACAAAGCCAATGATAAAACATAACTATATTATCCATGGACTTCGCCGAGGGGAGGTAGTGAGTATTCCCACTGACACAGTATACGGGCTGAGTTGTATTATTCACCCGAGAAGTATTGCCAAATTACAACAACTCAAACAACGTGATAGCCGAAAAGGGTTTATTATATTAACGAGTAATCTTGCATACTTAGAGCCGTATGTTGATGAAGAAATTAGTGCACTGCTGAGTTATGAATACAGCACTATTACTGCACCTACCACCTTTGTAGTGCCTTGTACTCATAGGATAGCGCGTAATGGCACACTTGCTGTTCGACTGACTACTCATCCACTGATACACAATATCTGCCACACTTTAGGACAGGCGATTATCTCCACTAGTGCTAATATCTCAGGTAAGTCAATAATCACTAAAGCAAGAGAACTGCGTAAAAATTTTGGTAATACTCTACAATATTCTTTACCGCCGAGTGCCAGTAGCGCTTCCCCATCATGCATTATTAATTTACTCACTAGAGAGCAGTACCGATGAGAATATTGCTCGTAATGATATTATCATTTATGTATCTTTCTGCTCAGGCATTTAAAGATACTACTCGTGATAATGCAATAAAGCAATATATGTGGAAGGCGAGTAATGCGATACTAGAACCAGAAATTCACTACCTCATCAATGATATTGCAGCACAAATTCCAGTGCAAGATAAACATAAATATGAGTTTTTTGTGATTGATAAAGGAGATATTAATGCCTTTGCTACTCAATATGGCATGATTGGTATCAATGCAGGATTAATTACCGCTAGTGAAAATGAAGAAGAACTGCTATCAGTAGTAGCTCATGAAATAGGGCATATCTATCTTAATCACTTTGAACGCTTAAAGCAAAGTGATGCAGGAGGACTCTTAGCTCTAGGAGGGGTAGTCTTAGCAGGTATTACTAAAAATAATGAACTCTCAAAGGCTATTTTCTCTTCTGCACTTGCCAGTGAAGTACAAACGAGCATAAACTGGACGAGAAGATTTGAGGAGGAAGCAGATAACTTTGCTAAAGAAGAATTACGCAAAAATGGTATGAATAGTAATGCTATGAGTAACTTTTTTTTACGTTTAGAAGGTAATAAGGGCGAAATAGAATACTTACGCACCCACCCATTAAGCATTAATCGGGCGACCAATAGTTTTTCTCAAGAACACAAAGACCCTAAGCCTGATTCATTTCACTATACTATTTTAAAAGCACTATTATCTGGGGATGCTTCACAGCCTTATATTCAGGCACTTCGTGCATATCAAAAAGCTGATTATACTTTGGCATTAGCATTTGCCGAACATGTTCCTTTGCACCCACTTCGTCAGGTATTAGTCGCACGGATATATAGTGCACAAGGAAAATACGAGCAAGCGATAGCAGCGTTGACTGATCAATCTAATATTTCCCTATACTACCGAGCAAAAGCATTATTTGCATCAGGCAATACCCAAGAGGCTATTGCACTCTTAAAAACACGTAATTTTCAACAACCAGATTACTTTAGGTATATGTTATTAGAAGAGTTTTATACTAATGTTAAACAACTTGATAAATATTATTATACTATTGCCCAACGTCATGAACTTATTGGCGATATTGCTACCGCAAAGATTAAATATGCATTAGCTAAAAAAGAAACTCAGAACAGAGATTTACGTCTGAAAATTGATGCTCGCCTCTCTACTTTTAAAAGATTATAATGCGAAGTATGCAAACACTTATTACTATTTTATTATTACCTATTCGCTCTGTTAAAAGGAAATATATTCCTTTACTACTGATTTATTTTGCTTATGGCAGTAGTGCATTTAGTGCTATTGCCACTAATTTTTGGATAAAAAATAATCTTGATATGACTGCTGTGGAACTCGCTGAGTTGGGTGTATGGCTCTCTTTGCCGTGGACCATTAAAATGATTTTTGGGCAGATGGTAGATAGTATGCAAATTTTTGGCTCTAATCGGGCGGTATATGTGTATATTGGTGCGATATTGTTATTTATGAGTTTACTTCTCATGGTACTGACTGTAGGGCAGTACGAAATTATAAGAGCATATGACCCACAAACACTATACACGTTATCAGCAATTCTTGCGGTAGTAGGCTATGTGATGCAGGATGTAGTCGCAGATACGATGTCTACTGAAATTGTAGATAGAACCAAAGATGAAACACAGGTAAAAGAAGAATTAGCAACGGTGCAGTTACTTTCTCGCTTAACCTTGGGGCTTGCTATATTTATTACTGGGTGGCTTGGAGGTGTGTTGGCAGATATCTACCAAGATGATTATAGTAGCATTTTCATTTTTGCTCTTATATTTCCATTCATCTCCATTTTAGGTATGGTGCTGATTTCCTTACCTAAGATAGCACCAACACCATTTAATAAAGTGGTGTTATTCACAGGGCTAGTATTTGCTATGTTTGTGGTTATTATGGGGTATAACGATGTGCCATATTCACAAGAGATTGTATTTATGATTTCCTTAGGAGTGGTGTTGTATTTGATTCGCTCTATTATTCATGACCTTGATCCAAAGGTTATTAAATTGATTATTTTGACTATGATTATCATCTTTGTATATCGTAGTATGCCAAATGTCGGTGATGAACTTACATGGTGGCAGATTGATGTGTTGGGATTTGATGAGAATTTTTTTGCTACTCTTAGTGCCATAAGTGGTTTTATTGCATTGATGGGTATATGGCTTGGAGCGAAATTTATTATCACTCTTGATATTACTAACGCATTGATATTTTTAATTATTATTAGTACGGTATTATCATTTCCTACTATTGGTATGTATTATGATGTTCATACTATGCTGGGCATTGATGCCAGAACAATTGCCTTAGTGGATATAGCATTAAACTCACCATTTGAGTATATATCTATGGTGTTGATGCTTACGCTTATCGCAATTTACGCTCCAGAAGGGCGTCGTGGTACTTGGTTTGCTCTCATGGGGTCACTAATGAATATTGCACTTACTGCAAGTAGTTTATTTACCAAATATTTAAACCAAATTTTTACGGTTACTAGAGAAGTTAAAGTAGATGGAGTAGTCACTGTAACTGCAAACTATAGTGAGTTAGGCTCCTTAATTATTGCCGTAGTTGCCATAGGGTTTGTAGTACCACTTATGACCATTTTCTTATCTAGGAATAAGATGCAAACATAATGTTACTCTAAAATAAGTTGAGCAAGCTGTAGCAAATTATCACTGAGTGGGTTATTTTTTCGATATATAATTCCTATTTTTCTACTGCTTTTTTTATATATAGGATCTACATATATATTCGGATAGTCATCTAAAATTCCTGCATCAATAGCCATTTGCGGAATAAAGCTAACTCCTCTATTAAGATTGACAATAGGCATTACTGAATGTAAAGTTGTGAAACTTGAAGTAGAAATATACTCTTTATCAATAGCGTTATTCATCAGAATATGGTCTCGTAAACAATGTCCTTCTTCTGGAAGCAAAACAGAATGTTCTATAAACTTTTGACTTTTGCGCTCAGTGTGTCTAATAAAGTAAATATTTTCAGTAAATAATATCTGTTTAGTAATATATGTTGGTACTTCATACGGAAAAGCAAAAATAGCAAAATCTACTTTTCCTTCATATATTTCTTCAATTAGTTTGTTACTAGTATATTCCTTATACTGCACTGCTAATTCGGGATATGTGTGGGTTATAGAAGTAAGGAATTTTGGCAGAATGTACGCAGATATAGTGGGAATAATACCAATCGTTACATTTGACTTAAAGAAATCTTGATAAGCCATTTGTTTTAAAACTTCTGTCTCTTCTATAATTTTTGATGCTTGTAATGCTATTTGGTTTCCAAGCGAAGTAAACACTACTGATTTATTATTTCGTTGAATGAGTTGTTGTCCTAGAGATGCTTCAAGGTTTGAGATACCAGTACTTAGGGTGGAGACCGAAACAAATGCTTTCTGTGCTGCTTGAGTAAAATGAGGTGTTTTGTGTAATATTTTTAAATATTGAAGGTTTTTTAAAGTAATCATATCAAGTGACAACAGAGTAGTAATATCTATGTTCTATATTTTAGAATATATTATTCTAAATTATTTAATTTATTTGTATATAAAACATTAGTATAATGTGCCTAACTTATTCAGATAATAAGTTTAAAAAAACAATATTATTTTTTCACTTTAGGAGAACATTATGTCAGAAAGTAAATGCCCATTCCATGGAGGAGCTACTAAAGTAACTTCTGGAACTCAAAATAAAGATTGGTGGCCAAAGGGGTTAAATTTAGATATTTTGCGTCAGCATGACGTAAAGAGTAATCCACTACATTCATTTGACTATAAAGAAGCAGTCAAAACACTTGATTTAGATGCAGTTAAGCGAGATATTAAAGAAGTTATGCGTACCTCACAAGACTGGTGGCCTGCAGACTATAATCATTATGGACCATTTTTTATTCGTATGACGTGGCATGCTGCGGGAACATATCGCATCATGGATGGCAGAGGGGGTGCCAACACAGGCAATCAACGGTTTGCTCCTTTAAATAGTTGGCCTGATAATGGCAACCTTGATAAAGCAAGAAGACTACTTTGGCCGATTAAGCAAAAATATGGCAACACATTAAGCTGGGCTGATCTATTAGTAATTGCAGGTAATGTTGCGATTGAGGATATGGGTGGACCTAATCACGGAACAGCATTAGGTAGAGAAGATATTTATCACTCAGAAAAAGATATTTATTGGGGTGCTGAAGATGAGTGGTTAGGTGATAATCGTTATGGCGACACCAGACAAGATTTAGAAAATCCACTAGCAGCAGTACAAATGGGGCTCATCTATGTAAATCCAGAAGGACCTAATGCCAATCCAGACCCAGCATTATCAGCGCATGATGTGCGTGAGACCTTCAAGCGTATGGCAATGAACGATGAAGAGACTGTAGCGTTAGTGGCTGGAGGACATACTTTCGGTAAGGCTCATGGGAATGGTCCAGCTGAGAAAGTGGGGGCAGAACCTGAAGGTGCACCACTTGAGGCACAAGGCTTTGGTTGGGCAAGTTCTCACAAATCTGGCATAGGCGTAGATACAATTACTAGCGGTATCGAAGGCCCTTGGACATCTCATCCTACTCAGTGGGATATGGGATATTTAACTCTCCTGTTTACATATGAATGGGAATGCGTTAAAAGTCCAGCAGGAGCTTGGCAATGGCACCCGATTAATTGTGCTTTAGAAGATATGGTACCTCAAGTAGATGGTAGCGATGAAAAAGTTCTTCCTATGATGACTACAGCAGACATGTCTCTTAAGGTTGATCCAGAATATAACAAGATTTGCCAGCACTTTATTAGTCATCCTGATGAATTCGGTGAAACATTTGCTAAAGCATGGTTTAAGTTATTACATAGAGACATGGGTCCAAAATCAAATTATGTAGCAGGAGATTATGTTGATAATCAATATACATGGCAAGACCCTATTCCTAAAGGAAATACTATGTCATCTGAAGTAGAAAATTCTGTTAGAATGGCTATTAAAGAGTCCTCATTAACTGCAATAGAAATGATAGAGACTGCATGGGCATCAGCATCTACTTTTAGAAAGTCTGATTATAGAGGTGGGGCAAATGGTGCACGCATCAGACTTGCACCTCAAAAAGACTGGGCAGTAAACAAACCATCACAACTCTCAAAAGTAATAGCAGTATATGAAGGAATTGCCAGTACTCATGAGGTGAGTATCGCCGATGTTATTGTGATTGGTGGAGCGGTTGGTATTGAGCAACTCAGTAGTAGATTTGTAGAGGTTACTACAGGAAGAGGTGATGCTACTGATGCAGATACAGACGAGCAATCGTTTGTATATTTACAACCAAAAGCTTGCGGATTTAGAAATTATGTTGAACAAGAGTTTGCAGTTTCTCCTGAAGAGATTATGCTGGATAAAGCTCAACTTCTCGGATTAAATCCAGCTGAACTCACAGTTCTTGTTGGTGGCATGAGATCAATGGGTATATCTAGCGGCACTCAAGGTGTATGGACTAAGGGAGTGTTAAGTAATGAATGGTTTAAAACACTACTCTCTATGGAGGTGCAATGGGAGAAAGTAGGATATAACTCTTATGTTGCCAAACATCGTACTACCAATGAAGAACTTCGTACAGCTTCAAGCGTAGATTTGGTATTTGGCTCAAATGCAGAACTCAGAGCGATTGCAGAAGTATATGCAACTGATGATAATAATGATTTATTTATTACAGACTTTATTCAGGCATGGAATAAAGTAATGAATAATGATCGTTTTGATTTAGCATAAATACTTCGCATGTGAGCCAGTAATTGCATCCATTTGCAATTACTGGCTTTTTTATGTCATTTATATATATTACTTAGATAATTACTATAAAATAAGACACTTTTTTTCATAGGTACATATATCAAAGAAAATCCAATAAAAACACGTGTTAATGAAGATATTCGCGTAAGAGAGGTACTGCTGATTAATCATGAGGGCACCAAACTCGGTGTTACCCCTATAGATGAGGCGCTAAATATCGCACGAAAGCAAAATCTGGATTTGGTAGAAGTTGCAGCACAGTCTAAACCTCCTGTTTGTAAAATTATGGATTTTGGTAAGTACTTGTATGAACTAAAAAAACAAAAAAAAGACGCAAAGAAAAAACAGAAAAAAGTTAGCGTTAAAACAATTAAATATCGCCCAAGTACTGAAGAAGGTGATTACCAAATTAAATTTAAAAACTTAGTAAAGTTTTTAGAGGCAGGCGATAAAGTAAAAGTCAGTATTTGGTTCAAAGGCCGCGAGATGCAACATCGGGAACTCGGGCTAGAAGTACTTGATAGAATTGAAGAAGAGACAAAAGAATTTGCCGTAGTAGAATCTAAGGCAAAGTTAGAGGGTCGTAGCTTAGGCATGATGCTTTCACCCCTACGTAAATAACCAGAAGTAGCAATACTTCCCATAATAAGGAGTAAATTATGCCAAAAATAAAATCAAATAGTGGTGCTGCAAAGCGCTTTAAGAAGACTGCTACAGGCAGATTCAAGTGTAAACAATCACACTTACGTCATATTTTGACTAAGAAATCTACGGGAAGAAAACGTCATTTACGCTCACCAGATATGGTAGAAGCAGTCGATACCCCGATGGTAAAAAGAATGTTACCATATAGTTAATTAGTAGAATATTAGGAGAGAATTATGGCAAGAGTAAGTCGTGGTGTTCAAGCGAGAGCAAAACACAAAAAAGTATTAAAACAAGCAAAAGGCTATTATGGTGCGCGTTCAAAAGTATATCGCGTTGCCAAACAAGCAGTTATTAAGGCAGGTCAGTATGCATATCGTGACAGAAGACAAAGAAGAAGACACTTTAGAGCATTATGGATCACCAGAATCAATGCAGAAGCAAGAAACAATGGTATTAGTTATTCACAACTCATCAATGGCTTAGGTAAAGCTGGAATTGAGATTGATAGAAAAGTGCTTGCAGACCTTGCTATTTTTGACAAAGAAGGCTTTGCAGAAGTAGCAAACCAAGCAAAAGCAGCACTCGCTAAATAATCTACTTAGGCTTGCCTCATGATTTTAGATGACCTCCAGCGCATCAAAGAGCATATTGAGCATGATATTCGTAGTGCTAGTGATTTAGTTCAACTTGAATCATTACGTGTAGAGGTGCTTGGTAAGAGTGGTGAATTGACCCGGTTACTAAAGTCACTCGGCGGACTAGATGCTAGCGAACGACCAAAAATGGGTGCTAAAATCAATGAGGCGAAGCAGACTATTAGTAGCTTAATTATTAAGCAAAAGCAAATACTTGAAGCTGCTGCTTTGGAGGCACATATTGCCTCTGAGGCGGTAGATGTTACTCTCCCAGCAAGAGTGCACCAACAAGGAAGCCTACATCCGATAACTGCAGTACTTTATGAAATAGAATCAATTTTTAAACGTCATGGATTTGCTATTGCAGAAGGACCAGAAATTGAAGATGATTTTCATAATTTTGAAGCATTAAATATCCCACAGCATCATCCTGCAAGAGCGATGCATGATACATTTTACTTCCCAAGTGGTAATGTTTTACGTACGCACACTTCTCCAGTGCAGGTGCGTACTATGAAGGATAATGAACCACCTATTCATATTATTGCTCCTGGTAAAGTATATCGCCATGATCTGGATATTACCCATAGTCCAATGTTTCATCAAATTGAGGGATTGATTGTTGATACTTCTGTGAGTTTTGCTGAGCTGAAAGGATTGTTGATTGAGTTCTTACGCACATTTTTTGATAATGATAATCTTGGTGTACGCTTTCGTCCTTCATACTTTCCATTTACTGAGCCTTCCGCTGAAGTAGATATTGAGTGTGTTATGTGCGGTGGTAAAGGCTGTAGAGTGTGTTCCGACACTGGCTATCTGGAAGTACTTGGTTGTGGTGTCGTGCATCCTAATGTATTAAGTGCCTCGGGTATTGATACAGAAAAATGGAATGCTTTAGCATTTGGCATGGGGATTGAGCGTTTGGCTATGCTGAAATATCGCATTGGTGATTTACGCCTGTTTTATGATAATGACATGCGCTTTTTAACCCAATTTAAATAATATGAAAGTTGTATCAAGTTGGTTACGTGAGTTTGTATCACCAGAAGTTACTACAAGTGAGCTAGCTCATACGCTTACTATGTCTGGACTTGAAGTAGATGGGATAGATACTATAGCACCAGCATGTACTGGGGTGGTGGTAGGTGAGGTACTCACCTGCGATAAGCACCCTAACGCTGATAAATTAAATGTATGCATGGTCAGTATTGGAGCCAAAACTTCTCAAATAATTTGTGGGGCAAGTAATGTACGAACAGGCTTAAAAGTTGCAGTAGCAACAGTTGGTAGTGTACTCCCTGGTAACTTTAAAATTAAAAAAGCTAAGATTCGCGGAGTTGAGTCTGCTGGGATGATTTGCTCAGAATCAGAATTAGGTTTGACTCATACTTCAGAAGGTATCATGGAGTTGGCAATAGATGCTCCAGTTGCTATGAATATTCGCGAATATTTAAACCTTGATGATGAGATTATCGATATTGATATTACTCCTAATAGAGGTGATTGTTTTTCGGTACTCGGAGTAGCTCGGGAAGTAGCAGTAAATTATAATATTCCACTGCATGTAGCTTCATCTCATATTAAATCAGTTGGTACAGCCCATATTGCAACAGAGTCAAGTGAGCCTGCACATTGTCCTAAGTATTTAGCACGTGTGGTCACTAATATAGATAATACCAAGTCAACGCCAACATGGATGGCAGATAAACTTACTAGAAGTGGCTATGCATTACATTCTCCAGTAGTAGATATTACTAATTTTGTGCAACTAGAACTTGGGCAACCTATGCACGCCTTTGATAGAGATGCAATAGATACTGCTATTACAGTGCGTTTAAGTACTTCGGGTGAAGAGTTGGAGTTATTAAACGGCGATACTGTGCAAATTAAACCAGAGACATTAGTTATTGCAGATAACTCTCGGGCACTTGCCCTTGCTGGCATTATGGGCGGTATGAGTAGTTCTACCACTACTGAAACTTCAAGTATTATTTTAGAAAGCGCATTTTTTGATCCTATATGTATTGCGGGTAAAGCACGTGATCATGGACTACACACTGAGAGCTCGCTACGTTTTGAACGAGGAGTTGATTTTAACCTCACCGAACATGCAATGCACCGTGCTACCGAATTAGTACTGGAAATTTGTGGTGGTGAAGCTGCACAGATTAGTAGCAGTATTCACCCAGAGTATTTACCTCAGCGAAATGAGGTATGTGTGCAATATAACAAAATAGACACCACACTTGGCTTTACTCTTGAGCGCTCGTGGATTGCTCAGACCTTCAAAAATCTTGATTTTGAAATTGTTTCAGAATCTGATACCCAGATTACTATACTTCCGCCAAGTTTCCGTTTTGATATTACCGTAGATGTTGATTTAATTGAAGAGTTAGCACGGATTTATGGCTATGACAAGTTACCTACAAAGCCTCTTCATATTGCTTCATCACTTTCTAACGAACCAACGAGTAAACGAAAATTATTACATACTATGCTGGCGAATGGCTACACGGAAGTAGTCAATTATAGTTTTATCTCTACAGAGCTTGCCCAGACCTTTGGTGGTGATATTACGCTCTTAAACCCTATTTCTTCTGATATGAAAGTGATGCGTGGTTCATTGATTGCGGGGCTGGTGAAAACCGCCCAACACAATAAACGCTATGGCATCAGTAGTATGAAAATTTTTGAAACAGGACTATGTTTTGAACGTGAAGACACTACTGGGCAAATTGATAAAATTGCTGGACTCATTATAGGTAAAACACCATTTAATTATCTTGATAAAGAGCGTAATTATGATTTCTTTGATATTAAAGCAGATGTAGAAACGTTGACTGACGCTGAGTTTGTAATATCTGATAATCCCTTGCTCCAACCAGGGCAACGTGCAGACTTGGTTCAAGACGGCGAAGTCATTGGTTTTGCGGGTTGTTTACACCCCGCTATTGCTAAAGATATTGGATTAGAGCAGGTATATGTGTTTGAGTTATTATTAGCACCTCTAATGCATACTACTTTACCGAGATTTGCCGAGTTTGCTCATTATCAAGCATCTAAGCGTGATATTTCGGTACTTATTGATAAAAAATATCACTATAATAGTATTATTATTCAATTGCAGGCATTGCAACAAAAGTTCTTGAGCAGTATTAATTTAATAGATATTTGGCAAGATGATACAATGGCCAAAGATCACCATAGTTTAACATTTTCGCTTGTATATCAGTCTGATAGCAAAACGCTCACAGATAAAGAGATTGATATGGCAACCACAGAAGTTGTTTCACTATTAACCACTACATTTAACGCACAACAAAGGTAGAAGATTATGTCACTTACTAAAAAAGATATTGCAAACACACTCGTTGATCAAATGGATATCAACTATATTCATGCTGCTATGATTGTTGATAATTTTTTCGATATTATCAAACAAACCCTAGCTACAGGTGAGGAAATTAAAATATCGGGATTTGGTAACTTTGTGCTCAATGAAAAAAATGCCCGTCCAGGGAGAAACCCTAAAACAGGTGAAGAATATACTATTTCTGCTAGAAGAGTAGTAACATTTAAAGCAGGTACTAAACTCAAATCAATCGTTAATAATAATTAACTGCCCATGATGAAATATATTGTTGTATGTATTTCGCTGTTTCTATCTCTGGGTGTAAGTGCAGTTACCACCCATAATTTTGACAATCCAGTATTACAAAAACGCTATAACGCGCTTATTAAGGATATTCGCTGTCCAGTATGTCAGGGGCAAAGCATTGGTGGCTCTGATGCACCATTAGCCCAGGATCTCAGAGGCGTGGTGGCTGATATGCTCCTAGATAACCGCAGTGATAGTGAAATTTTTATGTTTATGACTGATAGATATGGTGATTTTGCGGTGTTTGAACCGCCAGTCAATTACCATACGTATATCTTATGGTTTGGGCCATTTGCCTTTATCGCTATTTCTATTGCGATGCTTATTGTTAGGCGTCGTAAACAAAACACACTAGAAGATACTACGCCAAACAAAGAGGCGTTAGACACCGCTAGAGAATTACTCACTAAAGATTAGACTGCTCTCTAAGAAGCGTGCTTACCTTACTCGCAATTCGCCTTGCTCCAAAGTCTGATGGAAACACTGCATAGTTATTTTGCATTTGTTTAATTCTCTTTATTGTGAGAGTATGTAGCACTTCCTCTAGTGCAGTTTTACTAAGCATGGATTGCTTTATGAGCACTGCACAATCATGTTTGGTAAGAATCTTTGCATTATGATATTGATGGTTATCAATAGCATAGGGGAAGGGTATCAATATAGCACAACTTTGGGTTTTTATTAGCTCACTAATCGTCATGGCTCCTGCTCGACAAATCACAATATCTGCTCTCGCATAGTAACTCGGCATATCCTTAATAAATGGCACTACCTCATAGGTGTAATTTGCGTATGCGCTCTGTTCTTCATATAATTTAGTGACTTCTTTATGATGAGCTCTGCCACATTGATGTAGAATATGTCCGTTAAATTCTAGCGTAGGGATTATATTATTAAGTGCATGTGCTCCAAGAGAACCCCCAAGAATGAGTAGGGTGAGAGAAGAATGAGGTGTAGTAATATTTTGTTTGGGCAGTGCCTCCCACATTATAGGGTTTCCGCATACTTCTGCTCCCGGCAAGACATTAGCAAAGGCAGTAAAAGTTGTAGTAGCATACTTGTGTAAGTAACGATTAGATGTACCACTGATACTATTTTGTTCATGAATGATTAACGGTCTGCGGCTAAGTAATGCAGCTAAACCACCAATTCCGCCAACAAATCCACCAAAGCCAATCACCGCACTCACTTTATATTTACGGATAATGTGCATAGTTTGCCCTAACGCATAAAGTAGCTTCACAGGAGCAATCAGTAATTTTGTTAATTGCTTGCCTCTAACGCCAACAGCACTTACAGTATGTAGTGGATATGAGGTAACGATGCGTGATTCCATTCCTTGTTTAGTACCAAGCCAGATGATGGTATATTCTTGTTCAAACTCCTGAGCGACTGCAAGTGCAGGGAAGATATGCCCACCAGTACCTCCTGCTGCAATGAGAATAGTAGGTTTATTAGCCATTACGTCCCTTATTTTCAGCATCTATACGTAGAAGTATAGCAAAAGCAATGAGCGTTACTAGCATACTACTTCCACCGTAGCTTATTAGTGGCAGGGTAAAGCCTTTAATCGGAGCAAGACCAATATTCATCAGAATATTATAAAGCGTTTGAAAGGCGAGCCAGAAGGTAATGCCAAATGCTACATACGAATGAAAGGGGTTGCCTATTTTGATAGAATGAATGGCAATACTAAAGCCCTTAATGTAAATATAGGTGTACAATCCCAGTATTACAATAATCATAATAAGACCTAACTCTTCAGCAATAAGTGAAAAAATCATATCAGTATGAATTTCTGGAAGTTTGCTTATTTTTTGAATACTTGCACCAATACCTATGCCAAACCACCCTCCACGGTTAATGCCAATCAGTGCTTGCAGTCCTTGCCCAGTTTGTTCGTAATAAAAGGCAATCATCCGCTCAAAGCGGTTGGGGTCTAAAAATACCAGAGCAATAAATATCAAGAGTAATGCTATTGCACTGACAACAAAGAATTTCCAATTAATACCAGAGATAAACAAAATTGCAAATGCTGTAATACCAATTACAAATATTGCCCCAAAATCGGTTTGCATTAAGATGAGTACAATAAAGGGGAGTAATAATAAAATATTTTTAATAATGCCGCCAAAGCTACGAATATTTTGCTCAGCAATGGTTTTTGCTACGGCAAAGATAATGGCAAGTTTAGCAAACTCAGAGGGTTGCAAGGTAAATGAGGAAATTTTTAACCACCGTGTTGAGCCATTAGCACTATGTCCAACCAGCAAAACAAGCAATAGTAAAATCACACAGATTAAGTAAAAAATATAGGTATGGTTGTAGAGAAAGTGCATATTAATTTTGGCAAATATCGGACTTTCAAAAAATAACATCCACATGCCAATAGATGCAAGTGCAATGAACATCAGTTGTTTAACGATATGCCAAGAGAGTACTCCCTTGCCAAAATCTGTGTGATAGGTTGCCGAGAGAAGCATCATTAGCCCAAGTGCCAGTAAACTTACAATGGCGAGTAATAAGCGCGTATCTAGCCCTTTAATCATTGTTTAAGCTATTAATGATAACTATATTCACTACTTGGAAACACCCCGTCTCGCACCTCGTTAATGTAGGTTTTCGTAGCGCTAATAATATCTGCATCTTGTCCAAAATTCTTAACAAACTTTGGTAAGTGTCCACTAATACCGAGCATATCATAGCCGACTAATATCTGCCCACTGGTAGCACTTCCTGCCCCAATGCCAATAGTTGGAATATTGAGTAGCTCTGTAATACGCTGTGCAAGTAAGCAAGGCACGCATTCCAGTAACATCATCTCCACACCGAGTTGTTCAAGTTTCTCAGCATTACGCATAATAGTTTCAGCACTTTCTGCATCTCTACCTTGAACTTTAAGCCCCATAGTTTCTATAGATTGAGGTTCTAAGCCTAAGTGAGAGCATATTCTAATATTTTGAGCAAGTAGTGCCTCAATGACTGCAAACTTAGCCCCTTCGATTTTGAGTATCTCAGCCCCGGCATCAATGAGTTTTTTAGCGGTACTTAATGCCTCTTTAGGGGTAGTATCACTCTGGTAGGGCATATCTACCATAAGCAGGGCATTTGTTACGCCTCTACGAACACATTGGGTGTGGTAGCATATTTCTTCTACAGTGACGCCTAGAGTATTTTGTTCACCTTTAATGACATTTCCAAGGGAGTCACCAACAAGGATAATATCTATACCACAGGTATCAAAAATCTTCGCAAGAGTGTAATCATACGCGGTGAGAGCAGATAATTTATGCGAATAATGCTTCATTGATAACTATAATAACGTGATGATTAATTATACTTTAAAACAATTATATAGTTTTGAGTCTGTGGTTCGGCTCGGAAATTTTGCCCTTGCTGCTAGAGAGCTTAATATCACCCAACCTGCGGTATATACCCAAGTGAAGCAACTACAGACTAATATTGGTGCTGATCTTATCGTGGTGCGAGGCAAGCATGTTACCCCTACAGTGGTCGGAGAGAAACTTTTAGTTGATACTAAGGAAATCATTGACAAACTAGAGAAAAGTAATCTCTACATTAATCAAATGCTAGATCCAAATTCAGGACATCTTAATATCGTGGTAGCAACTACGGCAAATTCATTTATTTCTCGCTTACTTGCGAAATTTAAAACAGAAAATCCTAAAATGAGTTTTCACTTAGAAATCACAAATCGCTCAGATTTACTCCGCAGAATTAAATATGCTCAAGGGGATTTGGTTATCATGGGTGAGCCACCTAAGGATAAAAACTTAGTGTGCGATAAATTTAAAGAAAATCATCTGATAGCAGTCAGTCACCCGAAGCACGTGCTGGTGAATAAAAAAAATATTAGTATTGATAGTTTAGCAAATGAAGCACTCATCACCAGAGAAGCCGACTCCGGTACGCGCCAAACTGTGGAGCGTATTACTGGGCTATCGTTTAACTCTGAAATTGAAATCAACTCAAATGAAGCAATCACTCATGCGGTGCGAAGCGGACTCGGCATTGGGTTTGTATCTGAATCCACTGTAGAATTAGAACTTAAAGTAGGTGAATTGGTGAAACTTGATATTGTAGGCTTTCCTATTATTCGACACTGGCATATCGTCCATCACAAAGATAAACTCAATCCGATGGCAAAACGATTTAAGAAGTTTGTCATTGAACATAGTACGATGACCAGTTAAGTATTAGTTATTTAATATACTATTGGCAATTACTAAATCTTCCTCAGTTGTTATTTTCACACTCGCTGTATTACTCACTTCATAGATAGTTGGGTAGCCCAAAAGTTCTACTGCACTTGCTTCATCAGTGATGGCGTGCCCGTTTGTTAGTGCAAATGAGAGTGCTTCTTGGAGTACTTCTAGGGTGTATATTTGCGGGGTGAGTGCTCTGTATATCGTATCTCTAGGAATATTTTTAAGAGTGCCGTTTTCAATTTTTTTCATACTATCATAGCACGGGGCTACTACTAACCCACCAACGCTCTCAGTTTTGTCGATGCACTTAATGAGTGTAGTAATTGCTGTTAGGTCAATAATAGGGCGTACACTATCATGTACTGCTACTAAGTCAGTGGGGTGAGCGTGTTGTTGTAGTGATGCTAAGCCGTTCATCACTGAGTTATACCGTTCTTTGCCCCCAATGACTGTAGTGAGGTTAGGCAATGATGCATGTTGTGAATTAGCCCACCACGTGTCCTCTGGTGCTATCACTATAGTAATACTCGCAAACTCCAAAGGTAGGAGAGTACTAATAGTGGTGTCTAATATAGTTTTCCCATGAGCCAAATGTGTATATTGCTTAGGAATAGTGCTACCGAAGCGAGAACCAATACCACTAGCAGGAATAAGAAGATGCGTATTCATTGACGAGCAGGAAGCGAGGTCATTGTGGGTGAGGTTACGACTGATGAGGGAGTGGCTTTTAGCTGAATACCATACGTATAAAACTGCTCACCAGGTTTTACTAGTCCGAGTTCTGAACGGGCTAAAGATTCAATTAGTACGGTGTCTTTAGTAAGTGTGTTGAGCTCTGCTTTTAGGGCGGTGTTTTCTGTTAATAAGCGATTATTTTCCGTGAAATACCACTGATACTCTCGCTCTTTCATCTGAGATACCCGAGAAATATCAGAGACTATAAATTGATATATCAACAAGCCAGCAACATAGGCTAAAAGTATCGTGGGGAACCATCGTGCATACGCAGTGTAAAAGGAGGCAATACGAGAAGAAAGCTGAGCGATGCTACGCTTGGTGCTTTGCATCTTCTCCATCTTGTATAAAGCTCATTACAACACCGCCAATAATATATACACTAGATAAAATCACGGCAATAGCAATAACAAAGTCACCAACACCAGAGATAATACCCATATAAGAAAAAATAATCAATAATAACGGCAAGATAAGACTTATAACAAGAGTGCCAATAAGGTATAAATGACCAGTTTTTTCGCTATTATTCATACAAATCCTTAAAAGTTGTTATAGTGTGTATTATTGCTTGTTAACCTTGTTAATACTGAGATTAATCAAGAGGACGATACACAATATAAGTGTGCGATATTTTATCATGTAACGAACGTTTTTGCCTATCAAAAAGCATGAATAAATGCCCAATCCCTCCTAATGCAATACTCAGTGTAGCAGCAATAAAACGAATATGCACGTTTTTGAATGTGCCCCCAACTAAATAGATTTTCCATGATTTCATGCCGAGAGTTTGCCCACCTTTGTACCATGAGTAAATAAAGTAGCCATAAATAGTTGGCAGAGTTATCACCCAGAAGGTATATTTTGGATTAAGGTGAAGTAGTACCGAGACGCCAATCATGGTAAATACCAAAGAAAATACTAACATCAGATCATAAAACATAGCGCCAATAAGGCGAAAAAAGGTTACTGGAGTTTGCATAACTATCGGTTGTCTGAGTAAGGTAAAAAAAGTGTAGGATCGACAGCAACTTCATTGAGATACATACTAATGTGCAAGTGCGGACCAGTAGCTCTGCCCGTTTCACCCATAGTACCTAGTGTGTCACCTATTGTTAGCATATCACCGACTTCTACCTCGATGGTATCCAGATGCACATATAAGCTGAGCAATCCTCTACCGTGGTTTACCACTACGGTATTGCCATTAAAATAAAAATCTCCTGTTAAGATTACTTCTCCATTAGCTACCGCCCGTATAGGTGTACCTATATCATTGGCGATGTCTAAGCCCGAATGAGGCCTTCTAGGTTTGTTGTTAAAAAACCGTTGAGAACCATATACCCCAGTAATAATTCCTTCTACTGGCTTGGCAAATGTTTTGGCATAGAGGGTATTAGTCCAGGTTTGCTTTGCTTTAATGATGTCTTTACTCTCAGCGCGTATGCGTTTGAGTTGAGCATCATTGAGATCTACATATTTTTTCTTGTTGCCAGTAAGTGTGATATATTGTTTATCATACTTTCCATCGGTAATCGTAAAAGTATGGGTGGCGACTATCCCATCTGCTGGGATGTTATAACTGACAAAGGTATGTGTGCCGATACTTGCACCAATAGGAATGCCGATATATGCAGTAAAACTATTATTTTTCTCAGGGCTAATGAGTACGCGTTTATCATAAAAACGGATTTCTGGGGTATCACTGGTGGTACTAAAATAAACCGCATGTACACCACCATTAACGAGGTGTTCTCGCACCTCAAGGGCAAACGCATTCCCGCTTAGAGAGAGATTAACTGTGAGTAAGAGCGTTAAATACTGTATCAGCCGCATTAAGTACTGCATTGATTTCCACATTTGTGTGTTTGTAACTAATAAATCCGCCTTCAAAGCTACTCGGAGCAAAATATACACCTTGATTGAGCATTCCATGGAAGAATTGTTTAAAAAATGCTCCATCGGTGTTCATCACATCACTAAAAGTGTTGATGCTATGTTCGGCAAAAAACACCCCAAACATAGACCCTACATAATGTGCTTTCATTGGAATATCATACTGAGCGGCAATGCCTATCAAACCTTCGGTGAGTGTTTTATTGGTTGCATTAAAATGTTCATATAAGTTAGGAGTCTCTTCAATCATCTCTAGCATAGTCAGCCCACTCGTGACTGCTAGCGGATTTCCTGAAAGCGTACCTGCTTGATAGACCCTGCCTAATGGAGCAATACAGTTCATTACTTCAGCTTTGCCACCAAATGCTCCTACGGGTAAGCCACCACCAATAACTTTGCCTAGGGTAATTAAGTCAGGGGTGATACCAAAAAGTTCTGTTGCTCCGCCTTTAGCCACTCTAAAGCCACTCATCACTTCATCAAAGATGAGCACTATCCCATATTTGGTACATTCATCTCGTAAGGTTTGGAGAAATTCTATAGTCCCTGGTATGAGGTTCATATTCCCAGCAATAGGCTCTACAATTACACAGGCGATTTGTTCACCAATATCACTGAGTATTTCTGTTACCATTTCTGGGTTATTGTATTCTAGGGTTAGGGTAAGTTTTGCAACTTCTTCAGGTACACCTCGTGAAGATGGTTTGCCCATTGTGAGCATCCCGCTTCCTGATTTGACTAATAGCGAGTCTGAGTGCCCATGATAACATCCTTCAAATTTAATAATTTTATCTCTACCAGTATAACCCCGTGCCAAACGAATAGCACTCATTGTGGCTTCTGTGCCAGAACTTGTCATCCGCACTAACTCTATCCCGGGGACAAACTCAGTGATTTTTTTAGCGAGACGTGTTTCTAGTTCTGTAGGCGCACCAAAGCCTAGAGTGCGATGCATAGTATCACTAATAGCCTGAGTAATTTTAGGATGAGCATGCCCAAATAACATAGGACCCCACGAACCTACAAAATCAACATATTTATTACCATCTACATCATACAAATATGCTCCATCACCCTTACTAAAGTAAATAGGCGTACCACCTACACCATTAAAGGCACGTACGGGTGAATTTACTCCGCCAGGGATATATTTTTTTGCTTCGTTAAAGAGTGCTGCTGATTTAGGAAATTCCATAAATGTATAAGATATAAATAATTGATTAAATATTTTACTATTGCACTAAGATATTACTCAGTAAAAATTACTGGATATTTTTTCATATGACCAATATGCGACCACACGATTAATATATTATCTATCATCAGTTTTGAATTTACTGTAGTTTCTAGTAAATACTGAGCATGGGTAATATCTGCCAGCAATTTAGCTAAATGAGAAAGCTTCACTTGTTGGAGTAGTTGCTCAGCTTTGGCATATGTTGCACCTCTAAGTTTCGCCTCAGAGAGTTCTCTTGCAAGATGATACAAACAATCAAGTACTAGTGCAGGATTGTCTTTATGACTTACAGTATTGAGCTGAGTAGGAGTGTGTGCTATTTCAAGCAACTCTTGTTTGACTTGATGTTCTATTTGATAAATATTAGAGCGTATTTTTTCTACTACCAGTGGTGGAGTGTTGTTATTTTCTCTCAGTAATGTTTTGAGCATGCTATCAGAATACGAGTTTTCAGCAGCTAATTCTGAGCGTATCCACTCTAGTATTTGTGATTCATTAGTGTCAATCCCAAGATGCAACTTCGCACAGCGAGATACAATAGTTATAGGTAATTGGCGGATGTTGTGAGCTAAGATGATAATGAGCGTGTGTTCTCTCGGCTCTTCTAGTGTTTTGAGTAGAGCATTACTGGCATTTGTGGTAAGTTCGTTACCATAGGCAATAATTGCTATTTGCAATTTTTCACTCGTTTTTGTGAGAAACTCATTACCTGCTCGGATTTGATGTACGCTAATAGTGTCTGCCACTTTGCCACTTTTGCCACGTTCACGCATCAGATAAATCAGATGTTGATAATGCGAGTTTCTCAGTAGTAATTGATCATCTACTTCCGCTAGGTTATCACCAGATACATCAACTCCACTCAAGCGCGAGGCAAGTAGTTGAGCAAACTCTAATTTTCCAATCCCCTGAGTACCGCTAATAATAAGTGCATGTGGCAGCTTAGCAGAGTCTATATATGTTTGACATTGTGCGAGTGCAGAGCTAAACCAAGGTTTCATAGGTGTTACAGGCTATCCAGTAGGGTGGTAATAGTTTTTTGAGTGTGCTCCATGCTGTTACTCGTATCTATATTGTATATTTTTGGGTTGTCTTGCAGGCGTTTTTGATACACTTCATACGTTCTGAGGAAAAACTCTTTTGATTCAGTCTCAAATCGGTCAGTTGAGCTACGCTGTTGTACGCGTTCTAGAGCAATCTCAAGTGGTAAATTTAAAAATAAAGTGAGGTCAGGGCTAAAGTCTTCTAGAGTGAGTTGTTGTAGCTGTGAAATAGTATCTATATTCATCCTGCGACCACCGCCCTGATAGGCATAAGAGCTATCTACCCATCTATCACTAATAACAATGCACCCTCTTAAAAGAGCAGGTGCAATTTTCTCATGAAGGTGCTGATAGCGTGCAGCAAACATGAGTAATAATTCGCTCATTGGTAAGATATTAGTGTTGGTATCTAAGAGTAAATTTCTCAGTTGTTCACCAGTGTCTGTACCACCAGGTTCACGCGTGAGTACAACTTCATAGCCTTTAGTGGAAAAGTATTTAGCAATAAAACTAATTTGTGTGCTTTTGCCAGCACCTTCAATGCCATCAACTGCGATAAATTTTCCTAAAGACATGAGCGTAGTGTTTCTCTTTGAGGTGAAATAAGATAAAATTCTCTTTAAATTTTAACCTAGATATTTCTTTTATTTTTTTGTTTATCAACCTCTATGTCTGTGCTTGAAGCCATCATCAATCATGAACTCATTGTTTTTAATGACTTAATCTCTCATATTGATACTACGTACACCTTTACCCCTACACCGTTTACGAACGGAGAGTTAGAGAATACCGCTAGTGAAAACCAAGGAAGCCAAAAAGTATTTGCCTTTGCTAAACTTCATAATCTCACCAAGGAGCAAACACTATATTGCTTTGGGGAGCATTACCAAAATGTATTAGCAACTCCAGAAGGTGATAATCACGGCAATATCCGTAATTTTATAAAGCATGGCTGGGCAGGGTACTCGGCAAGTAGCACCACACTCCTAACTAAATAATAACTATGAACATACAAAGAGCACTTATCAGCGTTAGTGATAAATCAGGTATTGTAGAATTTGCTAGCGCACTACAACACTTAGGTATCGAAATTTTATCTACTGGCGGGACTGCAAAACTCCTGAGCAAACATGGCATAGCCAATACCGAAGTTGCAGATTATACTGGATTTCCTGAAATGATGGCAGGGCGGGTAAAAACTCTAAATCCAAAAATCCATGGTGGAATCTTAGCACGCAGAGGCATTGATGATGTAGTGATGACCGAACACGGCATATTACCTATTGATTTAATTGTGGTTAATCTTTATCCATTTGAAGCAACTATTAGTAGAGATGATTGTACCCATGACATGGCTATTGAAAATATTGATATTGGTGGACCTGCGATGTTGCGCTCTAGTGCTAAAAATCATAAGGATGTAACTGTAGTTGTGAATGCGAGTGACTATGAGAGAGTGCTCAGTGAAATCACCACAAGTGGTAATACTACCCTAGAAACTCGTAAGTATCTAGCTACCCGCACCTTTGAACATACCGCTCGATATGATGGACTGATTGCCAGTTATTTAGGAAGTAATGAAGATAGCTTTAGCGATACATTAAATATCCAACTCCACAAGAAACACACTCTAAGATACGGAGAAAACTCACACCAAAGTGCAGCGCTGTATACCAATAGCACTGGCGGAGTCGCAAATGCAGTGCTCCTACAGGGTAAAGAAATGAGTTATAACAACTTTGCTGATACCTCAGCAGCATACACTGCGACCCGTTCATTTGATGAACCAGTCTGCGTGATTGTGAAGCACGCCAACCCATGTGGGGTAGCTACTGCTAAGGATATTTTTAGTGCCTATGAGCACGCATATGCCACAGACCCAACATCTGCATTCGGGGGAATTATTGCATTTAATCGTGAGTTAGATGAGCACACTGCGAGTGAAATTATTGCACGCCAGTTTGTCGAGGTTATTATCGCTCCTAGTGTGAGTGACACAGCAAAAACTGTCTTATCAACCAAGCCAAATGTGAGAGTATTAGTTCTTGATGAGGATGATACAGCAGATAGACAATACACCACAATTAGTGGGGGCGTACTAGTCCAAGATGTAGATATCCATCTTGCTGATGAGTTTAAAGTAGTAACTAAAGTACAACCCACCCAAGAGCAACTAGCTGACCTAATCTTTGCCTTTAAAGTGGCAAAAAGCGTAAAATCAAATGCTATCGTATATGCCAAAGATAACAGAACCATAGGCGTGGGTGCAGGGCAGATGTCTCGGGTATATTCCGCTAAAATCGCAGGTATTAAAGCCAGTGATGAAGGACTAGAAGTCGCAGGATCAGTGATGGCAAGTGATGCATTCTTTCCATTTAGAGATGGTATAGATGAAGCAGCTAAAGTAGGTATTCGTGCAATTATTCAGCCCGGTGGCTCAATGAGAGATCAAGAAGTGATTGATGCAGCCGATGAGGCAGGCATTGCGATGGTATTTACCTCTACCCGCCACTTCTACCACTAATTTTT
The DNA here is from genome assembly GCA_965277055.1 of Gammaproteobacteria bacterium. Taxonomy (GTDB): domain Bacteria; phylum Pseudomonadota; class Gammaproteobacteria; order PS1; family Pseudothioglobaceae; genus CBDCHC01. The sequence goes on along the minus strand of OZ255703.1, from coordinate 116,638 downwards.
GACTTCGTATTTTGAGCTTTTATTTTGTTGCACTGCATCATTTATTGCAGTCACATGCTTCTAGTATGCACCTTTATGAATAATTTGTGTACCTCATAAAATTCTCAAAATATTCGCCAAAAAGTTATGATAGTATTTGGTTTCTAATACAAAATAACATAGTAGGATTTATGCTAAATTTGCATAAAATACTGAAAAAATATGCAAAAATAGCATAATGTATGCTAAATTAGCATAAATATTACACGCATATGAATATGGAAATAGAACTCTACCAACTTATTATTTTAGCACTCGTCGGTGTGGTTGGTGGCTGGATGAACGTAATGGCAGGAGGTGGTTCACTACTTACTGTACCTGCTATGTTGTTTATGGGTATTCCTGCACCAGTAGCAAATGGCACGAATCGCATAGGCATCATCATGCAAAATATTGCTGCTGTCTATGGGTTTTTTAGAAAGGGGTTTTCTGATTTTAAGCTTAGCTTATCACTCGCAGCATTTGCTGGTGTGGGAGCAGTAGCGGGTGCGTATGTCGGTATCGAGCTTAGAGGTGCAGTGTTTAATTATCTACTCGCTGTTGTGATGATACTAGTGATGATTATGATGAGTATTAAAACAGAAACCAAAATCGATAATCCAGAGGGCAAACATACTAACCTACTGCTTGGGCATTTCTTAATGATATTTGCTGGTTTTTGGGGTGGAATGATACAAATTGGCGTAGGCTTTATTCTGATGCCTATTCTTAATAAAGTAATGAAATTTGACCTCGTACGAACTAATATGTATAAGGTATTTATTGCTCTCAGTTATTCATTTATTGCTATTTATATCTTCTCCACTGAAGTAGGTATCTTACTTGAGGCAGGGCTTGCACTGGGTATAGGGAGTATGATAGGTGGATATATCGGCTCACAAACTGCCGTGGTAAAAGGGGAGAAGTGGATAAAAATTGTGCTGCAAGTTACTTTGACTCTATTTATTATTAAGCTACTATTCTTTTAAGTAGCGAATTTAACTCATAAGTATAACACTTTTACCCGAAAAATAGTTCTTACCACTTAGTTCAGTAAAAACCTCTATTGGTGTCTTGTATCCAAGACACTTTCTTGGTCTATTATTCATAAGAGCAACTGCCTTGGTAACTAGCTTAGAATTAATGTTATCAAGTTTCATGATGGCAAACGCTATATTCTATCTAACGATGGTAAACCGCTAACTCTTAGCAATTCAAATATCAGACTAAGCGATAGCAATAATTACATATTTAGAGGCAATAATGCAAACTTATGCTTGGAAAGATGAAATTACTAATCACAATATAAGTATCAATCAATGAGCAAAGAAGCTAGGCAAACAATCAAATTTTATTTACAAACGGTTCCAACTATTAAATCTTTCACCAACAATTCTAAAGCAAATAACGACAAATAACCTGTCGCCACTGATATCACTTACAGATTTATATGAAGCAGGTAAACATTTAAGTTGGAATAAACAGCATCAATACTTGGGTATCTCAAAACTCAACTAAAAGTTCAAATCCTGACACCTGCTGGGTTTGTTCCCAATAAAAAGTTGTATAAGTTATTTATTTTAAAATGTAAAAATAAAAATGGTGGTGTTTAAAACTGAACTGTGTACTGAGCATCCATTATGGCTATTTCCCTGATAATAGCGATTTTTCAGAGAAATTTGCAAAAAACTGCTATTTTTAGCTAAAAATTGGCAATTTTTAATATCGCAAACGTTGCTATATCAACACATTTTCCCTAAATCCCCTGTTTTAGTAATTAACAGGGAATTTATATGAAAATGAGTAAAATTAATAAATATTGAATTTAATAAATAATGGGTCTTGACTAGTTAAGCGGTCTATTTCTTAACTCTTTAAGTAAAATATTATACATATTTTTATCTCTATTATTAAATCTAAATTCACACTCCTTAAGATGAAGCTCAAACTTAGACTTATCCATACCTCTAAACTTAGATAATCTAGTCTTAGCATAGCCCCAAAATGACTCTATACCATTAATGTGAGACTTACCACGGACAAATTCATTTGTGCCGTGGTCTACTCTTAAGTGTTTCTTATAGCCGAAGTCTACTAAACCATTATAGCCACGCCAACCATCAGAATGAATAACACTATCTAGTTCTACCTTGCCTCGTATAACCGCTTGCAGTGTAGCACTTTTGCAATTTGGTACTATTTCGGTATACACATTCCCACCACGTTTTAAAATACCAAATACAATAGTTTTACCTAAAGCTCCACGACCTCTTTTGCCTTTGACTCTTTTTGCTCCAAAGTAACTTTCATCAACCTCAACCTCCCCTTTAGGGTGAGGGGGTTGGGTTGTTGAAAGTTCTACTAACCTTTGTCTAATAAGCAACAATATTTTGTTAATAGTGTTTCTATTGAGGTGAGTAAAGTGAGCAATTTGTTCTGCTGTTAAATCAGCACAAAAATATCTTAAAACTTCTCTAAATTTAGCCTCTGTAATTCTTGAACGATGATAATACTTGTTTTTCAATGTCATAACTAGTATTTTAAGCATTTTACAAATGCTTAACTAGTCAAGACCCTAAATAATTAACATGAATAAGGCGTTTATTAGTTACTCATCTGCCGATGAAAAGTTGGCTCAGAAATTGCATAATTTATTAAGTATGGCTGGTATTGATACATTTATGGCTGCGATATCAATAGATGCAGGAAAAGATTGGACTAATGAGATATTTAATAATCTAAAATCAGCTAATTGGGTTTTCTTTCTTGCTACAGAAAACTCAATTAAGTCCCCTTCAGTGCAACAAGAACTGGGTGCATCTATTATTAATCAAAAAGTTTTAATACCTATATTAATAGATATTAGTATAGATAAGTTGCCTGGGTGGGTTGATAGAAATCAAGCCATAGATATTAACAAGTCTCCAGAAATTCTAAACAATACAATTGAAAAGATTTCTGAAAAAATTAAAGTAGATAAATTTTGGGCGGGCATTATCGTTGGAGCTTTAATTATGTGGCTAGTTTGGGCTTTAAAAAAATAATCTAGTACAAACTTAGTTGTTATGTTTTTAATTTTGACATTAGTATTTTAGAAGGAGAGTCATTTCCAGATATCCCAAAGTGTGGGCTACCAAATACAATAAATGAATCTTTTGCTCTTGATACTGCGACATTCAACATATTTGGTTTTCGGTCGTAGAATTTACCAGTGTCAATATTATTTATTCCATAGGTACTAGAAAATAAAATTGTAATCCTCACAAAAATTAACACTTACTAAAAGTAGAATTTTCTTATAATAAAACATAAGGAGATTCAAATGAAAACAACACGTAAATCAGATACACAAATCATGCACATTCTTAACCAAGCACAAGCAGGTACGCCAGTGGCACAGTTGTGTAGGGAGCATAGTATTAGCAGCGCCACTTTTTATAAGTGGCGTGCTAAATACGGTGGTATGGATGCGCCGATGATTGCACGGCTTAAAGAACTAGAAGCAGAAAATGCCAGACTTAAAAAAATGTATGCAGAAGAGCGCTTAAAAGCTGAGATAGTGCAGGAGGCTCTCACAAAAAAGTGGTGAAACCATCTTTACGTAAAAAGATGGTTGTATACGCTATTGATAAGCACAAAGTAACAGTCAAATTTGCTTGCTCAGCTTTTAACATCAGTGAGACTTGTTATAGATATAAACCTAAGTTATCTTCTGAGAATGAGGTGATTGCAGATTGGCTACTCAGATTAACTGAGGCACACAAACAATGGGGGTTTGGTTTATGCTTTTTGTATCTGCGCAATAATAAAGGATTCAAATGGAATCACAAGCGTGTATATCTCATTTATAAGCAATTGGAACTCAATCTTAGAATCAAACCCAAAAGAAGAATTAAACGAGATAAGCCTGAGACACTAAGTGTACCAATAACCATTAACCAAGTTTGGTCAATGGATTTTATGTCTGATTCTTTACATACAGGTAGAGCAATAAGAACATTTAATGTAGTGGATGATTACAACAGAGAGTGTCTAGGTATTGAAGTAGACCATTCATTGCCAGCACAACGTGTTATGAGAACGTTAGAACGTTTAATTGAGTGGCGAGGTAAACCCAAAGCACTCAGATGCGATAATGGTCCTGAGTATATCTCTCAAGCCTTAAGAGATTGGGCACAAGCAAGAGATATTGAGTTAATGTATATCCAACCAGGTAAACCCACACAAAATGCCTACATAGAACGATTTAACAGAACAGCAAGGAATGAATGGTTAAACATGCACATCTTTGATTCTATTGCCCATGCACAATATCTAGCAACCCAGTGGATGTGGGTATATAATAATGAACGACCTCATAGTGCAATTGGCGGTGTACCACCAAGGAAACTGCTAGAGGCTATTTAGAAATGGAATTCTATTTTTAGCGAGTGTTAAAAATGGGGGGGATTACACTTATCAGTATACGATACGAATCGTGCCAATTGTTGGTTTTTGATTGTTCTTTATTTTGACATTAGGCTAAAATTTTACTTTGGAAAAATCATAGTATAAACAACATGAATCATGAATTTAAAAGAAAAATTGAAAACCTAATAAAAGATCGAGAAGATAGTTATAAAGACCCTAAAGATAATAGAATCGACGCTGATTATAAACAAGAATTATCGACTAATAATAATTATAGAGGTAGGCAATTTTTTGAGTTGTTGCAAAACACTGATGATGCAAAGGCAAAAGAAGTAAAAATAACACTAGATAGTGAGAACTCCATACTTACTATTTCAAATGATGGCATTCCATTTTCTGTGGAAGGTATTAATTCATTAATGCTCGCACATCAAAGCCCTAAGGACAGCAATAAATTTATTGGTAATAAAGGCTTAGGATTTCGCTCAATTATTAATTGGGCTGACTCCATTGTAATTAAAACACAAGGTCTTGATATTGCATTTTCACGACAATATGCAGAAGAAAAATTATCAAAAATATTAGAAGATATAGACTTTGATAGTATTCCTACTCCTAAAAAAATGGCAATGCTCGCCATTCCAAAGCTTAGCACATGTGATGATAATCAATGGGCAACACAAATTAAGGTTCGTTATCTTTCAAACGAAGGAATTTTAGAAGATATTAAAAATCAATTATCTTGCTTACAACATGAAATCATGCTGTTTCTAATAAATTTGGAAAAAATTACAGTTAGCATTGATAACGATAAAAAAGTATTTATAAAACCTAATAACTGGGAAATACAAGAGAGGAATGGCAATGTTGATGAAAAATTTTTGGAGATAGACGACATTGATAATGGTAGAGATAAATTTAGCGTAAAAATCGCTTTTAATGATGAATTAAGCAATCATTCCAATGATATGCTATTTTCTTATTTTCCAACAAAAGTAGACATTAATTTGCCATTAATTGCCCATGGGACTTTTGATTTAAATGAATCTAGAAATGATCTAATATTAAATGATAAAAACAAATTTATCTTAGAGCAATTGTTTGATTTGCTCATTGAAACAGCTAAAGCTTTTAAAGATAATTGTTCATATAAACCCCTAGAGTTATTACAATATGAAAAATCAAACAATACTTTAGAAGAATTAGGACTTTATGAACAAATAGATAATGCTATTGAGCAAGAAAAGATATTTCCTTGTTTAGATAGACAATATAGAAAAAAATCAGAAGTTATTTATAACAATGATTTATCTCAATTTATTCATAATAATAATTTTAACGACATATTTCCGAATTTATTAATACCTCACAGTGACAATATAAATTTTTTAAATGAATATGATTTAGATGAAAATATTAATGTTGATAATATTAATGAATTAAATCAAATAATTACAGATATAGAAACACGCGCTGAATTTATTTACATTTTGAGTAATATAGATTTAGATGGTAAAAAAATTGGCTGTTTAGTTAATGAAAATAATAAACTAATTAGAAAAGAGGAAAGTGCCTACACGCCAACATCAAATATTGATTTTAAAATTCCTAGCTTTACAAAGCTTGAATTTATGTGTGAAGAATTATTTAATTCTTTAACAAAAATTTTTGAGATTAATGAAGAAAAATCTCGCGAACTACAAAGGAAATTAAAAGATTTTGTAAATATACAAAGTTATGAGCCGGCAACAGTGTTACAAAAACTTATTACTAGTGCCAATAAAGAAATTGAACCAGACTATATTAATAAAGTTCAAATTATTAAAGAAATGGTCAATTGCTTATTTCATAATTACAAAGAAATAGACAATCCTAGAATTCCAGAGGATACAAAAATACAATTGATTAATAAACAAAAAGAATTATCAAAGTCACAAGACTTGTATCTATCAAGTAGTTACCCATCAGGTAAGTTAACTGAATATTTATTTGCAGATATTTATGATGATAGCGAATTTCTAGCAGATATTGGTATTTATGATCTTAATGATGATAAAGACTTAGTTGAAGATTTTTTTCTTTGGTTAGGGGTAAATAAAATTACAAAAATTACAGCAGTTGAAGACATAGTTAATCAATACAGTCGTCATCTTTACCTAGAGTTTATTTTTGAAAAATATGGCAAACCTGCTAATTATCGTGATACAAGTTTAACATATCAAAAGATTGAAAATTTTGATAATATTATTAAAAACATAACAAAAGAAAAGTCTTTAGTGTGGTTTTTAAATGATGATAATATTAAACAAGCATTATCAGATTATCATGAAGATCAAATAAAATATGCAAAAATGAATGAACCTAAAGAATCATTCTATCATCGTATAGAACATTCACACCCATCTTATATAAATTATCAAATTCTTGATAGTGATTTTTTTAAAGGTTACTTACTTGGAAATAAAAGTTTAGAAAAACTTGTTAATAAAAATCCTTTCACCTTAGAAAATATTCCTGAGGAGTTTTTACCTAAAGAAGAAGATATACAAAACATACTCATTAAGATTGGAGCTGTAGAAAAATTCGAAGACTTATCATTAGAGACTGTAGTTGAAGTATTAACAAAATTGCCAGAAGTTTCACCTAAGGGCAAAAATACCCAAACGATTTATAAAGAATGTATTAAGCATTACACAAAAAACAAGAAGGCTATTTCTAAAAATTCAGATATTAAATTATTTGGCAAAAAAGCAAAGAAAAAAAATTACTTTAACATAGAAGAGCTTTATTACAATGGCAATATTAAACTACCCACAAAAATATTGGATACTGTTGCATTATTGAATTACCCTAAAAGAGGTAATACAGAGTATGTAACCAAGTTTTTTGGAATTAAAAACCTCAAGTCATTAAAAATAGAAATAGATAGCACCACTCTTTTGAAAAATGATAACTTCGATAATGATTTTCGTTCATTTGTTGAAAAAATACATCCATTTATTTTAGCTTATAGGATAAATAACACTGAAAAAGACACTGATCATAAAACAGCAGTTCAAAAACTTAAAAAGTTAAACATGGAGTTTTGTAATCATATTCAATATCGTTTTAACAAAATTGAAAATGAATTAAGTCATTTGGAATATATCTCTGATAATAAAGATAAAAATAAGTTTTATGTAAAAATTGAGAAAGATGATACACTTGAAACCCTTAGAAAAGAGTTTAATTTTCAAGAATTGTTGGCAGATATTTTGGGAATTATTTTTGATATAGAGGATGTCAAAGATTTTAGAAATCTAATAGATAAAGACTCCAATCAAATTGAGCAAATTACTCAAAGTGATGTCGGCGTGGAAAAATTAAGGCAAGCTAAAGAATTATTGGGCATCGCGGATGAATTTTATTCTTTTTGGAATACAATTTATCGTTTAAAAGATATGAAACTTAATAATAAATTTAGTAAAGATTCGATTGATTTAATACAAAAACAATTAAATTTTAAAACCGATGTTAGTCAATTAGATTATGCAAATTTATCAACTAACAGTGCATGCATTATCTTGAAAGAATTATTTACCGAATTACAAGTATCAATTAAAGAATTTAATGAATATGCATATCATCAAGTAAGTTTCTATAATTATCACCACTGTAAGCTCAAACAATACCTACATGATGGCGAACAATCATTTAAGCGTATAGCTTATCAACATTGTTTAGACAAGGGATTATCTAAATCATTTTTGTTTATGGTAAATCAATATGAGAGTTTTGAGAATGAGTTGAGTCAAGAATATAATCTTGAAATTAATGTAGATTATCAAAGTATTACCAATGAGTTCATAATAACAAAAATTGGCGTTGATTATGCAATACAAGAGTTTAGCATTGACTTTGAGGAAATTTATCAAAAACAAAGTTGTGAAGTTGAGATTGATGAACTTAATTTAGAACAACGTAGCTTGTTGTATTTTGATGGCGGTTTAGAGTTAATCAAAAAAGAAATCAAAGACCAAAATAAGCAAGAATCTCAAAAGATAACAAGCAAAAATAAAATCCTACCGATTATTGATTCTCAGCTTAATTTAAAGCATGATAATCAAAATAAGGATTCTAAATCAAATAAAGGAAGTGTATATAGCAGTACAATCAACAAAAATAAAAAAGCGGCGGGGAATAAGGCAGAAAAATTAGCTTATGACTCACTTGTAGATGAATATGGCGAGGAGAATGTTGAGCATATTTCAAAAAGAAATGATAAGGCAGGCTATGATATACGCTATAAAGATAAGGGCGATATATGGAAATACGTTGAAGTTAAAACTTTTAGCGGTAATGAATTCTATATAAGTGAAAATGAGTTTGAATTTGCAAAAAATAATACTGAAAACTATGAAATATTTTTAGTAAGTGATGATGGAATAAAAAAAATATCTATCGACTTTAATAATGAAGAAAATATCAATAAAATTCATCCTGCAGAATATAGGGTTAAATATGAGCTTCTTATGCAAGAGAATCAATAAAAGTTTAGAATAGAAGTTTGCAAAATATAGTTATTGATTTAACTGTAATAACCTAAACTTCATCTGACATTTTTATTAAACTACTCACTATTCATAGTGAGCATTAAGGAGAATAAAAATGAACTCTTTTCAAGAAAAAATCATTAAACCAAAACTAGGACTACTAGAACTCGCAAAGCAATTAGGTAATGTGTCTCAGCCCTGTACACAGTAGAACCACAAAAAATAAAAAAGTAAGTAGAACAAGATACTATCTTAGCCAAAAGGCAATCAAGGAAGGTTATGATAAATGCGACATTAGAAATATTAATGCTGATGAACTAGAGCAAACTATTTACACTCTACTTAAAAATCAATTGCCAAATAACATAAATGAGATAGATAATTCAAGTCTTGATATCACCAAAAAACAGTTTATTTATCAAATAACCCACAAGTTAAAAACTGAATCATTATATAAAATCATTAGAACCCTACAGCCAAAAATTATTATTGCCAAAAAACAAATAAATATTACTTTACTACTGCAAAATATAGGAAAATTAGTTGACATTAAAATAAATAATACAACTGAAATACATATTAGCAAGAAGGTAATATTTATGAAACACGGTGGTAAGCAACATATTTTAGATAAAAGTGGCAATCCTATTGCTTACAAAACTAGCAATAAAAATGATGTATTAATCAGCAGTCTTGCTAAAGCCTACAAGTGGCGCAAGCAAATAAAACAAGAAAATATCTCGCAAGTAAAGTTAGCTAAAAAACTTAAACTTAACCCTGAAAGAATCAGACATATTGTTCGTCTTACTGAATTAGCACCTGATATTCAAACAGCCATTGTTGAAGGCACGCAGCCACCTTTATTAAGTTTGCAAGAAATACCAACACACATTCCTATTGACTGGATGGAACAACGAACATTATTAGGGTTTAAAAATGATTAGATTACTTAAAACTCTTTTCTTATTCACTGCTTTATTACAAGCATCATTGATTCATGCTACTGATGAACTTATCAAAATAACTACTAGAGAAGGCGTCAAACAAAAGTTCATTTTGATTAAGCCTGATACGATTAAAGCTAGTGTGATTTTATTTGCAGGTGGTAAAGGCAAGATTAAACTAAAAGGTAATGGCAGTGATTACAGGTATAAAAGTAATAACTTTTTGGTAAGAAGCAGAAATTTATTTGCTGATAATAATTTAATGGTAGCAGTAATTGATGCACCATCTGATAAGTATGATAGTGATGGTATGTGGTATGGATTTAGAACTAGTAGAGAACATGTTCAAGATATAGAAACAGTAATTGACTACTTAAAACAACAAGCAAATGTACCAGTTTGGTTAGTTGGCACCAGTAGAGGCACAGAGTCAGCAGCACATGTTGCAATTAATTCAGATAAAGTTGATGGATTGGTGCTAACTGCAAGTCTTTCCAGACCACAAAGAAAAGGCACTGAAGTAACAGCAATGGAACTTAATAAAATTACTGTGCCAACGCTTGTAGTATCACATATTAAAGATGAATGTTTTGTTACCCCGCCAGAAGATACAGACAAAATTGTATCCATGTTATCAAGTTCAAAAAATGTTAAATCAAAACTTTTTGATGGTGGTGATGCACCCATCTCAAAACCTTGCAAAGCAAGATCTTATCATGGGTTTTTAGGGATTGAAAAAGAGGCAGTTAATTATATCTCTGAATTTATTAAAACTCATTAATATGCAAATTTATTCAACCTCCGACTGTGAAAAGTAGGTAGTGGATGAGAGATGCTAAAAACACCCTAAAATCTCGTATTTAAAATCTCATCTAATTTTTATAGATACGGCAAACCCTGTATAGTGTGGGCTATGTTGTCTGACTAACCTAGCGTGGTGGGGATACGTAGAATTAATGGTGGAGAGTGAGGGATTCGAACCCTCGATGGGAGATAAAGCCCATACTCCCTTAGCAGGGGAGCGCCTTCAGCCGCTCGGCCAACTCTCCGAGAGTCTGTAGTGTTTCTACAGATTAAGAGCGAAATTATACAATATTTATCTGCTTATTTGCTGGGATTTGCGCTTTCTTCGTTGTTTAAAGAAGTTTATGAGTAGGGTACTAGCTTCTTCGGCTAATACTCCACTGGTAATAGCTAATTGGTGATTAAAGCACTGGCTTGTGCTTAGGTCAATACATCCGCCTAATGAACCTGTTTTTGGGTCTGATGCAGCATATACCACACGCACCACTCGTGCATGCACAAGAGCTGTAAGGCACATGGCGCAGGGTTCTAAGGTCACGTATAGGGTAGTGCCTGTAAGTCTGTAGTTTTGTAAGTAATTGCCCGCACTACGCAGTGCGATGATTTCTGCGTGTGCGGTAGGGTCGTTGGTAGTAATTTGCTGATTATACCCTGTGGCGATCACTTCATTATCTTGAGTAATAATTGCCCCAACAGGAACCTCTCCTTGTGATTGGGCTTTTTGTGCCTCTATGAGTGCTAATCGCATATAGGATTTGTCTTGCGATTGTAGCGGTATTATTCCCATTCAATGGTAGCAGGTGGTTTACCTGATATATCATAGACCACTCGAGAAATATTGGTGATTTCATTGATGATACGGTTAGATACTACATCTAAAAATTCATACGGCAAATGTGCCCAATGTGCAGTCATAAAGTCAATGGTTTGCACTGCTCTAAGTGCTACTACATATTCATATCTACGCTCATCACCGGTTACTCCGACTGATTTCACTGGTAAAAATACGGCAAATGCTTGAGAAACATTATCATAGAGGTTATGTGCTCGTAGCTCACTAATGAAAATATGATCTGCTTTTCTTAGTATGTCAGCATATTCTGCTTTGACTTCACCGAGAATGCGTACTCCAAGCCCCGGACCCGGGAATGGATGGCGATACAACATATGTTTTGGAATACCAAGTTCTACGCCAATTGTGCGTACTTCATCTTTAAACAATTCACGAATAGGTTCAATCAATTCAAATGATAAATTCTCAGGTAAGCCACCCACATTATGATGTGATTTAATTACTTTTGCCTTGCCTTCTTTGTTCCCTGCGGACTCAATAATATCTGGATAAATTGTGCCTTGTGCGAGATATTTGATTTGATTAAGTGCTTTAGCTTGTTCTTCAAAGATTTCGATAAAAGTATGCCCAATAATTTTACGCTTTGCTTCTGGGTCACTTTCCCCTGCTAATGCTGTATAAAAGCGTTCTCTTGCATCTATTCGGATAACATTAAATCCAAGAGAATCAGCATATTGCTTCATGACTTCATCTCCCTCGCCCAGGCGTAACAACCCATTATCTACAAATACACAGGTGAGTTTATCACCAATGGCTGTATGCACAAGTGCTGCAACTACAGAAGAATCTACTCCGCCTGAAAGAGCTAATAATACTTCGTCATTTCCTACGGTTTGTTTGATAGAATTAACCAAATCAGAAATAATATTACTAGAATTCCAGTGGGCTTCACATTGGCAAATATCCAAACAAAAACGCTCTAAGATGGCTCTGCCCTGAGAGGTGTGAGTTACCTCTGGATGAAATTGAATACCATATAAATGGTTATCGAAGTCTGCCATACCGGCAATTTCGCAGTTATCACTACTGGCTATGCGCACAAATCCCGTTGGTAATGCATCTACTTCTACTCCATGACTCATCCATACATCAAGGATACCGTAGCCTTCTGTAGTGATTTCATCAGCAATATCAGTAAGTAATGGGCTATGATTTCTAGCGCGTACCCGAGCATAGCCAAATTCAGATTTTTGTGCATTAGTAGCATGACCACCGAGCTGCATAGCCATCGTTTGCATGCCATAGCAAATACCGAGTACTGGAATACCCAACTCAAAGACTACTTCTGGTGCTGTAGGAGAGTTGCTTGTAGTGATATTATCAGGTCCACCAGAGAGAATAATTCCATTTGGTGCATAATTTTTTATAAAATGATTACTTACATCATAGGGGTAAATTTCACAAAAAATGCCAATTTCTCTAATTCTGCGGGCAATTAATCTCGTATATTGCGAGCCAAAGTCAAGAATCAGGATTTTGTACTGGTGAAGGTCCATATGAGCAGTATTAACAAAAGAATACATTTTAATGAAAATAATAGATAGATATATCATTAAAACCCTATTTCAATATATTTTGATTGTGAGTTGTATTTGGTTACTCATCTTTAGTTTTTTTGATATTTTGGGGGATATTGATAATATTGGCGCACATAATTATGGGCTGTGGGATGCTCTGTACATTCAAGTTCTTAATGCACCTGCTACTATTTATCGTAGTCTTATTGTGATTATCTTAATTGCTGCTATATTAGCTCTAGGTAGTCTCGCTCAACATTCTGAATTTATCATAGCTCGCTCTAGTGGCAAGTCAATTAGTAATATTGTACTGCTTTCTACGGCATTTTGTGTGGTGATGATGCTTGTGATTTCTTTGCCCAGTGAGCGTTATGCGGTAGATATGAAAAATAATGGAGTAGAACGTAAACAAGAATTATTAAGTAAACACATTGCTGGACAACAAAACTTATGGCTAAAAGAGGGAAAATTTGTTATTAATATCAAAGATAATTTTAACAATAGTAGTTTTGCAAACTTAAAAATTTTTGAAATTCAGAGCAACACACTACTGAATGTATTATTTGCTAAGCGTGCAATCATCAAAGATAACCACCTCGTACTGAGTGAGGTCATCCAGCGTAATTTTGATGTAGATAATTTTAGCACTCGTAATTTTGAGCAGTTTACTTTACCGATTAACTTTACCGAACATACGATTAATATGTTTAAAAAACGCCCTAAAGATTTATCCGTGTTTGATATTTATGAGCACAACTCTTTTTTAGCTAAAAATAATGTGGTAGATAAACAGTTTCAAACAGAGTTATATCAGCGGTTAGTGAAGCCACTCATTTTAGCTATCACAATTATTTTTACTTCGTTATTCGTATTTACTTCATTAAGAAGTTCCTCAATGGGTAAAAAGATATTTTTAGCGGTAATTGTCTCTTTATTTTTTGAATTAACTCTTAGAATTAGTAGTTCTTTAGTGGTGAAGTTTGATTATAATTACATATATGTAGTGATTTTGCCACTCTTAGTCCTTTTTGGTATTGTATTATTTGCATTGTATAAAAAATCAAATGAATAACGAATCTGTTCAAATAAAACGTAAAATCAAAAAACCGAATCCGTTTCAAGTGGTGCTATTAAATGATGATTACACCACCCAAGATTTTGTGATTGCAGTACTCCAACGCTTTTTTTATAAAAATTTGGATGATGCGACTTCACTTATGTTAAAAGTACATAACGAAGGGGAGGCAGTTTGCGGAGTATTTAGTTATGATATTGCCCAAACTAAAGCAGAACAAGTGATTGCCTATGCGCGTGATAACGATCATCCGCTTATGTGCGTAATTCGAGAGGTGCAATAATGCTTGATTTAGAGCTTCAGCAAGTTATTAACAAAATCTTAACCAATGCGAATGTAAAAAAATATGAATTTATTACCGTAGAGCATTTACTCTTAGCACTTATTGACATTGAAGAAGTTACTAGTTTTTTAGAGCGTAAGCAAGTAAATATTGACAACTTTCGTATAGAAATTGAAGAGTACATTGAAAAAAATGTACAAATTGTCAATAAAAAAGGTTATATCACCGTTCCCACTCAAGGGTTTCAGCGAGTACTCCAGCGTAGTATTTTTCAAGCACAAGCAAACAAAATCAAGCAAGTTGGGGCATTTCATGTGATGAATAGCATTTTCACCGAAAATGAGTCTCATGCAGTGTACCTTCTAAAGATGAATAATATCTTTAAAACTGATATTGTGAAAGAGTTAAACCACTATGTCCCAGATAAAGAAGAAGAAAGCACTAAAGAAGAGGCAAAAAGTACTACACTAAAATGGACTACAAACTTAAACCAACTCGCAACTGAAGGCAAAATAGATCCACTCATTGGACGCAGTAAAGAACTCAAGCAAACCATGCAAACACTTATGCGTCGTAGAAAAAATAACCCAATATTTGTAGGCGATGCAGGGGTTGGTAAAACTGCTCTTGCTTATGGTCTTGCTTATAATATTGTGCATGCTAAGGTGCCTAAGGTATTAAAAGACGCTACAATCTACAACCTAGATGTAGGAGATTTGATAGCGGGTACCAAATACCGCGGTGAATTTGAAGATAGACTGAAAAAGGTGTTAGAGCATATTAAAAAAGACCCTAACTCTATTTTATTCATTGATGAAATTCATACTCTTATTGGTGCTGGAGCTACTGGTGGTGGGTCTATGGATGCTGCTAACTTATTAAAACCTGCTCTTGCTGATGGTACTCTCAGATGCATGGGTTCTACGACATTGGCAGAGTATCGCCGAATTTTCAATAAAGACTCTGCACTGAGTAGAAGATTCAAAAAAATTGATGTAGAGGAACCTACTCTAGAAGATACCAAAAAAATCCTTCTCGGGCTAAAAACACATTATCAAGATTATCATAATGTGAAGTATTCTGATAGTGCAATTAACACAACTATTGAGCTTGCAAATCGTTATATTACTGATAAAAAATTTCCTGATAAGGCGATTGATATCTTAGATGAAGTCGGAAGTCTTCAGCAACTTCGCTCAAAAAGTGCTAGAAAGACTCTGATTAAATCGGTAGATATTGAAGATATTGTTGCTAATATTACGGGTATTACTAATACGTTGATTGAAACCAAAGATAAAGATACCTTAAAGCATTTAAGTACGAATTTAGCCTATGCTATTTTTGGACAAGATGACGCTATCGCCCGTATTACCAGTGCTATTAAGCTTGCTAAATCTGGGCTCACTGAGCCGAATCAACCTATTGGTAGCTTTTTATTTGCAGGTCCTACGGGGGTAGGAAAGACTGAGCTTTGCAAGCAATTATCCTTCCATTTGGGTATTAAACTCATTCGCTTTGATATGAGTGAATATATGGACAGACATTCTAGTTCTAAACTTATCGGTTCACCACCAGGCTATGTAGGCTATGAAGAAGGGGGCTTACTCACTGAAGCGGTATATAAAAATCCTTATTCAGTAGTATTGCTTGATGAGATAGAAAAAGCCCATCCAGATATTTTTAATATGTTTTTACAAATTATGGATAATGGTAAATTAACTGATAGCAATGGGCGTGAAGTAGATTTTAGTAATGTTATCTTAATTATGACTTCTAATGTAGGTGCTGCCACTATGCAAAAATCTGTGATTGGCTTTAACCCTACTGAAGCCACTCACTCGTACAAAGAAGATTTACAAAAAACTTTTACGCCTGAGTTTAGAAACCGTCTATCAAAAATTATTTACTTTAATTCTTTGACTAAAGAGCATATTTATCAAGTGATTGACAAAGCGATGTTTGCCCTAGAAGAAAAACTTGCAAAAAATGAAGTACATATTTCCCTTGATAATAAAGCTCGTGATTACCTCTTAGAGCATGGCTATGATGTACAAATGGGTGCTAGACCAATGAATAGACTCATTCAAGAAGAGATAAGCACTGTACTCGCTGATGAAATTCTCTTTGGCAGTTTAACCCAAGGGGGTACAGTAGTTATTAGTGCCAAAAAAGATTCCTTGACCTTTACCTATTCGTATTAACTGTGAATATTTTAGTAAGTAATGACGATGGGTATGATTCGTTAGGAATCACTTTACTCGCTAAAGAGCTTGCTAAAGACCACACTATTACTATTTTTGCCCCAGATACTAACAAATCTGCTTCTAGTAGTTCTTTAACTATTAATAGATCTCTTACTCCTGTTGCAGTCAGTCCAAATGTGTATAAAGTAAATGGCACCCCGAGTGATTGTGTGCATCTTGCAATTCGTGGATTTTTTGATGAGAGTTTTGATTTGGTAGTATCAGGAGTAAATTTTGGAGCTAATATGGGTGATGACATAGTATACTCAGGTACGGTCGCTTGTGCAATTGAAGCACGGTTTTTAGGGCTACCTGCGGTTGCACTTTCACTCGCCACAGATATTATGACTCCTCACGATCAAGATAATGCGCATAATCATCATTTTGATACAGCAGCTATTATTGCTCGTACCATTGTTAATAATATTGATTCTATTGCTATTGCAAGAGGTACATTACTAAATATCAATGTTCCTGATGTTGGCATTGGAGAAATTCAAGGGTATCAAACCACACGTATGGGTAAACGCCATGAAAGTAGTGAAATTCGAGTATGTGATACTCATCAAGGAGAATACTATTTAGGTATGAATGGACTTGAAGATGATAATTCATTAGGTACAGATTTTTATGCAATCAATCATAATTATGTGTCTATTACGCCTATTCATATTGACCTCACACGCTATAAAGAAATGAATAGTGTAAGCACTTGGGCACAATCATTACCAGTAAAGGAGAATATATGAATAACACCATTTTTGGCAAAATCATTAATAAAGAAATACCTGCAGAAATTATCTATGAAGATGATGATGTATTAGCATTTAATGATATTTCAGCACAAGCACCTATACATTTTTTAGTTATCCCTAAAAAGCATATTCCAACCATAAATGATGCCACACCTGAGGATGCAGTACTATTAGGTAAGTTAATGCTTACTGCCCAGCAAATAGCTAAAGAACAAGGATTTAGCAAAGATGGGTATCGGTTAGTCATGAACTGCAATGAGGACGGCGGACAAACAGTCTATCATATTCATTTGCATGTGTTAGCGGGGCGTTCACTTTCATGGCCTCCCGGCTAAACTGAGTATTGTCTTTTTGGTTTTTACTGTGTTGTGCTGTAAAAAATACTGGCTCAAGCACAATGAGTTATCGCCCCCCTATGGAATATTTTACCTACACATACAATGAATATTATTCTCGCCACTCAAGAACAATTAGATGATGTTGTAAGGTTATTTGGTAGGTATCGTGAATTTTACATGCAGAAATGCTCTGAAATTGCAGAGCGTACATTTATTAACCAAAGATTAACTCACCAAGATTCAACTATTTTTATAGCATATGAGCACGATACTCCTGTAGGATTTGTACAACTATACCCTACATTTTCTTCGGTACGAATGCAACTTATGTATATCTTGAATGATTTGTATATAGATAGTGCACAAAGGCAAAAAGGGTATGCTACTGCACTGATAGAGCATGCAGTTCATTTCTCCAAAGAGCAAGGAGCAATTCGTATAACTCTACACACACAACAAACTAACAGTGCTGCACAACAATTATATGAAAAATTAGGATGGGTACAAGAACAAGAGTTTTATAGTTATAACTTTATTCTCTAATCGTAAACACTTTTAACATTCCTCTGGCTTTGTGCTTAGTTTCTTCTAGTTCTTTTTCGGGGATGCTGTCATATACAATACCTGCACCCGCACTAATGGTGAGGATAGTCTCTTGCTTAGTTATGGTACGAATGAGAATATTAAAGTCCATATTACCACATTTACTTACGTAACCTAGACTTCCAGTATAGGCATTTCTTGGGCGATTTTCTAGTTCGTTAATGATTTCCATGGCACGTACTTTGGGGCACCCAGTAATGGTCCCCCCAGGGAATAATGCACGGATAATATCTTTAAAACTTACATCATCTCGCAACTCACCGATTACATTAGAGACAATATGATGTACATATTGATAGCTTTCAATAGTCATGACTTCATTGACTGCTACACTGCCGTATTTACATACTCTGCCTAAGTCATTACGCTCTAAGTCAAGTAACATCAGGTGTTCTGCTTGTTCTTTGAGGTTGTGTTTGAGTTCTGACTTGAGTGCTTCATCGGTGTGTGCATCTCCTCTAGGCCTAGTACCCGCAATTGGGCGAGTTTCAATTATGCCATTCGCTACTGAAAATAATCGCTCAGGAGAAGAGGAGAGAATTTGGAGCCCTGCAAAATCAGCATATGCTGAGAATGGGGCAGGATTTTCTTGCATCAGCTTAGTATAGATATCTATCGCTCGAATATCTTTTGAAATGGTGAGGTGCATTTGGCGGGAAAGATTAGCCTGAAAGATATCACCATTAACAATATATTCTTTACAACGCTCTACTTGTTTGATAAATTTTGCTTCATCCTCTGAAGTTGCGTGTGCAGATATAGTCAGCACTTTTGGATAGGTAAGCTGTGATATGTGTGCAATATCTTTTATAATATTGTGCATTACCTCCTCACAAGTGCTGACAATAGTGGTTTGTGCAGTAGCGTGATTATAAAGAAGTACGTGCTCTATTTCTACCGCATAGGCTTGGGGTAGGGTAGTGTCTTGTTGCAAATCATCAATATATTCAATCTCATTTACAGTCTCATATCCTAAATACATTATATATCCGCCAACAAATGGCAACTCTTGAGGATTATCTGCCAAGGGAAGCTCAGGCAGAGATAAGAGAAAATCAGTGGTATCAGTAGTTTTAATATATGCTTTACCAGGATATGCGCATAATATATCATATCCAGTATCTTCATTTGCTAAAGAACTACTCTGTAAGAAAAACGGGTATTTCTCAGGAAATTCACGAATGAGCAGCCCGAAGTCACAGCGCTGAGCTGTATGTGTGAACACTTATTTATAAATAATTTCTACTCGACGATTTTTTGCATCATCACTTGAGACAATTTTTTCCTCACCGAAGCTCACATGAGTTGCCTGATCTGATAAGACATTTTTTACCGCAATAGCTCTAAGTTCACCTAATGCAAGATTATATTCTCTGCTACCCTTAGGGTCTGTGTGTCCTTCTAAGCGTAAGCGTAAGTCAGGATATTTTTTGATAATTTCTTGATGCATACTCAGCGTAGCCTGTGCGTCTGCAGAGAGTTCGTTGGAATCAAAATCAAAATATATGATAAAAGTTAGATTATCATTAGCAGCCACTTCTGTCTTAATAATTTGTTTAGCATATTCAGAACTATAGGTGCGAACACCACTGCCAATAAGCTCAACATCTTCAAACACTTCAATATCTTCTGTTGAAAAGTTGGTATCAACACGTTCTAAGGTGTTTCGTTTTTCAAAGTCTTTTACCGTTTCAATGGGAGCAGGCTCTATTTGAGTTGCTTTTTCTTGGGGCGGGAGATTTTGTTTTTCTTCATCGATGAGAATAGGGTTGCTCGCACAAGAAACCGTTAATATAATGGGAAGTAATAAAATAATCTTATTCATATGCTACCTTAAGTAAGAAATAATTATTGCATTAAAAGTTGGACCACGTGGGCTCAATAATGGCATGAGTATCCTTTAATGTTATACTATGAGAGCCATCTATGGCACTAATTCTAATGCCGCCACCTGCGTTACTAAAAATCACTGTTCGTGAATTTGGGGCAAAGTGCGGTGATTCATTTTCTTTATTTTGACTCAGTAAAATCAAATCTTTATCTGCTAAGTTATAAATAGCCGTTTTAAATGAACCATAATCCAAATGTACTAGTGCTAAATATTTACCATCTGGTGAGTAGCTTGCAGAAGTATTGTACGAACCTGGTATGTTGATTCTACTCACACTACCAGATTTTTTTTGCCAAATTTGCGCTGAACCTGAGCGATCAGAGGTCCAAATAATAGTACGCCCATCTGGTGAGTAGCTTGCCTCTGTATCAATTGCTTTATGAGTAGTAATGCGTTGTAACGAGCCAGAGCTCAGGTTATATTCATAGATGTCTGAGTTACCTTTTTTTGAGAGAGTAATAGCAAGTTTTTTCCCAGATGGGTGCCATGCAGGTGAGCTGGCTATCCCATCAAATTTTGGCAGACTATAAAGCTCATTACTATCATAAATATTTTGCACAAATACTTGAGAGCGATTTTTAGAGAATGCAGTATAGGCAATAAGCGAATTATCAGGGGAAAATGCAGGAGATAGGATAGGGAACGGTGAGTTAAATAATACTTGTTTATTTTTGCCGTCACTATCCGAGATTACTAGGCTATATTTGTTAAATGCGTATTGGTTTACTTCTACATAGGCAAGTTTGGTAGCAAATGCTGACTGTTCACCTAACAAAGCAAAATAAACTTCATCACTAATAAAATGCGCAAGTTCTCTTGATAGTTTCGGTGCAGTAATTTGTTTTGAAAAAAGTATTTTGTTAGTCCAGATGTCACGTAAATATACTTCTACGGTATAACCTTGAGCGGTAGAAGTGACTTCACCATAGATAATCGCTTCATAGGTTTTTTCTTTAGTATCAGTATTTGTTACAAATGCAGGGTTGAATTTCCCAGAATTTCGTAAATTACTTGCAATTACTGAAGTGAGATTGCCCGTATCATTAGAAAATTCCACAATTGCAATATTGAGTGCATTAGCATTTTGCTTAAAAATATCTATAGTAATTACAGCATGAATAGTGCCAGAAATAAAGAAGATGGCAAAAAATATTTTTTTCATTTCTATCTTAAAAGTAATAGTATGGTCATTAATTTTTATATATTAATGCATATAGTAAGACTATTAAAGCCGCTGCTAAGAATATAAATGTTAATGGTAAAAAAAGACTTTCTTGTACCACACCATTAGCATCAATATCATTATAGAATATTTGCTCAACTATAAGGCTAATCATAGAACACACCGTTAAGGTAATTATAATTAGAGATTTATTGAAATTAACTTTTTTCATCAATCCAAGCTCCTTGAATCGCTTCAAGAATTTTTTCACCAGATTTTTCACTATCATCATCAAACTCATCTAATGCAAGTACCATATTGCGCAGATCTACAAAGTTCAGAGTAAGTGGGTCCACCTCGGGGTGAGCTTCATCTAGTGCAAGAGCAATGTCTAAGCTATTAGTCCATTTCATAACTTACCTTTTTAATACAAATTAAAGAGTATTTTAACAGTTTCAACTCTGTATATTTTTACCAGATTGTGACAAATGAGATACAAAATCATCTTATTCTTGTTTAATAACTAGCATCTTTTCTTCCAACATATCTTTCATAGTATGTTCAATTCCTCCTATGCCATACCCTGAGTGCTTTCTCCCAGCAAATGGCATCCAGTCTACTCTAAAGGTAGTATAATCATTAATCATCACACTAGAAGCCTTGAGTTGTTTGGCAACTTGCATAGCAGTGTGAATGTTATCTGAGAAAATACTAGATTGAAATGACACATCTAGGCTATTTGCACTTGCAATTGCTTGTGTAATATCTTCATATTCATATATGCACACTACTGGACCAAATACTTCATTGGTAGATATTTTTGATTCTATACTAGGGTTTAAGAGGATAGCAGGAGTCATGCAGACTTCATTTTGTATTTCGCCACCAGTTATTAGCTTTGCTCCTTGTGTTACTGCTTCATCTATCCATTCTTTAATGCGCAATGCTTCTTTAGAGCTAATAAGTGGACCAAGGTCAGTGGTTTGTGCTGCTGCATCACCAACAATAAGTTCGCTGGCAACTGCATGCAGTTTGGTAATGACTTGAGAGCTTAGATGCTTAGGGACATATACACGTTGTACAGATACACATACTTGCCCACTATGATAAAACGCAGCTTTTGCTAGCCCTGAGACAAATGCATCTATATCAGCAAATTCATCAAGTATTAACGGAGCCACGCCACCATGCTCGAGCGCACAACGCACCCCAGGAGCTAACTTACTTTTTAGCATCCAGCCCACTTTTGCAGAGCCAATAAAACTAAAAAATCCAATCCGAGGATCGGTTACTAATTGTTCACTAATGTCATTTGAGGTAATGGCTACTTGTAAGTAACCTTCGGGGAGTCCAGCTTGTAGGGCAATTTCTTGAAATTTTAATGCACACAGTGGAGTTACAGTGGCAGGCTTAATAATAACTGGACAACCAGTAGCAATTGCAGGAATCACTTGATGAATGGTCAAATTAAGCGGATGATTAAATGCACTCACAGCCACTACAATGCCAATGGGTTCAGGGTACGTAAATGCCAAACGTCCACTCCCTGCTGCAGTTAAGTCCATAGGCATTTGTGTACCACGGATAGTGCGAATACCGGTAATTGCTAAATCAACTCCGTCAATCGCACGTGCAACTTCAACTTTAGCATCTTTTAAGGGCTTTCCTCCTTCGTTAGCAATGAGTAGTGCCAATTCATCAGCTTGTTCAGTCATGATAGTAATGATATTGCGCAAAATTTCTATGCGTTGATAACTAGGTAAGACCTCGTTTTGTTTTTGCTCAGCGATAGAAAGCATCTGCTGGATATCAGATGCAGTGTGCATGGATAAAGTCTCTAGTACTTCGCCAGTAAATTTTTGATATATATGTAATGTATTCATAGTGCTCCTATTATTATATTTAGATTGTATTTGGGTAAAGTTCTGCCATATTTTTTGATTTGCCGTTATGTTGCATAATTCTCACATGGAAACGCTCTAGTTCCCTTGGCTCCTTAACTCCGCAGGAATGTGCTATCATTTCTACAGAGGTATGCATATGTCGTACATAATTTGCTACTTTTATCGATTTAAGTTCAGGGTCTAGACCTTTTTGTAAGCGTTTATTGTGGGTGGTAATACCAGTAGGGCAGGTATTTTTATTACATTTTAATGATTGGATACATCCAAGTGCAAACATAAAACCACGTGCAGATGTGACAAAGTGTGCACCAGTGGCCAGAGCCCAAGCCACATCAGCAGGGGTGACTAATTTCCCAGAAGTAATCACTATAATGCGTTCATGTAACTCATATTTTTTAATAATATCTACGACTAGAGGTAATGACTCTTTGATGCTCATCCCCACGTTGTCAATAAGAGGCATAGGCGCTGCACCTGTGCCCCCATCGCCACTATCAATAGTAATGAAATCAGGTGCATATTGGATTCCATGCGTTTTAATATATTGACATAACTTCTCAAGCCAACCATATGCACCAATAACTACTTTAAATCCTACAGGTTTGCCTGTAAGAGACTTGATGTGTTGGATATACGTAATTAATTCAGCGATAGAGTTAATTTCTGGGTGTCTATTTGGCGAAATAGAGTCTTGATTTTCTGGAATGCCTCGAATTTGTGCAATTTCAGGAGTAATTTTAGCAGCTGGCAGAATGCCTCCTTTGCCTGGTTTAGCACCTTGACTCAGCTTGATTTCAAACATTTTCACTTGAGGCAAAGCAGCAATATCTTTAAGTTTTTGTTCATCTAATGTTCCTTCTGGCGTACGAATACCATATTTTGCCGTACCTATTTGAAATACGAGATCGCAACCACTTTCTAGGTGATACTTAGATAACCCACCTTCACCAGTATTCATCCAGCAGTTGGCTATTTGTGCCCCCTTAGACAAAGCGCGTACTGCTGGTTTGGAAATTGCTCCATAACTCATTCCAGAAATATTAAATATAGAGTGTGCAGTGTAAGGAATAGGGGTGTAATCCTTACCAATGGTAATTTCTCGGGTATTAACTGCATCCGCATTCAGAGTGGGAAAGGCACAGTTGGCAAAAATAATAGAACCTGTGCTACTGATATTTTTAGTTGAGCCAAATGCTACAGTATTAGATTTATCACTACTAGAGCGTTTGACCCATGCGCGCTCAGCTCTATTAAAGGGCATTTCTTCACGATCCATAGCGAAAAAATATTGTCTAAAAAAATCACCTAAGTTTGAAAAAATATATCTAAAGTGTCCAATAACTGGGTAATTTCTTAGGATAGCATCTTTACGCTGAGTAATATCAAAAAAGAATGTGATAATTAAAAACAGTATAAATAGCCCAATAGTCAATACAAAAATATTGGAAAACCAAGAAATATAAGTAGTGACGAGTTCCATAATGATACATTGAATTGATGTCTAAATAATACCCCAAATTTCGCTTGTGTGTCTTGAAATTACCCCTAAAAATCTCTACATAGTAGATACAGATATTATGACAAATAACTTATGTTAACAGCAGAACATTTTACCACCACTATGCAAGCTGCACTAAGTAGTGCAAATGAGCTTGCTCTTAAACATACGCACAGTAGTGTAGAAAATATACATCTTATTCTTAGCTGTTTTGCAGAGAGTGTGCCATTACTTCAATCATTAAAAGTGGATACACAACTACTCTATGCTGATTTAGAGGCACATCTTGCCTCTCTTCCTACTTTAGGAAATCGCACTAAAGTAGCGATGAGTTCTGAGTTGATTCGCACTTTAGAGCATGCACAAGTGTGTAGTAAAGAACTGGATGATAGCTATATTTCTATAGATAGTTATGTACTTGCATTATTCACCAGTAACACAGCAATGAGTTCACTACTTGATAAGCATGGACTTACCAAAAAACAATTACTTTTACATATACAACACATACGAAAAGGCAGAACTATGAATACTCCAACCAGCGAAGAGCACAAAAACGCATTACAACACTATACTATTGATTTAACTGCATTAGCTAGAGAGGGGGCACTAGACCCAGTGATTGGCAGAGATAGTGAAATCCGCCGAGCAATTCAAGTGCTCTCACGCCGAACAAAAAATAATCCTGTTCTTATTGGTGAGCCAGGAGTAGGTAAGACAGCAATTGTAGAAGGATTAGCTCAACGTATTGTGAATAATGAAGTACCAGAAAGTATTAAACATAAATCAGTATTGTCATTAGATATTGCTTCATTATTAGCTGGAGCAAAATACCGAGGTGAGTTTGAAGAACGGATGAAGGCACTTCTTAAAGAATTAGATAATGAAGAAGGAAAGGTGATTTTATTTATTGATGAAATTCATACCTTGGTCGGTGCAGGAAAAACAGAAGGATCTATGGATGCTGGAAATATGCTCAAGCCAGCTCTTGCTAGAGGAAAGCTTCATTGCTTAGGAGCAACTACACTTGATGAGTATCGGGAGTATATTGAGAAAGACCAAGCACTAGAACGTAGATTTCAAAAAGTATTAGTGGATGAACCTTCAATTGCCGATACCATTGCGATTTTGCGTGGACTAAAAGAAAAATATGAGGTTCATCACGGAGTAGATATTACCGATAGTGCAATTGTACAAGCTGCAACTCTTTCTGCTAGATATATTTCTGATCGCAAATTACCTGATAAAGCAATTGATTTAATTGATGAGGCAGCGAGTCAAATACGTATTGAAATTGATTCTAAACCAGAAGTCATAGATACACTTGACCGACAAATTATTAAGCTAAAAATTGAAGAAGTTGCTCTTAAAAAAGAAAAAGATAAAACGTCTAAAGAGCGATTAACAGCACTTCGTTCAGAAATAAGTGCTTTAGAGCGTGAGTATGAAGACCTGATGGAAACATATACTAAGGAAAAATCTCAGCTGGGAAATGAGCAAGAACTCAAAGAGCAACTAGATAAAGCCAAAATCCAACTTGAACAATATATGCGTGATAATAATTTAGCAAAAGTTAGTGAACTCCAATATGGAGTTATTCCTGCATTAGAAGAGCAACTTATTTCTCTATCTACCCAAGAAGTGCATACTACATTATTAAAAAACAAGGTAACAGATGAGGAAGTTGCAGCTGTTGTGTCGCGCTGGAGTGGCATACCAGTACAAAAAATGATGACAAGCGAAAAGGTAAAACTACTTCATTTAGAGGATGAGCTTCATCAACGTATTATTGGGCAAGAGGCGGCAGTACATTCAGTTGCTAGTAGCATTCGTCGTTCACGTGCGGGGATTGCAGATAGCTCTAAACCTGATGGTTCGTTTTTATTTATGGGTCCTACTGGCGTTGGAAAAACAGAACTATGCAAAGCATTAGCTGAGGTATTGTTTGAATCAGAAGATAAAATTATTCGCCTAGATATGAGTGAATTTATGGAAAAACACTCAGTAGCAAAACTTATTGGCGCTCCTCCAGGTTATGTGGGCTATGAGCAAGGTGGAGTATTGACAGAAGCAGTGCGCAGAAAACCATATTCAATTATTCTACTGGATGAAATTGAAAAAGCACATCCTGATGTATTTAATATTTTATTGCAAGTATTAGATGATGGACATTTGACTGATAGTCAAGGAAGAAATGTAGATTTTAAGAATACTATTATTGTCATGACATCCAATCTTGGCACCTCTCTTTGGCAACAGGAAGAAGTGCAGTTTGCCCAAATGCGAAACCTCATTGCACAGCACTTTAAACCAGAATTTGTTAATCGCATAGATGATATTATATTGTTTGAGTCATTAACTCGTGAACATATTCGCAGTATTTTAGATATTAGTATTTCTCACTTAGCAGATGCACTTAGTACGCAGGGATTACAATTAGAAATCAGTGATGAGGTCATAGAATATTTAATAACACAAGGCTATGATGTTGAGTATGGAGCACGACCATTAAAACGCAGCATTCGTGAATATCTGGAAAATCCATTAGCTCATTACATATTGCGTCGTGAAGATGACTCAGCCAGTACACTATATGCTCGTTTAAAAATGGGTAATATAGAGATAACTAGTGTACACACATAATCTAATTTCATTTTTGTAACAAATTTGTAACATTTACTCGCTATAATGCAGGGATACAACTACAGGTATTTTGTAATTGTGTGATCAACTTATTATCTATTTATTAACAAGGAAGTTATGAACAAAACTATTCAAAAAAGTCTTCTTGCATTATCTCTTTCTGCAGTAGTTATGACTGTAAACGCTAGAGATAACATTGAGATTGTTGGTTCTTCTACAGTATTCCCATTTGCTACAGTAGTTGCTGAAACATTTGGTAAGAAAACAGGTATGCCAACTCCAAAAATCGAATCTACTGGTTCTGGCGGTGGTGCTAAATTATTCTGTAAAGGTGCTGGCATTGAAACTCCAGATATTACAAATGCTTCAAGAAGAATGAAGAAAAAAGAATTTGATTTATGCCAAAAAAATGGTGTTACTGACATCACTG
This sequence comes from Gammaproteobacteria bacterium, assembly GCA_965277055.1. Lineage (GTDB taxonomy): Bacteria > Pseudomonadota > Gammaproteobacteria > PS1 > Pseudothioglobaceae > CBDCHC01. Next base: position 88,735 of record OZ255703.1, on the reverse strand, counting down.
AAGTACTTGTTGGTTTTGACGGTATCGCAGTTGCCAACTCTAAAGCAGGTGCTAACTTTAATGCGCTTACACGTAAAGACATGTACTTAGCATTAGCAGCCAAAGTACCAGCAGGTGCTGCAGGCAGAAACTGGAATAAAGATGAGTTAATTGCTAACCCATTCACTCACTGGAACCAAATTAACGCTGCATTACCAGCAGCTAAAATTAAAGTTTTAGGTCCACCACCAACATCTGGTACTCGTGATGCACTTCAAGAGTTAGCAGTAGAAGGTGGTTGTAAAAAATTCCCTAACATGAAAGCTATGAAGAAAACTGATAGTAAGGCATACAAAAAATTATGCCGTACTATCCGTGAAGATGGGCTATATGTTGAAATGGGTGAAAACGATAACTTAATCATCTCTAAATTAGTGAACGATCCTAATGCTTTGGGTATCTTTGGTTTTTCTTTCTTAGATCAAAATGCTGACAAAGTAAAAGGTGCTAACATTGATGGCAAAGCAATTACGTTTGAAAACATTGCTTCTGGTGCATATCCAGTATCTCGCCCGTTATATTTCTATGTTAAAAACGCACATAGAGGTAAGGTGAAAGGTTTAAACGAGTTCATTGCTGAGTTCACTGCTGAAAGTACTTTTGGCGAAGATGGGTACTTAGTTGATAAAGGTCTTATCCCTTCACCAGCTGACAAACGCGCTAAATTTAGAAAAGATGGTAAAGAAGCTAATAAATTAAGCCTTTAATTTATATTCTTTATCAAAAAAACGGGGGGTAATAATGCCCCCGTTTTTTATATTTAATAAAAATTAGCAAGCTTTTTGTAACATTTTTGTAATAATAAATCATTAAAATAACCATTTTCATCGCATTCCTTTAACGCAATATTTATGACTGGCATCCAAATCATTATTACTGCATTTATTATTGCGATACTCTTTTATATTGTTACCACCTCTAAAGCAAGAGGGATGGCAAGACAGGAAAAACTGCACTCTTTACCAACTTACTATGGCTACCTTTCACTAGCTGCAAGTTTCTTACCATTTTTAGCGGTATTTGTGGTGTGGAGTATTATTGAGATTAGTGTTATTCAACACTTAGTGATTGCTCAATACACTGACCTAGCAAGTTTATCAGATGTGGACCTTGGGCTTAAATTTAGCGCCATTTCATTAGGGCAAAGTACAGAAAGTGCACTCTACTTTGAATATATTGATATGAGTAACACCTTAAAAATTATTTTAAGTAGTATTGTAGGTGTAATTGGGTTTATTATTATCTATACGCGTATTACTCCCACTCAAAGAGCTAGAAATAGTATTGAAACGCTTATTTTATATACGCTTATTACTAGTGCATTGATAGCGATATTAACCACCATTGGTATTGTTGGCTCAGTTTTATTTGAGTCAATAGATTTCTTTAGTAGAGTTTCTATTACTGAGTTTTTATTTGGTACTCACTGGTCACCACAAATCGCCATTCGTGAAGATCAAGCTGGTAGTTCTGGAGCATTTGGTGCGATCCCATTGTTTTGGGGTACTATTTTTATCTCTATTATTGCCATGCTCATTGCTGTGCCTCTTGGTTTAAGTTCGGCAATTTTTTTAAGTGAATATGCTCCACGCCAAGCACGTAATATGATCAAACCATTTTTAGAAATTTTAGCTGGCGTACCTACAGTGGTATATGGCTTTTTTGCTGCTATTACGATTGGTCCTATATTTAGAGATGTAGGTAACTACTTACGCGATATTGGTATGAGCCTTGATATTGAAATTATCTCTGGAATGGTCGTATCTACCGAGTCTGCTTTGGCAGCTGGGGTGGTGATGGGGATGATGATTGTACCATTTGTCTTATCATTATCTGATGATGTGATTTCTGCGGTGCCGCGTGCAATGCGTGATGGCTCAATTGCTCTAGGGGCAACTCAAAGTGAAACAGTGCGTAAGGTACTTATTCCTTCTGCATTACCGGGAATTATTGGTAGTTTTTTATTAGCTATTTCACGTGCTATTGGTGAAACAATGATTGTACTGATGGCAGCAGGTGTAGCAGCTAAACTCACGGCTAACCCGTTTGACTCAGTTACTACTATTACCGTGCAAATTGTAACCTTATTAACTGGTGACCAAGAGTTTGATAGTGCTAAAACATTGGCTGCCTTTGCGTTAGCATTAGGGTTATTTGCTACCACACTTATTCTTAATGTGATTGCATTAAAAATTGTGAGAAAGTATAGAGAGCAATATGAATAATGTTAGTTTAGTAAAAAAAGGTCTGAAAAAACGCTATCGTAAAGAACAGCGATTTAGAACTTATGGGTTATTGAGTATTATTATTAGTATCTCTTTTTTGATATTTTTACTCTATGATCTTACTGGTAAATCATTACCAGCATTTACTACTACCTATGTGCAACTTGAAATAGAATTTGATGAAGCTTCGTTGTATTTGCCAGAGAATTACACTGAGCGGGATTTATTTACTGCAAGTTATACTACCTTTGTCAATAAAGCACTATATAAGCGGTTCCCTGAGGTTAAAAATCGCCGTGATAAACGTACTCTACGCTCAATGATTAGCTCAAGAGTGCAGTATGATTTACGTGATATGGTGATTAATAATCCTGAGATACTAGGAACGACGCAAAAGCTCTGGGTATTAGCTGATGATGATGTGGATACATTTGTTAAAGGGCTCATTGATAGAAACCTAACTGAAGATGATCGCCGAGTAAAAAACCATCAAATTAAGTGGATTGATTCTTGGGTAGCAAATGATGAACTAGAAAAACGCTTTAATTTTACTTTTTTCACTTCTGCTGACTCTAGAGAACCAGAGCAAGCGGGTATTTTAGGTGCCTTAAAAGGTTCGTTTTATACCATGCTGGTTACCATGTTATTAAGCTTCCCTATTGGGGTAATGGCTGCTATTTATCTAGAGGAATTTGCCCCTAAAAATAACCGTATTGTTGATATTATTGAAGTGAATATTAACAACCTAGCAGCAGTGCCTTCTATTGTATTTGGTATTTTGGGACTTGCTATTTATCTTAATCTCTTTGGATTACCAAGAAGTGCACCGCTTGTAGGTGGTTTAGTGCTCTCACTAATGACCTTACCTACAATTATTATTGCTAGTAGAGCAGCACTAAAAGCAGTACCACCATCAATTAAAGAAGCAGCTCTAGGTGTGGGTGCTTCAAAAATGCAAACCACATTTCATCATACTGTGCCACTAGCAATGCCGGGTATTTTGACTGGTTCCATCATTGGTATGGCACAAGCATTAGGCGAGAGTGCACCACTGTTAATGATTGGCATGGTAGCCTTTATTGCAGATATGCCTATGGGATTTATGGATCCATCTACAGTATTACCAGTGCAAATTTATATTTGGTCAGATTCGCCTGAACGGGCATTTATTGCATTGACTTCTGCTGCGATTGTGGTGTTATTAGCATTCTTATTTGTAATTAATTTTGTTGCAATTATGCTACGAAAAAAATTAGAAGTTAAGTATTAAAGATTTTTTTATATATATTTTCGATATAATGGTACTGCATTATGGAACTAGAACAAGAAATTAACCAAACAGTTGGTCAGCCATTTTTGGATACCAATTTCACCATGTCATGTAGAGATGTGAATGTGTATTATGCAGATTCACAGGCATTATTTAATGTGAATATTGATTTAGGTAGAAATCAAATTTTGGCAATGATTGGTCCTTCTGGTTGTGGTAAATCTACGTTTTTACGTTGTTTAAACCGCATGAATGATACTATTGATAGCTGTCGTGTTGATGGTGAGATTACTCTTGATGGAGATAATATTTACTCTAAAGAACTTGATCCTGTCCTCCTTCGGGCACGTGTTGGCATGGTGTTTCAAAAACCCAATCCATTTCCAAAGTCAATTTACGATAATATTGCATATGGTCCAAGATTACATGGACTTACTCACAATAAAGCTGAGCTTGATGACTTGGTAGAAGAAAGTTTAACCAAAGCTGGTCTCTGGAAAGAAACTAAAGACAAACTTACTCAGCCTGGTACGAGTCTTTCTGGTGGTCAGCAACAACGCTTATGTATTGCTCGCACTATTGCTATTAAACCAGAAGTTATTTTAATGGATGAGCCGACATCCGCTCTAGACCCTATTGCAACTGCAACTATTGAAGAGTTAATGACTGAGCTAAAAGAAAGTTATACTATTGCTATTGTAACTCACTCAATGCAACAAGCAGCGCGTATTTCTGATAGATGTGCATATTTCCATTTAGGTAAATTAGTGGAGGTGAATGATACGAATACAGTATTTACTAACCCAGAACATACGCTTACTGAAAACTATATTACAGGAAGATTTGGATGATTTCTCATACCTCTAACGAATACGAAGAAGAACTTGCCTCCATTCGAGACCAAGTAATCAATATGGGAGGGTTGGTAGAAGAGATGTATATTAACTCTACTACTGCACTGTTAAAAAATAAACCTCATATTGCAAAAGATACACAAGAAGTTGATAAAAAAGTGAATGGTTTAGAAGTCACTATTGATGAAGAGTGTGCTACTATTATTGCCAGAAGACAACCTAAAGCTATTGATCTGCGTAATGTATTTGCTATAATTAAAATTGTTACTGACTTAGAGCGTATTGGTGATGAAGCTAAAAAAATAGCTCGATTTAGTAATGAATTAGAAATTGATGCCAAAGAGATGAATATTTATAAAAATTTGAAATCTCTCATTGCATCTGCAAAAAATATGCTTAAAGATGCACTTGATTGCTATGCTAGGCTAGATAGTGAAAAAGCTTTGCAAATCACTACTGCAGATAGTGAAATCGACCAAGAATATGAAAAACTTAATAGATTGTTAAGTACTTATTTATTAGAAGATAGTAAAAATATTAAATCTATTTTAAATGTCATGTGGTGCTCTAGAGCAATTGAGCGTGTGGGTGACCATTCAAAAAATATTTGCGAATATGTAATTTATATTGTGCAAGGTACAGATATTAGACATAAGAAAATAGCAGAATAATATGGATAAAGCAAAATTACATGAGCGTATCTTAGCACACCTACCAGATGCAAAAGTCACCATTGATGGAGAAGGGTGCAATCTTTCATGCGTAGTTAAAAGTGCCGAATTTGAAGGAGTAACGTTACTTGATAGACAAAAACAAATTTTAGCACTCGTCTCAGAAGAAATTAAATCTGGTGAATTACACGCCTTGAGCATTAAAGCTAGAACACCTGCTGAAAGCTAAGCATTTATGACCCTAGCCTTATTTGACCTTGATAAGACTCTTATTAGTGGTGATAGTGATTTTTTGTGGGGTGAATTTTTAACAAAACGCGGAATTGTTGACGCAGATACCTATCAAGCACAAAACACTCAGTTTTTTAAAGATTATGAAGAAGGCAAATTAGATATGCAAGCATATCTTGAATTTTGCTTACATCCCCTAACCTTATTTGAAATTAATGAATTACGAGCATTGCGCTCTACTTACGTAGATACTATAGTACGCCCAATGGTTTATGAACGTGCTCATGAAACTTTGGCAGTACATCGCTCAAAAGGGCACCATATTGTAGTTATTAGTGCAACCAATGAATTTATTGTAGAAGGAGTGATACAACTCTTTGATATTGATTCCTTCATGGGTACTCATGCTGAATTTAATGGCACCAGATATACTGGGAAATCCTTAAAGACCCCATGCTTCAAAGAGGGAAAGATTGCCAATCTAAATACTTATTTGAGAGAAGCAGGATATTCACTAGAGGGCAGTTATTTTTACTCAGATAGTCATAATGACTTACCGCTCTTGCAGCTAGTAGATACACCTATTGCCACTAATCCTGATGATGTATTAAGGCAGTATGCGAGGGAGCACCAGTGGGAAATTCAAGACTGGTAATCCGATTGATAATTGGATTTACTTCGACTTTACCTCATTAATTGATACTAAAAACCTCTGCAAGCAGAGGTTTTTAGTATTTCAGAGTATAAGATATATTAGATATAGAGGTGGTGATCACCAGTACTTGCTTCATCAAAGTATGAAGCAGCACCTGCAAATTCAATACCATCAATAAAGTCATCTTTGCTATAACCAAATAACTCAACAGTCATTTCACAAGCAATTAACTTCACATCAAACTCTTGACACATTGCACGCAAATCTTCAATTTTTGCTACGCCGTGGTTAGCCATGGTTTTTTTCATCATCCAAGTTACAAAAGACTCAGAACCAGGAATCATCCATAAGAGGTTGGGGATTTTAGGACCAAAATCAATCTTTTGAAACCACTTAGGACCAAATGGCATTTTCATTGGCATTGAAGGGTTGCCTAGTGGAGATACTTTCATTTTTGAAGTATCTTTTAATAATAGATTTAAGCCATAAAAAGTAAAAAAGATAGTCACTTCTTTGTCCATTGCCACAGCAGTAGATGCTAAGATAAATGGCGGGAACGCCCAGTCAAATGTACCTTTTGTAGCGATGATAGTCATTTTATTATTATCAGACATATCAGCCTCCTTATGATAATAAGTAGATTATACTTTTTCAATAGTGAATATGTATTTCCCACCTTCTTCAGTATTACTCAAGAGTTTATTCCCTGTTTGATTACAAAACGCTTCAATATCTTTAACAGACCCTGCATCTGTAGAAATTACCTCAAGTACTTGACCCGCGTCCATTTTAGCTAACTCTTTTTTAGTTTTAAGAATAGGTAGTGGACAATTTAAACCTGATGCATCTAAAGTATTATCTGCCATGATTAACTCCTGTGTTAAATGTAAAATAAAATTATATTATTAGTCATAATATAAGAAAATGATTATATAGTCATAGGTTCGAAAATGCAACTTTTTTACAAATTAAAATCTCTGCAAAACTATCTGTTGAATGTGAAGTCCTCTACAGCCTTTATTCCTACTATGGGTGGTTTACACAAGGGACATTTAAGTTTGATTGAAACAGGAAAGCAATATGCTGAATGCACTATTGTAAGTATTTTTGTCAATAAAGAGCAATTTGGTGCTCATGAGGATTTTGATGCGTACCCAAGAACACCTGATGAGGACATTGCTTTATTAACAGCGATAGGGGTAGATATTTTATTTATGCCCAGTCATTTAGAGATATATCCCCAAAATTATACATTTTCATATGATATTGGCAATCTTGAGTATATCTTATGTGGCCGCTCTCGCCCTGGACACTTTCAAGGGGTAACTAAAATAGTCTATAGACTCTTTGATATTATTAAACCTACCTATGCAGTATTTGGGCAAAAAGATTATCAACAACTCATTATTATTAAACAAATGGTTGCTTATTTTTCTTTAGATACTATTATTATAGAAGGGGATATAAAGCGAGATGAAGCGGGGTTAGCACTTAGTACGCGTAATAAGTATCTCACTACTAGTGAGTTGGATACTGCAAGAACATTTAATAATATACTTAAAAGTATTACTCAATATACTGACATACATCAAGGCATTGTAGAAATTAGGCATACACTTAGTGAGTTTTTTGTCCTTGATTATTGCGAGGTATTAGATGCAGATAATTTAGGTAAAATAACTAATAATACTAATCATTTAATTATATTAGCTGCAGTATTTATTGGTTCAGTGCGTTTAATCGATAATTTCGCATTTAAGTCAAAGCAGCATTCTTAAAAAGGAAATATCATGTTTGAAATTACTACAGAAGCAGAAGAATATATTGCTACACTATTTGAATCACAAGAAGACAAAGACCTTGCCTTAAAAATTGGTGTAGATAATGCAGGTACTCCTAATGCTACGGTGAGTTTTAACTTTTGTTATCCTAAAGATTTAGATGACTCGTATGAACAATTTAGCTATACGGGTTTTTCAGCATATATTGCGAAAGAAAACTTTGAATATCTTAAAGGTTCTAATGTAGAATTAAAAGAAGAAATGAGTAATAAAAAACTCACTATTTCAGCACCCAATGCCAAAGGTACTCCACCAAGTGACGATGCACCTTTTGAAGAACATTTAAAATGGACGATTGCAGCAGAAGTAAGCCCGCAATTAGCCTCGCACGGTGGCTATGTAGAACTCGTGGAAGTAACTCAAGATATGGATGTAGTACTGAACTTTGGTGGTGGTTGCCAAGGGTGTTCATCAGTGAAATTTACCCTAAAAAATGGGGTAGAAACTCAGCTTAAAACAAAGTATCCGCAAATTCGCAATGTGTTGGATGTAACTGATCATACCAACACAACCAACGCTTACATGTAATCTGAACTTCTGAGCTTCGTCTTTTTTCCTGTATGCTTTGTTAAACTGCATAATTTACTCGGTCATTTGCTATAAGCAAACTCCCATCATACATTCTTTGTTCGTCTCGCCTAAAGAAAAAAATACTCGCTCAGTGTTGGTTCCAATAGGATATGTTGTAAGTACTTTATTGTTCCAATGCGCCAAACCGACGCTCACGCTGTTGGTAACTTTCAATCGCCTTTGCAAACTCAGCTTCATTAAAGTCTGGCCATAGAGTATCAGTAAAGTACAACTCTGCATAAGCACACTGCCATAGCAAAAAGTTACTCAGGCGTTGCTCACCGCTGGTGCGAATGAGTAAGTCAATAGAGTAGGGCAGGCTCAAGTGAGCCTCTAGAGATTTTTCGGTGATTTCTCCTGAGACTTGGTTACAGGCATTCACAATATCCCACTTGCCCCCATAATTAAGTGCAATAATGAGCTCTAGTCCGGTATTTGTAGCTAAAGATGCTTCAGCGATGGTCATCAACTCTTGTAAATCATCAGGAAAGATGTGTTTGTCACCAATAAAACGAAGTTTTACATTGTGTTTATTTAATTTTTTGATTTCTCCTTTTAATGCGGTAATAAATAAATCAAATAAGTTAGAAACTTCTTCTTTGGGCCTATTAATATTTTCGCTGCTAAAGGCAAATAATGTCAGTGACTCTGCTTCATTTGAGGCAGCATACGTGATAGAGCTTCGCACTGCAGATAGTGCATTCTTATGCCCAAAAATTCTTGACTTACCACGTGACTGTGCCCATCTGCCATTACCATCCATGATGATAGCAATATGCTTAGGGAACGAGAGAGTGCTACTCACTGATAGCAGACATAAACCCTTTTAACACAGGCATAATTTTAGCAATAAGTTCACTTTCTTGGTTTTCGTTGCGCACTTGGTTTTCTTCACGTTTATCAGTTTCAAATAATGTAGTAGCATAGCTATCATCAAAGCTAAATTTGATGAAATAAAATCCTTTTACTTTATCACGTGCAGAATAAATTGCTTGAAAATCAGTTTCCCATGCGAGTTCACAGTCATAAACAAAGTCAGACTGAGTAGATTTTTTTACTAAAATGAGTGTGGAACCAAAATGAAAAATAAAGTTATCAGCAGTACAATTAGAGGCATTTTTAATTTCAAGCTCCCCTGACGCAATAGCCTCTGCTATTTTTTTGAGTTGGTCATTTTCTAGTTGGATGTACTTTGCATCAAGATAATCCTCTATATTCGTGTTGGGAAAATTATTTTGTAAGAATTCTATCAGTCGTTTCAACATAGTGGGAGTGAAAAAAAAATGAGTGTGAGGGAAAGAAAAAAGCACTTCTAAAGAAGTGCTTTTAGCAGTTGGTTAGTAACCGCCTTTTCTTTTAGTTTCTGGTAATCCTGCACATTTACCTGCTTGTTTTGCAGGTCCTTTAGGGAATAGGGTATAGAGTACTTTGGTATCTAATTTACCTTCCCAATCATCTTTGAGACCTTTAACCATGTTACGTTCGTTAGGTTGGTTTCCGTTATTATTGATAAATTCGTCTCTTAGAAAATTGATAACCTTAAAACTTTCAGCAGTTAATTCAATTCCTTCTTCAGTAGCGATTTCATGAGCAATGTCTTCATTCCAGTCGTTTAAGTCTGCTAGGTATCCATTACTGTCTCTTTCTAAATCAACTAATGCCATTTTTCCTCCATAAAAGCAAATTGACTATTATATAATACCCATTCTCAATTTACCATATTTTTTAGATGACTTTAGAACATGCTGACGGGTTTTTTGCGTGGGATGTTGTATCCTATCTTGCAATTTTTATTGTATTGTTCTTATGTATATTGATCTATGATGCCTATTTTGGCAAATCTGTAGCACCTTCTGAGAACTCACAAGTACCCAAAAAAAGCTGGCTTCATTTCCTTATATATGGCAAATTTAATAAGTCTGTAAGTATTGCACATAAGCCATTTATAGTACGTTTAAGTGCGGAGTTATTCCCAGTGTTGCTACTGGTATTTTTATTAAGAGGATTTATTGCTGAGCCATTTCGCATTCCATCAAATTCAATGATGCCTACGCTTTTAACTGGAGATTTTGTATTTGTGAATAAAATGAGTTATGGCTTACGCTTACCACTGACTAATACTGTACTTTTGCCATTAGGAGAGGTCAAGAGAGGTGATCCAGTTGTGTTTCGTTATCCGAATTATGAAAATATTCCAGAGTATAAAGGCATAGATTTTATTAAGCGCGTTATTGGTATTCCTGGTGATGTTATCGAATATGCTAATGACACGCTGACTATAAATGGCGAACAAGTTACTCATATTCCTATGGGAACCTATCAATCAGATAAACGTTCTGCCAATAAAGAAAATGGGTATGATATTGTACTTGAGCAAAATAATGAAGAGGGATATACCATTTTGAAGCACCCGAGCTTGTTTTCGCAACCTGCAAGGCTAGTAGTTCCCGAGGGTCATTATTTTGTAATGGGAGATAATCGTCGTAATAGTTCTGATAGTAGATTTTGGGGGTTTGTGCCTGACGAATATATTCTTGGAAAAGCGAAATTTGTCTGGATGAATTACGATGAAGGCTTTAACTTAGGGCGTATCGGGCGCATTAAATAATACCCATTTATTATATAGTTGATTTTTTCGTAATATCTCATTATAATATCTCTATTAGAAAATTCTAATATTTAAGATATATCTGAGATTTAGATATAATTTACATCACTTTTTTTTGGAGCATTTCAATGAAACAATTTATCACATTAGTTCTGGTAACGCTCAGTATGAACGCGTTTGCATTTTTTAATAACAATGATTATAACAACCCATGGGGTGTGGAAGATAATGGTATCTTCGGGTTTAATCCATATGAATTCACTGATCCAGAATTTTATTCAACAGAAATGGAAAATTTCTTTGATGAATTCACTGGAAATGATTATGGCTATGGTAACTACTACAACAGAGGATATAACCCTTACTACCATCCATACAACAGAGGATATAACCCTTACTACCATCCATACAACAGAGGGTATAACCCTTATTACAACACATACAACAGAGGGTATATGCCAAACATGAACGTTCCAAGAAATTATTATAACCCATATATGCCACCAATGAATTCTCCATACGGTAATCCTTACGGCAATGTAAATCAAGTACCAGCATCTACTACTAAGTAATTACTGGTCACCAAGACAAAAAAGCCCTAGGAAGTCCTAGGGCTTTGTGTATTTGGAAGATATTTGGACTAATTATTCCCTAATGAGCCATTGGTGTGAATACCAATAAAACCTGTCTTTTTGCCCCGAGGCAGCCGTGCAGTTATATTTATTTCGTCCTAAAGGAAGTGGTGCTGAAGCAGTAATAGTATAGGTATGTTGTGAGCGAGTAATATTTTCAATTGGTAACCCGTTCACAAAACAATTCAACTTAATATTTGACTGGGTTTCAAGAGTCAACGTTGGTGGGTTATCTGCGGTGATATGATGTTCGGTCGCACTCTGTAGTGGGAGTGCTAGGGTATGCACCTTGGTTTTGAAACTTGACATTTTGCCATAGACGTTTGTCATTGGAAAACGAGGGAGGGCATACCGATTACTCCCAAGACCAATAGCCCCTGAATGCTGGGCAAATGCTACGTATCCAAGATCTTTAAGGACTGCTATGGTATCTTTGCTATATTCCCCATATGGATAGGCAAATATTTTTTCAGTGACTCCGAGCTCATTACGCAATCTATTCTCGGCATGAGTAATATTATTCTTGACCTCCTCTTTACTAAGGGTGTGTAAATAGGCATGATCTTTAGAATGATTATAAAAACTCACAAGTGGTTGCATTTGTTTCATTTCCTTATATGTGAGATACGCACCATATTGTTTATCTATTACATCAGTTGCCACAAATACACTCATTGGCATATTGTATTGTTGCAAGAGTGGATAGGCATGAGTATAAATAGAAATATAGGCATCATCTGTAGTAAGTACAGCGCATTTATCTGGAAGAGGGGTTTGGGTGTTTAAGCGATATATTAATTCTTTGACGCTCAACACACTAAAGTTATGTGAATCAAGATACTCTAGATGCTGCTCAAATAACTTAGGATCTATACTGGTAGAGGGAGGGGTAGTAGTATCAAAATGATGATATACCAGCACAGCACAGCAATATGCAGGTATGTTTATAGCAAAAAGAATACTCAGCAATAGTGAACGAATAGTAAGGCGGTGATAAGTCATAAAGCTCGGTGTAATGGCTAGGTAAGAGTTATGAGTAGGGATTAGGAATATGTATTTGCTGCAGTATTTTGATTTCTAGATCCTCCATTTCTATAGCATCAGCTTCTGTGATATGATCATACCCTAAAAGGTGCAGAATACCATGCAGAATAATATGCGTAAGATGATGCTCAAATACTTTTTGTTGCTGAGTTGCCTCTTTTGTTACTACGTCTATACAAATTACAATATCCCCCAGAGAAGGACTAATCTCATGTGGTAGTGTATCAGGAAATGACAGTACGTTGGTAGCAGAATTTTTGTTGCTAAATTGTGCATTGAGTGCAGTGATTTCCTCTTCATCTACTAATCGAAGTAATAGCTCAGAATCACTTATTAACAATGAATTATTAATTTGGTTGCGAATTTGTTCAATCAAAGAGGTAGCAAGCTCAGAACACAGAGTGTCTAATTGTGCATGTGGGGTTGTATTTTGCAGAGTAATCATGTTCTTTGTTGTATTGACTATAAATTAACAATTTGCAGAGTACTTTATATCTAAAATACTTTAGCATAATTATAAATTACTCATCTTCTATTTAGTCAGTATTGGTGTATATTCATAACATAGCAATCAAAACACCGCTCTATCAAACATTTTCTTATGTATGGCATGAGCAGATTCCACTTGGATGCAGAGTAGTGGTGCACTTTGCTCACCGTGAAGTGGTTGGGGTAGTGTGGAGTTATGAGTCCACCTCTTTTGCAGATATGACCTACACGGTTAAAGAAATTATTAATGTTTTAGATGACACTTCGTTATTTACAGAGCATTTAAGAGCAAGTATTAACTTTGCTGCAGAATATTATTTACAGCCTATAGGAGAGTTAGTATTTGCTGCTTTGCCAAATGCTTTAAAAAAACCTATTTCCATCCCAACACTGCCTTCTTCAACAGGGAAGCCATCTGAGTTAGATCCTCTGACCTTACGTAGTGAACAACAACAAGCGGTAGATCAAATAGCCCAATCTCTTGGGGAGTATCATGGATACTTGCTTCACGGAGTAACAGGAAGTGGCAAAACAGAAGTATATTTAGAGCTTGCTCAAAAAGTAATAGAATCAGGCAAACAAGTATTAGTTTTGGTACCAGAAATTGGACTTACTCCGCAAATGATTAGTCGTTTTTCAAAGCGTTTGGGGTATGTAGTAGCTACCGTACATTCTGGACTTACTCCCAAGCAACAACTTAAAAGTTTCATCCAAGCACAACGGGGAAAGTGTGATATTATCTTAGGCACTAGAAGTGCATTATGGTGTAATTTTAAAGACTTAGGGCTGATTGTTATTGATGAAGAACACGACACCTCTTATAAGCAACATTCTGCTCCTCGATATAATGCTAAGCATATGGCTTTTGTCCTAGCTAAACAGTGGGATATTCCTATTGTATGTGGGAGTGCTACCCCGTCAACGGATATTTTAAAGTCATTAATAGATGGCAAAATTACTAGAATTACTCTAGAAGAGCGCATCGGTAATACACTACCAGAAGTTGAAATTATTAACATCTCTACAGAGCAGGCTATATTGTCCCTAGAGCTCACAGAAGCCATTAAAGCAGAACTTTCTAGTCATAAACAAGTGATGTTGTTTATTAATAGAAGAGGGTATGCTCCACTATATTATTGTACTTCCTGCGGAGCCAAAGCAATGTGTACCCATTGTGATATTGAATTAGTCTATCACCTTGATTCACATTCGCTAAAGTGTCATGAATGCGGGGCACGTTACTCTGTTACTCAGCATTGTAGTGAATGTGGTGAGCCGACTATGACCATGCTCGGTTATGGTACCCAGCGTATAGAGGAGCAATTAATTGCAACCTTTAAAAATACAGATATTATTCGTATAGATAGTGATACCAATACCAACAAAACTCAATTTAAGCACAAGTTAGAGCGTATTTCTTCAGGGAAAGAATGCATTATTATTGGCACACAAATACTTGCTAAAGGACATGATTTTAAAAATATTAATTTAGTTGGTGTGCTTGATGTTGATTATGGCTTACTGAGCTATAACTTTAGAGCTACTGAGGAATTAATGCAATTACTCATTCAGGTAACTGGACGAGCAGGACGTTCCTTTGAGGCAGATACTCCACGAGTACTAATTCAAACTCGTTACCCAAATAATGAATTATTTCAATATGTTAAACATCATAACTACTCATTATTTGTCAAAAAATTACTTACTCAGCGCAAGAAAGCATTAATGCCACCATTTAGTAGTAGAGCTTTACTAGTGGCAAACGCACCAGTGGCAGATACTGCTCGGCAATATTTAATTAAGGTAAAAGAATTATTAGATAGTTTGCAACTAAATATTCTAGTTTCTTTAGTCACTGAAGGGGCAATATATAAAAAAGCGAATCATTATTATTATGAAATTAATATATTTAGCGATTCATTTTCAGTATTACATCATGCGCTCCATACTTTGCTAGCTCATCAGCCAAAACTTCCTCATAAAGTCAGATTTTTTATTGATATTGACCCACTATAATCATCTAATCTATATTAGTAAATACTGAATATATAAGTAGTATCGTATCTTTGCGATAGAGGTAAAAAATACCTTTGAAAATATGTTTTTATCATCTAAAAAATTTGTATAATTACTACATCTAGTGATATAAATCACATTTTTAACACTATATCTAGTTAAATTGTAAATTTTATGCTAAATCAAGACATTAAGGTAGTTAAGCGTAATGGTAAAAAAGAGGCCATTGATCTGGAGAAAATTCATAAGGTAATTCACTGGGCAGCCAATGATTTTGGTGAGCCGCTTAATGTGAGCGTATCTCAGGTAGAAATTAATGCTGAATTGGCATTTTTTGATGGAATTAAAACCTCAGAAATCCATGAAACCATGATTAAATCAGCGGCAGATTTAATCAGTGAAGATACTCCAGATTATCAATATTTAGCCGCTCGCTTAAAAATATTTCATCTTCGTAAAAAAGCCTTTAGTGGCTTTACCCCGACTGATTTTTATACCCATATTGTCAACATGATTGAATTAGGGGTATATGACCAAGAAATTACTCAATATTATTCTCATGAAGAGGTGAATGAACTCGGTGATTATATTGATCATTGGCGTGATATGACCTTTAGTTATGCAGCAGTGGAGCAACTTGAGGGCAAGTACTTAGTGCAAAACCGTGTAACTGGTGCAATTTATGAAAGTCCACAGCAACTCTATATGTTGGTGGGCATGTGTCTCTTTCAAAAGTATGAAACTAACAGGTTAGAATTTATCAAAAAATTCTATGACGCTGTTTCAAAATTCAAAATTTCCTTACCAACACCTATTATGGCAGGGGTACGCACACCAACCAGACAATTTTCTTCATGTGTGCTCATAGAATGCGCTGATAGCCTTGACTCTATTAACGCAACCAGTGGAAGCATTGTGAAATACGTTTCTCAGCGAGCAGGAATTGGGGTCAATGGTGGGGCTATTCGTGCCCTTGGGAGTGCTATTCGTGGGGGTGAAGCCATGCATACTGGTTGCATTCCATTTTATAAGCATTTTCATACTGCGGTGAAATCTTGCTCACAAGGCGGAGTCCGCGGTGGTGCTGCAACCTTATTTTACCCTTGCTGGCACCTTGAGTTTGAAAGTTTGGTAGTTCTGAAAAATAACACGGGAACGGATGAAAATCGTATTCGTGGGTTAGATTATGGGGTGCAGTTTAATGGCTTGATGTATCAGCGTTTTTTAGAAGATAAATCTATTACACTTTTTTCACCTGATGAAGTCCCTGGGTTATATGAAGCATTTTTTGCTGATCAGAATCGATTTAAAGAATTGTACGAACAGTATGAACAAGATGAGTCAGTACGCAAGAAAAGCATTAGTGCTCGAGCACTCTTTAGTAGTTTTATGAAAGAACGTGCGAATACTGGGCGTATTTACTTACAAAATGTTGATCACTCTAATACTCATAGTAGTTTTATCGAGAGTGAAGCATCGATTAGGCAGTCTAACCTCTGTATGGAAATTACCCTGCCAACTAAACCACTAGACTACATTAGTGATGAATCTGGGGAAATTGCTTTGTGTACCTTGAGTGCGGTGAATTTAGGTGCATTAGATAGTCTTGATGAATTAGAAAATATCACTGACATTGTAGTCAGAAGTTTGGATAATTTACTAGATTATCAACATTACCCTATCCCTGCAGCAGAGCTTTCTAGTAAGCGTCGTCGTACACTCGGTATTGGAGTCACTAACTTCGCATATTATCTAGCAAAAAACGGGGTGAAATATTCTGATGGCAGTGGTAATGCTCTCACTCATCAAACGTTTGAGGCATTACAATATTATGCACTCAAAGCATCTAATAATCTCGCTAAAGAATTTGGTAAGGCTGAGTTATTTGCCGAAACAAAATATGCACAGGGCATTTTGCCAATTGATACCTACAAGGACTCAGTAGATGAGTTTTGTAATGAAGCATTGCACCTTGACTGGGAAGGGTTGCGAGCGGATATTGTAGAGCATGGGTTACGTAACTCTACGTTGACTGCACTCATGCCGTGTGAGAGTTCTTCACAAGTATCCAACTCCACGAACGGTATTGAGCCACCACGTGGATTTGTATCTATTAAGCAATCTAAAGATGGAATTTTAAAACAAGTAGTCCCACAAAGTCTTAAGTTTAAAGATAACTATGAATTCTTGTGGGATATTAAAGATAATGAAGGGTATTTACAGCTTTGTGCGATTATGCAGAAGTTTATTGATCAGTCTATTTCTACCAATACCCACTATGACCCAGGTAATTTTAAAGGGAATTTAGTACCAATGAAATTATTCTTATTAGACATGCTTAAAGCCTATAAATATGGGCTTAAAACCTTGTATTATCATATTACTAGAGACGGGCAAAAAGATGATACTACTGATACCAATACTGATAAAGATAACGATTGCGCAGATGGGGTATGTAAACTTTAACAATAATAACTCAATAGAATTCAAGGAAAGATATGTATAGTATTTTTAATCAAAAAGCGATAAACACTGAAATACAACCAATGTTTTTTGGCGATAGTGTAAATGTTGCTCGCTTTGATAAACAAAAATTTGAAATTTTTGAAAAACTAACTGAAAAACAACTTTCATTTTTTTGGCGCCCTGAAGAAGTGGATATCAGTAAAGATAAAATTGACTTTGCCAAGCTCTTACCCAATGAGAAACATATTTTCATCTCTAATCTGCAATATCAAATCCTCCTTGATAGTGTCCAAGGCAGAAGTCCTAATATTGCCTTTTTGCCTATTGTTTCTCTTCCTGAGTTAGAAAACTGGATTGAAACATGGAGCTTTTCAGAAACCATTCATTCACGTTCATATACGCATATTATTCGGGCTATTGTAAATGAGCCTGGAGCGGTATTTGATGATATTATGCAAACAGAGCAAATCATTGAGCGAGCTACTTCAGTATCAGCGCATTATGATGATTTAATCAAACACTCCACCTTATTTTTATCTCATGGCGAAGGTAATATTACAGTAGATGGTGAAAGTATTTCTATTAGCCTATATGATATTAAAAGAAAATTATATTTGACTCTTATGAGTGTGAATATCTTGGAAGCTATTCGTTTTTATGTGTCATTTGCCTGCTCTTTTGCCTTTGCAGAACGCAAAATTATGGAAGGTAATGCAAAAATCATTAAGTTTATTGCTCGTGATGAAGCATTGCATTTAAGTGGCACCCAACACATGCTTAACCTCATGCGTGATGGTAAAGATGACCCAGATATGGTGAATATTGCCAAGGAATGCGAAACAGAAGTGATTCAAATGTTTAAAGATGCGTGTGAGCAAGAAAAAGCATGGGCAAAATATTTATTTAAAGATGGCTCTATGATTGGTCTAAATGCGCAAATTTTGGAGCAATATCTGGAGTATATCACTGGTGTGCGTATGAAAGCACTAGGGTTGAAACCGATTTATGAGCGTGAGACTAACCCAATTCCGTGGATTAACAACTGGCTTAATAGTGATATGGTACAAGTTGCTCCACAAGAAACAGAGATTACTTCGTATTTAGTCAGTGCAATTGATAACACCATAGAAGAAACTGATTTTGATGATTTCAAAATCTAAAGCACTCTAGCATTGGCATGTATAAAGTCAAAGTACAGTATAGTAATGATGTCGATGAAGTCATGCTTCCCGGGGAGCAATCTCTGCTTAGCGAACTAGAAGAGCGTAATATATTAGCGAATCATAACTGCAGACAAGGACACTGCGGATTATGTATGGCGGTCTTACGTTCGGGTGAAGTAGAACATATTCAGGTACTTTATCCACTAAGTCAGGGTGAGATACTTCTTTGCAGTGCAAAAGCAATAGCAGATATTAGTATAGTTATAACGTAATATTGGACGTAACTTTATCATTATCTAATCATATTAATTTTGTATAATAATGCTTTGAAAAGGAGAAAGTCAAATAGTACATTTTGTGACAGATGTCAATTAAGAAATGCAGAGATTCATGCCCAGTGGTACTTATATGATAAAGCGATTGATATGATTAAATGAAAATCATTCTTCATGCAACATTGAAGAGGTATTTAAAGAATTAGAGTTTATCTCATGGGTAGTAATTATTTTTATATTACTCGCTCTGAACTTCAGCATTTTGGATATAGAGATCATAAACTACTTATTACTCATGAAACATGCTATCAGGATATAAAAAGATTCCTGAAATTAAAACAATAATACACTCATCACAAAAACATAATTTAGCACTCAATTCATTATTCAATACAAAAGATAAATACTATGTTAAAACGCTTTATTTCAATAAAATTTATTACCATTTTGCCTCTCACTCTCTATCTTTCTGGTTGTACATATTACCAACTAAAGCCTGAGTATGTAAATGATTCTTTGGTAAAAATTGCCGAATATCCTATTACCGATGTTCAAACGATTAATAAAAAAGTAACCCCTTCGCTGGATAAAGATTATCTAATGATGGAACGACACAATATATTCAGTAATCATCCTCAATGTAAGGATCTATCTGTACGTACTTGGAGATATTCTGGTGGTTGGTATAATCTGTATAGTGCTACTGAAAGTATTTTCCTAAAATACAAAGATTCAAATTGTGAAGTTGAAAATTCGGTGCATAATATTGATTTTGTTAAATGCGGTAGTCGTTTTTTCTTAACTAGATCACAAGATAAAAATCTAGGCTATGGCTATAAAGAAATTCTAAAAACAAATAAATCATGCTATCACGCAATTCTTACCCATCTTAAGAGACAGAAAAAATAATTTTGGAGCTGAATGGGTAATTGTTATTCCTATGCTACGTACTTTACGTTCTTATCATATGATGTATTATTTAATTTCATGTCAAATACAGTGAGAATAAATACTAAAAGTTTGATGCTTATAGAGCATTGAAAATCATTAAAATATTCACATTATTTTTTTAGAATTTTCAGGTGAAAACTTCATATAGTGTTATTGTAATTGGTGGCGGACACGCAGGTGTTGAGGCTGCGTGTGCATCTTCACGTATGGGGGTTTCTACCTTATTAATTACACATAATATTGAAACCATTGGTCAAATGAGCTGTAATCCTGCTATTGGTGGGATTGGTAAGGGGCATTTGGTTAAGGAAATTGATGCTCTTGGCGGAGTGATGGCACGGGCTATTGACCAAGGCGGTATTCAATTTCGTACGCTGAATGCTTCGAAAGGTCCAGCAGTGAGAGCAACCAGAGCCCAAGCAGATAGAGTATTGTATAAAAATGCGGTGCGAGAAATGGTAGAGCATCAAGAACATCTCTCATTATTTCAGTCAGAAGTCACTGAGTTAATATTCTCAGGTGATACAGTAGTCGGGGTAAAAGTTCAAATTGGTCTTGAAATACGATCAGAGCAGGTGATATTGACTACTGGTACATTTTTGGGTGGAGTGATTCATATTGGAGACAAAGCACAAAGTGGCGGGAGAGCAGGAGATAAGCCAAGTATTGCTCTATCTGAGCAATTGCATGAATATCAACTCGGTATGGGTCGCTTAAAAACTGGTACTCCACCGCGACTAGATGGGCGTACTATAGACTATAGCAGGTTGCAAGTTCAGTATGGTGATGCAGAATTACCAGTTTTTTCTTTTGTTGGCAATGTTGACGAACATCCTAAGCAAATTCCATGTCATATTACTTATACTAATACTATAACCCATGAAATTATTCAAGAAGATATTCACCTCTCAGCAATGTATAGTGGAAATATTGAAGGAATAGGGCCACGATATTGCCCATCAATTGAAGATAAGGTGGTACGCTTTGCGGATAAAAATCAGCACCAAATTTTTGTCGAGCCAGAAGGGCTTAATACTTTTGAAGTCTATCCAAATGGGCTTTCTACTTCACTCCCTTATGAAACACAGGTGAGGTATATTCATTCTATTGAGGGTTTTGAAAACGCACATATTTTACGACCAGGCTACGCTATAGAATATGACTACTTTGATCCAAAAGGTTTAAAACCTACGCTAGAAACCAAGGCTATTAGTCAGCTCTATTTTGCTGGGCAAATTAATGGTACTACTGGCTATGAAGAAGCAGGTGCACAGGGAATTATGGCGGGTATTAATGCAGCTCTCAAAGTCAAAGAATTGAAGCCATTTACCTTAAAAAGAAGTGAAGCATATATCGGGGTAATGATAGATGATTTAATCACTAAGGGTACTACTGAGCCATATCGGATGTTTACTTCTCGGGCAGAATACCGCTTGCTCCTACGTGAAGATAATGCAGATGAGCGCTTGTGTCATTATGCTTATAATTTGGGGTTGATTAGCAGTGAACGCTATGAGCAATTTGTCGCTAAATATAATGCAGTCGCACAAGAAGTAGAGCGACTTGATACAACCTTCATCCAAAAGAATGACACGCTCACTCAAGAAGCCTTAGGCATTTCACTTGAGCACGAATACTCTCTTAGAGAGATTCTTAAGCGCCCAGAAATATCCTATAGAGATTTTCTTGCACTTGAACATTTAGGCTGTATCAATGACAAACGAATTTATGAACAAGTGCAAACACAAATCAAATATGAGGGATATATTAAACGTACGCTTGATGAAGTTGCTAAACTTACAAGTAACGATAATAAACAACTACCTGAGAACTTTGATTATAGTAGCATCAAGGCGTTATCTAATGAGGTCATTCAAAAACTAAATCTCTTTAAACCTACAACTATAGGGGAGGCAAGTCGGATTTCTGGGGTTACTCCAAGTGCGATTTCTATTTTGCTCGTGTGGCTGAAAAGTCAAAAAATGTAAGCTATTAGTTGAACAAAAATCAAGATATATTACTTGGGTAGCAATAAGCGCTTTAAGGTATGAACTGATTGATCATTATCACCTAAGCCGAAAGTAATCTTGCTAACATATCCTAAGGTTTATATTATTATTTACATAATTAAAATATACCTATTTAGCTAGATTAATATCAATCCCCCTAGAGGTGAGTTCTTCTCTACGCGCTCCAAGATAGTCACTAAAGGTCATGGCTTTATAGTTCCCATTCGCTACATATCTTAGCATGGTAGCAAAGTGGTAGGTGTAGAGAAACCCATCAATACGCGATTGCTCTTTGCCATCATCAAATAACACCACTCCAGGTCTATAGGTTAACGCCAAGTCATTCGCAAAGGCTTTCATGCTCATTTGTTTACCACTTGGGGTAGTAATCATCTCATCAGACTTAGCATTCAGACGCACTATGGTATATTTATCTAGTTCTGCATTTACATCTGCATTAGCTAGAGTTGTAGTATGAAAGTATTCGCAACCAAAACACGCATCATCTTCAAATACTACTGCAAGAGGTCCTGTAATGCCTGATAAATCTTTGATTGGCTGAAATCTCTTATTTTGGATAAAACTGTAGTTAAAATCAGTTTTGAGATTTTCAGCATATTCTACAAAGGTAGAAGAGGTGTAAGCTTTATTGCGCACAAAATCAAACATCATCTGCATACGCTGTGGTGTACGATAGCCGTTCGCTCTAGCGACAATAGTATTTTCAGTGTTTAAAAACAAAATAGTAGGAGTATATTGCACTCCGAGCATCTGAGCAAGCTCACGCTCAGTAAATGATTCCATGTCATTTAAGGCAATTTCTCTATCTCCCTTAATATTGATAGCTATAGTATCAAAGTGTTTAGTGATAAATGCTTTATTCGCATCAAAATCCTCTGCCATTAGAGCGCAATATGGGCAGTTATTAAGATGCAAAAAGATAATCACATGCTTATTTTCCTCACTGGCTTCTGCTACATCGTCGGCAAATTCTAAAAAACTATCCTTAAACCAACTGGGCATATCGTGTGGAATACCACCAGTAACAGTACCCACCTTATTAGTAAGAGCAGGTGTGGAAAGTAAGGAAACACTTAAGAATATAACTGGTAAAAAATATTTAGATAGATAGTTGAACATAACGGTTTTATAAGTAAGAATACCTTGATTATAGTATAATTGAGAAATTTTACAACGGTATATTTTATGGAATTTGACTACCTCAACGCACTTGCCAAAAAGCCAGTAAGCAAAACGCCTATCTGGGTCATGCGTCAAGCAGGTAGATATCTCCCAGAATACCGAGCTACCCGCAAAAAAGCAGGTGATTTTCTGGATTTATGTAAAAATCCTGAGTTTGCCTGTGAAGTTACCATGCAACCCCTTGATCGGTTTGATCTTGATGCTGCAATTTTATTTTCTGATATTCTCACTATTCCAGATGCGATGGGGTTGGGACTTCATTTTGTAGAAGGGGATGGTCCGAAATTTAGCCGTCCACTAACTTCTCGGGTAGATATAGAAAACCTCTCAAGCAATATTACGGGTGATTTGGGCTATGTATTTGATGCGGTAAGCCTCATTAAGCAAACTCTTGGCACTCGGGCACCACTTATTGGTTTTTCTGGCTCTCCTTGGACATTAGCAACCTATATGGTGGAAGGCGGAGGATCTAAAAACTTTCATAAAGTCAAAAAACTACTCTATACTGACCCAGAGGCTATGCATTTACTTCTGTCTACGCTCGCACAAGCAGTAGGGCAGTATCTGCATGAGCAAATTAAACACGGGGCAGATTCAGTAATGATTTTTGACACTTGGGGCGGGGTATTATCAAAGTACAATTACTTGCATTTCTCACTAGCATATATGCGCAAAATTGTGACATATCTCAAATCGGTCTCACCTGAAACACCTATTACCCTATTTAGTAAAAATGGTGGAAAA
Organism: Gammaproteobacteria bacterium; assembly: GCA_965277055.1. Taxonomy (GTDB): domain Bacteria; phylum Pseudomonadota; class Gammaproteobacteria; order PS1; family Pseudothioglobaceae; genus CBDCHC01. Next base: position 64,779 of record OZ255703.1, on the reverse strand, counting down.
TATATAGAATATATCGCTGATACCGGTTGTGATTGCATAGGTCTTGATTGGTGTGCAGATTTGGGTGAAACAGAAAAACTGGTAGGAAATACAGTTGCTCTTCAGGGAAACCTAGACCCAGCAGTACTCGCAGCTGACCCAGAGGTGATTGAGAAAGAGGTGAAAAAAATATTAGATAAATACCAAGGATCTACAGGTCATATCTTTAATTTAGGTCATGGCATTACCCCCGAAATCAATCCAGAACATATGAAAGTATTAGTAGATAGCGTACATAACTATAGTAAACGAACATGAGTAAAAAAGCACAAGTTTTAGAAGCTATTTATAAATATTGTTTAAGAAACAATAGTTTTGAATTTGATAATAATTTGGTCAAACAATTTTGTCACGAATATGATTTTGGTAATCCATATGATGCGACTAAGTTAGACAGTGTAGATAAGATACCAAAATTGATTAGAGACGATGATTACTGTATCTTGCACTTAGGTGAAGGAAGGCATAAGTTCATCAAAGGAGTTAGTAATGCATATCATAGCTTTGAAAGCATAAACGATGATGAAATCAAGGACTTTACTTACAAGTCAAGTATTCTTAATGAATTTGACACAAGCGAAAGTAATATTCTGTCTGTTGGATTCAATCAAAAAGTAGTGCATGAATTTTTGTATAATGATATTACTGCTAGCCCAAAAATGTATGGAGCGAGAAGAACAAAAACTTCTATAAGTTATCAAATTGGCAATGAAACCATTTCTATAAATAATTTGCAAATGGAAATAGACCTTACGGCGGAATACTCAGGAGATGTTACAGTTTTTGAAGGAAAAAATAATTTTCCTAAAACATTTGCAACATATCAGATATACCTTCCTTTTTTATATTATCACAATCTCAAGGAATCAAATGAATTAGAAATTAATAATATTGATTCATGTTATTTACTAAGAAAAAAGGTAAATGATATGTCTATATTAAGATTATATAGATATACTTTTACCAACCCGTTTGATATGACAAGTTTAAAATTACTACAAAAGAAACAGTATAATCTTATTAAAAATAATGCTTAATAAATATATCAATAACGTATTTAACAAAGATGTTATGGACATTCTTAAAGAATTACCTGATAATTCAATTGATATGATTTACTCTGATCCGGATTATAATGTTGGTATAAATTATTCGGGAAAAAACTATACCAAAAAGTGGGATGAGTATATTGATTGGTATATTAATCTCATCTCGGAAAGTATGAGAGTGTTAAAACCTACAGGTAATTTATTTACTATTAACTACCCTAAACAAAATGCTTTTTTATGGGCCAAGGGTTTGGATGCTATTGCCCATGATGTTTATGAATATGCGTGGGTGTATAATTCTAATGTTGGCCATAGTCCTAGAAAGTTTACTACAGCTCATAGAAGTATTCTGCATGCAACCAAGACAAAAAATAATCAATTTTTTAAGGATCAAGTGGCACAACCATATAAGAATCCTGAAGATAAGCGCATACAAAAAAGAATCAAAAATGGTAATAAAGGTAGAATGCCATACTCATGGATTTATGCAGATTTAGTGAAAAATGTCTCCAAAGATAAAACTATCCATGCATGTCAAATTCCTTTATATCTATATGAATTATTGCTAAACGCCTCTACAAGAGAAAATGACACTGTTTTTATACATTTTGGTGGTAGTGGTTCAGAGATTATTCATACAAAAAAATTATCTAGAAATTTTGTAAGTTGCGAAATACATGGTGCGTACTATGAAATGATTTTAGAAAGACTGAAAAATAATGGTGAAATATCAATTAAATATCAGCTTCCTTTTAAACAAAAACAAAATGAGCAATTAACAGTATTTAGTAATTGAAGGTGCTATGAGTAGAATTACCCAGATATTTAACACCTTAAACCAAGCAAACAAAAAAGCTTTTATTCCATTTGTTACTGCAGGTGATGGAGGTATGGAGCTGAGTTTAGAAATAATGCTGACCTATGTGAACAATGGAGCAAGTATTATTGAAATTGGCGTGCCATTTTCTGAGCCGATGGCTGATGGTCCAGTGATTGCAGCTTCGCATACCCGGGCAGTAAATGCTAAGGTGTCTTTACATGATGTATTTGCCCTTGTGCGTCAGTTCCGTGAGCATAACACCGAAGTGGGTATTGTCCTTATGGGATACTTAAACCCAATTGAAATTTTTGGTTATGAAGCATTTGCAGATGAATGTGCAAATAGCGGGGTAGATGGTATATTGGTGGTAGATAACCCACCCGAAGAAGCTACCAGATTAAAAGCACTACTTGATAGCCGAGATATTGATTTTATCTTTTTAGTAGCTCCTACTACTACTGATAAACGCTTAGAGTTTTTAACAGATGTGGTTTCTGGATTTGTGTATTTTGTTTCACTTAAAGGCGTAACAGGTAGTGGAAATATTAATACTGATGAAGTAAAAAGAAACTTAGAGCGTATTAAGCAATATATTGATTTGCCAGTATGTGTAGGCTTTGGGGTGAAAAATGCTGATACTGCAAAAGAAGTAGTCAAGCACTCAGAGGGAGTGGTAGTTGCTACCAGTTTCATTGAGTATATTACTCAATATTCTGGGGATAATAGTCAAATACTCAGCCACATTGACACCCTTGCGGCTGAAATTTCGGAGGTACTCTAATGAGTTGGATTGAAAAAATTCTCCCATCTATTAAAAGCAGTGAGCGTAAAAATATTCCAGAGGGATTATGGCATAAATGTCCTGCATGTGATACTACACTGTATACCGCTGATTTAGAGCTACATCATTATGTATGCCCAAATTGTGGTCATCATATGCGCATGAGTGCCCGTGCTCGGATTGACTTACTCCTTGATCCAGAGGGCAGAGTAGAGCTTGCTCCAAAACTTAAATCTGTAGATCCATTGGAGTTTAAAGATAGCGTAAAGTACAAAGATAGATACGCCAAGGCAAGAAAAACTACAGGTGAACAAGATGCACTGATTGCGATGAGTGGCTATCTCAATGACTTACCATTGAACTTATGCGTGTTTGAATTTAAGTTTATGGGTGGTTCTATGGGCTCAGTAGTGGGAGAGAAATTTATCCGTGCTGTGAACCATTCCTTAGAGCATAAAATACCCTTGGTATGTGTAAGTAGTAGTGGCGGAGCTAGAATGCAAGAAGGGCTATTTTCCCTGATGCAAATGACTAAAACATCATTTGGAGTAAAACTCTTAAGTGATAATTCTATTCCTTTTATCTCTATTTTGACTGATCCAACTACTGGCGGTGTATCTGCTTCTTTTGCTACACTTGGGGATATTATTATGGCTGAGCCGAATGCATTAATTGGCTTCGCGGGTCCTCGAGTGGTCAAACAAACAGTGCGTGAAGATTTACCAGAGGGCTTTCAGCGTAGTGAGTTTTTACTTGAAAAAGGTGCGATTGATTTGATTGTGCACCGTAAAGATATGAAGGCTAAACTTGGGCAAGTTCTTTCTCTATTGCAGGCAAATTCAGTATCTTAATGGCTAATTTTGCCACCCATTTTATTTACAAGTAATAATAAAACTATAGACACTCCGACCATAAAGAGTGCAGGGATACTTGCGAGTTCGTAAAGTCCTTCAGTGCTAAATTCATAGGTTTTCACAGCTAGGGTGTCATAGCCAAATGGGCGTAGTAAATAGGTAGCGGGGAGTTCTTTAATAATATCAATCATCACAATACTACTGCTGGTAATAATCCCGACTTTTAACATCGGTAAATACACCGTGCGTATTTGTTTATACTTACTCGCCCCGAGGAGTGTAGCGCTTTCAATAAAGACAGGGTGTATTTGCTCTTTACTCGCAAGAATAGTATTGTATGCAATGGTTATAAAACGAGTGATATAGGCAAATATAAGGAGTGCAATACTGCCAAATAGCATAAAGTTTAGATTACCCACCCCGAGCCACTCTGTTACTACTGATAGGGAACTCACTCCATATAAAATCCCTACCGCAATTACTGCTCCAGGAAGTACATAACCAGCAGTAGCTATGCGAATGGCTAGTGTGTTTAGTTTACCAGTAGAATTAAATACAAATATAAGAGCAAATATAATAATACACAAGGTGGCAATCATAGATAATACTAGCGTATTGCTAACTAAATCCAGATAGTTAGTAGTTATTTCACTTAACACTAAAGGGATACCCCAGATTAGGAGCTGCACAATAGGCAATACAAATGCAATGCTAAAAATACTCATAAGTAGTAGCATTATAAGCATTTTTTTATAGCCACTAGGGTAGTACATAGTTTTGTCAGTGATGCCGTATGAATGATGCTTACCACTTAAAAAAAATTGCTTACTATACAGCAGTATGAACGTAATCAGCACAAGAAGTGAAGAGAGTTGTGATGCCATTTCTATAGAGCGAAAATCACTCCATGCACTATATATCGCCAGAGTAAAAGTATTGTAGTTAAATAAACTCACTAAGCCAAAATCCGCTAGCACCTCCATAGAAGCAACTAAAGTACCTGCAATAACCGCAGGCTTAATGATAGGAAATGCAACCCTAAAAAATACACGAACTACCGAAGTATTTAGTAAGATTGCACTGGCGAAAATATCTGTTTTTTGCCGATTAAACGAGGCTTTAGCGGCCATATATACATACGGGTAAAACGCCAAGACAAACATAGCAATAATACCTAAGGGAGTATCTCGCAAGTCAAATCCAGAAATACCAATAACCTCTCGCATTACTACTTGCCCATAGCCTGAGTAGTCAAATACACCTAAATAAATAAACCCCATTACATACGCTGGAATAGTAAAGGGCAAAAAGAGTGCTATGGTCCAAAACCGTTTATAGGGAATATCAACAAATGTGACGATAAATGCCAATATACTCCCAAGAAGTGCCACTCCAATCGCTGAGCCAATCAAAAGTATTGTAGTAGAAGTAAATAGCTCTAAAGCAAGTTCAATAAAAAAATATTCCCAGAGTTCAAAATTCGGGTACAGCCAAGTACTAAAAATAAATAGTATAGGCAAACTAATAATAGTAGCGAGACTAACAATAAAAGTTTTAGTCATTGCACTGTCTCGCTGGCATATTCTGGGGTATTTGAGTGATTAACGATATTGATGCGTTTGCATGAGTTTTACTGCATCTTCTTGCAACTTACCCGCTATAGATAAATTCATCGTATCTTGTTTAAATGCACCCCAACTTTTAGTGACTTCACCCGGGGATACATCAGGATGCACTGGAAACTCTTCATTCATATTGGTAAAAATTGCTTGTGCTTCAGGGCTGGTGAGATATTCTATAAGTTGCGTAGCACCTTGAGGGTTATCAGCGTGTTTTAATAAGCCAATACCCGAAATATTTACATGAGTACCACTTGTCTTTTGATTTGCCCAGAAGAGTTTTAATGGGATATTAGGCTGTTTTTTAATGAGTCTTGCATAATAATAGGTATTGACTACGCCAACATCACATTGCCCAGCCAAAATAGATTTCATCACGAGTGAGTCTTTGGCATGTGGAGTTGAAGCAAGATTATTTACCCAGCCAGTCACTACTTGTTTGGTTTTTTCAGTCCCTAAATTGTGCAATAGTGAAGCAACTAACGATTTAGTATATACCTTTTTAGAAGTACGTAAGCATAATCTACCTTGCCATTTCGGATCTGCTAAATCAGCATAGGTAGATAACTCAGACTCATCAACTTTATCAGAGTTATACACTATAGTACGCGCACGCACTGTTAACCCATTCCATAAGCCATTGTCATCTCGTAAATGTGCAGGAATATTTTTAGAAATTGTTTCGGTAATTACAGGAGTAAACAAATTTTGAGAACTGGCATACCAAAGATTCCCAGCATCTACAGTGATAAACACATCTGCTTGTGTATTTTTACCTTCAAGCTTGAGTCTTTCAATCAATGATTCACCTTTGCCCGTAAGATAACGTACAGGAATACCTGTTTCTTTAGTAAATGCATCTAATGCAGGTTTTAACAAATGCTCTTTTCTAGAGCTGTAAATTACAATTTCATCATTTGCTTTAGCAATAGCAGCAGAAGTAGAAAGTAGAGCAATAAGACTAATTAATAATGTAATGATACTTGTGGTGAATAATTTCATAGGGTAAGTTTGATTATCAATGAAAATGATAATGATACTCATTTAGATTAAAAATGCAACCTTTAATTCGTAAGGATATTAAGTTATTGTATTGCCAGAGATTGCTCTTTTATATGATAAATAGTATCTGCAAAGGTATGAGCATCTTCAGTATCATGTGTGACAAATATAGCCGCACTACCTAATGACTTCAATATTTCACGGACATTATGTACTAAGGTTTTACGAATATCTCTATCTAAGCTGGCAAATGGTTCATCAAGAAGTAGTATTTTAGGTCTCGGTGCTAATGCACGAGCGAGTGCAATACGCTGCATTTGACCTCCTGAGAGTTCATGAGGATATTTATGTTCATAGCCTTCTAGATTGACTAATGCCAGCAAGTCTTTTACTTTTTGTTGCTGGACATTTTTTGGTAATGCAGAAATACCAAATTTAATATTCTGCTCAGCATTCATATGGGGGAATAATGAGTAATCTTGAAAGACCATGCCTATTTCTCGTTTGCCTGCAGGGGTGATGTGTTTGCCATTGTGAGAGAGAAGGGTGTCTGCTAAATATATGTCTCCTGATGGCATAGGAATTAGCCCAGCAATAAAGCGCAGAATAGAACTCTTACCACTACCACTCGGACCTAATAGAGCGATAATTTCACCATTTTGTAATGAAAGGTTAATATCTGTAAGTATTTCAGTAGTTTGATATTGAATAATCAGATTAGAAACTTGTAACATACTTATCCTGCAAACATCATATGCTATTACTTCATCGCATAGTATGAATTAGCGAAGGAGATAATGGCGTTACTTAAAGGGAAATATAATTTTTAGCTGCTACTTCAGGTATATACACAAAGGTATCGCTAAAAATTGAGTGTACCATGCGCATTTCGCTCTGTGTTATATCATCTTCTTCGTATACACAATCACTGTATCCACGAAGGTACTCAGCAATCTGTAGCGCAGTTAAAAACTCAATATCAGCAATATGCGACCCATTTGTAGCGGCATTATAGGTACTTATAAACATATATATTATTAAATGATAATAATTCTCATACGCAATTATACAAGTATAAATTTCAAAAAACAACACATTTTAAGTGTTAGTATTTTGATGTGCTCGGTAAAATAGGGTATATGAAATACATTATTCGCTATAAATTACTTTCTGAAACTGGTATGGTAGTAGATGAAGATACTCATTTTGAATTTATCCCTGGTGATGGCCAATTAGCTCTGGGCTTAGAATCTTGTGTATTAGAATGCGAAGTGGATAGACTGCAAACTTTTTTATTAGCAGGTGATGATATCTTTGGGCAATATGATGAAACTGCTTGTAGATTGGTATCTTTTGATGAACTCCCTGAAGATATCGAGCAGGGCAGTGCAATAGACTTTGCATTACCTAGTGGCGAGGAGATTATTGGTACTATCAAAGAACTTACAGATGAGGGAGCAGTTATTGATTTTAACCATCCGTTATCTGGAGTGAATATTTCATTTATTATCAAAGTATTAGCCATAGAGGAATAAGAAAAATAAGATGAATGTAATTTTGGCAAATCCAAGAGGTTTTTGTGCTGGAGTAGACCGAGCTATTGCTATTGTCGAAAAAGCACTAGAAAAACACGGCGCACCTATATATGTCAAAAACGAAGTAGTACATAATAAATTTGTAGTAGAAAATCTGCGCAATAAAGGGGCAATTTTTGTTAATGATTTAGCCCAAGTGCCTAAAGATAGTATTATTATTTTTAGTGCACACGGAGTCTCTAAACAGGTACAAATGCAAGCAGACGCTATTTCAAACACTATTTATGATGCGACTTGCCCGTTAGTTACCAAAGTACATAAAGAGGTAGCACGCAAGGCAAAAGTAGGTGATCAGGTTATTTTAATAGGGCACAAAGGTCATCCTGAGGTAGAGGGTACGCTAGGGCAAGCGAAAAATGTACTTCTGGTAGAATCAATAGCAGATATAGATGCATTAGAAGTGCATGATAACCTATCCTACACTACGCAAACCACCCTAAGTGTAGATGACACCGCTGAGATTGTTCATGCACTCACTGAAAAATACCCTGAAATTAATGCTCCGAAAAAAGCAGATATTTGCTATGCTACGCAAAATAGACAAAATGCCGTGAAAGAAATTATGCAAGATTCTGATATTTTATTAGTGCTAGGCTCTAGCAATTCATCTAACTCGAATCGCTTACGTGAAATTGCTGAGAAAATGGGCAAACCGGGGTATTTGATTGATAATGCTGAGATGATTCAATCAAGCTGGCTAGAGGGAGTGACTACTGTGGGAATTACTGCTGGGGCTTCTGCACCTGAGGTGCTGGTAAATGAAGTAGTAAAAATGCTAGGCCCAACCCAAATCAAAGAATATGGCGAAGTGCGAGAAGATGTAAACTTTGCAGTACCTACTGCATTACGATAGTTTTTACATCTACTTTTGCACCGTGTACGGTGAAGAGGTTATACCCCCATTCACTTGGGGTTTCAAAGCCATAAGCTGCAGAAGGGCAGGCACATACTTTAGTTGAACCGATACTAAACTCTTTTGCTTGATGTACATGGCCAAAGCCGACTAATAGTATATGCTCATCCATGCGAGAGCATACTGCATCCATATTGGTGATAGATATATTATCATCCCACGAGCTCTGCATAGGGAGAACTGGGTGATGAGTAAATACTAAACTATTAGGGTGATTTACAATATCAGACGGATTAATATAGCCACTTATTTTATCCTCTACTTTAGAAGTAACTAATTGAATATAATACTCTTTATATAAAAAACTGGTGTACTGCTTAGGACTAAAGACTTTTTGCATATTAGTGATATTATCATGATTACCAGCGATTACATATAAGGTATCAAGTGGAGCTGTAATACGAACAAACTCCAAATATTCACTCAGAGTGCCATGCTGAGTTAAATCACCAGTGGCAATAATAATATCTGGAGATTGAGCCATTATTGAAGTAACAACTTTTGCTAAACGCTCACTATTTTCTGTTGATTGGCCAATATGACAGTCACTAAATTGGACTATGTTCATCATCTAAATTATTAAAGTCTACTTCCTGTGCGTATTGCGAAAAGTCTTGCTCCACTTCTGCGATATGTTCTTCTACAGATTTATGTAAGTTATATTCTTCGTTTTCTGCTAAGCCACGAGGTGAAAGGTTGCGAAACTTGGTAAATTGTCCATCAAACGCTAGTCTGATATTTCCTGTTTGACCGTTTCTATGTTTGGCGATTTTAATATCTGCGGTGCCAATTTCATCTGGATTTTGGTAACCTCCTTCCCCATGATATTGCTCATCGCGATAGACAAAAGCAATTAAGTCAGCATCTTGTTCAATAGTACCAGAGTCACGAATATCACTCATTTGTGGCATTCTGCCTTTATTCTCTATTTTGCGAGTTTCTACATTTCTATTCAATTGAGAAAGAGCAATTACTGGCACACTTAAATCTTTTGCCATGGCTTTAATAGAGCGAGAAATTTCACCAATTTCTGAGTTTTTATCACGCGCACCAGGGACACGCACCATACCAATATAGTCAATCACTATCAAATCTAGATGATGTCCATTATCACGCCACACTTTGCGCGCAGAAGCACGTATCTCATCAGGAGTCAGCCCAGCGGAGTCATCGATAATAATATTCGTATCTGATAGGCGTTCAATTGCCCCGTTAAACGTATCCCACTCTGAAGCATTCATAGCGCCATTACGCATTTTTCCCATATTGATTTCATGACTTGAGGAAATCATCCGCATCATCAGTTGTTCTTTTGGCATCTCAAGGCTAAAAATCAAGCAAGTTTTTTTGTTGATAATCGCAGCATGTTCAACAATATTCATAGCAAATGAGGTTTTGCCCATAGAAGGGCGCCCTGCAATGATAACTAAATCACTTTTTTGTAAGCCATTGGTGAGTTTATCAAGCTCACTAAATCCTGTTTCTAGACCATATATCCCTGTATTATTTGCTCGGTGTTCAACTTCTTCTTTAACGTAGGGCAATATATCTTTACTTGAAGCAATAGCATTATTACGCTTGTCAATGGTTTCCCGAATGCGTAATATTTTTAGCTCAGCTTGATCAAGCACTCCAGAAATAAGGAGTTCTTGGGGATTATAGGCAAGGTCAGCAATATCATTTGCCGAGCGAATAAGTTTTCTATATACTGATAACTCTCGCACATGGCGTGCATAACTTACGATATTATCAATGCTCGGGGTATTTTCAATAATCACCAGCAAGTAAGTTAAGCCACCAATAGTTGCATCATCGCCATTTTTTTGGAGCTGAACTAATACCGTATTGACATCAGTCACCTCATCATGATCTTTTAATGTCTTGATAGCAGAGAAGATAAGAGTATGTTTTTTATCATAAAAATCATCAATATCCAGAATAAAAGAAATATCTTCCCACTTGTCACTATGTGCGAGTAGACCGCCCAATACAGACTGTTCTGATTCGTTAGAGTTGGGTGGAATGCGCGGGTTAATAGTACTCATGCTCTTTAAGTTTTTGGGAGAGTGACTCCACGTTGTCCTTGGTATTTGCCTCCTCTATCTTTATAAGAGGTCTTACATGCTTCATCACTTTCAAAAAAGAGCATTTGCGCTACTCCTTCTCCAGCATATATTTTTGCTGGTAGGGGAGTAGTATTAGAAAATTCTAAGGTGACTTCACCTTCCCATTCTGGCTCTAGTGGAGTGACATTAACAATGATACCGCATCTTGCATAGGTGGATTTTCCAAGACATACGACTAATGTCTGACGCGGAATTTTAAAATACTCCATAGTTTTGGCAAGAGCGAAGGAATTCGGTGGAATAATACATTCCTCACCAGTAAATTCTACAAAGTTATCATTGCTAAAGTTTTTAGGGTCCACAATAGAGGAGTTAATATTGGTGAAAATTTTAAATTCATTCCCACAACGCACGTCATAGCCATAGCTAGAAGTGCCATAAGAAATAATTTTTTGCCCAGCAACTTCGCGCACCTGTGAAGAGGCAAATGGGCTAATCATTTCATTTTGAGTAGCTTTTTTTATAATCCAATTATCTGATTTTATTGACATTATCGTATTTTAATAAGTGCAATTGCAATAAGAGTAAATAATAGAGTAATCAGCCAAGCACGCACAATAATTTTTGGCTCAGAATACCCTTTGAGTTCAAAGTGATGATGAAGTGGTGCCATTAAAAAAAAACGTTTTTTAGTGTATTTATAATACCCCACCTGAATCATCACTGAAAACATCTCGACAATAAACACCACACTCATTAGGATAAAAATGATTTCTTGACGCAGTACAATCGCAATGGTAATTAATATAGCACCAAGGCTAAGTGAGCCAGAATCTCCCATAAATATTTGGGCAGGATACGTATTAAACCACAAAAATCCAAGTCCACTACCCACAAGAGCGACTAGTAAAATGCTCATTTCAGTCGCATCAGGCATATAGTCTAGGTTTAAGTGACCAGCAAATACTGAATTAGTTGAAAGATACGCATAGATTGCTAAACCACTACTAATAATCACCACTGGCATAATAGCCAATCCGTCTAGCCCATCAGTTAAGTTAGTTGCATTAGAAAAACCAACTATTAACAATATACTCATGATGATAAAGCCAATAACGCTTAGATTAAGTGAGTAGTCTTTAAGTGATGGAATAAGGTAAGATACATCTAACCCTGCGGTAATTAATAAAAAAACAATACTCACGGCAAAAATTGATTGCCAAAAGAGCTTGAGTCTCGCAGATACGCCTTTAGAGTTTTGTTTAGCAATTTTTAAATAATCATCTACAAAGCCTAAAGTAGTAAAACTTAAAGCACTAAAAATCACTATCCAAAAATACCCATAGCTTAAATCACCCCAAATTAACGAAGATAAAACAAAAGAGAGAATAATCAATAACCCGCCCATAGTAGGAGTGCCTTGTTTGCTTTGATGACTTTGGGGTCCATCGGTGCGAATAATCTGCCCAAACTGTAATCGTTGGATTAACCGAATAAATACAGGCCCTAATAGTAACATCAATACCAGTGCAGTAATCAAAGCAAATGCACTTCTGGTAGTTAGATAGCCAAGAACAGCAAATCCACTATCTATAGCAATAAGATAATCAAGTAGGGCAAGAATCATAATTTATTCATTAATGCTATTAAGCGTCACATCAATGATAACGATTTCATGTGGGGGAATTGGCGCTCCCTGAATGCCTGTACTACCAAACAGAGAAATAACAGTAATAGATTCTTTTGGCTCCATATTCATAATATTATCAGCAATAATCGGGATAAACGGCGAAGATATAGGCAAAATCACATTTTCATTCGTGGCAACCTTAGTGCCATCACTGAGCGTGAGTGTGATATTTATATTAATGCTATCATCTTTTTGTATCATCGTCGCATTAGGTTTTGATTTGACTAGATAGTAGTCATTAACTAATTTAGCAGAGCTGTAATTTTTTGCTACAAATTCTGCAAGTGCCTCAACATATTGCTTATTGTGCTCTAGTGTAATTTCATCTAATTTACCTAAGGTATCTTGAAATGAGGCTTCGTTGGTAGTAAATGCTTTAGCATCAGTACCTACATCGGTGATAGTGATTTGTTTGATTTGATCATTTTGCGCAATAGTATCAACCACTTTTTGCCCACTTACTACATAACCAAATACGGTATGTTTGCCATCGAGCCATGGTGTGGCTTTATGTGTGATGAAAAACTGTGAGCCATTAGTACCGGGGCCAGAGTTTGCCATAGAAAGCGTACCTGGGCGGTCATGTTTGAGATCGGTGATTTCATCTGGGAATTGATAGCCGGGGCCACCAGTACCATTTCCCAGTGGGTCACCGCCTTGAATCATGAAATCTTTAATAACTCTGTGAAACTGTAGTCCATTGTAATAGGGTGCATCTTTTTTATAGGTGTTTTCTTTGGTACCTAGTGCCAGTCCAGCAAAGTTAATAACTGTAAGGGGGGCTTTTTCATATTCAAGTTTGATAGTAATATCACCTTTATCGGTGGTGATTACCGCATACTTTCCTTCAGGAAGCTCTTGAGCAAACAATGAAAAAGAAGAGAGGAAAATAATAAAAGAGAGGAAAATATTTCGTTTGTGCATGATGATCATTATTACGGATGAAAACATTTTATTTTAAAAGATTTCACCCGTAATTTTTGCCCAATTAACGTACCTCTATTAGTACCAACTCACTTTCAGTAGTAGTGCTGAGTTCTATAACAGATTCCTCGGTGATTTCCATCCCGTCTCCGATACTCACATGGTGGTCATTAATTATCATTTCACCCTTAGATATGAGTACATACCCATTGTACTGTTTATCACGCATTAGCGTATGAGTGAGAGAAGTACCAGCGGTAAATTTACCACCGTAAATATATGCATCCTGATGAATGTGTAGTGGGGCAGTACCATCACCTGCTACTAAGAGATTTAAGCTGTCACTCACATATTCACTGGGAAATTCCTTGGCAGCCCACTTTGGGGTAACCCCGTATTCATTGGGTTCAATCCAAATTTGATACAAATTAGTATCTTCACTTTCAAGGTTATATTCTGAATGTGAAATACCACTCCCTGCACTCATTACTTGTACATCACCGGCAATCGTTTTGCCTTGGTTGCCAAAGCTATCTTTATGAGTAATTGCGCCCTGACGAACATAGGTGATAATCTCCATATCTGTATGTGAGTGGGTAGCAAAGCCCGTACCTGCTTTAATGACATCATCGTTAATCACACGCAGATTACCAAAGCCCATACGCTTAGGATTATAATACTGGGAAAAGCTAAAATGATAATGTGCATTCAACCAACCGTGGTCTGCAACTCCTAGTTCATTATATTTAATAATATTAATCATCTATTACTCCTTAGTAGTACTTTGTGGCAAGTGAGCAGCGATGACGCTAATAGCTAATACCACTAATAATAGTGGAAACTCATACCCACCACCAGCATTACTAAACACCCAGCCATTAGGCAAGTGTACATAGGTAGCACCAAGCAAAATTGGTACAGAAAGGATGGCAGCATACAGGCTAAATATATTTATCAGCAGTAATACACCACCAATTACCTCAATCCCAATAGTAGCATAGGCAAGTATTGCAGGAAAGCCGAGACCTTCAAAAAACCCGACTGTACCAGGTATGGTAAAAACAAAGATCTTTAATAACCCATGAGCGAGCAATACTAGCCCTAAAGACATGCGGATAATCATAAGTGAATACTGTGACATTGAGTCTCCTGTGTTGAAAAATTATCATGTTAATTAAATATTAAATATAAACAATACTATAATATGTCATAACATTAATTCTATAAAAGAACTAATATGCATAATCTTAAAGCGTTGCAATTATTTCTCTCGGTAGCAAAAACGTCAAGCTTCGTGCAAGGGGGTAAGCCTTATGGGCTCAGTGGTGCAAGTGTTAGTAAGCACATCAAAAATCTAGAGAACGAATTGGGCATTACCTTATTTCACAGAACGACCCGCATCGTAGCCCTCACAGAAGCTGGAGAGGAGTATAAACGTGAAATTATAGAGGCAATAGAATTACTAGAGCAAGCGCATATCAAGGTTAAAGAAAAATCAAATATCTTAAATGGCACCCTAAAAGTAAATATTCCTGAGCACTTTGGCAGGTTGTATTTAAGTACGCACATTGCTCTATTTGCCTCAGCACACCCTGAATTGTCTATTGAAGTATCGTTTGATGATCGACAAATTAACATTCAAGAAGAAAATTATGATATTGTAGTGCGTATTGGCTCATTGCCTGATTCATCATTAATTGCCCACACACTTATTCCTGTGGGTCATATGCCTATTATTATGTGTGCCAGTCCAGAATTCACTAGAGAACATGTGCTTAAAGATATTAGTATGGTTTCTACTGTACCTAGCATCATCTATGCTAATGATCGCTCAAGTATCTGGCACTATATCCACATACCTACTAGAGAGAAGGGAAGTGTTACTCTTAGGAGAGATTACATCACCAATGATGCTCAGATGATGTGTGACTTTGCTACTCAGGGAAGAGGGGTGGTATTATTACCATTATTTATAGCACACCCATATCTCAAGAGCGGAGAGTTGGTACATGTGTTTATGGAGTATTGCTCTGAGCCAGATATTGGTATATATGCATTATTTAAAAAGCAAAAATATCAGCCTGCGAAAACTAAACTCTTTTTAGAGCATTTGAAACAAGTATGTAAAACTTTGAAGTGGTAGTAATGAGTGACTTAGCCTTTGAGTGTTTTTGCTAAGATATATACTTCTTTGCTCCTGGCTCTGGATGCTTTAGGTTTTTTGATACTCACTGAGACAAAAGCATCTTTACATGACTTAACAAATTCATCAAAGCCCTCACTCTGAAATACCTTGGTATAAAACAATCCCTTGGTATCCAGTACTTTCACCGCCATATCAAGTGCTAACTCACATAAGTACATCGCTCTCGGGGCATCAATACTTGGATTACCACTCATATTTGGCGCCATATCTGAGAGTACTACATTTATTTTTTGGTTATTTATCATCATAAGCAAGTTGCTATAGGTGTCTTCTAGAGTGAAATCCCCACATAAAAATTCCACGCCATCAATGGGCTCTATATCTAAAATATCACTAGCAATAATGGTATTAGTAGTAAATTTTCGTGCTACCTGACACCACGAACCAGGGGCAGCCCCAAGATCTAAGACAATATCCCCACGCTTGATGATGTGCTCTTTTTCTATCAGTTCTAGCAGCTTATATGCTGCACGTCCACGGTAGCCGTCTTTTTGAGCTTTTTGCACAAATTCATCGGTATGGTGTTCCCTAATCCAGCGTTTTGATGATGATCCTTTTTTTGGCATTAGTCGTTGGGCGCTCCACTCTCTAATATATTTTGTAATATACTTTGTAACAAATCAGAAAACTCTGGGGTTAAAAATGGCATATGTCCACTTTCTAAAATATGGGTAGTAATGTTCTGACTCTCTAGCCACTGTGACAATGCTACGGGCACAATATAATCCCTTGTTCCTAAGATGAGTGTTATTTTATCACTAAGTGTCTCGTACTCAGTTATGGCTGAAGTGTTGCATAACACTTTAAGCGCATGAGTTACGCTCGTAAGGGTAGGGAGGTTCGCTACTATTACCTTGCGAAGGGTGCGTAAGGTAGAAATACTTACCCCCTGCATCGCCATAAAGCGCATGAGTGCCTGCTCGGTATCTGCTTGAAGATTATCACCAAATGCTACAAAGTTATGAGGCTTTATCCCATATTCCCAACTGGGGGTACGGATAAACTGCGGGGTAGTACCTAGTAGTATCAGATGTTTCATAGGCACCTTATGCGCTAGTTTTACAGCGAGCAGTCCACCAAGCGACCAGCCGATGATTATTGCATTCTGAGGTATTTGTGGGAGGTAATGTTCACACCACTGCTCTATATCTGGGCTGAGCTCTGGCTCACCTTCATGTCCCGGCAGACTCAAAAGGGTAATATCATAGCCACGAGGTAAAGTATCAATCACACTCTGGAAGATATAATTTCCAAATGCAAAGCCGTGGATAAAGACAAGAGGATGGAGCATGGTGTGATTGTGAATGAGATGTAGTTATTTTAATAAAAATTGAATGGATTGACACTCAATACTGTAATGGTTCAAAAATCTTGGATCATTTATGTTTGAGAAAAATGAGTATCAAGAGATGTGATATATGTTCTTGTTGCTGATTTAGAAAAACAGCGATTTTTGTTGATATATCTAGATAATTTTTAAATATTAAATTTATGGAATAATGTTGAAAATTCAACCCATAGAATTACGATTATATTGTATAATTATTATAGTTATTGGTTAGTTATAGATAAGAAATACATCGCTATTAATGTCAAGAATGAAGATAAATAATTTGCTGTGGACCGGGGTATTATTCTTATCCATTAATAACTTCAATCAGTAACGTTGTGCTAATGTGAGAAAAATACTTATTGATTTGATAGAGTTAGTTGAAATTTTACAACGCTCTTATTTTTAATTTACGTATTTACAAATTAATTTACTCTAAACTAAAAGGAATAATATGAAGCAAACTGCATTAATTACTGGAGCATCAAGTGGTATTGGCGCGGAATTTGCACGTTATCATGCATTAAAAGGTGGAAATGTAGTGTTAGTTGCGCGTAGGGAAGAGGTTCTTAATGAACTTAAATCTGAATTAGAAGCAGCATATGACATTGAAGCCACTGTAATAGCGGCTGATCTTACCGAACCTGATTCTGCCCATATCATTTATAACACAACAAAAGAAGCGGGAATAAAAATTGACTTTCTCATAAATAATGCAGGATTTGGTGGACATGGTAAATTCTATGAACGTGATCTTGCCAAAGATCAGGCAATGATGCAAGTTAATATGGCTTCTTTGGTAAGTTTAACTCACCTATACTTACAAGATATGGTTGAAAGAAATTCTGGTAAGATATTAAATGTAGCCTCTAGTGCTGGTTTTATGCCAGGACCATTACAGGCTGTATATTATGCGACAAAAGCTTTTGTCGTATCATTCTCCCAAGCTATTGCTCAAGAATTATCAGATACTAATATTACATCTACTGCTCTTTGTCCGGGTTTTGTGGCAACTGAGTTTGTAAAAGCAGCTAATCTTGAGGGCGTTGCAGCTGCTAATAAAGCTGCAACACCAGAGTCCGTGGCAAAATGTGGCTACGATGCCATGCTCGAAGGGAGTTTGGTGGCAATAAACCAAAAATCATTAAGATTTATGCTTAATTGGGTCATCCCACTTCTTCCGAGAAAAACCGTATTGAAAATGTCACAAAAATTCATGGAAAAACAAGTCTAACATGAACATAACAGGACTCTCAAGAGTGTAATCTTACTGAATTTGATTGGTGTCTTTGGTCTTAATAACTATTAATAGTTAAATATTATCCAATACGCCAATTATTCTTTCAATACTCTCTGTATCATGTTCAGCATTGAGTGTTACTCTTAGTATTGCTTGAGGTACGGTAGGAGGTCTGATGGATTTTACATATATGCCCTTGGTAAACAACTCTTGTTCTAATTGTATTGCTTTTTTGTTATCACCGATGATGATGGGCTGAATAGCAGTATTTGAGTGGGTGGTGATATGATTTTTAAATAACTTAATGTTGTGTTCTAGTTTAGTTACTCTATCACTTTTTTGTATCAGCTCTAGTGACTTTTTCACACTCACCGCAGTAGCAGGGGAGAGGGCAGTGGTATAAATATACGGGCGGGACTTTTGCACCATATGCTCTATCATATCCTTACTTCCTGCCACACATGCTCCATGTAGCCCAACTGCCTTACCAAAGGTTGCCATATATATTGAATCAGTGGGGATATGTGGTTGATACATACCAAAGCCATGAGCATCATCTTGAACCAGTAGTGCATTATGCTGCTCTGTAAGTGAGTACATAGCTTTGATATCTGCATGATCGCCATCCATACTAAAAACACTATCAGTCACCACCATGCCACTACCTGTTTGTTTACCAAGTTTTTTTTCCAGTGCAGTGAGGTTGGTGTGGTGGTAGCGTGAAATAGGCTTTTCTGCTAAAAAGTTGGCATCTATTAGTGATGCGTGGTTAAGTTTGTCTTGGAGTATCCAGTCTATGTTATCTTTAAATGCGGAGAATATCCCTAGATTAGCCATATAACCAGTAGAGAATAATAATACATTTTCTACGCCTAGATACTCGCATAAGTATTCTTCTAATTCTTCGTGTGCAGTGGTGTGTCCGCTCACTAAGTGAGAGGATGAACTACTAAGCCCATAAGTATCAATTGCCTTGTGGTAAAACTTTATTAGCTCAGGGTGAGAGGACATACTCAGGTAATCATTAGAGCAGAAGTTAATGAGTCGCTTCTTGTCTATCTGGATATGCGTTGCATCTAGTTTAGTTACGACTTTAGACTCTCGGTACTGATGCTTGACTCTGAGCTGCTTAGTTTGTTCTTGTATTTGTTGGGTGAGGGTAGTGGTAAATTTAGGCATTGAGAAGCTCCAGTTCTTTAGCAGTAAAACCTGCTTTGAGTCGTGCTTCTATGTTGAATGGTCCGCGTAAGCCAGCACTACCGATGTGTGTATCTACAATATCGCTAAAAGTTTGCATATACTCAAGCCCACGCTCAGCACACAGATATTTATACCAGTAGTTACCGATGTGTACATGGGTGATTTCATCACGGTAGATGATGTCTAATATCTGGGCAAACTTGTTAAACTGAGTACCGCGAAATTTCTTTTGAATGCTTGGGGTGACATCAAGCCCACGTGCTTCAAGCACTCTAGGGACTAGCGCCATGCGGTAAAGAGGGTCGTAGTCGGTACGATAAGTCATTTCCCAGAGTCCATTATGTGCATCAAAACTGCCATATTCATAACCCAGCGATTCTAAATACTCACGAATCAAACTAAAGTGATACGCCTCTTCCTTAGCTACCTGTAACCAATCGGTATAAAACTTCTGAGGCATATGTTGAAAGCGGTACACCGCATCTAGGGCTAGATTAATCGCATTAAACTCAATATGACAAATGGCGTGAATGGTTTTAATCATTCCTTCATCACTATTATTTCTATTAGGTACATTGCCAAATTCCACAAGTTTTGGCAGCTCGGGCCTACCCGGGGAGGCTACGCGTTTTACCTCTGTGGGTTTTGTCGTGAGCATAGTGTGAGTGTTATACAATACCTGTGTCAGGCTTACTTTAGTAGCGGGGTCACACTCCATTAACGCATCAAAAGTCGATGAGAATAAATTAGTACTAGCCATATACCGCCTTAGCTCTAGTAATGAACGCATCAAGTTGTTGCTCTGTTATTTTGCGAAAGTAGGGAGAGAGAGCAATATCTAATAACTTAGTAGCAAAACCAAATTCTAAATCAAAATAAATTTTACAGGCTTCATCACTGAGAGGGACAAATCGCCACGTACCACATAGGTGCTTAAATGGTCCATCAAGTAACTCTATTGTGATTTGTTCTGGTGCAAGAAGTGTGTTTTTAGTACTAAATGTTTGGTTAAAAGGTCCTTTGGTAGCACTAATACTAGCGTGAACTTCATTGCCTTGCTCAGAGATAATTTGACTATTTGTACACCATGCTAAAAACTCAGGATAGCTCTTTACATCATTCACTAAACGATACATTTTTTCAGTAGAATAGGCTACAATTGCGTGCTTAGAAATAGTATGCATCGGTATGAATGGCGAAAAAGAA
The DNA here is from genome assembly GCA_965277055.1 of Gammaproteobacteria bacterium. GTDB lineage: Bacteria > Pseudomonadota > Gammaproteobacteria > PS1 > Pseudothioglobaceae > CBDCHC01. Next base: position 44,245 of record OZ255703.1, on the reverse strand, counting down.
AAAACAAAAGTCGGATAATATCATAATTTTAAACAAAAAAGCAAAACACGACTACTTTATCACCCAAAGCTATGAGGCGGGTATTAGCCTCCTTGGCTGGGAAGTCAAAAGCCTCAGAGAGAAAAAAGCAGGGCTTGCAGAAAGTTACGTAATTTTAAAAGATGATGAACTCTTTTTATTTAACGCTAACATCACCCCTGGCAACACTGCATCTACTCATGTAGATACCGATCATACACGTACGCGTAAGTTATTACTCCACCGCGAAGAAATAAGCAAAATCAAAGCACAAATCCAGCAAAAGGGCGGTACTGCTGTACCACTAAAACTCTATTGGCAACGGGGTAAGGTAAAACTAGAAGTAGGGGTGGCATTTGGTAAGAAAATGGCAGATAAGCGCCAAGACATCAAGGCTAGAGATTGGGAACGTGAAAAGAACAGAGAACTCAAAACTAGAAATAAATAAGGATTATGACAATTTTAAGAGTATTAGACTTACTTATCTATTGCTAAGTGTCCCAAATAAGCAAAAATCCCAAGTGTAATACCGGTAAATAATTGTGCATGTACCATATATGAAAACTTAGTTATGCTTATAGAAGTGCGTTTCCAGCTAATAAATGCACCAAACACCCCTTGCCATACTACCAAAAACAATACAGCAGGAAAAAATAAAATCTCCATAGGGATACCCAAAAGAGCAATATGAATAAGAATAATAGCAACAGCACTAATGCCAAAATAAATATGTGTACTATCAAGCCAACTTAATGTTTTATTTATAAAAGTGAATTCAATATCAGGGGTGTGGTTTGGTATGAGTCTGCGTGATAATGCACCTTTACCAAGAAAAAGTCTGAGTATCGTTCTAGTGTAGATAAATATTATTAACCATAGCGCTATTTCACCAAACCATTCTCCTAATTCAGAAAGAAAAGTCTCATTTTCTGGTATAGGTGGATAATTAAACTGCAGATATACAAAATATGCAACTGATAAGATACTTATTATGAATGTAAAAATAATAATGTGTTTTAGTTGTCGAGTCATGAGATTTTTATCAATTTCTTGGTAAGAATTATATAAGCATTTGTGCCTTTAGTTTTATCTTTTATAATGCAAAATCCATTACTTATCCAAAATAATAAAGCCTTAGAATTTGATAAATATACTTGCACCATAATTTCTTGAATGTTGCTTTTTTTCTGAATTTCACTCTCTATATAAGCATACAATTTACTCCCGATTCCACGTCGTTGTTTACATGGTACTATATGAAACATACTTATCCAGCATATTCCTTCTGAAACTTCATGTAAATTGAGGTGGAAATAGCCTATACATTTATTGTGGCTTGTTGAAAGTTTGCGTAGAGCATGATTAGGCAATAATGATTCTTGATAAATTTTTTCATAAACTGAAAAATCAAAAACTCCAAAACTTTTATCAATAGATTCTAGGTATTTGTTTTTTTCAAAACATTGTTTCATGATTGAAACTTCATTTTTATTGAAAGTATTAATGAGTATATCTTTATCTAGTATGTGGGAAGTGGCGAACATATTTATTGAGTAATTCTATCGTAATTCACTCTGGTGCAAGAAGTGTGTTTTTAGTACTAAATGTTTGGTTAAAAGGTCTTTGGTAGCACTAATACTAGCGTGAACTTCATTGCCTTGCTCAGAGATAATTTGACTATTTGTACACCATGCTAAAAACTCAGGATAGCTCTTTACATCATTCAGTAGAATAGGCTAATTGCGTGCTTAGAAATAGCATGCATCGGTATGAATGGCGAAAAAGAAAAAACAAAAGTCGAATAATATCATAATTAACCCCTTTATTTATTAGGGTAGTATTTCTTCTACAACGCATTCAGGTAAGCCTACTGAGCTACAATATGCTATATCTTTTATATCTTCTATAGTTTCTACAGTGTCATTATAAGCCTTTACTGCTTGTGTATAGGTAGCACATGATGTAAGAAAGTATGCAATACATGCAAAATACACTATTATTTTCATACTAATTAGGTGATAATTGAATTTTCTGATAAACCGAAAGAGAGCATATTAAAACTTTTATTAAATGAGCACTTTATTACTTTATTTAACATAATATAAATTATACGAAGTATATTATATATGTTGTATATGCTATAAAGATAACATATTGGCCTTTCTTCATTTAATTTGCTATTTCTTAGTATGTTAAGTATTGCTATCAATATGTAGCCAAGTATGGATAACACTGTCTGGGTTCAGTGAAATACTAGAAATTCCTTGATTTACCAGCCATATCGCAAGCTCTGGGAAGTCTGATGGTGCTTGTCCACAAATGCCTACATATTTCCCTTGAGCCTTACATGTTTCAATTGCTAGTTGCATCATTTGCAAAACTGCCTCATCGTTTTCATTGAAGTCTCCTGCTACCAGCCCTGAATCGCGATCCACCCCAAGTGAAAGCTGGGTGAGGTCATTAGAGCCTATCGAAAACCCATCAAAATACTCCAAGAATTGCTCTGCCATAATTACGTTAGATGGTACTTCACACATCATAATAAGCTCTAAGCCATTATCGCCTCGCGTAATGCCTTTACTGGCAAGCTTTTCAGTAATAGCTTTGGCTTGATTGACTGTACGTACAAATGGAATCATGATTTTGACATTATCAAGCCCCATCGCATTTCGTACGGTTTTAAGTGCATTGCATTCCATGGTGAAGCACTGATCAAATGAGTCACTTAGGTAGCGAGATACCCCTCTAAAGCCAATCATCGGGTTTTCTTCATTTGGCTCAAACTCTGAGCCACCAATAAGATTAGCATATTCATTAGATTTAAAGTCACTCATACGCACAATTACTGGCTTAGGATAAAAGGCTGCAGCCAATTGTGAGATGCCTTCAATAAGTTTTTGCTCGTAAAATGCAGTAGGTGAGCTATACCCCTGTATGCGCTCGTCAATCTGTTGCTGTAAATCACTTGAAAGTGTATCATAATGAATCAGAGCTTCAGGGTGAATGCCAATAGTGTTGTTAATAATAAATTCAAGACGTGCTAAACCTACTCCAGCATTTGGAGTAAAACTCTGACTAAACGCAAGTGATGGATTGCCGATATTAAGCATAATATTCGTAGGAATATCAGGCATTTCGTTGATATTTGTAATGGAATGTTCAAATGAAAGAGCACCCTCATACACCACCCCTTCATCACCATTTGAGCAGTCTATAGTCACTTCACTATCAGCAGGAATTGTGTGTGTGCCATCAGTGGTACCAACAATAGCTGGGATACCTAATTCACGAGCAATAATCGCAGCATGACAAGTACGACCCCCTCTATCAGTGACAATGCCACCTGCTATTTTCATCACTGGCTCCCAATTTGGGTCGGTCATTTCAGTAACAATAATATCTCCTGGCTGTACTTCATGAATTTGTGAAATATTTTTAATCAGTTTTGACACCCCAGAGGCAACTCTCTGCCCCACTGCTCTACCAGCAGCTAAGGCAGTAGAAGTAGTAGTCAATTGGTATTTTTCAATAACAGCATTATCACCAGTGCTTTGCACTGTTTCTGGTCGTGCTTGAAGGATATACAACTCTCCAGTGCGTCCGTCAAGCCCCCACTCGATATCCATTGGCTTACCGTAGTGTTGTTCAATAAGTACTGCATACGTTGCTAATATATGAACTTGCTCATCACTTAAACTAAATGCATTTCGCTTCTCTATATCAACTGGGACAATTTCTAATGAGTTATTATCACTATCAGTACCATCATTTTTATAGATCATTTGCTTATCTTTAGAACCAATTCCGCGTTTAATAATTGCTGGATTGCTCAGAGATAATGCGTGTTTAGATACATAGAATTCATCAGGGTTTACTTCCCCCTGTACGACCATTTCTCCCAGTCCATAGGAAGAAGTAATAAATATACAGCCATCAAACCCAGACTCAGTATCTAAGGTAAACATTACCCCACTAGCCCCGATATCGCTACGAACCATTTGTTGAACACCCACAGAAATATATACATCCATGTGTGCAAAGCCTTTGGTTACCCGGTAAGAAATCGCACGGTCATTATATAATGAAGCAAATACTTTTTTAACTGCTAATAGGATATTATCTATCCCTTTCACATTGAGATAACTTTCTTGTTGTCCAGCAAATGAAGCATCTTCTAAATCTTCAGCAGTGGCAGATGAACGCACTGCAAAGCTAATTCCCTCATCTTGGAATGAATTGTAAGCTGCAGTGATTTCTGTAACTAAGTCATTTGGAATAGGTGCGGCTAGGATGGCATTACGAATTTGCTCACCAGTACTATATAAGGATTCAAGGTTATGAACATCAAGCCCATCTAGAGCGTTCTTGATATACTCATGTAAATTATTAGTAGTAATAAAGTGCTTAAATCCCTCAGTAGTCACAGCAAACCCACCGGGGACAGCAATACCTTTGCTAGTTAAATGGTGAATCATCTCACCCAGAGAAGCGTTTTTCCCACCTACTAATGAAATATCAGCAATAGTTACATCTTGAAAAAGTTTAATCATCTCAAAAAAAATCAATAAATTGTTGAATAATATACCCGAGTAGCGACTACTAACAGTATAAATATAAATAAAAAAATAATTATTTTCCTATATGAAGTTTAGTAAAAGTATTGGTAAAAATATAGGTTTGGTCTTTGGCATTGGGCTTATCTGGCTTAGACATCTTAAAAAAACCATATCCTTGTTTAGTGGTTGTTACTCGCTCAATTACTGGGACTTCTTGATACTCGCCATCTATTTTTTTAGTTTGCGTAATAACATTTCCATTATTGTCTAATTTTTCTTTTTTGATGACATTACCTTCTTTATTTCTCAGAGGCACTTTGTACTCATCAAGCAATACATTGAGATATTTTTCACGAAATTTTGTTAAATTGGTAAATTCTAAAATAGCCATAAGTTCTTTTGCAGTGTTCACCTCTTGGCAATTTTTTAAAATTTTTATGTGATTTTTACTTAATCCCAACTTAGTCCTTATTTCTAATGAAGTACTATTATTATTGTTTTTATTAAGTGTATTTGATTGTTTGCTAGGTGCCTTTCTTGGCTTGTGTGCAACTTTGGATTTGCTTGTTTTACGTTCAAATAAAGAGAAGTTTTCAACCATCAATGAGAAAAATAATTAATATAGTTATGACTCATTTTAAATGATTGGCTGCGAAATATGCCATATTTAGCTCTAAAAATACTGCTGCATCAGTACACTAGTCAATTATTATCTATTAAATAATAAATATATATATAAATATCAGTTAGTTATATAATATTAGTTAATTTATACTATAATACAAAACTATAGGTAAAATATACCAATAGTTAATATATACTCATAATAGTATTTTTTAACTAGTTACTTCGTGTAATACACAATATAACCTTATATTTCAATATCTTATGAATACCACAGCCGAATATATTGCTGCCCTACGTGAGCAAACAGGGTTAAATAACTACCAACTTGCTAAAACATTTGAGATTAATCAATCAAACTTTAATAAATATGCAAATGGTTCTGCCCAGTTGTCAGTGAATCATGCCTTCATTGTAGCTCAGCAGTTAGGTCTTTCTGCTCAAGAAGTGCTAGTAAACACTCGTATTGAGAAAGCTAAAACTTCTAATAACGCTTTAGAGCTTGATTTTTGGCTTAAACAGAGCTTAGCCAATGTAGCACCAGCCTCTACATCGGAAAACATCGTTATCGCTCAATTTAGCCCTCTGCCTTTAGATATTGAGCATAATACTCGGCGTATTATTGAAATAATCAATGCACATCAAGATGCTGATCTCTTAATTTTTCCGGAATTATCGATTTGTGGATATAGTCCCAATGATATGCTTTGGCATCATGGGTTTATGGAGCGCATCGAAACTAGTGTTGCTGAAATTAGCCACAACGTACACCAAACGATGGTTATTATTGGCTGCCCTACTCGCTTATCAAGAGCAGAGGATGTAATCCTTTATAATTCTGCGTTACTCATTCAGCATGATCGCATTCAAGGTATGTATCACAAACAATGCTTACCGAATTACAGCGTATTTGATGAGCAACGTTACTTTACACCTGGAGATGGAACACCGCTTATATTTAGCCTAAATAACAGATTATATTCAGTAATTATCTGTGAAGATACTTGGTCACAAAATGTTATAAAAACTAATATAAATAGTAATATAGATACTATTATTAGCATTAACTCTTCTCCCTTCTCTTATGATAAATACTCTCGTCGTATATCTACCTTTACCCAGCTATGCAAAGGTGAAATTGGCTTAATCTATGTAAATAGTTCTTTTTGTTGGGATGCACTTATTTTTGATGGAGGGTCTTTTGTGTTGAATACAGATGGCGACATCACTACTCAGCTCGAGTTTTTCAAAGAAGAGGTGCAAGATATTAGCTCAAATAACTTAATCCCTTTTGATAAAAATAAATATAAATACAATGCATTAGTATATTCTATAAGTGAATATTTTATGCAAAGTAAATATTTTGAAAAAGTATATATTGCTCTTTCAGGTGGAATTGATTCTGCATTCACACTCACCCTAGCAGTTGATGCAATAGGTAGTGACAAGGTTGTTGCGGTGATGATGCCTTACACCTACACCAGCTCAGAGAGTTTGCTAGATGCTAAAACCCAAGCACAGATGCTACAAGTAGAATATCACGAAATCCCAATTCATCCAATGGTGGAAAGCATGATGCAAGCAGGTATCGCAACTGATGGTATTGCTCATGAGAATATTCAGGCACGTATTCGCGGTAGCATTATTATGAGTTTAGCAAATGAGCATAATGGTTTGGTTCTAACAACAAGTAATAAATCAGAGTCTAGTGTGGGGTATGCGACACTGTACGGGGATATGGTTGGTGGCTTTGCCCCGATTAAAGATGTATATAAAACTGAAATTTATCATCTTGCTAGTTATAGAAATACTTATTCTTATGTGATTCCAATTAGAGTATTAGAAAAAGAACCCTCAGCAGAACTTGCAGAGGGGCAAAAAGATAGCAATTCCCTGCCCTCTTATGAGTTACTAGACGCTATTTTGGAATTATTTGTTGATCGCTCGTGGAGTGTAGAGCAAATTATAAACAAGGGTTTTGAGAAAGAAGTAGTAGAACGAGTTATTCGCATGGTTATAGCGACTGAATACAAACGATATCAATCGCCCATAGGACCTAAATACACACATGCTGCATTTGACTCGGAGCGAAGGTATCCAATAGTAAATAAGTATCAATTTACAGCAAAATAAACTTAATCCCTAATATAAAAATAATAATTAAAAATAATAATTTATATATTATTCAAATGATGAAATATCTGGACAAGAACAAAATAAATTTCGGTCACCATAGACATTATCAATCCGATTTACACTTGGGAAAAATTTATTATCTTCTAAGCCTTTGACTGGATAGTATGCTTTTTGCATAGAGTAGCTATGTTCCCAGTTGATGATTTCTTTAGCAGTATGTGGTGCTTGCTTTAAGACATTGTCCTGGGCATCTACTTCTGCATTAGCTACTTGCATAATTTCAGCATGAATACAGAGCATTGCCTCAATAAATCTGTCAATCTCTTTTTTGCTCTCGCTTTCAGTAGGCTCAATCATGAGTGTGCCCGCCACAGGAAAGCTCATAGTAGGCGCATGAAAGCCATAATCCATCAAACGTTTGGCAATATCTTCTTCAGTGATGCCATGTTGTTCTTTAATTGGTCTAATGTCAATAATACACTCATGTGCTACGAGATTATGAGAGTTCGTGTAGAGAATGGTATAGGCAGTACTTAATTTTTTTGCAATATAATTTGCGTTCAAAATAGCGATTTTGGTAGCTTTTTCAAGTCCATCATCGCCAAGTAACTTAATATATGACCACGAAATTGGCAAAATTGAGGCACTACCAAAGTTTGCAGCACTCACTGCCCCACTATGTTGCTCTAGTGGATTACCTGGTAAAAATGGAGTAAGATGTTTACGTACACCAATAGGCCCCACCCCGGGGCCACCCCCACCATGCGGGATAGCAAATGTTTTATGTAGGTTTAGATGCGATACATCTGCACCAAATTTACCCATTTTGGTCACTCCAACAAGCGCATTGAGATTTGCCCCATCAACATATACTTGTCCACCATGGGCATGAATAATATCGCAAATTCTGGTAATTTCTGCCTCAAATACACCATGTGTAGATGGATAGGTTACCATAAGGGCAGCCAAACGTTCACTATACTGTATTGCTTTTTCTTCTAAGTCTGCTACATCTACATTACCATATGTATCACATTTAATTATGACAATATGCATACCAACCATTGAAGCTGATGCAGGGTTAGTACCATGCGCCGAAGATGGAATCAGGCATACATCTCTAATATCACCATTTGCTTCATGATAACGTTTAATAGCCAATAATCCTGCAAACTCACCTTGAGAGCCAGCATTGGGTTGTAAGCTAATACTATCATACCCTGTAATATTACTCAGGTATTTCACTAAGTCACCACAGAGTTGTTGATAACCCTGGGCTTGATTCATTGGCACATAAGGGTGTAAGTTGCTAAACCCTTCTTGAGCAATGGCAATCATTTCTGTAGCTGCATTGAGTTTCATTGTGCATGAACCTAAGGAAATCATAGAGTGATTTAAAGCAATATCTTTATCTTCTAAGCGTTTTAAATAACGCATAAGTTCAGTTTCACTAGTATATTCAGAGAATATTGGGTGCGTAAGTAAGTCTGTTTCACGCGCTAATTCACTAGGTATTTGATGGTCCTTAATCACATATTCATCATTAATATCAAGAGTCTGTAAGAGATTTAAAATATCATGTTTTGATGTGGTTTCATCAATAGCTATGGTGAGTGTTTGCTCATCTAGCAGTCTGATATTTATTTCATTATCTAAAGCACGTTGCCATAACTCAGGTGCATTTGGCGTACGAATGCTAATTGTGTCAAAATATTGTGTAGATACGAGTGCATATTTTGCGACTAATAACTCACCCAATGAGTGTGCTTTATTATATACCGATTGAGCAATGGCCCGCACCCCTTCTTTGCCGTGATGAATTGCATAACTTACTGCCATAATAGCTAAAAGTACTTGTGCAGTACAAATATTACTTGTAGCTTTATCACGACGAATATGTTGCTCACGTGTTTGCATACTCATACGAAAGGCAATATTATCATTTTTATCTTTGGATACGCCAATGAGTCGTCCGGGTATTAAGCGCTTAAATGCTTCTTTTGTAGCTAAAAATGCTGCATGTGGTCCGCCAAAGCCAAGAGGCACGCCAAACCGTTGGGTATTCCCTACGGCAATATCATAGTGCATTTCACTAGCACTCTTACACAGGGTGAGTGCCAATACATCAAAGCATCCTATAGTAGTAATGTTTTGCTCGGCTGCCAGAGTATTAAGTGCTGAGTAGTCGATAAATGAGCCATTAGTAGCAAATGGTTGGGTAACTATAGCAAATACATCATCATTCGTTGTAATATGCTCTTGCATTTCCTCTAGTGAACATACCACAAGCTGAGTACCTAGGGCGTCACTTCTAGTTTGCAATATAGTGAGTGTTTGTGGATGCAGTGCTTCATGTGCTAAAAAGATAGATTTTTTATTTTTAGCAAAGTTATGTGCCATATTAACTGCCTCACTACATGCTGTTGCTTCATCTAGGAGCGAGGCATTAGAAAAATCTAAGCCAGTAAGATCGATAATCATTTGCTGAAAATTAATCAACATTTCCAAGCGACCCTGAGAAATCTCAGCCTGATACGGAGTATATGCCGTGTACCAACTTGGGTTTTCCAGGATATTACGTTTCACCACACTTGGGGTCCAAGTACCATAATATCCCTGCCCTAAAAAGTTCGTGAATAATTTGTTTTTAGCTGCAATATTTTTAGCTGCAGCAAGCACACGCTGCTCACTCAGAGCATGCCCTACCTGTAGTTCATTACCATAATAAATACTTTCAGGGATGGTTCCAGATATTAATTCTTCTAATGTTTGCACACCAATTTCGGTGAGCATTGAATCAATTTCGTAATCTTTAATACCAATATGTCTGGAAGCAAAATTATTCATGTATTGCACTGACTATCAAAACCACAAAATTATAACTATTTTATAAATTAATAAACCTTAAAATAGTGCATATTTTGTAAAGTAAAACTTTAATTATGAGTGTACACAACGTTATTATCATTGGCTCTGGGCCTGCGGGCTATTCGGCAGCTGTATATGCAGCAAGAGCAAACTTAAACCCTGTAATCATTAGTGGGATGGAAGAAGGCGGACAACTCATGACCACCACTGATGTAGATAACTGGCCTGGTGAAGCAGATGGTATTCTTGGCCCCGACTTAATGGTGCAAATGAAAAAACACGCACTTCGCTTTGATACACAGATGATTAGCGACCAAATTGTTTCGGTTGATTTTTCAAAGCGTCCGTTTACGCTCACTGGTGAAAATGATACCTACCAAACTAAAAGTGTAATTATTGCTACTGGTGCTTCTGCAAAATACTTAGGGTTATCAAGCGAGGATAAATTCCGTGGTAAGGGTGTTTCGGCTTGTGCAACCTGTGATGGATTTTTCTATAAAAATCAAAAAGTAGCAGTTATTGGCGGTGGTAATACGGCAGTTGAAGAAGCACTATTCTTATCAAATATAGCTAAAGAAGTAACTATTATCCACCGCAGAGATAGGTTCTCTAGTGAAAAAATCTTAGCCGATAAACTTATGGCAAAAGCTGAAAATGGCAATATCAATATCAAATGGAACACTACACTTGATGAGGTGGTAGGTGATGATATGGGTGTTACGGGCTTAAAACTCAAAAATATCATAGATGGAAAAACTGAGCAATTAGATGTATTTGGGGTATTTATTGCCATTGGACATAAGCCTAATACTGATATATTTGCTAATCAACTGGATATGAATCATGGCTACATCACTGTAAAAGGTGGGCTAGAAGGCAATGCCACGATGACGAGTGTAGAAGGTGTATATGCTGCTGGAGACTGCGCTGATCATATTTATAGGCAAGCAATTACTTCTGCAGGCTCGGGTTGTCAAGCCGCTCTTGATGTTGAAAAATTCTTAGACGAAGTATAACCACTTGAATATTTTAGTACTCTCTGGACTTGATCCCTCGGGTGGTGCAGGGTTACTTAGAGATGTCAATACTATTGAATCCCTCTATACCAACACTACCCCTGTACATGCATTTGGGGTGATTACTCTATTGACTGCACAAAATACCTCTGTTATCACCTCTGTGAAGGCAGTAGATACTGAGTTTATCTGGCAACAAGTTGCAACCTTACATGCTGAATATACTATTGATGTTATTAAAATAGGAGTTATTGATGATGCTCACTTGAGTGTGATAGAACGTATTATCAATATGCTTAATGTACCTGTGGTGCTTGACCCTGTGATTTGCTCGTCTTCTACGCATGACTTTGCTAATCTCAATGCACTTAGGGCACTACTACCAAAATGCAGTATTATTACCCCAAATTATGCTGAACTGATGATGCTAACTGGGGCTGAATCTGTGAGTGAGGCAGTTGCTAAGATAGAGAGTAAATATCTACTTTTAACTACTACAGATGTTAGTGAAGGAGAAATTACCCACCAGTTATATAGGGGGAATATGCATCTAAACTCCTACACTTACGCTAAACTTGCACATAACTATCATGGTTCGGGTTGTACTCTTGCTTCTTTTTTAGCGGTAAAATATTTACAATATGATATTCAAACTGCTTGCAAACATGCACTTGATGATACCTACCAGACATTAGTACGTGCCAATTTTGGAGGTGCTAGGCAATTGCACCCAAATGTCAAACAATAATATGAGCATTCAGTATAACTTTAATCGGTTTGCTCATTCGTACAATGAATATGCAATTGTGCAAGCAGAAATAGCCTCCCGGATGATGCAACGTTTACAACTGATTGATTTAGGTTCTGCACCTATATTAGAACTTGGTGCAGGGACTGGCATACTCACACAAAAACTCATTGAGGCATATGGAGCAGAGCGTATTATAGCCTCTGATTTTGCTACTGAACCATTGTTATTAAACCCTGCAAATCATACTTTTGTGCAAGATGCACATGATTTACAACTAGAGGAACGTTATGAGGTGATACTGAGCAATGTGATGATGCAGTGGTGTGATCTAGCAAAGGTGTGCCAAAATGTCAAACGTATTAGTGCACCAAATGCCTTATTTTTCTTTACCACCTTTGGTCCTGCTACACTCGGGGAATTAAGACACAGTTGGGCTCAGGTAGATACTCACACACATGTAAATAGTTTTATAGATATGCATACTATTGCAGATACACTCTCACAACATGGATTTGGCGGAGTAGTTGCAGAAAGCGAAATCATCACACTCACATATGAACATGTGCGAGATATTTTAAAAGACCTCAAATATATTGGCGCACAAAATCCCACAGCCACGCCAACCACCAAGAGTAAATTAACTCAAATGATAAGTCATTATGAGCAATTTAGAACACAGGGTAAATTACCACTCACCTATGAGGTAGTCTATATTCATGGATGGAGTGCCAAGTCTTCTCACACCTCGGACATCCCACTGAACAATGAATAATTATTATTTGGTGGATTGCTGTGTGTAGTATATATATAGTATTGCAACTACTAATACAAATCCCACAAGTGCAAACAGTATGGCTATGAGCGTATCCCCAGGAAAAAGCCATTGAGCCAAGCTACTAGCGATAATAATACCTATTACAGGCATCAGATACAACATAAATACCTTACGGATAAACTCTCCCTCAGGGATTTCCCCTTCTGGTTTGACATGAGAGCGAGGAAATAAGGTAGCAAAAAATCCAAGTCCGCATCCCTCTTTAGCATTGCATGAAGAACAGCCTACAGGCTTGGTATCAGATGGGCGGATTTCAATATCTTGCTCTAATAATTTACTCATAAGTGCGCCTAATAGAAGTAACTATAGCCTGTAAGTCTGTATGCCACTGTTCAATGATATGAGCATCTTCAGAAGCAACTGCTGGAATCAGCATAGTTACTGGATTATTCATAAGCAGTGCATTATTGCCCTCCTCCATCACTACTACTTTGAGCGGTAAATAAGGCACAATCTGTGGATATTTTCGGCTTAAGTATTCCATTTCTTCATATTTACCAAAAAAGAGAATACGATATCTGTCTGATTTATAATTACGTTGAGTTAGAGCAAAGTCACATCGTTGTAAATATGCAGTTTTATATTCATACTCTCCTACTCTTTCTTTGAGGGCTTGCCATACATTTGCAAAGTCAGTATTCACCCGAGTAATAGCAAATTCTTCTGCATGTGCACTCTGCATATATACTAGCATACTGCACAATATTAGTAATAAACGCCCTACCATAACGCCTCCTCAATAATTTCTGTAAGGCTAGTAATGAGTTCATCAGCTGCCAGAGATATCTGCATGTTATTAAACTTTGCCACCGTGCGTTTATAGTTTTCAATCACTACTTTAACTTCTGCTTGGTTGTTTTCAATCACCGTGATTCGACAAGGCAATACGATACCAAGTCTTGGTTCGATTTTAATAAAGGTTAGCATGTGCTCAAAATTACAAAAGCGAATCACTACTTGTTTAGAATAAATAGTTTCTTTAGTAGTTAAATCTTCTAAGAGTTTTCGCGGAGTATACACTCTAAAGTTTGCAGCTTTAATAGCATTTTGAATTTTAGTTACGGTAGTATCTAAATCATATGCACTATCAAATACATAAGAGAGTGCTGAATCTTGCATTAATGCGTGTGGTGTATAGTCTTTATATGATTTAATGTAGGCTATGATATCATTTACTTGCCCACTTGTTAAAAAACGGTTATAGCCAAGCATCTCGCTACCGGGGATACCTACCTTGATTAAGTGCTTGAGTTCATGATCGCTAATGGCACTCAAAAATCCTGAATTTGCTAAGGCAGGAGGGGCTACTTTATATTTCTTATCCCAAGAATAATTTTTGCCTACTCCCTCGCCTCCCACTGGCGGTGCATTATGACACGAAGAACAATACGTATAGTATAGTGGTTTACCTGCTTTTGCATTACCAATAATGCTACTACTATTATAAGTTGGTGCAGGAGTACCTGTTCTTAAGTAAGTGATAATATTTTGATATTCGGTGTTTGTAAGTGTAATTGCAGGCATGACTCTGCCCGGTCTACCTTTTTTCATAGTGTTTAAAAGATAGGAGTCGCTAAGTTGGGCAATTTTTGCTACACCCAAAGGTGGGCCAATACTCCCCTTACCCTCTTCACCATGACAACTTAGGCAGTGCTGTTTATATAATGCTGCACCTGATGATTTTGCTGATGAGTGGAGTTCTGACGCAAAAACGACACACGGAAAAAATAGTAAAATATAAATAAACTTCATATTTCTATCCACCACCAAAATTACTATTATAAATGATTGAACGGCAAATAAACCAAGAGTTAATGTGGAGTTATTCTGATGATATTCCGAGATTTTTAAAACCCTTATATGCGAGTCGAAATATCTCTGAGAGTGAAATAGCCTTACATATCTCTAGACTGCTCCCTCCTGATTTTAATGATTTAGCTGCAGCGCATGAAATATTGCATACTGCACTTCTTAACCAGTCTCATATTGTGGTAGTTGCTGACTTTGATGCCGATGGAGCTACGAGTTGTGCACTTGTAGTTTCTGCTCTACGCATAATGGGCGGGGAACATGTAGACTTTCTTGTACCGAACCGGTTTATTCATGGCTATGGATTAAGCCCAGCTATTGTAGATATTGCTGTTAGGCAAGATGCTGAATTGATTATTACTGTAGATAATGGAATTAGTAGTATTGATGGCGTGCGGGATGCAAAAGCTAAAGGTATTGAGGTCATTATCACAGATCATCACCTTCCTGGTACCGAGCTTCCAGATGCAAGTGCAATTATTAACCCTAATCTCATTGATTGCTCTTTCCCTTCTAAATCTTTGGCTGGAGTAGGTGTAGCATTTTACATGTGCTCTACACTCAAGAGTTATCTGCAAACACAGGGCTATTTTCACACTCAAGGGCTCACCCCACCCAATATGAAGCAGTTTTTAGATCTTGTGGCACTAGGAACTATTGCCGATGTGGTGAAATTAGATGCCAATAATAAAATATTAGTACATGAAGGACTTGCTATTATCCGTTCAGGTCAGTGTTCAAATGGTATACGTGCATTGTTAGACATTAGCAAAAAATCATACGAAACAATTACTGCTACAGATTTAGCCTTTAGTGTTGCTCCTAAACTCAATGCTAGTGGTCGCATGGATGATATTTCTAGAGGGATACGATGTTTACTAAGTCAAGATTATGCGGTAAGTTATCAATATGCAGTAGAACTTAATGAGTTTAATACACTTCGAAAAGATACACAAGAGCAAATGGTGAAAGAGGCTGAAGACATTTTAGCGCATACCGAGCAAACACATACATTCACTATTTGCTTACATGATCCGCAGTGGCATGAAGGTGTGGTCGGTATTGTAGCTGGTAAATGCAAGGAACAATATGGCAAACCCAGTATTATATTTGCTCGCTCTGGGGGACACTTAAAAGGCTCTGCTCGTTCTATTGCGAGTGTGCATATAAAAGACTTGCTAGATACTATTGACCGTACTCATCCTGGATTGATTCTCAAGTTTGGTGGGCATAGTATGGCAGCTGGGCTCACTATTGCCGAGGATAATTTTACCCAGTTTAGTGAAGTATTTGAAAATACTACAAAAGAGCATTTAGAGTACATACTTCCGAGTAATGAGTTGATCACAGATGGTCAATTAAAAGCGAGTGATATTACTCTAGAGCATGCATTATTACTGGAGCAACATATTTGGGGAAATGGCTGTGAAGAGCCTATATTTCATAATATATTTACTATTGTAGAGCAACGCGTAGTAGGTGAGCAACACCTCAAGCTCAGAGTAGAGTTAGAACAAAAAGTATTTGATGCTATTGCATTTTTTACTACTCCGATTGAGCACGATAAAATTCACATGTCTTATACTTTAAACATGAATCGCTTTAATGGCAGAGAAACCATACAACTCATTAGTAAAGAAATTATTATTCATGAGCAATAAAGTGAGCAAGAATACAGCCATGATAAGAGTAATATGTTGAATTACATCAACGTTTCTCCATATTCTCTTTGGTAGATTTCTGTTAATTCTGCTAGAGTAAAGTGGTGATTTTGTGTGCCTTTGTGTGCCACTTTAATACTCCCTATAATATTACCCAACCGCAACCCTACTTTTAGACTAAGTTCATGAGTGAGAGCGTATAACACCCCTGCTCTAAAGCTATCTCCGCACCCAGTTGGGTCTACTACTTCAGTAGCAGTAACCCCGGGGACCATGTGTACTCCTGTGGAGGTGTGTAATTCACTGCCCTCTGCCCCTTTAGTGACGATGAGAGCTTCTACTTTGACAGTTATTTCTGCTAGAGTGAGCTTGGTTTTAGTCTGTAGTAATTCTGACTCATAATCATTTACTACAATCCACGAGGCTTGCTTAATAAAGCTGAGTAATTCCTCGCTATCAAACATCGGCAAGCCCTGCCCAGGGTCAAATATAAATGGCACACCTGCATCAGCTAAACGTTGGGCATGAGTAATCATTGCTTCTTTTCCATCTGGTGAGACAATAGCGATATCAGGATGACTATCTAAAACATTATTCATATGTGCTTCAGACATTGCCCCAGGATGAAAAGCAGTAATTTGATTATCTTCTTGATCTGTAGTGATGTATGCCTGAGCAGTATAGTGATCTTCTAAGGTGGTAATTGCACGAGAGGTAATCCCACATTCATGGAGCCAACTTAAATACGAATCAAAATCAAAGCCTACAGTTGCTACTGGAATGGCTTCTAGCCCTAATAAATTAGTATTATAGGCAATATTACCTGCACACCCACCGAACTCTCGTCTCAACTCTGGCACTAAAAAAGCAACATTTAGCATATGTACTTTATCAGGCAAAATATGATGCTTAAATGAGTCGTTAAAATTCATAATTACATCAAATGCATAGGAACCACAAATAGCAATTTTCATCTTGTATTCTTATAGTATATAGGGGATTATAAAATATCAAGCACGTTTTCTGGTGGTCTGCCAATACGCGCTCCTTTTTCGGTTACCACAATAGGACGCTCTACCAATATAGGGTGTGCTGCCATCGCATCTAATAACTCATCTTCTGTAGCATTCTTTAGCCCAAGCTCGTTATAAAGTGACTCACCTGTGCGAATACACTCTGAAGGTGATAATGCTAACTGAGCACATAACGAAGCGAGCTCTTGTTTGGATAGAGGAGTATCAAGATACTTGACTATGATAAAATTAAGTTCTTTATTTTTTAATATTTCAAGGGTTTGCCTTGATTTTGAACAACGAGGATTATGATAAATAGTATTCACTGGTTAAAACGTTGGATAATTATTGGTTGCTTGGTTTTCATTATACCGACATTCTCTATAGCAAACTCTCTTAAAGATGTAGAACTTATAGATGTATTTGGTACAGTTCATACGAGTGAAAGTCTAAAAGGTAAGTTTGTAATTTTAAATTTTTGGGCTACGTGGTGCCCTCCTTGTGTAGAAGAGTTACCAGAGCTTGCTGATTTTTATGATTCTTATAGTGATAAGGTGATGATTTTAGGCATGAATTATGAATTAGATAAAGATAGTGAAGCCATTACTGATTTTTCTGATGGATTTGGCGTGTCGTATCCCAATGTGATGTATCTCAAAAATAAATCTGCTTTTGATGGTATGGGCATTAGAGTGTTACCTACAACGCTTATTTTTGATCAAAATGGTGAGGAAATGCTCGCCCATGAAGGCACTGTTACTAAAGAAATGCTCAAAAACACTATATTCAAAACCCCATAATTAACTCAGTTTTTCTAAGTGTGCATATTCCAAAATAAGCCACTTCGTACCTGCATTTTGAAATTTAACCTCCACTCTCGGGTTGATTCCTTCCTCATAGTTGGTAACCACTCCTAAGCCAAATTTTTTGTGTACTACCTTATCACCTTGGGTATAAGATTTTTCTGTTGGTATAGTGATAGTAGAAGTATGCACAGATTGTGACCGATGGTTTTGAGAAGTTGAAGTACTAGTGTGTACTTGACGTAAATATTCTTTTGGGATTTCCATAATAAAGCGAGATGGCACCTCATTAAAATAATGACCATATAAAAATCTACTTTTTACAAAACTCAGGGTTAATTTTTGCTTTGCACGAGTCATCCCTACATAGAAGAGTCTGCGTTCTTCATCAAGTGTGCCGTCATCTTTACTGCGCATACTCGGGAAAATATCTTCCGCTACACCAATAATATATACGGTAGCAAATTCTAGTCCTTTTGCTGAATGAATAGTCATTAATGTGACGTTGGCTGAGGCAGTAGAGGCTTCTGTACTATCTAGGGTAGCTGTGGTGATAAAACTCAGAGTATCATCTAAGTCTGGTTCGGTATTTACAAAATCATGTGCAGCACCTACTAACTCTTCTAAGTTTTGAATTTTATTTCTACCTTTGTCAGTTTTATCTTTATCATAGTGAGCATGTAGTCCACTGTGGTGGATAATATGCTCTATATGCTCCCCCAAAGTGCTCTTTGTTGCATGTTCTTGCAAAGAGGAAATAAGAGTGATAAATGCACTAAATGCATTTGCTTTTCGTGTAGGTACGTGCTCTTTTAAAGTGATTAAGGCTTGATATAAAGAGCATTGTTCTAGTCTAGCGTAATCAAAAATTTCCGCAACTGTTAGAGCACTAATACCTCTTGGGGGTAGATTGATAATGCGGGTGAAAGCGGTATTATCATTAGTATTATATGCTAAGCGTAAATATGCAAGCACATCTTTAATTTCAGCACGATCAAAAAATCTGAGCCCACCATATATATTATAGGCAATGTTATGAGTAATCAATGCTTCTTCCATGGTTCTAGATAGTGCATTATTACGATATAAAATAGCAATTTCTTCTTCTGGATTGGCATCTAGTAGCTTACTAATACGTTTTGCAATATAGCTGGCTTCTGCTTTTTCATTTGCCCCAATGAAAATATCAATCGGCTGACCATCACCAGAATCAGTCCATAAGCGTTTTCCCATACGTGAAGTATTATTGGCAATGACTGCATTAGACGCCGATAAGATAGTTCCAGTAGAACGATAATTTTGCTCTAGTTTAATAGTTTTAAAATTGGCAATATCTATAGCTAGATTTTTAATATTTTCAATCTTCGCTCCTCTCCAACCATAAATAGACTGATCATCATCTCCGACGCAAAATAAGGTATTTGAGGAATCTTTCAACAGCGTAATAAGTTGATATTGAATAGTATTAGTATCTTGGAATTCATCTACTAAGATATGCTTAAATTGGTTGATATATTGAGCTCTTAATGAATCATTATCTCTAAAGAGTTCATAAGTTGATAGCAAAATATCTGAAAAGTCTAATTCATCACTTTGCTTGCATTCCCTTTCATAGACTTCAAACACTCTAAGAGCGATGCGCACGAAGATATTAGATTCATCAAAGTGACTAGTTGCGCGTAGTCCTTCATCTTTAGCATTACTGATAAATGTTGCGATGCTACTAGGTTTAAACTTTTTATCGTCAATTTGCATCTCTTTCATGATGCGTTTTATTTTAGTCAATTGCTCGGATGCATCTAATATAGAAAATGCACTCCCAAGACCTGCCTGCGTGTGATGAAGGCGTAAAATTTTATGAGCAATAGAATGAAATGTTCCTACCCAAGTATTAAAACCTAAGGGCATCCCAATTAAGACCTCTAAGCGTTCTTTCATCTCATTGGCAGCCTTGTTGGTAAAGGTGAGTGCTAAGATATTAGTTAAGTGAATATCACTTTCCTGCAAAATATATGCAATACGATGCGTCAACACACGGGTTTTACCACTTCCTGCACCTGCTAAAATGAGTGCACTGCTCCCAAGAGAGAGGGTTACTGCTTGTGCTTGCTTGTCGTTAAGTCCCTGAGTAATGTGTATCATTAATTCCTTATATTGTATTGTTTCATTGCTAAAATCACGGTATAATTTTATATTTAGATAATTACTAAATTAAAGGTATTTCAGGGTGAACTGACCTTTTTTTAAGTTTTTCTACTGAATTACATTTACTTCTTACCATATTCTATATAAGTAGACGTAAATTAGATTTATTTAATATATTAACAGTATTAGGAGGCTCGTATGACATATTATGAAGGTGTTAAAAAAATGGAAGAAATGGGCGTAAATGACCATTACATTCAGGGTTGGATTGCAGGGTTCTTAGAAAATCCTGAAATCGAAGAACAAAGAATAACAGAAGAGTACGAAGCTGGGTATGAAGATGGTCAAGCTAAAACTGACGAAAATTTTGCAGACCACGTAGCATAAGTCTTTACTTATTCTAAAAAGGCTCCATTTTGGAGCTTTTTTTATATTTGCATGAGTATACTACACTAATGCCCTCTTCCACACCAACCTCTAGCATGACCCAATTAGTACCAACATGGCAAGCAGAACTTAAGCAAGTATTAAGTACGAGTGAGGAGTGTAATACTTATTTGGGTACTCAGATGTTTACTGAGCAGGATTTTAGTCTTAAAATACCTCGCACATATGCAGATTTGATTGATAGATCTAATCCAACTGATCCTTTATTATTGCAAGTATTACATCAAGATAGCACAACAAAGCAATCAGCCCTATTTAGTAAACAGCCTATTATCGAAGCACCATACAACACTACTGCAGGCATTGTGCATAAATATAAAAATAGAGTCCTTTTAATTACTACAGCCGATTGCGCAATACATTGCAGTTATTGTTTTAGACAACATTTTTCTTACGAAAAAAATACTATTTTTCATGATTTTGCTGCAGTAATTTCTTATTTACAAGCTGACACACAAGTCAATGAAGTGATATTAAGTGGCGGTGATCCATTAAATATAGATAATAAAAAGTTAGCTCGCATTTTCCGCGCCATTGAAGGAATATCTCATATTGATACGATACGTATTCATAGCCGTACTGTTGTAGTTCTTAACCGCTTAGATACAGAATGCATAAAACTAATCAATAATTCTTCTGTACAAGTAGTCTTAGTTACTCATATTAATCACCCACGAGAGATTACACCATATTTAGTACAGGCTATGAGTCAATTAGATGCTCTTGTGCTTAATCAAAGTGTATTACTCCGTGGTGTCAATGATTCTGCTGACATACTGCGTGAATTATCTCAGTCACTATTTAATATAGGAATTCTGCCCTATTATCTGAATATGCTTGATTTAGTCTCGGGAAGTGAGCAATTTTTTGTAGATGATGCTCGAGCAAAAGAGCTGTATACCACCCTGCAAGAAACCCTAAGTGGCTATCTCGTGCCAAAGTTGGTGCGTGATGAAAACAAAAAGTATAAAACTATTTTATAAGGCGCTTACTCACGAGTTGCAGTCTCAGAGCATTGCCAATAACTACGAGTGAACTTATAGGCATGACAATTGCAGCTATAATCGGATTTAATAGTCCTAAAAATGCAAGTGGGACAAAAATCATATTGTAGCCTAGAGCAAAGCTAATGTTGGTTTTAATAGTTCTTTGTGCTCGCCCTGCTACTTCATAGAGTGAGATGATAGCACTCAAATTATTTTTCATAATAATCGCACTCACTGCAGTTTCTACTAACTCTAATCCTCTTACAGCAATACTATAGTCTGCAGCTTTTAATGCTGGAGCATCATTTAAGCCATCGCCAATCATAAGCACCCCTGATTGTGATTGTATAAAAGCTAGTTTGTCTACGGGAGTTTGTTCGGCGTAATACTCACTAATACCTAATTGCTCTGCTACTACTGCCACACGCTCTGCTCTATCTCCACTTAGAAGCACTACGTGGTTACCTTTTTCTTGCAAGTAGGTAATTAGCTCTGATGCCTCGGTGTTTAATTTGTCTGCCAAGCCAAATGAAGCAAGTAATGAATTTTTTGATGCTAAATACACCGCTGAATGTGCTGATGATAAGGCTTTTGGGGTATTATTGGTATGCATTTGGATAAAGACTTTACTACCCATAAAGTAGCGCACATCATCTATTACCACACTAATGCCAAAACCCGGGTAATTGGTAAATTCTGAGCTTGCAAGAGGTGCTACCTTAAGATAGTCTGCAATTGACTGTGATAATGGGTGCTCAGAGGAGTGTGCTAAGGTAATTGCAATCTGCTGACACGTTAATTCATCAGCATGATATTGTGCATGCATGACCGTAAATACCCCTGTGGTTAAGGTTCCAGTTTTGTCAAATACTATAGTTTGTAGCCCCTGAATATGTTCCAAAATATTACTATCCTTAATAATTACTTTATTACGAAATAATGCATTATTTGCAGCATAATAAGTCATAGGTACTGCAATACCAAACGCACAAGGACAAGTAATAATCAGCACTGAAACCGCAGCCATGAGAGCAAAATCAAATCCCCCTCCAGAAGCAATATGAAAGATAAAGGAAAGTGCTGAAAGTGTGAGCGTAGCAATGACAAAGTAGGGAATAATACTATCAATCAAACAAAAAATCCTCCCTTTAGCTATATCTGCCTGTGACAAGAGCTCTATCAATTTCGCATAACTAGATTCTAAATAAGTATTACGCACACGCATGACTGCACTACCACTTGTAACGAGTGTACCCCCATATACTTCATCTAAATGGGTACGTTCAATAGGCAAGGATTCCCCAGAGAGCAAGCTCTCATCAACACTCACAAAACCCTGAGTAATAGTGGCATCAGTTGGAATTACCTCTCCTGGCTTTACTCGAAATATATCTCCAATTTCAGCTGTTTTGGTCGGAATCACCTCTTCAGTAGTGCCTCTAATACGAGTCATTACTTTAGTATCTAAACTTTTAATGCTATTATTATCAGTAATAATGCGCTGTTTGCTACTTGCTTCCAAGTAGCGACCAAGAAGAATAATAAAGATAAAATTCACTACCGTATCAAAATATATTCCCCCCTCTACGAGCCCAAACATAACTACGCTAGAGTAGAGATAAGTAGCTATACTTCCTATAGCAATGGGGACATCCATAGTAAGTACCCCATAACGTACAGCAGTAACACTGGCACTTAAAAATCCCCAGCCACTATAAAACAAAGTTGGAGTTGCTAAGAGAAAACTTAGTATCACAAAATATTGATTAAACTCCCCACCTTCAGCCCCGGTATATAATGAAATGGCAATCCACATCATATTCATCATGGCAAAAAAGGCAAAGCCAATGCGACGAAGCATAAGACTTTTTTGTGCTCTTGCTGCTTGTTCTTGGGCATCTGTATCTATAGTACGAGCACTATATCCCACCTGTGCTAATGCGGTAAAAATATTTGAAATTTGCCCCTCTCCAGTGAGCTCAATACGAATGCGAGATTCGGTGAGATTAACCCGTGCATGTGTTACTTCGGGTAATTGATTGAGTATTTTTTCAATTAAAAATACACAGGCTGCACAGTGAATAGAAGTACTAACAACTTCAAGAGTATTATGCGTGATATACTCTTTGCTAAATGATTCAGAGTCATAATAGGCGAGTGGATACTGCTCGGTAAAGGAAAGTGGTAGCACACCTGTTTTGGAGGTATAAAAGGCATCCAGTGATTCATCATGAATAAATTCTGCCACATGTTTACAACCCTCACAGCAAAATACTCTTTCCTCTTCTCCTATAGTTGCCTTTACTTCGCGAACTATAGGTGCAGAGCAATGCGCACAATGCATGAAAATTAAGACTCGAGAATAACCTGACGTAATGCCTGAATATGATCCTCTCTAAAGTTTAGTGCAGGAATATAGTCATAAGATTCCCCACCCGCTTCTAGAAAGTACTCTCTATTCTCTTCGTTGATTTCTTCAATAGTTTCTAAACAATCAGCACTAAATCCAGGGCATACTACTTTGATTTTGGTAATTCCCTTTTTCGGGAGCTCCATCAGAGTTTTATCAGTATAGGGTTTCATCCATTCTTCACGACCAAAACGTGACTGATAGGTCATCATAAAACGCTCACTTGTCAGCCCTAATCGGTTCGCAATCGTATTGGTAGTTTCACAACAATGACAACCATAGACATCTCCATTGTTAAAATAACGCTTAGGAATGCCATGGTATGAAAATAATAAAAAGTCATCTTCTGCCAAGTGTTCTTTGATACTAGCAACCATCGCATCAATATACAACGGATGTTGATAATAATTATTGATAAACTGTATGCAAGGCACTACTCGCATCGCACTTAAACTCTGCCCGAGAGCATCAAAGGTTGATCCCGTAGTTGCCCCAGCATACTGCGGGTATAGTGGTAATACTATAATTTTGCTACAATTAGTAAAGAGCTGGAGTGCGCTATCAATACTTGGGTTACCATAACGCATACCAAGTTCTACTTGATACCCATCACCTAAGGTATCTCTAAGCATATCGCGCTGACGAATAGAAATATCTAATAAAGGAGAACCATCTCCAAACTCTCCCCAAACGCTCTTATATGCTTGTGCAGAGCGTTTAGGACGCACATTTAAAATAATAAAATTAAGAATCAATTTCCACAAAAAACGTGATGGCGGTGGCTCTACTACCCGAATATCAGAAAGAAATTCTTTTAAATATACCCTTAGTGCTTGTTTTGTAGGTGCATCTGGAGTGCCTAAGTTGGTTATCAGCACTCCTATTTTTTCAATGTTCTTAGTGCCTGTTAATAGATTAATTGAGGTATCTACTGTACACGGCTTGGGATGATGAGAAGTAGGTAAATTCATAGTGCAAATAAGAAAAAATTAAATTGATACTTTAGCAGCGATATGCGGGTCAGGATCATAGTCACGAAGTTCAAAGTCTGCAAAACGATATTGATAGAACTTTGGATTACCTTGAATATACAGCGTTGGTAATGGTTTCGGGGTGCGTGCAAGTTGAGTTTTCACCTGCTCAATATGATTAGTGTATATATGCGAATCTCCTGTTGTAATAATGACTTCACCGAGACCAAGATTACACTCTTTAGCTAACATATGTGTCAGTAAGGCAACACTGGCAATATTAAACGGGAGCCCTAAAAAGCTATCACTACTTCTAATATACAACTGTGCAGAAAGCTTACCTCGTGCAACATAAAATTGATACAACAAATGGCATGGCGGAAGTGCCATTTTGCCTTTCTTAACGTTATCTATTGGGCTTATAGACTCATCGGGTAGTAATGATACATTCCATGCATGAAACAGGATTCTTCTAGAATTTTGATTGTGTTTAAGGCTGTGAATAACCCCATCTATTTGATTAATTCCCTCGTCATTCCAGTTAGTCCACTGGGCACCATAAATAGGTCCTAAACTTCCTGATTCATCTGCCCATTCATCCCAAATACGCACGCCATGTTCTTTTAGCCAAGTCGTATTAGTATCCCCGCGTAAAAACCACAATAATTCATTAACAACTGATTTAAAGTGAATTTTTTTGGTGGTAACTAATGGAAATCCTTCTGCTAAATCAAATCTTAGTTGTCTACCAAATACAGAGAGCGTCCCAGTGCCTGTTCTATCCCCTTTTTCCTCACCGTGTTCTAAAATGTCTTGCAATAGGTCTAAATATTGTTGCATAGGTTAAGTGTTATTTTGTGTGTGCACGAAAAAATACAATGATACCAATAATAATCAGTGGTACGGATAATAATTGCCCCATTGTCAGCCAGCCAAATGCAAGGTAACCAATATGTGCATCAGGCATTCGGACAAATTCAACGATAACCCTAAATACACCATACAAAATAGCAAATAAGGCAGCTACACTTCCAAGTGGGCGAGATGCTCTACTATACAGCCATAACACCGTAAATAACACTACTCCTTCCAAGAATGCTTGATAGAGTTGTGAGGGGTAGCGGGTTAATAATTCCCCGGTTTCGGTAATGATGGTCACACCGTATGAAGAGGCGGTTTCTTTGCCCCAGAGTTCGCTATTTATAAAATTTCCAATTCTCCCAAATCCTAGTCCTAAAGGAATCAGTGGTGCAGCAAAATCAAGAGTTTGAAAAAACGTTTTATGGTAACGCTTATTAAAGAGAATAATCGCACATAGCACGCCCAATACTCCTCCATGGAATGACATACCACCTTGATGTATCAGTACTAAGCTTAATGGATTTGCTAAAAATTCACTAAAATTATAAAACAACATATAGCCTATTCTACCGCCCAGAACCGCTCCAATTGCACCGTAAAAAATTAAGTCTTCAATAATCTTAGGTTGCCAAGATGCATCAGCACGCACTCGTGCCAATAGATATGCACTAACAAAGGCACACAACCACATTAAGCCATACCAGTGAATTTGTACAACACCTAAATCAAATGCTACAGGGTCAATCGGAGTATAAGTCATATTTGAAACAAAAACAAGAAATATCGAAAAATTGGTGCACCTGAGGTGATTTGAACACCCAACCCTTAGCTTCGGAGGCTAATACTCTATCCAATTGAGCTACAGGTGCATAGACTATGCATTTTATAGAAGTTTAGTTTGTTTCACAGAAGAGGTTTTTCATCGTGGCTACCATTGTCAAGATACGATCATCTTTAACTCTGCAAAATACTTTATTACCCACTCTACGTGAAGCCACAATATCTTTACTTCTTAAAATGTCAAGATGTTGGGAGATATTTGATTGCGAGGAGCCCACTTCAGATACAATATCAAGCACAGTGCGTTCTTCATCATTAAGTACGCATAAAATTTTGAGTCTCAGTGGGTGTGCAATAGCCTTTAATGAGTTAGTTGCTTTTTCTAATTGGTCTTCTTTGATTAAGAGTTCTTTTAATTCGTCCATGGGTTATCGTCTTATAAATTTTTGTTGGTAATACTGAATAAGTCCATATCTATTGATAAATACGTCAATGATTTGCCACTTACCAGAAGTATTATGCATCACAAGGTCAATATTCATCCCACGTACCTTAAAACTTAAAATGATATTTCCATACATGGTACGCATTCCAGTTGGGACAAAATGGTATTGTTTAACCCTATGCAAATTCTGCATAATTGTAGTGATAATATCATGCTTAATCGCGCTAGTTAGCCAGATATTATCAGTTTTTGTTGAATTTCCTATAATGGAACGCACCATTGTATCAAAATCAAATAAAGGTAGTATGTGTGAGCGTATTACCTGTTCAGCCTGTTTCGGATGCAGTCTACTTTTGGAATATGCATTCAGCATATGGATAATACGGTACACTGATTGCTCTAGTTCTTTAATTGTTGCTTGCTGACTTTCACCTGCTTGAAGTGAAGGCGTAGTAGCAGGGGCTGCAAATGAAGTATTTGCAGTTAGTATGATAAATAATATGAGCAATGGGATACGTTTCATAATATAATTACCTGTAAAAGATTTATTACTAATTATATATTACATTATTATTATATTATGATATTTTTGACCAGATTATTTTTAGCTTGTGCCCTATGTGCATCTTTTTCAGCCTATGCAGAAGAACATAGCACTCCTTCACCTTCTCAAGAAGAAATCATTAATAAGTTTTATCGTTTGGGTACTATCTTTGAATATATTGATAAGGTGTATGTTGATGAAGTAGATAAAAAACAACTCATTGATGATGCGATTAAAGGCATGATATCAGGTCTAGATCCTCACTCTGATTATTTACAACCTGTGGAACAAAAAAAACTCATGGAGAATTCTTCGGGTCAATTTGGTGGGCTTGGTATTGTTATCAGTAAAAAAGATGATGTAATTGAGGTAGTTTCTCCTATTGATGACACACCAGCATATCGTAAGGGGCTAAAAGCAGGGGATTTAATTATTAAAATTGATGACACCGTAACTACTGGTATGAGTTTGGAAGATGCAGTTAATCTTATGCGTGGTACTCCCGGAACTGCAGTGGATATTACCATTTCTCGTAAAAAAGAAAAACCATTTACCGTAAATATTGTACGTGATGTGATTACCATTACCTCAGCAAAAGCATATTTATTAGATGAGGGACTCGGATACATTCGTATTTCGAACTTTCAAGAGCCAACTACTAATTTAGTCAAAAAAGCAATCACAAAATTAAACACTGATAGCGAAGAAAAAGTACACTCACTTATTATTGATTTGCGTAATAATCCAGGCGGGCTTTTGACTTCTGCTATTGAGATTAGTGATCTATTTCTTGATAATGAAGAACTTATTGTCTACACTAAGGGTAAGTTATCAAACCAATTTAGTGAATTTTTTGCCACTCCCGGTGATGATACCGATGGAGCAAATATTGTAGTGCTGATTAATGAAGGGTCTGCTTCTGCATCAGAAATTTTAGCGGGTGCTTTACAAGATCACAAACGTGCATTAATTGTGGGGAAAAAATCGTTTGGCAAGGGCTCAGTACAAAATATTATTGAGTTAGATGATGGTTATGGGCTCAAGGTAACCACCGCTAGATACTACACCCCAAATGGACGCAGTATTCAAGCAAAAGGCATTGTCCCTGATGTTGCCCTTCAAGATGTTGAGTTTAGCATTAAGGAGGAAGATGATAGCTTATCAGTCACTGAAGCTAACTTAGATAACCACCTAGGTAATGGCCAAGAAGAGGATTCTTCAGATGAAAATACTGCAGAAGAAACTACCGATGAGCTTACTGCAGATGAAGAGCGTATTGCACAACTCAAAGCAGATTATTATGTACATGAAGCAACAAACTTACTTAAAGCACTCAAAATCCTAGGAAATTAATTTATATGATTTAAGTGAGTATGTCATATACTATCGCAATTGCAAATCAAAAAGGCGGAGTGGGCAAAACTACTACTGCTGTGAATCTCAGTGCAGGGCTTGCACATATTGGTAGGCGAACACTACTCATTGATCTTGACCCTCAAGGAAACTCAACATCAGCAGGAGGGTTAGATAAAAATAATTTAGACTCTTCTATTTGCGAGGTACTACTAGATGAAATGTCTATTAATGACAGTATCTACGAAGTTAATCCTCATTTAGATATTATTGGCACCAATACTAACTTGGTAGCTGCTGAAATTCACTTATTGCATACCAAAAACAATCATCAACTACGCTCCAGCATTGACAAGTTACAATATGATTATGACTATATTATTATTGACTGCCCTCCTTCATTAAATATGCTGACCATTAATGCACTTATTGGTGCAGCTGGTATTATTATTCCTATGCAGTGTGAGTATTATTCTTTAGAAGGAATTTCCTCACTCCTTGAAACCATTGAGCGTATCCAATCAGAAAATAGTAGTGTAGAAATAACTGGCGTGTTACGTACTATGTTTGATGGCAGAAGCAATCTTTCTAATGAAGTATCTATGCAACTTATTAAGCACTTTGGAAACAAAGTATTTAAAACCATCATCCCGCGCAATGTAGCACTTGCAGAAGCACCAAGTTTTGGGCAAAATATTATTGATTATAACAAAAATTCTAGAGGTGCTATTGCTTATATGGCATTAGCCAATGAGTTGGTTGCACGCACAGGAAACTATGGTTAAAAAACAAAAACTAGGCAGAGGTTTAGATGCCCTACTTTCAAGTAATACTGAAGTATTACAATACGGTGATGAGCTTAATAATATTAGCCTAGATGCACTTTCTCGTGGGCAATTTCAACCGAGAGGGGAAATAGACCCTGCAACTCTGACTGAACTTACTGAATCAATTAAATCTCAGGGAGTAATTCAACCAATTATTGTTCGTAAAATCACTACTGGCTATGAAATTATTGCTGGTGAACGCAGATTTAAAGCAGCTAAACTTGCCGGTCTGAAACAAATTCCAGCAATAATTAGACCAATGAGTGATGAAATCGCTCTCGCCATTGGGTTGATTGAGAATATTCAACGTGAAGCTCTTACCCCACTTGAAGAAGCAGTAGGTCTTAATAAACTTATTAAAGACTTTCACATGACTCATGCTAAAGTTTCTGAGGTAGTGGGTCGTTCTCGCTCTAGTGTGACTAATCTTATCCGCCTCCTTCAGTTGAGCAGTGAGGTAAAAGAAATGCTTAATAATGGACATATTGATATGGGGCATGCCAGAGCCCTACTCCCTTTGGAAGCTGAAGATCAATATGCTATATCGCAAAAAGTATATCTTGGTAAGCTCTCAGTGCGCCAAACAGAGGCACTGGTAAAAAAACAACTCGCCCCAGAACAACCCACGCAGAAAATTACTGTTCTGAAACAACTCTCAAAAGACACATCGAAAAAAATTGGGTTACAAACCAAAATCAAAATAAAAGAGAATGAGCAAGGTAAAATCCAGATTTCTTTCAACTCCAAAGCAGAACTCAACGCTTTTTTACAAAAACTACACTAATGGAAAAAATTCAAGCAGTGCGAGGCATGAATGACTTGCTTCCCGAGGATTCATATCATTACAATTCGGTAATTTCCACTATTCATAATATTTTATTATCATTTGGCTATGACAATATGCGCACCCCTACCGTGGAAAAAACACCCGTATTTAAACGTGCAATTGGGGCAGTTACAGATATCGTAGAAAAAGAGATGTACACTTGGCAAGATGGTAAAGAGTCTCTAAGTTTACGCCCTGAAGGCACTGCAAGTATTGTCCGCTCAATGATTGAACACAACTTACCCAGAGAAGGTATTCAAAAAGTTTTTTATTCTGGTCCTATGTATCGCCATGAGCGTCCTCAAAAAGGGAGATATCGTGAATTTTTTCAGTGTGGAGCTGAAGTATTTGGGGATGATAGTGTTGCGATAGAAGCAGAAATTATTCATATTTGTAAGGTAATCATAGATAATTTTAATATTTCAGCTACATTGCATATTAATACTCTAGGCACGCAAACTGATCGTGAAAGCTATAAAACAGAGTTGGTTAGGTATTTTTCGGCTCACCAAGACTCTTTAGACACAGAGAGCATACAACGCTTACAGACTAATCCACTACGCATCCTAGATAGTAAAAATCCCAAGATGCAGGATATAATTACACAGGCTCCAAAACTGATTGAATATATAAATACAGGCTCAAAAGAAAGATTTACTGCTCTGCAATCATTATTAGATAATTTAGAAATTTCATATACTATTACCGAAACTCTTGTTCGTGGCTTAGATTATTACAATGATATTGTATTTGAATGGGTGAGTGATAAACTCGGTGCACAAGGTACTATCTGCGCTGGCGGTCGCTATGATGAATTAGTAGGTATCATGGGAGGTACTCCCTCCCCGGGAGTTGGTTTTGCTATTGGCTTAGAACGATTACTCTTATTGATTAGGGCAACTACACCTGCCCCATATCATTTTTATATGATCTCTTCTACGAACGCAGAAAATGCACTTGCACTCCGCGTGGCTCAAATGCTAAGGTCTCATTTTACTGGTATAATTGTTTATAACGATTTGAGCACCAAAAGTGTTAAAAATAAATTTAAAAAAGCAGATAAGAAACATGCTATGTTTGCCCTTGTTATTGGCGAACATGAAGTAACTACTCAGAGTGTGACTTTAAAACACTTACAAACCTCTGGAGAGCAACAAAATATAGCTATTTCTGAGCTGATTTCCACTATTACACAACAACAATTACTATGAAAAACTTTATAAGCGTTGAAAAAACTGAAGAAGAAAAGGTTGAAGAACTTAAAGAATGGCTGAAAAATAATCTGCTCATTATTATCTTAGGTATTGGTATTGGCTTAGCAGGTGTATTTAGTTGGCAGTGGTACACTAACCAGCAAGCCCAGCAAAAAGTTGATGCACGCGCTTTATATTTAAATGCCTTAAAAGACTCTGAAGTTGTGAGTATTGATCACCCTGAGTATCAAAACCAACTATTATTCATGAAAGCAAAAAATGCCGCTACCACCGAAGAAGCTCTTTCTCATTTACGTGCAGTACAAAGTGAGGAAATTACTCGTTATGTCAGAGACATCAAACTCGCACAAGTATATTTAGACAGTGGTAACTACCAAGAAGCACTCGCCCTATTAGAAAATAACCCATTACGTGCTACGAGTTTGCATTTAAGCGGAGATATTTATAGTGCAATGGATGAACCAGAACTTGCACTAGAAACTTATATTGAAGCACAAAATAATTCAGACAACACAAATCTTAAAAATATTCTGCAAGTTAAAATCAATAATCTTAAGTAGCAATGCCCTCAGCTATTGCTATTGTTGGACGCCCGAATGTAGGCAAATCAACTCTCTTTAATAAACTGAGTAATACCCGTATTGCCTTGGCTGCTAATGAGTCTGGGCTCACTAGAGATCGCCAATACATAAGTATTCATATCGAAGATAAAACTTGTCAGCTTATTGATACTGGGGGTTTATCAGGTGAACACAACCTCATAGATGACTCTATTAAATCTCAAGTAGAAATTGCGATAGCACAAGCTGATATTATTGTCTTTTTACTTAATGCTCAAGAAGGACTTAATCCTGTTGATGAAGATATTGCTCAGCTATTAAGACCCCTTAGAAAGCCTATTATCGTTGCAGTAAACAAAAGTGACAACCTTGATAATTTAGCAGTCATGGAGTTTTTCTCGCTCGGACTCGGTAACCCACTCGCAATTTCTGCAGAACATAATAAAAATCTAACTACTCTAAAAGAGTATATCTATGAGTTATTACCAGAGGTAGAAGAAGAGGAAGATTTTTTAGTAGAAGAAGAGGAGGAAGAGCGCATTAAACTCACGGTACTCGGCAGACCAAATGTTGGCAAATCAACCTTAGTAAATGCTCTTTTAGGCGAAAACCGTGTAGTAGCGATGGATAAAGCCGGAACTACCAGAGATAGTATCTATATTCCTTTTGAAAAAGAGGAGCGCAAATATATTTTGATTGACACTGCAGGCATTCGCCGTAAACGAAGTGTAGATGAAAAAATAGAAAAATTCTCCATTGTGAAAGCATTAGATGCAGTTGCAGATGCGCATATTGTGTTATTAGTACTAGATGCGAGTGAAGGAGTGACTGAGCAAGATGCGTCTTTATTGGGGGTGATTACCAAACATAATAAATCAGTCATGATATTGATTAATAAATGGGATGGGCTAGATGAATATCAAAAATTAGAAGTAAGACGCAAATTAGACTTAAAACTACGTTTTGTCAATTACTCTTCTTTGCATTTTATTTCTGCACTTCACGGCAGTGGTGTAGGTAAACTCTTTAAAACGATTACCATGGTGTATGATAGCAGTAGTACACGGTTTTCCACTTCAACGCTTAATAAAATTTTAGCCCTAGCAAATAACTCACATAAAGCACCTCCAGTAGCGGGCAAGCGTCTGCGTCTTAAATATGTCTATCAAGAAAGCACCACTCCTCCTACATTGGTTTTTTTTGGTAATCACTTACAAACAGTGCCTACATCTTACCAACGTTTTCTGCAAAATCTATTTATTAAAGAACTAAGTTTAAAAAATACACCTATTAAGTTTGAGTTTAGAAATTCTGAAAACCCATATAAAGACAAGAAAAATATGCTCACCGAACGGCAAATTAAGAAAAAAAGACGTATGATGAAGTTTGTAAAAAAAGGGAAATAATGCTTGATTCTATCTGCTCTCCTGATGACTTAAAACAGCTTTCTATTGAAGAATTAGAAACGCTTGCTAGCGAAATTCGTGAATTTTTAATTACTAATATTACTAAAACTGGCGGACACCTAGCTTCTAATCTTGGCGTAGTAGAGCTTACTATTGCTTTACATTATGTATTTGACACTCCAGAAGATAGTCTTATATGGGATGTGTCTCATCAAGCATATGTGCATAAAATCCTCACAGGTAGAAAAGAACAAATGCACACTATACGACAAAAAGAGGGATTATCCGGCTTTGCCAAGCGCTCAGAAAGTGAATATGACGCCTTTGGTGCAGGGCATTCAAGTACTTCAATTAGTGCAGCACTGGGTATTGCTTGTGCACACAAACTTTCAGGAAGTGCGCACCATAGCGTTGCTATTATTGGCGATGGTGCCTTAACAGGAGGCATGGCATTTGAAGCTATAAATAATTTAGAGGGACTAGATGCAAATGTGCTTATTATCGTTAATGATAATGAGATGTCTATTTCTAAAAATGTAGGTGGGTTGAGTAAGCACCTGACCAAACTGATTGCTGGTAAAGTATATGGTACAATGAAGCATACTTCAATGCGTTTATTAGACCGTTTGCCTGCACTTAAACGCTTTGCTAAACGCTCTGAAGAGCATGTTAAAGGGATGTTTTTACCTAGTAGTTTCTTTGAAAGTTTAGGAGTTGAGTATTTTGGGCCTATAGATGGGCATAATCTTAAGGACTTAATTACTATTCTTAAAAATATGAAGGATAAAACGAACCCTCGGGTATTGCATATTGCAACTACCAAAGGCAGCGGATTAGCTGAAGCGGAGGAAAACCCTTTGGCATTTCATGGCATATCCCCCCTCTCTTCTGCTTCAAAATCAATTAGTTTTTCTGGAGTATTTGGTACTTGGCTGGTAGATCATGGTAAAGAAGAAAAACTCGTTGCTATAACACCTGCAATGTCGGTAGGCTCTGGTATGGTAGAATTTGCTGAGCAATTTCCAAATAAATTTTTTGACACAGGCATCACTGAGCAACATGCTATTACTTTTGCAGCTGGACTTGCTAGCAAGGGATACTTGCCTATTGTTGCTATTTATTCTACTTTTCTTCAACGTGGCTACGATCAATTCATTCACGATGTGGCGATTCAGCATTTACCTGTTATTTTTGCGATTGACCGTGCAGGTATTGTAGGTAGTGATGGTGCTACGCACAATGGTAGTTTTGATATCAGTTACTTACTGCCGATTCCCGATGTAGTTATTGCTACTCCGAGTAATGGCAATGAATTATATGCATTATTAACACTTGCGTATACAGCAGAGCGAGTATTCTGTATTCGCTATCCTCGAGCACAAACAAGTTTAGACCCTGTGCAGTCTAAAACCACACTTACTTTAGGCAAAGCAGATATTGTCAGACGGGGGCATACCTTAGCAATACTAGTATTTGGTGATAGATTACCTCAGGCACTTGATGCAGGGGAACAATTAGATGCGACAGTGGTGAATATGTTGTTTGTGAAACCATTAGATACTCAGATGATTACAGAGCTTGTGGCAACGCACGAATATATTATTACTATAGAGACTAATGCTACTATTGGCGGAGCAGGACAGCAAGTGGTAAATCTGGTAAATACCATTGACAATAATGTTAAAATTGGCGTCCTAGCTATTCCAGATATGTTTCACAATCATGCAGGTATAGAAGAAATTTATGCCGAAATTGGATTAACTTCAAATGGAATTTTAGATTGTTATGCACAGTTAAGACATGAAAAAGACATTTAAACGATTTTCTGTACGCCCTACCACTGTACAAAATAATAAATATCTTAAACTCTTAAAATTAGATAACCCTAAACTCTGGAATTTTAATCATCGCACTATTAGCAAAGGTGTTGCAGTTGGATTATTTTGTGCGTGTATCCCCATTCCTATTCAAATGATTTTTGCTGCTATATTTGCTGTATATTTCTCTGCAAATATTTTGGTGAGTATTGGTTTGGTGTGGATTAGTAATCCATTGACTATTCCGCCTATTTTCTATCTTTTTTATAAAATTGGTGCTACTATTTTAGGTGTAGAAATAACTCATTTTGAATTTAGCATGGAATACTTGTGGGATACCATGCTGATTGTCTGGAAACCATTACTTCTTGGCTCTACAATTATGGCAGTTTTAACTTCATTAATTGGGTATTTTTTAGTGTATTTGTTTTACTGGATTAAACACTACAAGCGACTAAAATAACTCACTTATCATTCCAAACTCCTGACCTAGTTGCATTAATACAACCGCAATACTCATAAATGACGCAAGGGGGAGCATAGTTGGCGGATTTCGCAACAAAGCAAGATAATACACTAATGCACATATAGAGGCAATCGCCATCACCATGCTCAAGGATTGCCACCCAAGCCATGCACCAATAAGAGCAAAAAACTTAAAATCCCCATGTCCCATACCCTCTTTAGTTGTGAAGAGTTTATACACCCAATAGATTAGCCATAAAGACATATAACCAATGATTACCCCATAAATACTAGCAGTAACATCGCCATACCACAAATGATAGAGCACTCCAAGCCACAGCACAGGGTAAATTACAACATCAGGCACAATATACTTCGTAATATCAGTAAAAAAAATAATTAATAATGCGTAACTAAATACCAACCAAAATAATAATTCATAACTCAGCCCTAATACTAGATACATTCCTAGTGTAATGCCCAGTGTTAAAAGCTCAATAAGAGGGTATAACTTTGAAATTGGCGTGTGACAATACTTACATGATCCTTGATACCAAAGGTAGCTCAAAACTGGAATAAGCATAGAAAATGACAAAGATGATCCACAATGTGGGCACTGACTACGCATAGGGCGAATCGGTGAAATAGATTGCCCTGCTATCATTAAAGGCAAGCGATATATGAGCATGGTAAAAAAACTACCTAAAATTAATCCGATAATGCTCAGTGCAATATAAATCATAGCGAAGATGTATTAGTAACTGTAGAATGAATATGTCCATCCGCCACTCTCGTGGTCATCACATCTCCTGCTACTACATCATTATGTGAATGAATTGCCTTTTGCTCAGTGGTGCTAATAGAATAGCCACGAGAGAGTACTTCTAATGGACTTAAAAACTCTAAGGCCTGTACTTGACTTGAATAGTGCAGTTGTGCATCTTGCAGACATATTTTCATCGCTTGTTGCAATTGCTCACATACATACTCTAATTTATAAGTTGCATTCAACACTTGCTCCTCAATAGTTCGCTGAGCATGTTCCGTTAGGCGCTCCCGCATATATTCACGAGACTGCAGTACTATCGCTGGATTATGGCTGTGCAACTGCTTTGTCAGTGTACTACACCTCTCTTCTTTTATGTGTAATGATTGTATCATCGTCTGCTTGAGTGCTTGGGTGCTTCTCTCTATAGAGAGATATTGCCCATCTAACCCAGGAGTGGCAAGAGATTTTGATAATAGTTGTAAGGTTTGGGTATAGGTAGCATACTGAGCATATATTGCTTGATGCATTCGTGTAATATATGTTTCAATTTGTTCAATAATTTCTACACTATCAGGAGCTACAACCATAGCTGCCGCACTCGGGGTTGCTGCAGAATAATCAGCAACAAAATCTAATATGGTAGTATCAATTTCATGTCCAATGCTACTGATAATTGGCGTTCTTGCATGAAATACAGCCATTGCCAATACTTCGTCATTAAATACAAATAAATCTTCAGCACTTCCTCCACCTCGGGCAATAATCAAAGTATCATGCCCTTTAGTATCAGCATAGCTAAGTGCATTCAAAATTTGCCCTACTGCTTGCTCTCCTTGAGTTAGAGTATCATATATAACAAGTTGGGCTAATGGATAGCGCATGCCTAAAATACGTATAATATCTTGCACCACTGCCCCCTTTTTAGAGGTAATTACTCCGATACTCTGAGGATAACGCGGCAAAGCTTGCTTATGGCGCATGTCAAACATCCCTTGTTTGGCAAGTTTTTCTTTAAGTTGTTTTAACGCGAGTTCAATAGCCCCCACTCCTACCGGTTCTACTTTAGCAATAACTAATTGTATATCTCCTCTGGGCTCATAAATATTAAGAGAAGCATTAACAAGAATATTCATCCCTGTAGTGAGTTCAAAGCGAATACGTTTTGCACTCAAGCGGAAAATAACGCACTTAATCACACTGTGCTCATCTTTGAGTGAAAGATAAATATGCCCTGAACTTGCGTATGTAATATTAGAGATTTCTGCACTAATCCACACCATAGGAACAGTTTCGCGCAGTACAGTGTGTAGTTGTTTTAAAAATCCACTCACTGAATACACTTCATCAGTAGAGAATATGTGTGATTCACTAGAGATCCCAATATCAAACATGTTTTAGCTTTATAATCACCGCACCAGTTCCCCCGAGATGCTCTGGAGCAGAACAAATAACTTGTACTTGCGGATGAGTTTTTAAATAATAAAAGGTCTGCGTTTTGAGTGGGGAGAGCATATTTGAATTATAGCCCTTCCCATGAATAATATGCAGATAATCTTGATCTTGGTGAGTATAAATAAAATGAGCAAGTTCTATACATGCTTCTTCTAAATTATAGCCATGTAAATCAATAGAACCACGTATTGCTATCTTGCCTTTTTTTATAGCCTGTAGCGTTGATTTACTTACGCCTGCATGCCAAAATAATGATTCATTAGCAGAAAATTCAGCAGTATGGATGATGCTGTAATTGAGAAATTTAGGATGCTTCTTTCCCTTGCTAAGAGTATGGAACTTGTCCTTGTCGAAGACTCGAGAATTATCTACGCTTTGACGAAATAACTCCGAATCTTCTGATGAAATTTGAGTTTCTGATGAGTTAGAGTGCTTTGATTTGGGCATTTAAGCGAGATTTTTTTCTGGCAGCTAGGTTTTTAGTAATTAACCCTTTGCTTACCGCACCATCAAGAGCTTTTTGCATTGCGCCAAAATTAGTAGTAGCCTCTTCTTTATTATTTGCCTCAATTGCATACAGAACTTTCTTAACCATTGTTCTCATTCTGCTTTTAAGCATAGAGTTATGTTTATTTCTCTTTACTGCTTGTCTTGCTCTTTTTCTTGAACCCGCTGAGTTTGCCATATAATATTTAAATTTTATAAAACCAAGAATTATACCAAAAATTTCTATATTTGAACAGTATCAAGTCGTGAAATGATACGTTTTTTATTAAAAATCAATTGCCACATACTACCTCCAAGTGTCCGCCATAAATTTACTGAACGTATCCCTGCTAACAATAGTGCTCGGATATGATTCACTAAGTGAGTATTTGTCAGATAATCCTGCTTACCATTAATAATTATTTTTTGATCTAATAACTGAGCAATATTTCGGTAGAGTTCTGCATATTTTGCCACAGTGTGATTATTGGTTGCCTCCTCGAGAGAAAGACCTTGTAATGGCTCAATGTTGTGAGTAATAATTGCGGATACATCATGATGTTTGCGAACTAACTTTTCAATTTTAATAAGCCCCATGAAATAAATTAGTATGTGGCGATGATTCTTACTTTTTGTTAATACATTTTTAAGAGTATTGAGTCCCACTGTTAACTCATCTTTAGAAGAATATAAGACATCAATCGAATTGCCCGTATTGGTAATACTGTGTAAACTTGCTTGCAAACTTTGGGCATCGCATGCGCCTTTTTGAGCAAGGTCATGGATAAGTCCTAGTGGCTGCATAATGGATGCAAGGGCTAAAATTTGATCTGGAATATGCGTATCTTTCATTGTATTCTATGGTTTAATAGCGCTCTTTGATAATTGCCCCACCTATACATTCATACTCATCATATATGACTACAGATTGCCCTGGGGTAATAGCTCTGACGCCTTTAGCAAAGGTAATGCAAACGCCTTTGCTCTCATCATCTAAAGGTGTTATTTTACAAGGATATAACTCTCCTCTATGACGAATACGTGCTAAATAAGAAGTGGTATATGTTAATGAGGTACTAATTGCATGAAATGCTTCTGTGATGATTTGCGTATGAAATAGTAAGGGGTGCTCCCCTTGTACTACGGTCACGGTATTTGCTTCTATATCTTTATCTGCAACAAACCATGGAGCATTAGAGCCATCTCCGTATCCTCCGCCGATACCGAGTCCTTTTCGTTGCCCAATAGTGTAAAACATAGCACCCATATGAGTACCGATAGTCTGACCGTGTTCATCAATGATGCTCCCTTCTTTGGGAGTAATATAATCGCTTAAGAAACTGCGAAAATTACGCTCACCAATAAAACATATTCCAGTAGAGTCTTTTTTATCAGCTGTGGTAAACCCATGCACAGTGGCAATATTTCGTACTTCTTGTTTGTATAGCTGAGCGAGTGGAAATAATGATTTAGAGAGTTGATATTGATTGAGTAAATAAAGAAAATAAGTTTGATCTTTTTGCTCATCTTTAGCGCGTTTAAGAATATAGGTGTCATTAACATGTTGTATATCAGCATAATGCCCTGTAGCAATCTTATCTGCACCCA
Source organism: Gammaproteobacteria bacterium (assembly GCA_965277055.1). GTDB lineage: Bacteria > Pseudomonadota > Gammaproteobacteria > PS1 > Pseudothioglobaceae > CBDCHC01. Next base: position 3,783 of record OZ255703.1, on the reverse strand, counting down.
AAGAAAGCGCATAATCTAAGAATACAGCAAATTTAATCCGTTGATTGCATAATACATCTGGGTTAGGCGTGCGACCCCTCTTATGCTCAGCAATAAAATTACTCCATACTTCTTGCCAATATTCTGCACTAAAATTAACGGTATGAAGTACTATACCTAGTGTGTTAGCAACGTGAGTGGCATCTCTTAGATCTGTAGCAACTGAACATTCTTCGCTATCATCTTCTTCCCAGTTTTTCATAAACAGACCTTCTACCTCATAGCCTGCTTGCATAAGCAGAAGTGCTGCTACCGAAGAGTCAACCCCGCCAGAAAGCCCAACGATTACTTTCATGAACGCTCATAAGCGCGGATAATCTTACTCACCAAACTATGGCGGAGTACATCCGTTGCATCAAAATAATTCCAAGCAATACTTGTAACATTTTTTAATACGGTAATAGCATCTATCAAACCAGAGTCTTCTTTATGTTTTAGATCAATTTGCGATTTATCTCCAGTGATAACCATCTTTGAATTAAAGCCCAATCTGGTTAAAAACATCTTCATTTGTGAGCAATTAGTATTTTGCGCTTCGTCCAAAATAATAAATGCAGAGTTGAGTGTGCGACCCCGCATAAACGCTAATGGAGCAACTTCAATAGTTTTATTTTCTAAGAGTTTTTCTGCAGTTTCTCTGCCTAAAAACTCGTGCAAAGCATCATAAATAGGAATCAAGTAAGGATCAATTTTTTCATTCATATCCCCAGGTAAGAAGCCCAAATTCTCTCCCGCTTCTACTGCAGGTCGCACTAAGATAATACGCTCTACTGCACCACCTAATAAAGCCTCTACAGCTTTAGCAACGGCTAAATAAGTCTTACCAGTACCCGCAGCTCCAATGCCGAATACACAGTCATAACTATCAATATTATCAATATAGCTTAGTTGAGAAGTATTAGATATTTTTAAATGTTTTTTAGGCAGTTTGAGATATTTAGCAGTATTGGTATTAATATTGAAGTGTTTAATTTCTAAATTAATCACATCTTCAGTAATATCTCCCTTAAAACTCCCTAAACGTAAGAGAATTTTAGCAGCAATTTCCACATTACTCCCATTCAAAGTAAACTCTGCACCCTGATTAACAATTTCCACTCCTAATGCTTGTTCTATCATTTTGATATTGGCATTCAGTACTCCACACACATTTTGTAAGTGAGCATTAGAAATATCTAGTTGAATTTTCATAATTGCAAAAATAATAATAAAATAACCACAGCACTGATAGCCATCATTTGGCGTTTGGTATGCTGATATGCTCGCATATTATGCTGTGATAATTGTTGCTGAGCATGTAATTTAGTAGTAATAGCACTCAGTTCTTTAGGTATGTTTTGCACTTGATATAAGAGCTCAGGTGCATTATGATGGAGTTCTTTTAGTTGGGCTTTAATGCTGAACTCGGTACGAATAATATCATCTAATAGTGGTTTTGCCGTTTGCCATAAATCAAGCTGGGGATAAATACTACGCCCTAATCCTTCAACTGCTAATAATGTTTTATCAAGTAGCAATAACTGAGGTTGGATATAGGCATCAAATTTACGAGCCTCATTAAATAAATTCATCAATACCTCACCAAAGGATATTTCGCTTAAATCTTTAGCAAACATAGGCTCACATACTAGCCTAAAGGCATTGGTCAGAGCAACTTTATTAGTATCTTCAGCAATCCAGCCCGATGAGATAAACAACTGGGCAATTTTTTCATATTGTTCATTGAAAAATGCTTGGAATAATAATGCAGTCACTACCCTATCTTCCTTGGTGAGACTGCCCATGATACCAAAATCGACACCACTATATTTACCAGTGCTATCCACGAATATATTTCCTGCATGCATATCTGCATGAAAGAAATTATGCTTAAATACTTGTGTAAAAAATATTTTTACACCATTTTCAGCTAAGTGTTGCATACTAATACCTTGCTTTTGAATACTCTCTAAATCACCTATAGAAGTGCCATAAATACGCTCTTCTACAAGCATATGCTTGGTACTATACTCTTCATAGACTTTAGGGACATACAGCAGATCACTACCAGTGAAGTTGCGTTTTAAAATGCGCGCATTAGAAGCCTCTAGGAGCATATTCGGCTCATTACGAATAATAAACTCAAACTCTTTTACTACTTCCAGCGGACGCAAGCGCTTTAGTACGCTATGCATATTGGCAACTTTTGCTAAACGATATAATACTTTTAAGTCCCTTTGTATTTGTATTTCTACATCTGGTCGCACTACTTTTACTACTACTGACTCACCCGAATGGAGTGTGGCGGTATAAACCTGAGCAATAGAAGCAGCGGCAATAGGTGTTTCCGAGAAATCAGTAAATACATTACCAATAAAGTCACCTAACTCACGCTCAATAATTTCACGGGCACGAACGCTTGAAAATGGCTGACAATTATCCTGCAATCTGCTTAATTCTCTGCCGATATCTTCTGGTAGTAAATCTCTTCTGGTAGAAAGTACTTGTCCAAATTTTATAAAGATTACGCCTAACTCTTCTAGACTTCTGGAAATACACTCACCACGATCTAAATGCTTAGTGGAGCGAGTAAATAAGCCCAACAAAAATAATATAATACGTAAGGGAAATGCATACCATGGTAAGCGAATCAAGGTATGCAACTGATAGGTTGCAATAACCTTTAAAATACGCCAAATATACATACTATTTATATACTTTAGGTTGAATCAGTGTAGAGATGATGCGCTCTGTTAAGGAACCGTCTTTCATTTTTTGTTTAAGAGTATCAGCAGCATCTTGTACTTCATGTGGCAATATAGCTGATAGTCGCTTTTTAATAGTATTTTCTTTTAAGATATCAACAAATAATTGAGCAGTTTTTACCTCGCCATTTAAGACAATCGCATCACTACGAATTAATTCACTAATATCAGCACCTTCTAGTAACTGCCAAAAGGTATCAACGCCTACTGAAATAGCAACGTCTTGCTCTTTAGCTTCATCAAAGATAAATACTTGTTCAGCATTGATATAAAAAGTGAGTGACTTTTTTAGTGGAGTAATAGAAAGACTAATTGTCTTTTCATGTAGTGGGCTGATATCAATCAGCCCATCCTGAGCTAGTTTGTTAATAATTTTTTCTAGTAGGATTTCAGTCATTGGTCAGTATACAAAGAAAGTATAAAAAACTATATAGGGATACATACACTAATTTCCACTATTTTGTTGCTTTATGCATTGCAACAATGCCCCCAGAAAGATTATGATATTCACAAAAGTTAAACCCAGCGTCCATCACCATTTGCTTGAGAGTATCTTGATCAGGGTGTTTACGAATAGACTCAGCCAAGTACTGATAACTTGCTTCATCATTGGCAATGAATTTGCCCAATTTTGGCAAAATATTAAACGAGTATCCGTCATAGAGTTGTTGTAGTATAGTACTTTCTAGTTTAGAGAACTCTAAAATAATCAAGGTTCCTTCTGGCTTTAGCACTCGGGCAAATTCTGCTAGTGCTTGGTCTTTATGTGTCACATTTCTTAGACCAAAGGCAATTGAGACGATATCAAAAGTATTATCAGCGAAACATAAGTGCTCGGCATTGGACTGAATGACTTCAATATCGCTATATCCATGGTCAATATTATTATCTCGACCAACACGCAACATTGCATTATTAATATCAGAAAGAATAACCTTGCCTTTCTCCCCCACTCGATCTCTAAATTGACGAGCTAAGTCACCAGTGCCCCCTGCTATAT